>CAWALE010000019.1:0-111310 GCA_963782775.1 uncultured Acidobacteriaceae bacterium
CAGTCTCCCCGCGCGCGTTGGTGCCTGCGGGTTCTGTATCCATCGCATCAGGCGTGGCGTCTATGACGATGATCTCGCCGTCCGCATCTCGAAGAAAACCGTGAATCCGGCGGCTTGCGTCGAAAAAGTACCCCGTAACAATGCCGAGGTCGTTAATGTTGCCGGCGTAAGTGTAGGTGGCGTCGGGTGCATCGAAAATCGTGAACTGTTGTCTCACCTTGCTTCCCGGACCGGCGAGCACAACGGTTGAAGAAACCAGCAAAATAGAAAGGAACAGCCCGAGCGCTGATAACGAAAACCCGAGGTACTTCTTTCTAACTGGAATGTGCACTGTGAACATATGCCCTCCTGGATCGAGCATGATTCCGCGGGTTGCAGGCCTCAGCTTTGTCGTGGTGGTGTACCTGGGCAGGAGCGAAGCACTGAATTCCCGGACGCAGACTTGCATCCGCATCTTGTTTCGCGCGCTCAGGCGATTGATCGAGCAAAATGTCGAGACGCCGATAAAACAGCCCGCGATGATTCGGCGATGGGGTCGCTGAAGAATCTCTTTGACGCGCAAAGGCGTCGGCGGCGGAATTGCTCTCTTCGGTGAAACTGCCGGGGCCTTACAGCAAATCAGCTTCCCGATGCCGGTCGCCCTCTGTCAAGAGGAACGAACAACCGCACTTCAGCGGACTCTAGATTCAAACATGCCCCATTTAGCACCGAGAGCTTGGATTGTACCGTGACCCATCTCACGACCTTGCGTGACGAGACTCTTCTAATTTCGTACTCGACCTGCCATTCGCCCTCGGGACTCCGACTTACACAACAATCTGTTCCTGAGGACAATCAAACCCAGCCGCCCGAAAATTCTCCAAATTGGGATGACGTAGCCCTCGCAATTGAGAGCAAATCGTTATATCCAAAGGAGCTGTCAGATCTAACAGTTTCCAAAGCCAGTCCCAGCGATTTTTCATTGATATAGAGAGACCATCCCATCTTCCATAAAACACTCAACTCGCTACTCACGCTGCTCTTTGTAGCGCCTACCGGAATGGAGAAACCATGAAAACTGCCTTTGGCCTTTTAGCCGTAACCTCGCTCTGCATCCTCTCCCCCCTTAATAAGTCCAATGCCCAAGCCCTCTCTCCCACTCACGGTATCGATGATGTCGAAGTTGTCACCATCTCTGCGGTCGTCGATAGCATCAACCTCGAAAAACACCAGGTCAAACTCACACTCGATGACGGAAAGACGAAAACCTACAAGGTCGATAAGTCAGCCCAGAATCTCGATCAAGTGCAACCGGGTGATCATCTGAAGATTGCATGCACTGAAGAACTTCTGGTCACCGTGAACAAGTCGGGAGAAGCTCCGTCCGCAGCGAGCGGAGGTGTAATCGGTGTCAACCCAAAAGGATCGAAGCCGGGTGTCGTGATGGTGGAAACAACAGCCATCAGTGGTAAGATTCTGGCCATCGATACGGGAAAGCGGAAGGTCACGTATCTGGACCCAGAAGGCAAGAAGAAAACCGTAAGGGTTAAAAATGGTGTGGATCTCAGCGGTCTGGCTGTCGGCGAATCCGTTGACGCAGTCCTGACAGAATCCGTCGTAATCGCTGTAACAAAGTGATGTTGGTGAATCACACCGCTGCGCACCTTGCCTGCTGATATCCCGCGCGGCGAGTTGTGCACGGAAATACCGAAGCAAACCCAGGAAGGCCCATGCTGAGTTCCTCCTTCCCTCGAAGACTCGGACGAAGGCTCTATGCGTGGCCTGTTGCGGTCGTGTGTCTTCTGGCGGCCCAGGCGGTTCTCTCGCTCACTCTGAGGCAGGGACCCGCCCTGGTCGCATATTGCGAAATCAGCTATCTCGTTTTGCTTCTGCTGGCCAGCGGGGTTTCTATTCGGAACGCGATGCAGAACAGGCAAGCGATCCGCTTATTCTGGTCGTTCCTTGCAGCAGCCTTTGGGCTTTGGGCGCTGGTTCCCTGCTCTTGGATTAACAGTGTGGTCCTGCATGGCAAGATTCCGGAATTCCTGTTCGACAATCCTCCTCTATTTCTGCACATCGTGCTGATCATCGCTGCAGTGGCATCCCGTCCCCACCTACGGTTACCCAGCCAGAGACCCTACCGAACGACGTTAAACCTCCTGATCCTGCTCTTCGTCTGGGTCTTTGCGTATGCCTTCTTCCTGTATCCCTATGAGTACGGAGCACAGGGAGCGGCAATGATCCTGCGTTTTGAGGCCGTCTACTTTGGTGAGAACCTCGTGCTGATTGCCATTCTTGCTAGATTGATCTCGCGTTCGCAATCCCCATGGGAATTCATCTATCAGCATCTGTTCGGCGCCTCTCTTCTGTACGCGTGCGGCTCCCTCGCGGCGAACCTCGTTTGGGCTTTGAAAGATCCTTCCGGCGATCTGACTGGCACCAATTATTCGGTCGGGCGAGGCCTCATTGGAATGACGTTCACCGCCTCCATCTTATGGTTTCTTTGGATAGCGGTTCAGGGCGGCAAGTTGAAGCCGAAGCTGGCCCACGCCGTCGTTTTGGACACCACAGCGCCGCGGTATAGCTCTGTCCTGGCGATCCTGGCAGTGCTCGCGATTCCCGCTGTCGGCGCCTGGGAACTGTTCCGAACCGACGAACCCACTGGCACCCATCAGGCTCGCCTTCTCATTGTTATGGCGGCTGGCATTCTTCTCGCCCTCGGAGCCTTTGCAGAGAATTACCTTGTGAACCGCGAGTTCACGTCCGACGTAGGCATAGCCCACGACAGGCTTCGTTTGGTCATGGAGTCCGGCAAGTCAATGGGGTGGGATTGGGACCTCGCTAACGGGCAAAACATCTGGTTCGGCGACCTGAAATCGACGTTTGGCATAAGCGCCGATACCCACCTCGCTGGAGAAGATGAGTTCTTTGAGCGTATCCATCCAGACGATCGTGAGCGTGTATCGAAAGCACTCGCAGTTGCCATGCAGAAGCAGACCCCATATAGAGCCGAATATCGCGTGATGCGCCCGGATGGGACCATGCGATGGCTTGCCGACAGAGGAGAATTCCTCGCCGGCAATGGAGGCGGCCCATCGCGCGGACTCGGCATCGCAGTAGACGTAACCGATCGGAAGCAAGCTGAAGAAGCCCGACGGCAAAAAGAAATTGAGCTTCAGAAGACTGAAAAGCTCGCCAAGGTTGGTGCCTGGCGGTGGGACCCGGCGACAGATTCCGTCACTTGGTCGGAGGAACTCTATCGCATCGCGGCTATCGATCCAGCGCAGCCGGCGCCCAGTTACAAGGAACATCCAAAGCTGTACACCGCCGAAAGTTGGGAGCGGCTGAGCCGCGCCGTCGAGGAATCGTTGCGGACCGGAACACAATACCAGCTCGATCTTGAAATGATTCATCCAGACGGCACGACGCGATGGGTAATCGGACGAGGTGAGGCGATACGCGATGCCGAAGGCCGCGTCGTGCAGCTTCATGGCACGGTCCAGGACATCAACGAGCGCAAGCAAGCAGAAGGCGCACTGCGCGAAAGCGAGGAACGCTTCCGTCTTGTATCGAATACCGCGCCCGTGATGATCTGGATGTCCGGCACCGACAAGCTCTGCACCTACTTCAATAAGCCCTGGCTCGACTTCACGGGAAGGCGCCTGTCCGCCGAATTGGGAAACGGCTGGGCAGAGGGAGTCTATGCAGAAGATCTGAAACGGTGCCTGGAAACCTATAACCAAGCCTTCGACCGGCGAGAGCCCTTCAAGATGGAGTATCGTCTCAGGGCCAGCGACGGGGAATTTCGTTGGGTTCTCGACACCGGGGTGCCCCGATTTAATTCCGACGGCTCATTCGCTGGCTACATAGGCTCCTGCTTGGATGTGACCGAGCGCAAGCTCGCAGAAGATGCGCTTCACGGCATTAGCAGCAGATTGATTGAAGCGCAGGAGGACGAGCGCACCCGTATCGCTCGAGAACTTCATGACGACTTCTCCCAGCGAATGGCATTGCTGGCCGTTGAGTTGGACAGGCTCCGGCATGATATTCCTGAAGTCAACGGCGATGCTCTCCGCCGCATTGACATGCTCCGCCAGCACACGTTGGAGATTGGCTCCGATATCCAGGCCTTGTCTCACGAGCTGCATTCCTCGAAATTGGAATATCTTGGCGTTGTGCCCGCCATGAGAGGGTTTTGCGAGGAATTCGGAGAAAAGCAGAAGTTGAAGATTGACTTTCAAAGCGACAGCTTGCCGAAACCCATCGCGCCAGACGTCGCTCTATGCCTGTTCCGTATTGTGCAGGAGGCATTGCACAACGCGGCAAAGCATAGCCAGATTTCGCATTTCGACGTTCACCTCAGAGGAATACCCGGCGAGATTCAACTCACAATCAGCGACGCCGGGGTTGGTTTTGATGTCGAGTCGGTCAACAATGGGAGGGGACTTGGTCTGATCAGCATGCGCGAGCGTGTGAAGGCTGTGAGAGGGACAATTTCCATCTCTTCGAAGCTGATGCAAGGTACCCAGATAAGCGTTCGCATCCCAGTAGAGACAGCGCCGCAATCAGTTGAAACATCGGCGTGGCCACTGCAAGCCGGCTTGAGTTAAATGAAGATTCGCGGTTCAAGGAGATGGAACCGAAGGCTGGCCGATACCGATTGAAATTTGCCGAAACCTACTTCGCTCGAGGATGTGTCCGGTCGTACACAGCTTCCAGCTGAGATGTCGTCAACTGCGTATACCGCTGCGTCGTCGATAGACGCTCATGCCCCAACAGTTCCTGGATCGCGCGCAGATCTGCGCCCTCCTCCAGCAAATGCGTGCCAAATGCATGTCGCAAGGTGTGCGGATGCACGTCGGCCGAGAGCCCACGCAGAATGGCGACCCGCTTCACAATCCGCCCCACGCTCCGTGTGGTCAGACGCGCGTCGCCACCTGGCTTGCGCAGTCCGCGCAGTTGCAAGCTCACAAACAATGCAGTAGTCGATGGAGCCCTCGCGCCGACGGCCTTTGCCGTCAACCGCGCTGCCCGCTCGCCCAGGTAAGCACGCAGGGCCAGCGCCGCCGCATCGCCCAGCGGTACAAGCCGCTGCTTCTGTCCTTTGCCACGCACCAGGATCGCTTCATTCGCCCAGTGAATATCGTTCAGATTCAGACCCGTCAACTCCGCATTGCGAATTCCGCATCCATACAGCAATTCCAGAATTGCCTTGTCACGCGTCGGCCAGCTTGCAGCATCGTCTCCAACACTGTCTACCACCCGGTTCATCTGCTCAATCGACGGCACCCGCGGCAAGTGCTTCGGCAGTCGCGGCGTCGCCACCAGCGAAGCAACGTTCTGCTCGACACGCCTCGTTCGCGCCAGCCACTTGAACCAGCTCCGAATCGCCGCCAAGGCCCGGGCCGTCGAGGCCTTCGACAGCCCACGCTCAAGCAACGTACCCAGATAGGTGCGAATGTGAAGATGCTCGATCCGATCCACCGTGCCCACCGCAGCCTGTCGTTCGGCCATGTATGAGGCGAAATCAATCAACTCCCGCCGATACGCCCGCAGCGTATGCTCTGACGACCCGCGCTCGTTGCGGAGAACGCGCAGGTATTCATCCACTAGCCCGGAGAGCGCCGGTGGAGCAGCCACCGTTGTTTCCTGTTCGTCGCCGGTGAACATTACTCCTGCTCCTTGTCCTGACGCGCAGTATCTTCAACGTCGCGCTTCTTCGCCTTGCCCCCGTGGATGATGCGCAGCGAGCTTCCACGCACTGCCTCTCCGGTCGTCGCATCGTTGTTCTGCGTTTTTGCCTTCGACCTTGGATGATGCTCCCGATGCACCGCTTTCAATCGTCCCAGTGCCAGGTGCGTATACACCTGCGTCGTCGAAATATCCGCGTGCCCCAGCAGCATCTGCACGCTGCGTAAGTCCGCGCCATGTTCCACCATGTGCGTCGCGCAGCTATGTCTCAGCTTGTGCGGACTCGCATCCTTGTTGCTCGTCTTCACCAGGTGCCACACCCATTGCCGCGTCAGCGGCATTCCCCGCAGCGATAAGAACAGCCGCGTCGGGTCTTGCCGGCTCGGAGTTGTCTTTCGCTTCGAACTGATCCGCGCAAGATGCGGCCTACCCTGTCGGAGATAAGTCTCCAATGCTGCTATGGCCGTGCGACCCAGCGGAACAATCCGCTCCTTGTCACCCTTGCCACGCACCAGCACGCGACCGGCATCCAACCCCAGATCGCTCGTGCCCAGTCCCGTGATCTCCGAAACGCGCAGTCCAGCCGCGTATAGCAGTTCCAGAATCGCGCAATCGCGCAGCGCAGTGGCCTGCGCCTGTGGATGCGCCGCTGCCATCGCCGCGCGCTCCAACATCTCCGCCACTTCCGGCTCCGCCATCGACTTCGGCAGCACTTTCCACGCCTTGGGCGACTCGATATTCACCGTCGGGTCATGATGGATGCGACGATCCAGCAGCAGCCACTTGTAGAACCCTCGCAGGCAGCTAAGCTTCCGCGCCGCACTACGCGAATCAATCGAATGCGCGCGTAAATGCTCAAGAAACGCCGCCACATCCTCTTGTACCGCCGTTACCAGCACGCCTTGCCGACCCTCCAGAAATTCGGCAAACGTCTTCAGATCGCCGTCGTATGCCTCGCAGGTCAGCGGGCGCAACCCCTTTTCCACGCGAAGATACGCCTGGTAGTCCTTCAAGAGCCCGAGGTTGTTTTCAACGCCCACACGCTTGATTATCCGCGTCGAATGATGTGACTTGAGTTATCTTGCGGAGTTACCGAACCTCGTTCATCAAGGCATCAAGGTCGTTAACGGATTTTTCCATTTTCGTGGTAGCTCGTCACTGACGAAGGGCAGCTTGAATGGTGCGTTCCATATCTTCGAGATCGGAATCGCCATTGAACTTCGCGATGATCTTCCCTTCGCGATCGATCAGATAGGTCACCGGAAGCCCTAAAAGGCCGCCGTACACTTCGCCAAGTTGCGCGTCGCCCATTACAACCGGAAAATCAAGCTGCAATCTGCGAACCGTCTTGCGCACCGGCGTGACGGTGTCATCCATTGAAACGGCGAGCACGCTGAAGCCCTGCGCGCCATACTTCTTCTGCCACGCGGAAAACTTCGGTAGTTCCACCTGGCACCCGGCACACCACGTTGCCCAGAAATTCAGCAGCACGACTTTGCCCCGATACTTCTCCAGCGCAATCTTCTGGCCGGCGAGATCATTGCGGACAAAAGTCGGTGCTGGTTTTTGCACCAGCTCCGGCGGAGTCTGCGCGCACAAACCGGCAACGCAGAGCAAAAGCGCACACAATGTGATTGAAAGAAAGCGCGTCCCGAAGTTCGCGACGCGCAAGCTGCCGCTACTCACCCTTCTCCGCCGGGTAGCCCTTCGCCACCCAGTCGTCACCGAAGTTCTTCGCGATGTTTAGCGCCTTCACGTTCGTGAATCCAAGATCGTGCAGTTGCTTGTACGCTGGACCGATATTCGGGCAGTGATTCCACGGGCAGCAGCCACAATAAATCACAATCAATTGGTTCTTTTTGAGCGGCGCCGCAAACTTCTTCAGAAGCATCAATCCCGCCGGCTGCGAGCCCGGCCCCGCAAATGCCGAATTCGGAATATGAGCCTGCTGGAACATCACGTACGAACCCACCTGAAATACGACTGGCCGCTCTGCTCCGCCCGCTTTCAGTATCCCCGCCAGTTCCGCCGGCTGAATCAGATCAGATTCTGGAACCGTTGTGGCGCTGAGAGACGCCGGGCTCGAGAACTGCGCCCCTGCCCCCTGCACCATCGAGAGGCTCATGCCCATAACTGCAAGAAAGAAAATAATCTTTGATGAAAGCCTGAAACGCATCAATAACTCCTCGAGTAACCCATCATTCTAACGTCGCGTGCATCCGCAGGGTGTGATGGACGACAATAGTGTTGGATATTCTTGAACAGAGGTTCAAATTCGCTTGTCATCAATGCAACTCGAAATCACCCCATGGACTGCTGAACAACTCGAACGTCTGGTCTTCCAGGCCGCCCCCAAAATCGCCGTTTTCGATTGCGACGGAACCCTCTGGAGCGGCGACTCCGGTCACGGATTCATGGTCTGGTCGCTCGAACAGGGCATCGTCTCTCGCTCCACTTCTGATTGGATGGATACCCGCTATCGCGCGTACGTAGCCGGCTCCGTCGGTGAGGCGCAGATCTGCGGCGAAATGGTGCAGATCTACTCCGGCCTGCGTGAACAGGAACTGCGCTCTGCCGCAGCCCGCTACTTCACCGAGCATGTTCAGCCGCACATCTTTTCCGAAGTTGCCGCACTCGTCGCGAAGCTCCAGGCTGCCAACGTCGAGCTGTGGGCCGTCAGTTCCACCAACAAGTGGGTCGTCGCTGAAGGTGTGCGCACCTTCGGCATTCCCGAAGAGCGGGTTCTCGCCGCCGAAGTCATGGTAGTCGACGGCATCATCACCAGCGAACTCGTCGACGTTCCCACCGGCCCGGCAAAAGCCGTGGCACTCCGCCGCGTAGGTCTGCCCCATCCCGACGCCGTCTTCGGCAACTCGCTCCACGACCTCGCCATGCTCGAGATCGCCGCCCATCCCTTCCCCGTCAACCCTTCGCTTGCGCTCTTGGAAGAATGCGCAAAACGCGGTTGGGGCTACTTCCGCCCGCGCGAGGCCGCAAAATCCCCCGCCCCCATCGCCGGAGAATAATTGTTGTCCTTGTAAGTACAAGCAACAAAATGCACCTGCACTATTTCAGACGATGAAATGTCGCCGTCCGTCCATCACACCATTAATTGTCTCCGGCATTTACACTTGAATCGTGGAAGAACCGCAGCCCATCCCCAACCCGCGCCCCCCGGGTCCCGCCCTCCGCTTTGTCGTGGCCGGGTTACTGGTTCGCGACGGACTGGTCCTGATCTGCCAGCGCCGACCCGACCAGCCAATGGCACTGCAATGGGAGTTTCCAGGCGGGAAAATCGAACAGGGCGAAAGTCCCGAACAAGCCCTCGCTCGCGAACTTCAGGAAGAATTGGGTATCGACGCAAAAATCGGCTCGCGCGTTACCCACATCCGCCACAACTACCGCCACGGCGGTGCCGTCGACCTGCAGTTCTTCTCCGTGCCATCCTTTGATGGAGAACTGGAGAATAAAATCTTCCACCAGTTCAAGTGGGTCAAACTCGAAGAGCTACCCGAGTACGAGTTCCTAGCCGCCGACCGCGGCTTGATCCGCGACCTCGCCGCCGGCAAGCTGCTCTAATTCGATATCCCCGTCACAACATCCCACAGTCGAAGAGGAAGTCCACAACCGGTGGTCTGCGAGTACTAGTCCCTATTCCCTAATTCCTATTCCCTGCTTTTCAGCAGTCCCAGCCGAATCATGCTCTCCGCCGTCGCCACCACGCTGTCCTCTCTCGACCGCGGTGACCATCCCAGCATGCGCTGCGCCTTTTCGCTCGTAGAATTCTTCCACTTGCCCAGTTCCGGAATGATCTGCTTCACCGCCGGATCCTTCAAAGCCGCCAGCCGAACCAGCCAATTTGGCAACTGCCGCGTCGGCACCCGCTTCGCCGCATCGCCCAGCCGTGCCTTCAGCACCTTCGCAATCTCGACTATCCACATGAAGTCCCCCGCCACGGCGAGGAATCGCTCTCCTTTCGCCGCAGGATTTGTCATCGCCCGCAGATGCAGGTCCGCAACATCGCGCACATCCACCACACCAAAACACATCCGCGGCAATCCAGGCAGCGCTCCATCCATCATCCGTTGCACCAGCAGTATCGACGTAGCATAATCCGGCCCCAGCACCGGCCCGAACACGCCCACCGGATTAACCACCGCCAACTCCAACCCCGAACCCTCGCGATCGATAAAGTCCCACGCCGCACGCTCCGCCAGAGTCTTCGACTTTGTGTAGGGCATCACATCAGGTTGCGTCGGATCAGTCCAGTCCTTCTCAGTGAAACCCGCTTCTTGTTCTGGATGCCCATACCCCACCGCCGCAAATGACGACGTCAGCACCACCCGCTCCACGCCCGCATCCCGCGACGCCCGCAGCACCCGCAGCGCACCCTCCCGCGCCGGAATGATCAGTTCGTTCTCATCCTTCGGCACCGTCGATGGAAACGGCGATGCGATATGCAGTACATATTTACAACCCGCCACCGCCGCCGGCCAACCCGCATCGCTCATCAAATCCGCCGCCACAAACGTCAGCCGCTCGACGGGTTCTGGTCCTCCCGCTTCAACATCGCACGCACATCCGCTTCACGGCTCAGATTCCGCACGGTCGTCCGCACCTGGTACCCGGCTCCCAGCAATTGCAGAATCGCATGGCTCGCTATAAACCCCGACCCACCCGTAACCAGAACCATGCTCATCAACCGCTCCTTGCCATTCGATGCCTATCCGGGGAATCTCGCATACCGGCGTCTCAGGAAGTCCGAAACCGTTTCGCGCAGCAAATCGAAGCTAAAAGCTAACAGCTAAGAGCTGTCTTTCTCAATGCCCCGGCAACATTCCCCAAAGCATCACTCCCGTCATCCCGATCACAATGATGCTCGTGCTCCACGCCACCACGTTCCACACGTGCGAATTCTTGTGTTTGCCCATCAGATCCGTGCGATTGATAAGCATCAGCATCAGGATGATCACCACCGGCAGCAGAACCCCGTTCAACACCTGCGACAGAATCGCGAAGTTGATCAGTTGTGCATCCGGCAGCACCAGCACCGTCGCAGATCCGCCCACGATTAGCAGCGTGTACAACCAGTAGAACGTCGGCGCTTCTTTGAAACTCTTGTCTACGCCCGATTCAAATCCAAGCCCCTCGCATACCGTGTAAGCCGTCGATAACGGCAGAATCGATGCCGCAAACAGCGATGCATTGAACAATCCAAATGCGAATAGAAGGAACGCATAGTCCCCGGCAAGCGGGCGCATCGCTTCTGCCGCATCTGCCGCTACCGTGATCGATCCCATCCCGTGCACAAACAGCGTGGCCGCGCAGGCCACAATGATGAACCACGCCACGATATCCGTGAAGAAGCTGCCCACGATCACATCAAGCCGCGATGCCCCGTAGTCCTTTACGCGAATTCCCTTCTCCACAATCGAAGACTGCAGATAAAACTGCATCCACGGCGCAATCGTAGTCCCCACGATGCCGATCGCCATGTAGATGTAAGCCTTGTCGTGCCACACCGACCGTTCCGGCAACTGGATGGTTGCATGTAGCGCCTGGCTCCAGCTTGGCTGCGAAAGCACTCCGGCAAAAATGTACGCAATGTACACAACTGAGGCCACAAGGAAGATCTTTTCCGTGCTCTTGTAGTTCCCCTTCACCACCATGAACCACACCAGCAACGCGCATAGCGGCACCGATATGAACTTCGTCACGTGAAACAGGTGTAGCGATCCGGCAATGCCGATGAACTCCGTTACGACGTTGGTGTAGTTGACGAAGACCAGCAACACCATCAAGACAAAGGTCAGCCGCAACCCGAATTCCTCGCGGATCAGGTCGCTCAGGCCTTTGCCCGTCACCACGCCCATGCGGGCGCACATCTCCTGCACCACAATCAGCGCAATCGTAATTGGAATGATCGTCCACAGCAGGTTGTAACCGTACTGTGCGCCTGCCTGGGAATAGGTAAGGATTCCGCCCGAGTCGTTATCAACGTTGGCTGTAATAAATCCGGGGCCGAGGACGGCCAAAAACAGCAATATCCGAATTCGCCAGCGCTTCCACATGCCCGCGGGTTCCTATGGTGGGTTCATTTTCTTCTGCCTCCACGACCATAACAGGCATAGCGCCGATTGGCGAGTGACGACCCTGCTTCCATCGCACGTTCCGAAACAAGAGGTCGTCATCCTGAGCGAACGGGGCCCCGAACGCTTTTCCGTTCGGCGGTAGTGAGCGAAGGATCCGCTCTCGACTTCAGCTTTTCTCGCGATGGGTCCTTCCCAACATCAGCGGTGTCATCCTGAGAGAACGGCTCGCAACCCTCCCTTGCGCACACCTATGTACTCTGGTACATTGGTACACATGGCACAAGAAAAGCAAGACCATCCCCTCGTCGAAGTCGAGCGCGTCCAGACCGGCGTCCGTCTCGAAAAACGCATGCTCAAGGTCCTCAAAGCCATCGCCGAGCAAAAAGACATGACCCTTGGCGATCTGCTTGAGGGCATCGTCCTCCACGCTTTCGAAGGCAAAGCGCCCTTCTCGCCGCAAACCCTCAAAGAAATCGAGCAGTTCAAATCCCTCTACGGCATGGCACTCAAGGCTTCCGACAGCCACCACCTCAAGGAGCGCAAACGATGAAACCCGCAATCGCAACCGCAATAACCGGCGCAGCCGTATTCGCCGCCTCGGCACTCGGCCAGTCCGCCGCGCCTGCGTCCCAATTACTCCGCACGCAGACAGCATTCGATATCATCGTGCGCCTGCCCTACGCTCAAGCCGCGCCACTCTTCGGCCCCGAAGGCGAACGCCCCTGGGCGGGCAAACATTGGGACCCTCAATTCCTCTATCCCCGACCCGCGCACGATGAGCAAGGCGCCGTCTTCACCGTCCAGCACGGCGCGGCCACAGCAGTGTGGGTAAACACGCTCTTCGATCTCGAAGCGCGTCACTTCATCTACGCCTACTTCATCCCCGGCATCATGGTCACAACCATCGACGTCCGATTCACGCCCACCAACCCAACCACAACCCAGGTTCACGTCACATACACCCGCACCGCCCTGACCCTCGAAGGCAACGACCACGTCACCAAATTCACTGCCACCGACAAATCCGCCGCCCAAAACTGGCAATCTGAAATTGACTCCTACCTCGCATCGCGCAAACCTTAGACTCCTCTCTATCGGAACGTGCTTGTCATCCCGAGCGACCAACGGGAGCCGAGGGACCTGCAGTTGCTTTTGTCCTTGCGATTGCCTTTAGTCCCTCATCCAGTCCGCCGCCCTGCTATATTGGAGAGTCTTTGCCGAGCACTTCAATCTCCTTCTCTATTCAAGGAGCAGCACCATGTCCATCGAGAATCCTTCCGACACACCGGCCATTACCGAATCCACCGCTACTCCCACTCGCCGCAAAATGCTCGGCAATCTCGCCGCCGCCGGCGCCATCCTCGGCCTCAACGCCGCCGGTTCTGCTGCCTCCACAACAAAGAAGGTCCCTGAACCGTCAGCCCCACCGCCGCCGCCCGCGCCTGACGCCCTCGTCTCCATGGCCCGCCTGCGCGATTACAAATGCCGTCGCTCTTCCAGTTGGGACCGCAGCGGCGGCAACGCCGACTTCACCCCCGTCGACCCAGGCGCCACCATCACACTCCTCGATGTCAAAGGCCCCGGTGTCATCAACCACATCTGGTTCACCATCAACTCCCCTGACCCCATGCACCTCAAGAATCTCGTGCTCCGCGCCTGGTGGGATGGAGAATCTTCGCCCTCCATCGAAGCCCCATCGGCGATTTCTACGGCCTCATGCTCGGCGACTATTTCGTTTACCAGTCCGCCCTGCTTGTCGTCGCTCCCATGAAGGCCCTCAACGCCTACTTCCAGATGCCCTTTGACACCGCCGCCAAAATCACGCTCACCAACGAGGGCAAGGTCCGCACCAACAATCTCTACTTCGCCATCGACTACACCACCATCCCCGCGCTCCCGCCCAACCTCGGCCGTTTCCACGCGCAATACCGCCAGGCGGCTCCCTGCAAAAAGTCCGCCGACACCAGCGGCAAAAATCTCAACGCTGCCGACAACTACGTCTTCCTCGAAGCCACCGGCCGCGGACATTTCGTCGGCGTCACCCAGGGCGTACTGCAAAACGCCGACGGCTGGTTCGGCGAAGGCGACGACATGATCTTCATCGATGGTGATCCGCAACCCACCATCAACGGCACCGGCACCGAGGACTACTACAACGGCGCGTGGGATTTCTACGGCAACGCATTCGCCAACATGCGCCAGGGCGCGCCCTACATCATTGACCCCGAAAAGGTCGGCGGCCGCTACTGCCTCTACCGCTGGCACACTGAAGCCTTCATCACCTTCGACAAATCCATCAAGGTCACCATTGAGCACGGCCACGGCAACGACCGCGCCGACGACTTCTATTCCGTCGCCTACTGGTACCAGACCGAGCCCCACGCCGAGTTTCCCGCGCTGCCTCCGCCCGAAGCCCGCGTACCCAAAGTGATCATGTCGAGTTAACTAGCCGCGAGCTTGCTGATCTATTTACGAATCCGTAAGCTCAGCACATGAGCAAATCTCGCTGCCTCGGTCTGGTGGGAGGCCTCGGCGTCGGAGCCACAATTCATTACTATCAATCGCTGGCCGAAGCCCACCAGAAACACAATCGCACCATGGACATCGTGATCACGCACGCTGAAGTCTCGCGTGTTTATGATTTTGTTCAAGCGGGCGATCGTGAGGGACTGGCCGATTACCTGATCGGATTCATCCGCCGCCTACAGGCCGCCGGCGCCGAAGTCGCAGCCATCCCAGCCGTCACTCCGCATTTCTGCATCCGCGAACTCGTCCCCCGATCGCCAATCCCTGTGGTCAATCTCTTCGAATCACTCAGCGAAGAACTTTCAAAGCGCAACGTTCGTCGCGTCGCGGTGTTTGGGACGCGTTTCGTCATCGAGTCAGCGATGTTCGGTTTCCTCGATCAGGTGCAAATCGTCTCTCCCCGGCCCGAAGAAGTGGATGAGATTCACCAGATCTATTCGAAATTGGCCCAGGAAGGAAAGGGATCAGAAGAGCAATATGAGAGATTGACCGACCTTGCGCACACCCTGTGCACGCGAGATGAAGTCGAGGCCATCCTCCTTGCGGGCACTGACTTGGCATTGGTTTTCAACAAATCAAATACGCACTTTCCCCACGTTGACTGCGCGGAGGTGCACATTCGGGCAATCTTCAAGCATTTGTCGTAACCACCAGGCAACCTCTTTTCCGAATGACAAATTGTTCATGAGGGCAAAGTATCGCTCCATTCTCGCTTTCCCGTGGGCCGATCCGCATCCAAGCTCATGAGGAACACTAACTTTCCATGCCCCCCAAACCACTCACCCGTCGCGAACTCATAAAACTCGCAGCCGCCACCGGAGCCGCAGGCCTCACAGGTTCCTTGCTCAATGCATGCGGTGGAAGCCACAGTACTCCTTCCGCGCCCGCAACCTCCGCCTGCGCCAAGATCACAGACATCGATCACGTCGTTATCTTCATTCAGGAAAATCGCTCCTTCGATCATTACTTCGGCAGCTATCGAGGCGTTCGGGGATTCGCCGATCCAAGCGCGGCCTACAACCAGCCCTACCCTGCCAACATGTCCAGCGCACCCGCTGGGGTTCTCCTGCCCTTCCACCTCGACACCACGCAGGTCAACGCCGCCTGCACGCACGACATCACCCACGACTGGATCCCGCAACACCAGAGCTGGAACAACGGCGCAATGGACGGCTTCGTCACCTCTCGCCTGGCCATTAACCCAAACGACGCCGTGCTTTCCATGGGCTACTACACGCGCGCCGATCTGCCCTTACTACTACGCCGTCGCCGATGCCTTCACCCTTTGCGATAACTATTGCTGTTCCGTCATCGGCCCCACCGACCCAAATCGCCTCTACACCATGGCCGCCTCCATCGATCCCGACGGCAAAAACGGCGGCCCGGTCCTGCAGACACTCGTCAATAATCGTCCCTCTCTGTTCGGCAAGCTCACCTACACCACCATGCCCGAACAGCTCCAAACCCGCGGCATCTCGTGGAAGGTCTATTCAACTCCAGACGAAAGCGCCTTCGGCTCCCTCGAAACCGATAATGTCCTGCCCTATTTCAAGAACTTTCAGGATCCCGCCACCGAGCTCTATAAAAACGCGTTTAGCCGGCAGTTCCCAACCGATTTCGTTGCAGACGCAGTCGCGGGGAACTTGCCGCAGGTCTCCTGGATCATCGGCTCCGTCATCACCTCCGATCATCCTCCTTCTCCATCGCTCTTCGGCGAGAACACGCTGTCCGCCATCATCGGTGCCCTCACGGCCAACCCCATCGCGTGGGCAAAGACCGCTCTCTTCGTCACCTACGATGAAAACGGCGGCTTCTTCGATCACGTACCGCCGGTCACCGCACCTCCGGGTACACCAGGCGAATACCTCACCGCGCCTCCAGTCCTTGACGCCTCCGTCGAAGGCTCCATCAATGGTCCCATCGGCCTTGGCTTCCGTGTGCCGATGCTCATCATCTCGCCCTTCACCCGCGGCGGCCTCATTTCTTCTGACCTCTTCGACCACACCTCGCTCCTCCGTTTCCTTGAGACTCGTTTCGGTGCCGAAGTTCCCAATCTTTCCGCGTGGCGCCGCGCCACCGTCGGCGACATGACCACCGCCTTCAACTTCACCAAGCCCGACAACTCCATTCCATCGCTGCCATCTCCCAGCGCTGCTATCTCCACCGTCCTTACCGAGTGCGCCAGCAACCTCGTCGGCTTCACAGGATTCACCCTTCCCAGTCCGCAGGTTATGCCCACACAGGAAGCAGGTTCCCCCGTCCGCCCCAGCGGCAAGTGCTAAGCAGGTTCGATCAGACTCAAGAGAAGCAGAGGTCGGCGTGTCCACGCGCTCGCCCGACGCAACTCGCATCACGCCAGCACCATTACGTCACATTTACACCAAAAACAGGCGCGCTCAATTAACGTAAGAAACGTCGATCCTTCTATCAGGAGAACCGATGCAAACCCTGCTGCGTGATCTTCGCTATGCTGCCCGCCAACTCCGCAAGTCTCCCGGATTCGCCATCACGGTCATTCTCACGCTCGCCCTCGGCATCATGCAGTCAGCATCCCCGCCATTCGCGCCGCCTCAGTAGATCCCGTCTAAGCCCTAAGGTCCGAGTAACCGGACCCAACGACTGTCATCCTGAGCACCCGGGCCACCAAGCATTTTCTTAGGCCCCAACAACTGAGTGTCATCCTGAGTGCAAGGGGCCCCAAGCGCTTTCTTCAGCTTGGGGGTGGTAGGATCTGCTTCAGAGCTTTCTCCAGATCCGCAATGCTTCTATTCGATTGAAGTATCAGATAGTTTCTGTCATGACAGAAACTTCTGATATAATAAACACATGAACTTGACCACCGCCATGAAAGAATTCATCCTCCACTGGGGCGAAATGGGTACCCGCTGGGGAGTCAACCGTACCGTCGCCCAGGTCCACGCCCTGCTCTACCTGTCCGCTGAATCCCTCACCGCAGAAGACATCGCCGACGCTCTCTCCGTCGCTCGCTCCAATGTCAGCACCAGCCTCAAGGAACTACAGAATTGGAACCTCGTCCAGATCGACAGCCGCATGGGCGACCGCCGCGACTACTTCCGTACCACCGCCGACGTCTGGACCCTCTTTCTCACTGTCGTCGAGCAACGCGTCGAGCGCGAAATCATTCCCACCATGACGATGCTCCAGCGCCTCGTCGTCCAGGCCCGCGCCGAGCGGCCCGCGCAACCCATCGTCACCGCCCGCATCACCGCGATGCAGCTCTTCCTCGAAGAACTCCACGGCTGGTACACCCAGATCAAAAAGCTTCCCCCCGCGAGCCTCCATTCCCTCATCGCGATCGGCAGCGGCATCACCCGCTTCCTCCCCAAATCCCGCAGGCGGAGGTTGGACTAATGCCGGCCACTACCACCGCCATCGCAATGCCAATCGAAAGCGCCTCCGACAACTTCCAGCGCTACTACGAAGAAGCGGGTCCCGACTACGCCGCATGGAGCCAGCACTTCAACATGCACTTCGGATTCTTCCGCCGCGGCATGAATCCCTTCAATCGTGAAGCCATGCTCGAACAGATGAATCACGAAGTCCTCGACCGCCTGCAGATCTCCACCGATCATCCCTGCATCCTCGACATGGGCTGCGGTCTCGGTGCCACCTTACGCAGCTTCGCCCGCCGACTCCCCACCGCCGACCTGCACGGCATCACGCTCGTTCCCTGGCAACTTGAGCAAGGCCGGCTTCTCAATCAATCCAGTTCGCATTCGGCAAACATCACCCTGAATCTCGGCGACTACGAACACACCGCCTTCGCATCAGGGACCTTCGACGCGATCTACGCAGTGGAGAGCAGTTGCTATGGCACTGGCGCAAACAAATCCCGCCTCGTCCATGAAGCCCGTCGTCTCCTCCGCCCCGCGGGCCGCTTTGTCGTAGCCGACGGACTTCTCGGCCACGGAAAACTCCACGGCCCGCAGACATCCATCTACCGAAAACTATGCGAGTGCTGGGTCATCGAACACCTCGGCGAGATCCGCGCATTCACTCGCGAACTCGAGAGCGCCGGCTTTCGCGATATCGCAGTCGAGCAAATCCAAACCCGCGTCACCCCATCAGTTCTCCACGTCCCATGGGTCACGATCAACTTTCTCCTCACGTCCGTCGCTTTCGGACCCAGAAAAATGACCCGCGCCCGCTGGAACAACGTCCTCGCCCCTATTCTTCTTCCCTTCGTCAGCCATCCCGTCGGCCCACTCGCCTACTACATCGTCAGCGCCACGCGGATGTGAACGCCAAGTCCGCCCACTCGCGATTGCCCACCACAGATGCGGAATGTCTTCACCGTTTCAGCGGTTCAAGCAGCGGTGCAATTGGCGCGGCTCCTTCGATCGATGGCAAGAACCGCGGCTGCACCTTCACCTTGGCGGCCTGTTCAAACGCATAGCCATAACCAAGCAGCCGTGCTTCGCTCCATGCCGGTCCCATAATCGACAAGCCGACCGGAAGCCCCATCACCGTCCCCATCGGAACCGTAAGGTGCGGATACCCCGCGACAGCAGCCAGTCCGCCGGCGCCGGAGCCACCCACCTGGTCGCCGTTTGCCGCATCGATCTTCCAGGCTGGCGCTACCGTCGGACACACCAATGCGTCCAGGTGATCCTTCTCGAGCATTGCGTCGATCCCGTCGCGCCCCGCGATGCGCAATGATGTTTCGCGCGCCGTCTTGTATGCCGCGTCATCCAGCCCTTTGGTCGCTTCGGACTTCACGAAAAGTTCCTGCCCGAAGAGCGCGAGTTCACGATCGGCATGTGCATTATCGAACGCAATCACATCAGCCAGTGTGCGCGTCTTCACAGTCGCAGGCGTGGTAGCCAGATAACTGTTCAGATCCGCTTTTAATTCCGTATTTAGCACGAGCTAACTCGGCGTCGCCCATCTTGTCGCGATCCTTCAAATCCTTGATGTCGACAAGCGTCGCACCTTGCGCCTTCAGCACAGTCAACGCCTTCTCAAATTCCTTGTCAGTCCCTGCCGACCATCCGGTTGCGAACCGCAGAACACCAATCCGCGCGCCTTTCAGCGCATCGGGTTTCAAAGCGGCAACGTAGTCGGAAATATGCGCATCGGCATCCTTCGTCGCCGGATCACCTGGGTCTGAGCCGGCAATCGCACCAAGCACCCGCGCCGCAGTCTCGACATCCGCCGCGATAGGGCCCGCCGTGTCCTGGCTGTGGCTGATGGGGACGATGCGCCCTCGGCTCACCAGGCCCACCGTTGGCTTCAACCCCACAACTCCATTCACGGCTGCTGGACACGTAACCGATCCGTCCGTCTCCGTACCGATCGCCGCTTTCACCTCGCCGGCTGCAACCGCGGCCGCACTCCCCGATGAGGAGCCGCATGGATCGCGGTCCAGCGCAAAAGGATTACGCGTCTGTCCGCCCACGGCGCTCCATCCCGAGATCGAAGCATTCGACCGGATGTTTGCCCACTCCGACAGGTTCGTCTTCCCCAAAATCACGGCATCCGCGTTACGCAATCGCGTAACCAGTGGCGCATCTCGATGCGTAACGTTGCCAAGCAGCGCCATACTCCCCGCCGTTGTAGGTAGCGGCCCATCCGCCTCAATGTTGTCCTTCAGCAGAATCGCGTAGCCGTAGAGCAGCCCACGCGCTTTGCGACTCCGATCGATGGCACGGGCCTGGTCCAGCGCCGTTGGGTCGAGCGCTATCACTGCGTGGATCTGCGGATCGATCGCCTGCACCTGGGCGATCGCTGCCTTCGTTGCAGCTTCGGCAGCCTGAGCAGAACTCGTCGCGGTAACAGAAATCATCGCCACGAAAACTAGACACACATGCAACAGCCTGAATTTTGAATTCATCGTCGCATTCTACCGGTCTCCTCCGGGTAAGGTTCAACATTTAGCTCAGCCTGCATCGCGTCTGGTTCTCTCAGGTCTTGCGGAACAATACTGAAGTATCTACTTGACAATTCTCCTGCCTTATTTAATACTGAAGTTGTCTACTTCACTATTGTGAAGCTTTGCAGGAGGAACTCCCGATGCCTGATCCCACCGTCGTCCACAGCACCTTCGTGATTGACCACAACTATCCCCAGCCCCCCGACCGCGTCTTCGCCGCCTTCGCCCAGCCTGCACGCAAGCGCCGTTGGTACGCCGAGGGCGACCACGAAATTCAGGAATTCGAAATGGAGTTCCGTGTCGGCGGCGCCGAGCGCTTCCGCTACCGCTTCAAGGAAGGCCACCCCATCGCCGGCTCCGAAATTGCGAACGAGTCCACATATCAGGACATCATGCCCGAGCATCGAATCGTCTCCACCACAAGGATGTCCCTCAACGGAAAACCCATTCTGGTAGCCGTCTTGACCCTCGAGTTCATCCCATCTGAGACAGGAACTAACCTGGTCTTCACCAATCAGGGAACCTATATCGAATGGCCCGACGGCCCAACAATGCTCGAGCACGGCTGGCGCGCTCTCTTCGACCGCCTTCAAAAAGACCTCGCCAACTAAGATTCGCCGAGAATCGAGCCAACCATGCGCACGCCAAATGTCAAACCAACGCCGAATCCCAAAATCGATCTCTTGTTTCACGCTCTCGGTGACCCTACGCGCCGCGCGATCCTCGACCATCTCACCCGCGGGCCCATGTCCGTTTCTCGGCTGGCAGAGCCTCTCGATGTCACGTTAACCGCCGTCGCGCAGCACCTGCAGATCCTCGAAGAGGTTGGGCTCGTGCACACAGAAAAGCTGGGCCGCGTTAGAACTTGCCGCATCGAGCCCGTCGGCTTTCGCCTCCTCGAGCAATGGATTCGCGACCACCGCACCGCCTGGGAACGCAAGCTGGATCGCCTCGGTGAATTTCTGGCAGAAGAGGACAAAACCCGCTGAGCAAAGACGGGCTCGGGTGCCCCGCGTCGTCCCGAGCGAAGCGCAGCGGAGTCGAAGCAACCCACTTCTCCCGAACGCGCGGGATGCCCCACCTTCGCCACAGCCTTCGACCCATGAGAGAAGAACGATGTCCAACTCTACCAGCATCTCGCGCCGTCATTTCGTCGCCCTCGCAGCTCGCACTGCAATCATCGCGACCTCACCTGCGTTTTCAAACGCAATGGCGATCACAAAAGGAGAAAACATGACCACCCTGACCCCTTACCTGTTATTCGAGGGCTCCTGCCACGATGCAATGCAGTTCTACAAATCCGTCTTCGGCGGCGAACTGACAACCACGAAGGTGAAGGATTCGCCGGCAAAGGACCACATGCCCGCATTCCAGCAAGAGAAGACAATCAACGCGCACCTGCGTAGTAATTCCATCGAAATCTCGGCGTCAGACTGGCTGATGCCCAATCGGACGCCTGTTCGAGGCAATACTGTCTGTCTCTATCTAAGCGGCGGATCGTTCGAAGACCTGAAATCCCTGTTCGCAAAACTCTCCGACGGCGCCGACGTCACCGATCCCTTGAAGGAAATGTTCTTCGGAGCCTACGGCGCCCTAAACGACAAATTTGGAGTCCGCTGGATGTTCCAGTCCAACAAGCCGTCCCATGGTACAACCTGAATGCTGGGGTTCCTCACTCATGACGCGTTTTGCGTGATAAATGGAAACCGTAAATCCACGCCAATCCCGTGTCATCCTGAGCGCCGCATGCTGGGGCCCACAAAGTGGGGTAAGCGGCGCGAAGGACCTGCTGTTGTCTTTGTCTTGTGTAAGGCACGACTTAAATCGGCCCGGTGCCCCATTCTTGACGCAGCTTCATCGCGTCATGAGCGGGGAACGTGAACGGTCGTCATCCTGAGCGAAGCGTAGCCGGGGTCCCCGGCGACAGGTCCTCGTCGCTGGGTGGAAGCGGAGTCGAAGGACCTGCTTCTTCGAATCACGCCGTCGCCCCGGCCAGTTCCGCCTGCGGCTCTGGCTCAAGAACCTTACTCAACAGTTCTTTCACCACATCAGCCGCCGAGTAGCTCTCCCGCCCCGTCGTCAAAAAATGAGCAGCCGTATTCAGATCGTCGCCAATCGTCACCAAAGGAGGTTCAGCCGAGCCGTCTTTCCGCGTCTGAGCATGACCAATGTTGGCCATCAGCGCGTTGCACAGGCACTTCCGCCCGACCGTGTCCTCAATCTTGCCGCCTTTGGCCACGTAGTTTGCCACCGGCTCGGCTGAGCAGCGATATCCGATCTTCTCCTCGTCGATCGCATACGGCTCGCGCAGATAACCAAGATCGCAAACTCTGGTCCGCGCCTGCGCCACGCCCTCGTCGGAATAAGACCCGGCAAGTTGCGCAACCTTGAACGGAAATCCCGTCGGAGATGCCAGCGGATCCGTAAACACCTTCCCCGTGCCTGCCGTAGCCTGCGCCAGCAGCGTCCGCTTCAAATCCGTCCTCATCCCTGACTCTTCGCTGAATGCAAACGCCGTGCCCACCTGCACTCCCGCCGCGCCCTCGTCCACAGCTTCCTTTACCTTGTCCGCATTGCCATAGCCGCCCGCCAGCCAGAACGGCACGCCCAGTTCGCGCATCTCCGCGAGATTTACCTTGTCGCGCTCGCCATAGATCGGTTCGCCGGCTTCATTCAATTGCAGCTTCCCTCGCGGCGGAGCATTGTGCCCACCCGCTATCGGTGTCTCGATTACAAATCCGTCCACACGCCCGGTCGCCCGCCGCAGCATCGTTGTCGCCAACGTATTCGACGAAACAATCGCCAGAAATCGCGGACGTTCCAGAATCGGCAGCGGCCCTTCCGCATACTCCGCCGGATCGAACCGCATCATCGTGTCCTGCGCAGGACCGGCCCCTGTCACCGCGAGCTTGTATTCGGCCGGATTCCCCGCCGCAAAGTTGTCCAGAACCCCCGGAATATGCAGCGGAATTCCCGCACCCATCAGCACGTAGCCAACACCCGCCAGCATCGCTCCATAAATCGAAGCCAGATGCGGCAGCTGCACCTTTTCAAGGAAGTTCACGCCGATCTTGTTCAGGTGTCCCTGGCGTGCAAGAAACACTTCAACAAAGTTGCTTACCATCAGCAACTCAATCAGGCTGCGCGAGTCCCGGCGCTGGTGCATCTGAGTCGTCGGATACGGCGTTCCGCTCGGCTTTCCGCCCGGAACGAAGTAGTCATTCCAAATGCGCCTCGCCATCTCCGGAAAGGGAAACGCGTCCATTCCCCGGCGTATGTTGTCGTCCTTGTCTCCATCGGCCAGCCGGCGCACCAGCACCTGGTCGATCGCTGTTCCGGAAACAACTCCAAGCTGTCCTAGCTTTGAGACAGCCTGCGCAAGGCGCCAATTGGAGACACCGACACCCATGCCGCCTTGAATAATCCGCGGAAATTGGACCATCCACGAATTCTTTCACAATTTGGGATAAAAAGTCTGTGATCTTTAACCAAACTATCTCGGAAGGACAACACCGGGAGTAACCGCTGATCTCCCGAGCTGTTCGACCGGCGCCCCGCCAGCTCGGCTACTCCCAGGGCGTCTCCTTGAATGCCTCCGCCATACCCGGATAGAACGCCAGGTACCCGCAAATCAGCAGGTTGACCACCACGCCGGTCAGCAAAGACATCTCCTGGCCCGGCGTCATCGGCGTCGGATTCCCGGCCGCCCGGTCAGCGGCAAAATTCACTAGCATTTTCAACGCCGTCGCACCCGACAGGAACATCACCACCCAACGCGCCCGCCAGTCCCGGCTGGCCCATCGCCAGGCTGTCAGTCCGTAAAGAAATGCGCTCAGGTAAAACACCGCTTCCGCAGGCATCTGCTTGGGCCACGCATCAAAGTTTGTCGCAACGTACTTTGCCAGATCCGATTCAGGCGACAGCCCCACAATCAGCGCAAAAATCAAGTTCAACGTCGCGCGAAACACCAGCAGCCAGATGAACCATCGAATCAAGGTCGGGATCTTGTGCCGCTCCACATGGTCGCCCCTCTCCCGCACCGGGCCGGTCTGCGTGTTTTGAGGTATGTACGTCCTGATTCCGTCTCTGGGCGGCATAGTTCCCTCACCACTGCTCAGTTCTTGATTGTGATATCGGAGTTGCGGAACGAAACTGCAACCGCAGATTAGCAGGAATTCAGCCGCAAAAACCACAGGTTTCCGCTGCGAGAATCGATCGTTTGGATCGCCAACGCATCGCTCTCCGGCAATCAGGCGGTCTTGCGATCGCTGCTACGGCGTCTCTTTGAATGCCTCGGCTACGCCGGGATAGAAGGCCAGATAACCGCAGATCAGCAGATTGAATGCCGCGATCACGCCCAGTTCAACTTCCGTTCCCCATGGCAGAATCTTGCCGTGCGCTGCCGAGGCTCGGTCCGCGAGTATAAAACCGAGAATCCTCAACGCAAACGCGCCAGATAAAAACATGGCCACCCAGCGAATCCACCAATAACGCTCCAGCCATTTCCACCCGATAAAGGCGAAGAGAAAAGCAAAAACAAAAAATTCCACCTCAGCCGGTATGTGAGGAATACGATCTCCAAATGTCTCCGCAACAAAAATCGCAAGCACCGATTTCGGAGCGATACCAACAAGAAAACCGAAGAGGAGATCCACACCAGAGCGAAAGAAGCACAGCCACGCAAAAGCGCGGATGGCGGTAGGTAACTTTACTTCCCGCCCGTTGCTGGTTTGACGCCTATTCTCTAACGACGAAAAGTACTCCCCAATGTCCTGCGGCATGTCTTTCTCCCGTCATTGGACCGGCCCCGGAAATCTCGAGTCCCCACATGGTTCAACATTTTCTATGGATCGCAAGATTAGCAGGACTTCATCTCGTCGGACTACAACTTTTCGCGAAGGAAGCTGATCACATGATCAGCCGTCACCACACCCACCATCCGTCCCTGCGTATCTACCACCGGCAGCGCGTGCAGATTGTATTTATCGAACATCTCCGCCAAATCAATCTGCCTCATATCCGCCGGGCACGACAGCACGCGCGCCTCGGCTAGCACAGTCAACCGTGCATCCGGTTGCGCCATCACCAGCCGCGCCAGCGGAACCGCCCCGCGCAAAACCCGCTTGTCATCCAGCAGATAAATCTCCGTCACCGTCTCAATGTCGCCGTCAAAGCTGCGCAACGCCGTACCCACCTGCGACACCGTTGCATCCGTGCCCAGGTATACAAAGTCCGTGGTCATGGCGCCAGCCGCCGAGTGCTCGTCGAACTCAAGCAGTTCTTCGACCTCGTGCCGCTCCTCCGGCTCCATCTCTTCCAGAATCGCGTCCGACCGGTCCTCCGGCAGTTCCGCCAGCAAGTCCGCAGCTGCTCCGGGATCCATCTCCTCCACAATGTCCGCGATCTTTTCTTCGTCCAGCTTCTCCAGCAGCGAAAGCTGCAACTTCGGATCTACCTCTTCCAGCGTCTCCGCCGCCACTTCCTCATCCAGCGACGTGAAAACTGCATCGCGCTCCGCCGGGGCCAGGTCCTCGAGGATCTCCGCCAAATCGGACGGATGCATCTCTGCCAGCCGCTCGTACTCAATCCGCAGCTTCACCCGCCGCGCCGGATCCACCTCGATTACGTCAACGAACTGCCACGGAATCCCGCGCTCCTTGAATCTGCGAGACAGGGTCTCGAGCGACGCCCTCGGCAGCATTCCCTTGAACACGCGCCGAAATGCCCCACGCAGCCCAACCTCTACTTCTGCCACACGCAGCAGATGCTTGGCGCCGTCTCCCATCCATTCCAGATCAACATCGTTTACGCGAACTACCTTGCGCCCGTGGATGTCGATAATCTGCCTGTCCACCAGGTCCTGCGCCAGGTAGAGATAATTCCCCTGGTCCTGCAAAGGAACCAGCATCTCCGGCGACTTCAATTCAAGCGTTCCCGCCGGCGTCTCCCGCACATCCTGCGAAGGCACAATCCACAAACCGTCCCGCGTCTTCAGAACCAGCCCCGCAACCTGCCCAGCCTCCGCGCCCGTCCCAACTGCAATGTCTTTCAGCTTGCCGCGCACATGCCCCTGCGAATCCGTCACTGCCGTTCCCAGCAGCGCCGTCAAACTCACGCGGGTTGTCGTGCGGTGATTCATAAGCTGAGTGTACTGCGCCGCGCACACTTAAGGTCCGAACCCCGCCCCCGTGGTTTCGAGCGAGCAAACCGAGTCGAGCGGAAGGATCCGCCTCTCGTCGATCGAGCCAATCCGCTCCAATAACTTGTCCTCGCCGCTTCTTGTTATCAATCCTGCACATCACCGCCACCCAGACCTCCCCTAACTCAAACCACTTCTTGACATAACGACCCACAGCTATGAAACTGCCGTTTATAGCGTTTTCCCGTCTTCCATGGAAAACTACACCACTTCCTCTCGCGGTACGGCGGGGCTTTGCCATTCCCGGTAGAGGCGGAGACGAAGCCTTTGATCGATTCCAAACCAGGTAAGCGGACTTTCTCGCTACCCTCTACGATGGAGAGCGTCAGCGAGATTGAAGCTGCCGCGGACAAGCTGGCAGAAGAGGCTGGCGTAGATGAGGAAGAACGCTTTCGCATCGCCATGGCAGTTCGGGAAGCAGCCGTGAATGCCGTCCTGCATGGCAACGACTACGACCCCGCCAAACAAGTCACAGCCAGCTTCGAAAACAATGGCAAAGCGCTCGTCTTCACCATCGCCGACCAAGGCAAGGGGGTCGACTGGGAACACCTCCCCGATCCTCTCGCTCCTGAAAACCTTTTGCGCGGCACCGGTCGCGGCATCTTTCTCATCCGCTCCTTCATGGATGAGGTCCACTTCCGTCAACTCGAGCCCGGTACAGAACTGACCTTGATCAAAAATCTGACACCGGCTCAGGAAACAACCTGAAGCCTCACTGCATCGTTCTCTTTGTGGATATGGTAGGAACCGCTCCACATCGGGGTGTCAGATGCTATAACTTGTAAGACTCACAAAGGAGGAACTTCCGTGGCACTTACTATCGCTTCCCGTGAATTGGACGGCGTCACCGTCCTTGACCTTAGCGGGCGGATCACTCTGGGCGAGGGCAGTGTGCAACTGCGCGAAGCCATTCGCGACCTGATCAGCAAAGGATCCAAAAACATCCTGCTGAATCTGGGCGACGTGAACTATATCGATAGCTCGGGCTTGGGCGAACTTGTTGGCGCCTACACCACAGCCAAGAATCAGGGTGCTGCTCTCAAGCTGCTCAACCTGACCCGCAAGGTCAAGGACGTTTTGCAGCTCACCAAGCTCTACACCGTTTTCGACATCTACGACGACGAAGCCAGCGCCATCGCCTCCTACAAATAGTCGATGAACGTCTGCCTCCGGTGAGTCGCACGACATAATTTCTCCGCCACGCATCGCGGGACCTTGGCTAAGCCGGCTCGCACCGACTCGATACCAACACCGCAAGGGCCATCCTCATCGGATGGCCCTTTTGCTTTTCTCACTCAGACTCGTAGGTCTCTCTCGCGCGCTCGCACACAAACTTGGGTGCCCCAGAGCCTGCCCTGAGCGAAGTCGAAGGGTCTCGCTTCTGAGACCTGGGAAAGCGAGAAGCTGGAAGTTGACAAGCTAGAAGTTCAAAGCTGCCTAGCTGCTCTCCGACTTCACCCACGACCGAATATTGAACGCATACACCCCAATGCAAAACAGGTTCGCTGGAATAAACCCAAACTGCCCCGTTCGCAACCCGATCAGGCAGACAAGAACACTGTTCACGCTGGCCACAACGAGCCCCGTCCATCGCTTCTGTCCAACCAATACCGTCGACAACACTGTAAGGCAACAAGACAAGTAATCTAACCGGAACACAGCAACACCCAGCCTCAGAAGATACTTCCAATTTGCCTGAACACGGTCGCGTTCGCGGTGATTGATCGCACTCCATCCCAATCCAAGGTACTCAATAGAAGACTAGGGAGAACGCACTGGGTGCCCCGGGTCTCGCTTGAGACCCGGGAAAGCTGGAAGCTAGTAGCTAGCGGCTGGAAGCTGTTTTAAAACTTCACGTTCGGCACCGTCTGCGCCGCCGGACTAGCCTTGAAGTACGCATCGTTCGTGTGGAAACCCGCCATCCCCGCCCAGATGCTGTTTGGGAACTGACCGATGAACGTGTTGTAGTCCTGAATCGCGTCGTTGTAGCGTTTACGAGCCACACCGATGCGGTTCTCCGTCCCCGCCAGCTCATCCTGCAGCCGCATGAACTGCTCGCTCGAACGCAATTGCGGATAGTTCTCCGTCAAAAGCAACAAGCGTCCCAGAGCACCATCCAGTTGTCCGTTGGCGGCGATCTTTGACTGCGGCGTCTGCGCATTCAACATCCCCGCGCGCGCGTTCGCGATCTCTGCAAACACAGAGTTCTCTTCCTTGGTGAATCCCTTCACTGTCTCCACTAGGTTCGGAATCAGATCCGCGCGCCTCTGCAGTTGCACATCTACCTCGGACCATGTCGACTTCACCGCCTGGTCCTTCGCCACCATCTGGTTCTTGGCGCTCACATAGCTTCCGCCCACCAGCAGCAGAGCCACCACAATCACTCCCACCACGCCCAACCCAACCAGCATTCCCTTGCTCATACGGTTCCCGTCTCCTCCGTCCCATTCGGGACTCTTCACCAAACCCGGTAAGACATCGTTGATCTAGCGAACTGCAAAATCTGAACCCACAATACGACCCGGTGCTCACCAACCACCAACCCTGGGGTGCCCCAGGTCTCGCTTTTGAAATCCGGGAACGCTAGAAGCTAACGGCTGGAAGCTGGAGGCTGCTTCTACCAGCTTCCGCCAGCTCCACCACCACCAAAACTTCCCCCCCCAAATCCACCAAAACCTCCGCCACCAGAACTGCCGCCGCCTCCACCAAATCCGCCTCCGCCGCCTCCCCATCCACCGCCGCCGATAAACGGACCACCACCGCGGTGACCGCCCAGCGCGCTATTCAGCAGTCCCATCGCAAACAAAAGCCGCAATCCCCCAAACCCCAGGAAAATCAAAATGAGAAATATGAACGGAATGAGGTTCGCCAATCCCGAACTACGATGCTGCCGCACTGGCGGCGGAGTGGGCAACTGATCGCTCAGGGTCACATGCGCGTCCGTCGCAATCACCCGCGCAACCCTTCCCACCGCTCCTAGAATTGCCGCATCGTAATCCTTCTCCCGTAGCGCCGGAACCATCGCGCGACCAATGTCGCCCACCTTCGCATCGTTCAGAATCCCCTCAAGCCCATATCCCACATCGATGCGGTACTTGCGATCATCCACCGCCAGCAGCACCAGCACCCCTCGGTCCGACCCCTTTTTGCCCATCTTCCACTTGTCTTCAAGCTGATTCGCCCAATCGGCGGCATCCTGCCCGTCCAGATTGCGCACCGTCACCACCGCCACCTGCGCATTCGCCTGTGAGTGGTCCAGTTCCGCGCAAATGCGGTCCAGCTTCGCTATCGTCTCCGGCGAGAGCACATGCGCGTAATCATTTACGTAGTCATTGGGCTTCGGTAGGCTGCTGACCGATTCGGCCAACACACCCGAAAAAGGAAGGAAAACAAGAGCCGCCAGCATCAGCCAGCAAAGCAACGAACCCGTGCGGTGAAAGCCTTTCATCGCACTCAATTGTACGTTCCGCCCCGCCTCAAAGTTCCCAAACCTGCAACCATCTCAAATCACGACACATTAACCCGCACCCTCGAAGCCGTCGAAGATAGCTTGCTCGGCGTGTTGCGGAATTCTGTTTTGAGATCGTCAGCGCAACTTCAACCGGCTTCCAGGAACCTGTCGAGTTCCTTCGAGTTCGTCCCCTGGCTCGGCATCACGTCCAGACTTCTCGCAGCCCTCAGCGCCTCGGTCGTCACAAACTCGTGCCCCACTCCACCCTCATCGATTCGCACCACGCGCGCAAGCACGGCCACCGAATCCAGCTTTTGCTTCCCTTCCCTTCGCGGCCGCTGCAGCGTCATCCGCACCAGTGTCTCCACCGACCAGAGCTCGGTAGTTCTCATGTAGAAGCCGGTTTTGCTGATATTCACAACCTCATGCGGCTTCGGCGTTCCTCCACTCCAATAAAACGCGAGCAGTCCCGGCAAAACCCTTCGCTCCGCCCTTCGTCTGCTCCCGCCAATCGTCGGCACTTCATCCCACAACCATCGCCCCACCCGCTTAGCCAGTGACACCCTCTCTGTTTTCACTCGGGGCTTCGCTTCAGCAATCTGCCACTGTTCCTGCACCAGCGGCGTTAGCCGGGAGGCATTGACGACCCTGTCCCTTCTCGGCTCTGCCCGGAGATCTTCCTCGACGGTCTCCGCGACTGCGCTCACCGCGAGGCTGCTCGTGGCTTTCATCTCAACGGTCGAAGCAATCTCCGGCGCTGCATCCTGCCCAACCTCGGCTTGCAATAGCTCAGCTTGCAATAGCTCGGCCTGCAATACCTCCTCTTGCGAGACTTCCGCCTCCAACACCTCGGCTTGCCATGCCTCGGCCGGCACTACCTCCTCCTGCAAAATCTCCGCCTGCTGGATCTCAAACTGCGATTCCTCGGGCTGTAATACTCTCAGCCCGCAATACTCCCATTTGCGCCGCAGGAGAGTGCGGCAGAAAGTACTCTGAATTTTGCGCTTGTGACGGTCCCGCTTCAGGCAGTTGAATCAGCGAACCCAGGAAAGGCTCAAACACAAACTCCGCCCGCCGCACCACTTCAAATGGCACGGTCGTCATCACCCCGGCCTGACCAGACTTGGTTTGTCCCGCTCCGGTTTGCGGCTTTCTCCGCTCACCATAAGAGAGTCAGATGCCGTCTCGGTCCGCTGCCGCTACCGAAAATCCCGTCGCCATCTGCACCGTCGCCTTCGACGATCGCTAACTTGCTGTATTTTTCAAAAACATCGTCCCCGGTTCGTACACTTCCGACTGTTTCTCCTAACAGCTCCCCGCGCAAAAAAGCTCGCTAGCGTCCCAAAACGCGCGCTGACTCGGACGATTCATTTCGGCGAGAGGAGGAAAAATCGATGGCTCAGTCCCAAAAGCCCAACATTCCCAGACGAACGCGCTAGCTCGAAGCTCCAATCACGCCGCACTCGCAAGCCAGTTCTTCATCACGTTCGCGTCCACCAGCCCCGCCTGCTGAAATCGGAGTTCGCCGCCGGCAAACACCGCGAAATTCGGAATCCCCTGCACCCTGTAGCGCGCCGCCAGTTCCGGAAACCGCTCCGTATCCACCTTCAGCACAACCGCTCTCCCCGCCATCTCTCGTGCCGTTTGCGCCACATGCGGCGCCGCCATCTTGCACGGTCCGCACCACGAAGCCCAGAAATCCACAAGCACCGGAACCTTGCTCTCCCGCACAATCTCGTCAAACTCGCTCGGAGTCACCTCGACCGGTTCTGCCATCGCCGAAAGCGGCGCCTTGCACGCACCACATCTTCCAACATCGGCCAAATGCTTACCCGGGATCCGATTTGACTTCCCGCACGCCGCACACGTTCTCACCACCGCCATGACACTCCCCCAATACACAAACCCAACAATCTACTGATGCGGCGACAGCATATAAGGTGCAAGCCCCAGCCAAACGCACAGCCACACTTTGCAAGTAATCCCCGCTTTGGGACCGACCAGGTATTCCCTGTCCCTAGTCCCTATAAGTCCCTGGTCCCTAATCCCCTCGTCCCTCGTCTTCTATAATCTGTAGGGAAGCAAACCTTACAAACTTGCCGGTTCCCTTTCCCGCATTTCTTTCAATCTGCGGCTTGAACTGGTCTAGGAGCGAGCGAACGCATGCCCGAAACAATCAAGCCAATTGATGTAGAAGACCTGAAAGCGCTGGTGCGCACAGTACCCGATTTTCCCAAGCCTGGGATTCTGTTTTATGACATTACAACTCTGCTGAAAGACAAGACCGGCTTTGCCAAGCTGATCGACCTGTTGGCCGCCCACTACATCGAACACAATATCGACCTCGTGCTCGGCATCGAGGCGCGCGGATTCATCTTTGGCCCGGCTCTTGCCTATCGGCTGAACGCAGGGTTCGTCCCCGTGCGCAAGCCGCGCAAGCTTCCCGCGCCCGTCGCGCGCGTCACCTACGACCTCGAATACGGATCCGACACGCTGGAGATTCACATGGACGCCATTGAGCCCGGGCAGCGTGTCGTGCTAGTCGACGACCTGCTCGCGACCGGCGGCACCATGGAAGCGACCGTAAAGCTCGTGAATCAGCTCGGCGGAGAGATTGCCGGCCTGGCATTTGCAGTGGAGCTGGACTTCCTGAAGGGACGCGACCGATTCAAGCAATACGACGTCTTCAGCCTTCTGCATTACGACGAGTAGACGAGGCTGTTAATGCGCATCTAAGGCCGTTTGGCAATTGTCAGTTTCGTCGGCCCTTCTTTGGATCAAGTGATGTCATGAGGCACCGCCGGTCGATTGCACAGACTGGCGGTGCCTAAGTGTTTTTGGGATCTACGCGGCAAAACAGGTCACTTCGCTCGCGGCCGCGAGATGATCCTCTTCTTCAAAGACTCTTGGCACAAGCGCCTGGGCGATCTCGTAAGCTTGTTCGGCAATTTGCTCAAGAGCGGCGGCAATCGCCAGTTCAAATCTGGCGGAAGCTCCCTTTGATCGAATCAGTTCGTACTGCGTGCGACAGAGTGCCATTTTGAACTGTTGCCTGCCTCGACGATCCAGCAGGATCATCCTGGCGTGCCGCACTTCCTCGTTGAAAAGAGCAACCGTACACAATCGCAGAAGGCCATTTACGAAGCCGCCCAGCTCTCCAAGCTGCGGAGAGTGGCGCGTTTGATCCAGCTCATCCATCTGTGCTGCGGAGTGCACAATCTCAGCGGCCGCTGCATACATGACTTGCAACGCACCGTAGATCCGCAACACGGAGTCCACCATCTGTGAGCTGTCAATGGCAAGCGTTCTAGCGGATCTCAATGTACGGCCCCGATCGGCGATGCGGCGATTGAGGTTGAGCCATCCCTGGTGATCTTTCCAAAAGAGCCAGTGAATCTCAAGGGCGCCAAACTCGTAGGACTTGATCGAGCTGTCAACCGCCCTTTGCGCAAACATGATCATTTTGAGCAAGTGGGATCGGGACAAATAGCTATGACGTTGATTTTCCATAATTCGATCAATCCCCCTTATTCCGCTGTGACTGTTGTGCCGGTCGCTGGCTGTTTCGGCGCGCGCAATCCAGGAACCAGCATCGGAACCTGCTCGCGGTAATTTGCATATTCTGGATGCACTTTCATCAGGTCTCGCTCTTCCAATTGAATTGCGATCAGAATGTACGCCGAGGTGACGAGAGCAAAGAAAAGATGTGTAACCGTCATCGTGGGTGTGCACCAGAACACGAGAAACCAGCCAACGTACAGCGGATGTCGAACGATACGATAAAGAAAGGGCGTTGCGAATGGCAGGCTGGCCTGTGGTTTCCCCAGCAGATTCCTCCAAACCTGTCGCAGACCAAACAGATCGAAGTGATTGATCGCAAATGTGGCGGCCAGAACCAACAGCCATCCCGATGCAAAACCGGAGTAAAGCGCCAGTTTCCCCGGCATATTCTGAACGTTCCAGACGCTCCCGCCGAGGGGCTTCCATTGCCAGAACAGGAAGAGAAGAGCCGTGCTGCTGGCCAGCACGTAAGTGCTGCGCTCGATCGTGGCCGGGAGAATCCTTGTGATAACGCGCTTGAAGGCAGGGCGCGCCATGACACTGTGCTGCACGGCGAACAGCGCAAGCAGTCCCAGGTCGACCAGCAGTGCAAATTGCGGTGAACCTATCGCTGCCGAGTCCATGGACTTGGGAACCGCAAAGTTGCCAATGAATCCGACAGCATACAGAAGCGTTGCGAAGAAGACTGCGTAGCTCAAAGCTCCGTAGAGGAAGGTGAAAACTCGAGATGTCATGCTTTTGCTGCTCCTTTGATCTTGTGTCGTTGCGGGTTTCGGGTGCAACGCTAGAATTGTGCGGGTTTGCAGCAGGACAAACCATGCTCAGGCGTCGGGAATTCTTGCCCGGTCGTCCTGCGCACTCAAAGTGATTTGCAGGTCTCACAGAAATCTTGACCGTTCGTCCGGGCGGAGGCTCTACTGACGCGTTCTCCGGAAGCTTCGCCGGGTGGCAAATTGAACGGAGCCCCTCTCAGCCATTTGAATCTGTTTTGCTCCAGAAGGGAGAAATTGCCTGCAAAGGCGATCCGGACTTTTCATCTCTGGAATGTGAGATTTGCGGACTGAATGCTAAACGGGTTCTTGACTTTATTCAGCGGGAGTGGAAGTAAGCGGAAGTGAGTGCGTGACAACCGATTTGGGTATCTTTGACAAATACAGGCGAGTCAGCGATCGCTTCGCGCTCACGCGAGTTAGCGAGTCAGCCACTGAACGTTCTCACGCCGCAGGCAAGCCGAGGCCCAATGCGAAGCCGGAAACTTAGGACGCGTTTTCCGAAACTTCCTCTTTTGCTTCGTTTGCTCCGGCGGCCGCCTCGCCAGTGTCGGCTTGCAGCATCTGCGCGTCGGCGAAGCGGTAGCCTACGTAGACATCAGTCAGCAGGTAGACCGGCTTCGAGGGGTCATCTTCAATCTTTTTGCGTAGTTGGCGAACGAAGGTGCGCAGATACTCGACCTCTTCGCGGCAGTCCGCGCCCCAGACCGCCGTCAGCAGCCTTGCATACGACACGACTCGTCCGGCGCGGCTCATCAGGCAGTAGAGAATGTCGAATTCCTTGCGCGTGAGATGAACGGACTGGCCCCGCTTGGTCACGCTGCGCTTACGCGGATTGAGGTGGATCTCCCCAATCTCGATGGGCGCATCTTCCGCGCGCGCAGGCGCATGAACCCTGCGCACCGCGGTGCGAATGCGCGCAATCAGTTCGCGGGTGCTGAAGGGCTTGGTTACGTAGTCATCGGCCCCGAGTTCGAGCGCCTCAACTTTTTCCTCTTCGCCATCGCGCACGGTGAGCATCAGCACGGGCAAGCGCGGAGCAAAGGCGCGGATACGGCGCAGGGTTTCAATGCCGCCGATGCCCGGCATGTTGATGTCGAGCAGCACCACATCGAATTGAGTGGAATGCAGCAACTGGAGCGCCTCTTCTCCGCGCGATGCCTCGCTGAACTGGAATCCAAGCTCGGCTAGCGGCGGTCGGAGCGCACGGCGGATCGCGGGTTCGTCATCGACGATCAGAATGCGAATAGCAGGCTGGTTCATTACGATTCCCTCTTTCGGGCCTGGGATGGTACGGCCGCATAAAATGTATTGCCTTCATCCTGGTCGCTGGTGACCCAGACATAACCGTCATGAATCATCGCGGCACGCTTGGCCACCGACAGTCCGATTCCCGTTCCGGATGCACGATTGGATGAGGTCGAGGAGCGGTAGTAGCGATCGAAGATCCGTTCACGATCTGCAATTGGAATGACGGGACCAAAGCTGTGCACCGAGAAAATGACTTCGGCTTTCGACTGCACCGCGCGAATGGTTATGGTGGTGCCGTAGATTGCGTATTTACAGGCATTGTCAATGTATTGCGATAGCAACATCGTCATCAGGCGCCGATCGCAGCACAGCACCAGGCTGTCGTCGGGCACATCGATCGCAACCTTCATCGACGCCAGCCGGTCGCTCAGGCTCGCTACAACTTCATCGAGCAGCGAGGCCACGCCCACGGGTGTGGCGTGCACTGTAACTTCCCCTGCATCGAGGCGGGCCGTGGTAAGAAGACGCGTCGTGAGATCGTTCAGCAGATCGGCCTGCTCATTGATCAGCGAGACCAGCTCGCTCTGTCCCGGAGAAAGCCTGCCCATCTCGTTGAGACCGGTCGAGGCGGCGCGAATGGCTGTAAGCGGAGTCTTGTACTCATGCGCCAGCGAGTCGAGAACGGTGGAACGAAGCTGCTCGGTCTGGCGCTCTGTCTCGATGCGGCTCTCATTTGCGAAAGCGCGGTAGCGATCGAATGTAACAGCAATCAAAGAAGCGATTGCGTTGTTTGTTAGCGGGCTAGTCTCGCCGCGAAGCACAATGGAGCCAATTGGGACAGTTCCCAGCCGGACAACACGCCGCGCTATGCCTGTCTCTGGATCGTCGTCTGAAGATTCGAAGTAGTAGACGTTCTGCGCAAGTTCCAGGGGATCGTCGTGCCAATAACCGGCCTGATATATCTCGTGGAGATCGGCATCGAAGATGACGACGGCTTCGAGCGCGAAGATCTCGTGGACCAGTTCCGCGAGTTGTGCTCCCGGTTCCACGTGCAGATTCATTTGCAGGGTGCGCCGCGTGAACTCGTACAGATCCTCCATCTGGCCGCCCCACGAATCGGTGGCGCGCGCATGCTCGGTGACACGCGCCGAGAGGCGGCTGATGACCAGCGCAGTCAGGATGAATGCCACGAGCGTGATGGAGTTGGTTGCGTCCGCCTCTGGATTCAATCTGCCCTGCCGCGAGGAGAAGTAACTCTGCTCAACGACCGCGGAGAGAGAAACGATCACGGCCTGCCAGAATCCGCACCAGAGAGCTGTGGGCACGATGATCAGCAAGTACAGAAGGACAGCGACTGGAAGCAGCCATTGGAGCCAATGCGCAAAAGCTCCCACCAACAATACAGAAACAATTCCGAGAGCGCACTCGGTGAAGAACAGGAGCGCCCGCAGTCCCGTGCCACGCGAACGCCGGCCTGCAAACGCGGCGCGGAGAGGGATGTAGGTTCCTGACAACCCGTTACCAGCCTTTCCGTCGAGTGCCATGAGGTGGAGTTACCCCGGCGTTGAGGTGAGCGCAAAAATGTGCGCGAACAGGAAGAACCTGAATTTCTGCGGCCCGAATCGATCTTCTGAATTCCGCGCGAGTTCGAAACGCGCTTGGATTTCAGAGAGAGCTCCCCACGTGCACCTTTCGTTTTCGTCCCAGGTGGGCTGGCATCGTGCGCGGGGAGATTGTTTCTAGATATTAACAGTTCCTTATTTGATTTTTATGAGAGGGAGCGTAGTGAGTCGTACCGCGTGGTTTTGAGATCCATGCAAAGCAGCGCCAATTCGGGCTTTGCGGCCTGCAGAGGCAATGCGAAATATAGATTTTCTTTCTCTAATCTTGATCCCTTCTTTATGCATCGTTTGCATTACTAGTGTTAGCCGCAGCGATGCATTCAAAAAGAGAGGCAGCGCTAGATGCGCATGACTTCATCATCTTTAGCCAAGGCGAGGTTGCGTTCCCGAAAGCGTCCCGACATGGCCTGACTGAACGGTAGTCCGCACCAAGGAGATTGAGTCAACAACCTCACCTCTCACAGGAAGCTTCATCCGGGTCATATCTCAATCATGTTTAGGAGGATTCGTGTCGATAACTACTAAGTCGAGCCATATCATTCTTCAGTTACTTAGCGGAGCCGCACTCGCACTTGCGGTGACGGCGAGCGCACAGGCTCCGGCGACGCCGCCAGCGGCCGAACCGGCGGCCGCGCCTGCGGCAGCCCCCGCTCCGCTCACCACACCGTCGGTCACTGGTCCGCTGCAATGGCTGCCGCCAGCCAATTTTGATGCTGGACCGTTCGGCAAGATCTCCGCAAACGGTATCGTCACTGGCTTTGGCATGGTCCAAACCAACCACGTGCCCGGGGATGACGACGCGCAAGCCGCGCTCAGCAATGGTCAGATCTTCATCCAGAAGGCCGACGGAAAGTTTCAGTGGTTCGTGCAAGCGGGCGCATATACTATGCCCTCCCTCGGGACCGCATTCCTGCCCGCCGACAAAACCGTGAGCAATTTCTACGGGCCGGTACCGGTCGCATTCGCCAAAATACAAGCGGGCAAGACCACGCAATTCGTGATTGGCGCTCTGCCTACGCTGGTCGGAGCTGAGTACACCTTCACGTTTGAAAACATGAACATCGAGCGCGGACTGCTGTGGAACCAGGAGACTGCCGTCAGCCGCGGAATACAAGTGAATCAGGCTTTGGGCAAATCCCTGAATGCCTCGTTCAGTTGGAATGACGGCTACTACTCCAACCGGTACTCGTGGCTCAGCGGCTCTCTGACCTATGTCAAGGGCCCTCATGCCCTGGCATTTGTGGGCGCGGGCAACCTCGGTCAGACGGCTTATCAAACCCCAGCCACGCCAGTACAAAACAACAGCAGCATCTACAACGTGATCTACACCTACACAAAGGGATCCTGGATCATTCAGCCGTACTACCAGTACAGCAACGTCCCAACGAATCCCAGTGTGGGCGTTGATAAGGGTGCATCAACTAACGGCGGTGCGCTGCTCGTAAGCCACGTCTTCAAGCACGGCTTCTCGCTCCCAGGGCGCGTCGAGTACATCACGACGTCGGGGAGCGATTCCGACGGAGCTGTAAACCTTCTGTTCGGCCCAGGCAGCAATGCGACATCCTTGACGGCAACTCCGACCTTCCAGAAGGGGGGCATGTTCGTCCGCGGAGACCTCTCTTGGACGCACGCCGGCAGCTATGCGCCGGGCTCCGTCTTCGGCTCATCGGGAACGAATTCCGACCAATTTCGAGCAGTTGCAGAATTCGGCTTCATCTTTGGCAACAACATCGAAAAGTAGCCTAAATTGCAGCGGACTTCCTGCCCTTGCGGTGAACAACCAACGCTCCGCAAGGGCGGACCTGCAACTCGCGAGTTCATGCACTCAAAACGACTCGGATTCTTCATTTCATCTTCATCGCGGTGTTCTTAGCATTTCTCTAACCAGGAAAACCCTAAGCATTTGCCCGGAATCTGGCGAGATTCACAACATCCCGTAGCTCATGCGGATTCAGCCTCAGGTCGCTGCTAGCAACCGCCCTGAGGCTGAATCCGTCTGAAGATCAACAGCGTCTCATTTCGCGCCAGCCGCAACATTTTTTGATCACCGCGCGAACAAGGACCCGTTCGTGGGAATACCAATGAGGCAATCGGTCCATGTTGGACATCGTGTTTGGTCAGGCAAGTGATCCCGGCAAAATTCGGACAAATAACGAAGATGCCACGGGGGCATTCATTCCCAATTCGCGCCACCAGGCTCGTTCCCACGGTTATCTATTCGTTGTAGCCGATGGCGTGGGAGGCCTGGACCTCGGCGAGATCGCCTCCTCCACGGCCGTCTCGGTTCTCGTGGAGGAATTTGAAAAGGCGCAAGCCGGCGCAATGCTCATCAGCCTGCTACCGCGCCTGGTGCAGCATGCCAATGCGGCGGTGCACGATCGCACGCTGGCTCCGGAGTTTCGTGGAAAGAAAATGGCAACAACGGCGGTTGCATGCGCTCTACGACATGATCAGGCCATCATCTCTCACGTGGGCGATTCGCGCTGCTACCTGGTACGCAAAGGCATCGCAAAGCAGATCACGCAGGATCACACCTGGGTCAACGAGCAACGAAAGTTGGGAGTCATTTCAACGGCCGATGTGACGACTTCTGATTCGCGTCATGTGCTGATCCGCTCTCTCGGGCCAGAGATGTTCGTCTCGCCCGACACCACGGCCCTTACCATTCAGTCCGGCGACGTGCTGGTGCTCTGTTCAGACGGCTTGCACGACGAAATGCCCGAATCAACCATTGCCGCGATCGTCTCGCAAAACAAGCCCATCGATGAGATTGCACAGGAGCTTGTTGCGCGTGCGGTCGAAATCGACGGCAACGACAACACTACGGCGCAGGTCATTCGCATCCGCTCAGTGGAGCAAGTTGGAATGTACCGCGGTCGCCCTTACCGGCTTCCCTCCTGAATGGGTTTTTTAAACCGCACGAATTCTTTAGGGTTACGACGCCGAATCTGGATAGAGTAGAAGAAACACTGGCACTGGAGAACGCCGCCCGATGGGCATCCACGACACCATTGAAGCTGGTTCGCAAATCGATTCCTACCGCATTGAAGCGCCGATATCGCGCAGTGGAATGGCATCGATCTTTCGAGCTGTGGACGTGCGAGACAATCGCGTGGTCGCGTTGAAGATTCCGCACCCCGACATGGAAGCAGACCCCATCCTCTTCGATCGCTTCAAGCGTGAAGCGGACATCGGCGAAAGGCTCCATCATCCCATGGTGATGCGCGTCTATGGCGGAGAGAAACGCTCGCGCATTTACATGGTGATGGAGTGGTGCGAAGGCAAACTCCTGCGCGAGATCCTTGCCGAAGGGCGCATACCGCAGGATCGGGCCATCCGCATCGCCATCAAGGTGCTCGATGCCCTGGATTACATTCACGAGCAGGGCGTCATTCATCGTGACCTCAAGCCGGAAAACATCATGGTGGACGCGAACGACGATATAAAGCTCATAGATTTTGGAATTGCAGGAGATTCCGCTGCGCGACGGCTTACCTATGCCAACTTCACCGCCACGCTGGGCACTGCCGATTACATTGCGCCGGAGCAGGTGAAAGGCAAGCGAGGAGACGGACGCTCCGACATCTACTCTATGGGCGTGATCCTCTACGAAATGCTTACCGGCCGGCTTCCCTTCTCCGGCTCATCTGCAATGGAAGTGATGAACGATCGCCTGCTGAATCATCCAATGCCTCCCACAGTTGCCGAGCGGTCGATTTCACCGCAATTGCAGGAGGTGCTTTACCGCGCGCTCGAACGCGATCCGCAAAACCGCTATGCCAACGCTCGCGAATTTGCACATGATTTGCAGCACTTGGATGAGGTAGGCGTGGAAGAACGAGTTGAATTGCGCAATTGGAACAAGCGCAAATCGCCCGCGACACGCCAGATGATCTACTATGGAGCACTCGCCCTGATTCCTGTTGTTATCCTGTTGTTGATGGTGCTTATAGCCCGTCATCGATAGCCCAACCCAGGATCAATCTTCACGGGTTCTTTATACGTGGAACCGTAGACTGTTCAATGAATGCCCAACAACTTTTTTCTCAGTAGGAAGGAGAGCGATGTCATCTGATTACAGGAATTTTCTTGCCCTCACGTACGAGGAGCTTGAAGAACTGAACCTGAAAGCCAAGGCAGACCGTATGAACCGGCTGCCGATTGAGGAGGTTCGCGAAAAGCGGATCAAGTATCTGACCGATGAGAAGCACATCAAGGCCGTGACTGTCCTGTTCTCAGACCTTGAAGGCCGCCTGCATCTGTTGGATTACGATAAGAAATTCCTGTTGGGCTCGCACGAAAATCTGACTTTCGACGGCTCCTCGATCCGCGGCTTTACCGCACAAAAGGAGAGCGACCTTCGCCTGGGCATCGACTGGAGCGCCTTCTACTGGGTGCCGGCGGATGTGTTCGGCAACGGCAAGGTGCTGGTCTTCGGCACCGTGATCGACAAGGACGGAACGCCCTACTCTGGCGACCTGCGCGGCGTGCTCAAGGCCTATTCCGACAAGCTGTACAAGGAAAAAGGCTACACGCTTAACGCGGCCAATGAGATCGAAGGCTTCCTGTTCGCCGGCAAAGACGCGGAGCGGAGATACCACGAGACGATGAAGTTCGACTTCATCAACACAGGCGGCTATTACCACGTACTGCCACTCGATCCGTTGCGCCAGTTCATCGACACCGCCGCCGAAGTGCAGCGCGCGATGGGCTTCCAGAACGAGAAAGATCACCCTGAAGTGGCGCCAAGCCAGTTTGAAATCAACTACGGCTACGGCGAAGTGGTTGCAGCCGCAGACCAGATCCAGCTCTACAAACTGCTTTGCCGCCAGATTGCGAACAACATGGGCTACACGGCCAGCTTCCTGCCCAAGCCGGTGGTCGGCGTCAACGGCAGCGGCATGCACACCAACGTCTCCGTCTCCAAGGAAAAGGTCAACCTGATGTGGGACCCCAAGGGACAGGAGATGCTCTCGCGGCTTTGGCTGGGAGTTCATTGACCGCATCCTGACGCACGCGCTGGACATCTGCCTGATTCTGAACCCGAGCGTAAATGCGTACCGCCGCCTCGATCCGCACTTCGAAGCGCCGAACCAAATCAAGGCGTCCGCCACCGATCGCGGTTCGATGGTGCGTGTGCCGATCGGCAACTCTCGCTCGATGCGCGTAGAAGTTCGTTCGGTCGCGCCAGATGCGAACCCGTATCTGGCTCTCTACTCCATCTTCAAGACAGGCGTTGATGGCACCACCGCGAAGATTGACAACCTGCGCCAGGCTGAGCGGTATTTACCCGACCACATCCAGGCATGCCATCGATGACTTCAAGTCGTCGCAGTGGATCGCTGATATCCTCGGTTCGGATGTGCAGGGCCGCTTTGCCGATCTGAAGCAGGCAGCCGCCAATCGCTGCGCTCGCGACCTTGGCACCTTTGTCAAGGCTCCTGAAGTCCAGTTCCACCACGAGGTCTACAACCAGTCGCTCTGGAATTTGTTCTAAAGCGAATCCCATCTGCCTGAACTGGGCAGCAAAAAGGCGCGACCAGCAGTGGTCGCGCCTTTTCGCATTTGGGAGCGTTGCTAGTTTGAAATCAGTGGGCGTCGGATCCAGCTTTGCCCGCATGGCGCTGATTCGCGATCTGCAATACTGCTTCCGCTTCAGCTTTCTTGCCTGCCTGGATAAGGACCTCGGCGAGCTGGTTGGCAAGCTCAATGGAATCAGGATAGGTGTTCAGAGCGTCGCGGAGAACGCGTTCGGCATCCGGTATGCTTTCCGTCGAGCGCGTAAGCTTTCCCGAGATTCATCGCCTGGTGCACCGTGCGTTGCGGAATAACCCGCGGCGTGTCGAGCAGTTCGATTACGCCTCGGTTATTGTTATCCGCAAGCAGATCGTCTGAGAGGCTGTCGAGCGCATAGGAATACTCAGGATCGATATCGAGGGCGGCGCGCCACTCCGCTTCCGCTTCAGACGAGGCATGGGTATCGTCGAGAGCACGCGCGAGCAACAGATGAAGCTTGATCTCGTTGTAGCCCGTTTGTTCTGATACCCGCAGCGCTGATATGGCCTCCTTGACATCGCCCGCATAGTACAAGCTTGCCCCGAACATGAAAGCGACATGCGGCATTTCCTTTTGCTTTGGATCCATCTGCAGCGACGTTGCAAAAGCTTCGGCTGCGCAGGTGAAATTGTTGTGCTCGCCAAACCACGCGCCGAGGTCGTTCAACGCAGCCGGATCCGGCTTGCCGGTAAATCGCGCCTTCATGGATTCCGGCGGCGCACAGGACGTTTGCGTTTGCGCCGATGCCCCGGCAGCGAGTAAGACCCAAACCAAAAGCAGGCGACTCAGTCTGAATTGAAGTGAAATATGCATCTCGTGGGGCGGCCGCTCTTGTCCTCGCTCTTGAATTTTACTTGCCGCCGCTCACAACATCGGTTCCATCAGCCACGTGCACTTCGATATGGTCGATACCGTCGGGATTGATATTGACAAACTCTGGAATGTTGACCGCACGATTTGAGGCCGTCGCATTATCGATCAGAATCGCCGGACGTCGAATTGCCCTGTTCATCGATGTGCGTGAGATACATCTGCGTGTACGGCGAGCGAGCCTTCGAAGAAAACACCAGCCATCTGCCATTGGGCGACCAGCTATGCCACGAATTCATCAGTCGTGTATTCGCGCGCAGACGCCGCGGCGTTCCACCAGCTGCGGGAATGATGTAGAGCTGGCTGTCAGGCCTCATCAGCTGCCCATTCTTGCACTGCACAAACACAATCCATTTGCCGTCCGGCGAGATCTTGGGGAAGTTGTTGCTCATCCCATTTTCAGAAGCCCCGACAATCCGCTCGGCTGTTCCGCCCTTCCCGCCATTGAACGGAATGCGGTACAGGTCGTACTTGATCTGCGCTTCGTGGGCATCGTTGGCATGGGTGGCGCGTCCCTGGCCCGGCGGACGCGGATCGCGTGCCTCGGCGCGAGCGAAGACAATGTACTTTCCGTCCGGACTCCAGACGCCGTCAGTCTGCACGTACTTTGGATCATCAGCGCCGGGCAGCGGCTCCCGCAACCCTGTGGCGCGGTTGTAATACTCAAGAATTCCACGCGTCGGGAAGAACACCTGCAGGAAGCGATAGTCAATGAAATTGGTGACGTAATAGCTGTCGATCAGGCGCTTCAGGGCGGGGCCGGCAAAGGTGCTCAACACGTATTGCCCGCTGGGCGAGACCTGCGACATAAACCCGACTCGAACTGTGCCGACCTTGCCGTCGGTGTTCCAGTGCACCATGTCTTTACTCTGGATGACCATGTGCTTCTGTACAGGAACCACCGCGTATAGGCCCTTGTCATTCACCGGGCCGTCGATATCCATGCCAAACGTTTTGCCGTCGGCTGAAAACGAGTGGCAGTTGGCGCAGGTAGGCATGTCTTTCAAAACGGTGTGGCTTTCCGGCTTGCGGATGTCGCGAATGCGCCAGTGAATCAGATGAATATTGTCCTGCGCAAGTGGCGCCACCGCTCCGCCATTGCTGGAGGAGGGCATGAGAGGAACATCGCGATAGAAGATCGGCGCGCTCACCTCGTCCATTGAAGTGGTGAAGGTGATGTGCGATTGTGAGGAGGCTACGTTGCCGTCGCGATATCCGGTGATGGTGATAGTGGCAGGCTTGTGCGCCGAGTGCGCCTGGATTGCGGCCCAGGTCGCGTCATCCGGCTTCCACGTCCAGGCCGCGGCCTGCTGCGGAGTCAGCGCAGGCGGCGAGTTCGAATCGGACACACAATTCGGATCAATCGGACCGAGTTGCATGCGCTCGCCCTTTGACGTTGCATGAATCGGGGCGGAATTGTCGGCGAACGAAATGTCGATGTTCCACGATGTGCCCGACGCATCGCGCCATAGAAACGTCGGCGGCGTAATCCCCGGCGGAAAGATGGAGCCCTCTTCGGGATAGTCGATGGAGATAGGCGCCAGAGCGGGCGCCGTAGTGGCGGCGGCAAAAGCACGTGCAGAAACGGCAAAGGCAATCCGGCCTTGTCTGTCGGCAGGCATCAAGAACGCCACCAAAAGAAGGGCAGGAATTGCAACACCCGGGCGAAGCGCCCTCAACAGACGTCGCGCAATTTTGCTACCTCGATGCACTGTTCCTCCAAAGAGCTTTGCCTCTGCATCGAGGAACAATGAAGCAAACTGGCTGCTTACGCTTACAGTTCGCTCAATGCTTACTGGAGCCCCAAATTTCTTGCCTGACTTTCGATAATTTGACTCGCGATAAACTGACCAACATCGTTCCCGGGCGCTTGACCGTAGGAGAACAGGAATGAATGCCGTCAATCTAAGCGATGTTCGCAGGCGCCGAAATGAACTGTCAAGGCGCCGAACCGGACTCAGAACCAGTCAAAAGGCTCTCCCGCATGCAGTGTGATCCCCGATGATTGAACTTATCGATCTTTGCTTGCCTGCGCGGCGCTTAACACCAGTGGCTGCTGATCTGCAGCAATCACCTTCTGGTAGAAGTCATGCAACTGCATGTAGTCCTTCGGGTCAAGGAGCGTGAAACCCCGTGCCAGGATACGCGCACCCGTAATCGAACTGCTGTCAACCTTGGTGCGACTTTGATAAGCTGCGTTCTCCTCCCACTTCAGGTTAATATCCTGTGGAGTTCCCTCGAGCGCATAGCCCGCCGGCGGCACATAAGTGATCTGCTCCTGTTCCTGCGCAGGATACCGCATGTCGACGGGCAGTTCCCGCGGGCTCTCTGCCGGAAACGGATTCTTCTCCTGGGCCTCAAAGAAATTGCGTGGCAACTCGATTCGGCCGCTGGCATTCTTCGACAAGGAACCGGATACAGGAATAACGGCCAGGAGTTGCTTGCTCGGATCATCGAGATAGACCATATGGTCGACGGATGCCTTAATCCTGTCCGGCACCTGCCGGGCGAGCATCGCGTTGATCTCCGAGTTCACCGCTTCGACGCCCGATTTGATTGCAAGCTGTCGCAACTCAATCGCCTTCTGCCCGATGAACGCGATCTTCAGCGATCCGGTGACCGCGCCCTGCGGCGTTACATTGAGTGTGCCCACATGCAGAATGCTGTTGTCAGTATTCTTCTGGAAAGGCGTCACTATGGTCTCAGCCTTATTGCCGGCGCCCATTGCCACTCCGCCCGCGCCTGCATGCGCCCAGTGTAATGTCGCAAAGGGAGCCATCTTCGTTCCCGGATCGACCAGAGTCTCTTTCCCGTCGAGTTGCAAACCTACAAGCACGGTGTCGAGCTGAATGTTATCCATGAATTGCGCGGAGAAGATGCGAATACTGCGGCTTGCAATCCTCACCGGTCGAGCGTTGATTCCCGCCGTCCGCATGAGCGCGAGGTAGAGAAACGCGATCTGGTTGCTTGATCCTTTCTTGCTCAGCAGAACCGTTTCCACTTTGCCCCGCGGAATAAATTCGCTGCCAGTCATGGGCGCGCCATCGGGACTTGAATCGGTGTTCTCAATCTTCTGCACCGCGTCATAGAGCTTCTTCGCCTTGTCGAGCGGCGAGTCTGACGGAGAGACAATCTCTTTCACCGCGTTCTGCAAAGCCTGGGTGGGTGCCGTATAGGCGTTCAGCGCCTTTGTCCAGTAGCCCATCTGCCCTTGCCAATAGGTCTTCACATCCGGCGTATGGGTGTAGAAGAAGTCCACCCCATAAGCCTCATCGGTGAGCGGCGGCGCAAAGTTCTCATTGGGAATAGGGGGGACATCCGTGAGATCGATGACATAGTTGCCCATCGCGTCAGGTGCGAGTGTTTTCCCGGCCGGAAGAACCGGCTTGAACCGAACATCGGTGAGAATGTTATCGTGCGAATCTTTCAGTTGGCTGTCTCCCGCTCCCACGTCCTTCGATTGCTGCGGAAGAAATTGCTTGGAAGGCCGGAAGACAAAGTGCTCCTTGTGGATGAAGTACTCCTTCTGCAGCTTCCAGTCCGGCGCCGTGAGATAGCGGTCGTAGCGCACCTGGTAGCGATACTCGATGATGCTGCCAACTTCGACGGCGGGCATGGTGAAGGTAGTTTCGCTGCCTCGGGAGCCTTTGGTCGCCTTCAGCAGTTCAGACGGCTTTCCGGTCAAGGGAACGATTGTTCCGTCAGCATGGATGACCCGGCCTTCGAGTGCCCCAACTTCCACCTTGCCGACATAGCTGTCGGTGTCCCACGGCTGGTCTTCCCCCAGGTGGTTAAGACTCGGCGCGTCCCAGCTGTTTGAGTTCCCCGACGCCATCCTGCTTGAGTTCGTGCCGACCGCGTTAAAGACAAATGTCTCGGGATACCTGATATGAACGACGGCGGCGCTCTTTCCCGCTTCCGTAAGCACCTTGATGCGCGCGTAGATCGTTCTAAACGCGTGAGGATCGTCCTCCGTCTCCTCGCGATAGAGATACACCGCCGCGGCCCCAGGCGCCTTGGGATCTGCCGTCATGGTCAGCTCCTCCTTGGGAACGGGCGGGAACTGAGCATGCGCCACGCGTGGAACCGTCGCAACAGTGAGCAGAAAGACAAACGGCAAGGCCCTATGAAAACGCATGAAATTCTCCTGGATTTATCTACTTCTAGGACGGATGTGCACCCCAAAAGGTTCAATCAACTCAAATGAGTCAGAGAAATTTGCCCGAATTCATTATCCATCGAGGGCGATGCGTGAGGCTGTGACGGCAGAGGCACATGCTCCGCTTTGTTTAGTTGAGTCGCGCGACGAGGAGCTTCATTTCGTGACCCCTACGAACGAACCATTGGAGTGCTTCTTTGGTGTCATCGCATTGAAACAGCGGAAAATGTACAGTGATCAAAGAGGCTCAATTCACATGTCATCGACCAAGACCAAAGCGCAAGATGTTCCAGGCTGGGCCATCATCGCCTGTCCAATGAGTAAATGCGAAGTGCGGCACGTTGCTGGTATTGGCCTGCTGATGCGCGTCGAATATATCGAGAGGGCTGAGCAATTCAAAACTGGCAAGCATACGACCCTGCAGTTCCTTCTCGACACGGACCAAGGCCTTGAAATCGGAGGGGCAATCAAGAAGTCAGTGCAAGCACTTGAGTTTGGCAGGGCACTGAAGAAATCGCTGAAGTCGCTTAAGGTTCCAAGCTCCACTACATCTCCGTCAGTACTCGCTCTAGCGGCCGAATCGGCGACGCAAGCACAGTAACCGGGAACTCCGGGAAGAGCCGCCAAGCGCTTCTCTTTGGACCGCGTCAAATGGAAGGCGTCGCGAGTCTCGATTCCATTGATGTGAGCGGGATCACCGATGCATTGGCTTCGCCAATTCATTCTCAAGATACGGCAGAGATGAAATGCGGCCGTTCGGAGGCCCATGCGGGTCCGTGCATCCCAGTTTATGGTTCTGGCGGTTCTTGCCAGTTCGGTGGCGCTAATGTGTGGCGCGGCATTCCTGCCATCTTCCAGCACACCCAATCAAAACTCCGCACCGTTGCAGGCATCGGACATCAAGATCGACTACCCGCTAGATGGCTCGGTCTTCCCTCCCGAGATCACACCGCCCACATTCCTGTGGCATGACGCGAACGAAGCGTCGAAGCACTGGGTGTTTGAAATCTCATTTGCCGGAACCCCGGCAACCCTCCGCATCAATGCGCCCGGCGATCTGCTGCAGCGAGGCGAGATCGATCCCGATGCCGGGCATGACCTCGAACTGACGCGGGAGCAGGCCACAACGCACACATGGAAGCCTGACGTCACCACGTGGGACAAGATCAAGCATCTCTCCGTCAGCTCACCGGCTCGCATGACCATCAAGGGGCTGGCGGCGGATGGGTCTGAGCCGGTCTCTATTGGCCACGTCAGCATTTCCACCTCGCCCGACCCGGTTGGAGCTCCCGTCTTCTATCGCGACGTTCCCCTGCGCCTTCCTCCGCCCGAGGAAAAAGGCCCGATAGCCCCGCTAGCACGCTCGGCCATTCCTCTTATCAAGTGGCAGATTCGCGATATCTCCCAGCCCAAAAGCCACCTGGTGATGACGAATCTGCCCACCTGCGCCAACTGCCACTCCATCTCGCGCGACGGCACAACCTTCGGCCTCGACCTTGACGGCCCCCGCAACGACAAAGGGCTTTATGCACTCGTCCCAGTTTCGAAAGCGATGACGATTCGCAATTCCAACGTCATCCATTGGAGCTCGTTCGGCCTGAACGAAGAAACGCGCGGCGCCGACCCTGCGGTGAAGCGCTTCGGGTTCATGTCGCAGGTTTCGCCCACCGGCCGCTACGTTGATCACTTCTATCGGACCGCCCAACAACACTAATAAGCATCAGAACGAGGAGCCCGGTTTCGCCTCCGGAATCCTCGACCGCATCTACAGCACCAACTACCGTAGCATCCAATTCAGCCAGGTTTTTTATCCCACACGCGGCATTCTCGCCTGGTACGACAGCAAGGAAGGCAAGATGCGTCCGCTGCCCGGGGCTGATGATCCGCAATACGTCCAGACCAGCGCGTTTTGGTCGCCGGATGGCAAGTACCTTATCTTCAGCCGGGCACTCGCGCGCGATCCCTATCCCGCCGGAGCACCCAAGCCCGAGCACGCCAACGACCCCAACGAGACCCAGATCCAGTACGACCTCTACAGAATTCCTTTCAACGAGGGACGCGGCGGTAAGGCCGTCCCTGTCGAAGGCGCATCCGGTAACGGGATGAGCAACAACTTCCCCAAGGTTTCGCCCGACGGCAAATGGATCGTCTGGGTGCAGAACAAGAACGGCCTGCTGATGCGCCCCGACAGCAAGCTCTACATCGTGCCCTTTGCAGGTGGAAAGCCCCGCCTGATGCATTGCAACCTTGCGCCCATGAACTCCTGGCACACATGGTCGCCCAATGGGCGCTGGCTCGCCTTTTCCTCGAAGGCTCGCGGCCCCTATACGCGGCTGATGCTCACCCACATCGACGCCGAGGGCAACGACACGCCCGCCATCATCGTGGACGACACCACGGCCGCCAACCGCGCCATCAATATTCCCGAGTTCGTAAACCTCCCTCCCGGCACATCCATCGACAAGATTGACCCGGAGGCCACGAACTTCTATCGCCTCTTCGACCAGGCCTACGCGCAAATTGAAAATAGTCAGTTCCCTGAAGCGATCGACACACTGCACAAAGCCATCGCCACAAATCCCGAAGACCCGCTCTCCCACTACATTCTTGCTACCGCCCTCAGCGCCAATGACCAGGAGAAGGACGCGCTCACCGAATATCGCAAAGCCGTCGCCTTGATGCCCACCAATCCAAACTTCCTTGACCATCTCGCCGTCTCGCTGGCTCTGAATGGCGACCCAGAAGGCGCCATCGAGCAGTTGCAGAAGGCAATCGCCGTCGACCCCGGTTCTGTGGAGTATCGATTTAACCTCGCCTATGTGCTTGAATCGCGCGGTGATTTTGCCGGCGCAATCGCTCCGCTTGAGAGGGCCGTCGCCCTCAGCCGAAGTAAAGACTGGCGTTGTCTCGCCGAGTTGGCTAAGGTGTATGACAAGACCGGGCGCACCGCCGATGCCATCCCCCTGGCCCGTCGAGCCCTCGATCTCGCTGTGAAGCAAAACAACCAGCAGGCTGCCAAGAATTTGCAGGACGCTCTCGACCGCTACGAACACGACAGCGCAAGCGAAAAATCAAATTAGCCTGCGCCTCGCTGTAATATTTTCTCGTTATGCGGGATAGTTCCCTTCTTCCGCCTTCGCCCTCATTCTGAAGCTGTTGATAATCAGCCAAATCCCGGTTCCGTGCTTGATCGAAACACTCAACTCTTCGGGCCGATGGAAACAACGTGAAATCTCACCGAACCGCATTCGGGTCCGGGCGCGTCTACTATTACAAACACCGGTTCGGTCGGGCCGGGACAGGAGCCATTCGATGCCAGCTCACCCTCTTCCCCAAAACCTGGGGGAACTGCGCAGCAGCACTCAGTTTTCTGAAGCTCGCCTCAAGACCCGCAGCGTCAAAGATGAAATGCGCTCGAACCTGCTCGTCCGCCTTCAATCCATGACACGCTCTTCCCCGGCATCGTCGGCTATGAGGACACGGTTGTTCCGCAGATCGTGAACGCGGTTCTGTCGCGGCAGAACTTCATCCTGCTGGGCCTGCGCGGACAGGCCAAGAGCCGCATCCTGCGCGCGCTCACCGGCACTGCTCGACGAACAGATGCCCTACATCGCGGGATGCGAGATTCACGACAATCCCTACGCTCCGCTCTGCCGGCGCTGCCGCGACCTGATCGCCGAGCGCGGCGACGACACGCCGATCGCCTACTCTGGCCGCGAAGAGCGCTACGTTGAGAAGCTGGCGACGCCCGACGTCACCATCGCCGACTTGATTGGCGACATTGATCCCATCAAGGCGGCCCGTGGCGGCCACGAACTCTCCAGCGAACTCACCGTGCACTATGGCCTGCTGCCGCGCGCCAACCGCGGCATCTTCGCCATCAACGAACTGCCCGATCTGGCCGGAAAAATCCAGGTCGGCACTGTTCAACATCATGCAGGAAGGCGACGTGCAGATTAAGGGCTACCCCGTTCGCCTGCCGCTCGACGTCGCGCTGGTGTTCAGCGCCAATCCCGAGGACTACACGGCCCGCGGCAAAATCGTCACTCCGCTGAAAGACCGCATCGGCTCGGAGATTCGCACCCATTATCCTGCAACGGTCGAAGAAGGCATCGCGATCACCGCGCAGGAAGCGTGGACCGAGCGCGATCGGCAGCCGATCGACATTCCTGCCTATGTCCAGGAGGTCGTCGAGCAGGTCGCCTTCACCGCCCGCGAAGACAAGAAAGTCGACAAGCGCAGCGGTGTAAGCCAGCGACTGCCCATCTCGGCCATGGAAAATGTCATTTCCAATGCCGAGCGGCGCGCTCTCGTCAACGGCGAGAAGATGGTCGTGCCCCGCATCAGCGATATCTATGCCGCGCTGCCCGCCATCACCGGCAAGCTGGAACTCGAATATGAAGGCGAGATGAAGGGCGCGGACACGTGGTCCGCGAACTGATCCGCGCCGCGGTCGCCAAGATCTACGATCGAGTACTTCACCGACAGCAACATGCAGCAGATCGTGCAGTGGTTCGACCTCGGCGGCGCCATCAAGCTCGACGACGATCGTCCGGCCGCAGAGGCGCTCGGACGGAGCTGAAGAGGATTCAGGGCCTGTTCGAAAAGCTGTCGCCGCTGGAGGTAAAGTCATCCGAAAGCACCCGTGAAGCTCGTCTCCGCGGCGGAATTTGTGCTCGAAGGCCTGTACGCCCACAAGCGCATCGGCCGCAGCGAAGAGCGGGGTCTTCCAGCGCCAGAAAGAACGAAACGCAAGAAGACGCGACGTTGAGGTCGAATGACGACGGAGCGTGCCGCCGGCAGGACGCAGCGGCGGCTAGAACTAGCAACGAAGGCCGAGATGAACTCGTCGCGAGCAACAGGCGATCGCACCAACTGCAGGTGACATCCTGAGCGGGCAGCTTGGGACCTCACGCAGTGGATAACGAGCAAGGATCGGCTTCGTTTACGCCTGCGCTGAATGACCGCAGCAGCTGAGGACTCTCCATGAAGCGCATTCGTTACACCAAATCACGGTCGACCCCGCCTGCGAGATGAGCATGGAAGACCTGCTCAGGGCGCTCTCGGACTACCTGCTGCGATGCGGCTTCCCGATCCCTATCTGCGCTTTCCTGAGATGGCGACCAGACCCTGGACGACTTGCGCGAGGCCCTTCGAGCAGGCTGCTCGACAGGCGAAATGTTCGACGACGAATCCGCGCAGCAGCTCGAGCAGATGGCGAGAGAAGGCAAGCTCGACGAACTGATCGAGAAGCTCATCGAGCGCATGGAGCAGGAAGACTACATCTCCGATCGACAGAATCCGAGCCCCACGCAGACCGTCCAGCATCGAGGGGCAAACTGGCGAAGGCCAGCAAGTCAAGTTCGAGATCACCGACAAGAGCCTCGACTTCCTCGGCTTCAAGACGCTGCGCGACCTGCTCGGCTCGCTCGGGAAGTCGAGCTTCGGCCGTCACGACACGCGCGACATGGCGACCGGCATCGAAGCCACGGGGCGCTCGAAGCGCTACGAATTTGGCGACACGCTGAATCTCGACATCACCGCGACGCTTCAAGCGCGATTCCAGCGCGAAGGCATTGCGCCTGCCGCTGCAACATCGAGTACTCCGACCTGCACGTGCACCAGTGCGAATACCAGTCGTCCTGCGCGACAGTGCTGATGCTCGATTGCTCGCACTCAATGATTCTCTACGGCGAAGACCGCTTCACGCCGGCCAAGAAAGTGGCGATGGCGCTGTCGCACCTGATCCGCACGCAGTATCCAGGCGACTCGCTTTCCCTGGTGCTGTTCCACGATTCCGCCGAAGAAGTTCCGCTGTCGCAATTGGCGCGCGTGAAGGTCGGCCCGTACTACACCAATACCCGCGAAGGACTTGCGCGCTGGCGCAGCGCATCCTGCAGCGCCAGCGCAAGGACATGAAGCAGATCGTGATGATCACCGACGGCAAGCCATCGGCCCTCACGCTGGAAGACGGCCGCATTTACAAGAACGCCTTTGGCCTCGATCCGCTGGTCGTGAGCCAGACGCTGGAAGAAGTTTCGAAAATGCAAGCGCGCCGGCGTGCATGATCAACACGTTCATGCTGGCGTCGGACTACGGGCTGGTGCAGTTCGTGCAGAAAGTCACAGAGATGTGCCGCGGCAAAGCCTACTTCACCACGCCCTACACCCTCGGCCAATATCTGCTGATGGACTACATGTCGCGCAAGACGAAGACGATTCACTGAGGGGCAGTTGTCATCGTTCAGCCTTCAGCTGTCAGACGTGTTGCCCAACCCCACCCTCTAAACCAAGCACGAAGATTGGGTGCCCCAGGTGCCGCTTCTGGCACCTGGGAAAGCACGAACCTCAATCGTCCTTCTCCTTAAGCCGGAAACTTCCGGGTAACTCCGCACCCCGAGACACCAATCGTTGCTACGCTCTCTTTTCAGTCAGCCGAAGCAGCCATACGAAAAAATCCAGATGAGCTCTTTTTGCGATGCGGCACTGGTCTCACGGCGCCAACTGCCCATTAAACGTGGGACAACTGCCTACTTGTCCACCGTCGAGGCCGCGCTTAAACCACTCGGTTCGTTGAGCGCTCGATCCATGCGTCCAACTTTCCGGACTCACCGCACGCCCGCTCATTTTTTGCAGGTTATCGTCGCCTACGGATGCTGCCGCTCTCAGGGCACCATCGATGTCATCTTCATGGACGATGTTTCGCTGCTGGGTACTGTGTCCCCACACGCCAGCGAAGCAGTCGGCCTGCAACTCCAGATCGACGGAGAGCGGATTCTGCTCGCCCTCGTACTGTTGCGATAGCCGCCGCATCCGCTGTTCGATGCCCAGCAGCTTTTGCACGTGATGCCCAAGTTCATGCGCGATCACATAGGCCTGCGCAAAGTCTCCGGTGTCGCCGCCGAATTGCTTAAGTTCCTGCCAGAACGAGAGGTCGACGTACACCTTCTCGTCCTGCGGACAATAGAAGGGACCGGTGGCCGCCTGAGCCGTTCCGCAACCCGAATAGGTGATATCGCGATACAGCACCAGCTTTGCCTTGCGATACTGCCGCCCGTGATCGGCAAAGATTTGCGCCCATGTGTTCTGAGCATCATCGAGCACGAAGCTGATCAGGTGAACATCGCGTTCTTCTGCTGGCGAATCGGCCACCGGCGCGTTCGACGGTCCCGGCTGCAAATCTGCCTGCCCGCCGCTGCCGGCAAAGAAGTTGCGCCCGGTAACCACGCTGATGATCAGCAGCAGGATGAATCCCCCGATTCCCATGCCGCCACCAAGACCGAAACCGCCGCCGGAACTCCCCCGACGATCTTCAATGTCCGAGCTGACTCCCTGGTCCTGCCATTCCATACCTTGGGTCCTCAATACCGTCAGATGCAGTTTGGCATATCACCAACCCCGCTGCCAGAGACTATTCACACTGAAATTGTTATCCTGATTGGCAGGAGATCTCTTCAGTGGGCAAGCGGCTGGGCGCGAGGTTTGCTGTTTTTGTGCTAGCCGGATTTCCAGTGTTAGCCTTAACCGCTCATGCTGCCTGCAACGGGCCGGCCGCACTGGTCGCAAAGCTCAAAGCGCATCCCACCACCGATAATGCAGTCCTGCTCGGCAGTTGGTACGCCAGCCACAAGCAGTTCGATTGCGCCGTCACGACATTCCGGTCAGCAATGAAGGCCGACCCCAAGTCGGCGCAATTGCACTATCTTGCAGGTCTTGCTCTGGTAAACAGCAACAAGACGGCTGACGCTCTCCCTGAACTTGAAAAGGCCGTGCAACTCGATCCCGAGGTCATCAAGCCCCATCTGATGCTGGCCTTCGTTCTTGACCAGAACGGCAAACGCCAAGAAGCCGAGGAGCAATGGCGCCAGGCGCTTGCCATCGATCCAAAGTCAACGATCGCCCTGGAAGGTCTCAGCCAGGATCTGCTCGATCGCGGCTCCTTCGTCGACGTCGTAGTCCTGTTACGGGATGCTCCCCGCACTGAAAAGCTCACGATCAATCTTGCCCGCGCGTTGGGAAATATGAATATGCTCGACGAAGCGCGCGGCGTGCTGACCGACGCGATGAACGCTCATCCAACTTCCCTGCCTCTTTCGAGCGCGCTCATCGTTGTGCTGGTAAAGCAAGTTCGCTATCAGGACGCGATCAATCTCGCGCAGCACATCGTTGACGTCAATCCCAGCAGTCAGGAAGCCGAACTGCAGCTCTTCCGCATTCTCGTTCTCACCAACCACATCAACGCGGCGCGTCCCATCGGTCCGAAGTTGCTCGCAAAGCATCCGCACAGCGCTGAGGTTCTCTATCTCAATGGCATTGTTCTTCGCGCGGTGGGTGATTACCCCGGAGCCAAGGCGCTGCTCGAACAGTCCGTCGCAATCGATTCAAGTCTGCCCAACTCGCATTACGAGCTCGGCATGGTGCTGGTCTTCCTCAAGGAGTGGGCTCCAGCGCGGCAGGAGTTGGAGAAATCAATTGCGATGGGCGCCACGGAACCGCAGGCTCACTATCAGTTAGCCCTGGCCCTGAGAGGACTTGGTGAGTCCGAGCTTGCCCAGAAGGAGTTCCGCGCCTACCAGGATCAGAAAGCCGGAGATGAGGCCAAACTCGAAGCGATGATGAAAGCATCGCAGGCTGACGAGGAACTGAAGAGCGACAAGCTGCAGGACGCGATCGGCCACTATAAGGAGGCAATTACAGCTGAACCTAATAACGCCAACATCAAATACAAACTGGCCCTCGCTCTTCACCAGGCTGGCGATATCGACGGAGAGCGGGCTCAACTGGAACAGGCAGTCAAATTGAATCCCGACCTGGCCGGAGCTCAGAATGAACTTGGCTACCTGATGTCGCGCAGTGGAGATTCAGCCGGGGCGATTCAACACTTCAGAGCCGCCGTACATGCTGCACCGGGCTATGTTGAAGCCTGGATCAATCTCTCAGCGGAACTCGCGATGGCTTCACAATTCACCGAGGCGCGCGATGCAGTGGCAATGGCGCTGCGCCTGGAACCGGACAATGAGCGGGCTCAGAAGCTGAACGATCACCTGTCGCACGATGCCTCGGCGCGGCAAAGTCATCCGTGATGGAATCTCGTGCTCGGTTTGCCGGTGGCGCCACGGCAGTGTGAGAATGAAGAAGCTCAAAGAATGAAAAAGAACTTCCCCACTTCCGGCTGGAGCCGGCGAAAACTATTGCGAACAGCCCCTGCGCTTTGCGCTTCCGCAGTTCTCCCGCGCGAGTTACTGGCCGTCGCCCAGGCTACTCCCTCCACCTCTCCCGCCCCTGTAGCCGCCGCAGCCCCGGCACCCAAGCCGTTTTCGACCTTCACTGACGTGGCCTCAAGCGCCGGCTTGACGGCGAAGATGTACTACGGCGTGCCGGAAGCCGTGACCTACATCATCGAAGAGATGGGCGGCGGCTGCGCCTTCTTCGATTACGACAACGACGGCTGGATGGATATTTTCATCCTCGGCGGACGAACGCTCGAAGCTGTCCCGCCCGATGCGTCGAACCGCCTTTACAAAAACAATCGCGACGGCACTTTTAAAGACGTGACCAAGGAAGCAGGTCTCTGGGATGCAGGCTGGGCGGTCGGCGTTTGTGTTGGCGACTACAACAACGATGGCTTCGAGGATTTGTTTCTGACCTACTACGGCCAGAACAAGCTCTACCGCAACAATGGCAACGGCACCTTCACTGACGTGACAGAGAAGGCGCACTTGACGCACGATGGAGTGCGCTTTGGCGCAGGCTGCACTTTCATCGACTACAACCGCGATGGTCTTCTCGATCTGTTTGTGTCGAACTATGTCGATATCGACATGGCCAATGCTCTCAAGCCGTCTCTCAATATCCCCAACTGCAACTACGAGGGCGTGCCCGTGGCATGCGGACCGAAGGGACTCAAGGCGCCTCAGCATTACCTTTACAAAAATAACGGCGACGGTACATTCACCGATGTTTCGAAAGAATCCGGCATCGCCGCGATCAAGAGTTCCTACGGCCTCACGGCTGTTTCCTTCGATATCGACGAAGATGGTTGGCCAGATCTTTTTGTGGCCTGCGACACCACACAGAGTCTTCTGCTGCTGAATAATCACGACGGCACGTTTCGCGAAGAAGGACTTGATGCGCGGCGTCGCGATTAGCCCGGATGGCCAGGAGATGGCCGGCATGGGCATTGGCGTAGGCGACTATGACCTCGACGGGCACCTCGACATCATCAAAACCCATTTCCAACTCCAGCCAGCCGGATCTATACAAGAACGATGGCAAGGGAAACTTCGATGATGTAGCCCATCCTGCCGGTTTAGCCGGAGAGCGCACCTACGTAAGCTGGGGTACCTGCCTGTTCGATTTGGATAACGACGGCTTTCCCGATATCTTCTGGGTTACAGGAAACGTTTACGCCGAAGTCGAGAAGATTAACCCTAGATTTCCCTATGCGGGACCTCGCGTGGTGTTCCGCAACAGGGGCAACGGCACGTTTGTTAGGCTCGGCGACGAGGCTGGGCCGGCGATCAGCGCTCGCCATGTAAGCCGAGGCTGCGCTTTTGGGGATTTCGATAACGATGGCGATCTCGACATCGTGATCATGAATCAGCACGAAGCGCCATCGCTGCTTCGAAACGACGCTCCCAAAGAGAACCACTGGATCAAAGTCCGCCTGGAGGGCACAAAGAGCAACCGAAGCGCCATCGGCGCACGCGTGATTGTCCGCTACGGAGGCAAAACTCAGGCCCAGGCCGTCATGAGCCAGGCCAGCTACATGTCAGTGAACGACCCCCGCCTTCACTTTGGACTAGGAAAAGAAACCGCGGCCGACATCGAGATCGTGTGGCCCACTGGTGCGATCGAAAAGTTCCCCGCCCAGGCCGCGGACCGGCTGATAACCATCCTCGAAGGTCATGGAATTGTGCCCGGGAGACCGTTCCGGAAGGGCTGAAATTCCGTGATTCGGGTCACATCCAAGACACGGTGCTTTCCCGTTTAATTGAATGGGTAGTTTTGTTACCTTTTCCTGTTCAGTTTTGAGTCGACAAAGCAGAAAATCGGGCCCGGTGACAATTCAATGACGATTGGCCAGAATAGGCAAAACCGGGTAAATCTCGAGAAATCTAAGTGATAGTGGGAAACCGTTTTACTAGCGGATTCGCGGCCTAAAAAGCGCTTGCCCATGGTATCTCGGTTGTGATATCGATACTCGATTCACTTAGATGAGTTTCTGGCGGTGGCTAACTTCGGCGCGTCGAGGTCAGTTGTGCGTCAGAGATTAAAAAAACAAGAACAACAAACGCTCCAGGAGGCTTGGTAAATGTTTACAAACCACACAAAGACATCGAAGATTTCATCGATGTCGAAATGGTTTAGGCGGGTCCCATGGCTGGTCATTCCAGTCATGTTTTTTGCCTTCACCATCGCAAATGCCCAACAACTTACCGGAACTCTGAGCGGCATCACCGCCGATCAGACGGACGCTCGCGTCCCCGGTGCCAAGGTTGTTGTAACGAACGAGTCCACGGGCGACGTTCGCGAAACCAAATCCGATGCTCAGGGATTTTTCTCGGTAACCGCGCTCATCCCGGGCACCTACAAAGTCACAATCTCTGCCAAAAGCTTCGCTTCCTGGGAAATGAACAACATTGTGCTCAGCCAGGGCGACAGCCGCACGATTCCAAATATCCATCTGAAGATCGGCTCTGAAGCCACGGCAGTCACGGTTATCTCTGGCGCAGACGCAGAGATTCCGGTAGACAACGCTGAAATCAGCGCCACTTTGAACAACGAACTGATTGACTCCGCCACACTGACGGGACGCAATGCATCCGAAATGATCAAGATGATGCCCGGCGTCACCTTCAGCGGTAATACTTCCAGCTACAACAGCCAGGTCACCGGCACCAACAACGGTCCTGCCGGCAGTTTTTCGACCAATGGCACGCAGCCCTACGGCTCAACCGACGTTTACCTCGATGGCGCCAACCTCATCGATCCGGGCAACGCCGGAACGCAGGTTGCCAACATCAACCAGGACATGACCGACAGCGTCAAGTTTCTGTCGGCCTCCTATGGCGCCGAATACGCGAAGGGCCCTGCGGTACTGCAGGCCTTCTCAAAGAGCGGTGGCCAGAAGTTCCACGGCGAGGGATATCTCTATGCCCGTAATACAGCCGTCGGATATGCCAATGACTGGTTCAACAAGGCAAACCAGATTTCATCCGGCAACCCGAACGAGCTTACGCCACAGAACTTCTACTATATTGGCGGCAACATCGGCGGCCCGATCTTCTTCCCGCATTTCAACCACAACCGCGACAAGCTGTTCTTCTGGGCTGGTTATGAATACATGAACCAGCATCCGTACAACTCGCCGAAGGAAATGAACGTACCTACGACGGCCCAGCAGGCGGGCGACTTCCGCAACATCGGCGTAGATCCTCACGTCCTCAGCACCTATTCGCCCACTTACACTCTTCCCTGCAGCAACAGGGCGCATGGGATGAGGGTTGTTCAGATCTGACAATCTCGCCATGGAACACACCGGGGCAGGATTCCAGTAACTTGTCTCAATATTTCGATCCCAACGGCAAAATCATCAGCGGTCTGAATCCGACAGCCCAATCAGGCTCCCAGCTCGACCAACGGCTGGAACAACTACTCAGTTCGCGCCGAACACACCGCAGAACCGCTGGGAAGTTACCGGCAAGGTGACCTACGCGTTCAACGACAACAACAAACTATGGGGTTCGTACACGCTGCAGCAGGAGACCGATTCCCATCCACTTTCTATCTGGTGGGCGCCGGATTGGACGATTCCTTATCCCTCCCTGAACCGGTCGGCAAAGAAACGGCTCACGTCTACCTGGCAAACTTCACTCACGTGTTCAGCGCCACAACGACCAACGAAGTTGTGTTTGCGTATTCTCAATTCATCAACAACAACAGCCTGACCGAACATTGCCGCATCCAGCAACAAGGCGCTTGGACTGCCGGTGCAAAGCATGTTCGGAACTCCCAAAACCGATCAGATTGCAAACTCGCAAGGTGGCTGGAACTCCGGCCTGACCGAAATCAACGAGTTTGATTTCAACAGCGGCATCTACGGCCCGGGTACCTTTGGCAAAACGTCAACAGGCTCCCTCCGATCGCCGATACCTTTACCAAGATCATCAAGACCCACTCGGTGAAGGCCGGCTTCTACTGGGATGCCCAGGAGAACCTCCAGGCCAATGGCAGCCCCATCAATGGCACCTTTGATTTCGAGAACTGGGGCTACACAACGACACAAAACATGACCCTTGATCGCCTGATGGGACGCAACCTGAGCTACGCCGAGCAAAATTCCGACGTGGTTCCGGATATCATCTGGCACCAGTGGTCGCTGTGGGCGCAGGATTCCTGGAAAGCGTCACGAAAGCTGACTCTTAACATCGGCCTCCGCGCGGACCATATGGGTCAGTGGTACGACAAGCTGGCTGGAACCCAGGTTTGGGATCCCGCCTCCTACAGCAATGCAAGCAACGCACCAGCCAACACAGGCCTGCTCTGGCACGAGCTCGACCCGAAGATTCCAAACTCGGGCTGGGAAAGCAAGTTGTTCTTCTATAACCCTCGCCTTGGCTTCTGCATATGATGTCACGGGCACAGGCAAAACGGTAATTCGCGGCGGCTTCGGCACCTACCGCTACCAGGTGTCAGTCCAACGACTCCAGCGACGCAATGAACGGTCCTCTGGGCTCGTTCGCCTATAACAGCCAGGGCAACGCTGGCGTCAACGGTTTCTACGGCTTTAGACATCCAGGGCGGGCTTCTTTGCGTGCATCCCGACCCAGGTGGTCTGCCGGAAGCTGCTCAGGCGCAACTGCCAAGACCCAGCAATTGAATGTACCGACGGGCCTGAACCAAGAATGGTTCCGACGTCACCGTTGACCAGCAAGGCGACGACAAGGTTCCTTATGCGAATACTTACAGCTTCGGCGTAGCCCAGGCATTGCCTGGCCATACCGTTGCAGAGTTTTCGTACGTGGGAAGCGCGAGTCGCAATCAGTTGCTGAACGGCGCGAATGGCCATATTGAGGATGCAAACTCGATTGCCTTGGGCTCCTTCTTTACGCCAGATCCGAAGACGGGAACCTACTGGAACACATCTCCCATCGGCGAACTGCGTAGATCCGTGCACAGCCGCAAATACCAACGATTGGCGCCCGCTGAACAACTACGGCCACATGTACATTCAGACACATGGTGGATACGCCAACTACAACTCGCTGCAGGTTTCCGCGCAAAAGCAATCCGGCAACCTGTACGTGTTCACCAACTTTACGTTCGGCAAGGTCCTCGGTACCCGCGACGGTTCCACATCGAACGGAAACGGCAACGGTTCGGTGATCAACCCGTTCGATCTCGACGCAAACTATGGACAGCTCGGATATGACCACACCAAGGTCTTCAATCTGTCGTTCAGCTACAAGCTGCCCAAGCCCATTCATAACAACTGGGCGCTGGGGCAGCTGATCAACGGCTGGCAGATCTCCAACTACACGACGTATCAGGATGGAGCTCCCTACCAGTCCAACTCGCCAAACATGAACGCCAATTACGTCAGCACGGGCCAGGTGTTCACGCAGCCGATGCCGGCGACGGCAAAGGGCGGCAATCACCACCACGTCAATCTCGAACAACACGTTCCTCGGCACAAACCAGCCAGAAAACGGGCTTCAGCCCCTGGTTATTTGCGATCCTCGTAAAGGTTTGCTGAAGGGTCAGTATTTCAATCCCAACTGCTTTGCAGCGCCATTGCCGCCGACAGCAACGTCGATCGGACAAGTGGGTCAGACCATCTGGCCTTATATCCGGACGCCGCATTACTTCGCCAGCGACCTGGCTCTCTTCAAGGCATTCCGTGTGAACGATTCACAACGGGTCGAGATCCGAGTCTCGGCTACCAACTGGTTGAACCACCCGAACCCACAGTTCGGACTGGGGGGCAATGCTGACAACCAACTTACCTTCCAAGGGGTCAGTTCTGCTTCAGCGCTGGTCTACAACTCGCAGTCTTCCACAACCGGTATCCCGCAAAACAAGCAAGGATATCGCTGGATGCAGTTTGCGGCCAAGTACTACTTCTGATTCAGTTCAGAAGCTTGCAGTCAAAAGGGGTGGCGAAAGCCACCCCTTCTCTTTTCCCCTCAACCAATCCCTGACCGCCATGATTTGCGTAGCTATGCGGCTTGCGCCAGGTTCCTGAGCGGCTTAGTTGCTCTTCTGTTTCTGAGCCTTCTGCCGGATCCTGATCTGTTCGGCGATTTCGCGCTCTTTCTTGCTGTCTCCCGTGCGATGCAACTCCGTGTAAACAGCCGCGAGCAGCCAGTGAGCATCAAGCCAATTGGGATCGGTCCTGGTCAAATCTTCGAGAATTGCAGCGGCTTCCGCGTACTTCCCTGTCTGGTCATTCAGCTTTGCGATCTCGAATCGGGTGAGCGGATCATCCGAATGAAGCTGCAATGCGAGTTCCAGTAAAGGCCTCGCGGTCTCGGCATCGTTCGCCTTTAAGCGCATCGCCCCAAGATCGCGATTTGCCACAAAGTCCATCGGGTCTGCTCGCAAAGCCTCCCGGAACGAGGATTCCGCGCCCGCATAGTTCTTCATTGCGTACCGCGCCTGCCCCGACATGGTGTAAAGCCCGGGCAGTTTCGGGTTCAATTCGATCGCAGCGTCGAGATCCGCGCAGGCTATTTCCATTTCGTCGCGATAGTATCGCGCAGAACCGGCAAGGAGCCACGCTTCGGCGGACTTCTTCGCCTTGGCGAGTTTCTCCATGCGCGGAAGACCCTCGTCCTGCCTCCCTGAGCGCATCAGAGCATAGGCATAAACGTATTCGAATTGGTACTCGCCTTCATGCCCGGGCTCCATGGGAGCCAGAAGCGCCACTGCTTCGACTGAACGATTCAGCTTGTTCAATGTGGCAGCAAGCAGAATTGCCGTATTCAAATCGGAAGGATGCGCGGCATGAAGTCGCTCGAATTCAACACGAGCCTGATTCCAGTTGCCTGTTCGGTAGTAGGCCATTGCGAGGTTCATCCGCACCGAATCATTCTGCGGAGAAAGTTCCAGCACGTGACTGTCCTCTTGAATGGCCGCGTCGAGTTGCCCCGCGGCTGCGAGCGCGGCTCCAAGATTGGCCCGGGCCTCAATCGAATCGGGCTGCAGGCTCAGCGCCCGCCTGAAATCGGCGATCGCCGTCTTCAGGTCGCCGTGTTCCTGTGCAAGCTTGCCTTCGTGCAGTGCCGACGCAGCATCCACGGCGGTAGTTTGACCCGCGGCAGCCTGCATCAGCATCCCCACACACAAAATCGGAACAACTCGCATTCCTTTCAGGATAGAACATCGGTGAGTTGAGCGGCCTTTCCGTGCTGCGCAGATAGTAGAATCCAAGTGGGGCAGCGTTGCCGCCTTGTCTCTTACATGCGCAGGTCTGCATTCTTTCCTATCCATCTCGCGACGCTGGCGCTTGTTTCCTGGGCTCCCTCCTGTGTTCTCCACAGCCAGCAAACAACTGCATCCCCACAATCCCCGCCCCCCATCCGATTCGAACTTAAGAAGCTGCCGTTTCAACTCGACAGCAGCCTCAGCGCCGCAAAAAACGTGCCCGAAACCATGGCCGGCGGTGTCGCTGTCTTCGACTACAACGGTGACGGTCGACCGGACATCTTCTTCACCAATGGCGCCGACATCGCAACACTCAAGAAATCTTCGCCGAAATACTACAACCGGCTCTTCCGCAACAACGGCGACGGCACGTTTACCGACGTCACTGAGAAAGCCGGACTGAATGGCACAGGATTCGATGTCGGCGTCGCTATCGGCGACTACGACAACGATGGCCACCCGGACATCTTCGTTTCGGGCGTCCACGGCAACACTCTCTATCACAACAATGGCGACGGCACGTTTTCCAACGTGACCGAAAAGGCCGGCCTCGACAAATGGAACGATCCTGAGTACGGCCCGCTCTGGTCAGTTACCGCAGTATGGGTCGACGTGAACAACGACGGCCTGCTCGATCTGTTCGTCGTCAACTATCTGCAGTGGACCTATTCGAATATTCCCAAATGCGTGATTGAGGGCGTGGCGGAGTACTGCCATCCTCGCTACTACAAGGGACTCCCTAACCAGCTCTTCCTCAACCAGGGTGATGGCACCTTCAAAGATGTCTCGAAGGAGTGGGGCATACGCGATCACGTCGGCAAGGGCATGGGCGCGGGAATGGCTGATTACGATCTCGATGGCAAGCCCGATCTCTTCGTGACCAACGACGCAGAGTACGCTTTTCTGTTTCACAACCTCGGCAACAAGTTTGAAGAGGTAGCCTTCCAGACCAATGTCGCACTGGCCGAAGATGCCGCGTTCATCTCCGGCATGGGCACCGATTTCCGCGACATCAATAACGATGGTTTCCCCGACATTGTTTATGTCGCACTCAAGAGCCAGACGTTTCCCCTCTACCTCAACAGTGGCAGAGGCGACTTCACTGAAGCCACGGCGCCCAGCGGCATGCGCGCACTGAGCCTGGGTATGTCCGGCTTTGGCCCGGCATTCTACGACTTCGACAACGACGGCTGGAAGGACCTCTTCGTTACCCGCGGGCAGGTCACCTCAGTGTGGCCCCCCGGCTACAAGTTCGCCGAACCCAACGTAGTCTTCCGCAATCTCGGTACAACCGGCAAGTGGCAATCTCTCACAGGCGAAGCAGGATTCACCGACGCTACCGCTGCACGTCATCGGGGCTGCGCATTCGGCGATTTCGACGACAACGGTCGCATCGACATCGTCGCCACCAGCCTCGACAAGCCGGCAGAGCTGTGGATCAACCGCAGCCCCAACCTCGGCGCACTGGCTCGATATTGCTCTGCACGGAGTGAAATCGAATCGCGACGGAATTGGTGCCCGCATCAAAGTCGTGACAAAGGCCGGAACACAGTACAACCACCAGACATCCAGCGTCTGCTACGCTTCCTCGAGCCTTGGGCCCGTGCACTTTGGACTCGGCGGGGAGACGAAAACCACTTCAATTGAGGTCCGCTGGCCCAGCGGAATTGTACAGACGCTTGAGAATATTCCTGCCGATCAGATCCTTAAAGTCACCGAGCCCGCCGAAACCATCGCCCCTAAAAAATAGCCTTCATTGCTTAGGCGGCCCGGCTTGCTGCTGGCTCGCTTCAATCTTCTTTACAATGTCACGCTCTCTTTGCCCATCCTCGGGACGATGAAGCTTGTAGTAGATCGCGGCGAGCTCAATGTGCGGATCAATCCACTTGGGGTCCGCCTTCTCAAGCTCCTCCAGCGCCGTCGCAGCCTCGGCGTATTTTCCCGTCATGCCGTTCAACTTCGCCATCTGCAACCGCGCCATGGGCGAGGTGGGTTGCAGTTGCAGCGCAAGCTCCAGCATCGGCCTCGCGGTGTCTAGATCCCTTTTCTTCAGCAGCATGGTTCCCAGATAAAGATTTGCGGTGAAGTCCCGCGGATCCGCCTTCAACGCTTGCTCGAACGCCGGCTGTGCTGCTTCCGTATCTCCCAGCGCATCGCGCGCCTGACCCGCCATCGTGTACAGACCGGGAAAATTTCCCTGCAGTTCGATAGCGGCATCCAGGTCAGCCCTTGCTTCGTGGAACTCACGGCGGTGCAACCGTGCGGTCCCCGCTACGAAATATGCGTCCGCAGACTTCGTTGCCTTCGCTACTTTCTCCATACGCGGCAGGCCCGCTGCCTCTTCCCCGGAATCGATCAGCGCATAGGCCAGCACGTATTCCAGGTCCATGTTGCTCTCATGTCCTGTTTCGAGCGGCGTCAGCATCGCCGCGGCGTCGCTGGATTTATTCAGCTTAATGTCGGTGTAACCCAGCAGAACGGCGGCAGCCACATCCTGTGGCCGGGCAGCATGCACCGCTGCAAACGCAGCATGCGCGTTTTCCATGTCGCCCTTCTTGTAATAAGCCAGCCCCAGGTTCATCCGGACGCCCGTGTTGTTCGGCGATGACTGCAATGCCTTCTTATCTTCTTCAATGGCGGCGTCGAATTGTCCTGCCGCAGAGAGTGCCGCGCCAAGATTCGCTCGCGCTTCAGCCAGTTTTGGATTAATAGCCAGGGCTTTGCGATAGTTTTCAATGGCCGCGTTGAGATCGTTTTGCTGTTGCGCAGCAACGCCCTTGCGCAGATACTCGTCCGCCTCATTCAAGGTGGCAGGTTTGCCTGTTTGCGCCCAGGCCCCTTGCAGAGCAAGCGCAATCAATACAATTGAAACGGATCGCATGTCTATTAGGATAAAGCAACGTCGCCGCCAGAGGACGCCCCCGCGTTGCAGTCATCGTGATCAAGTAGGCGGCAATCTACTTCTTCTCGTCAACCTGCTTATAGTCAAGGATCTTCATCGCAGATCCGTATTTCTTGTAATCCCGGAACTCAATGGTATTCAGCACTGCCTGGCGATGACTCTGGCGCACACGCACCTCGGCGCTGATCGGCATCAGGTAGTCACGGCCGTTGATCACGACGTAATCGTAATCGACACCCATCACCGAGGCCTGAGTCGGAAAGTCCTTCGGCATACCCTCTGCTTCGAGACTGACGCGACGTACGTTGCGCGTAGCGCTGTCGATGTAAACCTGCCCATGGAAAGCGACCATCAACTGCTGATCGTTTGAGCCGACCACCGAGTACATCGAGTTGCCCTTCTCCACGTGGTAGTCAAATACCTGTACGGTGCCGGAACCCAACGCGTCTGTCTCTTTCCATTTGAACTCCGCCTTGGCCGAAGGCGCAAAGACAGCCTTGAGAACTCCGCCCAATTCGCCACCAGACAAGGTGCTGCCCTTTTGCCTCAGCAGCGCCTCTCGATCTGTGGTGCTCGGCTCACCATTGATCTCAAGCATCGTGTGGCTCTCCGCCTTGTCGCGATAACGAAGGAGTTCGGCTATGGTGTCGCGATGCTTCCAGTTTCCGGTGCCAGTCGCATCGAGTGAACGATTCGTGATTTTTACGCACATGAAGTTCGGCAGCGACTCCGAGTAGCCCACGGCGTGCTTCTTCGCATCCCCAATCAAGCTTTGAATCTCATCTTCGGTAGGCGGCTGAACCGGGTTGGTCACAGGCGTGATGGTGAGCAAGCCGCCACTGTAACTATCGTCCGCCTCACTGGTCGCCGTCAGGCTTTCGCCGCCGTGCCCGGTCCCGGCAGCAACGCCTCCATCGCCAGGAACGGTGAACGCCACCTGCTGGACAGCCGTCTTTCCGCTCTGGCTTATCATGGCCTTCACTTCATATGTGCCAGGGGCCATCGAAGTACCCTTGAAGCTCGCCAGATACGGCACTGCCTCTTGAGTGCCATTCACCTTCAGTGGTAGCGGAGTTCTGCGACCGGGATGTCCGTTCCTGCTTGCTTCTATCTCCAGCGTCGGAGGCTCTTTCGACGCCGGATCCGGATGCAGGATAAAAAACAGTGAGACCCCCTTCGCATTTCCCGGCACCACGCCCATGAGATTTGGCGTGATCTTGCCCTTCTCATACCGCATCGGTTCCAGCGGATCTTCGTTGTCGTCATTGATGGAGTCGACGTGTTTCACCAGCACAATCGAGCTCAATGATGGTGCCATCTGCGACTGCGGAATATCAAAGACCGTCCGCCGCGCTCCATATTTCAGCCCATCCTGGTCATAGACTGCAGCTTCGAGCAGGTATTGTCCCGGAATCGCCAGGAAATGCCGCTGCAGAATGATGCTTCCAGAAGGATCCGACACCAGCGTCTCAACCGCACCGCGCTTCGCGATGTTCTCGCCAAAGTGTTCAACTACTGTTCCGTTCTTGTCTTTGATCTCAGCTACAATCGCAACATGCACCGAATAGAGATTGGTGCGTGTGTCCTTGATGGTCTGCAGCGACGAGATCGGCACTTCGATAGCCACCGTGCTCGAATTCCCATCGGGCAGCTCGCCAAATTGCAGCACCTCCGCGTGAAACTTCACGTCCTGCGGCAGATTTGACTGGTTGAAGAGCTTCAATAGCGGAACCTCAAAGGGTCGGATTCCCGCTTCTGCTCCCGGCTCAAGAGCGAAATATCCTGACTTCGTCTTCACCGTGTATCCGGCATGCACCGGCTTCGCAACAATTGTGCGGAACGATCCGTCATACTCCTGAATCGGCGGCTTGTACGTCGCCTGGTAGTACGTCGTCATGTTCTCGCGCATTTGCTCCAGCTGCTTGTTCACGCCGTTCTGCGCATCGATATAGATTCCGCCAGTTTCCTTTGCCAGGTCCGCCATCGGACTCTTTGCACCTGAGAACGGATTGCCATTCTCCGAACGCATCATGAAATCCGCGTTCGAACCCAAAGCATTCTGGGTAAAGCTCCCGCCTTGCTGCTGCTGAACCGGGGTCGTCATCGCCAGCCCGCCGCTTCCCGGAACAGGCTGCGGCGCCGGGTTGAACGGGGCCCCGCCGTTCATCATCGCGTTGTCCAGCTGGTGCTGCGTGCCCACATTCAAAGCGTCCATATCCACAACGTAAAACGTGACGCCGGCACGTGCTGCAGCACCCGTGATGGTCTTCACCATCGCTTTCGCGGCAGAATCCATCTGGAAGCCATTGGTGAAATAAATTACCGACTTCCTCTCATTCAATTTTTGCTGCGAACGCACCAGCGCCAGGAGGCCCGCCATCGAAAGCCGCGTGTGCTGGTCTTGCATCACCTTTTGCGTGTCCTGCAATGCAGTCAGAAGCGCCTGGCATTGAGCGCGGGCTTTGGCGTCTACATGCGTGCCTGTTGAGTCAGCACCGGTCCGCACAATCGCGATCAGGTCCTTCTCTGCCTGTGCAGCCGCTTTTATCCGGCTCTCGTCTGCTTTGTCCTGTGCGATGTTGATCGCTGTGGTGGCAGTGGACGAGAGCCGCATCACCTGGTTTGCGGTCGCCGTACTCACCGCCTGCTCCATCGCCCGGTGATCACCGGTAAAGCGCTGCAACAGCTGCATTCTGTTGCCAAAGGCAAGCAACGCAAACGAATAGCGCTTCGACGAAAGCGTCTTCAGGATCTTCAGGGCCACGTTTTGCGCGGTCTTGGCTCCCGCTCCCTCAAAGTGATCGAATACCATCGTGACCAGTTGGTCTGACTGTGCTATCGCCTTGCACGAGCTGAAAGGTAGTTGAGCTTTAACCGGAACATCGTTATCCGTAATCACGATGTCCTCGGGCTTCAGATCGACCACCTTGTGGTGCTTCTTATCCTGTACCGCCAGATCGAGCGTCACTTCGTCCACGGTTTGAGTTACACCGGAAGTCTGTTGCTCAGGAATCGGCTGTCCAGGCGTAGCCTGACCATAGATTGCGGGCGCCACCAGAAAAAGAGAAACGACGCCGACAAACCAATAGGAAATGCTATTCGATCGCATATGGCCCCAACGAAATTGATGATTCTCAGTCATAGAGATGTCTGACTCTCACGCACCGCTTTGCAATGACGCCGCTGCCCTTCGGCCCTGAAAAAGCCTTTTAGTTGTTATTTATGAGACGCGCGGGAGCGACTTTTTGCCTCGTGCAATTCTACTCGTGCCGAGGGTTTTCATGTCGTTAGAGAAACTGATCCACCTGTACCGAATCTAGCGCAAAAGGCGCTAACTTCAGTACCTGAAATTATCCAGGTCATGGCCGAGAAATCGCTGTCCCATCGTTCTTCCGAAATAGTACAATCCCCTCGATTCGCCACCACTCTAACCATATGCGCAGTTTGCTCGATCCGTTGCGTCCCTCCTGCGCAGTCCTTCTCGGCGGCCTCCTCCTCATCGTTGCCGCGGCCAGCCAGTCGCCGCCCGCATCTCCAATTTCCTTCGAACTCAAACGGCTTCCCTTTCGCCTCGAAAGTGACGAAAGTCCAGCCCGCAATGCCCCCGAAACCATGGCCGGAGGCGTGGCAGTCTTCGACTACAACGGCGACGGCCGGCCCGATATCTTCTTCGCCAATGGAGCTCCACTCGCCACCACAAAAAAGTCCGACCCCAAATACTCAGATCGTCTTTACCGGAATGACGGCAACGGAGTCTTTACCGACGTCACTGAAAAGGCTGGCCTGAAAGGCACCGGGTTCGACGTCGGCGTCGCCATTGGAGATTACGACAATGACGGCCGTCCCGACATGTTCATTGCCGGCGTTCATGGCAACACCCTTTACCGCAACAACGGCGATGGCACTTTTACCGACATCACCAAAACAGCGAAACTCGACAAATCTACTGACCCGGAATATGGCCCGCTCTGGTCAGTCGCAGCCGCGTGGGTCGACGTGAATAACGATGGCATGCTCGACCTATTTGTCGTGAACTACATGCAGTGGGCTTACTCTGACAAGCCGCTATGCGTCATCGAAAGCATCTCAGAGTATTGCCACCCTCGCTTTTACAAGGGCACGCCCAACCAGCTCTTTCAGAACCAGGGCGACGGCACCTTCAAAGACGTCTCAAAGGAATGGGGTATCCGCGATCATGTCGGCAAGGGCATGGGCGTGGGCGTCGCCGATTACGATCTCGACGGCAAACCCGACCTCTTTGTCACCAACGACGCGGAGTACAACTTCCTCTTCCACAACCTCGGAAACAAATTTGAAGAAGTCGCCTTCCAAGCAAATGCGGCACTGCCGGAGGAAGGTGCATTCATCTCCGGCATGGGCCTCGACTTCCGCGACTTCGACAACCACGGCTATCCCGGCATCGCCTATGTTGCGCTCAACAAGCAGACATTTCCGCTGCTTCAGAACACCGGCAAGGGAGACTTCGTTGAAGTCACCGCGTCGAGCGGTCTCGGGGCGGAGAGCCTGGGCATGGCTGGCTTCGGCCCCGCTCTCTATGATTTCGACAATGACGGATGGAAGGACCTTTTCGTCTCCAGAGGTCACGTCTCCGCGACGCATCCACCCGGAGCCAAACCAAAGCAGCCCAACACCGTCTTTCGCAATCTCGGCGCGAGCGGGAAATGGCGGCCTCTGACTGAGGAAGCTGGTTTTGCCGACTCCACAGCCGCCCGCCACCGGGGATGCGCCTTTGGCGACTTCGACGGTAACGGACAAGTTGACGCAGTCGTTACCTCGATGGACGACAACGCTGAGTTGTGGATGAATCGCAGCCGTGGCGGCAACCACTGGCTCGACATAGCCCTGCAAGGCGTCAAAAGCAACCGCGATGGCATCGGAGCACGGATCAAGGTGGTCACCAAGGCCGGTGCGCAGTACAACCACCAGACCTCCAGCGTCTGCTATGCCTCATCGAGCCTTGGCCCTGTCCACTTCGGTCTTGGCGCAGAGCCCATCGCGCAGACCGTCGAAATCACCTGGCCCAGCGGCACCGTTCAGCGGCTCCAGAACGTCACCGCCGACCAAACCCTCAAAGTCGTCGAATCCGCTTCAGGCTCCGACGTCCCGAAATAGCTCATATTTTCCCTGCCACGCCCCTTTTCTGGCACCACAGATGTGAGCTATCTCACAGCACCCACCCCCTCCCGTCCTCAAGAATCGAATGGGAGACTGCATGCAACGCGTATTGATTGGGACCGCCGCAATTCTGCTGGCCGCCGGTACAACCCTGGTCGTGGAAGTAGCAGCCAAACCAAATCCCCCCTCTGAAAATCCGATCCCTGCCTATCTCAAGCCGGTCCCGATGGATGCAGCCTTTCCACCCGACGCGGAGCCCATCACGATTGATGTCCCTATCAACGGAACCATCTACCCGCCAGATCTCATTCCACCCCAATTTGCCTGGCGCGACAACAACCCTGCCGCCACCATTTGGCGTATTGAAGTCATCTTTGGTGAGAAAGCGCGTTCGATCCAGATCTGGTCTACCGGCGAGAAGATGCAGATTGGTCCTGTAGACGAGACGCTGACCGGCTACGTTCCCCCAACGCTCACGCCCGAACAAGCCGCCGACCACACCTGGCGTCCTGACCCCAAAACATGGGAGGAGATCAAGAAGCACTCTGTCGCTCAGCCGGCCAAAGTCGTCATCACGGGATTCGAGAGCAAGCAGGCACGCGAGCCCCTTTCGCGCGCCGAAGCCAGCATCTCCACCTCCAAAGACCCAGTCGGCGCGCCCATCTTCTATCGCGATGTCCCGCTGATCCCGCCCGATCCCGACACTGAACAGCGCGGGATCATCAAACCTCTTCCTGACTCTGTGCTACCCAAAATCAAGTGGCAGCTGCGCTACGTCAACCAGACGGAGAGCAAGGTGATGATGACCAACCTGCCCACCTGCGGCAACTGCCACTCCTTCTCGCGCGACGGTAAGACCATGGGCATCGATGTCGACGGCCCCGCCAACGACAAGGGACTCTATGCGCTCGTTCCCCTCAAAAAGGTCAGCACCATCTCCAACGACTATCTGCTTCGCTGGAGTTCGTTCTCAGAGGAGCACGCTCAAAAACGATTCGGCTTCATGAGCCAGGTCTCGCCCGACGGCAAATACGTGGTCAACTCCATCGACGTGCCCCACGCGCACGGCACCCGCGTGCTCGACCGCCTTTACAACGGCTTCTACGAGAACTACGGGTTCGGCCAGGTCTTTTATCCCACGCGCGGCGTTCTCGCTTGGTACAGCAAGGAGACGGGCAAGCTTCAGCCTCTGCCCGGCGCGGACGATCCCAACTTCGTACAGACCTCGGCCTTCTGGACTCCCGATGGCAAGTACCTCATCTACTCCCGTGCCGCAGCCCGCGATCCTTACCCTGCCGGCAACAAACGTGCCACTTACGCAAACGATCCCAACGAGACGCAGATTCAGTACGACCTCTACAAGATTCCGTTCAACGACGGCAAGGGCGGAACGCCGGAACGCATCGTAGGCGCGTCAGAGAATGGGATGAGCAACAACTTTCCCAAGGTCTCACCCGATGGCAAATGGATCATCTTTGTGCAATGCAAGAACGGCCTGCTCATGCGCCCCGACAGTAAGCTCTACATCGTCCCCTTCGAAGGCGGAGAGGCGCGCCCGCTAGAGTCGAACCTGGCTCGGATGAACTCGTGGCACACGTTCAACCCCAATGGCCGCTGGCTAGCCTTCTCTTCCAAAAGCCCGTCGCTTTACACACATCTTTATCTCACGCACATTGACAACGAGGGCCATGCCAGTCCGCCGGTTGTTGTTGAGAATGCCACCGCCTCGAATCGCGCTGTCAATATCCCCGAATTCGTCAACCTTGGTCCCGAAGGTCTCGATCGCATCGAGACACCCGCCATCGACTTCTATCGGGAATTCGACCTGGCCCAGCAGCTACAGGATGCGCACAAATACTCCGACGCCGTGCCGGCATGGAAAGTGGCTGCCGACAAGGATCCCACCGACGCGCGCCCCTGGAACAATATGGGCGTGGCGCTCGCGGCCAGTGGCAAGACGAGCGACGCCATCGCCGCCTACGAAAAATCGCTCGCGATGAACAACGACAGCTCGCAGACACACAACAACATGGGTAGTGCCCTCGCTGAGGCCGGCCGCAACGACGAAGCTATGGCTCAAATCCAGAAGGCGATAGAACTAGACCCCGACAACGGCGCCGCCCACATCAACCTCGGCCATCTGCTCGAAGTCACGGGCCATCGGCAGGAAGCGATCGAACAGCTGACCTTGGGTATTCAGATCGCACCCAAGAATGCCGACGGCCACAACATCTACGGCGTTATCCTCGCCCGCGAAGGAAAAATGGACGAGGCGATCGCCGAACTGCAGCGAGCGGTCACTCTTTCGCCGGGCTCCGCGGAATGCCACTACAACCTCGGCCGAGCCTATGCCGCAACCGAGCGATTTCCTGAAGCTCTTCCCCAATTCGAAGCCGCAGCAAAACTCACCGGCAACCGCGAGCCCGCAATTCTCCAGATGCTCGCCGCCATGTACTCAGAGACCGGTAACTTCGCACAAGCCGTCCTCATCGCTCAGCAGGCTCTCGACATAGCCGAGAAGCAACAGAACACCGAATTAGCGACAGCCCTCCGCGCGAATCTGGCCCGATACCAGCACCAGGCTCTGGGCGCCCCTACAGCACAAAAATGAGCTGAAGGAAACGGTCTAGAGTCTTTGTAAGTGGCTCGCAAGATGTTGTGACGCGCTAGGTGTCAGGCACAATCGGGATGTCTGCCTAGTCACATCGGCGTGTATCTGGCGTCACTTCGCCTTTTGACCTGTGGTGGTTTGATACGCCGTGGCGGTTCGCCCCCTCGAAGAGCACTCCTCAAACCTCTGCACACCCCTCGAGGCAAACTTCCGGCGTCCACTCCGCTGAGGAAGTCGTCGTCAGTTCCGGCGGAGTGGTCTGCCTTCCATCACTGCCTTGGAACTCGAATCAGGGCTGTTGGTCCAAATTCGGATCCAGACCGTTTCCCTCTTCCTGCGAAAGGAGCATTCCGATGCACAAAACAGGAGGGTGTATTCTCGTCGTCCTTTTCACGTTCGTTCTGTGCTCTTCAGTACAAGCTCAGAACGTGGTGCAGAAGTACTGGAGTGACAACTATGGCGTATCAGTGCCTGCGCCCGACGGCAAGTTTTATCAATATAGCCGTCTCGCCAAAGCGCAGCCGGACGAGTGCTTTGACAGCGCAGATCTCACGGCCAGTTATAGCTCCTTCTTTGCTAACTATCCCAATGATCTCGATGTAGCGACATGCAACACTCCCAAACAACTTAAGACGAATCAGGCTTATCTATGGGGTTTGACCAGCTGGGGTCATGACCTGTGGATCGGCACCGTCGCAAATACCTTGTGCCTCGTAGTCGATTCAATGGGCGCGTCAAGTCTCACAATGAACACGGTCGAGTGCCAGGGATTGCAGCACGATGCTCGACCACCGCGCATTTTCCTGTATGACACCAAGACGGCTCAGCTTATCGACATGACTCTGCAAGTGCTCCAGAAGCCTGCCGATGCATTGAACCTGATGTTTACAGGCGGACTGCGTTCGGCTGGCTCCCTTGGTGATGTAGTGTTCCTTGGCGGCATTGCACGAGACCAAAGCGGAAACCCGGGCATCACGATGTTCGCCTTCAACGGAAGGACACGGACGTTTATCGGTTCCCACTTTTACTCTCAATACTCCAACATTCGTCAATGGCTGATGACCAATAACAACCTCTATGTTGGTGTGGCGGGACCAGCTAACAATGCAATCCTATTCGGCACGAGCTCTGGTTACATCCTGCGTTGGACTGGTACAACTGCTGACCCATTCCAATTCGAAACCGTTGGCAACCTGAATGCCGATCCCGCCTATCTCGCACGTTATCAGGACAGAATCTTCGTCACTACATGGGGCGGAAGTGGCCCGCTAGGTCAAGATTCGGCGTATGGGAATCAGCTTTACATGAGCCCGGGGATCAGCAAAATCAGCGCAGCCGCTGCCAACAACTGGCAGGTTGTCTGGAAGTACTCCAATTACGAGGTAGAGCCTTCGGCGGCAATGGGTGGAGGCGCTCTGGCGGCTCACGACGGTTGGCTGTACTGGACGACCATGGTGCCACCGGGAGTACAGGCGGAATACTCTGGATACCTGTACCCGAACGCCCCAAGCGACTACAGCTTTCTGGGCAGTTATCGTCCTACTTCGATGTTCCGTGGAAAGTTCCTTGATTCGAACAAGCCGCAGATTCAGTTGCTCTACGGCAATGCGACTTTGCCGAAGTACGTCGAGTCTGACGGAACTACCGGTTGCAAACGCGCTGACACTACTTGCCAATGGACGCTGGTGCCGAACAACATGGGTGGCGTACCCGGGTTGTATGGCCGTGCAGGTTATAACAATCCGTTCAACAGCTACACGTGGTGGATGACTACTTTCAATGGGGAGTTATTCATCGGTACATTCGACTGGTCGTATCTGCTGTTTGAATCGCTGTTTGACCAGTACGGTCAGCAGTCATTGCCAACATCTCTTTCCGATTTCGATCTAGGCGCTGCGCCGATCTTGAGCGCGGATGTCGCCACAATCCCGGCAGGCATAATTACAGCGGCAAGGGAGTTTGAAGGGGCTGACCTGCTCCGCATCCATTCTTCCAACGAGCCGGCATATCCTGTTGACCTCGATGGCGTCGGCAATTTCAGCAACTACGGTGTACGCAACATGCTGCAGTTGGGCTCTCACTTGTACATCGGAACAGCAAACCCGTTTAACCTGCTAAATCCGCCGATCAGCGCAAACTATCAGGACCAGCTCGGTGGGTGGGAACTTCTTCACTTGAAACCCACTGACCTCTGGTATCAGACCTATTGCTCGATGTACACCAGTACGGCGTTGCCGGACTACTGCATGCCGCCGACAACTCCGTAGTCTCACGAAGTCAACGTGATTTGGGAAACCCGTCCGATACCGGACGGGTTTCCTCTGTTCAGCGTGAGGATATCTGGCGAAGCTCGCGTTTCAATGCAACGGAGCGCAGGCACAGCGCGGCAACAGCCCACGGCGTCCTGCCTTCTAACGCGATCGCACTTAACTTGACGATCAAATGGTGGACGCGGAAGGAATCGAACTTGAGCCGCTTTGCGGGCGTCCTAGCCCGCAGGCGAAATCCTGAGCAAAGCGAAGGACAGTTAAGCCCGAATCTGATTTTCGATCGGAGGATGGTGGACGCGGAAGGAATCGAACTTGAGCCGCTTTGCGAGCGTCCGAGCCCGCAGGCGAAATCCTGAGCAAAGCGAAGGACCCTTAAGCCAGAATTTGATTTTCGATCGGGAGATGGTGGACGCGGAAGGAATCGAACCTTCAACCTGTCGGTTAAGAGCTAGACATTTGCCCAGTTCAGTGTTGCTCATGATGCTGAGGGCTTCGGTGTTTTTCTAGTAGGTCATTCTGGAAATTCTTCGGACCTGTCTTGGAGTTTCTGCGGTTCTTTACATTCTGCGCTTTCGTTGTCCTTAGCGCCGACGCGGTGTGTTATCTGCTAAAGCATAAGTGGCCCGCTACACACGTGCCTTTCGGGTTTCTAGGCGTCTTCACTGCGCTCTGGATGATTGGCGGAACGTGGCCGCGCGTCGCGAGCTTGTTCCGGGGCTCCGAAAAGACCACAGATGAAACCCCACTTAGTCAAACGCGAACTCGTGCGATGCCATAGGTTTGCTTGCGGACCTGGCCATGAATGCCGGCATCTCAGGCACACATCGATTCCGGCTCTCTACATTACAGGCTCTCGTGTGCTCGCAACGAATGTGAGCAAAATTGATCAGACGCGCTACCGCCGTTAACTGCTGCACGGCGCTCAAGATTGGCAGAAGCGAGATGATTCGGATAATGCACGATGAACCGGCCTTTGCCGATATATTCCTCACGTTTCTGTTAAGCCGCAGTATGCGAACGCAGGCTGATCTCGTTGACCAGCTTTTCAACTCGAGCGAAAAGCGCCTGGCTCGGATACTTTTGCTGATGGCGGAGTTCGGCAAGCCTGGCGGACCAGACACCTTCATCCCGCCGATTACGCAGCAAGCATTGGCGGATATGATCGGCACCACCCGGTCCCGCGTCAGCTTCTTTATGAATCGCTTTCGCGCGCTCGGATTCATAAGTCATAACGGCAGGATCGAAGTACATAAGTCGCTTCTTAATGTGGTCCTGCTCGACCAGTTGCCAGACCATAACGCCCAGAAGCCGGCAATCCCATTTCCCAGAACACTTGTTAAGTCCTCGATTCCGACTGTCAAAACAACTAAACCCCAACGATCTCGAAGGCCTCGGAGACCGATCGATCAATAGCTCACGAAAGAAGGCGATTGGCACTCTACTGAAATCACGCTCTTCTCGGGAGCTTCACGATGGACCTCTGTCGGGCTCAGCGGCAGAAAGATCGAGAAGACGGTGCCGGTGTTATCGGATCGTGCCTTGCTTTTTACCTGAATGGTTCCTCCGTGCTTGCCAACAATTTGGGAGCTTACCCAAAGCCCGAGACCAGTACCAGTATCTGCTTTCGTGCTGACAAATGGCTCAAAGAGCGTCCTCCTGATTGCAGGCTGAATCCCGGATCCGCTATCCGCGAAAGTCAAACGGATGCCTGGACGCGATCCGTTCCTGTGCTCATGCGTGTTGGCTGTACGGATCCTCAAGGTGCCACCTCGCGGTAAGGCGTCCAAAGAATTTGAAATCAGGTTTAAGATCACTTGGCGCAGTTCTCCGCCCACGGCAAGGATAGGGGAACACTCCCTAAAATCCCGCTCAATTGCAATGGCTGAGTTTGTCAATCTCCCTCGATAGAAAAGGAGGGCGGAGTCCACGATATCAGTGATCTGCACGATCGACGGCTTACTCTGCTCCCGGTAGAACCTCAGTGTCTGAGTCACGATCTCTGAGACACGCGCTAATTCCTCGGCCGCTATATCTCCGTGAGCTCTTGCCTCCTCCAATGAAGATGAGGTTCCGATCAAGTACAGCAAATTGGTGACCGAAGCGAGCGGATTGTTGACCTCATGCGAGATGCTGGCTGCGAGACGCCCTGCCACCAACAGTTTCTCCGACTTCCGAAGTGCTTCTTCGGCAAGACGGCTCTGGGCAAGATAGTCTCTCATCTGGTATTGCCTGAGCCGGGCCCGAAGCGCGGCCTGGACCGTACTTAGAAAGGTCTCGGGCCGGACCGGCCGCTCAAGCAAAACCAGATTCCCGAGTGGCTGCAGTACGCGAACTTTCTTTTGGTTCTCATGGTCGACCGCTCCAGCGACAGTAAGGAGGATGAGAGGAATGTCTGACCACGAAGGTTGCTCAGCAACTTCCGCTGCCCACTTGGGAACATCAGAAAGTCTGAAGGATTCTTCCGCCAGAATCACTGCGCCTGCACCGAGCCTTAATTCCAATCGAGCTAATTCAGGCGTCTCAAACAAGATGCACAAGACGCCTTTGCTCCTGAGAAGGTTACAAATGAGCAGACCATCTCGTCCGGTGGGCGCAACAACAAGAACGCGGCGTTCATGTTCCGGGAATGTCATATCGCAGCACGAAGCTTTTCGCTCGATTTTGACCCCTGGAGGCTTTCCATTGTGCCGCGATAAGTAGGAGCGCCAGTCAAAACGCCTTCAAATTCGGTTAGTATCTTCCCGACGACGATCGTACCGCTCTTCATGACCAATTCGCGGATGGTGCGTTCATGCTCTCCACTGCGCTTCTTGATTACGGAAAGTGCCTGGCGCACTTCGCCGGCGGCTTCGAAGTACCGAAACAATAGGACAGTATCCGTCAGATAACTCACGTCGATTGGCGCATCGATGTTTGTTCCTACAAAACCATGCTGGGCAACTGTCATTAATGTCGCTACGCCCTTCTGACTCAGGTATGCAAGCAGTTCGTGCAGCTGCATTGCCAGATATTTCTCCCCAGGCATCGCATTGAGGAAGCCGTTCAGACTGTCAATGATCAGAAGCTTCAGATCCTGCTTCTCTACCAATTGCCTGATCTCGTGAATGAACTGTCCGGGTGAGAGTTCCGCAGCATCGACCTGGCGAAGGGAGATCTTCCCGGACTTGACATACTTCTCCATGTCAAGTCCCAAGCCCTTCCCACGCATCAGCAGCGTAGCCAGAGACTCATCGAAGGCAAACAGGGCTGCGCTGCCGCCGGACTCCACGGCAGATACTGCGTAACGGACTGCGATAGTAGATTTTCCACAGCCTGCAGGCCCAAGAAGAAGCGTGCTTGTACCACTGTCGATGCCGCCACCCAGCAAAGCATCAAGAGCTACAATTCCGCTTTTCAGCTGCGTGGGATTCAGAATCAGAAGGTGTTCCGCTGCTACGAGGCGCGGATAGAGATCCACGCCGCCATGCTTGATGCTGTAGTCATGGAAGCCCTCGCGGAAGCTTGAGCCACGCAACTTCTTTATCGCCATCCGACGTCGTTTGACACCGTACTCCCTCTCTGCGCTTTCCAATAAGATCACGCCGTGAGCAATACTCTGAAGCTGCAAATCATGGCGTTCAGCGGTACGATCATCCAGCAACAGGACGGTGCACTTGCGTCCTGAAAAATATTGCTTCAGTCCTAATATTTGTCTGCGGTAACGTAGCGAGTCGCGAGCAAGAAGACGGACTTCTGAGAGGGAATCAATCACCACGCGAACCGGCTGGAGTCTCTCCACCTCTGCCAGCAGTGCATTTGTGGTGTCGGCGAGGTCAATCTCGGTGGGATTGAAGACTGTGTACTGAGCTTCGGGCTTCAACTCACTCTCGTCAGCTGCCAACTCAAATACATCAATCCCATCGATCGACCAGCCATGCGACTCAGCGATCTCCAGGAGTTCTGACTTCGACTCGGAAAGTGAGACGTACAGGCTCTTTTGTCCACACCGGACACCTTCCATCAGGAATTGCATGGCGAGTGTGGTCTTTCCCGTCCCCGGGTCGCCTTCGATTAGATAAAGATGATTGCGCGCCAGGCCGCCTCCAAGAACGTCGTCAAGTCCAGCGATTCCCGTGGCGAACAGTTCTATCGGTGCAGTCTTCCTGGACTTGGGACCTCCCTTATCGTTTCCAGATTCCGAGATAGTATTCACCTGAGCGGTTTTTGAATCCACGAAGAAACCTCCAAGGGCAAGTGCCGAGCAAGCGCTCTGACTGCTCGATCGTCGTCCACACCATCCGATTGCGGAAATTGATTGAGAAATCCTTGCGTGCTCTCGCCTTCAATATTGGGACTAGCTGCCGTGCGATTTCGCTTTAGCCCAGTTCATGGCAAATTACTTATTAGCAGCATGCTCTCCGCGATCAACTTGTTCTGTCTTCTTTTGCTCAGTTTGTCCAGTATCTTGTAGTCACTGAAGGTTCAGATAGTGATCAGGATTTGGCGAATTTGAGTGAGACGCGAGCAGATAATGGAAACGTAAACCTTCCTGCGCTTCCAGCACGCAAGCTTGGTTCAGCGTATGCTTGAAGCAGAGCCTCAGTGTCCCCTTCTCGCCTCCGGCATTCCGGGCTTTGCTCCAGACGAGCGTCTTCCAAGCAAGCAACCGAAGGACGGAGTAGCCATGAGCCTAGTGAATCATCTTTCTGCTCGCCACCGTACAGAGATACACCTGATTCCGCCGAAGAGCCAGGCGGATGTCACCGTTCTCTCACATGAGAAATCGGCTGGCAAATATCCGAATGTCCACGATACGCTTGAAAACCCGCTCAATATTCCCACCCCGAGTGAACCAGAGACCGCTCCGGTTGTTACGTGCAGAAGCGCAAAAGCGTGACTCTGCATTCCATGTTTCTGCGGAGCGGTTGTGCGCTGCCAGATAGCGTTGACCCGATTAGCGAGCAATTTTGTGAAGATTGGGCTCATATTGAGAGGATCGAAGCAGCAGGTCTCGACGTGATGGTTCGTAGAGCCGGCTGGCACTTTATGTGGGTGCGGAGATCCTGTTCGCGACGAGGCTATGGGTTGACCGAAGGGAGGGCGACTCATCGAGCTTTAGCTCGTGCGCTAAAAGGAATCGCCCGACGATTTAATGCCGCAGAGTTTGATTCCGTTCGGATCGTGCGGTTCCCCGGCTTCTATGTCGCAAACGTCACGATGGAAGCCCGGCAAATTCAGCAAAACACTTCGCTGGACTTTGCCGGCGAGAACCCTCCTCAAGCAACCTCCGCACGATAAGCCGACCGGCGGGAATCAAATGCCAAGAGCGGAGCCATATCTGCATGCGTTTGTGCAGTGCATCTGCGGGTATCGATCAAACTGAAAGCAGGAGAAATGTCCATCCCAAATACGATGAACTCTGTAATGCTCGCTGAAGGTTCTCTTCCAGCGGCAGTTCTTCCCGTGTCATTAGAAACGTACTCGCTGCCCCTGCCAACGCGTATCGCCTTTGTCGGAAACTATTTGCCGCGTGAGTGCGGCATTGCTACATTCACCACCGATCTGTGCAATGCTCTCACTGCTGAATTCGGCCCCGGACGACTCTTTGCGATTCCAGTCAACGATCCGGAGTCTAGCTATGAATATCCCGAGCAGGTTCGTCTGGAACTAGCCCAGGAGGATATTGGGTCCTATGAGCGAGCCGCGGAGTTCCTCAACTTCAATGGCAACGATCTCGTCTGTCTGCAGCATGAATACGGCATCTTTGGAGGTGCCGCGGGCCGCTATATTCTGGCTTTGCTCCGCAAGTTGAAGATGCCGCTTGTGACAACCCTTCACACAGTTCTCCGTGAGCCTGATGCAAATCAACGCATCGTGCTCGAAGAGATCGCGCAACTCTCCGATCGGCTGATTGTCATGAGCGAACTGGCAGCCCAGCTTCTTCGTGATGTGTATGCAGTTCCGGGTGGAAAGATCGATGTGATCCCGCACGGCGTACCAGATCTTCCCTTCATGGATCCCAACTACTTCAAAGACAAGTTCGGCACTGAGGGTAAGTCCGTCTTGCTCACCTTCGGACTGTTATCTCCGAACAAGGGTATTGAGAACGTGATTCGTGCGTTGCCTGCGATTCTGGAACGCCATCCGAACGTGGTCTATATCGTTTCCGGCGTAACGCATCCGCATATCCGTCGACGCGAGGGTGAGCGCTACCGCGAAAGCCTGCAGGCGCTTGCCGAAGAGCTCGGGGTGAGCGATAACCTGATCCTCAACAATCGTTTTGTGAGCGCGGAAGAGCTGGTGGAGCACGTAGGGGCCGCGGATATCTACATCACTCCTTATCGACAGGAAGCCCAGATTGTCTCCGGCACGCTTGCCATCGCACTCGGAGCAGGCAAAGCAATCATCTCCACGCCCTATTGGCATGCCAAAGAGTTGCTTGCAGAGAAGACCGAGGCGTCCTTGTTCCCTTTGAGAATCCCGAGGCCATCTCCGAGGCGGTCATCACACTACTGGAGAACCCTGCGGAACGCCACGCGATGCGCAAGAGGGCTTATCTGCACTCGCGCGGAACAACCTGGCCCAAAACCGCGAAGGCCTACATGGCCAGCTTTCAGCGCGCCCGGTTCGAACGCTCATTGCAACCCAAGGCCAGCCACCCTGACGACCTGGTCTGCCTCAGGCCGAGGCAGAAGATCGGCTACCCGGCCTCAACACCAGCCATCTGTTGACCATGACTGACGATACGGGCATGTTGCAGCATTCGATTTTCTCTGTGCCCAATCCACGCGAGGGCTACACGACAGACGACAATGCTCGCGCGCTCATCGTTTCTACCCGGCTCGAGAATGCGAACGAACCCAAGTGCCTCAATCTCTCCCGGCGGTACCTCGCTTTTCTCTGGCTCGCGTTCAATGACGATGCCGGGCGGTTCAGAAACTTCCTCAGCTACGATCGCAACTGGCTCGAACAGGTTGGTTCTGAAGACAGCCATGGCCGCGCTCTGTGGAGCATTGGGAACTGTCCTCGGGCATTCGCAGGATGCCGGATTGCGCGGCGCGGCGGGACGACTCTTCGAGTCCGCGGTTCCTTCAGCAATGAGGTTTACGAGTCCGCGCGCATGGGCGTTTAGCATGCTCGGAATGCAGGCTTATCTGGACGGTTCCCAGGCGACAGGGAGATGCAACACCATCGAAACACGCTGGCCGATCGCCTGCTCGACATTTACCGCGAAGCTCCAATGAAACATGGCATTGGTTTGAGAAGAGCCTCTCCTACTCGAACGCAAGGCTGCCGCAGGCACTTATCCTTGCCGGGTGGCACAGTCAGAACAAGAGAATGTTTGCTGCGGGAATCGAGTCGCTGCAATGGCTCGTCGCGGCACAGCATCGCGACGACACAATGATGTTCGTGCCTATCGGTTCCAGCGGATCCTTCAGCGAAGGCAAAGAGAGACCTCGTTTCGATCAGCAGCCTGTTGAAGCCTGCGCCACAATCTCTGCCTGCCTTGAGGCATACCGGTTGACCGGGAGATGAGCATTGGTGCGCTGAAGCACATCGCGTATTCGATTGGTTCCTTGGCAAGAACGACCTCCGCGTGGCACTCTACGACGCCACAACCGGCGGCTGCAAAGATGGACTTCATCCAGATCGCGTCAACGAGAACCAGGGAGCTGAGTCTACGCTCTCCTTTCTGATGGCACTGCTTGATATGCAGTCATCCCCCGAAACCAACGCAAAAAAAACGTATTCCGAATTGAGGGTCCCTGTTGAATCCGAATACTGCAACGGCTCCGTTTCACGATTCATTGACTGTCACATCGAGCCAGATTCCCTTGCTCACACGCTGCGATCGCAACCCAATTCTGAGCAGGGATAACTGGCCCTATGCCATCAATAGCGTGTTCAATGCCGGGGCCGTGCTTCTCTCCGACGGCGACACATTGCTGTTTTGCCGCGTAGAAGACCGGCGTGGCATTTCGCATCTGTGCGCCGCACGTTCTGCCAATGGCATCGACGATTGGCGTATCGATCCCCAACCCACGCTGGTTGCAAACCCGCGTCAATACCCTGAAGAAATCTGGGGCATCGAAGATCCCCGCATCACCTACGTCCCGGAACTCGAACAATACGCCGTGGCGTACACCTCGTTTGCGCGCGGAGGTCCCGGCGTTTCACTGGCCCTCACAAAAGACTTCAGAACATTCGATCGATACGGCGTGATCATGCCGCCTGAAGATAAAGATGCCGCATTGCTCCCGCGGAGATTCAACGGCTACTGGGCCATGATCCATCGTCCGGTAACTACAACCGGGGCCCACATGTGGATTTCATATTCCCCCGACTTGAGGCACTGGGGCAGCCATAAAGTCATCCTGGAAGCGCGACGTGGTGGATGGTGGGACGCGAACAAGATCGGGTTATGTTCCCCGCCGATCGAAACTGCAAAAGGATGGCTGACGATTTATCACGGAGTGCGCCATACAGCGTCTGGGAGTATCTACAGACTCGGCCTCGCGCTCCTTGATCTGGAACGGCCGGATGTTTGCCTTCAGCGCGGAGAATCCTGGATGTTCGGACCGGAAGCTCCCTATGAGCGCAGCGGGGACGTGAACGACGTCGTGTTTCCGTGCGGACAGACAATTGGACTTGATGGAGACACCATCAATCTCTACTACGGTGCAGCCGACTCGTGCATCGCTCTGGCCACGGGCAGCATTCGCGCTCTTCTGGCCTGGTTAGAAGCAAATCCCAGTTCGGGAGACGGAATCGCGCGGTGATACAGGCCGTCGTTTTATGGAAAGGAAGTCCCGGATGACTGCTGCAACCACAACCTGGCCAACTTGGCTGCCGCGGGTCCTGTGGCCCCGGCGAATTTGTCCTAGCTGCAACTCGCTTCAATTCAAACCCGGTGAATTACGCCCAATCGACGGACTATTGGCCATGTTCGCTCTTCGGCCGGTCCGCTGCATGTTCTGCTGGCGGCGCTACTACTGGCTTTCCCTGCAAGGCGTGGCATGAGCATTCTAATTTCGGATTGGATTCACACATCGAACGATCTTCTGCGGCGGCTTATGGCAAAGCACACTTCGGCAGTACTGAATTATCAGATCGTTGCGCAAAGTGCAGAGGACGTGCAGAGCGTCGAGAACGCACCGGCCGTTGCCATCCTCGCTTTGGCTCCTCCAGCATTGCTCAAAGCCGACGACGGAAAAGAGCAGGACAGAGGCCATCGTCAATAGGCGGCCGACCAAGGCCGATCCCGGCCAGGAAGACCAGACCGAAGCGTCCCAACCGAAATCACCGCATTGGTCGCAGAACGAGAGAAAAGGAGCAGGCCAGGGCCTGACACAGGCGAAGAATGGAGAGACTTCTGCAGCCGACGATTCGGAGAATCTTTCCTCAGAAACACCCACAAATACGCAGCATTTTGATGGGGAGTACCCACAAAAATCCCCACAATTGAGTATTTCTGAGGTTGATCGGGGAGTGGTGAAACGGCGTAAGTCGGTGAATCTAGATGGTGGACGCGGAAGGAATCGAATCCGCTGGACAACGTAATTCTAACGACTTACAACACAGCAGATGGCGCAGAACGCAGTCTATTCGATGTAATGCAGCGGGAGCGGCGCAGGGAATTGAAACGGGTCTACCGCGACGTTGAAGCCGGGGGTCAATGAGTGGTTTGGCCTGGTTTCACCAGCGCAGACACGAGTGCGAGAGCCCAGGCTTGCTCCTTAAGAAATACCTGCCGATCTACGGGGGTTCTCCACGTCATCCGACAAGCAAAAGCTGACATTCGTTATTCAGAAATTTGAAGCTCACAACGGTCACGGCGCCGGCGTATATGGAAGTCGAAGATGCCTTCCGATTCCAAACGCCGTGGCTAAATCTCATCGGTGCCTACTGGTATCCAACCTGCATTGTAGTTACCAAACGTATCGGTGGTCACCGAGTTGGTGGTGTTGAAAACGCCACCGGTGAAGGTGATCTTGACACCGCCGATGCCTGAGCCAGTGACCACAGTCGCTTTGCCCTTGAGCTCGCCTGCTGTGGAAAGCTGAAAGTTTTGTGTGAGCTGCGATCCCCCAATCAAGGTGACAGTCGCGGTCGTGGAGAGCCTACCTGCACTGCTTGCGGTCAATGTATCAGGAGCCAACAGGTAAGGAGGTAAATCTGTAATTCCCGTAGCTGTCGGTGGTGCTGGCCACCAAACCCGTCGAGACCGTTGCGCCGGCCAGTGCGTGCCCGTCTACGGCACTCGTAACTCGACCGCTGATCGAGGCTGTTGCGGTTGAAAGGGAAACCGCGATGGTCGTGGTCTGTCCGGTGTTGACGGTTGTGCTCATGGTATTGGAAACGTAGCCGGAAGCGGCCGCTGTAACGACATAAGCACCCACAGGTACCCAGCCGAAGCTAAAGCCGCCACTGCTGCCCGTGGTGACTAAAGAGATTAGAGGGGTAGTACGCCTCCCGGAAATGCTGATCGTTGCTCCGGCAATCCCAACCCCACTGCCGTTGGTGACCGTGCCCTGCAGCACACCGGCGGTTGAAAGCGAAATGTTTTGGTTGGCGGTCGTGCCTGCAGTGATGTTGATGCTGTAGCTCCGGGCCAGGTACCCGGGGGCCGAGGCAGCCAGGAAGTATGTACCTTGAGTTAGGTTGTTGAAGCTGTAGTGGCCCATGCTATCCGAGTAAATTGTGCTTCCGCCGAGACTGAGTTTTGCGCCTGCCAAAACAGATCCGGTTCTTATATTCGTAACGTACCCTGTCAGCGTTCCGGTGCTGCCCACGGTAACCGAAGAGGAAGTGGCGGAGGTCAGTCCAGCATTGTCCGTCACTGTAGCCGTGACTTGATACGTGCCTGAAGATGCGTAAGTGTGGAAGGCAGTCGGACCGGAAGTGGTGGCGCCATCGCCGAAACTGATTTGAACTGGTTATGAAGCCGTCGGAATCGGTGGATGTTGCGGTGCAGGCCATCGCCTGGTTCCCCCCGCCAAAAGGCTCCACGGTTAGGACAGCGACTGGCGGCGCATCATTAGCTCCCACGGTGAAAGTGGTGCTCGGAATAGATGTAATTCGCGGCCGGGTGGTATCGTGTGCCACAACCCGGAAGCGTATGTGGCCGCGCACCGATCTGCAGAGACGTATCCACCGTGGAACCGGTGGTGACGTAAGCGTGGGGCGTCAGGTCATCAACAAAGACTTCCATGTAGCTGACGCCGCCAACAATGGAGGCCGTTGCGACAACGTGCACGCGGAGACTTGACGGTCGCGCCGGGAGTGGGCGAGGTGATAGTGACACCCGGCCCTGCAGCAACGCTGACGGTTTGCTGCGTCGTTGAAAAGACTCCGCCATTGTCGGAGACGGTGAGGGTCACAGTGTATACGCCGTGGGCCTGATAGGTATGCGAAGGAGAGAATCCTGCGCCACCGGAAACTTCCGTACCATCACCGAAATCTGAATTTCACTGCTGTGATGTGTCATCGGGATCGCTGGAATTCGCGCTGGAAGCACCTCACCGTGAGCGGCGCGGTGCCCGAAGCAGTACTGAGCGAAAGCAATGCTACAGGCGCCTGGTCGTTGGGATTGAAGGCCACAGGGAAGGACATGGAATTGACGATCGAGGCCTTGCCCACCGCCTCTACGTAGAGCGCATTCAGACGCCGGCTGTCAAATTGTACTGCGAGAGATTGAGAGAGTGCGTGCCAGCGGCGACATCGGCCAGTTTCATCAGGTTCTGGCCATCGGTGGAAATGAACACTCGTAGTAGTGAGAATAGTGCTCTCGCTCGCCTTGGAACCGATGCTCCAGCTCAATGTGGAACCAGTGACGGTCGGCGCAAGCGCGACGCAGTTGTCAATGCCGCTCTCAATCTCGGTGCCTTCCTCGTAATCGTTCCATGTAACTACTTGCATCGCACTGAGCTGGTGCGAGCTGGAATAGTATTTGCTGGCTTCTGCGAGCGTGGCGAGCCATGTTAGGCCGCACTGCTGATTGATAATGCGGTTGGAACCCCAGACAGCGAGTGTCATTAAACCCTTTATAGCTGGATCCGACGGCGTTCTTCGACGATGACTGCGCTGCGATGTAAAAGTTATCGAGATAGGAGAGCGTGTGGTTCGGGTCGGAGGCGTCGATCTCAACCCAGGAGAACGCGCCGTAGGCATTGGCATCGCTAAATGCATTGCGGTTGCGAATCATGATCATGGGGTTGCCGGCGATGCTAGAACGAACCTTGTTCCAGTCGACGTAGTATGCCTCGACACCGAAGACATGGATGACAGGTAGCCCATTTTCACCTTGGTGTAGGCGCTCGATCCGTAGAATGTGCTGGCGATGTAGTTGAGATCATTGATGAACTGTGTGGTGACGTCGCATCCGTTCTGTCGGGCATAAGTAAGCAGCGCGCCTCCCTCGATCCGGAGGGAGAATTCGAAATCGCCGGAAGACTGCGCAGCCTGCATGAAGTTGATCGCCATGGTGTTGTTGTATGAATCGGGTCCGTACCAGGGAATAATGGCTCCCTGGATACCGCGACTGCGCATGTCGCTGATCTGAGAGCTGATCTGTTTCGGATCAGAGGAAGTGTAGCCAACCGACATGTGATCGGTGCTGCCGAACCAAGGCATGACCGAGGCGTAGATCTTGGTAGTCGAGCCAGAATACAGCAGATTGCGAATCGAGGATTTGCTGACATTTCCCGGGCGGGCGTTTCCATTCGACTGCGCTCTGAATGTCGCACTCGTGCTGGTGTTATTGGAGGTTTCGGCGCTGAGCGTCGTGGTAGGAATGATGGTAAGTTGCGCCTCGGCGCCAATTGAGAGCAGCGCAAGAACGCAGAACGCGCCGATGGCGCGGAAGAGAAGCTTCTGCACGTCATGGGGGTACACACCGATACTCGGCACTCTAGAGGAGTTGGTCGAGATCTCCTCTTCGTTGAAGATGGCCGTATCATACTCCCGTTTTGCCCGCCGCATTAATGGAAATTTCAATCGGGATCGCCACGCAGGCGGTCCGCACGAGAGTCTGCCGTCATCTCAGACTGCAATGTTGGCCTGCTACGTTCCCGCCTTGCGTCATCTGCCGCTCACGACAACCGCTCTCGACGAGTGACAAATCGCCAATGCACTTTTCGACCACTGAAGCGAGAAGATAGCTGATTCCGTAGTTCTTGGTGTATCACCGCCAATTCGAAAATTATTGGTATCTGACGGATTGGCCACCATCCGCACCGAACAAACCGCGATGATGCTCCAAATTCAGCATCGTGGCTCACCGTGTGAACCATGATCGTTGAAAGCTCCCAGCCTAAATAAGCTCCTCGCTGCACCTCTGTTACCTTCGGGATGAACGGAGAGAGAACCTTAGTGCTTCGCATCGCCGATCAATGCTAGAGTGCGGGATTGGAGGCGAGAATGGCATTGCATCCCTATCGCGACGCATTAGAACAAGCAGCAGAGCAACTGAAAGAGATCACAGCTCAGTTCGATAGGTTGCGCGCTCACGAAAAAGCCAGCTCGAGACTTTGGTAGAAGTTTTCCGACCCCTCGTCGATGCCAATTCGCAAGTTCCGGAATCAAAAGGCGCTGAGTATGAAGTCAATCACCAATGAAACTCCGAATCTGCCGACTGGCTAATGATCTGCTGATCTGCGCCCGCTCAGTCTGACCTCCCACGGCCATAAATATAAGTCAACATCATCCAGTGTCGGGCGCTCCGTGAGAGCAACGATGCGCCAATTTCTTGGCATCTGACTCCACGAGGATTCCCGATGTGCCGTAGACCTTCGAGCAAACTCCTAGAGGTCCTGCTGATGACTATTGAGCAACTTGAGAAGGACGCGGACTTTGGGCCAGGCGATCCAACCGTGACCGAACTCAAACGCATCGTGGTGCTCCGCCTCGCCAATTCGAAGGAGTTCCAATGGCACAAGTTCCCAAGTTGGAGAATTCACGGCCTCAGAAAGCCCTCTAGAGTCATACCAACTCACTATCCTAAGAATGCGTTGATGCCTCAATGATGCGCCCGCCGCCCTGTTGCTTCAGTAACAGCAGCATAGTTTCTCGAATCGTTTGGCCGCTTGTAGGGAAAACAAAGAACCTGTTGTCCAGCGAATGCTCTGACGAGCAATTCTTCGTGGCTGGCTCACCTGCTTTGGGCTCGGTCACTTGGGGTCCTGTTTCATTATGGTCAAAGAATCGGTCGCTCTGCCTCTTTCATTTCCAACTGATGCATCCTATTCCAATCTCGGCGATTCAGATTTAATATCGAGGCCCCTTCATCTCTAAATGGTGCATGCACTTTCAAGCTGTTTTTCAGGGTCCGTACTCATCGCAATAGAGGGCGCAACAATTAGAAAGCTGCCAAGGAAATGAACAAATGAATTTGGTCCGCATAGATTTGGTCCTCTTTCGCCTTGAAGAAGGGGTTCATATATGTTTACGGAATGCGAAGAAGGCGACCGCCTTTGTCTGCTATTTGAGAGCCATTTAAGAGAGTGGGGATGGTTCGATGCATTCTCCAAGGCAATCGAACTCATTCCGGTCGGACTTCCAAAGCTTAGCGAGTTCCAGAAACAGGAGAAGCTTGCCGAGTCGGCGCTGTACGCCGCACGTCACGCATGTGTAGAGCACATCACGCACTGTCTGATATGCGGCGGACTTCGTGCTTCGGGCGCCGTAACGAAAATCATGGAAAGTTCGAGGGACCGCATCCGCTCCCTGCGATGTTGCAAAAGGAAATTGAAGCCCGCCTCCAATAAGTTTCTGCTAATCTGACAAACGTTCATTCTCTGCAGTTCTGCTACGTCCTGTGACGCTCGACAGTGCTGTGGATACGAGGAGGCGGGCGGATCTGACCTCGGCGGCAAGTATTTCCAAAACCCTGAATGACAAACGTGGATTATTGCCAACAATTGCACGAAAAGTAGAAATCGAGATGGCGTGCAGATCGGAGTTCTTTGCCGCCGTTGCCGTCATGCTGTAGGGTCGGCTCCCTGCGATGGCGGGAAGACCAATCAGGGACCCAGGAACTGCCCGGAATCCCAGTACGGACTTGTCGGCAAGCTTGCTTGTCAACACCACCTCACCCGCTTTTAAAAGGAAAAGCCTGCTCGGCGGTTGACCTTGCCGGAAAAGGATACGCTTCGCTGGGGTTTGACGAGAGATCGAGAGGGCCTCAATGGCATCCGCGAGTTCGCAATCGGCAGTGCATTCTGAAAGAAGTGTGTACAAAACAAGCCCCCTGGGAATTAAGTTGGTCATGCTCACGGAGCACTCCCTGACTATTTGTTTCCACTGGGGCCTCCCCAACTTCCAAACCCCCAACGGAACACAGGTGCCCAACCGTGTCAGGACGCCGCTCTCGAGCCTCAATCAATCGAGGCGCTCGAGTGTCTCGGTGATCCGAGGCAGACACCACGGATCAATCCCATTTCGGTCACCAAGCAGGCGGAAACACCACCTGGTGGTCCAAATTGGCCCGATTTAAGCGCTGGGATGTGTCTTGATGTTTGCATCAACCACGAGAGCGTGTCGTTGCGCTCAGGGCACGCTCCAGAAGAATTAACTGTTCAGGATCTGCGGGTCGTCCTGCTCGCTCCTGCGTGCAATGCCTGGATCACCGCCAACCCGGAAGTAACCCAAAATTGGGTTATGTCCGAGTAGCCCACAATCCACCCGAAACAGACGTTCAGGCCGGGATATTGACTAGAATGCTGTAATAGTGCACTATTACAGAAGACAATGTTCTGGAAGCCCAATCCGAGTTCAGGAATTCCGATCTACCTTCAGCTTGTCGATCAGGTGAAGCATGCGATCGAGACTGGTGCTCTTCGGCCAGAAGAGCAACTCGGGCATTCGGAAGGTTGCAGGCGATTTGGTTGTCAATGTGAACACCGTCGCCAAGGCTTATCGCGAACTCGAACATGAAGGCGTTATAGAGCTACGGCAAGGATTCGGAGCCTTCGTGGCAGGGAACAGCGCGGTATCTGCGAGCCCAGCGAAAGTTTCTTCGTGCGCTGCCGGCGATGCGGGCCGCAGTCACTCGTATTGCGCAATTGGGCCTCGACGAGCAACAGATGCGCAGGCTCTTCGAGACGGAATTGACCCGCTTGAGAAAAGGGTCCCCACATGATTGAAGAGCCGATTATCATCACGCGGAAGTTACGAAAAGCTTACGGTCGCCGAGTGGCCGTCGATGGTCTGGATCTGGAGGTGCCCTTTGGTTCCATTTGTGGACTCTTGGGCCGCAACGGGTCTGGCAAAACAACAGCCCTCAAGATGCTGATGGGAATCACGCGGCCGGATTCGGCGAAGGTCGGGTATTTGGACAGCGAATCAACAACAATCGAGAAAGCCTGGCCATCAGAGCACGCACCGGATTTTTGCCGGAAGACAAATTGTTCCCGGGGTCGATGACGGTCGGGGAATTGATCCGATTCACAAGAGCCTTCTATCCGCTGTGGAGGAAAGACCTTGAGGAGCACTTCCTGCAGCTGTTCCATTTGCCGCTCCCTCTGACCGGTGCGAGTCTTTCCAAAGGCGCCCGATGCCAATTGTCGTTGGTGTTGGCTCTATCGAGAGGAGCTGAATTGCTCGTGCTGGATGAGCCGACCAGCGGACTGGATCCTGCGATGTCCCAGCAGGTTCTTCGCTCACTGGTCACGCTCGGAGAGGGCCAGACGACCGTGCTGTTTTCATCCCACCAAATTAGCGAGGTCGAGCAGATTGCGGATCGGGTTTGCATGATCAGCAGCGGGCGCGCCGTCCTCAGCGAAGCAATGGATGAGCTTCCGAATGCTTATCAAGAGGTGCGGATTGTATTTGACGGCAAGCCTCCAGTTTCAGAATTTGAAAACGCACGGGAAGAGGGCCGAACCCTCTCAATGCTTGTCCGTGGAGGCGTGGAAGAGGTCGTTGCTCGCGGACATGCCATGCATGCAATTTCGGTGGATGTCGCACCGGCAACATTGAAGGACATTTTTCTAATAGAGACAAGTGAGGCAATCGAATGAGCAAAGCAAATCAGATGTTGTGGTACAAAGCCTGGACCGAACGCGAATGTTTTTCCTTTTGGGTATGTTTAGCCTCATAGCGATGGTCGGGGCTCTTAATATGGCCTATCCTGGGTCGCCCGGCCAGGAGTTTCCTCACGGCGCGCTCGCTGTTCGGTTAGCCGACGTCCGGTCACTGCCGCAAGATGCCCGGTCGTACATATGGCTGCACTGGTTCGGCAAACATTGGTCATTTGGCTCTCGATCTGGCTGTGGCCTTGGCAAGTACAGGATTTCCTCCACGCGCCGCCGCCACGGGGTCATTCCTTCACGCGTTGGCACTCCCGGTATCGCGGAGAATCATGGCAGGCATTCGCGTGGCTATGGGTTTTGCAGAATTGTTGGTCGCAGCCGTTATCCCCTCGCTGCTGGTCTGCGCGGTAGCGTCACTCCGGGGCCAGTCGTACTCTCTACGCGAAGCCATGGTTCAGTCTCTTTTGGCAGTTGCGGGAGCTGGCGCGTTGTATGCCCTGTTTGTGTTTTTCTCTGCCACGCTCGGAGAGATGGCGAAGGGAATTCTGGGATGCCAACGCTCTTCCTCTTTGGAATGTTTACGTTTCTCGTGGATGGCGTACAGCGATATAGCATCTACCGTTTGATGACGGGCGACATGTATTTCCTGAAGGGCGAGATACCTTGGCTAGCGATTGCGGTGAGTGTATGTGCTTCGCTGCTCCTGATCGCCGGGTCGTTAGCCATCGTGGAACGCCGAGACTACTGAATCGCAACCCTCCAGTCCTTCGATTCCGGGTGCAGATTAACTGGCAATATCGAATGTATTCACGCTGCTGTGAGAGTTCTATGTATGCTTTGAAGCTGGCACATTGTCACCGTAACGGAGATCTGACGGCGGTGTGGGTTCCCGATGACGCCTCCGAGGCATTGCGTGATCTTGTGCGGCAACGGGAAGCAGCCAAGCAGGATCAGCTTCGTGCGCGACATCGGCTGACCAAGTTTCTTCTCCGCACGGGACAGCGTCCGCCTCTGGGTTTGAAGCCATGGACAGAGCGCTACATGCGGTGGCTGGCGCAAGTCCGCTACGCGCAGCCGGCGCAGGAAGTCACGCGACTGGATTGCATGAACGAATTCGAGCATATGAGCGCTCGAGTCAAGCGATTGGAAGAAGCCATTCTCGAAGTGGTCAAGCAGGCGCCGCAGGCCATGCAGGAACTGATCCGCGGACTGCAGGCTCTGCGCGGAGTGGCGCACATCTCGGCAGTTACGATCGCAGCCGAGCTGGGCAACATCTCCTCCCGTTTCGAGACTGCACGGAAGCTGATGGGCTATAGCGGAGCATTTCCAAGCGAGGATTCCAGCGGAAACCGCATTCGAAAAGGTGGCATTACCAAGGCCGGCAACGCGCACCTCAGACGTATCGTGATGGAGTCGGCCTGGTGCTATCGACACCTGCCCCGCGTCGGGGAAAAGCTGCGTAGACGACATCAAGGCGTTCCAGCGGAGATCATCGAAATCTCATGGAAGGCGCAGAATCGCCTGTACAAGCGCTACAGGAAACTGACATGGCAGGCAAGGATCAGAGGAAGGTTATAACCGCAGTCGGACGAGAACTGCTCGGATTCATATGGGCGATCGCCATCAAGGCCGAGGGGATTTCAACACAACCAAGTGCTGCATGAAAAACAAAAGCAAAAACCTTTCCAACTAGGGAAAAAGCAAAAACATTGAACAACGCAATTCAACTCGAGGACAAGGTCAGCTGCAGCCGGAGCAAGCACGAAGGAGAAACCTCCACCGGACGTTTGCGACAGGCCTATGGCCGGACTCGCGGTAGTAGTCAGAGGCAGCTCCCGACGGATCATGATTATGCGGTTTCGACCCGCGAATATCAGCTTGATCAATCGTCGCCATTAACTGCCACGGCTGCTGCTGACCCTGTCCTCGTTCGAAAAAAACGACCAGCGCACCTTGACCGGTCACTACATATCAATTTCCGGGTTGGCCACTCCCGCCCGGAATCTCAGTTGGCGAATTCACTGCCAAGGAATCCATTCAGCATCTACTCAAGCGAGAGTCGAGTGCTCTGATTCGAGCCAAAGACTCCTGCAATGAGTTCATTCTCCAACTCCAGCGGTTCGGCGGTCCCCGGCTTTCACTTCGAGAACTCCATCATCTTGATCACGCTCTGACAGTGGCTCGAACTCGGATAGTGTATAGTAGATCGTTTTGCCATCCGCGGTCGCGCTCAAGCTGGGCTGAAAATCTTACCGCGCGTTCTCAAGTGTCAGGACTGGCATGAATGCGCCGAGTAGCGAAATCATAGAACTCGATGCGGGGTCTTCGTTCGGCTTCTGCATTTAACGGGTAGAAGCCGGTCCTTCTAATCGCCCAATGCCCCCAATATCGAACCTGTGGCTTGCCCGCCACGACCAGTGACTCGGCGCCGCCTTGCGATGGAACGCTCCAGATGCCGGCCTCGTCAAATTTCGAGAAGTAAACGGTTTGCCTGTCGTAGGACTCGAAGGGATTGAAGCCGCCGTGCTTCGTGAGCTGCAACTCCTGAACGTCTTCAACGGAGTGTTTCCAGACTTCCATGCTTCCGGTTCGATCTGAGACAAAGTAGATCCATTTCCCATCCCGTGACCAGCTCGGCACGACACTCGGGTAAGGACTGGCCGTAATCGCACGCAGATTCCTGCCCTCAGAATCGACGATGAAGATTTGGGGCATCGCTCTTGTAACTGTCAAACGCGATCCACTTTCCGTCTGGCGACCAGCGCGGCGTGCCCGAGGGGCCGAGGTGCGTCAATTGCAATGGGTTCTCTCCCATCGCATCGCTCGCCCATATCTCCGCGACCCAGTCCGATTTGACATCCACACGATTCGCGAACCATCCGGAGAGGGCTGAGCGTCCAGATCCCCGAACTGCGTGCTGACCAGCTTCCTGTTGTGGAGTACAGGACCGCCGGCATTTGCCAGGTCCGCTCTCCAGATGGCGAAGGGTTCCTGGGTGGACGAATCTTCATAGGCCAATCGCCGGCCGCCCTTCGAGAAGCTTCCAAGCGCAGGATACAGCGTCTCGCGTTGCATCTCGCCGCCCGTCGCCAAGACCCGCCACAAGGAGGGAAGGGTGGTTCGACTGGACCAGAACACGATCGATTTGCCATCAGGAGTCCACATAAGCGATCCGCAGGGATGATCATCCTTCAAGAGAAGATGTGGTGCCCCCCCGGAGATCGGAATTGTGTAGATTTCGCAAATCCCCGAACCCCTGGGAATAAATGCAACAGTTCCGCCATCGGGCGAAAGCGAGAACATATATCCCTTCCAAAACCTGGCGGGCCCATATCGGTGAGGCACCGCTTTTCGCCGGTCTCCAGCGAGAACAAGACCATTCCAAACGACCTTTCGTCGAACAGCGATCAACCATCAAGATTCGCTCTCCATTTGGGTCCAGGCCAGCGGGGGCGGACGGAGTACTTACACTCGATGCTCGTCAACCTCCGTTCTTTACCTCCGAGCGCAGGCACAAGGTAGACTGCGCCTTCTTTTCCGTCGCAACGGGTGAACGCGATTACATCTCCGTCGGGAGACCAGGTCGGATCACCGAGGTTTCCAGCGCCATCAGTGATCCGCAGCGGTGTTCCCGACCCGATCCGGAGAACATACACTTCACGCCCTCGCACGGCCCCGGCCCATCCCAGGTGTAAGCGATCTCGCGTCCGTCAGGAGAGATTGCTGGAGATCCAGCGACCCTGGCGCGCTTGTGACCGGCACAATCTGAAAGCTTGGTGAATCGCCGCGATCTTTCGCCGGGGTCGCAACGTGAAGCGTCCGAATATAAATCAGTAATCCTGCACCACCCAGAAGCACTAACCCTACGACCGCGCCGGCGATTTGCTGTATCCGTGGGCGCCGAACTGGGACTTGTACAGGCGCGCTGGCAGCTTGTGGCCCTTCATTCTCTTCGCCCGTCTTCGGCGCAGCAGAATCAACTTTGGAACGCACGTTGTTGTTTTGGGGATCCGTCGCCGGAGAAACTGGAGCGATAAATCGATATCCGCGTTTTGGCGCTTCTCGATGTAAAGCGGCTTTTCGGCGGTGTCGCCCAGTGCTTCGCGCAACTTCATCACCGCCGTGTTCAGGCTGTGAGCGAAATCAACGAATGTATTGCAGGCCACAAGACGCGCCGCAGTTCCTCGCGCGTGACGATCTCCCCGGCATGTTCGAGAAGGAAGACGAGAATGCGGAGCGACTGCTCCCGCATCTTGATCGGGACGCCGGCGCGGCGCAGTTCCTCCTTGTGCGCATCGACCTCGAACACCCCGAAGCGCCAGGTCTGCGTGGTGTGTGCTGGCGTTGCCACCAACCCACCCCTCTCCGCCCCTATGGCAACTGCAGTCTAGCACGATCTCTGAAACGCGAATCAACGGAATTAACCGACGCATCGTGCCCTATATGCACCTGTAAAGACAGCTCTTCGGCGCGAACTCCCAAGTAATCGCGAACGATTCCCAATGCATTGAGCGAAATTTCACGCGGGTGCAAGGTAACGAACATCGCAAGCCGGTGATTGGACTCCGGATGGCGAAATCAAACATCGAGGTGACTTATGAAACTACGGATCGCAGCATTCCCCAGTCTCCTTCTGATGGCCTCGGTCGTCAGCCTGATCTGCCCCGCGACAAATGCCTCGGCCCAGGCGACCGGGACGATCTACATCCCATTCGCGTTCACGGCAAATCACCAGCTTGTGCCTGCCGGCTCTTACAAGGTTGACCTGCTCTCGGATCGCTATCTGGCTTTGATTGACAGCAAGACAGGAACCACGCGCACCGTCCTGTTGGTCCGTCCCGAACAGGGGCAGAACGTGAGCGCGCGCAGCGGATTCGTCTTTCACGGCTCAGGGGAGCACTACTTTCTGAAAGAGGTGAAGATCGCCGGCTCGAGTATGCGCAGTGAGCTTGCTGTCCAACCGAAACTTGAGCCGCTCGTGGCGAAGGGCGCGGCTTTGGAGAGTTCGACCATCGAGATTGCGATGAAATGACAGAAAGAATTCTATCGCGGCCAGTCTCTGTAGCTGGCGACTGGCCGCGAAAGACCATTCAGAATCGCTTTCGACTGGTTGCGGGCGGATTACCGCCAACCCGTCAATGACCCAATTCTGGTGCATTTCCGATGAGGATGGCGACGAACAATCTGAAGACTTAAACTTCTTGGAATTGAGGGCTGCACTTGACGATTGATCTTCATGGATACCACCCAGCCGAGATCGTTTGGAGTGGTGTGCTCAAAAAGATCATTCAACAGTCCTGGAAAATGGAGAACCAGATTTGTGCCTCATACATGGACACGGACAAATCGAGGTATCACACCTGGATTTGTAAATACCAATACCGGGTTCTTTGGCCTGGAGATTCGCAGGGCATTACGACATGACGAGAGCCTTGGCAGTGGATCGCCACACGACCTTGAACTGTGAGGACATGGGAGTGACGAGCGTTCAATTGAAGCCCAATCGAGCCCCTTCCCGCACCGCTCTCGATACGGATCTGATCTCAGATGCGGCCGTAGAGAGTGATCGCAGCTAGATTTAGTCGGCCGGCACGCTGCGAGTCCAAGAGTAAGGCAACTCGTTGTGGAGCAGTACACTGTTCGGTGATGTCAAGCGAACGGTTGTCCACTTCCACGATGAAGGATCCTGTTACCTGGCTATATCCTCCGATCGAGCCTTACCACACCGCTCGGCTGCGTGTTTCGCCTCTGCACGAACTCTACTTTGAGCAAAGTGGCAACCCCGCTGGCAAGCCGGTGGTATTTCTCCACGGCGGTCCAGGCGGCGGCTCCGATCCCAAACAACGTCGCTTCTTCCGCCCCGAGAAATACCGTGTTATCTGCTTCGACCAGCGCGGCTGCGGAAAGAGCACGCCTTACGCGTCCCTGGATGAGAACACTACGTGGGACCTCGTAGCGGACATAGAGAAACTTCGCGAGCATCTGGGCATCGAGCGCTGGCAGGTATTCGGGGGCTCCTGGGGCTCGACACTGGCGCTTGCATATGCCGAGACGCATCCCGAGCGTGTCACTGAGCTGATCCTGCGCGGCGTCTTCTTGCTTCGCCGGCAGGAGATCGATTGGTTTTATCAACGCGGTGCTTCGATCCTTTACCCGGATGCTTGGGAACCGTATCTTGCGCACATTCCAGAGGCCGAACGTGGCGATCTGCTCAACGCCTACTACCGCCGTTTGACCAGCGACGATACAGAGGTGCGACTAAGCGCCGCGAAGATCTGGAGCGGATGGGAGGGTGCCACGTCGAAGCTACTGCCCGATGCGGCCTTCACCAGCCACTATGAGGAGGACGAGTTCGCTTTGGCCTTCGCTCGCATCGAGGCCCACTACTTTGTCAACCGTGGTTTTCTCGAAAGCGACGATCAGTTGTTGCGCGATGCTGGGCGGATTCGCGCCATTCCAGGGGTGATCGTGCAAGGCCGTTACGATGTGGTCTGTCCCATGGAGAGCGCCTGGGCTCTGCACCGTGCGTGGCCTGAGGCCGACCTTGTGATCACGCCGGACAGCGGTCACAGCGCGTCCGACCCGCCCAATACACGTGCCCTCGTTGCGGCTGCAGATAGGTTCGCCAGCTGCTGAGACGAAGAAAATCAATAGCACTGGATTGTAGTTTCCGAATAGGCCACAATCCGACCGGAATTCAGGAAGAACGTTACTGACCTGCTCGATAAAGGCATCGGTCTGTCAACTTGGAGTTTGAAACTCAGCCTCTGGGTTGGCGGTTGCCCAAGCGATACTGAGCCTACAATTCTCCATCGAGCTTCGACTCAGAGAACCTGAGGCGCCTCATGGATTTTGATTACGTCGTCCTGCCCTCGCTCATTCTGCTCATCGGAGTTGCGGTTATCTGGCTGAGCGTTCGCCGAATTCTTTCCCTTTCTGCGAACGTCCCTGCGAGATGGCGGCGGGTTGCGGAGAGGATTGTTTTTTCCGCAATTGTTCTGGTTGGGGCTGTTGTAGCTGGGAGTGCCAGTTTCAATGCCATCGCACGGCTCTGGTTTCGGGCGCACAACCCGCCGCCCGGGCAAATCTACACCGTCGACAGCTACAAGATGCACATGGACTGCATGGGCAGCGGCTCGCCAACGATTGTTCTCGATGCGGGCCTGGGCGATGACGCGGTCATCTGGTCAGGCGTCCAGCCAGCACTCGCCAAGACCACTCGCGTCTGTGCCTACGACCGGGCCGGATTCGGCTGGAGTGAAGCAGGGCCGCTGCCGCGCGATGCTGATCGTATTGCGGCGGAATTGCACGGCCTGTTGCGACAGGCCAGGATCGACCTCCCCTTTGTCCTGATGGGGCATTCGATTGCCGGGATCTACATGCGCGCTTATGCGGGGCACTATCCCGAGGACCTTGCCGGGATGGTGTTTGTCGACGGGTCAACACCCATGCAGCAGGAAAACCCGGCCTTCAAGGAGATGATGAGTAAAGGACCACCTCCGTGGGTGATTGCCCTGGTCGGACACGCCGCGTTCAGCATTGGCGTCCCCCGCCTCATGGGAGCGTGTTCGAAGGGCAGGCCCGGCCTCGATGCACGGTCCTCGCGATTGCAAGCGGAGGACCGCTGCGAGTTGCATGTCGATTCCCCGATGAGTGAGAGGCGCAGTATGGAGCGATCCGGCCTGGAGACGGTGCATACGGGGCCGTACGGTTCATTGCCGATTCTTATTTTGTCGCATGATCCTCAGAAGTCTCTGGCCACCGAAAGTTCGAATGAAAAAATGGGGGAGACGGCCTGGAACCAGATGCAGGAAGACTTGAAGAAGCTTTCGACACGGAGTCGGAGAATCATCGCAAAAGGCAGCTCGCACTACATTCAGATTGACCGCCCGGACCTGATTGAAAAAGAGGTGCCCCTCTTCATTCAAGAGATTCGCGGCACCGCACCGCAGTCTGAGAACTATGGCTCCACGATCACGGAGTAACGCAGCGCCTCGAAAACTGTTTCAGTGACTTTCGGGGATTCGCGCGGAAAACGGGCTTGACATCTCTAACAACGCGCCTGGTCTCTCTTCGAGATATGGGCGCCTCGGGTTCAAGATGTGGGCCATACGCCGTGTTATCGCTGCGGACGCGGGCCTAGGCTAATTTTGGATTACTTCCCGAGTGGCCCACCAACCGCCCGGAACCAGACTTAGGCGAGCAGTGAGGGCGCGAAATTGATGGCAACGGTGCGGAACCTTGCCACCGCATCCATGCGCGATGTGCGGTGTGAAACAAGTCTTCTCTTGTTTTCCTTGCCGCACAACCCCGATTTGAGTACTATTCCAACATTCTCACGGGACCCCGAAAATCCATTTTCTTACAGCCGCCTCGTCATCCATTTCAGCCAGGGAGAACTCCTTTGCGAAAAACTGGTCGTCAGAGACTGCCGCATTTGTGCTCCTGATTTCGATTTTTGTGTTGCAGATTCACTCACAATCTCCCACGGTTGCGTCGGTTGAGGCGCGCCGCCAAGCGATGAATGCGGTCTTTCAGAGTCTCTGGGACGACGCTCTTGAGCACGCACCCGAGTTCGCTTAGCATTGGCGACAAGAGATTCAATGACAAGATCGCAGACCGTTCCGTGAAGGCTTTCCATGAAGCACTCGCACGCGAACATGCCTTTTACAAGCAGCTCGCTGCGATCGACACTACAGGATTCACGGAGCAGGAAAAGATCAGCCGTGAACTATTGAAGCGCGATATTGCCTTGGACGAGGAGTCTGAGCAGTTCAAGGAATGGGAGTTGCCTGTAAACCAAATGGGTGGTATTTACTCCGATTATCCGAAACTCGTGGAACTGCTGAGCTTCACCACGGTGAAGGACTACGATGATTGGATTGCCCGCCTGCATGCGATTCCGACGGCGTTCAACCAGGTCACAACGAACATGTCGCTGGGCATCCAGGATCATCGACTGCCGCCGAAGTACCTGCTTGAAAAGGCTCTGGCACAGGTGAATGAGCTAGCAAGCCAGAAGCCGGAAGATTCGCCATTGGCAATGCCGCTTAAGAAGTTCCCAGCGACGATTCCAGCTTCGGATCAGGAGAAAGTCAAGCGTGAGATGTTGTCGGCGATCAGCAATGAGGTGCTTCCCGCCTACGTGCGTTTTGCACATTTTATGGAAACGACCTACATTCCTGCCGCTCCGCGTGAGCCAGGGATCTGGACCATGCCCGACGGCGCCGCATACTACCAGTTCCTGATCCGTCGCACTACGACTACAAGCCTGAGCGCAGACGCGATCCATCAACTTGGAGTGGAGGAAGTGAGCAAGGATGAGGCCGAGATGCTCGCGATTGCTCAGAGACTCGGATTCAAAGACCTGGTGAGTTTCCGCGCCAGCCTTAATACAAATCCGAAGCTGAAACCTGCTTCAGCCGAGGCCTTGCTCGACGACTTTCGCGGTTATCTGAAACCAATGCAGGCCAAGCTCCCTGAACTCTTCGGGAGGCTACCGAATGCACCATTCGAGGTGGTGCCGGTGCCCGAATACATGGAGAAGAACGCGGCCCCTGCGGCATATGAAGCTGGAACGCCAGATGGCAGTCGTCCCGGTCGTCTCCGAATCAACACGTACAAAGCCACCGAGCGCAGCCTGCTTACGGTTGAAGCCGATGCGTATCACGAAGGACTTCCGGGGCATCACATGCAAGTTTCGATTGCCCAGGAACTGCAGGGGTTTCCGGAATTCCGCAAGTATGAGAGCTACACATCATTCGATGAGGGCTGGGCGCTTTACGCGGAACGGCTAGGCAAGGACATCGGATTCTATCAAGATCCATATTCCGATTACGGCCGTCTTGAAAATGACATCTGGCGTGCCATTCGCCTTGTCGTTGACACCGGAGTTCACTCGAAGCACTGGACACGCGACCAGATGGTCCAGTATTTCCACGATCACTCCGCTGTGGACGAGACCAGCGTTCAGACGGAAGTGGATCGCTATGTCGCTTGGCCCAGCCAGGCTGTCGCCTATAAGATCGGCCAACTCAAGATCCTGGAATTGCGCGACCACGCAAAGAAGGAACTTGGGGATAAATTCGACATCCGGACCTTTCACGATCAGGTGATCGATAGCGGATCTTTGCCGCTCGACGTTCTGGATCAGCGTATCAATACTTGGATCGCTAGCCAGAAGTAATTCATCGAACCGCGTGATACATGCGTCTCCCGGGCCGTTTGCAACCACTATCGCGCGCGTGCGAGTACTCACGACATAATCAAGCAATACGTGCGCGTAGCAACGAAGCACCGCCAAAACCAGAATGTATGGTCCGCCCCAAGCCCACGCGGCATTCGTTCCGGTCGAGTCACCGTCAACTCGGAAGTTATTGAGTGGTAACTGGATTGCCCACCAACCGCCACGAACTCCGAATACGCAGGTATTCCCGACAGTCAAAACACGAGCAACGCGAAGAATCTGCGGTTGCTTCTGGGAAGAACGCGCCCTTGTAGTCATTATGGTGTGACCCGATGGTCGACAATCCCCTTGATGAGCAATTGTGAACAGCTTTTGACACCCGTCTTGTTCCACACTTATGCGTAGTTACACCGCGTCATCGCCTTGCTTCCCCTTCAATTGATCGCAGATGATCCCGCGGTGTTGGGAGAAGAATGAAATTTACAGTCGCAATGGTAGCGTTGATCTTGGTATGGCCGTTTGCTTCCACAAAGGAATACCGCATGACATCCGGTGTCGGCGTTCCGGCGGCGGTGGGCATCGTGAAAGTTCAAAAAGACAAAGACAATGGAAACATGAAACTTGAGATAAAAGTAAACCACCTTGCTAGACCCTCAAGTCTGACGCCGTCTGCGAATAACTATCTCGTGTGGATCCGTCCAAACGGCGGAGATGCACTCAAACAGGGTGCGATCGGCGTAGACAAGAATCTGAGCGGCGAATTGACCGTCGAAACGGTGGCAAAGGATTTCGATCTGCTCACTTACCGCCGAACAAAGCAACAGCGTGACCGTCCCATCGAGCATCGAGGTCCTGCGCACACACGTGAACACGGACTGAATCAGAGACGAGCCCTAACCAGAGACAGGCAATCCAAGTCAGAATCTGTACCTTGCTGGGCCAAGCAACGCCCCTAAGGGGTCGTGTTACCGTCCACCCGGAAGTAGTCCCAAAATTGTGTTATGTCCGGGTTGCCCACAAACCACTCAGAACTCGAGAATGGCGGCCTCGCGGTTCTGCCGTTGCTCCTTGAGTCGCGAGCGCAAGGATTACACACCGCCCAAGTAGTGATAAGAGACTTGTTAACCTTTTGACCCTCAGTTGCGTTGTTCTCGCAGGAGGGAAATGATGCTGCGAAATCTGCTGCTGTCAGCGGGATTGTTATTCATGTTGTCGGTGCCTTCGGCTCTGGCCGCCGATGTTACGGGAAGTTGGGACGTCAAGATCATCTCCACATCTGATGGTGAAGTCCACGGTGTAGCCGGGTTCACTCAGAATGGGAATCACGTCACTGGCTGGTTGGGACCGAGCAGAGACCGACCCAATCCCCATCACTCTCGATCTCAGGGAGAACAAGCTCACAATCTGGACGCATCCTCGGCCAGGTCGGAACGTTGTCTTCGCCCGATGCGACGTTACCGTGGACGGAGACAAGATGAGCGGTACCATCGATACCAACAAAGGCACAATCGAATTTACTCGAACCTCGCATGCGCCGCCGCCAGCCGTGAAGTTCAAGTAAGAGAGGCTGATCTTCCCAACTCAAACGTCCCTTAACGGCCAGTTCCGAGCCAATCACCGCCTAACCGGAAATTACTCGTTGATCAACAACACAGACAGAAGCGTTCTTTGGTGTTCAGTGAGTCGGAGGAACAGCGCGTATCCTGTTGGCGGAACTCGACTGGACGGGAGAGATGTGAAACGTCTGATGCTTTTCGTTCTCGTTGCTGCGCTGCCCCCTTGCCCCTGCCTTTCGCAGAAATGTGATGTTGGGATGACTGGCGGCGCAGAAGTAGCAATTGAAGTTCTGAGTAAGCTAAGTCCAAACGACACCGACTTCGAATCGAGACAATGCATTGATACCGCGATTTCCATGGCGGCGCAAATGCGTTCAAAAGAGGCTATACCAGAGCTAATCCGCTACCTATCCTTTAGAAAGGAAGTGCAGCCGGAACAGGAGAGCGGTGACATAGGCGATCACCGACATGTTGCAGATAGCGAGTATCCCGGCGTGGTAGCTTTGGCTCTGATTGGACCAGAAGCCCGACCAAGTCTCTTAGGTGTCGTTGAATCCGGGAGTTCATCCTCAGTGATCGCACAGAATGCCGCGCATTCCATTGTCCTTTCGTTCACATACGAGCAAGGACACGATCCCGGAAAAGGCATACTCTTTTTGCGCAGCACGAGGTCTCGGCAAACGACGAAACAAAGCAGAGACGGGAGAAGGCTGTAAGATTCATTTTGACCACCGAACCGTGTAGACGCTTCGAAGCCAGGTGCAAGGAGGCGGATCGGCAATCTACTGCAGATTAAGCTGGATCGAAACTATGTTTGGACTGCGTGGACTCACGCCGGGGTCGCCATAAATCCGATTCCGGGACTATAACCGCCAACTCGTTGATCAACACCGCGGCGAAGTGTGCCAAAGTTATAATTTCCGGGTTGCCCACAATTCGCCAGAATAGCGTGATTGATTGCGATAAATGCTAGTCGGGACGCTCGCCGTAATCGCCTATCTTTCGGAAAGCGATCAGGAATACGAATACTGCGCACACAAGCGCATGCTACCGGGGAAAGAATAAGCGCCCATTGAGTCATCTCACCGCTCAGCATTGTAAAGCGGATCCCTGCATCAAAAAATCCGGCCTATGGCGGCGACAAATGCACAAGCCCCGGAAATCAACACGGTGATGAAGGTCTCGCCTGCTGTGGCTTTCATTTGCGTAGCTATTTTAGCCCTTTAGGAAGTTGCGAGCGGATGACCGCCAATTCGGAAGTAACCCCGAAACTACAAAACGGGGTTATTCCCGGAATCGTTCACAATACTCCCTCGAATCCGCACAAAGAGATTCAGATGCTGATCTTGGCTCAAAACTAGACCCGCGGTGTCTAAACATGTATGGGTCCCCAGCGGAGATATGCAATTCTGGTCACGGTGTTGATGTGTACTTGGCTCGGCTGCCATAAAACGCCAGTGACCACGGTCGAAAACCAACCGAGGCGGCCAGTGACGCCCGATGGGAAGCAGTGGCTCGCTTGGCAGAACTCCAGCCGCGAAGATTACGTCACGGCATACATCAGCGGATACTTTTACGGCGTCAAAGATGCGTGTTTTGTCTTTGACGATCTTGAACCCACTATCAGTCTGGGAAGCACGCCGCTCATTGCAGGGCAACAGCTCCCCGATATTCCTACAAATCGGACAGTGCCGGATATCCGGACCTGAGCAAGTACACGAATGTACTCACCAAGTTCTATACGGAGCACCCGGAATATCAGTCCATTCCATATGTCCTGCTAATGCCGTATTTGGCAGACCAGCAGCACAAAACCGCCGATGATCTCTATAACATGGCCAAGGCAGGGAAATTCCCGACATATGGAGCTAGCCTGGGGACCGGTTCGGGAGGTTCGGTCGAATAACCGCCAACCCCGGAAATTACTCATTGATCAACAGCAGCGCGAACTGTTGACGAAAACAGCTAGGGGTAGATCACAATCCGACCGGAACCAAAAATTGAGTCAATTGCGGGCCGCCACCTTAGCGTTGATGCACGACGCAGGTCGCGAGGGATATTTCTTTGTTGGGGGCCGGAGAATCTCGAACTCCGACCCCGATTTAGATGCTGGAGCATTGTTGGCAGCCAAGAGTTACTTCTGCTCAGCGTTCTTTGCCATCTGTTGGTGATCACCTGCCAGTTGACGAGCGTTCTCCGCAGCTTTCTCCAGCGACTTGGAGATCGATTGCGCAGTGATTAAAGGTCTGCATTCCGCCGGGATATTTGGCGGAAGTTGGGCTGCTCTTTAGATAGGCCTGCGCCAGACCCTCGTGCGCTTTAGCCTCCGCCGCGTATTTGGCGGCCTCCGCGTCGAAATACTGAGCGATGCGCTGATGTTCCGCTGGAGTCTTCGCGTCGGCAATCAAGGTGTTGAGCTGATGCTTGCTGAGATGCTCCGGCTTGGGTTGCTGTGCGGGCGCTGCCTGTGCAAAGGCGGCGACGGTGAGGGCGAGGGCGAGAGAAGAAAACGTCATTGTGCGCTTCATGGAAGTCTCCTTGTTGATTTCATGGGTTCGTGGCAATGCGGTCCTCGAGTTCGAAATGAACCATGCGGCTGCTTCGATTGCTGAAATGCAAGGAGCGTTTAGATTCGGAAGACTTGGAAGAGCAGGTATCTGGCTGGGCCGGAAGCAGACGCGTCCTCGGAAGAAATTCACACCAAGCAGAAGGTGGGTAAAACTGGAGGCTGGGCAATTGCAACTGACGCTGTTGCCCCGTTGGCCTTAAATTTGGCCGTCGTGATCGCCGGTGCGACGACCTTGACGGTCGCCATTTCGCATCCAGTTTGGTTGCATTCCGACGCGATCGACTCCGAGCGCATCGACTCATGACAGTCCGCGCTGACCTTATGATCAGTGCCGCTCGCAGCCGTTATGCAGCACGCTGGAGCCACCACCGAAGGACCGGCGAGAAGCAGAGCAACGCTCAAGGCGACGAATTGGGTGATCCTTCTCATTCGCGTACTGTCATCATCGGCCCTCCCTCACGCGGATTCGGTGATCTCGGTCACGTGCGTTCTCTCGCGAAATCGATCCGCTAATCTCCCTGACCGCGCCTCATCCTCCGTTGAACCTGTCGCTGGCGAATTACCGCCGATCCGGAACTAACCCGAATCTGGTGCAATCCGGGTTGGATGTCAAAAGCCGAACACGAAATACATCACAAGATAGAAGGCGATGAGGTAGGCAAAGACGATTCCAAATCGCCGCCGTCCTTGTTGGCTTTTGGCCACCACCACCAAGTCAAAATTCCCATCAGGATCGCATGGGGACCGAAGACGAGAACCTGCACCCAACTGGGCCATTGCGAGACTGGAGTGAGCACGATGACAATTCTACTCATCGCTCGCGGGGCTCACGGGAGAGTCACCGCCTAACCGGAAATTACTACTCAGTACACAGTTGCAGAATGTGTTGCTCAACTAGTAACTTCCGGTTAGCCCGCCCCATCCTCCCCGAATCGAAAGAACGACTGTTATGGCTCGGCTTCTCGCTCTCGCAATGAGCGAGATCGTGAAAGAGAACAGCTTCCATTACCGCGGATCGAGGATCACAAAATGATCGGCATAACTGATGAAGACTCGTTTGAAAAGAGCTGTGGGCAGCAGCCCATCCTCGCCTGCCCCGATTACTTTGCGCCCGGTGCTGGCCGGAACCAAGAACGCGACCTGACGCGCCATGCTCGAGCCAATCCGGACCTCTTCTGGGGGGAGGGCCATCAGGGGCATTTTAGATCCGTTCCCCGCGACGTTTCCCGCGCGTGTATGGCCTCTCAGGAGCCACGCTGGGGTCTTCAGATTGCTTGTATAGAGCAGCGGCACGTTGGACTCGGAGTCCAACATTAGAAGAACGTCTCTGGAGTCACCGCCAGCGAGATGGGCGGGAATCAAAAGGCGATGCGGAAAAGGCAGGTTTTGCACACCGTCCGATTGCTGGACGACAGCAACATGCTCTCCCTGCACATTCTGGCGCAGCTGATTTGTCTCATCTAAACAAAGAAGTTTGTGTGCATAGTCGATCAGCACGTCGAAATGCCCGAGGAAGCTTCCACCCAGAAGCCCACGAATCTTCGGGTGAAGAGCCTGAATCTGTGCCAGGCTCTCGACAACCACCAACGGCCGACGGACCTCGACTGGGCCGGCCTCGATAAGGTCGGGGACTGCCAGCTCAGCTTTGGAGTGGTTGCCAACCGCGGAGACGTCGACGTCTCCCTGAGGTTTGAGTTCGAGTTCTGCCGCCAGAGAAGGCTCAACGATCGTAACCTGCGAGCCCGTATCCACGAGGAATTCATATGGCCCCCTTCCATTAACGGCCACAGAAACTTCTATTTGTGAGTGGTCGAGGGAGTGGTATCGTATGGTCTCAACATTCCCCGGACACTGAGCTTCCCCTGAAACTACGGATGTGGTCAGCAGCGTGAAACCGAAGGAGAGAAGCAGTTGACGCGTTTTCATCGGAGATCACCTCAGCCGCAATGGCTGGGTGAACTCTGGTGGCGGGTAACTGCATTGTCATGAAGCCGCGGGGAAGCTTTTCTGGATCGAATGAAGCTTTTCGGAAGGCGGAGTGAAGAATCTATGACGGGCGATAAGTGCTCTGTTTTCAGATTCTCGGACGTGGAGGTTCATGAGCGGGAGCTTCGGCTGAAACGCGCCGGAGAGATGCTACCCGTGGAACCCAAGGCCTTTCGGGTGTTGGTACATCTGCTCCGCAACCCTGGCCGCCTGATCCCCAAGGACGAATTGCTGAACGCGGGCTGGGGCGATACGGCAGTAACTGATAACTCGCTTACCCGGAATATCGCCTTGCTGAGACGGTTGCTCGACGACGACACCCACGAGCCGCGGTACATCGAGACGGTATCGACCGTGGGGTACCGATTCATCTGCCCGGTGGAAGCAATCGAGGATCCAACCGTCAGACCCGGGGCGGCCGCGGCGGCTGGGAATAGCGGAGAGGGTTCGGTCATGACTGTAAGCCCGACCGTGGTGCCCGTCATTCCTGCGAAGAGCCAACTGCATTGGAGACGCTGGCTATGGCCGACCCTGGCTGCTTTAGGTGTCCTTGCACTCGCCGCCTGGTACCTGCGCCGTCCACTGCCGCCACCGCGCATCACGGAATATATCAAGCTCACCCGCGATGGCCACCTTAAGATGTTGCCGGAACCGACGGAAGCAGGCTTTATTTCAATAGCGATTACGGCCCGCAACTCAATTCTCAGGTTGCGATATCCGGGGGAGAGATCGCGCCGGTGCCAGTGGCTTTGCCGCTTCCCGCGATCAAGGATGTTTCTCCGGACGGGTCCACTCTTTCTCGTTGCCTCGTACGATGGAGGTCATGGGAGCTTATGGAGCGTTCAGATTCCGGCAGGCTCGCTCCGCCAACTGTTGAAAGACGTTTGGGTCAATTCCGCAGCCTGGTCTCCTGACGGGAAGTCCGTGGTGTACAGCGCCGGGGGACAACGACCTCTATGTCCTCCAGAGCGATGGAACAGCAAATCGAAAGCTGGCCGATGTGGGAGGACCTTGCCAACACGCTCAGTTGGTCGCCAG
>CAWALE010000020.1:0-233600 GCA_963782775.1 uncultured Acidobacteriaceae bacterium
GTCGCCGTCACCTTCGATACTGACGCTATCATCGTGACTATTGAAAATCAAAGCCTGCCCGTCACGGTGCCACGCGTTGGATCAATCAATCGCGGCGGTGCGCCGGCAGTACCGGTCAGTACATAGTTGCCGGTATCACTTGAATAGACCAGTTGTTCGCCCGTTCCGCGACGTCCCTCTGTTGAAATCTCCACCCCGCCCGTCGAAGTCATCCGGTCCACCTGGGCAGCCGCGCCATCTTTCCCTGCGTGATTACCGGGCGGCAGCAAAATCAGCTCCAGTTCCCTTGAAATCGTAGTTGCATCCGCGGTGCTCGAAACCACCTTTCCCGCCGCGCCCGCGCGCATCACTGCCTTCCGCTCCGCGCTCGAATACTTCAGATCCCCGCCGCGCACCCGAATCACCGACGGCCCGCTCTGCATCTGCCCCCCCGCCTTGCCCGGCACGGTCGCCGTTGCACTCACCAGCACCACCTGCACGGGATTCTTGCTGTCCTTCGTCTCAGCCGTCAGCGTCTGCTTCGTTCGGTCCAGCACAATCACCGAAGCGGTAATAGAATTCCCCTGCTGCCACAGGCGTGTATTCCCCTTGAACGTCGCCGCGCCTGTTGCGCGCTTTAGCTCAGCCTGCTCCGCTACAACATGCGTTGGCCCCTGCGCGCCAAAGTTCCCGGTTGCCTTTGCTGAGCCGCCCGTTTTGGCCGGATTCGCGCCCTCAAGTTCGCCTGTCCATGTTGCCTTCACATTGCCCTGCGCCAAGGCATCGCCCGACTCCTGCGACACATTCAACTTGTCAGCCGTCAACTCCAGCCCCCGATCCGTCACGCGCGGGTTTCGAGTCAAGCGCAGCAATTGTCCGGCATTGTCATATTCAGCATGGCCCGCCGTCGCCCGCAACACAGGCTGAGCAACACCAGCCTTGGCAGGCGGTTGCTCGGTCAACACCACATTCCCTTCCACAGTGGCCGACTCTATCTGCGTTTGCCTCGCTGCCGCGCTCCGGCTACCCTGGCTTGCATTCTCCGCCGCGAGGCGCGCATCCAGCCTGTCGCCACTCATTGTCTGCTGCGTTCCGGTGGCCGTCGTCTCGGCAATCGCCGTATGACCGCGCCCCATCAGTTTTGTCAGCGCGCCGTTGGCCCCGAATTCGCCCGTCACATCGTCCGCGGTCAGCCTCTCCGGCGCAATCGATCCGCTTCCACGCTGGCTTGTCGCCTCCACAACCACACCACCGGTGCCGCGAATCGATGCGGGTTCCACCTTGCTCTTGCCCGCATTTCTAAAGGCAACATCGGCCACCGGTGAAGTCCAGTTTCTATGCACACGTAGAGTTCCGGCCGCAGAAGGCGTCTCTTCATCGCTCGCGATCAGCACTCCTCGCTCCAGGTGCGCGCTACGCAATTCTCCTTTACCTACAAACACGAGGTCCATGGTTGGCGAAGTTCCGTGAATCTTGCGGCCCTTGCTATTTGAGTCAATCGTCACCCCGCCCTGCAAGTGGCCACGAAGCGGCTGGCTGTGCTCATCGAAATCGAGCGTCCCCGCGGGGGCCGCCAAACGTCCGCCCGTCGCTGTCACCAGGACGAATCCTCCATCTGCCTGAAGCCGGGCCGCCGAGCCGTCGTCTCTGAAGTAGACCTTCGCCCTCTCCGCATTCGAAGCATCGGCTCGGTAATGCAAAGAGGCAGATTGCAGTTCGCACACCTGTTCGTTTCGTACAAAGACCGCATGCTGCGCCGACATCTTCACCAGATCCACTCCCCGCTGCACATCCAGATGCACAGCACGATCGAGCACCAGCAACCCATTGTGCGCATCATAGTTCGCACCCACCGCGCTGCCTCGTCCTTCCGTCAACCCGAACTCGACCTTCTCCACGGTGGAGGCCTGACCGGTGTTGCGGTCGAAGTTTAGCCCGCTCGTCTTCACATGAATCTCGCCGCTTGCCGCTGTGTGCGCCGCCGAGTTCAGTGAATAATTCTTCCGGTGGCGTAATCAGCGCCTGATTTGCAGTTGCCTTTGGCGCTATCGCCGGTGCCACACTCGGCTTTGACAGCGTTATTTCTACCGGACCGACAGCTTTCGCAATACCGCTGTCCGGGTCATATTCAAACTCATCGCCTTCGATTCGATCCACTCTGCTTCCGTCTTCGGCATAGAGCTCGATCTTTACGTTGTGCAGTCTGCAAAAACACCTTGCCGCCCCTCTTCAACTGCACTTGCTTCGAAGCGTGAATCTTGTAGAGAATGTGTCCTCGCACCTCGTGCGTGTACACAAAGCCGTTAGCCTCTTCCTGGATATTGAGACCCAGTTTTTGAGGAAGATCTTTACGGATGAACCGGTTTCGGAACCTGGCGGCCCCTAGAAACACGCCCAGCGCTACGACCAGCAGCACTCCAGCCACCAGCACCAACGTACGCAGCCGCTCGATCGTGAAGCGCACCGTTCTCCTTAATTAGCCATGCCCAGGCGGGCCGCAAGCCTTTGCGCCAGGCTTTCTCCCAGCTCGCTCCACAACAGCCGTGCGGTCGCGCCAGACTCTTTCTCGAGAGCGTTGGTCAGTTCCACAAGTTGGCGCACATTTTCTTCCACATGCCGTGCCGTCGTCGCGTCCAGCTCGATCTCCTCATCCAGAAACGCCGCATCACTGCCGAAATCGATCCGGATGTGCCCATCCTGCTCGTATGCGCCATCGTCGAACAGCGGTCCGTATCCCGTCACGCGCACGAGCCGCGACTCCCGCGCCCAACGCGTCTCGGGAACACCATCACCCACTGCCTCATCCTGCGCTCTTCCGAGGGGATCTGCGGTTTTCGTCCCAATCTCGGGCTCCCACAAACTCCACCCAATTTGAAACTCGTAAGCGTAGTCCTCATGCAGCAGTTCCAGAGCATCCTCCACGGCCTGCCGCGGCTCAAGCCCGCGCTCTCCGAGTCCGAATATCTTCTGAAATACCGGAGATTCGCTCCAGTTCACCGGCCAAACTGTCGCCGAGTACACACGCGCCTCGCCGCCATGTTTGGCAAAAACTCCCAAAACCGCCGTCAGCTTATCTCCCATCGCCGCCAGCCGCAGATTCGGGTACCACAAACTCAAATAAAGCGTGTCTGCCATCTCTTTAGATTGTAGACGCGCACCATCCCTGCTCGATTCAGCCAGGACCTGCCGTTAACCTCTTGCGACCATCGCCTTCCAACGCACATCCTAGGGAGGTGAAGGAGCATTGACTCCATGTCTCAAACCTCTCAGGCCGTCTCCGCGGCCGCAGCTGGAACCATCACCCTTGGCGATCTCAAGGTCAACCGGCTCGGTTACGGAGCCATGCGTATTACCGGCAAAGGCATCTGGGGACCACCCGCCGATCATGCTGCCGCCATCGCCACGCTGCGCCGCGCCGTTGAACTTGGAGTCAACTTCATTGACACGGCTGACTCCTACGGCCCCAACGTCTCTGAAGAGCTGATCGCCGAAGCCCTCGCTCCTTACCCAGGCGACCTCGTCATCGCCACAAAGGGCGGCTGGGAGCGCGTCGGCCCCGGCCAGTGGATCCACAATGCCAGCCCGAAGCACCTTGAGGTCGCAGTTGAAGGCAGCCTCAAGCGCCTCCGCCTCGACCGCATAGCCGTCTACCAGCTCCACATCCCCGATCCCGCTGTCTCTTTCGACGCTTCCATGGAAACCCTCGCCCGTCTTCAGCAAGCCGGCAAGATTCAGCACGTCGCGCTCTCCAACGTGACCCTTGAACATCTGGAGCGAGCCCGCAAAATCGTTCCCATCGTCTCCGTTCAGAACCGCTACAGCTTCGCCGACCGCGAATGGGACTTCCTGCTCGACCACTGCGAGAAGAACAGCATTGCCTTCATTCCCTGGGCGCCGCTGGGGCAAAACCGTCAGGCACATGAGGTGCTCGACAAGGCCGCAATAGAACTCAATGCAACGCCGCTGCAAGTAGCTCTCTCCTGGCTCCTTGCGCGATCCAAAGTCATCCTGCCCATCCCCGGCACATCTTCAGTCGCGCACGTCGAAGAAAACATCGCCGCCGCAGGATTAAAGCTTCCGGATCAATACTTCAACGAACTCTCCGCCGTGCAGTCGCCGCATGCCGTTCTACGCTGAACCTACGAGACTGGTTTCGTAAATCTCTGGGGTGTCATCCCGAGCGGAGCATCTGGGGCCCCACGAACGAGCATCGTTCATGGGGTAAGCGGAGCGAAGGACCTGCTTTCGCGCGCCCTCTTCCAAACGACAGACCCGGCCAATCGCCACCTGCCGCAACTTCTGTGGCGCACCTGCTATCCTGCGCTGCATGAAGCTCGCGTCCCTGCCTGCTTCTCTCGCGCTTCTCCTCCTGCTCAGCGCCTGCAAACCTGCCCCCAACACCAACTCCCCGTCTCCTGGACCATCGGCAACTCCAGACCGCGCAATTCCGCGCCTCGCTCAAGGCTCCGGATTCGACTACTACCTGCTCAATCTTTCCTGGTCGCCCGAGTTCTGCTACTCCCATCGCAACGCCCCGAATGCGCCAGCCACTCCACCTTCGTTCTCCATGGTCTCTGGCCGCAGAACTCCAACGGCAGCTATCCTGAAAACTGTTCAAATGCTTCCGGACCCACCGATCCGGCATCCTTCAGCGACATCTATCCCGACCAGGGACTGCTTCAACATGAATGGCGTACCCACGGCACCTGTTCCGGCCTCAGCGCCAACGATTTCCTCGAGACGGCTCGCACGGCCTATCGCTCCATCGCCATTCCCACGACTCTCGCCAGTCTTACGTCGCAAACCTCGATGCCGCCGGACGAAATCGTCTCGCTCTTCACCAGCGCCAATCCCAAGCTGTCCCGCGACAGCGTCGCCATCAGCTGCGGACACAACTTCCTCACTGCCGTAGAGATCTGCCTCGACAAATCGCTCCACCCCATCGCGTGCGGCCCCATCCGCTCCTGCCGCGCTAACACCGTGCGAATCCCGCCACCGCGATAATCCACCAATTGGGTTTGCGGGACTCGAAGGCCCGCAGTTGTATTCGCAGGGATCCTCTTAACCTTTCGAGGTTACGAAGGGTACACAATTTCGGGTACTTGCAGACCAACACGCAGAGACGAGACAGGAATATACTTTCCTGTGATCTTTTTCGCTCAAGAACTCCGAGCGGAAGGCGGCAACTGTGGCTCGTGTTGCGTGTCTCTTTTCGGTTGAGTACTACGACCGGCTCGAAACCCCTCTTACCGGCTTTGACAAAATTCCATATGGGCTCAGCGTCATCGCGGCCTGTCTCGAACACGCGGGACACGAAGTCAGGTGCTGGGTCGTCACTCCCGACACTCCGCTTGTTTCCATCGCACAGGAGATTGTCGAGGAATTCGACTGCGAAATGGTCGCTGCCAGTTCCGTTACCACGCAGTTCCCTCTCATCTCCCGCCTCTGTCGGCAGATCAAGAACCTGAAGCCATCTATTCCCATTCTGCTGGGCGGCGTCCACGCTACCATTCGCCCCCAGGAATGCATCGACAATCCCGCCATCGACGCCATATGCATCGGTGAGGGAGAAGATGTGGCTCTGGCTTATGTCAACGATCTTGCCCGCGGAGTTCAGCCCGCCGGCATCCCGGGCGCATGGATCAAGACCCCTGGCCGCGTCGGAGTAGATCGCACAGCGCCTGCGGCATTCCGCACCGATCTGGATGAGCTTCCCCTCATCAATTACGCCCATTGGGAGCGTTGGGTCGATCCTGCAAAACTGAACATGCGCGTGGTGGTCGGTCGCGGATGTCCTTACTCCTGTACTTACTGCTCCAACCACGCTCTGCGTGCCGCCCAACAGGGCCGTTACGTGCGCTTCCGGTCGCCCGCCAATATCCTCGCAGAGATTGAGATGGCGCTTCAGCGTTTTCCCAGCCTGACGTCGATCTATCTCGAGATTGAAACCATCGGAGCGTCGATTCCTTGGGTCATTCAACTATGTGATTGCCTCGCCGCTTTCAACGCAGAGCGAAAACAGCCGATCGCGTTTCGCGCCAACCTCGCCGTCACTACAAGCCTCGTGCAGAACGAGGATCGCCTGGACGCACTGCTGGCGGCAATCAGGCGCGCCAACATTGTTGCACTCAATGTCGGCCTTGAATCCGGATCTCCGCGAATTCGAAGAGACATTCTGAACCGGCCCACCTATACCAATGACGATTTGATCCGGTTCTGCCAGTGTGCCCGTCGCCAGGGAATTGATGTGGGCCTGTATATGTTGATTGGCGTTCCAACTGAGACGCCGGCAGATGCCGTCGAAACCAGCGCCGTCGCCCGCGCCTGCGAGCCTCAGGAAATTTACCCCTCAATTTTTTATCCCTATCCGGGAACGAAGCTTCACGACCTTTCAGCCAGAATGCGCCTGATCGATAGCGATGTTGGAATGACCGCCGAGCGCTCGCGCGTTTACCTGAGACTCGAAGGCTTCCCACGCTGGCGAGTCTTTTTCGAATATCTCGTCATGAACTGGCGGGTCTATCACGGGCGCCGTAAATTAATACGGCTAGTACGCGTCATGGGATGGATGACACTCAGAATCATGCCTCGCCTGCTGAATCGCAGTACGTCATTCAAAGGTGATCTGCACCTTCACTGGCATCAACAGCCAGCCACGCCTGTTCCGCCTCCCGCCGTCTAAAGAGAGACGCGGCCACCTGCACGATCGCTTCTGAGACAGGGAGAACTTCATCCACCTTCACAATCACGGGTGCCCCATGTCTCGCTTTTGAGACATGGGAAAACTGAAAGCTGGCATTGAGATCTACCCCGTCACAATCTCGCTGAAATCCGCAATCCCCGAAAATCCGCGCAGCACGCCATCAATCAGCCCAAGATGTGCACCGCGAACCCCAGCGTCCGGATCGAGCACCATCACCTTGTCGAAGAACGCATCTACCACCGGCCGCAGCGTCGCAATCTTCGCCAGCGCCTCTCCATAAGCGCGTTCGGTCCGCAGCTTCGCAACCTCAGGAGCCAGCGTCGCCGCCGCATCGTGCAACTTCGCAGCTTCGGGCGAGAGCGTCACTCCATCCGGCGAACCAACCGCAAATCCTTTCTCCGACGCCTGCCGCAAAATGTTGTTGATGCGCTTGAATGCCGCCGACACCGCCTCAAAATCCGCCGAAGCCCGCGCCGCCGTCAACGCCTCAGCCCGCGCCATTGCATCGCGCACATCATCCGCATCCGCCGCCAGCACAGCATTCACCACGTCGTAAGCAAATCCGCGAACATCCTTCAGATAGAAGTGCAGCCGTTCGCGCAAGAAACTGCCAGCAACCTTCGCGCTCGTTCACGTCATCCGTCAGCAGCCGGCATGTGCGCCACGTCGCTCAAGCTTCAACGGCAGATCCGACTCTGCCAATATCTTCACAATCGCATTCGCCGCACGGCGCAACGCAAATGGATCTTTCGACCCGTCGGTTGCATGCCGATGCCGAACATTGCCGCGATGGTCTGGATACGATCGGCAAGACCGAGCAATTGCCCCTTCGATCGAGACCGGAATGTCGTCATCTGTCGATGCCGGCGTGTACTGCTCGTAGATCGCCAGCGCCACGCGCTCGCCGAGTTCCTGTGCCCGCGCATACAGCCCGCCGACAATGCCCTGCAACTCCGTAAACTCTTTCACCAGTTCTGTCGTCAGGTCCGTTTTCGCCAGCCGCACAGCGGTCATCAGCGCCACGCTGTCATGCTTCGCTCCGGCTTTCGCAGCAACTTCAGACAACCACGTCGCCGACTCCAGATTCTCTTCCGTCTTCCAGTGATACGACCCGAGCTCTTTCTGGAACGTAACGTTCTTCAGGCTCTCCACGCGCTCCACAAGCGGCACCTTCTGGTCGAAGTCCCAGAAGAAGCGCGCATCCTTGAAACGCGCCCGCAACACCCGCGCATTCCCATGCCGGATAATTGCCTGCCCCTCGTCGTCGGCTTTGGTGTTCAGCACTGCAAGGAAATGCGGAGCCAGCTTCCCGTTCGCATCCTCTACGGCGAAATACTTCTGATGATCGCGCATCACCGTCACCAGCACCTCTTCCGGCAGCGCCAGATACTCCGGCTTCAAAGTTGCCAAGAATCACCGACGGCCACTCCGTCAGGTGCGTCACAGTCTCAACCAGACCCTCATCCTCGCGCCACCGCGCGCCCTCAACCGTTCGCGTCACCTTGTCCAGCGCCTTGCGAATCATCTGCCGCCGCTCGCCGACGTCAACGACAACGCTAGCGCCGCGCAGCGCCTCGGCATATTCCTTCGCACGATCCGATCACCACCGGAGCATCGCCATGCAAAATGCGATGTCCGCGGCTCACATTCGAAGCTTTGATCCCGGCGATCTCCAGCGACACCACGGCAGCATCCATCATCGCGACAACCCAGCGCACCGGCCGCACAAACCGCTCCGGCTTCCCCGCGCGCCAGTACATATTCTTCGCCCAGTAGATTCCGAGTACTTCCTTCGGCAAATCGGTCGTCAAAATCTCGGCAGCAACCTTGCCTGCGCGCTTCACCGTCGCGCCAACATACTCGCCTTTCGGCGGTCGTCACCTTTTCCAGCGCATCAACGGCAACCCCGGCCTTCTTCGCAAATGCCTCCGCGGCCGGCGTCGCGCGCCATCCTTGAAAGCCACCTTCCACGACGGCCCCGTCAGCTTCTCTTCTACGTCGGCCTGCGACGCGCGCACGCCTGTCACCAGCACAGCCAATCGACGCGGTGTCGAGTAAGTCTTCACTGTCGCGCCGTCGTCGAGCAGCCGCTCGCGCGTCAGCAAGTTCATACACGCGTCGCCCAGCTCCGCCTCAGCCGCTGCAATCATCCGGGCGGAACTTCTTCCAGCCCAATTTCCAGCAAAAAATCAGACATGAATTCGATTCTCTTTCGCTAACTCAGATTGCTCCGATCGATCATCGCCGCAAAGTCGCGGCTGGACCCCGCAATACCGTCTTCCAACCCTTTGGTGTAGGACACGTCACTGATCTCAGACAGCAGCTTGCTGCTGCACCGCATACGCCTTCGCCACACCCACAGCCAGCGCCCGGATCCGTCCAATCACGCCCACCCGCTCCGTCACGCTGATCGCGCCGCGCGCATCCAGAATGTTGAACAGGTTCGAACACTTCAGCGCCAGTTCATATGTCGGCAGCAGCGGAAACCGCTTCTTCTCTGCCGCACTCGCCGTTTCGCTCGCCATCAGTTCATTCGCGCGCTTCAGCAGATCATGTGCCTCGGCCTCATACAGCTCTGAAGTGCTCCCAAAGCTTCGGCACCTCGGCTTCTTCAAAGTTGTAAACCGAAAACTGCAGCTCCTCTGCCAGCCGAACCTCGCCGTACGTGACCTCCGCGCCCGATCCGGACTCATTCTCTCGGGGATCGCGCGCCCAAACAATGTCGTAGATCGAATCCACATCCTGGATAAACGCCGCGATGCGCTCCAGCCCGTACGTCAATTCCGCGCACATTGGATCCAGGTCCATCCCGCCGCACTGCTGAAAATAGGTGAACTGCGTGATCTCCAAACCGTCGAGCATCACCTGCCAGCCCACGCCCCACGCGCCGCCGGCCGGCCACTCCCAGTTGTCCTCTTCAAACTTGATGTCATGCTTTCTAAGATCGATCCCAATCGCCTCAAGCGACTGGAGATACAGCTCCTGCACGTTTACCGGTGGCGGCTTCAGAATCAACTGAAACTGGGTATGTTTGAATAGCCGGTTGGGGTTCTCGCCATAACGCCCATCCGCCGGACGACGCGAAGGCTGCGCATAGCCGACCCGGAAAGGCTTAGGCCCAAGTACCCGCAAAAACGTCTCCGGAGCCATCGTGCCCGCGCCCACTTCCACGTCGTACGGTTGCTGCAGCACACAACCGCGTTCCGCCCAAAATGCTTGCAGGCGAAACAGCAGTTCCTGAAACGTCAGCGCTGATTTTTGATTCGAAGATGCTACCGGTGTAGAAGCCACAATACCTTCATCTCTTTCACAGGGACTGGAGCCAGTTTACCAGCCACTCAGCGGCTCCCTCATTTCTCCGCACCATAGTTGAATTCGTCCTTCCCTAAGTTCCGACAATGGCCCGCTCGCCTCGCTTCCGTGCGCCAGATCACAAACTCGCAACTACTGTTGCACCCGTTTCCCGCAAAACAACTGAATCAAGGCCCAAACTAATCCAAAAGTCGCATGCCCATCCCACATTCCGCATCTATTCCTGCGCCAAAAGCCTTCCTAAAATAGATACGGTAAGAGGAAGATCCCATGCGCACGAGTACGAAAGGCTGGATCGGCGCGGCGGTCGCTCTTACCCTGGCGCAGACTCTTGCATCGGCATCGCTGTCACGGGGCCTGGCCCTCACAGCCATCAGCGACTTCATAACCGTCTTCATGCTGCTCGCGATCGTCATCGCGTTCGCCCAAAATGCCATTCCCGCGCATGGACGCCTCCGAGTCTTCTGGATCCTGCAGGCCATCGGCTGGTCCATCACGCTGAGCAATCAGCTTTTGTGGACGCTCTATGATGTGTTCCTGCGAAAGCCGATTCCAACGCTCTTCGCTGGCGACGTGCTCCTCTTTCTTCCCGGAGTGCTGATGCTCGCGGGATTCCTGCTCCGTCCCCACCTCGAACAGTCCAGGCGCAGCGCCCGGTTGGGGACGCTCGATTTTCTGCTCCTCATCCTGTGGTGGATCTACTTCTACGGATATCTTGTTTCCTGCTGGCAGTACATCTCGCCCAACGAGGACCTCTACAACCGAAATTACGATCGGCTGTACATGATGCAGATCGTGGTTGTGGTCTCGGTGCTCTGCCTGCTCATCCGGCAAAGCACCGGGCAGTGGAGACGCTTTTACGCACTTTACATTGGCACGGTGCTCTTCAATTACATCTGGTTCGTGCTTGTGAACCGAGCCATCGAGCATTCCACCTATTTCAGCGGCAGCTGGTACGACCCTCCCGGCCTGGCGGCCTTCGTTCTCTTTGTTGTTGTGGCCATGTTTGGCCGCAAACTGCGGTTGACACGGGAATCGACCGAAAACGAAAGCCGCGGGTCATGGATGACGGCACTCGCGATCCTGGCGGTTCTTTCTCTCCCGGTCATTGTCCTTGCGGCGGTGTTGGAACGCGGCGTCTCGCTCGAAATCATGCACTTCAGGGTACTCGTTACCGCGGTGGCCATGTTCGCCATGGCCGCCCTGGTCTTTATGAAGCAGCATTTATTGCACAGAGAATTGAAGCGTGCGAATCAAGTGCTCGAGGAATCTTCCACCACCGATCCGCTGACGGGAATCCGCAATCGGCGATTCTTTGCAGCGACAATCCAGCGCGACGTCGGCCAGTGTGTACGCGCCTATGCTGAAGCTGGCAACATACCCGAACGCGACCTCATCTTCTACCTCATCGATCTGGACAACTTCAAAAGGGTAAACGACCTTCACGGCCACGATGCTGGAGACCGCGTGCTCATCGAGGCTTCGCGACGTATCAGTTCCGCGATCCGCAACTCCGATCTGCTGGTGCGCTGGGGCGGCGAAGAGTTCCTCGTCGTCTCTCGCGGTACAGATCGCCGTCAAGCCGCAATCCTCGCCGACCGTGTGTTGAACGCATTTCGAGAGAAACCATTTGCCGCCGGCACGGCAGATCAACTGCAGTTGACCTGTTCGATCGGGTGGGCCGCGTTTCCCTGGCTTGAAGAAGACGTCGATGCCGTGGGATTCGAAGTTGTACTCAAGTATGCCGATCGAGGCCTCTATCGCGCCAAAAAAGCCGGGAAGGACCAGGCGATCGGCATGACCCCGTCACGCGAAGCAGCCGAGCCGGGACGAGGCCACGAAGATTTTGACGATTCTCCAAAGCAGTCAAAGCTCCTGCCGGTCGGCCACATCATCGAGAACTGGAAGTAGTCTGCCCTCGCGTAAACTCGATCTCTCGTTAATGCATCTTCCCATCTACATCTTCCCTCTGCCCTTGCTATACTTCCTCCCACCCAACCGAGGAACTGAAAATGCCAGCGATCCCCCAGCACGACATCGTCATTCGCGCCGCCACTGCTCAAGACGCTCCCATTTGCGGAGACATCTGCTATCGCGCCTTTTCCGCCATCAACGCAGCGCACAACTTTCCCTGCGACTTCCCTCATCCTGAAGCCGCTGTCGGCGTCATCAGTGCGATGTTCAGTGCGCCCGGAGTCTACTGCGTCGTTGCCGAACGCGAAGGCCGAATCCTCGGCAGCAACTGCCTCGACGAACGCTCGATCATCCACGGCGTAGGCCCCATCACTGTCGATCCCGACACGCAGAATCACGGAGTAGGCCGCAAGCTGATGGAGGCCGTGATCGAACGCTCGCACCAGCGCGGCGCCGCCGGAATTCGCCTCGTGCAGGCCGCCTTCCACAATCGCTCTCTTTCCCTTTACGCCTCGCTCGGTTTCGACATTCGCGAACCCCTCGCCGTGATGCAAGGCCGCACCCGCGAGCGCTCGATCCCTGGCTGCACGGTTCGAGCAGCCACGGCCGGGGATTTGCCCGCCTGCAATGCGCTCTCTCACCGTGTGCACGGGTTCGATCGCGGAACAGACCTGGCCCACACGATCCAGCAAGGTACCGCTCTTGTCGTCGAACGCGGCAGCCGCATCACTGCATATGCCTCGCATCTTGCCTTCTTCGGCCACTCAACCGCCGAATCCAATGCCGACCTGCAGGCTCTCATCGCGTCGGCCGACTCCTTCGCGGGACCAGGCATCCTCGTCCCCACGCGCAACGCCGGATCTCTTTCGCTGGTGTCTTTCTAACGGACTCCGCGTCGTCGAGCCCATGACCCTGATGTCGACCGGCCTCTACAATGAGCCCGCAGGCGCGTTTCTTCCTTCCGTTTTGTTTTGAGAGTGCAACCGCTCATCCGATAGAATTGCCGGACCCCTTCCTCGAGGTCATTCGCATGCTTCCCATGCAGTCCACGATGTCTGATTTTCAGCTCACCATCGGCTCCATCTTTGAGCATGGTGTGCGGGTTCACAGCGAAAGCGAAGTCATCACGTGGGCGGGTGATCATGCTCGCCGCTCCACCTTCCGCGAAGTGGGCGATCGCGTCCGTCGTCTTGCGTGCGCGCTCCAACGCCTCGGTATCTGCCCCGGAGACCGCGTCGGCACTTTCTGCTGGAATACGCAGGAGCACCTCGAAGCCTACTACGCTATCTCGTCCATGGGAGCCGTCGTCCACACGCTCAACATCCGCCTCTTCCCTGACCAACTCACTTTCGTCGTCAACCACGGCGCAGACCGCGTAATCCTGGTCGACGCATCGCTCTACCCCGCGCTTGCCCGCGTCGTGAAAGACCTTCGCACCGTCGAGCACATCATCGTTGTCGGCGATGCATCCGGCCTTCCCGACAATCTCCACCGCTACGAACAACTCCTCGCCGCCGAGCAAGCCGAGTTCACGTGGCCCGATCTCGACGAACGCTCCGCTGCCGCCATGTGCCACACCACCGGCACCACCGGAGACCCCAAGGGCGTGGTCTACAGCCACCGCTCCATCTACCTGCACGCTCTCGGAATCTGCGCACCCTGGTGCCTCGGCCTCAACGTCAACGACCGTGTCCTCTCCATCGTTCCCATGTTTCACGCGAATGCATGGGGCATCCCCTACGCAGGCTGGCTTGCAGGCAGCGACTTCCTCATGCCCGGCCAGTTTCTTCAACCAGAACCGCTTTGCCGCTTCATCCGCGAGTACCGCCCCACCATCTCTGCGGCCGTGCCTACCATCCTCGCTGGAATGTTGCAGCACGCCCTCGCTCACTCCGTCGATCTCTCCATGTTCCGCATCCTGTTCAATGGCGGAGCTGCCCTGCCTCGCAGCCTGGCGCAGGAGTTCAAGGATCACTACAACGTCAAGGTTGTTCAAGGCTGGGGACTCACGGAGACGAGCCCTGTCGCAGCGTCTGCGCAGCCGCCTCGTCAGTGTCCCGAAGATGAAGAGATTAACTGGACCACAAAAACCGGCCGCATCATTCCCGGAGTTGAACTGCGGGTCTGCGACGGCGATACCGTTCTCCCGTGGGACGGCGAATCCGTTGGCGAATTCGAAGTGCGCGGCCCCTGGATCACGGCTTCCTACTATGGCAATCCCGCGCCCGAGCGCTTCCATGACGGATGGCTGCGCACCGGCGACGTGGGCCACATCGACGAACACGGCTACATGCGCATCACTGACCGCTCTAAAGACGTCATCAAATCCGGCGGCGAGTGGATCTCCTCCGTTGAGTTGGAGAACGCCCTCATCGACCACCCCGACGTCCTCGAAGCCGCCGTCATCGGCGTCCCCGACGAGCGCTGGGACGAGCGCCCCCTTGCCTGTGTCGTTCCTAAAAGCGGCGCCCCCATCGACATCGCGATCCTCCGCGCGTATCTTGCGGGCCGCGTAGCCAAATGGTGGATCCCCGAGCGCTGGGCCTTCATCCCTGAAGTCCCCAAAACCAGCGTAGGCAAATACGACAAGAAGAATCTGCGAGCGCAATACGCCGCAGGACAGATCAACGAAATCATCGATCCGGGTGAACGCGCCAGAAAAGAAAAACTCTCCGCCGACCTTGTCGGCTGATTGGCAGGGTACTCCGCAACCCTCGCACAGCAAGATTCGCCCAACAATTACCGCGTTGTCATCCTGAGCGACCAGCGGGAGTCGAAGGATCTGCGGTTGCCTTTCGCTCACTCACCAGGACCGCGGGTCCCCATCCATGACACAGTCTCATCGCGTCATGGGTGGGAAAGCACGAACATCGAAGCTAGAATCCAACGGCAATCTCTCACCCCAACATCCGTCCTAGCATCTCCCCCGACTTAAGCTTCCGCTCCAAATGCCGCTCCAGCGACTGCATGGCAAACCGCCGCAGATCCTGCCCTCGTCTCCGGGGCCAGGCCTCGCCCGCAAATGCCCCCACCGGCGCGCGAAGCATCTTCAACGCCATCTGCCACGAGTCCGCCGACAACTCGCTTGCATTCCCGGCACGATGCACATGGCAAAACAACCCATCCGCATACGCGTTGAAGCTTGTCTCGCCTGCCACTAGAGCCTCGCCGCACGCCGTGCAGTGCGCGATATCCGGAAGCAACCCCATCAGCCGCGTCATCCACAGCGCAAAATACGTCAGCGGCATCCACGGATGCTCCACCGTCGTCTGCTCCAGCACCGAAACAATCAATCGAAACACGGTCTCCTGCGGATCGTGCTCCGGCAGCATCTCTTCCAGCACTTCAGCGTAAAAACTCAGCACCGTCAATCGCGCCTGATCCACCGGCGCTGACAGTGGAGAGCGAATGATCTCCAGCTGATCGAGCCTCACCAGTTCCTGCTTGGGCCGCTCCACAAACCAGGCCTTCGCCACCGTCATCGGCTCCAGCGCGCCGCCAAACCGCCTGCGCGATTTCAGCGCCGACTTCGCCACACCGGTCATCTTCCCGTAGTCGCGGGTAAAAAAACTCACCACCAGGTCGGCTTCATGCACTGGCCACGTGCGCAACACCACGGCTTCTGACGTCAACACTGCCACGGTCGTTCCTCATCCCATCAAACGCACAAACGCGCCCGCCGCAGCGGACGCGTTTTGAACTCGCGCAATCGCCTCTGCGCTAAAACCAGGCTACCGACCGAAGTGCTCGGCGTTCTTCTGCGTAAAGTGCGCCCACTTCTCCGGAACATCATCCTGCGCAAAGATAGCCGATACCGGGCACGCCGGAACACAAGCGCCGCAGTCAATGCACTCGACCGGATCGATAAACAGCTGATCGGCCGTCCCGTGATCGGCTTCGTCCTTCTTGGGGTGGATGCAATCGACTGGACAGGCGTCCACACAGGCGGTGTCCTTGGTGCCGATACAGGGTTCTGCGATTACATAGGCCATTCTGATTTCTCCGACAGAGTTCAAGTCTCGACGCTGATAGTAGCACACGCCCCCAACGCCTGACTTCGGCCCAAGGTCCCCGCGTTTTGCCATGCGGGAACCACTGAAACACCCAACTGCGTTGGGCAGCAGCACACCACCGCTAACTTGCTAACTGGGCAGGCGCAAAGAGCTGTTGACGCACTGATTTACCCCAGCCCCTTGGCCTTCATTTCCCTCATCGCCGCAAACTCCTCCGGCGTAGGAATCGGCGACAACCTGCGCCCGGCAAACAAATCTTCAAACATCCCCGCGAGTTCATCGTGAATTAGCCCATTCGTCGCCAGCACCTCGTTGCTATTCAGCTGAAAGGGTCGGCCGGCAAAATCCGACACGCGTCCACCAGCCTCGGTCACCAATAGGATTCCCGCCGCCGTATCCCACGGATTCAGGTTGAATTCCCAGAAAGCCTCCAGCCGGCCCGCCGCCACATACGCCAGATCCAGCGCCGCCGAACCAGCCCGCCGCACTCCATGCGACCGCAGCGTGAACTCATGGTAGAAGTGGATGTTGGGATTCTGGTGCCGCTTTCGGCTCGGAAATCCGGTCGCCACCAGCGCCTCCGCCAGCGTCGCCGTCTTCGACACCTGCAGCCGCTTCCCGTTCAGCACAGCGCCCCGTCCCCGCTCTGCCGTGTACAACTCATCCCGCATCGGGTCGTAGATCACTGCAGCCTGAATCGTTCCATCCTCATCCGGCTTCAGCGCCGCGCCGCGCTGTTCCAGTCCCAGTGACACGCAAAACTGCGGAAACCCATGCGCAAAATTGGTCGTCCCATCCAGCGGATCGACGTACCAGCGAAACTCCTGCTCCATCCCCTCGCGCGTTCCCTCTTCGCCGTAGATCCCGTGCTCAGGAAACACCTCGCCCAGCCGCGTGCGGATCAGCTTTTCCACCGTCCGGTCGGCCACCGTCACCACGTCCACGTCGCCCTTGTATTCGGTGGCAACGCCTTCGGCAAAAAACTCGCGCAGCCGTGCCCCCGCCTCCCGCGCAATTTCCGCGGCCTTCGGAGTCCATGTCATCTTGGTTTCGGTCGTCTCAGCAGCCGATTCGTTCACTCGGCAGTCCTTGAGGGCAATGTCGCCCCATTGCGCGGTCCGCGGCGCCTGCCCGTCTCGGTAATTGTCTCAACCTGGTGCTTGTAGATGAACAGGTTCGGTTTGCCCTCGCGCGTCAGCCTCAGCATTCCATCATCAAAATACTCGATCCATCCGCGAACAACCTCACCGCCGCGCAGTTTTACTGCAACAGGAACCTGCCGCTCGCTCAGCGAACGCAGATAGAGCGCTTCTTGTCCCGTTTCGCCCGGAGGGGGAGTCTTCGCGTGTCGCCGCGTAGGAATTCCAGGAGTCATAGTGCCATTTTAGATGCAATAAGCAATCGCGATGGCTGGGAATCTGTAAATGCCTTCCGAGTCATAGATTCAGAGTCAATGGCCGCCCTCAAATGCAGCCTTCAATCGACCTCCGGCCCTCGCCGGTGCTCCGCTGGTCGTCGCTGCTGGCTCTTCCACCCGAATTTCCTCGGAACCAGGTTGCTCCTTGAGGCGCTGCAGGAACTGTTCCATCTCCGCGCGGGTTACCCACCTCACGCGCAGAGAATTGCCGAATGCCGCATTGGATTCCTCCTCGCTCAGGACTATTGAGAAGCCAACCCCTTTATCGCCGCACCGCACAACTGTTGCCTGCACTGTGAAACAGTCGAGTTCCTCCTCGGGTGGGAGGTTCATGCGTCGCAAGGTGACCGGCATCTCGGTTCCTGGCATCCACCGCTCATCGGTAAGCAGGCAGAATCCCGTCAGGCTGATGTCTCCCAGATCGTAAGGCTTCGACGCATTTGTCGTTCCCAGATAACCCACCAGCGGCGGCAAGAGCTGGCGCTCCTGTTTGCGCTGATCGGGAAAAACACGCCGCAGAATGCGCTTGAATAACGACTCCGACAGGATGCACTCCACGCGGTGAAGCTGGATCTGTTCGTCGTCTCTCGATCCCACGCCGTTTCCCGCAGCCGCTGTATTTCTTACCTCTGTCTCCCGCCCCTGCACATTTGAGCTCATTAGCTTCGCCTCTCTGCTTTTCCATCGATTCCGGCTTGGTTCAGAACGCGGGCCGGTACGACCAGGTGAGACGTGCGCGGCCCGTGTCCTGCGAAGCTTCCCCCTCTGAAAAGCAAGCTTCGCCGAGACAGAATGCCGATAGGCTTTCCGTCCCCATTACTGGAAGCCTATTGCGCGATCGCTGAACAGAGAATCCTTCAGGAGTTGCATTCGCCGTGGCTCATTCGATTCGAAAAAGGGGGTTACCGTCGCTCGTTCCACCAACTCCAATGGCAGGTCTTGGTAATCTCTTGGCTGCGCTATTGCCCGGGGGCTTTCGCCGGAGCAACGTCGTTCTGCGGAGTCGGATCTGGCGCTTTCTGCGGAGGAACCTCTGCCGGTTTTGCCTGCGGCTGCGAGGCAGCCTTCTGCCTGCGATCCGCAGCCTTCTGCAGTTCCTCCTGCTTTTTCGCCTTCTCCTCTGCCGCTTGCGCATCGGTCACATAACGGAAAACCTGCAAGCGACCAGGTTCCTGTTCTGTCGTGAATACCCGATTCTGCTTGTCGATCGCCACGCCACTCAGCGCTTTGAACTGGCCCGGCAGCTCTCCATGGCCGGACCCTACATAGGTCAGCAGCTGCCCTTCGCGATTGAATACCTGCAGTCGGTCTTCCATCTGGTCAGCAACCCATATGTGCCCATCGCTATCCACGGCGATTCCCTTGGGACGTGCAAGATATCCCGGCCCATCGCCATGCTTGCCAAACTCGCTGATAAAAGTCCCATCCGCATCGAAAATCTCCACGCGATTGTTCAGCGTGTCGGTCACATACACATTCCCGTCGCCATCCACGGCCACACCCTGCGGTGCTCCAAAATCCCCCGGCGTCGTCAGAAAGTGATTCTTGCCACCCGTACCGATACGGCGCAGCAGTTTCAGCGAGTCCGCATCGTACACAATCACCTGGTCCTGCTGCGTATCTACGACATAGAGAAACCGATTCGTCGTGTCGATGGCTAGACCCACCGGATCCACCAGCCCCTCCGATATCTGGTTCTCCACCTCGTGCTTCGTATTGAAAATCAGCACGCGACGCATCTTCCCGTCGGAAACAAACAGCCGATCATCGTCGTCAATAGCCAGGCCGTTGATCCAACCAAAGTGCGCTTCGATGCCATTTCGAATCATCTGGCAGTCGCGTGTCTCCGTGTTGAAAATGAAAACCGCGCCCACCCTCTGATCGGCCACGTAAACCAAGCCCTTGGAATCAATCGCAATCCCATACGGTCCGATCATCTGAAACGGAAATGTCTTGGGATTGACCTTCTCCGCTTCCGTCTGCCCACCCGCCAACCGGTCCATCCAGCTTGCCTTTGGCTTGCTCTTCTCCGTCGGGGTGTAGTCGATCTTTGCCCCTGCAAAATAGTCCACCCAGTGGATACGCCCAATGTTCGGCGGGCTCGGCCACACCAGTTTCGCCGGGTCAAAACCGAACTTGCGCGGACGTGCCTCAAGCACAGGCTCCTTGTCGGCCTTCTTTTTCTTGCTGGCATGAGCAGCCAACGGAAACGTTAGCCCCATCGCAAGCAGAACCAGAACCGCAAGCCAGTTGCGATTGCGAAACGAATTGAAGAGGAAGCGATACATTTCAATCTCCACTGGCCGTGCAATGCGTAGCAACCGCATTGAACGCGTCTTTTATTTCCCGGGCGTCACCGTCTCATTCATATTGAGCCGGTTCTTGTGGCAGTTATCGCAAAACGCCATGTTGTTCACCTGGTCTTTCACCAGAAGATCGGGCTGAGCGGAAGCATGCGGCTGATGGCACGAAAGACAACTGAGCGGCGTCTTCACCTTGCTTTGATTTGTCGGGTCCATCACATCTGCAACAGGATGGCCTATCACCGGATGCCCCAACCCATATCGAAGCGGCAGAATCGCAACCTTGTTCTTCACGTAGTAGTCATCGGGCAATCTCACTGTTCCGTTAAAAAGAGTCAGCAGGTGATTCGCCTCATCCTTCTGTGCAACCGATTCGGATCCGTGACACTCAAGGCACAGCGAATTCCCTTTAGCCCGCAGTAGATGGTCATTGTCTCCACCATGAGCCGTGTGACACGTGGAGCACCCCTGCGCAAACGCCGGTTGGTGATGCACCGACTTCTTGCGCAGCTCGTCGATGTCGCTGTGGCACCCCAGGCAAATACTCACCGAATCCGTCTTTGGCAATCCCGGCTGGCTGCTTGCGTGCGGATTGTGGCAATCGATGCAGTCGCCCGCTGCCCCAGGATGCGGCACCTTCGCTGAATCAATCTGCTTCGCCTTGTCCTCATGGCACGTCACACACAGCGCCTTCGTATCCGTCTGCGTCAGTACGACCTTGCCTTCCTTCGCCGGCTGGTGGCACGTGTCGCACCCATTTCCCTGGAACGGCACATGCTGGAACTTTGCCATCAACTTCGGCGAATCCGACTGATGCGGGTCGTGGCACTGCACGCAATTCGCAGTCCCGAAAGGCTGATTCGAATGCTTCTTCTGAAGATCCCCATCCTTCGGATCGTGGCAGTCCACGCATAGCGCGGGAGGCGCCTTGGTCAAATTGAAACGATTCTCAGCCGTCGGTTCCGCGCCCGTCTTATGCGTCAGGTGGCAGGTATCGCATCCCATGTCCAGCGCGGCATGGCGGCTGCCCTTGTCAGACACGTGCAGCCCGGTCTTATGGCAGCTCAGACAAAGATTTTCCTTCTCGTCGCCCGATTCGGCTTTGACCAATTGGTTCTTGTTATCGCTCGAATGTGCGTCGTGGCACGCCAGGCAATCGCGAACCGCAGGAGGGTGCACCGTCCCCTTAATATCCGCAGCTTTCTTGTCCGCATGACAGCTGATGCAAAGCGCAGCGGGCGTGGCAGTGATCAGCTTCACCCGCGTCACATCCTTATTCACTCGGATCTCGTGGCAGCCCAGGCATCCCCCCTGCATCGCCGAGTGAACAAACTTGTGTTTCGCCTTGTCGTCGTGGCATTCCAGGCACTTCTTGGCATCCGTATTCTTGTCCAGCGGAACCGGGTGTACCGCCGCCATGGCACGCGTCGCAAACAACATCATCAGACCAGCGCAGACCACGCCGCCCAGCCGGAACAAACGGCGCTCCTGGCCGGCAACCGCCCTGCAGAACCATGTGCGATGAGGGAACAGATTCATAGCATCTCTTTACCAACGCTTCTTGCACGAAGATTGCCGTAAGCCGCAGGGGAGCCCGCACATTTCAAACTGCGCCCAACATTCTCCACATCAGCAAGTTCGCTGGTTCGATTACAAATGGAAACGAGACGCATGACTGTGATTTAAAACACAGCATGGGCGTTCTTCCTCACCCATTTCAGCCAAATCCCCACCCTCCTGTGAGCTCGCTCACTGCCCTGTCCCCAGTGGCCGCTTCTGCCAAATGCGTCAAATCCCCGCGCTCCGCCTCCGGTTGCGCGATTCAGCCCAGATCAGTCGCCCATCCTTATGAAGGATTCTCGTATTAAGTCTTTTCAATGCAATATTTCCAACACTCCTCTGGTGCATCCCTTGCATATTCACGGATGGAGACGGGCAAGGCAAAGGCGCGCGCGAAGGCGAGTTCCGCCAGGATCTGTACTATCGCCTGGCCATTACCGCAATCTTTATTCCGCCGCTGCGTGATCGCAAGAAAGCATTCTTCCTCTCGTTGACTTCTTCATCGATCGTTAACAACTGACGCTTCCGGAAAGCGGTGCGCGTGCATTACGAACGAGACACGCCATCTGATTGCCGCGACACCCTGCGCTACAAGCTGAAGAAATTCAGCATGGTCCTGCCGAAGAAGAAATCTGAAACCGTCACTGCGCCGGAACAAAGCCGCTCAAGCTCCATCAGAATTCAGTCGATGAACGGAACAAAGCAAAGTGAGGCCTTGTTCCATGAAGCGGATTCTTCTCGTTCTCCTAGTGCTGCTCGCATTTGCAAGCTTCGCAATGGCGCAGATTACGCAGCCAAGCACTGATGTTCTCGGTGCGCATCTCAACTACGGCCGCGGCTGCACAGCCTGCCATGCTCCGCATAGCGGCACCGCCGGCAACGGGAAGACCTCGACTGGTGGTTCAGGCAATACGATGCTGTGGGGCGAGGATGTCAGCGCTCTCTATGGCAAAACCATCACCACAGGCGGCGGCAAATACGTTGAAGTCCTACCGACAAGCATGTCCGCCAACACGCCCGACGTTGCCGGCATGCTCACATGCCTCGGCTGCCACGACGGAAACATAGCCCCGGCAGCCATGATGAAGAACAAGGTATATGAGAATCTTCCAACGACATATGGAAACCGCAACGCCATCCCCACACTGATGACCGATAGCGGTGCCGGAAGCTACATGAGCGCGCATCCAATGGGATTGAGCGCCGCCGTCAATTGCGGAGGAGCTTCCGGCTGGGATTGCACCGAAGCAAACGGCGTCATCAGCATGAGAGGCCTGGCCTCGAGCCGGTTCGTCACCAGTTACGGCTATTTCGTAAAGCCCGGCGTCTACAACAACAAGGCGGTTGTCGTTTGCACTACATGCCATGAGCCGCATTCGATGAATGTGGTCACAATCGGCCGCAACTCGAATTCCGGTTTGCCTCCTGGAACCTACGCGACCACGTTCTTCCTGCGCGCGCCCTACAATCCGAACGACACCAACCCGATGTCAAATCAGACAGCGCAGTTCTGCCGTCAATGCCACGCCGACAAATCAAACGAGATGAACGGCAGCACCGCCGGCACCGTATTCTAGCGGTTCACGCCGGGAGCCCTGCGCACGGCGGCTGCCGCAATCGTACCGTCGGGATTGTGGGCAACCTGGTGACAGACTAGCGTGCAGCTGTTGGTCGCACGGCTGTAGGAAACCGGCAAACCTCCATTCGGCGCCACGACGTTCGAATCGAAGTTCACAAGCCGCTCACCACTGATCGTGGCGCTTGCGGCACCCATTCCGTGGGCGGTATGGCACGTGGAACAACTCACTCCTGCGTTGACGTGATCGCCGTGGTGATTCCAACTCGTGTTCTTCACGATCTGGTTGGCAATATCATGGCATTTCGCGCACAACGCATAGGGGCCATTCACGCTGAGATCGGGGTTCGGAAAGAGATTTGAGATCGCCTGGCCCGGCAAGACTGCCTGGCTGAATTCATATCGACGCTCGAGAATGTGCGTCCACCGGGAACCGTGAGGCCCGTTTGCACCCGTTCCCCCAAACTCGCGATTATCGTCGCTGTTGTGGCAATCCGTGCAAAGAATCTGCGCTCCCATCGCGCGGCCTGGCGTAATTCCATCCAGGTTAAGCATGTTCGTCAGCAGGCTGGGCTGCGCGAATGCGCTGCTCCTGGTATGCATCACCGGATGACTAGACGTTGCCGATACCGCAAACTGCGGAATCAGGTTCAGCGGATCGCCTCCCGAAACCGCGCGTACCGGGAAATACCCATAAATAGGCAGCACCTGCTTCGCCGAGCTGGTTCCGTGACAACGCAGGCAATTCTCATACTGATTTACTGCCGGCGTCAGCACCGTGGTCCCGTCGCTCGCACTGATGCCGAGAATATTCTTCTGGGAGAAGCGAAGCTGCGGTGCGGGAGGAAAAACCCCAACCGGCTCCGATCCATGCGCGTTGTGACAGTCCACGCACGTTGCATGTCGATTGTTATTGAGCAATGCGCCTTCCGTAGCATCGTGCGGATTGGTAGATGCCGGAAATGGATGCCCAACCTTGGGCGTTGCGTACTCTAGAAACACGTCGGCGTAAACCGGCATGGGCGAAACATTCGTTCCTCCGTTGTGGCAAGCAATGCAATCCTGCTCGTTCTGTCCGCGCAGCAGACGTGCTGGGCCGCTCGCATTGTGCGGCGCATGGCACGAGATGCATCCATCGGCCGCAACCGTGGGATAGCTTCCCAGCAGTGCCTGCGGTGAAATCTTGCTCGTAGAGAGAGCGTGCGCGCTGGTTGACCAATCGGCCAGCGGATTCGTCTGGCCGCTCGACGTTCGGCTGGGGTCATGGCAGGCAAGGCAAAGTTGGCCATTCGAGCTATCCTTCACCAGAAAGTTGAGCGAAACTGGATCCTTTGCCTGAACATGCGGATTGTGGCACGAAGTGCATTCCACGTTTCCCTTGATCAGCCTCACCGCTCCAGTCGGATCGGCCGTCGTGCCGCTCGCCGCCAGCGAAGCAGCCAGGGTAATGTTGTCCTGTAGCGGCAGCGCGAGACTGAATGGATGCGAAGACTGCATGTTGCTGCCGAACACATCTGAGGAAAGCATCGATCCGCGCGTCGTCACCTGGCCATACGCCACCGTGGCTCCAACAGCAACCGTGCCATCGTGGCAGCTCAGGCATTGATTGCTGACGTTGCCAAGTGCTGGCTGTGTGTCTTTATTCTTCGCCGTACTGCTGTTGTATGTTGAGTAAATCTGAGTGGTGAGCTTCTGGTTCCAGAGACCGACATTCAGTCCCGAGTGCGGAGCATGGCAGTACGCGCAGGAGTCACCCCGTGCGCCTGTTACCGGCGATTGGCTTCCCGGCTGCAGATTATGCACGCCCATTGCATCGCCTGCAATCTGCGCCTGTGTAGCTCTTCCGGAAATTAGAATTGTCATCGCGGCAAGCAGTATCCCGATTCTCACTTCGCTGCCCCCGCGACCGGACTCTTTACACCAACATACTGAAACACCTGGATCCGCCGATTGAACGAATCCACCACGAAAACCTTGTCGCCATGATCGATGAACAATCCCGATGGGAGCTGAAACTCGCCTGCGTGCGTACCCTTTGCGCCAAAGTAGTAGAGTAATTCTCCCTGCCGATTGAAAACCTGCACTACACCCCACAACGAGTCCACAACGTAGAGGTCGCCTTCCGAGTCGACACTCACCGCCTTTGGCCGGAACATGGCCCCGGTGGAGTCACCTGCCTTTCCGATGACGAACTGGAATTTTCCGGTATGGTCAAACACCTGCACTCGGAAGTTCATCGCATCCACCACCATCAGATTCTGTCCGCTCAAGCGCAGCTCAGTCGGCAAATTGAATTCGCCTTCGCCATTCCCTGTTTTCCCGATCGTCCGCACGACATTGCCCTGCATATCGAGCACAAACACCTGGTCACGAAGCGTATCCGTTACATAAATTCGCTGTTCCGTCGAGTCTACGGCAATTCCGGTGGGTCGCTTGAAATATCCTTCCCCTCCCTTCAGGCTGCCGATCGCACGGCTGTACTTCCCGCTTGGTTCAAAGACAAAGATCTTGCCCGCCTCCGAGTCGGTTACATAGATATTGTCCTTGTCATCCACCGCGACGCACTGCGGCGTTTTCATCGCGTCCTTGCTCTTTTCCTTGCGCTCAATGAACTTGTACTTGCGCTGCGCGAAATCAAAGATGTGCACGCCCGAAGCGCCTGGGTCAGTCACGATGATGCGGCCTCGCGAATCAGCAATGACGCTGTATGGGCGCACAAGAAAACGAAAATCGGGAGCTCCGGCAACAACATCTACCAGTTTGTTCCAGAAACCCCGGTTCGGCTTCACCTCGGATTCGGAAGTGAAACTACGCTCCCATGTGAGTCTTCTGCCGCCATCAAGCGACATCTCCCAGACATCTTGCGTAGCGGGAACCTTGGACTTGGAACCCGCCCAAGCTGCGCCAGGCAGCATGGCTGCGCAAATCAGCATCAGGGCCGCGCCGCGCCGATACCACCGCCCTCGCATTAGAAGAAGTTGAACCAACGGGAGATCCCCATGTAGTACGACGAAATCACTTCAGGCTGCAAACCTGTGGTGCTGAAGCCCTGCTCCAGCCGAGCATAGCCGCTGATGAAGTTCAACTTGCGAACCTGGTATTGAAGAAGAGCGTTGTATTGGCTGTTCTGGTTTGAAGTTGTGATGCCAATGCTGGAAGTATTGCTCGACGATTTCGCGTAAGTTGCTCCGATCACCAACTTCTTCGTGGGCGCGCTTGACATGCCGACGGAATAGCTCTCGCCACCAAAGAGACTCACCAGGTCGGACGGCACGACTGGCAATGGCACCGGCAAGCCAATGAGACCCGCGCCGGTAACCAACGCCTGGCCGTCGGCTCTGGAGTAGCTGCCGGTGGCGGTAATCAGCGCTCCATAACCCATCGAGCCGTTATAAGTCTCACTGCTGCTCGTCGCACCGGCCTGATCGGTCAAAGCGGACCGCGAACCGCCCGCTCCAGCGCTGAGATTGAACAGTCCCCAGTTTCGGCTGATGTTGCCCGAATAGTTGTAGTACGAATTCATATACGTGACGAGAAGAGTCTGTGCATTCTGCGCATAACTGAACGACTCGTTCACGTGCCATCCAAAAACCTGGTCAGAGAAGTTCTCCGCTGCTGAAAAACCTAGGGTGTCCTGGCCATTCTGCTCCGACGAATTTGCGCTCAAACTCCCAGACGAATTGATGGTGCCATTCAGGAGCTCGTGCGAGTAGGTACCGCCTCCCCCGTAGGATCTAACGCCGTAATCCTGCCCAAGAAAACTTTGGGTGCGGCGCTCAAAGAAGCCTGAAGTCTGCAGATTCACGAGCGGCGTGTACGTGGCCACTGCCATCAGGTCCAGGGAATTGGAGGATTGGTTCTGGTTCAGCCCCGGAATAGTACCCCCCGCCGAGATGATCGCTTCCGCGATCTGCCCCGCAAGGTTATCTGAGTAGTTCAGCGTTCCCGTGATCGTCAGCTTTTCGCCCGGATGTACTCCGGCGTTTGCATTCACGATGTCAATGGCTCCGGTGGATGTGATGCCAAGATAATCGGTGTTCCACGTGGATCGGTTGATACCCCCCGAAAAATTGCCCTGCAAGGGAAGCAGGTGCGACACATTGAAACCGTACGCGGCGTTGTCGGAGTTTATCTCCAATGGAGCACCGGTCACCACTGGCGGAATCTCGGATTTCCCCCCGCCAGTCGTGTAGTAGGCCCCCATGTTGAAGCCTTCCCATCGATAACCTGAATGAAGATTAAGGGAATGAAAAGAGTTCCTGCCTTCATTGTTTGCCCCATACACCGAATACTCGACTGCTCCCCGATTGAAAACCCGCAGAAAAGCTGGGCGCATCGGGGATATTTTCGCTCCAGTTAATGCCGAACGTATCGCTGTCTCCGTGAGTCACATAGTTCGCAAGTCCCGGAACAGCATAGTTCCCCTCGCTGTTGTAGGCCTTTGAATACGTGACCGAGCCAGGGAACTTGCTGCCAGAAAAAATATTTGCGCTGACGTTGACTCCGCTGGCATTGGAAGTGGACTGAAAATTCGAATTGGCCCGCGATTGATTCAGATACGGCGAGATGTTATAGGAGAGAAAATTCGGACTGTGAAAAGACCCAGTGAAATCTGCAACCCCTCCCACGGTCCACCCGTGGGCTGATGGAGTCATATTCCCGTAAGTTGCCGTATAGCCCGAGGAAATCGTCCCGGTCGCGCTCGTGCTCGTCTCACCGAACCGGATTTGTGCGCTCGCAGGAATCGCCGACAGCAGAAGCCCCGCAGTTACCAGCCGCGCAAATCGTATAGACCGAACCACTCAATGCCATCCTTAGTTCTCCGGTGTGGATCCACTTTCTTGGATCCCCACCGAGTTTCCAAATTCACTTGCCCTTCCCGGTCAAAACCTGAACCAGGCTCCTTTCACTCGTTACAATTCCTCGATCTTTGCGTTCTTGCGCAGTTTCTGGTCCAGCGAAGCACGAAGCTGGTTCTGCTTTTTTTCCTGCAGTTCTTTCTGCAATTGCGCCTTTACGTCTTCGAATTTCGCCTGACCCGCCGGCGTGTGCGCCTGCAGTCGCACGATGGTGTACGCCTGCTCCACCTGGATCAGGTCACTCATATCGTTCGGGTGCATTGCCTGAAGTGCCTTTACCACCTGGGGCGCCATTTCATCCACGGGCATTGGCTTGTGCTGGCCCATCATTACCCGGTAGTCGTCATCGGAGATCTTCTCCGCAAGCAGCCCAAATTGCTCCGCCGTCTTCGTGGCCTTCGCCTGGCGCAGTGCGCTCTCGGCACGCGTGCGCGCTTCCTTCAACTGCGGGGCGGTTGCATTCGCCGGAGGCAGGATGGAGATTGTCTGAAATGTGAATGTCTCCGGATGATGAAAGCGAGCCGGATTCTTGTCGTAGTAGGCCCTGGCTTCCGCCGTGGAGATCACGCATTTGTCGTCGACTTGTACCTTCAAATACGCTTCAATCAACAGCGAACGCTGAATCTTTTGCTGCAGTAACTGATGTGAGCCATTGAAATCGCTCTTCAGAAACGCGTTGTACTGTTCCGGCGTCGCGAACTGCTTGCGAAATTCCGCTTCGGCATGCTGAAGTTTGACGGCCGATACCGTCACCTTCTCTCGCAACGCCTCCTGATAGACCAATTCTTCGAAGATGATCATCTTCAAAGCGCCATCGCGGATCTGCTTTTCAAACTCTTTCGGAATCCCGTTATGCTGCTTGGCATACGGGAAGATCGCGTACTCCTCCCGCACCAGGTCTGCGTCGGTAAGGACCGCGCTGTTCACGCGTGCGACCGGCTTGTTGGTTGCGGTCGATTGAGCAGGCTTTGCAGCACTTTGCGCTGGAGTATTGGTGAATACGGTGGGAGCATGTGATGACACCTGGGCAATAGCCGCACCGATACCCAGAAGAAGATAAGGAAGAATAAAAATCTTGTACCGCATTTAGTTGACCCCCGCTTAAAAGGAAGGGGAGGGAAAGATACTCCCTCCCCTGATGCATAAAGAATTTAGAAAGTAGTAATTGCTGTGCTGCCGTTCATTTCGTTCGCTTCGCCACCATGGCACTGGCGGCAGAACTGCGCTGTCTGGTTGCTGCCTGCGGTTCCGCTGGCCGGGTTATAAGGTGCGCGGATGAAGAACATGGTCGCGTAGGTTCCGCTCGGCAGACCAGTGGTTGCGCCGGTCTTTACCTTGACCACGTTCATCAGGTGCTGGTTATGGCAGGTCGTGCACATAACTGTGGGTTGGTTGTTGTAGGCCTTCGGGCTGACAAAGAACCCGTAGTTCGTGACGAACTTGGCGGAGTTAGGTCCCGTCATCAGGACCTTTCCGGTGCCGTCGATTGTGCAATCCCAGTCATAGGTGCCGCCGCAGCCCATTACCGCATTCAGGCCCACCGGGTGATCGTTGAGGTAATTCCCCGTTGTGGTTCCGTCATTTCCCATCAGTGTCGGAATCGCGTTCTTGGTGCCATAAGACGCTGGCAGCGTCTCATAGACCTTGTTCTGCATCATCGCGCCCGTGGCATAGTTGCCATCGTGGCAACTGAGGCACATGAGCACACCCGCTACATCGGGAGTTCCGGCAGTGATCGCTGTCGGCAGAACTTCAACATAACTGCCGTGCTCGCTTTGACCCGTTGTGATGGTTTTTCCGTAGAGTGACGAAACGTCTTCGCCCCACAGAGCAATATTTCCCGAAGTTGGATCCGCTGCTCCGGCGTTGCCGTTTCCGTAAACGCCGCTGTGCGGTGCGTGGCAGGCCGCGCAACCGCGACCGTAGTTAAGGTGGGCGCCTAGGACGTCTGTCGTCGGCGTATAAATCTGTGCGGACGCGATTCCCGCGGCTGCCAGAAACAAAAGAGCAATTAGAAGAATTTTCTTCATTGGATGGAGCCTCCTAGTGCGCACTCCTTACAACTCGCCGGAACCTTTACATCGACGATGCTTGTCTCGTTTCCAGTCCAGCCAGCCTTCCGAATCAGCACGCCTCGTGCCGTTGCTTTGATACCTGTGCGGATTTCGGACATCACGCGTAGTTCACTGTCGAGAAGCGGTCTGTACATCTCCTGCAAGAAACAAATCATGTAACCGCCCCAGAATTTGTCCGAGTCGATGGGGCGTTCTCCCACAGTCCATTGGTGAAAAACCCCAAGTCATTCGTGACAGTCATCACAATTCGTGCATTCAGCATGCCTAAGTCTGTGATCTACCTATGGACATTACTAATGAATCGCGCACAGTCCAGTGATGCACATCACGTCTTCATGTGAGCTCGCTTGCTCTACTGATATTGGCCGCGCGATTGCAAAGATATGCAGCGCGCCAACGCCAGCGATCACGTGTTCAGCGGGGAACGTTTTTACAGATTGTTTCGCTGCTCTGCAACTGTTTTTTTGAAGCGGCATTCTTGAGTCTTTCTCGCATTGGGAGTTCACGGCATGACAGACAAATCAACCGCACCGGTGCCAGCGATACCAACCTTGCGGGCTGCTCAGGTCTACGCCATGGCAGCGTTCTGCCTGGCAGTCGGCCTTGGCATCGGATACCTGATGCGCGGTTCACAACTCGCTGCGCCATCGCCAAAGAGCGTTGCTCATGCAACCGCGCCGACGAGTGCCTGCAGGCGCAAAGTTCTCGGGACATCGTCCCAGCCTCGACGAGATGAGACAGATGGCCGACAAGCAGGCAGCACCACTGCTCGAAAAGCTGAAGAGCAATCCAAATGACAGCTCGCTTCTGGTACAGGTGGGAGCCATTTATCACACCACCCACCGATTCAAGGAAGCAGCTGACTACTACACCCGCGCATTGGACACCGATCCCAGGAATGTCGCCGTTCGCACCAAGCTGGCTTCGAGCCTCTATCGCAATGGCGATGTCGAGGGCGCGATCAAGCAGTTAAATCAAGCCCTGGCCTTTGACCCGAAAGACGCGAATGCACTCTTCGACCTGGGCATGATCAAGCTGCAAGGCAAGGGCGACCCGAAGGGCGCACTGGCTGCGTGGCAGCGCTTGCTAAAGACAAACCCGCAGTTGAGTCCGGAGCGCAAAGCGACGGTAGTGAAACTCATGGCCGCCGTAATGACCATGATGGGAGATCAGAACGGAATCGAGACAGCGCGGAGGAACGATGATCACGAATAACTCTCCTCGAGAGCAGTGGACCACCCAGTGGGCACTCGTCCTGATGGCTGTCTGTCTCATGGCCGGAATTGCCGGCGGCTGGGCCGTGCGTGGAGCGCGCCTCACCGCACAACCAGATAGCGCAAAAGTCTCACCAGCCGCAGCCCCCGTAACCCAGGCGCCGGGTCCTGATCATTTGAAAGCTGTGGCCGACAACCAGGCTGCTCCGATGATTGCAAAGCTCAAAGCCGATCCAAGGAACCTTGACCTCCTTACCAGCATTGGCAACCTGTACTACGACGCCCAGCAGTATTCCGTCGCCATCGACTACTACGGTCGCGAACTTCAGATCAAACCCTCTGACGCGGCTGTGCGAACCGACATGGCAACCGCATATTGGTACATGGGCAACGCTGACACCGCGATCGCGGAATTCAACAAGGCGCTGACCTATGCGCCGACCAATCCCAACACGCTATTCAATCTTGGACTCGTAAAGTGGCAGGGAAAGCACGACAGCGCGGGCGCAATTGCCGAATGGAAAAAGCTCCTTGCTGCCAATCCCACCTACGAATCCAAAGACAAAGTCGAACAGATGTTGTCTGACGTAGAAAAGCAAACTGCCGCAAGACCCGGCGCCAAGGGCTGAGACGTCAGTACAGTGGTGATTCGCCCGGTGGACGGGTCTTCCAGCGCCGATGAATCCAGAGCCACTGATCCGGATAGCGCCGAATCCACGACTCGAGCACGTCGTTGCATTTCTGTGTCGCGGCAAGCACGTCGGCTTCGCCATCGGCAGTCTCGCTAAAGTGCAACTGCGGGCCGAAGCGAAGAACATATTTCTTCTCCGCAGGTTCCCACAACATGAAGCCCGGCACAACGGCAGCGCCCGTTTTAAGCGCCACGCGCGCCAGGCCTGACGCCGTGCATGCCGTGATGCCGAAGAACTTCACAAATTCGCCCTGCGGCGGCGTCATGTTGGTGTCCATCAGGATGCCGACGGCGCCGCCCTCGTGCATCGCCGTCAGCAGGCCCCGCGCAAAATCGTCTTTATGCAATACGCGATTGCCATGCAAGCAGCGAATGCGGTTGACGAATTCGTCGAGCTTGCGATTGTCGAGTCGCCGAATCACCATCCCCATGGGATGTCCCATCAGCGAGTGGTAGAAGCTGGAAAGTTCCCATGCGCCGAGGTGCCCGGTTAGAACCAGCACTCCCCTGCCCAGCGCTTCGGCAGCCAGGAAGTGCTCCAGGCCGTCAGTGCGCATGAATCGCTGCGTGTTCTCTCGCGTGTAGTGGGGCATCCGGCAAAACTCGACAAGATGCCAGCCCAGGTGGCGATAGAGTGACCGGAGCACATCTCTGCGGGCTTCAGGCGTCAACTCGGGTAGTGCTAGCGAAAGGTTGCGCTCGCCCACGCGCCGCAGACGTCCCATGACGCGATACACAGCCCAGGCCAGAGCGCCCGCGAGAAGACGTGCCAGCCAGCGCGGCATCCATCCAAGGGTGCGTGCAACCGCAACCACCAGCCAGAACTCAAGAGTTTGCTGCATCGTTCGAGGCAAAAACAAGTGTAGGGCATTGGGAAGAGATTTGTCGGAAGCAGATTGTTGCGAAGAATCCAAATGTAAAGGGGCAGCCCATGGTCAGGCCGCCCCTGGTCGATGAGACTCAACGGTATTTGTCTTACTTGCTCTGGGAGAAGTAGTGCGCAACGGCGCGCACAAACTCGACGGCTCCGGCGGGAACAGCCACGTTGCCCTTCAGCACATTTTGAAAATCCTGCGGCGCTCCATAGTAGATTTCGGTATCGTCCTTGTTCTGCGAAACGCTAGTGCCATCGAGGCTGATTCCTGCGAACAGACCCTTATTGCGAGAGTAACTAAGCAGCTCCGCGTTCATCTTCCAGTCTGTCGAGGCTTGTCCGGCACGTCCCACCGGGCCCGCCGCAGCCGAAGCGTCGCCACCAATCTTGAACTTGTTCTTCAACAGGTCCTGGAATCCGCGATCATTCACGGCCACAAGAATCAAGTCGGTGGCTTGACCGCCAAACTGAAGTCCCCACGAACCGCCCGCCATGCGAAGAAATACAGGAGCACTCCATCCGTGTCCAGTCCGGCATGTGACCACCCCCTGTCCATATTGAGCACCGAATACGAATGCACCCTTGATCATGCTGGGAACCACGCCAACGCAGGTGGCCGACTGAATAATGTTCCGGGGAATCGTACTGTCCTTTGCCTGCATGATCTGGTCGAGCACTGTCTTCGCGGCATCAATCCGATCTTGAAGATCTGCTTTCGACGAGGCTGCATTGGCCACGCCGGAAATCACTAAACAAAGACAGAGCGAAGCTATAAATCTTTTCATTCCGGGGAATCCTTTCGGTTTTCCGCGCACTTCGGGTCGCGCGGCTTATAGAGTGCTGACTCTTAGGACAGCAATATGCGACCAAAGTCGCGCAAGAACCGTCTGGGGTTCGGCATTAGGGAACACTAGTGTGCAACAACATCCCGTTCAGCCTACAGCATCCTTAGAGGCGCACAATGCACAGAGAGGCCGAAAATCGCTTCAGCCGTATCCCGAAAATTACGCTGTAATTTCAGATTTGAAGAACCCGGAAAAATCGACCAGCTCAAATCGGTTGGCGGGACTGGTATAGAGGAGTCACGGCGCGATCGGCCACAGCAAAAAAAGAGGAGTTCACAGGCCTCATGGTTTCATGGTGCCTGGGAACTCCTTCCCCAGATCTGCGTTGTTTCTGGTGTGATTATTAGTAATGTACCGATATCGCACAAGAGTACTAAGGTTTTAGATTCTTAGTAATCAGCATTCAGGTAATTTTCTGGTTACTAATGAGAGATGCCTCGCCCAATCAGGCGCTGACGGCTTCTGGCGCGTGCATTGAAACCGGAGACGGTCTGTACGATCCGTGCAGGGCGCGCATGGAAAGTTCAATCCGGTTCTCAGCTCCCACTTTGCGCATGAGCTTGCCAACATGCGCCTTGACGGTGCGCTCCTCAATGCCCAGTTCCTCAGCTATCTCGCGATTCGAGCGAGCCAACAGCAGCAACTGCAAAACCTGTTCCTCGCGCGCGGTAAGGTGCGGTCGCGGACTGGTCACACTGGCATCCTCGCCGGAAAGCAAGCGGTCGATGAGTTTCGACAACAACTTGCGTGGAGCCCAGATCGATCCGGAAATGACGACGTCGAGAGCCTCGCGTACCAGGCGCGGACCAGCGCCAGTATCAAGATAGGCGCGGGCTCCGGCAATGATTGTGTCCATCATGACCTGTTCATTGCTGTCGGGACCGATGACCACCATGCGCAGATTGGGGCGCTTGCGCCGAATGCCTTCCAGAACACCAAGCTTTTTTGAAGAACTGCTCCAGTCAATCAACACATATTCAATCGATTCATTGTCCAGATGTTCTTCGAGCGTACCCACGATGGGCAGCAGCGGCGTTTCTCCTGGCTTTGCATGGTTTTCAAAAATGCTGGTGAGGCCTTCGAGCCGCATCGGTTCATTCGCAACGACACCGATTCGGATTGGTTCCAAGCTGTACATCGCGGACATCGAGCCTCTCCTTGCCTACGTTCAACGAGCGAGGGGTTCTGAGACTTCCCTGGGTTCACATGCTTCTTCCAGACTCGCGCCTGAGGCTCAGGAAAGCTGTATCCCTCATCTTTTGTTGCACTTTGCCAAAGGGTTGTTACCGATGGCACCGTGGTGCTGATTACCTTGAAATAACAGTATCCGGCAAAGTCACTGTTTCGTATAGCCTTTAGCTTCGAGTAAAGTGCCGTTCCCCATCTCCAAAGTCACAAAGGACGAGCTTTTCGCCGTCTCTGAAGGCCATTTCGAGTCAAATCGTGATCCAGCCCACCTCAAATGACCGGATCTGCGCGGTATTCCTCGTCACATTGTGTAAAAATCCTCAGCCGCGTGGTTCCACAAACGCGCCAAAGGCTGTACCATCAGTCCGGTAGGGCGTGGTACTGTCAAGAACAGTCGCGCTAGCGAGGTGACCGCTTTGATTAAACAAGACATCGTGCACCATGTGATCGAGCGCACAGGCCTGCCCCGCACCAAGGCCGAAGCGGCAGTCGACACTGTGTTTGAAGGCTTGAAAGAAGCCCTGGCAGCAGGTGAACGCATTGAGTTGCGCGGGTTTGGCGTATTCAGCGTTCGCGCCCGCAAAACCGGCATCGGCCGCAATCCCCGTACCGGCACTGAGGTCAGCATCACCCCAGGGAAAGCGGTGCGCTTCAAGCCGGGCAAAGAACTGCATACATTGACCGAAGGGGCTCCGGCCGCTCAATCAGCGGAGAAGTAAGCGCTCCGGCGCGACTTCGTCCAGGCAGAGATTCCCGCACACGACTCGTGTCATTCCGTGTCGATCCGCGATTTTCGCGAGCCAAGCAGGAACTCAATTGAGGAGCTTTATCGCCGCGATTTTGCGGATCGGCGCAAGATCGCTGGCGCGATGGACGATTAGCCGCAATCCGTTCCCCTCCGGATACCGCGGCGCGGCGTCCAATGCATCGGCTACGGCCTTGGGCAGGTGCGATTCCTTCGCGGCTTTCAACGCTTTATCGCTAAGTACGAACGACACCATAAAGCATCCCTCGCCTGGACCGAGATACACGATATTGCGGCTCTTCTGTTTCAGGCGCAGGCTCCAGCCATATTTGTTGACGCAGATTCCCTTCCACTCCTGCCCTGCGACTCCCTCTTCCTCTGCCATCCACTGAATAAATCCGTTCCAGAGCTTTGCACTGGAGCCAAGTGCAGTGGCGAGTTCGTCATCGCCCGGCTGCGTCGCTTTTCCACGAAACGCGTTGATGTATTCCATCTGGCTACCTCGATGCGCGGCAAGATTCTACCTCCATCGAGCAAACCCCGCAGTGAGGAAGGGATAACTCTCGACCGATAGCGCATATCTGCATTGGCAATGTCGCCAGAATCGGCATTCCGATCTATATTGTTGTTCGCCGCACTTCTCGCCTCATCAAGCTCAGTCAGGAGGCACCTCCTTGAAAGCACGTCACAGTTTTGTCCTGTTTCTCGCATTGGTTGCGCTGCCTTGCTGGCCAATCTGGAAAATGTACGGTCAGGAAGGGAGCAAAAACGCAATGACCGCCGATCATTCCCCGCAGCTTTCCGATCGCGAAAAGAACGGCCTGCGTGGGCCAGGTGCGCTCCGTTGTCGAAGAAGAGAGAACCTACCCGGCGTGGACCGACGCGGATGGCAAGCTCTCTCCCGAATTCAAGTCATGGAGCAAGACCGAATACGACCGCGACGGCCGCATCGCTGAGACACGTTTTCGCGGATCGTCGCGCGACCACGGCTTCGACGGCACCGAATCCGTTACGCGTTACACCTACAGCCGCAACAGGCCAGCTTGCTTCGCAAAGACGATGCAAAACAACAAAGGTGATGCAGTGGGAGAGGTCATCTACCACTACGACGATCAGGGCCGACTGCAGAGCATCACCAACTCCAAAGACTCCAAAAATCCAATTGCATTCCACTACGATGCGAACGGCAGGAAAAACGAAGGTCGCGATTAGCAAGCCAATCAATCTGCCCGAAGGTACAACTGCCGTATCACGAAGTATCCAGCATCTCTTCGATGACCAGGGCAGCATGGTAAGCAGTTGGGATGTGGGCAGCACGATCACCCTTTACGACGAATTCGATAGGCCCATCGAAGTACAGCTGCACGACGCGAATGGCGTACTGATGAGTCGAGCTGTCAGGGTCTACGACGGGCAGGGACGCGTGATTGAAGAGAAGATGATGATGGATGATCCGCTGGCACTCATACCCGCAAAACAACAGAAAAGTATGCAGGACGAAGGCTTGACCGCACAGCAGATTCGCGATGAATTTGTGCAGTTTCTCGGCGGCTCGGAAATGTGGTCGGAAAAATATTCCTACGACGCACTGGGAAGGAGGATCACGACGACTCGCAATACCTTCAACCACATCAACGATTCGATCACTACCAGCTACAACGAGCACGGGGACGCAGTGAAAGAAGTGTCGCAGTCCACAACCAGCGGCACCGGCGATTCTTCATCAGATGAAACCCAGAGTTCCGAGACCGTTTACTCCTACGAGTACGACACCTACGAAAACTGGACAGTGAAAAAGCGTTCGTCGCGCGCTCTCCCAGACGGAACATTCAAGGACTCAGGCGGACGAAACAAAACGGACGATTGAGTATTTCTAACCGCGCTCCCGGTGCACACATTCACATCAGCCGCTGTGCATCCACATCAACAACCATATTGCGCCGAGGAATCCCGGCTTCATCGGCGTGCGCAAGCGCCCCCCGCAGCCCAGCATTCAGTGCCTTTCGCGACCCGGCCTTCAGGATCAGATGAAAGCGATACACGTTCTTGATGCGTGCAATCGGAGCAGTACAAGGACCAAGGACGCGTATACCCTCGGGCGCTGATTTCTGAAACCACTTGCCGATCTCCGCTGACCAACCGGCAGCCTCTTCCAGCTTTTCTGATTGCACCAGCACATTGGCCAGCACGCCGAACGGCGGATAATGCATCCAGCGCCGGTACTTCAACTCCCGCTCCGCAAAGCTTTCATAATCGTGCGTGCTTGCCGCCACAATGGCGTAGTGGTCAGGATAGTACGTCTGCACCACGACGCGGCCCGACAGGTCGCCTCGGCCCGCGCGCCCTGAGACCTGCGTCATCAGTTGAAAAACGCGCTCGGCGGCGCGAAAGTCCGGCATACATAACGCGTGATCGCATCCGACGACGCCGACCAGCGTGACGCCGTGAATATCGTGGCCCTTGGCGATCATCTGCGTGCCTACCAGCAGATTGATCTCGCCTGATGCAGGCGCGCCAGCAGATGTTCGAGATCGTGCGGCCCGCGCACGGTGTCGCGATCCATGCGCCCGATGCGCGCTCAGGAAAAATTTCCGCCAGCCGTTCCTCGCCTTGCTGCGAGCCGGCCCCAAGATAGTAGAGATGCTCGCTGTCGCAGTTGGGGCATCGCGGAGGGACCGTGCTTGTGCAATCCGCAATAGTGGCACTCCAGCCGCTGACCCTGCGCGGGCAATCATCCGCGCCGCATCGGTTTGTGGTGCGTCAGCGCGATGGCGCAGTTGTGGCACTCGAGCTTGACGCCGCACAAGCGCGCAGAACACCGCAAACGAATAGCCGCGACGATTGAGCAGGATGAGCGCCTGCTCGCCGCGATCGAGAGCCGGCCGTCGTCTGGTCTACCAGTGAACGTGAGAAGAGCTGATCCTGCGGCCCGACTCCTTGAACTCGCGCCGCATGTCGATAAGTTCAACTTCGGGCAGCGGGCGGTTCTTGACGCGATCGCTAATTTCAATGCGCTATATTTGCCCTTGCAGCGAGTTTTGCCAGCTCTCAAGCGAAGGCGTCGCCGAACCAATCACCACCACGGCGCCGGCAAGCTTGGCGCGCATTACCGCCACATCGCGCGCGTTATAGCGCGGCGTTTCCTCCTGCTTGTAGCTCTGGTCGTGCTCCTCGTCGACGAGAATCAAACCAAGATTCTGCACGGGAGCAAAAATCGCGGAGCGCGTTCCGACCACGATGGGTGCTTCTCCGCGATGGATGCGCCGCCATTGTTCGGTACGCTCTTCTGGCGTCAGCGCGGAGTGCAGCAGCGCAACACGTTGCCCGAATGCCGCATCCAGCAAGCCTACCATCTGCGGAGTGAGGCCGATCTCCGGCACGAGCAGGATGGCCGATTGCCGTGGTCGAGCGCACGCTCATCGCTTCAAGATAGACGGCAGTCTTCCCTGAACCAGTTACTGCCGTAAAGTAAAAAAGGATGAACTTCCCCAAGTGAGAAACGATAGTGGCGAGCGCATCCATTTGCGGTTCGTTGAGCGTGAGCGGCCCCGCCGAAGACTCGATCCCGCCCAGACGGAAGGCGCCGTGCGCTCTTCAATGCGCACCAGTTCCCGCCGCACAAGTGTCTGCAAAGTGGAAGCCGGCAGATCCGGCTTCGCAAGTCGGCCAGAGGCAGTTCGCCACCATTGGCCGCTAGTTCCGCCAGAATGGCCTGCTGGAGTTTCGTCAAGGCAGGCAGGCGGGTATCGGGAATCAAAACAGCGAAACGCTCCGTTCGCCGCGCATCGCGCTCCGTGGCTGCAGTCTCGCGCGCAATCCATTTCTTGCGCATCATTCCGGCCAGCACGGGCAGGGTGGCTGCAGTGGAGGTCCGCAGCGTAGAAACTTTGACGGGCTCGCCATACGCCAGACGCTCGAGGACCCGGCGTTCGATTCAATGTCTTCAACGGAACGCTTTCCCCGCCGCGATGCGGGTGCCCCGCAGGGTCTCGTCACCTTCGTTGAGACCTGTTTGAGCCGTTCTTGTCCCATCCCCATCCAAGCTCCCCGCCAGCACATCCCGGCCAAGATCGGTGATGCGGTAGTAGACCATGCGCCGCACTTCGGCCATCAGCGGCAACATGCCGCGCAACACCTCGCCCAGCGGAGCAAGGTAGTAGCCGGCGATCCACTCCGCCAGTTCAAGAAGATGTTCGCTCAGAAGCGGCTCGTCATCGAGCACCGCCTCAACGTACTTTGCCTCAAAGTCTGTCGGAGCCGCCACGTTCGTCGCTGTCACCACGCCAATGAGCTTTTCATTGCGGAACGGCGCAATCACGCGAGCTCCGCGGGCCACCTGCTCGCCCTCGTCGCAGCGCAGTAGGTAAAGGTGCGATCGAGCGGCACAGGCAACGCGACTTCGCAATAGACAGGCATCGGGAGCAACTCTCAGTTTAGCGGTCGCCCCACAGCACCCTCTGTGCGTAACAGGCATCACAGGGTTTGTACCAGCCGGCGTCTTTTATTCCCTATTCCCTGCTCCCTGTCTTTCAGTACAATTCCTGCTGATGACAGCCCAACAGATCAAGTCCTCCAAAAACGGCCGCGCTTCTTCGCCTAAAATCTCCAACCCCATCACCATCTCGATCGATATTGGCGGCTCAGGCCTGAAAGCGATGTTGCTCGATGCCAAGGGCCATCCCGTCAGTGAACGCCAACGCGTGGCAACACCCGCCGTGCCCACGCCAAGGGCAGTGCTGAAAGGCCTTGAAGAACTGCGCAAGACGCTGCCTAACTTCGATCGCGTTTCGATCGGCTTTCCCGGCGTAGTCAAGAAAGGTGTCACATATACTGCGGCGAATCTTCATGCCATGTGGTACGGGTTTCCGTTGGAGAACGAACTCGCGAAGCTTTGGAAGAAGCCGGTGCGGCTGGCGAATGACGCTTCAGTACAGGGCTATGGATGCATCAAGGGCAACGGCGTGGAACTGGCGATCACCCTTGGCACAGGGCTGGGCTCATCGCTATTCACAGATGGGCGTTTGTGCCCGGGTCTTGAACTCGGCCATCACCCTTGGAAGAGAGACCGCGAGTACGAGGACTACCTTGGTCGCCGCGGCCTCGACAAGTACGGGAAGAAGCGTTGGAACAAGCTGCTTCAGGAAGCGATCGAGCAAACCGCCAAGCTCTTCAACTGGGATCACCTCTACCTCGGCGGCGGCAACGCCAAAAAAATCGATTTCAAGCCCGGCAAAAACATCGAGATTGTTTCGAACGAGGCCGGACTGCTCGGCGGCGTGGCTCTGTGGAAAGAGTGGGATTGATGGCCGGGACCAGCTACCAGGAAGCAGTGACCCGACAGGCGCCTCAAAGATAAATGCAAGAAATCCGGCACGGCTCGTTCCAGGAATAAAGCCATCGAAATGGGCTTGAAGCAGAGCCTCCATTTCGAAGATTCCTGGAGGACGAACCATGCGTCTCAGTCCCGTCGTCTCGCGATTTTTCTGCTGCTTTCTCGGTGCCTTCCGTTGCTCTGTTTGCTGGAGAAAATGCGGGCGCTCCAAGTCCGTTGCCAAAAACCGTCGCCATAGCAGCATTCAAAAACGGCCTGGCTTTCGTAATCCGGCAAGGTGAAATTCCACTCTCCTCTGGAACCGGCCGGATAGCTCCCATCCCCAATGCAACTCTCGGCACACTTTGGCTGACGCCGGGGACACCAGAGTCGCGAATCGATGAATTGGTGGCATATCGCTATAGGATTTCAGGCGAGCGAACCCTCCCATCCATCGGAGACATTCTCCAGGCCAACGCGGGCAAAACAGTGACGATCACCTATCAAATGAAGGAATACACCGGGGAAGTTGTGGGTCTGAGAGATTCGGACCGTTCCGCTTCACCAGCTTCTCCCGCGCCCGATTCATCCGCGCGACGCCAGGGCTCGAACCGACTATCTTCTGCTCAGAGTCGACAAGAAACTCCTCGCCTTTCCGCTGGGGGGAATCTCAAACGCAAGCCTGCCCGAAGACGCAATTCTGCGCGAGACCGTGGAGCGGCCTGGCCAGGCCCTGCGCTTGAAGGTGAAAGGTAGTTCTGCAAAAGAAAAGATCACGATGGGATACCTGGAACACGGTCTCGGCTGGACCCCTTCGTATCTCATTTCACTTGTCGATGACACAAATGCCCAGATCAACATGCAGGCTGTCGTGACCAACGACGCCGAAGACATTCAAAATGCGGAGTTGTTCTTCGTGGTTGGCGCTCCCAATTTCGCGTATGCCGATACGCTCTCGCCGATGAGCCTTCAACAGTCTTTGGTGGATTTCATGAAGGACGCAGAACGGGATGACAGCCGCAAGAGAGAATTCGGCGCGCTTTCAAACGCCATTCAAGGACAATACGTTTCGTTTGACGAGAAGGCTTCGATGCCTTCAATTTCCCTCGCCACTTCTGTCGATCAGTTGTCGGGCGCACCGGAGGAAGATCTCTTTCTCTACACCCGCTCCGACGTCACGTTGGCAAAGGGAGAACGCGCCAGCTACAACGTCTTTTCCGGAAATGTGACCTTCGAACATCTTTATGACTGGGAGGTGGAGGATCAACCTCGCGTCGATGGATTCGGAAATGTGGTTGCCCCGAATCCGAATGCGCAGGACGGGAATCGCGGAGATCGTGTGTGGCACGCGATCCGATTGAAGAACTCCACGAAGTTTCCCTGGACGAGCGCGCCCGCGCTGGTCATCTCCGGCGACAAACCGGTTTCACAAGATGTCCTGCCCTATACGCCGAAAGGCGCTTCATCAACTCTCAAGATCACCATTGCGACGGATATCCGAGCCAGCCACGAAGAGCGCGAGGTCGCAAGGCAGCAGGAGGTCACGCATCGCCGCGGATATAACTATGACCTGGTCACGGTCGAGGGCAAACTGAAGGTAAAGAACTACAAAAGTAAGGAAGTACGCTTGTCGATCGGCAAGACCTTGCGAGGCAAAGCAGAATTCCAGTCCGACCTGGGGAAGGCAATTCAACTGGGAGAAGGAATTGAGAGCGATAATCCCAGGTCCCGTCTGAACTGGGAGATGACTCTAAATCCCGGCGAGGAGCGAGTCGTGACATACCGGTACAAGATCTGGGTTCGCGTCTGACTTTGACTTTGTGCCTCCGGGAACCCCGCGTCGCCGCCGTTCGTATTCGGACACATGCGGCCGCTTTCGAACGGCGCGCAACCTTGTTCCGTCTTCCTAAATCTAATTGATTCTATGAATTATCCGCAGAATAGTTTGGTTCAGCGCGTGCTGAAATAGTTATCGCGAAGACCTGAGGATACCTATGCAAAAGCTCATATTCGATCTGAAATTTTCCCTCCGCCAATTGAGCAAATCGTTAGGTTTTGCGCTCACGGCTGTCCTGATGCTGGCCTTCGGAATCGGCGCAACAACCGCGATCTTCTCCATCGTCGAGGGCGTTCTGCTTAGGCCCCTTCCCTTCCCGGAGTCTGATCGCTTAATGGTGCTTTCTGATCATCTGCAAGGAGTAGACGTCGGCCAGGGAGGCGATGAAGTCGGCGTCACCGTCCCCGATATCATTGCTTACACCCGCGATACCCATGCTTTCACGGCTTTGGGGGCATACCAGGGCGCGGGCTTTGAGCTCTCAGGCAATGGTGATCCCGCGCAGGTAAATGCGTCGCGCATTACGGCCGGAATCTTCTCTGCGCTCGGAGTTGCTCCGCAGCTTGGCCGCGTCTTTACCGTCGAAGAGGACGAGCACCATCAACAGGTCGCGGTTCTCAGTAATGCCACGTGGCGCACACGCTTTCACGCCGACCCGCAGATCGTCGGCGCCAAGGTCCTCCTCGATCGAAAGCCATATATCGTTATCGGCGTAATGCCGCGCGGCTTCGAATTCCCTCTCGTTCCCGGCCAGTTGAATCGCACAGAGTTGTGGGTGCCCATGAGCTTCCGGCCTGATGAGCTTGCAACGCGAAGTGCCAGTAACTGGAGCTATCAAATGATCGGGCGTCTCAAGCCCGGCATTTCACCTGCACAGGCACAAAGCGATGCCAACCGTGTGGCGCAGGAGATCATGCGCGGCTATCCGGCTGAAATGGCCAGCCTGCACATCAATTCCCTTGTGCGCCCGCTACAGGGCGACACCGTGCAGCAGTCGCGTTCTCTCCTCCGCATCCTGTTTCTTGCTGTGGCGGTGGTTCTCCTCATTGCCTGCTTCAACCTTGCTGGACTAATGCTCGTGCGGGCTATCCGCCGCCAGCGTGAAGTGGCAGTACGGCTGGCGCTCGGCGCGCGTGCATCTGCCCTGATCAGACAAGCTGTGCTCGAAAGCCTCGTACTCAGCCTGAGCGGCGGAGTGCTGGGGCTGATCCTGGCAGGCGTCGCGTTGAGCGTCGGCAAAAGCATGCTGCCGGAAAACCTGCCACGCGTGAATGAGATTTCGCTGAGTTGGCAAGTGATTGTGTTTGCCCTGGGCCTAGCCGTCATAACCGGATTGGCTTGTGCGCTCGCACCCGCATTCGCCGCGATCCGTACCAACGTAAACAGTAACCTCAAAGAAGGCGGACGATCCGGCAGCGAAGGCGGCGGCCATGCATGGCTTCGGTCGATTTTGGTGGTTGCAGAGATCGCGATCGCTTTGGTGCTGCTTACAACGTCTGGTCTGCTCCTGCGCAGTTTCAACAAGATGCGCGCGGTTGATCTCGGGTTCAGCCCGCAGCATGTGACCACTGCAGCGTACTCGTTGCCTCAGCTGCAGTACTCGAAACAGCCACAGGTAAATACGTTCAACCGCGAACTTCTCCTAAAGCTCAACCAACTCCCGGGAGTGGAGGCCGTTGGCCTCACAAGCATGCTGCCGTCGCAAGGCGTAAGCAACAACCAGACCTTCGTGGTGGATGGCTATACGCCGCCTCCCGGCGCCAATATGAACCTCGCAACGGTTTCGCAGGTTGAGGGAAACTTCTTCCCGGCGATGGGGGTTCGAGTGCTGCGCGGGCGCACGTTTACCGAGGCTGATCATGCCGGCGCGCAACTGGTGCTGATCGTGAATCACAAGTTTGCGCAGCACTACTGGCCGAACCAGGATCCCATCGGCAAGCGGATTCGCATCGGCACAGCGCAAATGCAAACACCGTGGTTGACAGTGGTTGGCGAAGTGTCTGATACGCAGCTACTGTCCCCCGACAATCCCGCAACCGAGCAGTACTACATGCCGGTCGACCAGGTAGAGGATGCGATCGGCTCACTCGCCGCGCCCACTGACGTCAACGGCAGCGGTGGCTACATTGTGCTGCGCTCAGCCCTTCCGCCCGAACAAATGGAGAATGCGCTGCGCTCCACCGTGCGCTCCCTCGATCCCCTGCTCCCCTTGACCCAGGTACAAACCATGGAACAAGTGGTGTCGGAATCGGAGGCATCGCGCCGCTTCAATACCGTGTTGATTTCCAGCTTCGCGTTTGCCGCGGTGCTGCTCGCCGTGCTCGGCATTTACAGCGTCATTGCATTCTCCGTTGCATCGCGCGTGCAGGAGATGGCGATCCGCATGACTCTCGGATCACAACGTTCAGCAATCGTGCGCCTTGTGCTGGAGTCCGGTGCGAAATTAGCCCTAATCGGATGCGTCATCGGATTAGGTGGAGCCGTAGCCGCTTCACGGCTTCTGAAATCAATGCTGTTCGGCGTAAGCCCGTTTGACCCGACGGTGCTTGCGCTCGCGGCAATCGGTGTCCTGCTGCTCACGGTCGTAGCGTCCACACTCCCCGCGATTCGCGCCGCGTCGATCGATCCAATGCAAGCCCTGCGCGGCGAGTAGCAAATCGTTCGTACATCAACGGATCCCAATGCGAGAGGCATATCATACTCAACACTGGGTGCCCCAGGGCCTGCCTGAGCGAAGCCGAAGGGTCTCGATTTTGAGACCTGGGATCCGCTGCAACAGGAAACGCCGGTCGCAGCGGAAACGAGCTACTCCACCCGCAGCGCCCGCACCGGATTAATGGTCGCCGCCCGACGTGCGGGCACCAGGCTCGCCACCAGCGCGCATAGTGCCAATGCTGCTACCGAACCACCCAGCGCCACCGGATCCCATCCCTTTACCTCGTACAACTGCGAGGCAATAAGCCGCGCGCATCCAATCGAAACCGGAATCCCGATGGCCAACCCAATCAGAATCTGCACAAACGCACCGCGCAGCACCATCGCCACCACTTGCGTACGATTCGCTCCCAGCGCAATGCGCACGCCGATTTCGCCGGTACGCCGTTCCACTCCGTAAGCTGTCACGCCATACAGACCAACAGCTGCGAGCACCAGGGCAAGAATGCCGAAAAGGCCCGTCAATTGCGACACCGAGCGCTCCTGGTCCATCCGGTCGGCCACCTGCTGCTCCATGGTTTTTATGCTCACCAGCGTCAAGTTCGAATCAACATCGGCAAACGCGCGCCGCACCTGCGGTTCCAGCCCCTGCATGCTGCCGTGCAGTTCCAGGACTACAGATCCAATCAGATGCGAGCGCTCTTCAATCATCTGCGACATCGTCGTGTTGTAGTGTCCACGCTGCGCCAGGGGTACAAAGAGTAGCGGCATCCTCCAGTGGCCGCTCGGATCGGTATAGTTCGCTGTTCGCACAATGCCCACGATCTCAAACATTCCGCTGTACTGCGGATCGTTCATGCCGAAATGCGTGCCGATCGGTTCTTCACCCGGCTTGAAAAACTTCTTCACGAATGCTTCATCCACAACCGCAATATTTGGGGTTGACGCTGTGTCCTGCTCGGTGATGCTGCGTCCGCGCACGATGTGCTGCCCCATCATCTCCAGGTATCCGGCGCTCACGCGATCCCAGGATGACCCGTTATCCGCATTTACATCGATCATGCCCTGACCCTGGCGGGCGATCATGGCGTCCCAGTTGTTCGTGAAAGGCGTATACATGGCTAGCGCCGCGCCCTGTACGCCGGGAATCCGTTTCAGCCTTTCCTGCAGCGCGCGATACGTCGCATCCAGCTTCTCCGGCGAATACGACGAGAACGGCGCATTCACGCCCAGGCTCACTCTGTGATCGGTTTCGAATCCGAAGTTCTGATGCTCCATTTTCATCAGGCTGCGCGTCAGCAGTCCTGCGCCCGTCAACAGCACGACAGACAATGTTGCCTGCACTACCACCAGCGCCTTCTGCGGCAGCGCCCTGCCATCGCGCGTGCTGCGCCCTGCCCCATGCAAAACTGCTGCGGGATTGGTGCGCGCCGCGAACCATGCCGGTGCCGTTCCAAACAGCAACCCCGTCAGCAGAGCCATCCCAAAGGCAAATCCCAACACCGCCAGTGACGGAGTCGCATCCAGCGGCACATAGTGCGCAGAGTGAAACGCCAGCGCCACAATCACCTTCACGCCCGCAAACGCGATGAAGATGCCTGCGATGCCGCCCAGCACCGCCAGCACAACGCTTTCGGTAAGCGACTGCCGCACCATCCGCATCTTCGTCGCCCCCATCGCCAGCCGTACCGCTGCCTGCGTTCCGCGCGCCGAACCTCTCGCCAGCAGCAGGTTCGCCAGGTTCGCGCACGCAATCAGCAGCACCAGTCCACATACCACCATCAGGATCCGCAGGCTGCTCTTGTATCCCGCTTTCATCTCGGCAACGCCGCCGCCCGCCGGAACAATGTTCACTACTTCGGTGGGCAACACCTTCTTCAGTTGATCCAGATATTGCGGATACTCTGCACCCAGTTCGCTCACCAGCCACTCGCGCGTCATGGTCGTAAACCGCGCGGCCATCCCATCCGTCTTCGCGCCTGGCCGCAGCCGCCCGATCACACGCAGCCACGCCAATGGCGCCTTCAATACCGTGTTCTGCCCGGCAAGCACTGGCTCCTGCTGCAACGGCACGAAAAGCTCCGGCGGATCGCTGCGCAGGGTCTCCCCGTAGAATCCCGGCGGCGTGATTCCCACAATTGTGAAGGGATGCCCATCGATCAAAAAAACAGAGCCCACTACCTTCGGGTCTGATCCGTACTCCTGCTGCCACACGCGATGACTCAGCATCGCCGCGGGCACCGCAGCGGGTTGATCGTCGGACTGAAGCAATGTGCGCCCCGCGTACGCCTTCACTCCAAATGTGGCGAAATAATTTCCGGAAACGTACTCACTGCGCAACGGCTTCGCCGGCTCATTGTTCTCTGCGCGTCGCACACTGAAGCTCGAGAACCAGGACTCAAATGCCGCCGTCTGCTCAAACTCCGGCGCCGCCGCGGCAATCCGCTGGTACAACGTATAGGGAAAGAGTCCCCACTCTTTCTGCGGACCAATCTGCCCGCAGCAATTCATCCCCGAACCTACGCGATAGAGCCGCGAAGGGTCGGCCACTGGCAGAGATTTCAGCATCACGCTGTCAATGAGAGAGAAAATCGCCGTCGTCGCCCCGATTCCTAACGCCAGGGTAAGCATGGCTGTCAGCGTGAATACAGGCGACAAACGCATCTGCCGCAACGCATAGAGAACATCCTGCCGCAACGTACGCATCGCAACCCTCTCGTGACCTCGATGCGGGGAATTGCAATGAATATACGCTTAAGCCAACGAAGATGTTCCGGGCTAGAAGAGGGGCGAGTCGCTACACATTTCGAGCGTCTCCCATGCGCCACAGCGAAAGGAAACGCTCGATATTTTAATTCCGACGAATTCATCTCATCGGACCTTGGTGCAGATCCGATCTTTTTCAGGCAGGCTCCTTGCTCTCGCCCGGCGCATTCGGAAATCCTCCGCACCGCGCCGCCCAGCTCTGGCGGAGCTTCTCTCGCTCCTCGGGCGTCATCTTGTCCCACCTTTCTCTGCGCCCGCGCCGTCCGCGATTACCTCCGCCAGAACCCCAGCTCCCGAAGAGAATCCGGGACAGCAGAAGTAGCCCGAGAGCCTGCCAGAAGGTGATCAAATGCCAGCCGAAGAGCGGTGGCAGCAGCCAGTTCCACAAGTGCATCACCAGCTCCCCAAACAGCCACACAAACAGCACGATCGCTGGCGGGGCAATCAATGCAATCCAAAGCTTTTTCATAGCCTTCCTCATTTCTACAGAAACTCATCGTGAACAGTTTGCAAACGCTTGCGCAGGTGCAGCACCGCATAGCGCTTGCGCGAGAGCAGCGTGTTCACGCTTACGCCGCTCTCTGCCGACAGCTCCTTGAAACTGCGACCTTCTAGTTCGTGGGCAACAAATACATCGCGTTGGTCGGCGGGTAGTTCAGCCAGGGCCCGCTGCAGCTCATCCAGTAGCATAGCTTCCGGATGTACTGCGCCTCAGGCCCGCATCCGGCGAAGGCAGCAGATCTTCCACATCAAGCAGATTGCCCTCTTCGTCCTCCCGCACTTCGTCGCTGAATGCCTCCGGTCGCTTCTTGCGGAAGAGGTCCGTGATGCGATTGCGCGCCACTCGAAAGAGCCAGCCGGTCACGAAGTCGATCGGCGTCAGCAGTCGGTGCGCTTCAACCAGCTCAAAGAACACATCCTGCAGCAGGTCTTCGGCGTCCGCGTCGTTCGGGACCCGGCGACGGATAAAGCTCCGCAGCCGGGGCCGCTCTTTAGCGATGACATCCGCGATTTGACGGTCTTGCTCGATCATCGCGATCATGCTCGATGGCCACCCATCTACTCTGCTAGACGAGTGACAGCCGCAAATATTGTAGAGATTCGAACCCGATTCGAGAGAATCCATTGCGTCAGGACGCGGCATCTACCAGCATTTCAGTCCACGGCGGACAGCCCAAGCCAAAGGCGTTCGATCCGTCGTCACCTGTTCATCTGCAACCTTCCGGCCATTACCGTCTGCAAACGAGCTATGGCTATCGGTCCTGCTGACGCGTCATCCTTGTCCTGTTCCACATCGAATCCGAGGAAAGCGAGAAAGAGCATGTTCAGTTTGGCACTGGTTTTAGCGCTCGCTCTGATAACGGTCGCCTCACCATTCGCGGTCGTGGCCACCGCCAAAGCGAAGTCCCGCCGCAGGTAGTTTCTCTTCTTGCGAGATGCAGGAAATATCCGGCGAAGATAATCGCCTCCCTCGATCTCAACCTTTCCCGGTCATCTGCGCCCTGCGACCTGCATCGCGTATGGTCTGGAGTCGGGTTACGGCACCTTCAGACCGAGCGCGAGTACGTAACCAGGGTTGACCTTCTCATTCGAGAAACGGATCTTTGTCAGCAGATCGTCGAAAGCAGCCTGTGCATCCTCAGGGGACGGTCGCGCGGCTATGCGCTTTTCTGCGTTCCCTGTGCCGCCCGGCATCTTGCTGAGTGCGATGACCGCCTCCCAATGCAGCGGACGATCGAACGTGACTTCGCTCGATGTAGCATCCATCTTCTTGTACGGCCAGAAGCACCAGCCGATGCGGTTGGCCTCTAGCGTCTTTACGAAGGCGGCAATCCACTCATCCTTGTTCTCGCCGGATTCGCCCAGCCAAATCGGCACTTTGTTCTTATCGCGGAATTCAAGATATTCCTTGATTACGCTGGCGTCGGTCGCCGTCCAGTACTTGTGAAAGGTGTACATCACATTCGAGTCAAATGGCTTGCCGAACACCTTGAAGTCGGTGTCCCACTGCGCCCCGCCGAGAATGAGCACATGGTTGCTATCGACCTCGCGAATAGCCGCGGAAATCCGGCGATAGAGAGGCTCAAGATCGCCATCGAAACGGCGCAGTTGCGGGAAGTTGGAATGGGTTCATTCAGCAGATCGTAGCCAAGAATGATCGGTTCCCTGCTGTAATGCGCAGCGATGCGCCGCCATATCTCGATGGTGTGCTTCTGGGCTTCAGGACTGAGATAGAGCCAGGGATATCCAGCGCTGTCGTCGATGTTGGTGCCCGTCTGCCCGCTCGGCGCGCAGTGCATGTCGATGATTACGTAAATGTGGTCTTTGCGCGCCCACAGCACGAGGCGGTCGAGCAGGCGGAAGCCCTCGTCATTGTCCGTGTCGAAGAATTTCCAATGGATGGGAACGCGTACCGAGTTGAAGCCCATGGCCTTGATGCGATCGATGTCGGCTTCCGTGATGTAGTTTTCGCGCCACTCTTTCCAGAATGTTTCTGCTTTGGATGGGCCTATGAGTTCGTAGCTTAATTCTTCGATCTCACGCGGAGATTGGGCACTCTCGCCCAGGTGAAACATATAGCCCTCAGGTTCGAACCAATTGCCGAGGTTCGTTCCGCGCAACATGAGCGGTTTGCCGGAGCCATCAACCAACTCAGTACCAGAGGTGTGAACAAAGCCCGCCTGGGCAAAAAGGAGAGGAGTGAATGCGAGGAGGAGAAACGAACAGAGGACACGAAAGGATCTACTCAGCATGGCGACCCGAGTATAAACCTTGAGAACTAGTTCCGTATCCTTCTGCGATGCGGGAAGGACGGAATGCAGGAGGATTCCTAGGACACTGTCTTGATTGCGGGCTTCAGTCCCAGTTCCCGCATGGCGATCTGCAGATCAGCCCACGCTTCCTTCTTCTGCCGCGGATCGCGCAACAGAAACGCAGGATGATAGGTCACAATCAGCTTGCTCCCGCGAAACGCGTGTATCCGGCCGCGAAGCCCAGCCAGCGGCTGTCGCTGGCCCAGCAGATAAGTTGCCGCCGTGGCACCCAGCGCGACAATCACTTCCGGCCGCACCACATCGATCTGCCGGAATAAAAACGGCGAGCACGTGTTCGCTTCCTCAGGCTCCGGCGTGCGGTTCTGCGGCGGACGGCACTTGACCACGTTCGCGATATAGACTTCTTCGCGCTTCAGACCCATCGCCCCGATCATGTTATTCAGCAACTGCCCGGCCCGGCCTACAAACGGCAGTCCTTGCGCATCTTCATCGGCGCCCGGCCCCTCGCCCACAAACATCAGGCGCGCGTTTGCGTCGCCATCGGCAAACACAATCTTGTTGCGTCCCTTGTGAAGCGCGCAACGCGTACAGTCGCCAATCTCTTCCCTGATGAGTTGAAGGGCGGAGGCGCGGTCTGTGGATGCTACCGAAGCGCCAATCGGCGGAGGAGCTTGGAAAGTCTTGCGAGGTGGAATGGAAGTGTTCTCCTGGGCTGTTCGGACGATTCGGATTCAGAGTGCTCGAATTGATTATCTGCGATGCATCGACAGGCCTGCGATAGAAATCGGTAAGGCCGAGTTCGCGATAAAAGCGCAGGCGCGCTTCGAGCGCTTCACGAGTTGCAGGATCGAGCGCAGGCAATTGCGGCTACTCCACGATGATCTGGCGGCGTGTAGTGGTGGGCGCAACGGATTCTTTGAGAACTTTGTCCTGCGGCGTGCCTTCATCCACTTCAAAAACCAGCGGCCGCGGCCGGCGCAGTGCAGAAATCTCGTCAAAGATGCGATCGGCAAGCTTGCGCTTCGTCATCTCCGGCAGTTCGATGGAAGTCGAAGCAGTCAGAAACGTCGCCGCATTGCGGTCGGAATCGATGCCGACGCCTTCCCCCGACACATCATTGACGACAATTGCGTCGGCGCCCTTGCGCAGAAGCTTGGCGCGGCCGTTTTCCATGGTGTTCTGCGTCTCGGCCGCGAAGCCGACGATGAGTTGACCCGGCCGGCGCTGCTTCGTAACTTCGGCCAGAATATCTTCAGTCGGCGCGAGTTCCAGCGTCATCGGTCCTGTGCGCTTCAGCTTCTGCTCAGAGACGTTCACGGGACGGTAATCCGCAACCGCAGCCGCCTTGATCACCATCGTGGCTTCCACCATGCGCTCCAGCACGGCCTTGCGCATCTCGGCCGCGGTAGTCACATGCACCATTTCGCAACGTGCCGGAGGATGCAGCGCCGACGGCCCGCTAATCAGAATACTTTCGCTCCGCGACTCTGCGCTGCATCGGCCAGCGCATACCCCATCTTGCCGCTGGAGCGGTTGCCAATGATAGCGAACCGGATCGAGCGCCTCGCGTGTGCCGCCCGCAGTCACAAGCACCGTCTCGCCCGCAAGATCATGGCGACGGCCCATTGACTGGAACACGACGTCGGCAATCGCCTCGGGCTCGGCCATTCGTCCCGCCCCTACCATGCCGCACGCCAGGTCGCCGGTGCCGGGGTCGATAACCCGACGCCACGCTGTCGCAGAATGTCGAGATTGGCCTGCATCGCCGGATGCTGCCACATGTTTACATTCATCGCCGGAGCCACAAGAACTGGCGCGGCGAGTGGCGAGATACATCGTCGTCAGGAAATCGTTGGCGATGCCCTGCGCAAATTTTGCCAGAATATCGGCGGTCGCAGGAGCCACGACCAGCGCCTCAGTCCATTGCGCTTCGCCGATGTGTTCGATGGAGGATTCGTAGCTGTCCTCGTTGCTATCGGATTCATCCCAGAGGCTCGTGATGACTTTGTGGCCGGTGAGTGCGGCGAAGGTCAGCGGCTGCACAAACCGCGTTGCCGCCTCCGTCATCACCACGTGCACTTCCATGCCCGCCGCTGCAAAGCGCGCACCAGTTCCGCCGCTTTGTACGCTGCAATGCCCCCGGAGACGCCGACCGTTACTCGCATATCTACGATTGTAGTCCGACTTGATTTGGCACGATACGGCACGTACATCTTCGCCCACGTAATACACACGTGCGCTGAGAGATCGCGCGGGCAGAGAGATGGGGAAGTCGTGAAGCTCTGCTCTTCCCCGCGAACAATCCTTGGAAGCTAAAGGATCGGGATGCCGGCCTCAGCCACCAGCGGCTTTACAATCGGCTGTTCCTTCTTGACGTAAGAAATCTTGCCCGCTTCGATTTCATCCTGTGCGATGCGGCAGGCCTTGGTGGAGTGGCTGGGGACCAAGCGCGGCCGAGCCGCTCTGGATCTGGCGTGCACGGCGTGCTGCTACGAGTACCTTGCGGTAGTTCGAATCGAAGCTGGTTTCAATCGTCATCGGAATCATCTCCAAAGGGAAGTTGTTGCTGGCCGGAGTCGCCTTCGATCCCAAAGGCTTCCAGCACAGGTTTAAGCCGCTCCCGCGAGTTCGACTGCCGACAGGCCGCGGCGACCTCCAACACCCTGCTCGAACGGTAAGCAATCGGTTCGCCATTGCGATAAAATCGCTCTGCTAGAACGATAGCCTCAAGTTGCGCTACCGCCCGGTCAAGAATGTCGTTGATGAGAATATAGCTGTAATCGCGATAATTCTCAATTTCCTTGCTGGCCTCGCTCAGCCGCCGGTAGAGTTCCGCCTCGTTCACAACGCCTTCCGCGCGGCTGCGATTGCGCAATCGGGTGCGCAGCACCTTGGGCGTCGGCGGCAGCACAAAGATGCTGACCGCCTCCGGCATGCTGGCCGAACCTGCGCCGCTCCCTGCACGTCGATATCGAGCAGCAGATCGTGCCCTGCCGCCGCGCCTCTTCAAGCGAACGGCGCGCCGTGCCGTAGTAGTTGCCGAAGACTTCGGCGTGTTCCAGGAACATGCCTTCGGCCATCATGCGCTCGAATTCTTCGCGCAGGTGAAGTAGTATTCGCGCCCATGCTCTTCTGAGCCCCGCGGCGGCCGCGTGGTCCACGAGATGGAGAAATCCACTCCGCATAACCTGCTTGCGCAGTTCGCTCACGAGCGTGCTCTTGCCCGAGCCCGATGGCGCCGAAATAATGAAAAGAATTCCTGCCACTTGCGATGATCCCTTCGCCGTTGTATGATTCTCACTTCTGTGATCGCTTATTCCACGTTCTGAATCTGCTCGCGGGCCTTCTCGATCTCCGCCTTCATCGCCAGGCCAAGTTCGGTGATGCGCGTGCCCTTGCCGCCGACGCCGCCGGTCTTTGACAGCAGCGTGTTGGCCTCGCGATTCATCTCCTGCAGCAGAAAATCCAGCTTCTTGCCCACTTCTCCGCCTGCTGTCAGCAACTCGCGAAAGTGTGCCGATATGCGTCGACCATGCGCTCCAGTTCTTCCGAAACGTCGCTGTGATCCACCAGAACGGCCACTTCCTCGAGCAGCCGTTGCCGGTTAAACTCGTTTCCCGTCGCCGCAGTCAATCGCTGCGTCAAGCCGCTCCTGGTAACGCTGTTCCACCTCAGGCCGCAAGCGCGCAACACCATCGGTCGCCTCGGCAAGCCGATCAAGAGATGCCCGCAGAATGCCTCCAGCGATTCGCCTTCGCGCGCGCGCATCACCTTCAGCTCTTCAAGCAGCGGCCCGATCTCCTGCACGGCGCTCTCTGTCAGTGCGGCCAGATCTTCTTCGCAGTTGCTGCGGGTTTCAGCCTGCAGCGCGCCCGGCATGCGCAGAGCCGCATTCAGATCGGGCTCGCCCTTCAGCGAAACTCGTCGCTGCGCCTGCTTGAATGCGTCAGATAGCCCGCCAACCAGCTCGCGGTTATAACCTGCCTTCTGCTGCGCCGAGCGATCGACGGAGAGAGTCAGTTCCACATGCCCGCGCACCAGGCTTCTCTTTCAGCACCCGGCGCAGTTCCATTTCCAGCGCATCGAGCCCGACTGGCAAGCGCAACTGAATATCGAGAAAGCGGTGATTCACGCTCTTAACGCTGAGCGTGTAGACGCAAGCTGATCGTGCACGCGACCTGCGTACGCGCAAATCCGGTCATCGAATAAATAGCCATGCTTGCTTATTCCTCGTCCTCGGCCGCAAAGTGCCGGCTCGCAAAAGCCGGTCAAGCGCTAGAGATTCGGCTCTGCAGGTCGCGTCTTGCGGCTCGGGCACGTCCATGAACTGCAGTTGATAGAGCCTTTGATACGTGGGCAGATGTGGTCAGCAGCTCTTCGTGCGAGCCGATGGCGGTGATCCGGCCGTCCTCAAGCACGGCAATGCGATTGGCGCGCCGAATAGTGCCGAGCCGATGCGCAATCACCAACACGGTGCGGTTCTGCATCAGGTTGGCCAGTCGCAGCCTGCACCAGCGATTCGCTCTCGGCATCGAGCGCCGAAGTGGCTTCATCGAGAATCAGAATCGGCGCGTCCTTCAGGATGCGCGCGCGCAATCGCAAGCGCTGCCTCTCGCCGCCGGAGAGCCGAAATCCCTTTTCGCCAATCACCGTCGTCGTAGCCCTGCGGCATGCGCATGATGAAATCGTGGGCCAGCGCATTCGTGCAGCCTGTTCCACGAGCGAGTCTTCATATCCGGCTGGCCGTACGCAATGTTGTGGCGCACCGTGTCGTTGAAGAGAATCGTTTCCTGCGTCACCTGCGCGACGTGGCGGCGCAGTGAACCAAGCGTCAAATCGCGAATGTCGCGACCGTCGATCAGGATCGGCCAGAGCGTCACGTCGAAGAAGCGCGGAATCAGATTCACCAGCGTCGACTTGCCTGCGCCGCTCGGCCCCACCAGCGCCAGCACTTCGCCGGCGTCGACATCAAGGTCAACATCGTGCAGAATCTGGTGTTCGCCTTCTCTGTGGAATAGGAGAAGCCGACATTCTCGAACTCGGATCGGACTTTCGAAACTGCTTGAGCGTCGCTGCGCGTGCGGCCTTTCTTTCACGTCGTCCTTCAGCATCGAAGAATCGCGAAGATCGAAGCCGACGCGCCCATCGCCTGCTGGAAGCTGTTGTAGAAGTACGCAAATTTACGCACCGGATCGTAGAGCTTGAACAGCAGAAAGATGAACGCGCCGAAGAGGCCCATCGTCATGCGCCCGTGAATGGATCTCGTTACGCCCGATCAGAGAAACAGGGCGATAGCGACCGCGCCAATCGTATCCATCAGCGGCGAACTGATGGACTGGATCCGCACGTTGCGAAGTTCGCCCGGAAAAGCCGTTTGGCGGCGCTCTTGAAACGAAGCATCTCCCAGATCTCGGTGTTGAACGCCTTCACAATGCGGTTGCCGGTGACGGTCTCGTGCAGAATGTTCTGAATTTCGGCAAGCTTGTCCTGCCCGGTGCGGGTGCGTGTGCGCACTTCCCTGCCGATCTTGCGCGCCGACATGATCACGACGGGAATAAACAGCACCAGCGCCCAGCTCAAATGCCCACCAAGCCGAATAACAAAGACAAGCCCGACGAGAAACGTAAAGAACTGCTGCAGGAATTCGCCGATGACGGAACTGAGCGCAAGCTGCACGCGATCGACATCGTTGATCAGCGTGGAAAGAATCGTCCCGGTGGCGTGCTTGTGAAAGAAGCTTGCGGAGCGGCGAAGGGTGGCTTCGTAGAGATGATTCCGAAGATCGGTAATCATCCCGAATCCGGCATAATTCACCAGGTACGTGCCAAGGTAATCGCAAAATCCTTTCGCCATGGTGGCGGCGATGATCGAAGTGCCACGACCGTCCATGCGTTGTGCATGTGAAGAAAGTGCGGAACGAACGTCCGCAGGTCGAAGTGCCACCGGCTGTTGGGAAGTCCCAGAAGGATGGGCCCTTCGGCGGCATCGGGCCGCAGCACCTGGTCGAAGACCGGTTGCAGCAGTAAAACCCGAAAGGTGTCGAGGACGCCGACAAAGGCCAGCAGAATCACCCCGAGCGCCCATTGCAGGGAGTAGGGTAGTCCGTATCGAACCAGGCGGAAGAAACTGCTCATGCGGCCGGTTCCGCCAGCCGGCTGAAATGCGGCCGGATCACCCGACGCTGCCAGCAATGTTCAGGATGGGTACCCATCCCAACATTGTATCCGGGTGCCACACAATCCGCTCGACTGGCGCGGGTTCCCGCGGTCAGTACGCGTGAAGCTCTTTTATCGCCTTCAGCACCGTATCCGGCTGTGGCAGAATCGCGTCTTCAAGCACCGGCTGGTAGGCCACAAAGGTGTCCATCGCGCCAATTCGCTTCACCGGGGCATCGAGATCGTCAAACAACTCATCGGCGATGCGCGCCGCAATCTCTGCACCGTATCCCCAGCTCAGCATGTCCTCATGCGCCACAATCACGCGACTCGTCTTGCGGACCGAGGTTGCAATGGCATCCCAGTCATAAGGACTCAGCGTGCGCAAGTCGATGACCTCGACCTCGATGCCCTTTTCCCGGCTGGCCGTTTGTGCGGCCTGCAAAGCTCGCGGCACCAACGCCCCATAAGTCACCAGCGTCATATGCGTTCCCGGTCTGACGATCTTTGCCTTCCCAAACGGGATCGCAAAATCCGGCCCCGGATACGGCGCGCGTCCATACGACTCACGATAAAGCCGCTTGTGTTCGAGAAACAGTACAGGATCATCGCAGCGTATCGAAGTTCTCAGCAGCCCATTGGCATCCAGCGCATTTGACGGAAACACAACCCGCAAACCAGGAATATGCGTAAATATGCTTTCGCCCGACTGCGAGTGATAGATGGCGCCGCCCGTCAGATATCCGCCAATGGGCACGCGAATCACTGCAGGCGATGCCCACCCTCCATTGGAACGCCAGCGCATCAGCGCGAGTTCGTTGTGGATCTGATGCACTGCGGGCCAGATGTAGTCGAAGAACTGAATCTCAACCACAGGCTTCATCCCGCGCACCGCATACCCTACAGCGCGCCCCACAATATTGGCCTCAGCCAGCGGCGAGTTAAACACGCGCTCGGAACCGAAGGACGTTTGCAGGCCTGACGTGAGTTTGAAAACTCCGCCTTTCCCCTTAACCTCCGATAGAGCTTCTTCGCGGCTCGCGTCGGCAATGTCTTCGCCGTACACGATAATCCGAGGATCGCGACTCATCTCGTCGTGCAGACAACGAGTTAATCAGGTCGGCCATGGTGCGCGGTGCGCTCCCTTTGGCGCTCGCGGATTTCCCCGGTCCTACACCCGCCGCCTGCGCCGTCTCGGTCGCAAAGGCCGCACGCGTCGGATCCAGATCTTCTGAATACACATGTCGCGGAATACTCGCGATCTCCGGCAGCGGTGCCTCCAGCGCACGTTCAGCCGCTTCGGCAGCCTCGTGCTCCGCTTCTTTTTCGAGAGCGCTAATCTGCCCTTCCGTTAAAATGCCCTCGTGCAGCAGGCGCATCCGCAGCTTCGCAATCGGGTCGCGCATGGCGTCAGTTTCGCGCTCCGCAGCAGAACGGTAAAGCTTGTCATCGTCCGACTGCGAATGCGAATAAATCCTTACGCAATGGCCGTGAACGAAAGCCGGTCCTAGCCCCGCGCGGCAATGCTCCGCGGCCTTTTGGAAGGCACGCAAGCTCGCCTCGGCATCGGTGCCGTCAATTTCTTCAAAATGGAAATTCGGAAAATTGGCAACCAGGCGCGATATATTGCCACCCGGTGTATTCACTTCAACCGGCACACTGATCGCATACCCGTTATCTTCCACCATGAAGATGACAGGGAGCTTCCGATTCGACGCCGTGTTCAGGGCCTCCCAGAACTCACCCTGCGACGTCGAGCCTTCTCCGATGCAAGCCAGAACCACTTCATCGCCGTGGAACGTGACTTCGCTATAAGCGCGATAATCGCCTTCGACCTTCGCGGCAGCTTCAGGATGGCGGGTAAAGTACCGTCCCGCTTCGGCGCATCCCACCGCATGCAGAATCTGCGTTGCCGTGGATGACGACGTACTCACAATATGCAAGGGCCGACTGCTCCAGTGCGTCGGCATTTGGCGTCCGCCGCTGGCCGGGTCGTTGCCGGCGCCCACAGCCTGCAGAAACATATCGTCAGGCGTCACCCCCAGGGCCAGGCACAAGGCCCGGTCACGGTAGTAGGGGAAAAACCAGTCATATCCCGGCTTGAGAGCGAGTGCCGCACCCACTTGCAACGCCTCGTGACCGGCCGCGGATATCTGGAAAAACGTCTTTTGCTGCTTTTTGAGAAAAATCTCGCGGTCGTCGATCCGGCGAGACAGATACATGAGCCGATAAATCTTGATCAGCTCCTGTGCGCTCAGGCTGCCAGTGGCGTCTCCCGTCGTCGGCGCGTGGGCGCTGGAAACCGCAAGTCCCATTTGTCTCACTCCAAGGTTCGGGTTCTTTTTTCAAGCCCTTCGAGTCTATATATCTCTATACAAAGATTGTAGCAATCATCACTGCAGCCGTGGATTACCAATCGGAGATGGCGTTTGCTGAAATTGCGGTCCCCCTCCAAACGATTGAGCCATCTTCGCTTTCACGCTACGCGCCAGTTTCTCGATCTCCGCGACTTTATGCAGTTCCTCTGACGTCATCCGGTCCGTTGGGTTAGATGCGATCTCCGCGTCCAGCTGCCGGGCCAGTTGTACCAGTTTGTTGGTGTCAGACACCATGGATTTCTGCCGGTCGGCATTGAGAGCTTGTTGACGCTTTGCCATGAAAACCGGATCTGTCTCCAAACTTCCGTTTAATCCACTGCCCTGCGGACGGGAACCTAGCTGACCTCCGCCGCCGCTCGCAGTAGGAGAATACTGCGCCCAGCCAAACAATGCAGCAGCCAAAACCAGCCCGGCAAGTCCCACCAACCTCGAATTCCCAACCGAACCGAATTTCATTGCACCAGGCCCCCGGACCTCTCAGTCCGCCCTCAGTCTGCGCCGACGGTAAGCTTCATCTTTTTCTTCACGTCGTTTGCCAGCAACTATCCTTTGCTTCCGGCAAAGCAGGCCACCGCGATCAAGCCGGCAGCAAGCATCCACTCCGCCGTCCCAAAAAGGCCATCGCAACGCCGCTAACCCGGACCCGAACCCTGCTTCATCTTCTCCTTAACCGTCTTTGCCAGCTTCTCGATCTCGTCCGCTTTGCGAATCACGTTCAGCGACAAAGTATCCTTGGTCGTCTTGTCCACTTCAGCCTTTAGAGCAATAGCCATCGCGAGCAGCCGCGTGCTTTCGTCGGAGATCTGCTTCTTGCGCTCACTTTCAGCCTGCGCGCCTTTCTGCGCTTGCACGTCCTTGGGGCTATCCGCCTGCGGTTTGGCCTCATTCGATTGGCTTCCGGGTGCTTGGGCCGAGGCATTGGTCTGTCCCGCCGCGACTGCTGCGTGACCTCCGTCCTGCGCAACACATCCAAACGCAGCGGCAAACACCACGCCGGCGCAGACCCGTCTCCAGGGAAACCCACCGGCTTGGGTCCCAGACCTTGAACAATCGGGGAATCTAGAGGTTCGCATCGGAACCTCCTCTCTGAATTGCATCTCCATTATCGGCCCCGGGCAAGTTGCAGAGCCGCTCTAATGAAAGCAGTTTCCTGCTCTCATTCGCAATGCCTTTCTCCCGCGCCCTTTTGAATCCATCAAACGTTGATCCAGGGAACTTGTCAGCAATGGGAATCTGCCGAAAAAGGCAGATCGATACATATTCACTGGCGATCACCGAATCGAGGCAACCGTGCATCTCTGCTTCTTGAGGTACCGCAAACAGAACCGGTGCCTGATTCTGCACGATATAGATAGATAAGAGGAGCTTCTATGTTTGTAATTCTTTTGGCAATGCGGTCTGGGTGGTTCGCCGAAGGCCGATTCATGGGCAAGGTGCTGGATGAATGGATCGACGACACCCAGGAATTCATTCACTTGAAACTCCCACGTTTACTCGTCGCCGCCCTTATTGCATTCGTACTTTACCGGATCCTCAGCCTGATTACTTCGCGCATGGTCCGAATCGCAGAGCAACACGCCGTCAACCACGTTCGCATCTCCCAGGTAAAAACGATGGCTGGCGTAATCCGCAACATTGGGCTCACGATCATCGCCGCAATCGTGACCATGCAATTTCTTGCGGCGGTGGGCGTAAATCTCGCCCCGTTGCTGGCCTCAGCCGGAGTCGCCGGAGTCGCCATCGGCCTGGCGGCGCAGAACATCGTGCGCGACATGCTCAACGGAACCCTCATCCTGCTCGAAGACCAGTTCAATGTCGGCGACACCATCAAGATCGCCGGTGCATCCGGCGTGGTCGAATCCATGACCCTGCGCAAAACTACCCTGCGCGACGGCGATGGCACGCTCTACGTTATTCCAAACTCGCAGATCACCACCGTGGCGAACCTGAGCATTGACTACTCCGTCGCCACCGTCAACGTTAGCGTCGATTTCTCCGCACACCCCGACAAGGTGATGGAGTTGCTCAAGAATATTGCGATGGATGATTCGCAACAGCGAAGAGTTCAAGAGCGTGTTCGTAGCCGATCCGCAAGTGCTTGGCGTAGACGCTGTGAAAGGTTCAGAGCAGATCTTCCCCGTGGTTTTCAAGACCCTCGCCACAAAGCAATATGCCCCGGTGCGCGAGTTCCGGCGCCGTGTCCGCCTGGCGCTTGAAGAAAACCACATGCTGCCCGGCGATCCATTTCGCGTATACACCGGCACACAAAGCTCACCCTCGCGGACCGACACTCCATCCGGACCGTCTGAAGCCCCTCCACGCGATCCAACCACCATCAAGCCGCAGGAGTCCAATCCCTTCACCGCCGGATGAAATCCGCGCTAAGCCCAGCGCCTATCCAATTGCCTGCATCAGTGCCTCCGAGTCAGCCACTGGCGGCATGCATGTCCTACCCCGGCAAACAAGCGCCCAAGCTGCCTTGCCTTCAGGCTTCGGCACCTGCAGCACCGTTTCGGCCAACGCCTCAGGAAGTCCACCCACAACCAACTTCGAGGGCTCCACTCGAATCACCGTTTTGTTGATCGCGAAACGAGCTATCGCCAGAGCCTCAAGCTCGTCCGCTACCGGTCCGTCTCCCACAACCACCACTTGCACCGGATCGACCAGCAACCGCTCCAGTGCCAGCCCATAGCTGCCGGCATAGAGGCCGAAATGCTCCACGATTCCGGCAAAGGACTCGAGTGTATCCTCGGCGATATCGCGATACTCCTTGCGTCCGCTCAATTCCTCCAGGCGCAACAACGCTGCGGCCGCCGTCGGATTACCCGCCGGTGTCGGCGAATCCTGCAGCGGCTTGCGTCTCGCGGTAAGCGCACCAAGGGGAATGGCGCCATCCGTTCCGGAAGCCGTGTCGAAGAACGCTCCGGCCGTGCGGTCGTAGAACTTCGCGATCATCGCATCGGCCAGCTTCACCGCTGCGTGGTAGTAGCGCATCTCGCCGCCTGCGATCCAGCCGTCAATGCACGCGTGCACCGTCATGGCGTAATCGTCGAGCGTGCCCGAGACTCTTTTGTCGAGCGTGCCCGCAACTTTTCCGGCGGGCGCATTGCTGTCCGATTCGCCGTAGGCAATCACGTGCTGGAGAGACTCCGCACCATCCCATGCCTCCGACAAGATGCCGATCCAGCGTAAACAGCGCGAACACCCGAGGAGCCTCCGCACGCAGCACGCGAGCAGCCTCGATGTAGGCAGTCACTGCCATCGCATTCCAACTCGTATACAGCGTGCGATCGATAAACGGCGTGGGACGCTTGGCCCTCGCTGCGAGCATCTTCGCCTGCGCCGAATCAATAAGCCGGCGCGCTTCTTCCAGCGATCTGCCACACTGCGCAGCGACTTCCTCCGCCGTGAATTTGCGATGCAGCACGTTCTTCGCTGGATTGTGATGCATGTCGCCAAGTTCGCCGATGTCCCAGTAACGCGTGGCCACAGCAAGCTCATCGGCATCGAGCACGTCGCGCGCCTCGTCCAGCGTCCAGGTAAAGTAATCGCCGTCATCATCCAGATTGATATCGGCATCCTGCGAGGCATAGAAGCCACCGCGGTCTCGATCCGTCATCACCGCGTCGAGCCACGCGATAATCTCTTCGGCGGTCTTCCGGAAATCCGTTCGCACAAAGCTCTGGTAGCCGTGCGCATAGTTACGTAACAGCTCGGTGTTGTCGTAGAGCATTTTTTCAAAGTGCGGAACCACCCAGCGTTCGTCCACGCTATAGCGATGGAAGCCGCCGGCAAGCTGGTCGTACACGCCGCCCTGCGCCATACGCTCCAGCGTCACGGTGAAAGCCTCCTGCGCCTCTGCATTGCCACGCTGAAGCGCCACCTCAAGCAGCAAATCCAAAATTGAAGGATGGGGAAACTTGGGCTGCGAACCAAAGCCCCCATTGCGCGGATCGAACTGTGCGACCGCAGAAGCAGCGATCTTGTCGACCAGCGCCAGGTTCAGATCTCCCCCACGCGCCGAAAAGCTCTCGTTGTGTTCGATCGCTGACATAACGCTGGCCGCGGACTCCAGAGCCTCATCGCGCCGCTCCCGCCACACCTGCGCCATAGTCAGCAAAACCCGCCCAAAGCCCGGTCGTCCGTAGCGATCATCCCGCGGGAAATAGGTACCGCCAAAGTACGGTCTCCCATCCGGCGTCAGAAATGCGGTCAGCGGCCAGCCGCCCTGTTGGCTGATCGCCGAAACCGCCGCCTGGTAGCGCGTATCCACGTCCGGCCGTTCATCGCGGTCGACTTTTACGGCAACAAAATGCTCGTTGATGATCCGTGCAATCTCCGGATCCTCATAGGACTCGCGATCCATCACGTGGCACCAGTGGCACCAGACCGCCCCGATATCCAGAAGAATCGGCTTGTTTTCCGATTGTGCGCGGGCGAACGCACTCTCGCCCCATGGATGCCAATGCACCGGCTGATGCCGCGCGGAACGCAGGTAGGAGGACGAAGCCGCTTCCAGATGGTTCGCAGCCGAAGATGCCGAAATGTGATCCACAGACATGGGCCGAGAATACACTTGCATGCGCTTGCGCGGCCACTCTCACCACCCCTACCCTCAGCCTCGAACGATGCGGCAATCGATCGCGCCCGAACCGAAATGTATAAGCAACAAAGAGAGATACAAGCGCATCTAAGTGCGATATCCGATGTTCCAAAATCAAGGTGATTGCCGCAGACTTTCCCTTGCCAGAACTCGATTCTGAAGTGGTATTACGGGGCATATGAAAGCCAAAGACGATCCGATGCAGGAAGGCACACCCCAGCCCCACAGCCAGACGGGCACGATGCAGCCCTCGGCCATGAGCCAGTTGATCAGTTCCTACGACTGGGCCTCGACTCCGCTGGGCCACGTCGCCGCCTGGCCCGACAGTCTCAAGGCTGCGGTTCGCATCCTCGTCACCTCGCGCTTCCCGATGTGGATGGCCTGGGGACCCGAACTCACAGTGCTCTACAACGATGCATACGCCCGTGTCACCTTGGGCAAAAAACATCCCTGGGCGCTTGGAAGGCCGGCATCGGAAGTTTGGCACGAGATTTGGTCCGACATCGGTCCGCGGATTGAGCGGGTGATGACGACCGGAGAGGCATCGTGGGACGAGACCCTGGGCCTCATCCTCGAGCGCAGCGGATTCCCTGAAGAAACCTTTCATACCTTCTCCTACAGTCCTCTGGCTGGACCAAACGACGAGATCGAAGGAATGTTGTGCGTCGTAATGGAGGACACGCAACGCGTGCGCGGCGAGCGCCAGTTGACCTCGCTCAGCGCATTGGCCGGCGCGCTCGTCGATGCCAATACGCGAGAGGAAGTTTTCACAGCAATCGAGCGCGGCCTGGCAGATCAGAAGGATATTCCCTTCGCGATGGTCTACTGCTTCGAGAACAGCGGGCCTACTCTCTGTCTGGTTGCGCAAACCGGCATTAAACCCGGCCATCCCGCGGCGCCACGCGAATTCGACGCTGAATCCCTCAGTAGTCCTTGGCCGGTCGACATTCTCTTCAACGCCAACCGTTCCATGACCATCGATCGTCTGGGTGACCTCTTCCCAGAATTGCCGTCAGGCGTCTGGGATAAGCCGCCCGATCAAGCCCGATTAGTTCCGCTCATCAAGCGCGGCCAGGAGAAGCCTGCAGGCGTTTTCATCGCGGCTCTGAACCCCTACCGTCAATTTGACGCGAGCTATGCCGGCTTTCTTGACCTGGCTGCCGGCCAGATTGCCGCCAGCATAACCAATGCCGAGGCTTATGAATCTGAGAAGAAACGTGCCGAGGAATTGACCGACCTTGACCGCGCCAAAACTGCATTCTTCAGCAACGTAAGCCACGAACTGCGCACGCCGCTCACGCTCATTTTGGGCCCAATTGAGGACGCGCTGCTCAACCAGGTGCCGCCATCGCCTGACTCGCTGGAGATGCTCCATCGCAACGCCCTGCGCCTGCTTAAGCTGGTAAACGGCCTTCTCGATTTCGTTCGCATCGAGGTGGGCCGCATGCGCGCCACCTACCAGCCAACCGATCTCTCCCTTCTCACTACGCAACTCGCCAGCGTATTCCGTTCAGCCGTGGAACGTGCAGGGTTGAAGCTGATTGTCGAATGTCCCCCATTGCCCGAACCTGTCTACGTTGATCGCGAGATGTGGGAAAAGGTCGTGCTCAATCTCCTCTCCAATGCTCTGAAGGCAACATTTGACGGCGAGATTCAAGTCTCAATCTCCAACGACGAAACCGGCGCCGAACTCACCGTGCGCGATACTGGCACCGGCGTTCCGGAGCAGGAACTGCCCCATCTGTTTGAGCGCTTCAGCCGCATCGAGGGAGCTCGCCGCCGCAGTCACGAAGGCAGCGGAATCGGCCTCGCGCTCGTGCAGGAACTCGTCGAGATGCACGGCGGATCCATCGCCGTCGAGAGCAAGCTCGACGAGGGTACGACCTTCCGCGTTCGCCTGCCCTTCGGACACGAGCATCTCACCCGCGGCCAGGTAGCAAAGGATGCCAGCAGTCCGCTCGTCGTGCAGGGATCGGCTGTGGCTTACGTGCAGGAAGCGCTCGGCTGGATGCCGGGGCACGAACAACTGAAAAACCAGATCGCCGGTTCCGTCGCGGGTGACCAGGGCGACGAACGGGCAACATCCGAGACCAAACCAGTCCTGCTCCTCGTGGACGATAACGCCGATATGCGCGAGTATGTCCGCTCGCTGCTTGCAGGGCGTTTTGAGGTCGTTGCCACGGGAAATGGAAAACTGGCGCTGGAAGAAATTAACCGCAGGCCTCCAGCAATCGTCCTGACCGACGTGATGATGCCGGAGATGGACGGCTTTGCCCTGCTGGCCGCACTTCGCCGCAATCCAGCCACAGCCGCGATACCCATCATCATGCTCTCGGCGCGTGCTGGCGAAGAGGCTCGCATCGAAGGCGTAGAAGCCGGCGCCGACGACTACCTCACCAAGCCCTTCACGGCCCGCGAGCTGATTGCCCGCGTCGAGGCCCAGCTGAAAATGGCGCGTATGCGCCGCGAAGCCGCAGAACAAAAAGCCGCCCTGACCGTGGAGATCAACCGCGCCCGCCAGTTTGCCGGCGAAGCGCTGGAGCACGTCCCCGTCGCCTTCTGTACCATGGATCGCGAATACTGCATTACCTACATGAACGCCGCCGCGATGCAGCTTGCCGCGCTTTCCGGTAAACCGCACATGGGCGCGTGCCTGTGGAACCTCTATCCAGAATTGATCGGCAGCGCAGTTGAATCGAACATCCGACGTGCGATGGAAGACCGCGTTCCCGTAGAGTTTGAGCAGTTCTTCCCAGCGCCCGGCAACGAGACTTGGTTTCAGTTCTACGTTTATCCGCAGCCCGGCGAAGGCATCATTCTTTACTGCCGCAACACCACTGAAGCGCGCAAGGCCGAGCAGGCACTGCGCCGGTCTGAACAACTCGCCGCTGCCGGCCGGCTCGCCGCAAGCATCGCGCACGAAATCAACAATCCCCTTGAAGCTGTAACTAACCTGCTCTTCCTGGCGAAAAGTGATGCCGGGCTCTCCGACGCCTCAAAGGATTTGCTAGAAATTGCCGACAAGGAACTGCAGCGGCTCTCGCACATCACGGCGCGGAGCCTGAAGTTCTATCGCCAGCGCACTGCACCGGCCTTCACCGCGTTGGATGAGCTCATCGATTCGGTCATTTACTTTCACGATCCCGCCATCCGGGTTCGCAACATCTCCATTGAACGCCGCTATCGCCCCGCACCCGCAGTCCTGTGCCAGCCGGGCGAGATCCAGCAGGTATTCACCAACCTTGTATCAAATGCACTCGACGCCCTGCCAAAGAAAGGACGGCTCGTGGTCGAAGTACGACCTGCGCAGAACCGAGACGGGCAGCAGGGCGTTGCTGTCACGGTCGCAGACAGCGGCTCAGGCATGGACCAATACATGTTCGAGCGCCTGTTCCACCCCTTCGTCACCACCAAAGGTGAAACAGGCACCGGCCTGGGACTCTGGGTCTCCAAGGGGATCCTCGACAAGCACGATGCGCACGTTGCCGTGCGCTCCAGGTCCAGCTGTGGCACCGTCTTCCGGATTTTCTTTCCCGTCGCGGCCAAGGTCGATTCGGCGGTCGATTCGTCTGAGCCGCTGCAGTCGGACCCATTGCAGTCGGGCGCCAGTCCGCAGTTAATCCTTAGCCAATTCCTCTTTGATCGCCGACACCAGCTCCGGCGCGTCCGGCAGTGTGTCCGGAGAGAAGCGCTTCACAACTTCACCTTCGCGGCTCACCACAAATTTCTCAAAATTCCATAGAATCTCGGGATCCGCATTGGTCTCGATTCCATATCCCTTCAGCTTCTCGCGAAAAGGAACTTCCGCTACGCTGATCGCCTTGGGCTGCGCCGTCGTCAGCGCCTTATAGAGCGGATGCTTGTCATCGCCGGCCACGCTGATCTTGCTGAACATGGGAAACTTCACGCCGAAATTCGTCGTGCAGAATGACTGAATTTCCTCGTTCGTGCCCGGCTCCTGGCTCTTGAAATTGTTCGCGGGAAATCCCGTAACCACTAACCCCTGGCCGCGGAATTGCTCATACAGGCTTTCCAGTCCCTCATACTGTGGCGTAAGACCGCATTTCGACGCGACGTTCACTACCAGCAAAACTTTCCCTTTGAATTCGGCCAGTGATGCATCTTCGCCCGTTATTTTGTTTACGGGAATGTCATAGATAGCAGTGCTCATAATGAAAAGCTCCTCTGAAAAATCTCGGTTTGTTAAAGGATTGGATGCTGTCTGTCAGCATTCGTTGTGGTCAATCAGCTCAGCAACTGCTTCGCCACCCTGATATACAATTCGACGGCTTCCTTCAGTTCCTTCTTCGCCAGCTTCTCGTGCGGCGTGTGCGCCACATGAATCGAACCCGGCCCCAGCAACAGCGGCTCGCCCCAATTCGTAAGCTGCGGAATATCGGTGGTGAACTTCGCAATCATTGTCGGCAATCCATCCACAGCGCGAAGCCGAACAAACGGAATCTCAAGGGTAAAGTCCACTTCAGCCAGATCGCCCGCAGCCTCAATTAATGCCGCGCGCACCGGCTCCGAATCGCCCACCAGCCGCACCAGTACCTGCGCCTCCGCCTTGTCCGCAATCACGTTCGGCGCGCGCCCGCCGCTGATCTGCCCAATGTTCAGCGTACTCGGACCCACATCTTCCGTCACCGGCAAATCCAGCTTCAACAGGCGCGCCAGCACCTCTACCAGCTTGTGAACGGCACTATCTCCAAGTTCAGGATAAGCCGAGTGCGCCATCTTTCCCGATGCTTTGAACACTGCGCGCAGAGAGCCCTTCGACGCCAACCCGAGGCGATTATCTGTTGGCTCGCCGTTGATCAGAAAGCGGCTTCCCTTCGGCGATTCATTCGCCACCTTCGCCCCGGCGGAGTCCCTCTCTTCGCCCGACACGAACAGCAGGCCGATCTGAAATCCCGCCGTCCGAAGCGCCTCTGCCGCAACAACCTGCGCAGCAATGATGCCCTTGGCATCCGACACGCCGCGTCCGTAGATGAACTCCTCATCCTCGCTGAACGGGATGTACGGGGGCACCGTATCCATGTGCGTTGAAAAAACCAGTTCCGGAGCTTGTGCCGCGGGCCCCGCATATACATTCCATCGCTCGCCTCCGCCCGCACTCTCTTCAGGCTGCGGCACCGGGGTTTTCTCCACTACCCAGCCCCGCCCTGTCAGGAAATCCGCAAGAAAATCGCCCACCCGGCCCTCGTTATAGGTCGTGGATTCAATCTCACAAAGTTGCTGGGTGAAGCGAACCGGATCAAGCGGCGATAACTCGTGCATAGTCCTGCCAGAATATCGTAGTCACCGATCCGGCATGCGACTACCCATGGGAATCCCGGTACGCCTTAATCGCCGGAATCGGAAGCCTTCTGGACAAGGAGACGGCGTAAAATATCCCTTGGAATGACCTCTCCCGCATCGTTGTCCGGATCTGTAACGAGTTCGGAAAGACCCTCCCTGCGCACCCTCGATTTGCCTGGTCCCGCGGGCCGGCTGGAAGCGCTGCTTGAACGAAGGCGCGCCCGATTCGCAATTCGCCGGGCTTGTCTGCCACCCGCACCCGCTCGGCGGCGGCACCATGCACAACAAGGTCGTGTATCACGCCATGAAGGTGCTGAACGCGCCCGAGTGGGGTCTGCGCTGGCCGGTGCTGCGCTTCAACTTCCGCGGCACAGGGTTGAGCGAAGGGCAACACGATGGCCGGGCTGAGTCGGCAGATGTTTCCGCCGCCCTCGACTGGCTTCATGCCGAATACCACCTGCCGATCGTCCTGGTCGGCTTCAGCTTTGGGGCCGCGATGGCAATCGCAGCATCCTGCGCAACAGAAAAACGGAGCGGGATAGCGCCTCGCGCACTAATCGCACTGGGCCTCCCCACTCAGGGCTTCGGGCATACCTATCGATATCCGGCGCTCTCGGGATGCTCCCTGCCTAAGTTTTTTCTGAGCGGCGATTGCGATTCGTTTGCCCCGCAACAGGACTTGAAGCAGGTGGTCGATACCGCAGCGGAACCCAAAAACCTGGTGCTCATCCCCGGTGCCGATCACTTCTTTACAGGCCAACTCGAGCTTATGCAACAGTCGCTCGCAAACTGGCTGAAGGAGAACGTGCAATGACGCAGGCCAGCGACACTGCCCTTGAATTTCTCCATGCCCGTGCCACCGAATTCTTCACCGGCGCCCTCGAGGCAAGCAGCATCGAATCCGCCTTCGACCGGCGAATTCGCTTCGAGAGCAACACCCTCAGACGCCTGCTTCCTGACGGCAGTGGCCCCGACGTCATCAATCTCTCGCAGTTCAAGCGAATCTTTGTCATCGCCGTAGGCAAGGCCGCCGGCCCGATGCTAGAGATTCTGCTCGATCGCATGAAGCGCCGCAAAGGCCTCCGAGGTATCTGCTGCACAAAATACCTCCCGAAAAAGCGCAACTGGCGATTCCGCTACTTTGAAGGCGGCCACCCTCTGCCGAACGAGGAGTCGTTTGCCGCAGCCCGCGCTGCCCTCGCCATGCTGAAGAAGGCGAAAAGAGATACGCTGGTCTTCTTCCTCATCTCCGGCGGAGGCTCCGCGATGTTTGATTTGCCTCTTGATCCGCAGATCGGGCTTGACGACACCATTGCCTTTCACGAGACGCTTGTCGGCTCAGGCGCGCCGATCAACGAGATCAACACCCTGCGCAAGCACTTCAGTGCCGTCAAGGGCGGACGCCTCGCCATTGCCGCGCCGGAGGCTCTCAAGGTTTCGTTCCTGGTGCCCGACGTTCCCTTGCGGACGCTCGATGCCCTCTCGTCCGGGCCAACCTCTCCCGACCACTCCACCGTTGACGAAGTTCGCGAGATTATTGAGAAGTACAATCTCAACGCGAAGCTTCCTCAGGCAGTGCGTGCCTTCTTCGAGCGAGAAGACCTTCCGGAATCCCCCGGAAACAAGAGTTGGCGCCCTCCATTTCTCGCCCGATTCCAACGGACCGATGCCCTGCAGGCACGCCGCCACACTTCCGCCGTCAATCTCACGGATGAAGATGAAGCCTTTCGCGATTCGGTTTTCGAGGTGCTGCTTTCGACTCACGACCTGGTCGAAAGTGCCCGGGCCCTCGCGCAAAAGGCCGGTTACTTTGTCGCAGTCGACAACTCCTGCGACGACTGGGACTATGCGGACGCCGCCCGCTACCTGCTCGATCGCTTTCACGACCTGCGCTCGCTGCACCGGCGCTTCTGTCTAATCTCCGGCGGCGAGGTCACCGTCACGCTGAATCGCACCCCCGGCGCTGGCGGACGAAACCAGCAATTCGCCCTGGCCTGCGCCATTGAACTTGCCCATCATCCCGGCGAAATGCTCACAGTTTTCAGTGCCGGTTCCGACGGCATCGACGGCAACACGCCAAACGCCGGAGCCATCGCCGATCCCACCACCGTGTCGCGCGCCGTTGCTTTTGGCTTCGATCCGGAAGAGTCTCTTCGCACCTTCAACGCCTGCCCGCTGTTCACAGCCCTCGGCGACACCGTGGTCACCGGACCCACCGGCCATAATCTCCGCGACCTGCGCCTGTTGATCTCCGACAAATCCTGAGCGAGCTTCAGTCCTCAGGTTCACTACCCCTCAGTCAGCAGTCGGGGCTATGATGGAAGTTCAATCCGTATCTACTTTCGACCGTACCTAGGACTCGCACGTGGTTCGAAAATCCAGTCGCAAGAACACCGACAAAACGCCCGACATACGGGCCGTAGCCGCGCTCGCCAAAGTTTCCATCGCAACCGTGTCCCGCACCATCAATGGCTCGCCCGTCGTAAGCGAAAAGCTCTCAAAACGCGTGTGGCAAGCCATTGAGCAATTGAACTACTTCCCCAACACCCACGCTCGCACGCTTGTCTCCGGGCGCAGCCGCCTCTTCGGCATCATTGTTGAGAACATCACCAATCCGTTCTTCCCCGAACTCATTCAGAGCTTCGAAGAGATCGCTGTCGCTCATGGCTACGAGATCCTGGTCAGTTCCTCCAACAGCGATCCCGCTGTCCTCACTACCTGCGTGCGCCGCATGCTCGAGCGCAAAGTGGAAGGCGTCGCCGTCATGACCTTCGGCGAAGAAGAGCCTGTCCTCGACCAGCTCTCGTTTCACGACGTTCCTGTCGTTCTCGCCGAGTTCAAGCTGAGCGAGCCAAAGGCCAACACCATCGTCCTCGACTACAGCACGGGTATTCGTGCGGCCGTCGCACACCTCGTCGCTCTTGGCCATCGCAAGATCGGCTTCCTCGCCGGACCGCACAAGCTCCACTCCGCCATCACCCGCCAGAACGACTTCCAGGCCGCGATGCAGGAAAGCAAACTGTCCATCCAGAAGAAGTGGATCATTGAGTGCGATCACACGCTCAAGGGCGGCGTCGCTGGATTCAATAAGTTGCAGGATCTCAGTTCCCAACCCACGTCAGTCATTTGTTCGAATGACATGACGGCCATCGGCGTTCTGCGTGCCGCCTACCTCCAGGGCCTCCGCGTTCCGCAGGATCTCTCCGTCATCGGCCTCGACGACATCGCTTTCGCCGAATTCACGCTGCCCCCGCTCACAACCATCCGCCTCTCTCGCGTTGAATTGGCTAAGGCCGCATTCGAGGCACTCCGGCAGCATGGAGAAGGGCCCGGTAAGACAGGCTTACAGCGCGAGTTCCTCGTATCCACCAGCCTTGTAGTTCGCGGCTCAACCGCCCCTCCCCCGGCCGTTTGAAACTCAGCTCTGACATTCAAACGCGGTGTGGTTTCCTGGGAAGTTCGAACGGGCATGTCTTGCTAACTCGCTAGATCACGAAGCGAAAAACTCGCGTGCTGACTCAGATTTGAAGGGTACGGGCTTCAGCCCGTACATTCACCCCTCGCATAATGAACGGGCTTTAGCCCCTGAGGGAAACCGCGCTATACCGGCTGCAACAGCTCCGCATCTTCGCATTCGCGCAATCCCTCGCGCTTGGCTGCGATCTCCGCAAACGTTTCGTCAGCCGCAATCCTGCGATGCGAATACGTGTGCGGCTCGCCGAAGAAAAGCTCCGCACGAAAGCCCGCCGTGTTCAGTGTCTTCAACATGTGCGCCACAAAGGTCTCGTCCCCGTACCAGCAGAGTTCCCTCTCTGGCGTACCATCGCTGATGACGTAGCGAATCGAAGCTGTGGTAATTGGCTCACCAGCAATAATTGCGGGTTCAAAAAGTCGCGAATGAAACCGCAACATGGTGCCGTCTGTGCTCGTTCCCTCGGGAAAAAACAGCACTGGAACAGGCAATTTGAGCCGTTCGCTGATCATGGCGGCGACCTTCTCAGCGCTCGCCAGGCTTGAGCGATCGATAAACATCGTACCGCCTACCCGCGCCGCCTTTCCAAAATAGGGCCACGCATCAACCTCCGCCTTGGCCACGAAAAAGCACGGCATTGCCGCGCTCAGGATGACGACATCAAGATAGCTCAGGTGATTCGAGACCACGAGTCCATGGCTCGGCGGCTGCCCTTCCACCAGGCAGTCGATATCCATCGCCCACAGCACTCCAATGCAGGTCCTCTGAACCCAGCGCGCGCGCCGCTCAAGCGTGCGCGGACCGCTCAAGCGCATCATCCAGAAACGAACGATACTCGCGATCAGAACCAGCACCAGCGCCACAGCGCGCCGGATCATCCGAAAACTCATTGCGTCAGTGGCGCGAGAAACCGATTGCGCGCTGCCTGCGAGAGCGTCTTCAAATCGAGCAGAGTGAGAAAATCAATCGTGCCAAACTCGCGGTCCCACGCCGGCGGAGCGCAAATGCGCGCGCCAATCGTCAGATAGGTCTTCAATAGCTTGGGGACCTTCGGTGGCACAGAATGATTTCGCGGGTCTGATGATAGCTGTGTCTCCACACCCGCCTGCTCGCTGGGACATTCGTAAGCCTTGGTGGGCACCGTCTCGAATTCCGGCGAAACCCGATACCGCTCGAGTTCGCGATACATCCGCCAGCCCTCGCCCGGATCCTTGGAATTCAGAGAAGAGCAACCTAACAGGTAACGAAGCCCCATGTCATGAGCATACTGCGCAATGCCTCGCCATAACAAGGTAAGTACCTCTGGGCTTCGATGCTCGCGATCAATAGATGCGCGTCCTAGTTCCAATATGTCGCGGCGCAACGGTTCATAAGGCGCAAACTCAAACTCCTGCGCCGAGTAATAACCAAGATTCATCGCAGCAGTGCTTCCGGATTGCATTCGATAAGTGCCGACAATGCGCCCCTCGGCTTTGTCTTCGACGAGCAGATGTTCGCAGAATATATCGAAGTGATCCGTATCGATTCCCGTCTCGTACGAGCGCTCTAGCCCCTCGCCCATCTCTATATTGAATACCTTGAAACGCAACCGGTACGCGGCTTCGCGATCGTCGGCGCTTTGCGCTAATCGCAGCCTGTAACGACCAACCTCCGCATGGATACGCGGTCGTTCCGCAGAAACGGAACCTGTTCCGAGCAAAACTGATTTTGGAGCTTCCACCGGAGCGGTGGTAGGAGGTAAAAGTGCGAACGGAGCCTTCTGCCCTGCTTGCGCAATCACGGGAGTAGTATCCGGCACAAATTGTAAGAGGAAAGTAAATCCGTTGCAAATGTAGTGCAAATAATCTATACGAGCAATTCATAACTTAGTAACAAAAGAGCCCGCCGATAAGGCAGGCTCTTAAGTCAATCCATGTGATCTATCTCACCTACTTATACTCAACCCCCAGCAATAGAAGGAATAACAAGTACTTCATCGCCTTCCTGGAAGTTATATTTGTCATTCCCAAGGAAGCGTATATCTTCCTCATTAACATAGAAGTTGATAAACCGGCGCACCTGCCCGTCTTCTCCTCGCAGATGTTGCCGCAGCGCAGGAAAGCGCCCTTCAATGTCCGTCACCAAGTTCCGGCAAATTCGACGCAGTGCTCGAAATCTCGCGCACGTTGTTGGTGTGTTTTTGAAATGCATTCGGCAATAAAACTCTAACGGCCATCGGATTCTCCCGCCAGGCTCAGTGCCTGATAGTTTGCAGGGTTCGCTGCATTGCGTTCTTCCACGAAATTCTCAAAATCGGTGAGCCGCGGACGAATCGCCGCTCTCTGCTCATAAGCGCCGTCCAGGCAATCCGTCGTCTTCAGTCCGTTTCCGGTAATGCAGCTGACAGTCAGTTCGTCCGGCTTGATGCGTCCATGCGCATACAACCGCGCCGTCACTGCCGTCGTTACGCCACCCGCCGTCTCCGTAAAGATGCCTTCGGTCTCCGCCAGTTCCTGAATCGCCGACACAATCTCCACATCCGACACATCTTCAGCCCAGCCGCCTGTCCCGCGAATAACCCGCGATGCATAGATCCCATCCGCCGGATTCCCAATCGCCAGCGACCGCGCAATCGTGTTCGGCCGCTGCGGCTCAATCACGTCTGTGTTGTTCTTCACAGCCTTCGCAATCGGCGAACATCCAGTAGCCTGCGCCCCAAAGAACCGCACTGGCTTCTCATCAACCAACCCAAGCTCGATCAGCTCGTTGAATGCCTTCTTGATCTTCGTAATCAGCGAACCGCCCGCCATCGGCACCACAACGTTGTCCGGCAGCCGCCATCCAAGCTGCTCAGCGATCTCGAATCCCACCGTTTTCGACCCTTCGGCGTAGTACGGCCGCAGGTTCACATTCACAAATCCCCAGTTGTAGCGATCGGCAATCTGCGAGCACAGCCGATTCACATGGTCGTAGTTGCCATCCACGCGCACCAGCGTGGCTCCATAAACCTGCGTGTTTAAAATCTTCGCCGGCTCAAGATCCGCCGGAACCAGGATGAACGTCTTCAGCCCCAGTCGCGCGGCATGCGCCGCCACTGCATTCGCCAGGTTCCCAGTCGACGAGCACCCAACCGTATCGAACCCGAAATCCTGCGCGTTCGCCAACGCCACCGCCACCACGCGATCTTTGAAGCTCAGCGTAGGCATGCAGACAGCGTCGTTCTTGATGTAAAGATTCTTCGCGCCAAACTGCGCGCCAAGCCGCGGCGCCTTCACCAGCGGAGTCAACCCCGACGGCGTTTGCGGAACATAGCTGTCCGCAACCGGCAGCAGCGCACGATACCGCCACATATCCAGCGGGCCCTGGGAAATTGTCTCGCGGGTAAAACGGGTGCGGGCATACTCAAAGTCGTAGGTCACTTCGAGCGGGGAAAAACACTCATCGCAGATGGAAAGCGGCTGATGACCATAGGTCTTGCCGCATTCCCGACATCGCAACCAATACGCAGTCGTCAAAGGTCCCTCGCTGTATGCGAGTGACACGAGAAGCTCGAGCGCGTGACGTGCCCAGAAAGGAGTGAACGTGAATTGACTCGAAACAACTTGCGAAGCTGCTAAAGCAAAGGGTGCTGAAGCAACCCCCGAATCTCATGTTCCCCGTCTCCGGGCAAGAGTTGACACCATACTCCCGTTTTGCGCGGGCAGGTTGTCGTGGCGTCACAGGGCTCGTCCCTCAGCCACTCTGCATGAAACTCAGGCTTGCCCTTTGGGGGCAAACTTGAATGTTTAGTTTGTATCACAGCCCGGTTCACGCCGCAAGTAACCACACAGCGAATGGAGGGCAAAACCGTTTGAATGGACGAATTTGAAGTGGAAACGGACAATTCAAGGTCGATTCGCTCCAGCCGGATGGATCCAAACCGCGTTCCCCCCGCCCGAAACCATCCGCACCTCCATCACCGAACTCCGATTCACTTCCTGCTTTGAAAACTCCGTGTGCGTCGCGTTGGTTCCCGCGTCCGCCGCGTCGGCGTAAATCTCCGCTACGTACTTTCCTTCACCCAGGAACTCCAGCGGCACCTTCACCGTACGCGCATCCCAATTAGTAATCGATCCGACATACCAGTCCTTGCCGCTCCGCCTCGCAATCGTGATGTTCTCCATCGGCCGTCCCGCGATCACGCGCACCTCATCCCACGTCGTCGGAACCTGCTTGATGAACTCGAAGTCATGTTGCCCTGCATAGTGCTCGGGATAGTCCGACACCATCTGCAGCGGACTCTCCACCACAACATACAGAGCCAGCTCGTGCGCCCGCGTTCCGAGCCCCATCGGCATCAAGTTCCGCGCAACAAAGTTCTCGCGGTTGCTGTTTCCAAACGCTCCCGGCGTGTAATCCATCGGCCCGGCAAGCATCCTTGTAAACGGCAGCGTCGTGTTGTGCACCGGAGAAGTCCGCGCACTCCACTTCAAATACTCCTTGCCCATCACGCCTTCGCGCGTCATCACGTTGGGCCACGTCCGACGCAGCCCATCCGGCTTGAATGCTCCGTGAAAATCAAGCATCAGGTGATGCGCCGCGGCAAACTCCGCAACATGCCGGTACCAGTCCACCATCTCCTGGTCATCGCGATCCATGAAGTCGATCTTTACGCCGGCAACGCCCCACTTCTCAAACAGCGGAAAGGCCTGGTCCATGTACTTGTCCACGGATGTCCAATGCGACCAAAGCCAGATGCCAACATGCTTTTCCTTCGCGTAGCGAAGCAACTCCGGCATATCTACGTTCGGATCCACCTTGGTGATGTCGGCCACCGCGGCGTAATCGTCCGGCCCCTTGCGGTTTGCCTGCGCCCACCCCGCATCGATCAGCATGTACGCAAATCCCGACTCCGAAGCAAAGTCGATGTAATGTTTCATCGTCGCCGTATTCATCGCCGGTTTTGTGCTCATGCTCGGTGCAGCTTCGCCCGACCACCAGTCCCACGCCGACTTCCCCGCCTTGATCCACGACGTATCCGCGATCTTCGACGGAGGATTCAGATTCAGAACGATGTTCGACTCGATCAGCCGCCCCGGCTCGTCGCCAATCATCAGCACGCGCCACGGCGTTGTAACCGGAGCGTCGGTCTCCACGGCGATTCCCGGCTTGCCAATGTCGCGGCGAAAGCTCCGCCCGCAAGGCGAAACGCGCCTCAGCCTTGCGCAGATACATCCCGGCGTAGTTCTCGATATCGGCCTCGGTAACCGCCACCCAGCCAGCTCCCGGAACCTCCGCCAGAAGCGGCAACGCAATGAGCCAGTCGCGATGGATGCCGCTCACATGCCGCATCTGGTACTCATCCTCGTACGACGATTGAAATCCATCGACGATCAGCGGATACAGCGTTGCATCTTTCGCGAACAAGAATTCCGTCAACTCCCGTTCAATGCGGATCTCCGCCAATCCCGGCTGCGCCGGCAAAACGTAGCGAAACGCTACACCGTCGTCATAGGCTCGAACCTCGATCGAAAGCCTGCGATCCGATGCATCCTTAAAGTCAACGACAACTGAGTTGTAGTGGTCTCGAACCGTGCTGGTCTTGCCCACCGGGATCGAGTAAGTTTCATCGTGACTGCCTGCACGCGCGCCGAACTCGCGCATTCCCGGCCCAATCGCCGCCTGCCCCTGCAGTTTCAGTCCCAGCACGCAGTCATCGATCAGTCGTTTGCCGCGAAAAGCGACAGAGTAGCGAATGCCATCGCTCTTCGATTCCGCATGACTTGTCGCAGCATCGGAAAAGACAAAGACGATCTGGCCATCGGGCGATTTCACTCGAACACCTGCTGCATCTGGTTCCTGCGCCACAGCGCAAAACGCACACAGCAACGTACAGAGAAGGTATGAAATTATGCGTCGCATCTGGTCGGGATAATACCACCGGCGGTCATCCCTGAATCGAAGCTGTCTCGAACGGCAAGCGCGCCTTAGTTCGTATAGATCCTCACGTAATCCACCTGCATGTCGCCCGGAAAGACCGTCGTCCCATTCAGGTTTCCCGGCCAATCGCCGCCCACCGCCAGGTTCAGAATGATGAACTGCGGTCCCTGGTCGAACGGCCAGGTACCCGGGAAGTTCGCCGGCGTAAACGTGGCATACACATTCGCAGGATCGTCCACGTAAAACTGCACCTGCCCCTTGCTCCAGATCATGCCGTACGTATGCCAGTCGGCCGCCGAGAATCCGGCCGGATGATATTGCTGCGTTCCGTTCGCTTCGCTGGCGCTGGTTCCCCCGTGCACCGAACCCGCAATCCAGTCGTACCCCGGAGGTGTTCCGCCCACATAGGGCGCAGGATTGCTGCCGTTGATATGCTCCATCACGTCCAGTTCGCCGCACGCCGGCCAGCTCAAGGTCTTGATGTTGTTCCCCAGCAGCCAGAACGCAGGCCACATGCCTTGGCTCTCCGGCAACTTCATGCGCGCCTCGATGCGGCCGTATTGGAAGCTGAACAATCCCTGGCGTCTTCAGTCGCGCAGACGTGTAGCGTTGTGCCGGTGGGATTACGCGCCATGACATGCAAAATTCCCGTCGTATCAAGATAGGCATTCGGACTGCTCGGATCGCACGGCGCCGTCGTCGAACCCGCTGCACAATAAGTCTCCTGCTCGTTGTTGCCGCAGCACTGGAAGCCTGTGTCGTAGGTCCAGTTCTTCGCATCGGGCAGTACATTCGAGCTACCGGAATTCGAGAATTCATCACTCCACACCAGCGCGCCGGAAGCAATGTTCGGCGTAAAACTCTGGGATGTCACCGCGCTGTCGCTGTATCCACTCGCTGAGGCAATCGCCTTGATGGTCAGATTTGTTGAGACCAGAAATGGCGCCTGAAATATCTGCGAAGCAGTCGTCGGCGTTGACCCATCCAATGTGTAGTGGATGACGGATCCCGGTGTCGTAAAGCCAAGGCTCACAATCACCGCGCCGTTTTGCAGGCCAGAATTCGAAAAGCTGGCAATAGTGGGCGCAGCCGCCGCGGTGGGAGTAACAGGAGGAGGTGTTGTTGTATTTTCTCCGCCGCCACCTCCGCATCCACAAATCAACGCACCAGCCAAAACGAAAGCAGTAAACATACCGGGCCTCATCCCCACGTGAACATCTCCCTCATCTGACGACGAACCGGCGGAACATATTCGCCGCCCAGCATCAAAACACTCGCGTCTGACAGGGTCAATCATTGAAAGCATCTCTGGATGTGACTTCGGGCACAATAGCTCGGGAAAATCAACGCCAATTTCCATTCCAGCCGCTCGCCTCTTTCTTCACGGCAACCGCTCGCATTTCGCGTGGTATGGCGTGTCACCGTGCAGAATCGTAGTTCAGGTTCGGCCCGAGCCAGCGCTCGACCTCGGCCACGGTCATGCCTTTGCGCTCCGCGTAGTCCGCAACCTGATCGCGGTCGATCTTGCCCAGGGTGAAATAGCGCGACTCGGGATGCGCGAAGTACAGGCCGCTCACGCTCGAGCCCGGCCACATCGCAAACGACTCCGTGATCAGCATCCCGGTGTTGGCCTCCACATCGAGCAAGCTGCCAGAGCGTGCCCTTCTCGGTGTGATCCGGGCACGCGGGATAGCCGGCCGCCGGCCGGATGCCGCGATACTTCTCCTGGATCAGATCCGCATGGACTCAGATTCTCGTCGCGGCCGTAGCCCCATTCGTCGCGCACCCGCTTGTGCAGGCACTCGGCGAACGCCTCGGCCAGGCGATCGGCGAGCGCCTCCGCCATGATCGCGTTGTAGTCGTCGTGCTCGGCCCTGAACCGGTCGCACAATTCCTTCAGGCCGATGCCGCTGGTCACCGCAAACGCGCCGATGTGATCCGGCAAGCCCGGTTTCCTTCGGCGCGATGAAGTCAGCGAGCGACCGGCACGGCTCGCTGCCTTCTCTGTTCGCCTGCTGGCGCAGGAAGTGGAATCGCTCGAGACATCTTCGCGCGCGTCGCATCTGTGTACAGCTCGACGTCGTCGCCCACGGCGCTGGCCGGGAAGAAGCCGTAGACGCCGCGCGCCGTGATCAGCTTCTTCTCGATGATCGCGTCCAGCAGCGCGTTGGCTTCTGCGAAGATCTGGCGCGCCTGCTCGCCGTGCTTCTCGTGCTCGAGGATGCGCGGATAGACGCCCTTCAGCTCCCAGGTGTGGAAGAACGGCGTCCAGTCGATGAACTCGCGCAGCGTCGCCAGCGGAAAGTCGTCCAGCACGCGCACGCCGGTGAACTCCGGCACCGGCAGATCTTCGGCGCGCCACTCGATCGGCGTGCGCCTGCGCGCGCGCCGCCTCGAGCGAGACGAGCTGTCTGCCGCGGCGCGCATGTGCGCCTTGCGGAGCGCCTCGTACTCGGCGCGATGCTGCGCGACGAACGCCGCCTTGCCCTCGTCGCTCAGCAGGCTGGTCGTCACCGGCACCGCGCGGCTGGCGTCGAGCACGTGGACCACCGGCTCGCTGTAGTGCGGCGCGATCTTGACCGCCGTGTGCGCCCGGCTGGTCGTCGCGCCGCCGATCAGCAGCGGCAGCTTGAAGCCCTGCCGCTCCATCTCGCGCGCCACGTGCACCATCTCGTCGAGCGACGGCGTGATCAGGCCGCTCAGGCCGATGAGGTCGGCCTTCTCCTGCCTTCGCGCGCTCGAGGATCTTCTCGCACGGGACCATCACGCCCATGTCGATCACCTCGTAGTTGTTGCAGGCCAGCACGACGCCGACGATGTTCTTGCCGATGTCGTGCACGTCGCCCTTCACCGTGGCGAGCACGATCTTGCCCTGCGCCTTGACTACCTGCCCGGCCGCGGCCATCGCCGCCTTCTCGGCTTCCATGAACGGCGTCAGGTAGGCGACGGCCTTCTTCATCACGCGCGCCGACTTCACCACCTGCGGCAGGAACATCTTGCCCGCGCCGAACAGATCGCCGACGACGCTCATGCCGTCCATCAGCGGCCCTTCGATCACCAGCAGCGGCCGCCCAAGCTTTGACGCGCGCCTCCTCGGTGTCGATGTCGATGTAGGTGTCGATGCCCTTCACCAGCGCGTGCGAAAGGCGCTCCTCGACCGTGCCGTTGCGCCATTCCTCGGCCTTCTTCTCGGCTGACCGCCGCGCCAGCTCGCGCCTTCAGCGTCTCGCCGAACTCCACCAGGCGCTCGGTCGCGTCGGGCCGGCGATTCAGCAGCACATCCTCGACCAGCTCCTTCAGCTTCGGGCTCAATCTCCTCGTAGACCTCCAGCATGCCGGCGTTGACGATGCCCATGTCCATGCCCGCCGCGATGGCGTGATAAAGGAACGCCGAGTGCATCGCCTCGCGCACGTGGTTGTTGCCGCGGAAGCTGAACGAGATGTTCGAGACGCCGCCGCTGACCTTGGCGTGCGGCAGGTTCGCCTTGATCCAGCGCGTGGCGTTGATGAAGTCGACCGCGTAGTTGTTGTGCTCCTCCATGCCGGTGGCGACGGTGAGGATGTTCGGATCGAAGATGATGTCCTCGGGCGGAAAGCCGACCTCGTCCACCAGGATGCGGTAGGCGCGCTCGCAGATGCGGATCTTGTCCTCGTAACGTCGCGGCCTGGCCCTGTTCGTCGAACGCCATCACCACCACGGCCGCGCCGTACTTCAGCACCGTGGCCGCGTTCTGGCGGAACTTCGTCTTCGCCTTCCTTCAGCGAGATCGAGTTCACGATGCCCTTGCCCTGCAGGCACTTCAGGCCGGCCTCGATGCACCTCCCACTTCGAGGAGTCCACCATGAACGGAACCTTGGCGACCTCGGGCTCGCTGCCGAGCAGCTGCAGGAAGCGCGTCATCGCCGCGACGCCGTCGATCATCCCCTCGTCCATGCAGATGTCGATGACGTTGGCGCCGTTCTCGACCTGCTGCCGGGCGACGCTGACGGCTTCTTCGTACTTGCCTTCCTTGATCAGCTTGGCGAACTTCGGCGAGCCGGCGACGTTGGTGCGCTCGCCGATCATGATGAAGACGCCCGGCTGCTGCGTGAACGGCTGCGATCCGGACAGGCGCAGCGGCTTCGATCGACGTGGCCTCGCTCACGACCTGGCGCGCTCACGATCTCGTCGCGCCGCATGCGCGGCATCGCCGCTCCAGCTCTCGCGGAGGCTGTCCCTCGAGCGCCTTGGCGATCGCCGCGATGTGCTCCGGCGTGTTGCCGCAGCAGCCGCCGGCGATGTTGATCAGCCCGCCTCGCGCGAACTCGCCCAGGTAACGCGCCATGTCCTGCCGGCTCAAGATCGAAGCCGGTCGGCGAGAGCGGATTCGGCAAGCCCGCATTCGGATAGCACGAGATCGCCGCGTTCGACTTCTCCGCCAGCTCCGCGAGGAACGGATACATCAGGTCCGGGCCGAGCGAGCAGTTCAGCCCGACCGACAGCGGCTTCACGTGCTTCACCGCGTTCCAGAACGCCTCGATGGTCTGCGCCGAAATCATCGTCTCGCCGCCGCGCCCGACCGCCGCCGAGATCATCACCGGCAACTCCTTGCCGTCCTCGTCGAAGACCTCCCGGATCGCCACCAGCGCCGCCTTGGCGTTCAGCGAGTCGAAGATCGTCTCGACCAGCAGCAAGTCCGAGCCGCCCGCGATCAGCGCGCGCACCTGCTCGCAGTAGGCCGTCTTCACCTGGTCGAACGTGACCACGCGGAAGCCCGGATCGTCGGCATCCGGCGAGTTCGAGAGCGACACCGTCAGCGGCCCGATCGCGCCCGCCACGAACCGCTGACGCGCCGGTCGCGTTCGCCGACGCGATCGGCCCACTCGCGGCACTGCCGCGCCGACTGCTCGTTGATCTCCCAGGCCAGCTCGTTCGAGGAACGGATCGTCGATGATCTTCTGGTAGAACGCCGGGTCCTTGCGCCCGCCGTGCTCGCGCGGATCGTCGACGAAGAACTCGCTCTGCGCGATGCTCGTGGCGCCAAAGGTGTTGGTCTCGATGATGTCCGCGCCCGCCTCGAGGAAGCGGCGATGGATGTCGCAGATCATCTTCGGCTGCGTCAGCGAGAAGAGGTCGCCGTTGTTCAGCAGGTCCTTCTTCGCGTCCTTGAAGCGCTCGCCGCGGATGTCCGCTTCCGTCATGCCGTAGGTGCGGATGGTCGTGCCCATCGCGCCGTCGATGATGGCGATGCGGTTCTCGAGAATCTCTTCCAGGGGATGTTCAAGTGTCGTCGTCATATCTCTTTGATGATTGTAAGAGGCTTACGGACCAGAACGTCGGTTCGAAGCACGGAACAGGAACAATTTGGGATTGGATCGAGAGATTGAAGGGCTGAAATGCCCCCGAGCATCCGATGGGATTACTCCGAAGGGCGAAAGGGCGGAGCCGCTACTTCGCCGTCGCGATCGCGCTCACCGGCAGCAGCATATCTTCCTTGCGCATCACCAGGTTCGTAGCGTTCAGGCTGGCCAGTTCAAACCCATGGCCATGCGTAATGGCGTCGGTCGGGCAGGCTTCCACGCAATATCCGCAAAAGATGCACCGGTTGTAGTCGATGTTGTAGACCTTCGCGTACCGCTCCGACGACGAGATCCGAGTCTCCTCGGTATTCTCTGCAGCCTCGATAAAGATGCAATTGGCCGGGCACGCCGCCGCGCACAGGAAGCAGGCCACGCACTTTTCCAGCCCATTTTCATCCCGCTGCAGCACATGCGCACCACGGAAGCGCTGCTCAAACTTCGCGCCCCGCATCGGCCCCTTGCCATCGGGATAGTTCTCAACCTGTGTGGGCTGCAGCATCTCCCCGAAGGTGATGCTCATGCCCTTGGCAATGGCCGCGATATTGCGCACAACCGACATGCCCTCAGTATACGATGTAGGCCTGGAGGCCACCACCCATGCGCCGCAGCGCCATCAAACTCATCTTGTCGCTGGCGTTGGTGCCGACAGCGGCACTCAGCCAGATCCCCGATAACCCCAATATCGGACCGGGCGGACGTCCATTTCACATGCCCGGCCCGCTCGACACCACACATACCCGTCAGCAGGCCGACCAAAATCGTGACGAGATGGTCGCTCCCTTGAAAATCAGCTACGGCAAAAAGTCCGCCGAGTGGACTGCGCCCAAACTCGCCCAGCTTCCTCACGAGACCATTCAGACAACCAACGAACATACCCAGGCGCAGGAAACCTACTCAGGCGTTCCGCTCATGGCGCTGCTCGTCGAGCTCGGAGTGCCGCAGAAACTCAAAGGCAAGGACTTCCGCCTGTACCTTATCGCCGAGGGCAGCGATGGATACAAGGTTGTATATTCGCTCGGCGAAGTTTCACCCGACGTGCATGATGGTTCCGTGCTGCTGGCCGACAGCGTCGACGGCAAGCCACTTGCCGACAATGGCCCCATCGAACTCATCAGTTCAGGAGAACGACGCCCCGCACGCTGGGTCCGCAACGTCACTTCCATCAAGGTCCAGGCTGCCGATTGATCTAGTGTCGAGTTCCAGGCGGCCGTGACTGTCCCTCATTATTCGCAGGCGGCGTGGTCACCGGTTTGCGCTCGTAGTGCGGCTTCTGGCTTGTCTGGCAGAGGGATGAATCCTGCCCCCTGCTCAGCCCCGGCACCACATCCTGCGCCCGGCACAACCTCTCTTTCATACTCGCTGCATACCGTCCCGTCAGCAGCTGCGTCCGTTCCACGTCACTCTGCGAATCGAGGTCGTACCGATAAACACTCTCTTCGGCCGGTTTCTGCTTGCCATAGTCCAGATGGTTCCAGGTGCCAAGAGTCTCCACGCCGTTGCCGTCGGCCATTACTGCAAACACCTGCGTCTGCGTCACTCCGAGAGCCGCATTCGAAGCCCACACCGGTACGGCCTTGCCACCTGCCATCCACCGCCCCGCCCATTTGCCCGCCCGCCGGTCGTAGTGGAAAGCAGTGAAATACGTCGTCGGCTGGCAGTCGTTGCAGTCATCGTAGAGAGCGGCCAGTTCCCTGCCCTGGCCCACATTCAGCAGCACCCAGTCCATAAGTCGCAAATTCGCGCAATCCAAAATGCGCGTCAGTTTGCGATCGCTCAACGAAATACTCCAGATCGTGTACGTGTCCCGATTCGTCGCGGACTGCGGAGTGGGTCGAAGCGAAGTGATCACCAGCGCCGCGTCGTATTGCACGCCGATCTCGCGAATCGCCGTCCACTTCTCGTTATCCAGCGCGCGCGTCACCCACACCACCACGTCCTGGTCGCTCTGCGCATGAAAATCAATCCAGCGAAATGTATCCGGAGCCTGCGCACTAGAAGAGGAAGTCACAACGGCGATCGCCAAGGCAATCAAGCCCACAACAACCCACCGGGGAATACAACGCATGCATTCAGGCTATCAAACGCAAATGCAGCGGACCTTCACAACCCCAGCTTCGCCCACATCGCATCCACCTTGGCCTTCGTCGCCCCATCCATCTCGATCATCGCCGGCCACGGCCGCTCAAATCCCTCCGCCTTCCACTTCCGCGTCGCATCGATCCCCATCTTCGATCCGTAGTTCGGCATGCGCGACGAGTGATCCAGCGAATCCACCGGCCCCAGCGTGAACTGAATATCCCGCTCCGGATCGATGTTGTTCGTCACTCGCAGCACTACTTCGCCGATGTCCTGCACGTCGCAGTCCTCATCCACCACCACGATGCACTTGGTAAACATCGCCTGCCCCAGCGACCAGATCGCGTTCATCACCTTGCGCGCCTGCCCCGGATAGCTCTTCTTGATCGAAACCAGCATCAGGTTGTGAAACACGCCCTCCACCGGCAGATTGATATCCACAATCTCCGGAATCGTCAGCTTCATCGCCGGCAGAAAAATCCGTTCCACCGCCTTGCCCATCCACGCATCTTCCATCGGCGGCTTGCCCACAATCGTCGCCGCATAAATCGGATCCTTGCGATGCGTAATGCACGTCAGGTGAAATACCGGATACTCGTCCGTCATTGTGTAGAAGCCCGTGTGGTCGCCAAACGGTCCCTCGCTGCGCAACTCGCCCAGTTCGACGTATCCCTCAAGCACAATCTCCGCATTCGCCGGCACTTCGAGATCCACCGTCTCGCACTTCACAATCTCCACCGGCTTGCCCCGCAGGAAGCCCGCGATCATGAACTCCTCAACCTCCGGAGGAGCAGGCACGATCGCCGCAAACGTCGTCGCCGGATCGGTCCCGATCGCCACTGCGACTTCCAGCCGCGATCCCTTCAGATTCCCCATCGCCACCTGCGGCAACCCACCAATCGGCCCATCCGGAATCGTCACCGCCCCACCCGCCGACTCCGCCATCGCCGCCACACTCGCCGTCCGCGGATCACCAGTCGCCGCGGCCTGCGCAGAAGCTCTCAACGCATTTCGAAAATGCTCCGCCGCCACCTTCTGCCGCTGCCAGTGCATCCCCGTTGTCTGCCCGTCATAAACCTGCATGCGATACATCCCGATATTCCGCTTCCCTGTCCGCGGATCCTTCGTATGCACACACGGCAGCGTAATAAACCGCCCGCCGTCATGCGGCCAGCACTTCAAAATCGGAAACGCATTTAGATCGAACCCATCCCGCAGAATTACTTCCTTGCACGGCGCATCCTTCGCGTGCACCGTCTTCGGAAACACATTCCCCAACTCCGCAAGTTGCGGCAGCATCTTCAGCTTGTCCAGGAACCCGCCCCCCGGCGCCTTCACATTCATCAGCCCCTTGATGCGTTCCGCAATCTCATCCAGCCGCTCCACGCCCAGCGCCATCGCCATCCGCCGCTCGCTGCCGAACTGGTTCATCAGCACCTTGTGCCCCGGATGCCCCTTCACGTTTTCAAACAGCAGCGCAGGCCCACCCGGCGCATACTCCTGACGCGGGTGCCCCATCCTAAGCGCGTCCTTTGCGCTTAGGGTGGGAGAAGATCCTCGCGACCCAACCTTGCTCACGCGATCCGTAATCTCCGTGATCTCCAGATCAGGCGACACCTCCTCGCGAATCCGCTTGAGCTCGCCATTCTTCTCGAGTGTCTTGATCCAGTCGCGCAGATCGTCGTATGCCAACGCAGTTCTCCGTACCCTCGTTAAGGGTGTTTCGCGCGGGCCCAACGGCGGTCTTTGCTCGTTGGGGTGCCTCGCTTCTTCCCCATTCATACTAAGGCCTTGGACTCCGTGACTTTAGTTTCTGCGGGATTCCACCCATCGCAAAATCTCGCATCTAATCGACGAGAAAGAAAGCACACATCTCTGACGAGGGACATCTCATGCCTCCATCCCCACAGGTGAAGTGCCATCCCTACTTCCGTCTCCGCCGTCTTACTCCGCATTTCCAACTCGGTCCCCAGGCGCCCGCGCCTTGGAGCACCCCCAGTCTCTGCGCTGCCTACAAATGGCCCACCGGTCTCACCGGCGGCGGCGTCATCGCAATCATTGAACTCGGCGGCGGATGGGTCCAGTCCGACATCGACCAATACTTCAAATCCATCAATCAGCCAGTCCCCAACATCACTGACGTCTCCGTCGACGGCACAAAGAACAGCCCCAACCAGAGCACCGGCTCCAACAGCGATCCGGACTACGAAGTTGCACTCGACATCGAAGTCGCCGGCGCTGCCTACTACGCCGCTACTGGCAAGCCTGCCACCATTCGCATGTACTGGTCGCAAGACATCGCCACCGCAGTCCAGAAAGCCGCAAACGATGGATGCGACGTCTGCTCCATCTCCTGGGGCGCCGACGAAAACACCTGGGGCACCGAACCCGCCGACGAAATGGAATCCGCCGCAGCCACCGCCACCGACCTGGGCATGATCGTCTTCGCGGCATCCGGAGACAACGACTCCGGCGACGGCGGATCCACTCCCGCCAACGTCGACTGCCCCGCCTCCTGCCCCCACGTCATCGGATGCGGCGGCACCTACAAAACCTCCAGCACTGAAACCGTCTGGAACGACAGCCCCGGCCAGACCAACGGCGAAGGCACCGGCGGCGGATACTCCACCATCTTTCCCGCGCAGAGTTTTCAGATCGGCATCCCCAAGCCGCCCGCCGGTTCGCCTTACGGAAAAGGCCGCATGGTCCCCGACGTCGCTGGCGACGCCGACCCCAACACCGGCTTCAACGTCTTCGTTCACGGATCGACAACAGTGGTCGGCGGCACCAGCGCCGTCGCTCCGCTCTACGCGGGCCTGTTCGCCGCCTTCGGAAAGAACCTGGGCTTCGTAACACCCTCGCTCTATCAGAACCAGCCCGCCTTCAACGACATCACAAGCGGCGGCAACGGTTACTACAACGCCGCCGCCGGTCCCGATCCCTGCACTGGCCTCGGCTCCCCCATCGGCAACAAACTCGCCGTCTTGTTCAAGCAAGCCTCCGGCCACAACCCCAACGCACAAATCCAGACGTAGAATCGGTTGTCTCAGTTTGTATCAGCAAGAATCTGGGTGCCCCATGTCTCGACTTTGAGACATGGGAAAGCACAACTCTCATCCTTCTTGTGTCAAGCCACTACTTCGAAACTCGCTGAAACTCGCCGAACCGGCTGTTTTGTAATAAGGGCATGGCTTCAGCCAGGCCGCAAATACAACAAAATGACTGTCGGGCTTTAGCCCCTGTGCGATGCGCCGCTCAAGATTTGAACTTTTTCAGCAAGCTCTTCAGTCGTTCCGGCCCCCAAACGCAAATCAGCCCCGAAGGCTTCCACCTCCGGGGCCAATCTCGACCAATAGATAAGGAGAACTAAACGCTGCTTGTCGGCGTTCCCATTCAGCCTGCGATCCGGAACCTCGCCGGATCCTCGCGCCGTCCCACCGATGCAACATCGGAAAGGCCCGGCCCGATTCGCTTCCCGCCAATAAACGGCCGGGAAGTTTGGTGCGGGAAGTATATCCAACTCCCTGCAAATGAGAATACTTACGAAAGTCACCTGAATCCGGCTTGCTACTCCGGCTTCAAGTTCGACATCAGCGCCCTACCTGCGCCACCTGCACTAGCGGATTCACCGGCGGAATCTCGTCCAGCGGAAACCCCAGCCGTTTCCACTCGTCGTACCCCCCGCGCAGCGGCCGCACTCGCTCGATTCCCAGCTTGTGCAGCGCCATTGCCGTCTTCGCCGCCGTCGCTTCGCTGGGGCACGTGCAGAACAGCACCACATCCCGATCCCGCGGAATCTCCCAGTGCCGTGCCGCCAGCGAATCCGGCGAAAAGTGCATAGCGCTTGGCAGGGTGAACGGCTCTGCCATCAGTTCCAGCGGATGCCGCAAATCCACGATGTAGACGTGTTCGCCGGCATCGAGCTGCGCCTTCAATTCTTCTGGCTCCAGCCGTAAAGACACCAGCTTCTTCAGCACCATGCGTCGCCGATATACCCGCACGATGAAAAATCCAAGGATACCCAGCACCAGCAGCAATCCGGAGAAGCGCCCCACAAGGTCCAGCAAGTGGGGATCGCGCTTCAGAGCATCGCCAAAGAGCCTGCCGCTGGTCAGCAACGCCAGAAGCCACAGGCTCGCGCCAATTGCGTCGAAAAACAGGAACCGCGGCAGGCTCATCCCGTTTTCGCCCGCCACCGGAGCCGCCAGCGTCGCCAGGCCCGGCACAAATTTCGCGAACATCAGCATTACGCTGCGCCGCCGCCCAAACGAGTCCTGCGTGCGACGAACACAAATCGTCGGCTCCATCGAAAGCTTGCAAAGGAGGCGCATCACATGGTGCCCATAGCGTCGCCCGATTAGAAACCAGCTCGTGTCAGCCGTCATGCAAGCCAGGAATCCAGCCAGGAACGCCGCGCCAAAGCTGATCTCGTGATCCGCCGAGAGCCCGCCCGCCGCCAGCAGGACCGGTGTCGCCGGTAGCGGAATACCGAATTGCTCCACCAGCACCCAGCCAAAGAGCAGGATGTAGCCGTAAGTAAGAAGGATGTGTGTGGGAAGCTCCATACGCCGATTCCAGTTTTCTGCCGGGTTCAGATCGCGATCCGGTCCAAGGGGAGACCCGCTGATCTCACTCTATCCGATGATCCTAAACCAGATTCGTTGCAAATCCATCCCCGCCGCTCAATCGCCCCCGAACATTTCCACTCGCAGCTTGCCTTGCCCGAACGGGAGCTACTTGCGCGGCAGCGCGGTCAAAGCCGCAAGCACCGGACCGTCATCCAGAGCATCAATCATGTGTATTTCGGCGAGCCCATTGAGAATCGACCGCTTCGCCTGCATCACGGCAGGGTCGCTGGGACTGCTCGCCTCCTCCAGGCTTCTGAATACCGTGCAAATCGCATTCAACAACTCCCGGCGTTCTTTGAGCATTGGAGGCTCCCTTGGCCCGTGGGAAGCTTCTTCGGGGAGCCTCAACATAACGCATCCAGGCATGAGTTGCAAGGCAGAATGTTAAGCGCTTTGCCCCGTTCAGCGCGAAGGATGTGAGCCTGTGCCCCATTCATCGCGGCTGTATCGCGATGAGTGGGCGTTGCAGCGTTGCCATTTAGTTGTTCGCTTTAATCGATTCTGCCGGGAGACACGCACTCAAAGCCTCACGAGCGGCCATTTACCGCCTTCGCGTCGGACCTTGAAGGTTCGGCCACGGACATCCAGCCGATACATCCCATCTGGCGGCGATTGCTCCGCTGAGTCGATCCTGAGGCTGGTGAAGACAGCATTCGCTGACCTTCCAGGGGTCAGCTTTGTCACCAGCGCCACCGTGCATTTGCATTCCATGGCGTCTCCGTCACCCCGCAGAACGCCAGGAAACACATCGGTTTTGTCGGAGCCTTTTTTCATTCTTTGTTTACCATTCTAAGAACTAACCCGCATCCAGACACTCAAGTGAACCACAACCGTCACTCTCCTGGAAGATGACGGTGGTCGGGTGCAGCTCTGCGTTCGGCTCTCATCCAGCTCTTTGAGTTCGTCGTAATCTACGGTCGCGGGGGCTGTCCCGGCACAGGATTGCGGCTGTGCCGGTCCAGTTCCGCGATGCGCTGCAGAAGCCGGCGCCGGTACTCTGCCGTGGCATCGTGACCGAGAACAGACGGACCTTCCAGATCGAGGATGCGAAGAGCGGCAAGATAGTCCTGAATCAGTGAATCGGCGGATTGCATGGCTCTAAATCCCCCTGGGCCGCCGCGCATCGCAACTTTTCCACTCGACACAACGCAGCCTCCAGCGTCTCGACGCGATAGCGGAGAAACCGGGTTAGATCGCGCTGAATCGTCTCCGTGACCAACCCGCTATCCCCATTGCTGCGAGGGAGCGCCACTTGCAGCACGCGCATCGCGTTGGCCAGTAGAAGGAACGCAGGGGGGAGGTTGCCACAGATTGTGCGCGGCCAGATGTACGCGCGGTCACAACTGCGGCCAGAACCCGGCCCATGGCAATCCGGAGACTCATCCACGCGAATCGTATCGATGCTCGTTTCGCATCCCTGCTGCCTCAAACTGCGAGAGCCGCGCCATCGCGGCTTCAATCACGGCAATGCGGCGCAGCAGGAGATCTCTGATCTCCAAGGCATCCGGACTAAGGCCTTCATCCTCGTTAGTCTCGAGATGGCGCACGTTATGGCGAAGAACAGTAAGCAGATCGGAGTTGGGCTGGATGCTCATGGCGCTATACCGCATGGTGCCAGGGGCCCGACCGGGGGGAATCAGAAGCTGAGGATGTCGATCCTAGCCAAAACAAATCGGCACAGTCAAGAATTTTCCATATCCAGCCGCTTATCAAATTCAGTAGCGTCCATGGCTTATTCGATCCGCGTCTTGGCGGAAAGACGGGCTACAAGTTCAAGACGACGCGCGCAGGTTGCCCATTCCGCTGAACTGCATTGGATCTTGCGGCAGGCGAATTCGCAAAGAACAATATCGCTGGGAACATCCTGAATAATCTGAGCGGCAACCCAGCTTCGCGCTTGCAAATTCAACTTGGCCGCCTCTCGCCGCAATTCTTCGACATAGCGCAACCCAGTCTTAAACCGCGTAAGACCGTTGCGCAGAAGCGGTATTCTTTCCTGCTGATCCGGCTCTGTTGTCACTACATCGGCATCGGGGATCGAGGTTGTCCGAAGATGACCGAGGCGCTGACGGGGGAAGAACGCAGCATAGTGTACGGAGAATGGCACGGAAAGAACCCGCGAGATGTGAGGCAAGTCACAAGTCCTGAGGAAAAGCTAGGAATTCGGGGGCTCCTCTTTTTTGGCTTCTTCTTCAAGATCAGCAATGCGATCGAGGAGAAGGCATTTGAGGAACACAACACTTTCGGGGTGTTCAGATTGCTCCATGCGCTGCACAGTGCTCCGCAGAGAAGCTAACAAGCTATCTGTAGAGAGAGGCTGAGATATTCGACGACTGATCATTAGTCACGGCCTTTCGGCTCGGACTTCAGAGTGATGGTGCGGCGGTGCCTGGATCGAGGATTACATTGCGCCGTAGCAGAAGCGCTCGAAGTTCAATGGCTGCGTGTGTTTGGTCTTCCTTGGCAAGTGAATCTGTACGCGCAAGGTTCGCTCGCAGTGCGGTGAGCTGATCAGACGTGCGCTCCATGCTCACGTTCACAGCATGGTGACACAGATTGGAGTCAATGATCATTTCATTTGGTGATTATTGTCACACCGGATCAAGGCGGTCCAGGAAGCCGGCGGCGGACTCACCAACCCCTGTCAGTGAATGCGCGAAGAGTTCAATTTCTCACGGATTGCGACCACCGCGTCAGAAGTGACAAGCCCTCTGCTGCAAACCAGGCAACGTGCCATGTGTTCAACATAAGCGTGACGAGCGGAAATCAGCTCCCCGTGTGCGTGCTGTGCTTCTATTTGGAATTCGTGCACTTTTGGAAATCCGACCGGCATCAGTTCGAGAGCCTGCTCGTATGCGTCGAACCAGCCCCACTCTTTCAAAGTGTGTTCGAAGTGAAGACGAAGCCGCAAACCCTGTTTGCAATCGCGATTCATGCGCCCTCCGGGGATGCGAGACCTTCAATGTGGGCTGAGAAGAGGAATCGTAGCTCTCTTCAGCAATGAGGTCTATACAGTATCTAACAATGGGGATTGGGCGCAATCGCGGAGTTGTCCGGGGCGCCGTGCTTCAGTTGGGCTTCAACCTCCGCGATTCGGGCGCGGAGACGGCGTTGGATCTCGGCTATGCTTGCGCTTTCGCCGATGTGTCCCGTCAGATCGAAATGCTGAAGATAGGTACGAAGCTCAGCCAGCAGTTCTTCCGGAGGTCTGCGGTTCATCGCAAGAAATTGTTGCACAAAATTCGAGGCAATCGATAGGAATTCTTGCTCAGAAAGTTATAACAGTAACGAAATCCGCAAGTTAGTAATCCATGGCGGGCCGGGGTTCGTTCCGGAGTGTGGCAAGAAGAACAAGCGGATGAACCGGCTTGGCGAGGATCTCGAAGCTGTGGCCTTTCCCGTTCGCTGCTTTCAAAATGTCCGCGGTGTGGTTATGGCCAGACACGAGCAGGATGCGGCACTTGGGCTGAAGTTCGCGAATGGCAATCGAGGCGTCTACGCCGTTCATTCCGCCCATGACAACATCGCTGATAAGGAAAGTAAACTGCTTCGTCCTTGCAACTTCCACAGCCTCTTCGCCGCTGTAGCGGACCGTGGCTTGAAAGCCGCTAATATCGAGGATCATTCCGAGGGTGTCGGCGACGGTGTGTTCGTCGTCAACGACAAGAACCTGGGGCCGATCTTGAGTGTCCACGATGGATGAGCTCCGAGCCGCCGCAGCCCCGCGCGCCTGTTGACGACGTAAACGAAACTAACATGAGGCGGCTTGCAGAGCAATGATACGGGAAAGAGCCTACAGCAATCGAGGCCGCCTGGGATCCTGGCTGGTCTTCGGTTTGCCGGCGGGGAGCCGCCTTTTCGCGCTACTGGGAAGGACACCACAGGTTGTGGGAGTTCGGGGGAACTCAGAACCACAACCTGTGATGTTTTCGACCATCCATCTTCCCAATGGATAGCCAGGGAAGGCCGCGGAGGTTCAGCCATCCACGATCACAGAGTGAACGCTCCAAAGCACGATGCCAACTGGAATTTTTACCAGTTGCCACCCCAAAACGGTGGATTCATCAGAAGCTGGCGCAAGCAGCGGGGGCTGTCCTGCCGTGGCATGTTTCCTGGACCTGGGCTGCCTCGCGCCGCAATTCTTCGACACGACGCAAGGTAGTTTACTCACAAACAGGTCGCGGCGGTCTAGGATGTCGGCGAGGCGGCGGCTATCTTGCCCTTTTGACTAAGTGGGTTTTCATCTGTGGTCTTTTCGGAGCCCCGGAACAGGCAAGCGACGCGCGGCCACGTTCCGCCAATTATCCAGAGCGCAGAGAGGGCGCCTAGAAACTCGAAAAGCACGTGTGTAGCGGGCCACTTATGCTTTACCAGATAACACACCGCGTCGGCGCTCAGGACAGCGAAAGCGCAGAAAGCAAAGAACAGCAGAAACTCCAAGACAGGTCCGAAGAATTTCCAGAATGCTCTACGAGAAAACACCGAAGCCCCTCAGCGAGTAGTTCATCACAGGTGCAGAGCGATCGAAGGTGGCGCTCGTCACGTAACTAAAGCAGGTCGCGGCGGTCGAGGGCGTCGGCTAGTCTGCGGCGGGCGGCGCTGGCCGGTGATCAATCCGACCGGAGCGAAGCGCAGGAGGAGCACCTTGTAGAACATATAGCTTTTCTATCTAGCTCTTTATCTAGGTGGGTTGTATCTATGGTCTTTTATTCGCTGCGCTTCCGGAGTTCCACTGGAAGCTGAGATTCAAAGGTATTGGGCGTTGCGTGATCGGCTGGCACTTGGGCTTCGAGTTGGGCCGAGGCGCGTGCGATGGAGCGCTGCAATTCGCTGAGGGAAGGGTCGTGCCCGCTGTAGCCGTAATGCTCCAGCAGAAACGAAGTGCTGCGAAGCACGGTGATCAGAATCTCAGGTGGCTCGTAGATATGCATTCTAGGACCCGCTTCGATTCAAATCCTAGGCGTCGGGCAGGAGAAAAGCTGTCCCATATTGCACACATTCGGGGATGCCCTTTGATGGCAGCACACGGTAAAAGGAGGTCTGGGCGGTTTGTCTATGTCGCTTTAATCAGAGCTGGCCTTGAGTCCGGGACCGATGGTTGGGCGCGCATCTGTCGGAGGAGGACAGTGGGGTGGAGAGGCTTGGCGAGAATGTCAAACACGTGACCTTTTTCGGCGGCGACGGCGAGAAGCTCAGCGGTGTTGTTGTTGCCGGAAATGAGCAGAATGCGGCATTTCGGCAGCACGTGACGGATGGCAACCGCAGCGTCGATTCCGTTCATGCCATTCATCACCACATCTGTGACGAGGTGGTCAAAGGTGCTCTTGCTGCGCTAGCTCAAGGCCGCGCTCCCCGCTGTATACGGCTGTGGCCTGGAAGCCGCTGATGTTGAGCACCATTGCGAGTGTGTCCGCAATGGTGTGATCGTCATCAATGACGAGAACTTTGGGCCTGATGGTTTCCACGAACTCACCTGTGGTGGAAAGAATGCAAGTTCCAGCGCCGATGATCCTAACATGTTTTTTGGGACGCAAGGTGTCGGGTACCGCACAGAGCGAAACTGAGCTCTTGATGGGATCGTATCGACTAATCTCATCTTTTGAATAGGTGCAGTCGCGAGATTAAAGGAGGTCGAGGCGGTCGACTAGCTTCTCTGAGCACACCGGAATTCCTTCCGGCTGTTTGCCAGCGTGTGGGGGGAGGGCCTTGATGGTTACAACGTTTTCTGCTTTCTTTCTGGTGGGAGGGGCCCACTTACGTGGAGGCAGGATGGGACCGGCTACTGGCTAGAAGCGTACCCTTACTTCGGATTCCCAAGCGTGACGAAAATCACTGCACGTAAGTCATTCATCCCGATTTGTGTGGTGGTCCATACCAGTAGTTACTCACAGCAGGTCGCGGCGGTCGAGGGTGTCGGCTAGTCTGCGGCGGGCGGCGCTGGCCGGTGATCAGTCCGACCGGAGCGAAGCGGACGGAGCACCTTGTAGAACATATAGGCTTTTCTATCTAGCTCTTTATCTAGGTGGGTTGTATCTATGGTCTTTTCGGGGCGTGTCCTGGCTGACTCTATTTCGAGTCGTTGTCTTTCGAGCGCCAGATGAGTCGTGCATTCGGATGACGAGTGCGAATCTCTTCGATGGTCGTGCTCTTGCCTAGTTGCTTGCGCAGCTTACGCGTGTTCCAAGCGAAGGCTAGGACCGCCACGGCGAGCATGATCAGAAGGTAAACCTGCCACGGTAGGTGCATGAGCTCGAATTATAGCGGTAGCTCTTTATCTAGATGGGTGTATCTTTGATCTTTTATTCTTTGGGGATTAAAATTCTTTCCAAATGCAAACTCCCACTGACGAAGCGATCAAATCCATGAGAATCCAACTCGCGCGCCTGTTTGGCGAGGAATCGAAAATCGCGACAGGAGAGCTCAGAACGAACGGACAGCGGCGTCGAGTTCTCCGATCGGTACTCACCGAGTTAGAGCAATACCTCCGGGCGAATGTGGACACCGACGAGTTTCACAAATCCTTGATGATTGGTGGGCTCATGGGCGCTCGTGAGGCGTTGAAGAGAGAAGATTTTGGCCGGGATACGCTGGAGGGAGTGAAGCGCATTCTCCTCACATTGTTGGGAGATTACCCTGACCATCACAGGCGCAAACGGGGCGAAGAGGAATGAGCAGTTCTACAAACTCGATCGGCGACGGACAGTGCAGTGGATTCAAACGCCGGACCAACGGCTTAAGGCACTATTCCAGGTCGGGGAAGTAGGATGGCCCGAACTATCCGAACCCCCGCTTGAACTATTCTTCAAGTTCAGGGAGAAAGTATGGTCCGAATAATAGCTACGCCGACTTCATGGATTGGTACCGTACTAACTATCCGCGCGATTACGCTAGGGTGTTCAGTGAGGCGGCGGAGGACGTCTCGGCTGGCGATAGCGCGGGCTTTGGTGCTTTCCCATGTCTCATATGCGAGGCCCGGGCATTAGCCAGTGGGATCAGTGCGAGTCCCTCGACGCTTACTGAAGATCAGATTGAGTGCTGTGAGCGCGATGAGAACGGCGAGGAGAACCGCAACCCTGTGAGGAGTAAGAACGGGTTCGCTTCGCTGGAATACGATGACCGTAATTAGTGTAGGCGCGCCGAGAAAGGCAACTTCCAAAAGCCAAAAGAGGTGCCACGGAAATGGATGGTCCGACATCATGATCAAGCCGTGAGTTCGACTCGCAGGGAGCGAGCATAGCGCGGAGTTCATGATTCTGCAATTGAGAAGAGGTAACCGGTTACCGGTTTGGCGGCGTTGAACCGTTAGAGCTGGAGCGGGGGAAGTCGCACCAGGTGGTCTATGCGCAGACCGGACAGGCGGCGAGGATTCGCGTTGGGCGATGGCGCGGGACTTCTTCCCACATCCGCGCTGGTCGTCATCTTCGATGTGGCTACATCCCAGAGGTCTTGAAGCGGGGGCGGTGCCGCGAGATTCTTTCGCTGAGATCGTCAGAGCATCTCAAACCCGCTTTGCAGAATGTAGAGTCCCGTTTCAACAAATTCTCCGGGATAGATTCGAGGGGGTTCACTCCTAATCGGTGTCAATATCCGACCTCGCAGAATCCACCCTATCTCGCTCATTCCGCGGCGAAAACAAATTGACCGAACTTTGCAGGCTGATTCGCCTAATTCCATACACTTGTCTTGGTGGCGAAAAGCGGCCTCATCATCACTCCGACCGCCCGCTGAACGAGCACCGGAAGATCGCTCCACATATGGACCAGCGAACCACAATCCGATACAGAATTGTCACAGAAAGGATGCAAAACGCGCTAAGTCTTTATTTATGACGACTTTAGATTTTAACCCATTTGTTTTCAATGGCTTACAGTACCCCCTAAAATAGCTAAGTCCCATGGATTGACGAACTTGACCGAAAAACGATGATTTTTTCAAAGCACGCGAACTACAACCATTCGGTTGCACAATTCCGGCCGCGAAATGCGGGAACTTGACTAGCCGGTTGCGCGTTCTCCCGCTGCATAAGAAAAGCCGCCCGTAGGCGGCTTTTGCCGTTAGAGGTGCGGACGACTACCGTGTGCTCGTTGTGCTTGTCACTTGCAGTGCGGCGTGAGCCTGCGTGCCCTTCTCGGCGAAATAATTGCGATCCCATAGATTCTTGTAGAACTCGCCCGTCAACTCCGCAGCGCGCGGACCGAACGTCGGCCGCCCGCCTTCGAGGAAGAAGACGGTCACCAGGCTGCCCTGCGGTGTATCGGAGTAAGAAACGAACCATCCAAACCGAGTTCCTTTATCGGAGCAGGTGCCTGTCTTGCCAAACACCGGCAGCTCCTGGAAGTTGGCTCGCAGGCGACGGGCGGTTCCGTACTGTACAGCACCGGCCATGCCGTCCTGCATATCCGGCACGTAGCGAGCGATATCCAGGGTCCGCTTCACTTTGGGCTGGAATGCCATCACTTCTTCGGTCGATGTGGGGTGCTGCAGATAGTAAAGTGTTCCGCCGTTAGCCATGGCCGCGACGAAAGCGCCGAGTTGCAGCGGCGTCATTGAAACACCCTGCCCAAAGCTGCACATGCGGCCTACGCCGCCTTCCGATGCGGGAAGCACTTCGGTCGGGATACATGGCCCAGCTGTTCGCCCTGGATGTGGTATCCGGCTAGCTCGCCAAGTCCGAACTGCGTGGCGTAGTGGCGCACGCGCTAAATCCGAGTTCGCGGCCGAGCTCTTCGAAATAGAGATTGTTGCTTCTGGCCAGCGCGTCCGTCATGTTCATGCGGAAGCCCGCCAGCTGCACCGGCGTGTCGCGTGTAACCAGCCCTTCGCTCAAAGCGGCAAGGGCAACAGAAAGCTTGATGGTCGAGCAGGGTTCCGCGCCCGGCGATAGCGCCAGCTTCTGGTTCACCATGGCCAGAATGCGACCGTTCGATGGATCGATCACTACCGCGGTGCCGTTCATATCGCCCAGCGCGTCAATCGCAGCCTGGCGCACAACCGGATCTTCGCCGGCTGTGATGTCGCCCGCAAAGATGTCGCCCTTGGCAAAAGAACTCGCTGTGAAGCGCTCGCCATAATAGCGATGACGACGATGGCGGCTCGCGTAACTTGCACGGCGTGGAGAAGCGAGACACTGGATTTCGTCGAATGCATCGCGATGGGTCGCGGTGGAAGAAGTCCGGGCAATGCGTGAGTGCTGCTTGGCGGTCAGATGCTTGCTCGAGGATCTTCGCGTGATGCACTTTGGTGTGGTGCACGTCGAGCGCGATGGCGCGACCGGCGCCAATGCTCGATTCCAATTACCGCTAGACCCAAAGCAAAAACGCGTGACAGTCTCATTCCAGAAAAATCCCCTCAACAAGATATCGTGCCAGTGCGTCTGCATTGGAGCCGCACTTCTTCAGATTCAACCTATTTATCCCACACGCTTTGGCCGCAGTATGTGAGCAAAATCATCCGCAGGCTTCCATGTTGACTGCCCACAACTGACCGGGGAAAAGACAACACCACTGCACTTGAGCTACCGTTTTGGACCCTTGTATTTTTGAGAGCTACTCTGAACTATACCGCTCTCTCGGTTCAAAGCAAGTCGCCGGTTCTGGGTCCTTTCTCAGAACTTCATCCGACGCATAAACGTCGGCACATCCAGATCTCTCTCTTCTTCACCCGCGGCTGCAGATAAAGGACTTACAGCGGGCTGGTCGATGGGCTCCTCGTAATCGACGGTGTCCGAGTGCGGTTACCAAAGTCAGAAGCGTAGTCGCGCGGAAGCGGCGCGTATGCGGGCTCTTCGGCGATCTCCACGCGGTTGTGGCCGGCACCGCTGCCGCAACAAACTCGGGCTCAGCATCCTGCGCCATCTCCCGAATCCTCGTCTTCGCTCATAAACCGCGGCGGCGCTGGAGGAGCCGGAGGCGCTGGAGCCGGCATTCTCCCGCATCCACGCATCCGGCCGCAACCACTGGAACCGAAACCACGGCCATCTCTTCCACGTTCAGCATGCGCGCACGGCGCTCCGGCATCTGGTCGCGGAAGCCGGTGGCAATCACGGTGATCTTTACTTCATCGCCCATCCGCTCGTCGAGAACCGCGCCGAAGATGATGTTGGCGTCTTCGTGCGCCGAGCTCTGGATCAGCGAAGAAGCTTCGTTGACCTCAGAAAGCTTCAAGCGAGCTGGAACCCGTGATGTTGATCAGGATGCCGCGCGCTCCGTCGATCGCCCCGGCATCCAGCAGAGGCGACGCCATTGCGGCCTGTGCAGCTTCTATTCGCGCGATTGTCGCCTGTGCGAATCGCCGTCCCCATCACCGCGTGGCCCATGCCGGCCATCGTCGTCTTAACGTCGGCAAAGTCGCGATTGATGATGCCGGGAATCGTGATGATGTCGGAGATGCCCTGAACACCCTGCCGCAGAACATCGTCGGCGATGCGGAAGCTCTCGAAGAAACCAGCATCCTTGGCAACCGCGAGCAGCTTCTCGTTAGGGATCACGATCATCGTGTCCACGCTCTCGAGAAGTTCCTTCAGTCCGCGCTCGGCTTGCTGCAGACGGCGCTTGCCTTCAAACGCGAAGGGCCGCGTGATGACGGCGACGGTCAGGATCCCCATCTCGCTGGCCAGCGAAGCGATCACCGGAGCCGCACCAGTACCCGTGCCGCCGCCCAGCCCAGCGGTGACAAACACCATGTCCGCGCCTTCGAGCGCCTCGATGATTTTTTCTGAATCTTCAAGCGCCGCGCGGCGGCCCACGTCGGGATTCGCGCCTGCTCCCAAACCAGCCGTCAGCCGCACGCCTAGCTGCAGCTTTACCGGAGCCAGCGACAGCTTAAGCGCCTGCACGTCAGTATTCGCCGCGATAAATTCCACGCCCTCGAGGCCAGCCTGGATCATGCGGTTGACGGCATTGCCGCCGCCGCCGCCCACGCCGATGACTTTGATGCGTGCGCCACGCTGGGCTCTTCGTCGTGAAACTGAATGCGCATCTCTCCGGCTTCTATCTTCTGCTGATCCATAGCTGCTTGCGCCTCCCCATTCCTGGTTGACATGATCGTTGCCTTAGAAACTTGCTGCGAAGATGGCGCGCAGCTTGGCGCGCAGACTGTTGTTTTCTGCCGCACGGGTTACTCGGGTGCGATGTGCATACAGTAGCATTCCGATGGCAGTGGAAAAGCTGGGATGAACGAGTTCGCCTGGCATGTTCGAGAGCCGCACCGGCATACCGGTCCGTGCAGGAACGCGAAGCTGGCTCTCCGTTACATCCAGCATGCCCGGAAGCATCGCGCCGCCGCCTGTGAGTACGCAACCGGCGCCCAAGTGCGTCAAGCACACCGCCCTGGCGAAGACTCTCTTTTACAAAATACAAAAGCTCGCGGGCCCGCGGTTCCAGAATTTCTGCAAGCGTGCGCAATGCGAGACGTTGCGGCTCAGGATTGGTGATTTCAATCTCCGCTTCAATGCGGAACCGCGGTCACAACAGCATGCCCGTACTGGCGCTTCAATTCTTCAGCCTGTGCCACCGGCATCTGCAGACCCACGGCCAGATCGTTGGTAAAGTGTGTGCCGCCGACAGGCACCGATGCCGTGTGCGCCACCGCGCCCTCGAAGAAAACAGCCAGGTCGCTGGAGTGCGCGCCAATATCCAGCGATACAAACTCCAAGTTCGCGCTCGTCGGCCGAAAGCGTTGACTCCGCCGCCGCAATCGACTCCAGCACCGCCTCTGAAACTTCAAGCCCCGCGCGATTCGCGCATGTAACCGTGCTTTGCAGCGCACTGCCGGAGCACGTGGCAATATGCAGATCCACTTCAAGCCGTGCGCCAACCATGCCAACCGGATCGAAGATGCCCGGCTGATCGTCGAGAATGAATTGACGCGGCAGCAGGTGCAGAATCTCGCGATCGGGCGGCCGCTCAACAGCGCGTGCACGCTCCACAGCGGCGCGCACATCTTCGCGGGTAATTTCGCGCATACGGCTGCCAAGGTCGAGCCCGCCGTTGGTATTCAGTCCGCGAATGTGCGGACCGCCTACGCCCACCACGCACTGGTCGATATTGGCGCGCGCAATCCACTCCGCCTGCTCGTTCGCAGCCTTCACCACCTTGGCTGCGGGGCCAAGTTCGGAGATGAGTCCTTTGCGCATTCCCGCCGACTCCACAAGGCCGTGTCCGCGATAGCGAAGCGCACCCTCATTGCACGTCCGCCGCCAGCACCCGCGTCCATGAACTTCCCACATCGAGCACCACGATCAGATTGTCGTCTTGCTTCTCGATCATCGTTCATACTCACTGGCCAGGTGACTGTTGCAGCGTGCGGCTTTGGCGTTGTCTTTTTCAGCGAGTGTGTTTCGGAGTCAGGCATGCGTCTTCTTCTTCGTAGCCTTCGTTTTCGGTTTGTGATTTCGTCGTGGTGTGTGCGACTTCGCCGCTTTGGTGCTCTCGGCATGCTTCGGCTGCGCAGACTTCGGTGTCTCGGCCTTTGCTTCCGTCTTTCCTGCCTCGGGTTTCGCGAGACTCCAGCGGGAGCCAGTCTCCTCGCTCGCGTTCAACTGTTGCCGGCGCGGCATTGGCCCCGCCCGTCATCTGCAGCACGACCTGCTGCTCATAGCGCAGATCAACTTCGGCAAGCTTGGGATACTGCTGCCGCCACTCAGCGATGTGGGCCTTGTAGCGCTGATAGCGCTCCATGAAATGGTCCGCACCAAAGTGCGCCAGGATGTCGGTTCCCTGCTCTGGCATCAGCACCCGCGCATCTTCCGGATCCGACAGGTCAATCTCTGAGATCTGGTCGGAGAGATGCTGTCCGTTGCCATCCAAGCTCGCCGATAAGGCGCTGATATGTTGCCATGCGTGCGCTGACGCGAAGCAATAGGTTCTCGGCCGTCGATGCCAGTGACCACCGGAAACGAATAGTGATGCTGCGCCATCATTGCCGGCGGCATCAGTCAGCAGAACGCCATTGGCGTCCACAAGCCCAATCTGCGGCACCCTGCCGCAGAAAGGCGACCGGCTTCCGTTCCACCACAGAGATGCGGATCTGATCGGGCAGCAGGCGCATCACTGTTGCGTGCTCGATCCATGGAATCTGCTCAAGCTGCTTGCGCCGCTCGCTGAACGGCACGAAGAAAATATTGCGTCCAATGTCTTCTCCGAAGACGGGCAGCATCTCTGCGCGGCTGACCTGTCCCAGCCCGTGGCCTGAATGTTGCTCGTGCCCGCGATGCGGAAACGCGCGTCGTGATCGAGAAAATTCTTTCACCGCATAGGCCGAGACGCCAATGGCCGAAAAGACGATGCCAAAGCGCCGGCACCCAGCAAAACGCGACCTATGGTTGAGCGCAGGACGCCACCACGGCCGCGACGCGCTCTTCGCCGAATTTGCGCGGTTTACTGCGACCCCGAGGCGACCTCGTCATCCTCGATCGTCTACATCCAATGGCATGCCGGGCAGACCGCGCCCGGAAAGCGGCACACTCGGCTGCGCGCGCCGGAAGCGCGGCTCGGCAGGCGCGTCTTCTTCCCACACAAGGGACCGGGTTTTGTTATCGCGTTGTGCCACGCCTGAGCTAGATCGGGAGAATCGCCAGGCTCAACTATAGCCCGCGCCAGACGGCTTTTTTCCGCAAGCGCGGAAGGGGAATCCGTACCGTAACGGGGCTTCTGGCGCGTCATAGCAATAAGCTACGGAAATGAAGCGTTTGCGATGCTGAGTCTGGGCATTTTGCTTGCGGCAAGCGCGCTTGCCTCGCTGTCGCAGTAGCCTGCCTATCGCTACCTGCGCGCTGGGGAATGCCGTCGAATATCAAGGCGCAGTCGCGTGCCGGGTTTGCACTGATGGGCGGCGGCACCGATCTCGACGTGGCGTTCAAGTTTCTTTGCGATCGCGCGAGGCGGCGGAGATTTTCTTATTCTGCGCGCAACCGGAGACGACGAATACAACCCCTACATCCGAGGCCTTTGCCATCTCAATTCGGTGGCGACGATCATCATCCCCAATCGCGATGCTGCAATCGATCCATTCGTAGTGATGCAATCAAACATGCCAGCGCGATTTTCATTGCCGGCGGCGACCAGGGCAACTACATCAATTTCTGGATGAACACCCCGGTGCAGGCGCACTGAACGATGCGATCAGGCGCGGAGTGCCATTGGGCGGCACCAGCGCGGGACTGGCTGTGATGGGCGAGTTCATCTACACGGCACAAGGCGACAAGCCCGACGATCCGAACCTCGATGCCAAGACCGCGATGGCTGATCCGTACGGCCGCTCGCATCCGCCTTCGCAGGATTTTCTCGATTCCCGATCTTGAAGAACATCGTTACCGACACACATTTTGCGCGGCGTGATCGCATGGGAAGGTTGCTCGTGTTCCTTGCGCGATTCAATGAGCCTGACGGCAAGCCAGCCGCTACCGGCACCTCTTCGGTCCGGGGCATTGGCATTGATGAACGCGCGGCGGTATGCTCGGGACCGGATGGCAAAGCGCAGTAGTTGGCTATGGCGCAGCGTACTTCATTGATGCCGACCATGTATCTGGCGTGCCGCAAAAGGGAAAGCCTCTGACCTACGGACCAGTTTACGGTGCAGAAGGTCGCGCCCGGCGCGGAATCCTTCTATATCAAGTCATGGGCGGGAGACGGCATCACCTACAAGCTCTCAGTCGAAAATGGCAAGCTGCACTCGACGCAAACGGCGAAACGAAGTCTACTGAGCCAAAGAGCAATGGGGCTGCTTCCGAAAAGAAGCGAACTCAGGTGAGCGCTCGCAAGCAAATCCTACGACCATTGCAGCGTCTGCACGGAATCCGCGGGCAGGTCGACGTCGAGCGTCTGAGATCCCATCACGAGTTGCACACGCTTTTCCGCACCCTTATTGGCGAGCACTACCACGCGACTGCCGTCGGGATTACAGAACCCGGTGTGCGACACGCCATCCATTTTCAGATCGCCCAGCCCATTGGTTGCGAAAACACTTGCGCCGCGTTTTACATGCTTTGAATAATGCGCGAACGCCCAGTACTGTCCGCTGCGTTGTGATTTTGTGCGTGGAGTTCTCGATCGTGATAACACCTCCGCACGGGAACGGTCCGACATTCGGATTCCCCTTTTCGTCAAGCGCGACATTCCATGCGGTGAGCGACGCGCGCCCAGTTGTTCAGGATGCCGTTGAACTGATCGGCCCACTTGGTCTAGTCGGTCTGGTAATCCGGTTGCGGTGATGTCCGGGCCACCCTCCGTCCAATAAGAGTTTTTCGCGGGAAATGCATCGTGCACGCGGGTCATCGCCGTCGGCTCACCCACATATCCGTGCCAGGCGATGCCGTCGACTGCATTCGTAAACAGCAGGATCACTGAGTTCGTCAATGGCGCGTCCCCACAGAGCTGTAGTTATGATCCAGAAGCCAGATCTTCGTGTTCAGTCCGGCCTTGCGGAATGCAGGCGCAAGGAAGCGCTGTCAGCGAATTCGATTTCCTGTTCCTGCGCCCACAAGACAGGCGGACATGTGGCCTTCCTGCTCGGCGTCAGTCTCATTCTGAACAGTGACGGCATTGATGTCGACGCCCTCTGCCTTGTAGCCGTCGAGGAATTTCACGAAGTAGTTCGCATAGGGCTCGAAGCTCAGTTTGCGCATCGCGCCGCCAATCATGGAGTTGTTCGGCTTCATCCAGCCCGGAGGGCTCCATGGCGACGAGAAAAGAAACAAATCGGGATTCTGCTTTGCGTGCCTCGCGCAGCATCGGCAAGGTAGAACTCCTTGTCGTGATCGATCGAAAACTTTTTCAGATTCGGGATCGGGCTTCGTTGCTGTCGTCGTAGCTGTACACCTTCGTTGCGTAGTCACTCGACCCGATGCAGGTGCGGCAGACATTCAGCGCCATAGCCTCGCGGTGCGAAGAGATCGTGCATCACCGGCTGCCCGTTCTGCGTCCGTTCAGTCGGCTGAGCACATAGGCGGATGCCTCGGTGATGGCCGCGCCGAAGCCGAGAATCTCTTGCCGAGATGCAGACGGTGTCGAGCGAGATAGCGATTGCGGCGACCTGGGTCGCGCGGCTTCCACGCGAGAGGTGCCGGACGCTCCGCATGACGCTGATCGCGGAAGGTTCCCCAAACCTTCACCGAACCCGATGGAGCTGCACCAGCAGCCATAGGCCGGCAACCTGTTCGGCAACGGCAAGGGCCGCCGCAGAGGCAGTGGCAGCCTTCAAAAAATCCCGGCGTGATCCGGTGCTTCATTTCATGCTCCTTACGAAGACAATTGTTTGTCCGCCGAATAATAGCAGAGCCTCACGACCCTGCAGTAAACCGTTTAACTATCATCTGTGACGATGAGTACAAACGAGCGCACCCGACGGAGTTCTACGTGCGGGAAAACATCCTGAGGCTCTGTGTTGGAAAATCAGACTATGTCTGCCTTGAGCGACGCCAGAATCTGCGGCCCAAGTTGGCTCACGCTGCCTGCACCGAGCGTCATAATCAGGTCTCCCGGTTGCGAGCCTTGCCGGCAACCGCATCAATGGCAGCGCCGAAGTCTGCGGCGAATTGCGCCCCGGGCGTTGTGATTTTCGAGCGTCAACAATTCAGCCGTGATTCCGGGCAGAGGCTCTTCGCTGGCGGCGTAGATGGGAAGCACAATCACGGTATCCGCATCCTTGAATGCTCCGCCGAACTCGTCAAGCAGATCGCGTGTCCGCGAATATCGATGCGGCTGAAAAATAACATGAATGCGTCCATGGGAGTACTCGCGCGCAGCGGCCAGACGTGGCGCGAATCTCGGTGGGATGATGGCCATAATCGTCCACGACTGTAACTCCGCACGCCTGTCCACGAATCTGAAAACGGCGATCGACTCCGCGAAAACTGGATATTCCCGCGGCAATCTTCTCCGGCGCCAACCCAAGCTGATCTGCAATCGCCACGGCAGCGGTCGCGTTCAACGCATTGTGGCGGCCAGGCACGTGTAACTCAAACGAACCAAGCACACCGGTCGGTGCATGCACCTGAAAATGCGAGAAGCTGCCCGCGCGTGCATCGAGAAACTCAAGCCGATAGTCGGCCTCGGCTGCCATGCCATAGGTGAAGACGCGCCGATGCACGCGAGGCAAAATCGCCGCAAGTGCCGCATTGTCAATGCAGGCCGTGACCGCACCATAAAACGGCACTTTATCCATGAAGGCGAGGTATGCCTGCTCCACATCGTCCATGTCGCGATAACAGTCCATGTGCTCTCGGTCGAGGTTTGTAACGACGGCAAGAATGGGGGAAGCTTCAGAAACGATCGGTCGCTTTCGTCGGCTTCGGCCACGAGATATTGCGTAGTGCCGAGCCTTGCATTTGAACCAAGCGCGTCGACGCGTCCGCCGACAACTACCGTAGGATCGAGCCCCCCGGCCGCCAGCACGGAAGCAACCATCGTTGTGGTCGTGGTCTTGCCGTGCATGCCGGCGATGGCAATGCCGTATTTGAGCCGCATCAGTTCGGCCAGCATTTCAGCTCGCTGGATCACGGGAATCTTGCGAGCACGGGCTTCAACCACTTCAGGATTGGCGGGTGAAACCGCAGAACTAGTGACGACCACTGTGGCTCCGGCAACGTTGGCCGCCTGGTGCCCCTCGCAGATGGTTGCGCCCAATTCAGCCAGCCGATCTGTGACCGGACCGCGGCGCAGATCGGAGCCGGAGACCCGAAAACCCATGTTGAGCAGAATCTCGGCGATACCACTCATCCCGATGCCGCCGATACCGATAAAGTGCGCGTGCTGTGAGGTGACAAACATGGTGGGCGAAGCTTCAGGTTAGCACTAGCCCTCGGTTGCCGGTCCTGAGCCGTCCGTTGCTCCGCTTAAGCAACTCTCCCAGAAGATCTTCAAATAATTGTTGCAACGAATAGTGAGCGTCACGCGTCCATTGAATAGTGATCTGCGGCTTCGTTCGCTTCCCTGCTTGTATGCCCGTTTGGGCACGAACTCCGGCCGCAGTCGAGATCGCATCGACAGCTATAACCCCGATTGCCCGGCTGCGTAAGGTCCGGCCCAACCTGGAAAGGAAATGAGAGATGAAGCGTTTGGCAATGACACTTGGAGTTTTGGCGATGGCTATGCCGATGATGGCAGTGGCCCAGACTTCCACCTGGTCCCCCGACAAGGCGCACAGCGAGGTCGATTTCAGCATCCTGCACATGAGCCTCTCCAAGGTGCATGGGCGATTTGGCGTAAGTGGAGGGCAGATCCAGTGGAATGAAGCCGACATCACTAAATCCACCGTGAATGTAACGATCGATGTTGCATCAATCAACACGGGAGTGTCTGCGAGAGACACCGACATGAAGAGTTCCGGCATGTTCGACGTGGCGCAGTTCCCCACCGCGACTTTTGTGAGCACGAGCGTGGCGAAGTCCGGAAAGGGTCTGACCGTAAACGGCAATCTGACGCTGCACGGCGTGACTAAGCCGGTGGTGTTGGAGGTAGAGGGTCCAACCGGACCTGCAGCGGGCATGGGCGGCAAAATGCACGCCGGCTTCTCGGCTACAACCACGATTAGCCGCAAGGACTTTGATCTTGGAACGAAGTATCCGGCGGCGGTTCTGGGAGACGACGTTAAGTTGAATATCGAATTGGATGTGGTCAAGCAGTAGCTGGTTATGGCCCGGGTCAAAGGACGCGGGCCGTTCCTAATCTGCTTATCCGATCTACTTATCCGGGCCTACTTAGCCGAGGGGAAGACATGGCAGCGTTGAAACACGAAATAGCGCAGGAGCGGCCATTTTCGAGCGCCGAGGAAGAGGCTTTCCTGAATCTGATGAGAACGACGGACTGCCTTCAACGTGCGTTTCAACGCAAGACACGCGATTGGGGAGTTACCTCAACGCAGTACAACGTACTGCGTATCCTGCGCGGTGCCCAGCCACATGGGTTGACATGTTCATCGATTGGCGACCGGATGATCACGGCAGAGCCCGACATTACACGACTGCTGGCTCGCATGAAGGCTCTGAAACTGATCAAACAGCAGCGTGATAAGAACGACCGCCGCGTGGTGTGGACGCAGATCTCCGCCGCAGGCCTGGATCTTCTGAGCAAAATGGATCCGGAAATCATGCAGGCCCCGAAAGACTTGTTGGGACATCTGGATCGCAAGGACCTCGCCGAGCTTACGCGCCTGCTTGAGTTGGCGCGGCAAAGCTGCATGAATCCACAGGCGCCGGTCAGTTGCACCGGGGAACGATGTGAAACCTCGGCAGCACCAGGCATTTCGCACTAAAAAACTTCGGCGCCACCCTTAGGCAGCGCCGAGGCCATACATCGAACTTTTACCAAATCAGCGGCTAACGATCTTTTGGGCCACTACGACTTCGTCGGCATCGGACTTGATGATCTTGTTGTGCAGACAATACAGTGCAAGCTCGAGTCGATCGGAGACGCCCAGCTTGTCGTAAATCTTGCGCAGATAATTCTTGATGACCTGCTCCGTCGTTCCAAGCTGGAAAGCGATCTCCTTGTTGCGCTTGCCCTGGGTGATGCAGGTGATGATCGCTGTTTCCTTGGGAGAGAGCCTGGGTTGAGTACGCGGACTCACGAGGGCTGCAGCCTGGGCGCGATATGCATCGATAACCCAGTTCACGGCCTGATTGTCGATCCATGTCTCGCCCGTCGCAATACGACGCACGCAACGAACCAGCAGGTCGGGCGAAATCGAGCGGGAGATGATGCCGCGAACACCGCGGCGATAGAGGTCGACGGTCTGCCCCTCGTCGCTGCCGATCGCTTGCACAATCAATTTGACATCCGGGGCAATGCGGAGCACGTCGGGGATCGCGTTTGGCGCACCGGTGAGGAGTCCGCCTTCAATTAGAACCACGTCGGAAGGGTGGCGTTCGAGCGCTGAATGCAAGTTATCGAGCGAGTCGGCCTGAGCCACTACGCGGATATCGTCTTCGAGCGCGAAAATTTTGCGAATTCCTACCCGATAAATCGCCTGAGAATCCGCCAGAATAATGCGGATTGTTCCCGGCTTTACGGGCGCGTCGAGAATTTCGCCATCAGGTGTTTCGTCGAGAAGTTCCATAGGTGGCTGCTATAGCCGTCAATCCAGGCTCTACTGCTCTACGAAATGATACTCATCGATAGTCGCAGCAGCCTGATAGTGACTTTGGCTTATGGAGCAGCGTACCACACGTCCACGACAGTGAACTAACACATCTTGGGGAGTGCCGAGCACACTTCCGGGCATGCGGAGATGGAAATCAAGTTCTTCTCCGACGTTGATCGGCCCCGTAAGTTCAAGCAAGACACCGTTCGCCGAAACGTTGCGCGTCACGGCTGGCTGATCGTGCAGTTTATCGTCAGCCATTTCGACCGGCAACGATAGAGGGAACCGAACGGCACACCTAACTTCCTTCAGGAAGTTGCCTCGTCCCGTCTTGCTCATTTCCTCGGAAGGATTCGTCTTGGAGATCTCCATCATGCGATTTCCTTTGTCCGCTTATTCACCCACTGCTGACTGTATACAACTTCTGCACTAGAACCTAGAGCACGAAAGTTTAAAAGTAGTAATCGGTTAGGTAACTCCGCTTGGGGGGAGCGGCATCCTAGCGCCAGCAGAGAATATCAGAAAAACTACGTAACCAGCCTATATATAAAAAGTCACCGGTCTATATATAGAAAGCTGCCGATCCACCAACCCACTCCTGATTCTTGTTGTGGTCGACTCCCATCATCTTCCCGCGTCCTAACCGCACCAGCGACAAGGCTGGGGTTAGATCGCCACCATCCGGCCACATGTAGAGGATTCTGACTTCTGCCTGAGTCGGGCCCAGAGGCGTCTCAATTGTAGGTTCGAAGCGCATTCGCTCTTGAACCAGGTAAGAGGACCGCTCTTCGGGGGGGATTGCCTTCAGCCGCTCACGTGAGGGGTCAAATTCGATTCCTTTGCCGGCAAATGAGAAAAGTGGTTTGAGAAGCAAGTCGGAATAAACCGTCCCGCCGTCATCACTCGCCGGCAGAGAGACCCCGGCCGCAGAAAGAAAATCGCGCCCCGGCCCGGCGAGAAAATCGTCGACAAACACCGCGGGCGGGACGACGGCGAACCGATCTGCCCGGGAGAGCCAGGGAATTGAGAACTTGCTGATCAGAAAATACCAGTTGGGATGTCCCGCCCACTCGACCTCCCAGGGATGCCCAAGGTCAAACGGAAGGCGGATACTGCGGGCGATCAGTTCGTCAGCAATGGCCCGATTATAGATACGATGAATCGGAATCAGGCGTCCAGCCGCATCGCGGTAGTGCAACTTGTTGCCAACCGGCTCGAGCGAGGCGATGTCGACAACGGAAAGGCCGACCCGTTCCGCAGTGAGGTGGAAATCGGGATAAGTCTTCTGATGCAGCGGGTCGACTTCGGTCAGCACAACGTTTTCAGGACTGTGCTGACCAAGGACGGTGCGCCGGAAAAGCTCCCAATAGGACTGCTCGCTGAGTCCGCCGAGAAAAACGCCCAGCGACTGTGGCAAATCGAAGACTTCGCGGTAAGCACGGCTCAGTTCCGCCTGGTAGGCGAAGACCGACGGAAAAGCCTGGATCTCGACGAGCTTTGGCGCCAGCTTTCCATCGCCCGAACGCTCCCAAGCAAAATCGGCCGTCAAAAAGTGGGGGTGCGGTGTCTGATTAGCAACATCAAAACCTGCGGGAATCGCGCGTCGCGCGGCGGCAAGATATTTCGCATCGGCGATAAGGTGATGCGCCAGTGCAGCTCCTTCTTCAGCCATGTCTTCAAGTTGCGACTTCGCCACGAAAATTGGCGTCTCGGCCACCCGGAAATGAACCGGGCTGCCGCAACGAGTCTCCAGAGCCTGCAGCAGGCGGGCATACCTCTCGGCTGTGAAACGCTCATTAAATCCAACGCGCAGTTCGGGAATCAAGCTATCTCCTCAAGATCAAACTGATTGTCGCACTGAGGGACGAGCTGAGCCTGGCCAGCGCAGATTCTAATCGAGTCCGAAAGAGCACCTTGGGAGTAACAGTAACGTGACCTTTTGGGCACCGTTACTGTGATTTTCCCACGATATAAGACAAGAAAACGTTATCTCAAAGATTTTTGGCGTGACCTCGGTACTTTTGTTGTAACGCTCTGCCATCTATGCGTTAGTCTTCTCTGCAGATTCCGTTGTCCTTTTGAGGTGTACGCCAAATGTCTTCGTCAAGGTTGAAGGTTTCGTGCGTGGCTCTTTGTTCGGCACTTGCTCTGTCCGCGATTAGCGCGGTAGCCAGCTCACCGATCGTCGTTCAGCCGCCATTGCGGAAAAATGCCGTTTCGCCAATCGTCGTCCAACCGCCGTTGCGGAAGAATGCAAGCTCACCAATCGTGGTGCAGCCTCCGTTGCGCCTGGTTGCCAGCTCACCAATCGTGGTGCAGCCGCCATTGCGCAAGAGTGCCAGCTCACCAATCGTGGTGCAGCCGCCATTGCGCAAGAATGCCAGCTCGCCGATCGTTGTGCAGCCTCCGCTGCGCAAGAATGCCTAGTTTAACGATCGTTGTGCAGCCGCCGTTACGTAAGACGGTTACCATTTAGGTATTTCTATTGGGCAAGGTTGCCGGTCGCTGTTAGAGTTGAGTCGTGTTTCTGTCTTTGCATTCTAGGCGGTGACCTTGGATTCAACACTATTCGCTGCCGGCTACCTTGTGGAAACAGCGATCCTTGTATTGCTGATTTACAAGCGTATCTATAAAGACTTTCCCATACTTTGCGCTTATATCGCTTTAGGAATGCTGAGCGACGCCGCTCAATATTTTCTTGTTCGTCATTATCCCGGTTCTGATCTTCGTATCTATCTGATCACCACGATCATCGATTCCCTTTTCCAATTTGGCGTCTTGGTGGAAGTATCGATGTCCGTCATGCGTCCGATCCGCTCTTCGATGCCACGCTGGACAATCGTCGCAGTAATTTTGATCCTTGGGCTGATCTGTGCCATCATCTGGCCCTTTGCGAAGACTCCTGACCTTGAGAACTTCACCTTTGACAGCCGCCTGATCGTCCAATTTAAGTTGACTTTCTCGGTCATGCGCATCCTGTTCTTCCTGGCAATCGCGGGATGCAGCCAATTGCTATCGATCGGTTGGCGGGACCGCGAACTTCAGATTGCGACGGGCCTAGGCTTCTTTTCGATTGTGAGTCTATCGGTGGCCTTGCTTCACACCCACCAAGGGCCAGCAACAGCACAATACCATTCCCTCGATCAGCTCGTGGCGGCAAGCTATGTGGGCTCATTGCTTTACTGGATAGTGTGCTTCGCTCAAAAAGTCCCCGAGAGACGCGAATTCACCCCACAGATGCAGAACTTCCTGCTGGCTATGGCTGGCAATGCGCGCACTACGCGGATCGCCATGGCGAACTCCTCCTCGAATTCTGAGAAAGACAGGATCCAAAGGCGCTGATCTCTTGCCCACCTGCCATTTAGCGCCAAGGCAGGCCCAGACGGATGATCTGTTCAAAGGCCTCTCCAAAGGGGCGTAAAACCCTTACAAGACCCGCCTCCAGGCTCAGTTGTAGTTCTCTTCGCTGCAAAATTGTCAGAAACCCCGTGACGAATCTGCGGGTAAGTTATTTACAAAGAAGATGGTTGCAGACAACCACTCCGTATAGACCCCCGAAAGTAGGGAACTTCTGTACAGGACAGAAGGATATCCCGGCATCTTCCGGGGGATGGGTGCCCGGGTCTGACATTCACCAGGGTTGATTGCTCATCCGCGGATTCCCACTTCTTTTATGTGCTCAACAAGATAAGGCTCATTCGTTCGGACCACTTGAAGACCCGAAAGTGTCATTTACTCTTGTCTTAGGTTACCTTACGTTACTCATGTGACCATCAATGTGGATTACCCCTGTTCGGGGAAATCGTAGGGGTTTGAGGAAAAAAGATCCACAAAGCGTGTCTTTTCTGGTAGAAGTGTAGGAACAGTGAAATGGCTGTCCGGCGTTTCACAGAACGACATGATGGTTACCAAAGACCGGACTGAGGGCTACGCATGATCTTCCCGCTGCTTCAACTCGGTGCAGTTGTCCTGGTTGCCTTGTATTTGGGTCGCTGGCGATTGAGCGTTCGTCGCCGCAATTCTCAATCGTGGGAGTCGCTGATGTCTCGGCTACGGCCTGACTGGAGCGCACGCGAGCTGAGTGATCAGTTTCTCTGGAAAGAAGGATTGAATGCGTCGCCCGAAGATACGTGGACGCGCATGGAAGGTCCGCACGGTCTCTGGGTGATGTATCAGAATGCCAAGGTCATGCTGGAAATGGCCGACTATGCTACCCGGAATTGTGAGAACGTCGATCGCGTGCTGGTGGAGACACTGCGCAGCGATGCGATGCAGATCAGGGTTTGCGTTCTGATGGCACTGGCACAGTATGCATTCAGCCACGCGAGCGAAGGTGTACGCGTGAATGCATTCCGCGCCGCCTCAATGTATACGGGCATGGCGGCAAGAATGACACAGCTGCTGCAGGAAAGCGCCGCTGGACTGGTTCCCGATTTTGTAGCGGCGATGTAACACGCAGTTCCCTTCTCAAGCAAAAGCCCCGGCGAATGCCGGGGCTTTTGCTTGTGCGGGAACTTAAGCAGGATTACCGGCTAGAAATGCGTTGATGCGCTGGTGCTCTTCATCGCTGAGGCGGAAGTGCAGTGCCGGCGCGAGGCCTTCCACTTGTTGCGGGCTGCGGCCGCCCACGATTGCCGCGGTGATTGCGGGATGATGCAGCGTCCACGCAACTGCGACTACGCCGGGCTCGACATTGTGCGGCTTGCCAATCTCTCGGAGTAGTTCAACCAGGCGTAGATTGCGGCTCAGCCTCGGCTCGTTGAACTCTACGGCTCGACGGCGCCAATCGTCCTGCGGGAATGCAGCAACGCGCTCGGCGCTCATCTTACCGGTAAGGAGGCCGGAGACCATGGGGGAATAGTTGAGGACGCCAATGTTGTTGGCTTTCGCGAAGGGGAGGATTTCTTCTTCAATAGCGCGACGCAGCATGGAGTAAGGGGGCTGAAGACTCGTGATCTGCGCGATCTTCTGCGCGCGCTTCATCTGTTCCAGGTTGAAATTCGAGACGCCAATGTAGCGGATCTTGCCTTGCTCTCGGAATTTCGCGAGGGCCGCCCAGCCTTCTTCGATTTCTGCTTCAGGGTTGGGCCAGTGAATCTGGTAGAGGTCGATGGTGTCGCGGCCAAGGCGGCGCAGCGAGCCGTGGAGCTCTTCTTCGAGCGATTTGGCCGTGAGCGAGCGGTATATTGAGCGATCGTCGTGCCAGCGCATGGAGCACTTGGTGAAGACGAGGGGGTTGTGGCTCGTCGTTTTCAGTGCTTTCGCCACCATCTCTTCGGAGTGGCCGAGGCCGTAGATCGCTGCGGTATCGATCCAGTTGACGCCGAGATCGAAAGCGCGGTGGATGGCGGCGATGGATTCGTTGTCATCCTGGGGGCCCCAGGCAAATTCCCAGTTGCCACCGCCGATGGCCCAGGCGCCGAAGCCGATCGCGGTGAGGTCGAGGTCGGAGTTGCCGAGAGTCCTAACGTTCTGTATTGCGGAATTCGTAGTAGTCGTCACACACGTTGGATGGAAGAGCGCAGACGTCGGTTTCACTTTGTATTTTGTTGGAGTTCGCGCGCAGAGCAGAACCACAGAGAGGAAGGGCCGGAGCCCGCAATCCCCGACTGGGGTCAGTTCAATCTCGAAAATCAGCGTTTGAGTGACCTCGATCACTTCCTCAAGATGCGCGATATGGCACTCTTTATTTCGTTACATGAACAGGCTCCCTCAAGACGAGATGATTCGGGCGCTAAAGGCGCAATTACATCATTTCGATCACAGCCCGGATTTTGGCGATGGGGAGGCGGTTCAAGCGATCCGCCGGCACCTTCTTTTGCGCATTCGGGAAGCAGAAGGTACGATGCGATGCCCGGCCTGGCTTCGGTCTGAGACGGAATCCAAGCGCGAGCAGTTTCTCGACTCGGAGGCAGCGTAAGATGTCCATTTTTGAATTTCGTAAACCTGTAAGTGAACAGCCTCATCGCAATCAGCTCGCGATGCTGCGCAAGACGCTGGAAAGCCTTGAAGCAGAGCAGGAGGAGACGCAGCAGATTGCCGATCTGAAGCACATTCTTGCCGGCCGGATCGCTGAGCTGGAGCGAAAGACAGCGTAAAAAGAAGTAAGTTACCAATGGATTTGCATCTATTTGGCCCCGTTCAGCTATCGAATGTTAAGAAGTGAGGTCGATATGCACGTAATTACAAGTATCTATTTTGCTGAGATTAGAGATTCGGTTCGAGACCAGCGCAAAGACGCACTGCGCACCACCGCCGATCTGGCCGATCTGCCAGAGAAGGACCGGCAATGGATCAGCGTGTATGAAGGCAAGAATCGCGCGGAGCCGATCGATGGAGAGCGGTGAAGAAAGTCAGTGATTAGTGGTCAGTGGTTAGAATGCCGGGGCCTGAAAAAGGCCGGTTAAGCAAAATGACGCTCTTCAACGGCTGAAGGGCGCTGCTTCTTCCCCGAAGAAAACCGTCAACGATGCATGCGACGCGCTGAAAAGTGCAGTCGTATTTTTGACACAGAAGCAGAGGTAACAAGAAGTAAAGCGACAGAAGAGGTCAGAAGATGCTTATCGTTACGAGTATCTATTTCTCTAAATTAGAGCCTGCTCACGATGCGGCGACGGGAAAAGCTATGGAGAGAAACATCGCCGATCTCAAAGACATTCACCGGAACCTGGTGAGTGTTTACCAGGGAACGAACCGGCTGCACCCGATCGATGGGGAACGGTGAAGAAGGTCAGTGGTCAGCTTTCAGCTCTCAGTTGTCAGAATGATGGCCAGCGCTACTTCCAGAGCTTTTCCCAGTTCCACATATCCGATGTGACGGCTTTCGGCAGAGGGTGGCCAAGCTGGTGGGCGAGCATCGTGACCTGGCCGCGGTGATGGGCTTCGTGCGCGAGCATGTAGCTGAGCATCCGGGTAAGTAACTCGGGGCCTGCGGGCCAGGGTTTGGCCCAGCCGTCGCGCACGAATTGCTGATGCGTTTTCCCTTAATGCGTCCGGCGTCGACGTCGGCGAGCATCTCTTCACATCGCGCCGCGCTCCCGGCCAATGCCTTGCGGGCCTGCTGCGGCGTGCAGTGCGCGCGGTTGAGCTGGGCGGGAACTTTCAGATGCGGCGCGGTGAGCCTGATCCACTTCGTGCGGACGTTGTGCATGTGGGTGAAGATCGCCGCAATGGTGCGGACGTTGCCGGGCGGCTTCGCTGTCCAGACGGCGGGGTCGAGATGCTCGATGAGGAGCTGGTTCAGGCGCTCGTTGGCGGCGAAGATGCGGAGGGCGGGTTGTGCGGGATGGTTGGGTTGACGGGTAGGCAATGGTTCATCGTCCTTGACCTAGATGGCCTCTAGGACTTCCCGGAACATGGAGATCCGGTCGGCGTCGTCGCTAGAAAAGCATCGATTGTTGGATCTTGGGCGGCCAATAAACTCCGAATTACCCACCCAGGTGTTGTATGGGAAAATGATCCCCATAAAGAACCGGGTGTCCTTTGTCGGTCCACAAACCTCATCCAGGTATTTCGTCTTGACGCTATGCGCCGCGGCTTCCTCGCTGCCGAGTCGATTCCATTCCTTGAGGAATAGGACACCGAGTTCCCAATCCTCAATCATCGCGGTGTGGGGTCGATCTCCCGTATCCGAACATCTAAATACATAACTAAATTTGAAAGGCAGTTTGGCTAACTCTTTGGGTTGCCCGTAGAAGAGATTGAATTGATCAAGTGCCGCTCGCCATTCCGGTTTCCAATCTCGCTCTACTGGTTCTACGGTCAGGTCCAAAATCTCTAGTGGTTTAACGATTCCCAACGAAGTCCGATCAAGGTCATACAGCGCTTCTAGACCGAGCCGCGTGTGATGCGGGAGGCAGTCGATTATGGTTCTACGTTCTGCCCATGCATGGTGTGTGCTTAGCGGTTCTCCCAATATCTGAATTGAATCTAAATCAGGCTGTCGGCTCTCTTTCCGATCATCGTTGCCAAACCCACGCGGTGCCAATCCCATCCGAACCCATTGGTATTTCTTGAATTGTTGGTGATTTGGTCGATACCGATAGTCAATTGGATACAACCGAACCCATTCTCCCGCTTCGGTGATACCCGCTGTGCATACCAATTCCTGATGACGCTGCGATGGATGTGGATAAGTCATTACGGTGATTAACACATTCGTCTGGACGAAGTCTGATTTCACGAATGTCGCAACTCCTTTATCGGAAGATTTGTAGCTTTCGCAATCGCCTCAGCGAGCTTGCTACGATGACAATACCGTGCGTCTGCTTCCATACACATCAGAGCCGACGGTTCATCCAACATTAAAGACGATACCGTTTTCAAAGATTCAGAGTTTGCGGCCAAAATTTTGTCCTCATAATAATCGAAAAGGCGATCGTAGGATCTAACATCGCCCAGATTTGACCGCTTGTTTGAAGGAATTCCTAATTCCGGCACATGAGTGTATCTAATGTCCACATCTCTGCAATGTCGCTCCATCGCACTCTTGTGAAATCCGAATCGGCGAGCAATCGGGTTGAATCGGACATCGATGAGGCTCTTCACGCCAGTTTGCAGCAACAGATCAAGAAGGCCGTCTACCATCAGGCCCTCGTAGCCGACAGTAAAGACACTGAGGGGAGCAATCGGAATGACCGCTCCGCGACGGCTTTCGTCAATTGCTCTAGCGGTATACCAGGGGTTCGCAGCGTAGACACGGGAAACGAGGTTTCCGGTTGTGACATTCTTAAATCGGCGCGTTAGCGAATCAACCTCCTCTAGGAGCGCGCGATCCACTCTTGGGTATTCCTTCTTACCGGAGCGGAGTAACACCACTTCGTGATCAGTCATTCGTACCCATCCATCTCGCTCGATCGCTCGTAGTTCGTGGATCAAGGTGAAGGAATACGGACCATAATGATAGGGAATGAATTCGTAGAGTCCTGACTTCGGAACTGCTTCGGCCGTCTCCCTTAGAAGAAACAATAATTTAACTAGCCGCAGCATTTTGATTTGCCCACCTTCGTTATCGATAAGGCGAATCAGTGCGCGTTGACGGTTGATCATTCACAGCCTCAATAGAGATTCTCAATGTCAATTCTCCTTGATCGTTCTCCTGGCATGCAAACGAACCTATCGATTTTAGCTTTGTGGCGTCCCATTCTCCCGTGAACGCTCGGAATGACAATGCGTCGGAGAAGGGGCGTGGTGTTATTGAGGGATCCCGGTGGCGCGAGTCGCGGTTACGACTCGCGCCCCGGGATGGCAGCCGCATTTAGGGGGAGGGCGTGGTTACGCGGCTGCGGACATCTGGCCACGGAGCTTTTGCAGGCGTTCGGCCTGCGCTACGAGAGCCAGTTTTGCTGGATCGTTGGCGGGAAGGCTGGCGGCCAGGAGAGACACGGCGAGTCCGGCCTGGTTGATGTGCTTGGGGCGGGGCGGGGTTCCGCAGTATTCGTCGATGTCGGCTGCCATGGTGGCGCTGACGCCGGCGGCGAATCCTTCGTTGCCTTTGATGTTGGCGGCGACGTGAGCGACGGCGGCGGTTTGCGCGAGGCGCTGGGTGAGCGAGGCGAGGGCCGTATCGACTTCTGTTGCGCTGCGCTGGGCTTCAGCGAGTGCGGAGCTTTTGGCGAGGCCGGCGAAATCGCGCACGTAGGGTGCGATCCACCAGGGGATTTCTTCGTCGCCGAGACCTTCGACTTTGCCGAAACGCGTGTAGGCGTTGATGAGCACCATTGGGACACCTTCTCGGAGGGAATTGGAATTTCACGCGCGATGCGCGCGAGGGGGATATTCCTTCCGCCTTTGCCTGATAGTGATTGGGGGGTGGGGATCGTTACAGGTGGCCGTCGGATCGCCGGGAGAGCCCGGGCCTAAAGGCCCTCAAACTCTGCTGATGATTTCAGCGGCCTGAAGGCCGCTGCTCCCTCCGTATCACGGACTTTTTGTGGGCGGATCGCGCCAGGTGCTTTCAGGCGGCGGTGTTGGGGAAGAGCCCCATGTCTCAAAGCGAGATGGGAGCCCGGCTGGGTGTGGTTCGTGCTTTCCCACCCTTGCTTCGCAAGGATGGGGCACCCTCGGTCCGTGCTGGTGTAAGCGAACGACGACCGCTACGCGGCGGTGTCGGTGGGAGTGGAGACCAGGTGAGGGCTCCCGTCCAGCGGCTCGGGCACGGCGGGTTGCGGTTCGGTGAGGGCGCGGGCTTCGGCGACGGCGTCGGCGAGCGATGTGGATATGTGAAGGCCTTCGGTGCGGCTGATCATTTGCGCGGCGTGGGATGGATCTTCGTTGTAGTGCCAGATTCCCATGACAATTTTTAGGGCGGGGTTGGCGGAGCGAAGGGTGCGAAAGATGCGATTTGCGCGGGCCATGGCTACAGGCGGCATTCCGGAGAGGAAGACGATGTCGGGCTTCTGCTCGGCGACGGCGGAGACGGTTTCGTCGATGCGCTGGATGGGAATGGATGCGGCGCGGAATCCGGCCTGGTCGAGGACCTGGGAAAGCATGGTGGAGATGAGGTCGTCGAAGCCGTCGCGGACGGGGATGACTAAAACCGAGGGACCAGGGATTGGGGGGACAGGGACTGAAGGACCAGGGACCGGGACGTAGGGACTGAGCGGATTTTTTCCAGTGGTGGAGGCTGATGAGGATTCGGTGGATTCGTTCTTTTCTTCAATTGCGCGGAAGCCTAGTTCGTCGACCATTTCTGAAGTGCTGTTGCGGATGAAGCGGAGGGTGGTTTCTTCGAGGTCGCCTTTCTGTCGCTCCATTTCAACAAGTGTGAGAGCTGGGATGAGGATGGAATCGTAGACGGCTGTGAGGGATTCGGTCTTAAGAGAATTTTCGAGGATGTCGGCGGCTTCGCGTTCGTCGTGTGCGAGCATGCGCTGGTAGAAGGCAGTGTAAGGCGGGATGACGGGCTGATCGCCGAGCAGCACGGTGAGGAATTCGAGCGACGGGACGTGGCTGCCCATGACGACGAGACAGACAGTGAGAGGGACGGAGAGGATGAGGCCAACGGGGCCCCAGATGAGTGTCCAGAACGTGGCGGCGATGAGGACGGCAAGGGAGGATAGGCCGGTGTGTTTGCCGTAGATGTGGGGTTCGACGTAGTTGGCGGTGACGATCTCAAGTACGACGAAGACGCCGAAGATTTCAGCCGAGTGGCGCCATCCGGGAAAGACAGCGAGCGAAAGCAGAGTGGGCGTGAGTGCGGCGATGGGCGCTCCGACGTAGGGGACGAAGCGGCAGAGAAAGGCGAGCGCGGCAAAGAGGACGGCGTGAGGCAGGCCAATGAGGTAGAGAGCGATGGCGATGACGGTCGCAAAAACGAGATTGACGGCGATCTGGAGGAGAAAGTAGCGGGAGATGCGTCGGCTGGCGTCGCTCATGGCCTGGGTCATGCGGGAGAGATTGCGATCTCCGGACAGGCGGATGAGGCGGTTGCGGAGGTCTTCGCGCTGGAGGAGGACGAAGAAAGTGAAGACCACGGAGAGGAGCGCGGTGGTGAGGGGCTCGATGACGCCGCCGAGCTGATCGAGGCGTCCGGTGGGGCGACCGACTTCGCGGACCTGGACGGGGTGGTCGGGAGTGGTGCCGATAGGATTCGCGTCACGTTGGCCGGGGGGCGGAAGGGCGCCAGTGGAGTTGGCGATGCCTAGCTCCTCGCTGATGTTCTGGAGTTTTTGCTGGGCACGGCTGTAGGCGGAGTTACTGGGACTGTGGAGCGCCTGCATTTTTTGGGCGATGTTGTCGCCGTAGGTGGGGAGGTCGTTGGCGATGGCGACGAGCTGGGTGAAGAATGTCCAAGTGGCAACGCAGAGAAGTCCCGCGAAGGCGAGGATGACGAAGAGCGCGGCCACGGGGCGCGGGAGACGAAGGCGTTCGAGGAATGCAACGACGGGGGCGAGGAGGAAGGCGAAAAGAATGGCAAATCCCAGGGGGAGTAGAAGGATTTTGGCCATGTAGAGAACTGCGATAGCGAGAACCGCAATGGTAATGAACCAGAGTTGCGACAGCATGCGTGCGGTTGCTGAGGGGTTCATTCTCACTCCCAAGTGAATGCAAAAATGCCTGAGGAGTGAGATGCAGGATCGGGAGCAGGAGGTAGGGGGAGGCAGGTACCGAACCGGGGGCTTAGGGATCAGGGCGGTGCTTGAGAAGCACCGCCTTTTGTCTCTGCGATTACTGAAGTCGACTGGCTGTGGCAATGGCGCAGGCGTGCATGGGGGTAATGGGGGCACCTGCGGCGGTGTAGAAGTCGACGGTGGCCTCGTCGGTCCATTGTGAGGCGTCACTGTTGAGGGTGATGGAGTGGGTAAGCCTTTGAGTTCCCTGCTGGAATGGACCGCCTGCAAAAAGGATGAAGGCAACATCGCTGGCGGAGTAGGTGCCGTTATCGTTGAGCGCCCAGGAACCGAAGCCCACGCTACGCTGTCCGGGAAGGAAAGCCGGGTTGGAGGTAGTCTCAGTAACGGTGCCGCCGTGCGAGAAAAGGAGCATGGAAGTGAACCTCCCTCTGACCGCGAGGGTGCTGCAATCGTAAAGGTTGACGGTGACCCACCAGGCGCCTTCGAGGCTACGTGAGGCGGCAGACTGGCTGGATTGCGCGCGTACTGCCGGGGTAGCTGCAAATGAGAATGCGAGGATGGTGGAGGCGACGAGACCAGTTACGAAGCGGTTCTTCAGGCGAGTAAGCATGGGGTGGATCTCCTTGGGGGACAAATGATTTGCGACTGCATGGACACGGTACCCCGGGCAGGAGGGCAAAGTCTTGAGGATGAGTTGAGGATTCATGCCGGAAATGTTGAGGAGGGTTGATGGTGGTTGCTGCTAGAATCTCGGCACGTTACGGCGAGCGGCGGGAATGACAAACACGACTGATGGGCCTCAAGTTACATACGAGTTTGCGAATTTCAGACTGCTGCCGCGAGAGAAGCAATTGGTGTGCGGCGAGAAGCCAGTGAAGCTGCAGCCGAAAGTGTTTGACACGCTCGCTGATGCTGGTGGAGAACCAAGGGCGTCTGGTGGAGAAGGACAACTTCCTGAAAGGTCTCTGGCCGAACACGTTCGTGGAAGAGGCGACGCTGGCGCATTGCGTTTCAGAGCTGAGACGTACGCTGCGGGCGGAGGACGGTGGAACCGAATTCATCGAGACTGTCGCGAAGCGAGGATACCGATTTCTCTTGCCAGTGAAGACGATTGCATTGACCACGCCCGGCCTGCCGAAAGCAGGGTCGGTCTTGGCGGTGCTTCCGTTTGAGAACCTGGGACCCGAATCAGAGCGCGAGTATGTAGCGGACGGAATGACGGAAGAAGTGATTGCAGCGCTCGGGCAGATCGATCCGGAGCGGCTCAGCGTGATTGGCCGAACGACAATCATGGCGTACAAGCACACGACGAAATCCTTGCTTGAGATCGGGCATGAACTTGGAGCTGCTTTCCTGGTGGAGAGTTCGCTGCGGAGCGAGGGCGGAAGAATCCGGGTGACTTCAAAGCTGGTAAGAGCGAGCGACCAGGTTCAGATCTGGTCGGCAACTTACGACAGCGAACCGAAAAGCATGCTGGCGTTTCAGCGCGAGTTGAGCACAACCATTGCTCAACAGATTCGGTTGCGACTTTCACCGGAGCGGCTGGATGCGCTGGCACGAAGACAGGCGCACAACCCCGAAGCTTACGATGCGTATTTGCAGGGGCGATATTACTGGAACCTGTTTACGCCTGCGACGACGCGCAAAGCGGTCGAGTGCTATCAGCGTGCGACGCAACTTGATACGCACTACGCGCTGGCATGGACAGGATTAGCGGATGCCTTTGCATCAAGCCCGATCCACGCGGATGCTCCGCCACGAGAGGTGTGGGAGAAGGCGCGACGGGCGGCGGAGCAGGCGGTTGCAGCCGAGCCGGAGTTAGCAGAGACACAGACTTCGCTTGGGATTTGTGAAGTTCTGGCTGGACTGGGATTGGAGCGAGGCGGAGGCAGCGTACCGCAAGGCAATTGCGATCGATCCCAACTACTCGCTGGTGTATCGGCTGCTGGGAATTGTGCTGGGGCATGCGGGTGGACGGGAAGAAGAGGCGCGGCAGGCGATGGAGAGGGCGCGGGCGATCGATCCGTTGCAGGCAATGCATCATGCCCTTTCAGCGCAGGTTGCGTTCCTGGGGAGGGACTTCTCTGCCGCGCTCGAGTTTGCTCGACATGCGGCTGTGGTGCTGGCGGACTTTTGGATTGCGAACTTTCAGATGGCACAAGCTTACGAGCAACTGGGTGATTATGAACTGGCATTGAAGGCGCTGAGCCGCGCGGGCGGCATGGGTGGCGAGAACAGCAAGATGATTTCGCTGCGCGGGTATGTGCTGGCAAAGATGGGGCGCGAGGAAGAAGCGCGCGCAGTGTTGAAGACGCTTGAGGCCCTTGCGCGGGAACGTTTCATACCTGCTTGCGCGGTGGCGCAGGTTCATGTGGGCCTGGGCGAAAATGATCAAGCGTTTGCGTGGCTCGATCGCGCGGTGGAGATGCACGACGTGCATCTGGCGAGTTTGCCGGCGGATGCGAAATGGGACGCATTGCGGGGAGATGCGCGCTTTGCAGATGTTCTCCGGAGATGCGGTCTGCCGTATCCGAGTCTCTAGAGTCGAGCGGCGGGGGTGAGGGCGCCTAATCCCCAGCGGGAACGGCCGAATGTCCTTGCAAGTCCGCTAAAGAGAAGGCTGATTCCGACCAACGTGCCAATGACCCACATGGAACTGGAAGGCCAGTGGAAGAAGATCAGGGCCGCAAGGAACAACGAGACCAGGCCGTCGATAAGAAACCACACGGTTCCAGGAAGATGCCGGACCCGGGAGAAGACGACAAGTTCGAAGATCCCCTCAAACATGATGTAGACCGCAAGCACCAGAGTTATTAAAGCCATTCCGGCAAGGGGATGGAACAACATGTAAAGGCCCGCTACCAGATACGCGATTCCGATAAGGATCTGCCAAATGAGAGCGCCGCGCCACGTTGTGACCACGCATAAACCAGATGCGCGACACCTGCAAGCATGATCAGCCAGCCGAAGAACACACTGGTTGCGACTCCGGCAAATAGCGGGACGGCGATGGACAAAAGGCCAGCGATGATGAGCAGAATCCCCAGAGCGATAGACCATCCACTAGACGGAGAATCGGCGGCGATATTCATGGTTTTCTCCTTTTTGGGTCGGCCCGGAGATCGGAAGGACGGAGGCGCGAGCGAGCGGCGTCCCCATGTGTCACACAGTCTAGAGCAAATCGGGTCGCGCAGATAATTGAAATTGTGGCTAATGGCGCCAGGGATGTGCAGACATGAGTGAATGCACGGAGTTTCATGATGATTCGGTGAAGGATTCGCCGGTGCGCGGGTTTCTCCATAGGGCGAGCGGGGGCGATGCGGATTGCCTGGTATTGACGCATGGAGCAGGCGCCAATTGCCAGGCTCCGTTGCTGAAGGCGTTGGCGGAAGCATTCTGTGCGGCGGGAGTGACGGTGTTGCGATGCGATCTGCCTTTCCGGCAGGCACGGCCGCACGGGCCACCTATGCGGGGAGCCGGCGAACGCGATCAGGAAGGGTTGCGTGCGGCGGTTGCGGCGATGCGGCGTGAATCGCCGGGCAGGGATTTTTCTGGGCGGGCATTCTGTATGGCGGCAGGCAGGCATCGATGCTGGCTGCGGCTGCGCCGGGGCTTGTGGAAGGGCTTCTGTTGCTCTCGTATCCGTTGCACCCGCCGAAGCGGCTAGACCAGATGAGGACAGCGCACTTCCCTTCTCTGCAAACACCGGCGCTGTTTGTGAGTGGGGAGCGGGATGGATTCGGATCGAAGGCGGAGATGGAGACGGCGCTTGAGCTGATACCGGCGCGAACGGAGTTGATGAAGGTCTCGGGAGCGGGGCATGAGTTGATGACGGCGAAGAATCGCGCGGAGTTGCCGGGACGGGTTGTTGAGGAATTTCTAAAACTTGCAAAGGACTAGGTGACGATCGTGCTATCCCATCTCTCAGAAGCGAGACATGGGGCACCCGGCGTGGGGCATGAATTTGGATTGTTGAGGAGCGGAGCGCAACTCCGGAGGAGCTTCGGGGTCTATGCAGGGGGAATTGGGGAGCTCGATGCTCGGACCTGTTCAGGACATGGCTGAACTAAAAAGAGAGATTTAGGGGGCCTCAATAGATGAGCAATGAAAGGAGGTCCGCCAATAGCAGCTGCCGAGCCTTTGTGCTCGTAGTTTTTTTGATGGTCGCTTGCGCTTTCCTTCTGGTTATTGGCATTTCCGAACACTCGGGCGCACGAATTCGGTGGCATTTTTCAACTGCCACGCGAGCCAGGATTAGATAAGTTGCATTCGAGTTGGTGGGCTACTCGGACCTTTGGCAAATTTTCGCCTGGCGTGAAGTCGGGCCGGAGAATGGGAGTGCGGACAGTGAACCAAGGTCAGAGAGTCGCCCAGATGTTTTGACTTGATCCGGAGTTATTCACGGGTTACTTTGAAGCCTTGCTTTTCGAGCATGGCGGGGACGCCGTCTTTGCCAACCAGGTGGCCGGCGCCGATGGCTACGAAGCTGACTCCGTCGCCTTTGAGCAGGTCCTGAATCTGCGCGGTGAACTTTTGGTTGCGCTTGACGACGAGGATCTGGAAGAGGTCGGGATACTTGTCTCTGAAGTCATCGTTGTTGAGCTTGTCGAGTGCATCGATGTCGCCGGCGGACCAGGCGGCGAGCATCTGCTTGAACTTGTCGATCGCAGAGTCGAAGTCATCTAGTTCTGAATTGAGGAAGTCGACCTGGGTCTTCTCGGGCATGTCGGCGAAGTAGTGCATTTGCTCTTCGGCGGTTTCGAATCCTTTGACGGGCTTGTTGGCCTTGATGAATTCGGGCTTGATCTCCATTTCGACACCGGTGTTGGGATCGTAGCCGGCCTGCATGAGCGGCGCGACGCTGAGCGTGAGAGCGGCGAGCCATGGCTTGAAACTCTCGAACATGGCTTCGCCCCCAGGCAGGCCGATACTGTTGGCAGCCTTGGTGAGTTTAGCGAGTTGGTCGGGGGCGAGCTTGGTCGAAAGCGGGTGCGCCTGATCCATGCCAAGCTGCATGATGAGTGGCTGCATGGTTGCTGCTTCGTCGACGTTGGGGATTTCAAGCCAGAGTGTCTGGCTCTGCTGAATGGCGGCATTGATTTTGGTGGAGCGCCAGGGGTCGCCTTTTTGAAGGGCGTGAATGGTGCCGAAGAGATAGACCGTGGCGTGCGGTCCCTTGACAACCCAGATGGCGGGTTCGGCGTGGGCGAACGCAGGGACGAGAAGCGCGGCAAAGAAGAGAACAAGTGAGACGAGTCTGCGATTCCGGGTGAAGCAACGGGGCATTCGGTGTCTCCTGCGAGAGCGATTATGCGAGTGTAAAGGCTAGGCAGAGATGAGGAATTTGCCTTCGCGCATGATTTGTTCCGTCACTCGATTTGGGCCGGTTTCGTATTCGAGCCAGATGTTGAAGCCTAAACCCACAACGTCGATGTGCGTTCCGGAACGCCAGGGGGCGCCGGTGTGCTCGCCGTAGGGGTTGCCGAACGCTATGTGGATGCCGGGAAATTTTTCGTCCTGCAGGATGTTGCCGATGACGCTGGAGACTCCGATATTGGTGCCGATGGCGAATTCGCCGACGCGGTCGGAGTTTTCATCGGTATGCGTGTAGGCCCAGAAGTCCTGCTCGAGTTCCTTGTTGGTGCTGGAACACGACACGATGCGATTTTTTGCGATCTCGATGGTGAGTGGCGTTTCGGAAAGCAGACCGTAGCGCGCACAGAGCCAATCACCGACTACGCCGTCTACGACAAAGATTCCGGTCACTTCGCCAGGCGATGTGAAGCATTCGCCGCCGGGGAGATTTCCCCACTTTTCCGGTGAGATGATGCCGGAAGTCTTGAACCACTTGAATGCGGGGTTCATTTCGGAGACGATGCTAGTGCCAGCGGCGGTAGTGGCGCGAATGCGTGTGGCGCGACGAACGCGATCAAGTACTTGCTGTGAGAGTCGATCGACCTTGTCGTAGTCGGCGCGCATGCCATCGCACATGATTTCGGGAGTGATGTTGACCATGTGGGCGTGACGCATGCGGCGTCGGTTGACAACGTCAGTCATCTGCATGCGCGAGCGGAGCTCGTTGGGCTGGACCTGCACGGCGAAGATGGAAACCTGCGAGGTTTCCATGTCGTCGAGAACGGCCGCAGGCATGTCATTGAGGGGACGCGGCGCGAGGTCCTCAAGGATGAAGGCATTGAAGGGGCATCCGCGCTCGGCGAGCTGGGCGGCGATGGCGGCTGCGATGGGCACGGTGACGCGGTCGGTGATGAGGGTGACTTTTTCGTCGGGCTGGATGCGCAGACAAGTGAAAACGGCGGAGCGGGCGCCGGGGATGAATTCGGAGGGATAGGCCTGCGACAGCAGGTGCGAGGCGGTGGCGGTAAGGGTTGCGATGATGGTGCTCCGTCGATTGGGGATGCGCTTCCCCACCCAGGCAGGACTCGGATGGTGAATCGTATCTATTAAGGGTAGCAAAAATCGAAGATGAGGGGGCGGGCGGGCGTCAGGTAAGATAGCGGACACGGCATTCCTGACCGGAAATTGAGATTCCTACCAGACAATGAGGCAGTAAGCGGTTCCATTGGAATCGCGGTGATGTCTTGAGGAGGACGAGTTGAAGATGCGTTGGACACGAGGCATTGGAGTAATTGCGTGTGTTTTGGCGGCTTGGACAGTTGTGGACAGAGGTACACCAGTGGCGGTTGCGCAAGGACCGTCGACGGAGCAACCGGATAAGTACACGTGGCTTGAGGATATTCACGGCGACAAGCCGATGGAGTGGGTAAAGGCGGAGAATGCGCGCACTGCGGCAGTGATGGAAAAGCAGGCGTCGTTTGCGCCATTGGCTGCGGATGCCCTGAAGGTGTTGGATTCGCCGGACAAGCTGGCGGGCCCGCAGTTTCGTGGCGGGTTTGTGTACAACACATGGCGCGACAAGGACCACGTGCGCGGCATCGTCAGGCGGACGACACTGGAAAGCTACCTGACCGACGATCCAAAGTGGGAGACCGTGATCGACTACGACGCGCTGGGCAAGCAGGACAAGCAGAGCTGGGTGGGACATGGACTGGCTTGCATGGAGCCGGAAGAAGAGCGTTGCATGGCGGCCCTGTCTGTCGGCGGCGAAGATGCGGTCACCTTCAGGGAATTCAATTTAAAGCAGGGCACGTTTGTTGACGGCGGGTTTGTGATGCCACGAGGCAAGCAGCGGCTGGCGTGGCTTGACGGGGACACGCTGTTGATTGGGCGCGATTGGGGTCCGGGGACGATGAGCGAGGCCGGCTACCCGATCACGGTGCGGAAGTGGAAGAGGGGCACGCCTCTTGAAAGTTCGGTAGAGGTGTATCGCGGCGACACGAAAGACAATGGATACGGCGACGATCCGGGTGTGCTGGTGGATGGACAGGGAAACAGTTTGGCGCTAATTGAACGGAGCAAGACCACGTTTGAGAGTGAGTGGTATGTGCTGTTGCCAGACGGGCCCAAGAAGCTGGGCTTGCCATCAAAGTGCAATCTGGTTGGACTCCAGGACAATCAGCTGCTGGTGACGCTGCAGGAGGACTGGACTCCTGAAGGCGGGTCAGAGAAATTCGCACAGGGATCTGTTGTATCGATCGATGCATCCGCGGCGAAGAAGAATCCGGCGCATTTGAAACCTACGGTGGTGTTTGCGCCAACCGCACAGGAGTTTGCGCAAGAGGTGGTGGCCACGAAAAATCACGTGCTGCTGACCACGCTCGAACATGTGCAGGGACGCGCGTACATTCTGACTCACGGCAAGGATGGGAAATGGACGCGGGCCAAGTTGCCGGTGCCGGATAATCAGACGATTGGGATCGCAACGAGCAGCCTTCTGAATGACAAGTTCTTTCTGGCGCAATCTGGCTTTCTTACACCGCCGAGTGTGTTGCTGGGCGATGCGTCGAATGGTTCACTGAAACCGGGGAAGACGCAGAAGGCTTTGTTTGATGCTTCACGCGATGTGGTGGAGCAGTTGGAGGCAACCTCAAAGGACGGGACGAAGGTGCCGTATTTTGTGGTGCATCGCAAAGACATTCCAATGGACGGAAGTACGCCGACACTGATGACCGCTTATGGCGGGTTCCAGGTTTCGAATACTCCCTATTACAGCGCAGTGATGGGCAAGCTGTGGCTGGAGCGCGGTGGGACGTATGTGCTGGCGAACATCCGTGGCGGTGGTGAGTTTGGGCCGGCGTGGCACGATGCGGGGCTGAAGACGCAGCGTCAGCGGATCTACGACGATTTCTACGCAGTGGCCCAGGACTTGATCACGCGGAAGTTCACCTCGACGAGACGGCTTGGAATCGTGGGCGGATCAAATGGCGGATTGCTGATGGGCGTGGAGTTCACGCAGCATCCAGAGATGTGGAATGCGGTGGTGATCCAGGTGCCTCTGCTCGACATGTTGGGGTTTGAACATATGTCGGCGGGAGCGTCGTGGGTTGGCGAGTACGGATCAACCACGGTGCCGGAGGAGCGGGCGTTTCTGGCGTCGATATCGCCGTACAACCAACTCAAACCGGATGGGCATTATCCGGAACCTCTCATCTTTACGACCACTGCGGACGATCGCGTGGGTCCGGTGCACGCGCGGAAGTTTGCAGCAAAGATGCAGGAGTACCACCTGCCGTTTTATTACGACGAAATCACGGAAGGTGGACACGGCGCTGGCGCGGATAACAAGCAGGCGGCGCGGACGTGGGCCGAGCAGTACACCTATTTGACGATGAAGCTGATGGACTGAAGGTTCGGTTGCGCGTCTGTGCATCCCACCCTTGCTGCGCAAGGATGGGGCACCCAATCTGTGGAGGAGAAGCGCTGCCTCAGGCGGCCAGAGCTTCTTGCTCTTTGAGAGAACAGCGACACATGAGTTAGCCCTTCCGCAAGGTGACAGTTCAATTCATCGCGGCTCCGGCATCGATGCTGTAAAAACGGCTGAAATCGGAGCTGTTGTTTAAGAGCTTGCGGGCGGGGACCTAGAATGATGGAACGCGGCCCGGATGTGAAATCGCGATGGCCGCATATGGATCGCTTCAAGAAACGAGGAGGTACACGATGGGATCGGCAGTGGCGGCTGTGGAACGGACGTTTGAACAGAAACTGGATTTGCTGGCCGAAGTTGCAGTGAAGGTGGGACTAGGACTGAAAGAGGGTCAGGAACTGGTGATGACAGCGTCGCTGGATTCGGTGGATCTGGCACGGCGGATTACGGAGCAGGCGTATCGGGCGGGCGCGTCGCTGGTGACAACGCTCTACGCCGACGACGAAGCCACGCTGATGCGCTACCACTACGCTCCAGATGCATCGTTCGATAAGGCAGCAAAGTGGCTTTACGACGGGATGGGAGCTGCATTCAAGAGCGGCGCGGCACGGCTGGCCATTGCTGGGGCAAATCCTGCGCTGCTTTCGAATGAAGATCCGGACAAAGTTGGGCGTGCGAATCGCGCGGTATCGCAGGCGTACCGTCCGGCGCTGGAACTGATTACGCGACACGAGATCAACTGGACGATTGTGGCCAGCGCGACGCCGGCGTGGGCAACACAGATGTTCCCAAACGATGCACCAGATGTGGCACTGGCAAAACTGTGGGGGTCAATTTTTCAGACGACGCGGATCAATATGGAGGATCCGGTCAGCGATTGGAAGAGGCACGACGCCGGGCTGCACAAGCGTGCGGATTATCTGAATGCGAAGCGATATGCGGCATTGAAGTATCGCGGGCCGGGAACGGACTTCACGCTGGGGCTGGCGGACGATCACGAGTGGATGGGCGGCGGAACGACGGCGGGGAATGGAATTTACTGCATTCCGAATATGCCGACGGAAGAAGTGTTCAGCATGCCGCACAAGGATCGGGCCGATGGAGTCATCACGGCGACCAAGCCGCTATCGCACCAGGGCACGATGATCGAGGGGATTCACGTGCGATTTGAGAAGGGGCGGATTGTCGAGGCACACGCTTCGCGCGGCGAAGAAGTGCTGCGCAAACTGATTGAAACGGATGATGGCGCGCGTCGATTGGGCGAAGTGGCGCTGGTGCCTCATTCGTCGCCAATTGCATCGAGCGGGCAACTTTTCCTGAATACGCTGTTCGATGAGAATGCGGCGTCGCACATTGCGCTCGGGCAGTCGTACTCGTCGACCGTGCGCAATGGGGACAAGCTGAGCAAGGAAGAGCTTGCGGCGAAAGGCGCGAACGAAAGCCTGATTCATGTGGATTGGATGATCGGGTCGGACAAGCTAGACATCGATGGGGTGACCGCTTCGGGCATTGTGGAGCCGTTGATGCGCGGCGGGGAGTGGGTTTAACAACCTCAGGAGACTACTCCGCGGACGTAAACCCGTCCGTGGAGGGCCTGCGTTGGATGAAAGTATAGCGCATTGATCAGCAATTCAATCTCGCAGGTCGGGCGAGGGAGACAAATGGGAAAGATCGGAATTATCGGCGCGGGCAGCGTCGGCGCGACGATTGCGTACGCCGCACTGATTCGTGGAGTGGCGCGGGAGATCAGCCTCTTTGATATCGCGCGGACCAAGGTTGACGCGGAAGTATTGGACCTGAATCACGGTCTGCTGTTTGCGCCGCAGGCGAAAGTCGACGGCGGAGACGATGTTGAAGTGTTGCGCGGCGCAGATGTCGTGGTGATGACAGCAGGCGCCAAGCAGAAGCCCGGTCAGACGCGGATGGACCTGGCGGAAGCAAATGCGCAGATCTGCAAGAAGATTCTTCCGGAAGTGATGCGGGTAGCGCCTGAGGCGCTGCTGCTGATGGTCACAAACCCGGTGGATGTGGTGACCGAGGTGGCGCTTAAGCTGACCGGGTTGCCGTGGCAGCGCGTGGTGGGATCGGGAACGGTGTTGGATAGTTCGAGGTTTCGCTTCCTGGTGGCTAAGCATTGCAATGTCGCGGTGCAGAATGTGCATGCATACATCGCGGGCGAGCATGGCGACTCGGAGATTCCGCTGTGGGCGAGCGCGACGATAGGGTCGATTCCACTGAGCCAATGGAGCGTGGAGGGACACGGGCGTCTCACCTCGGCGGACAAGGATGCCATCGTGAAGAACGTGAAAGAAGCGGCGTACCAGGTGATCCAGGGCAAGGGCGCAACGAACTACGCGGTGGGGCTGGCGGTGTGCAACATCCTCGAAGCGATTCTGTTTGATGAGCGGCGCGTGCTGCCGGTGAGCGGGTTGCTCCGCGGCTTCAGGGGTATGGAGGATGTGTGCCTGAGTCTGCCGCGGATTGTGGGGCGCGGCGGGATTGAAGCGCCACTGCCGATTCCGATGACGGTGGATGAGGAGAGCGGCCTGGTGGCGAGCGCAGATCGGATTCGCGGCGGTGGTGCGGGGGCTGGGGTACTAGAGCGAGAGTCGGAGGAGCCTCAGGGATGGCTTCGTTTGGAAGCAGAAGCGGAATATCTCGGCAGAGGCGCGTGTACAGGTTGAGCCCATGGATCCGCATGTTCGCTGTGGCATTCCTGTTATTCAGTCTGCTTGGATTGTTCGGGCTGCTTTGGAGCCAGCGTGCCGGAGTGCAGGGACGCAATCCAGCTGAGATGGTGGAGTGGGCGGCTATTACGCTGTTTGCGGTGTGCTGGGCGGTCTACGTTTTTGGCGCGGTGATCGTGCTTTCGGACGATGCAATTGAGAAACGAACGCCACTGAAGACGGATCGTTTGCGGTTTTCGCAAATTCGCGGAAGACGCGAGACAGTGCACAGGAATTTTGATGGAAGCTACATCCGGTATTTGCAGGTGGTTCCGCGCGATTCGTTGCTGCCGTTGATCAGGTTTCAGAAGCTCTACGTGTTGGATGCGGCGTTTTATGCGTGGTATGACGACCTGCCGGACCTGGATGCGAGGGACCGAATGCGAAACAGAGATTCGGAGTACGAGCGGATGTGAAAACCGATCTTCGGGAGAGTTCGGCGCGGGTTTATTGCGCTGCGCGAAGTTGGAAGTGGTAGTCAGTGTAGTCGATGACGACTACGGTGCGGCCGAAGAGCGGGCTGCTTGATTCTGCGCGGGCGTGGATGGCCATCGAGTATCCATGCATGTTGGCGTAGCGGCGCATCATCTTCGTGGGTCCGGCGAAGATCGGAAGGGCTTTTGGAAGCGATACCTTCGACTTCGACGAGTGTGTGGGTATCGGCATCGATCCAGATTGTGCCGTCAATCATGTTGGGTGCCTTGTGGCGCGGTGTGATGGCGAGGGCGAGACAGATGCGACCGTCGATCAATTGCGTGACGCCGGGCTTGAGATGCATCTCGTAGTTCGCCGAAGTAAGCCAGGATTGGGCGACTTTGACGGGGTTGTTGATGGCTTTCTCATTGTCGAGGAGCGGTTGCAAACCGACTCTCTGAATGAGCGATGAGCCGGATTTGGAGAGGATCGCGTAGTCCTTGCCGCTCCCCTTTTTGTAGGTCATCTTCACGGTCATCTCGGCGGCAGGGTGGGTCTGGTCAGTGCCGCGGAAGACGGCGTAGTGCTCGACATCAGTGAAGGTGAGGACGTTGTCGAAACGAGCCTGGTTGGCTGTGTCGAGATCGTGGATGATTGCGGCGGCGTCCGGCTGCGCAGATTGCTGCGCGGCGACGGAAAGCGCGGCCACGAAGATCATCACTGCGATAATTCTGGCCGTTCGAAAATGCAATGACTCGTCTCCATCGACGTCTGCGCCTTGATTGCGCGCTCTTGAAAGAATCGCGCCTGGAACGAATTCTGCTCGGTCCGAATGCGACACTTCGAAAAACGGTCGAGCGAACGCGCTAATGCAACGTCCGATCGAGATAAAGCGATCGAAAGGCAACCGCAGATCCTTCGACTCCCGTTGGTCGCTCAGGATGACAGCGCGTTTGGCTCTGGCGCCGGAGTGATTGGTGTGGTGTGCAAGCAAGCGGTCGCTGGTTATAATCCGGCACGGGTTTCGGCGGCCATGTAGTCGACTACGGCTTTTAAGTCGCCTTTGCTCTCTTCGAAGACTTTGAGCTGGCGATCAGCGCCGGTGCCAGTCTGCATGATTTTGCGGATGCCATCGATGGCTTCCCTGCTGCCGAGTTCGTCCACTTCTCTGTCGATGAGGATGAGGTATTCCTCGAGGAGATCGCGTTCGGGCACTTCCTGCTGGCGACCGAAGTCGATGAGGTGGCCGTCGAGCCCGTAGCGGACGGCACGAAATTTGTTTTCCATCAAAAGCGGGCGCGAGTACTGGCGGAAGTCCTGGTTGGCGGCGTGGAGGCGATAGAGGTAGGCTGCGGTGGCTTGAATGAGCGCGGCGATGGCAACGGTCTCTTCGGCGCGGAGCGGGATGTCGCAGGCGCGGACTTCGATGGTGTTGAAGAACGGATGCGGGCGAATGTCCCACCAGATTTTTTTGGCGTTGTCGATGCAGTTAGTGCGGACGAGCAGGCTGACGTAGTTTTCGAATTCGGAATAGCTGGAGAATGCGTCGGGGATGCCGGTGCGAGGAAAGTTCTCGAAGACCTTTGCGCGGTAGCCTTTATAGCCGGTGTTGAGACCGAGCCAGAAAGGCGAGTTTGTGGCGAGCGCCATGATGTGGGGCAGGAAGTAGCGCATCGAATTCATGATGCGGATGGCGGCTTCGCGGTCTTCAATGCCGACGTGAACATGCAGACCGAAGATTAGGTTGGCTCGGGCGACGAGTTGGAGATCCTTGACAACCTGATGGTATCGCGGGTCCGGATAGATTTCCTGTGTCCGCCAATCGGCGAACGGGTGCGTGGCGCCGGCAACAAGTTCGAGATCGTGCTCGCGGGCGAGCTTGATCATTTCGCGGCGCAGTTCGTAGATGTCTTCGCGGGCTTCGTCGATGTTTGTGCAGATGCGCGTGCCGACTTCGACGACGGAGGTGTGCATCTCGGCTTTGACACGCTCCTGAAGGCGCATCTTGCCCTGCGCGAGCATCTCGGTCTGGATGTGAGAGCGCAGATCACGCGTGACCGGGTCGATTGTCTGGTATTCCTCTTCGATTCCGAGTGAGAAGGATGGCCGCATGGATGCTCCTGAACAGCGTGTGGCAATTGTAAAGCCGCTGTTCAGACTTCTGAGTTCGTAGTTCGCGGCGGATGAGCTTACAATCCTGCGCGTGAGTGAAATCGTGTTTCAGGATCGGCGGGAGGCGGGGAGCGTGCTTGGGGAGCTTGTCGCTGTGTTGCCTGATTTGGAGGACGGTGTCGTTCTGGGGCTGGTGCGCGGAGGTGTTCCGGTTGCGTATGAAGTGGCGCGGGCATGCGGGCTGCCGATGGACATTCTCGTCGTTCGCAAGCTGGGATTGCCGGGGCGGGAAGAGCTGGCGATGGGCGCGATCGCTCGCGGCGGGGGCATGGTGCTGAATGAGTACATCATGCGTACGTACCACGTGTCGGAGAAAAAACTTGAGCATGTTATCGAGCGCGAGATGCAGGAGATGGAACGGCGCGAGCGCCTGTACCGGGAGGGCCGCCCAGCAATGGAGATCGCGGGACGTGCCGTCATCCTAGTCGACGATGGGCTGGCGACAGGCGCGAGCATGCGTGCGGCGATTCGCGCGGTGAAGAGTGTGGCGCGGCGAGTGGTTGTGGCTGTTCCGGTTGGGGCGAAGAGCACGTGCGAGGAGCTTGCGCTGGAGGTGGACGAGGTAGTTTGCGCGCTGATGCCGGAGCCGCTGGATGCGGTCAGCTTGTTTTACCGGGACTTTGGGCCCACGAGTGACGAAGAAGTGAAGGAACTGATGAAGCAGGGATTAGGACGAGGGACTAGGGACTAGGGACTAGGGACTAGGGACTAGGGATTCTATATTCGCTTTTTGTTCGCTTTTGAGGTAGGATGAATTGGGCGATGAATCTCTTTTCCCAACTTGCGGCGGAGCCGACGCATGAGGAGATCTACCCTGGCGCGGTGTTGATGCGAGGTCTTGCGCTCGAGCAGGATGTCGAGTTTTTTGCGGCCTTGGAGCGGATTCTTGCAGCCGCACCGCTGCATCATGCGATGACTCCCAGTGGACTGCCGATGTCGGTGATGGTGTCGGACTGCGGCACTCCCGAGGCGTTTCGGCGGCGGTGGGATCCGCAGAATCCAAGTGTACGGCGGATGTGGCCGCCGATACCGCGTGTGCTGGTGGATTTTGCGCTTCGTTGTGCGGTTCGGTCGGGGTTTCCGCAGTTCCGACCGGACACTTGCCACATCAATCGTTACCAGGCTGGAACGAAGCTTGGGATTCACCAGGATCGGCACGAGTTTGATCTGTACCAGCCAATTGTTTCCATTTCGCTGGGGCTGGAGTGCATATTTCTGCTGGGCGGATTTCAACGCACCGATAAAACGAAGCGCATTCTGCTGGAGCATGGGGATGTGATCGTCTGGGGTGGTCCCTCGCGGATGCGCTTCCACGGTGTGCAGCCGCTCAAGCCGGGGCACCATCCGCTGACTGGGCCATACCGATACAACCTCACATTTCGCAAGGTGGCGTGAAAGCAGGAACTTAAGAACGTATCCCGGAATAACGGAAGGATGCACATTATGCAATTCCCAGTCATTCTCAGCCTTCTGAGTTCTGGTATTGCCTGATTTCGGAGAGGGCATTATGCTTCGGTGTATGAAATCACAACAGATAGTCTCTACATTGGCTCTCGCTGGGGCCTTGGCGTTTGCACCGGTTTTTGGATGGAGCCAGGATGCGGTCAAGGACGCCGGTCAGAGCGTGAAGCAGGGCACCACAAAGGCTGCTCATGCAACCGCTGATGGAACTAAGAAAGCAGCAAGCGCTACGGCCGATGGTACCGCGAAGGCTGCTCACGCAACCGTAGATGGAACTAAGAAGGCATCGGACGCGACTGCTGATGGCACCGGTAAAGGCTGCTCATGCAACCGCAGACGGGACAAAGAAGGCGGCGAACGCGACTGCTGATGGAACCAAAAAGACTGCGAACGCAACGGCGGACAGGACCAAGAAAGCTGCGGGCGCTACTGCTGATGGGACAGTCAAGGTTGCTAATGCAACCGCAGATGGAACCAAGAAAGTCGCCAGCGCTACCGCTGATGGCACCGTAAAGGCTGCTCATGCAACCGCAGACGGGACGAAGAAGGCGGCGGGCGCTACTGCTGATGGGACCAAGAAGGCAGCGAACGCTACCGCAGACGGGACAAAGAAGGCAGCGAACGCGACTGTTGATGGAACCAAAAAGACTGCGAACGCAACGGCGGACGGGACCAAGAAAGTGGCGGGGGCCACCGCTGATGGCTCAGTCAAAGTTGCTCGCGCGACTGCAGACGGAACCAAGAAAGCGGCCGACGCTACCGCTGATGGGACCAAGAAAGCTGCCAACGCAACCGTTGACGGAACCAAGAAAGTGGCGGGCGCTACTGCTGATGGCACCGTAAAGGCTGCTCACGCAACCGCGGATGGGACCAAGAAGGTGTGGGACAAGACCAAGAGCACGACCACTGGTGCTGTACACGGGGCCAAGGAAGGCGCTGAGAAGAAGACGGATTGATTCGAGCGATCGGGGCGCATCGGGTGTGCGTCCCTGATGACTTTGGTCGCAATTGAAAGAGGGAAATTGGTAACGGGCTGATTACCAGAGAATCAATCGATTACGTCGGCACGGGTGTAGCGTAGAGGCACTCCACTCCCTCGGGAGGCCTCAGGATGATTGCTTCAACGAGATCCGCACCAAATACTCTGCTGCTGCTGTGCAGCACCGCGGCGATCTTGATGACATTCACCGGCTTGTCGTTTTTGATTGCGATACGGCTGCTCAGCATTTTCGCTCACGGCGAGAGATTCGTCGGCGAGATCGACGCCATCTCAATTGCACTCATCTTTGGCGGAATTGCCGTCGCGCTCAAGACGATCGAGATACGTCTCAGAGCGGAACAGGATTCTTCAACAGACTAATCCGCTGAGCGGAGACTGCTTGTTTGATCTTCCAAATCGAGACCCTTCGACTTTGCTCAGGGCGGGCTCTGAGGCACCCTCGTATTGTGGTTGAATCCGCATTTCAAGACCTGGGCTACTCGCCCTCTCGTATCGCGGGTCCCAAGTGCGATGGCCCCCGGGGCACCCATCGTTTGTGGAGAACTCACTTTGCTCGCCGGGACCTGGGCACTCGCCCCCAAGCCGCTGCGCTCAGAGTGACACGTCATTGGTCAGATGAAATCAGAGAGCGAAATTCAGCCGGCGGCTGAGTCAGCGGAAATCTTCGTTGATTTCTTAGGCGCAGGCTTCTTTGCAGAGGATTTCTTTGCAGCGCCTTTTTTTGCGGGGGCCTCAGCAGGAGTGCCGGAGAGGAATGCGGCCCAGCGAAGTTCCTGGGGCAGCGCCGGTGCGTCTTGTGCTTTGGCGATGGCCATGTCTGCTACTTCTTTAATGATCCAGTCGAAGTTGGCTTGCCCTACGGAGTGGAGATCGGCATCGGGAGCGGGGTTCATAAAGTCGATGGCGTAAGGAATGCCGTCTTCTACCGCAAATTCGACGGTGTTGAGATCGTAGCCGAGGGCCTGGCACAGCTTGAGCGCATCTTTCTCGACGCGGTCGAGGAGGGCGGGATCATAGGCGGGCGGATTGTGCACGTAGCGCTCGTGGTGAGGCTTGCGCGGATCGTAGGGCATGATGTGGACCTTGCTCTGGCCGACGACATAGCAGCGGAAGTACTCGTTGAAGTTGACGGCTTTTTGGTAGAGCATGCAAAGGTCGCGCGACTGGTCGTATGCAGCGAAGAATTCAGGCCGGTTGTGGATGTGGTAAACATCGCGCCAGCCGCCGCCATCGACGGGCTTCATGAATCCGTGTTCACCGACGTAGGCGAAAACCTTCTCCCAGTTGAGGGGGTATTCGAGGTTGCGCATGGAGCGGTCAGTGGTGCCCTCAGGGTGTTTCTTGTGAGGCAGGATGACGGTGGGCGGGACCGCTACGCCGAGTTTGGCGGCAAGGGTGTAGTTGAAGAACTTATCGTCGGCGGACCACCAGAAGGGGTTGTTGATGATGACGGTGCCGTTGAGTGCGGCGTGCTTGAGATAGGCGCGGTAGAAGGGGATGTCGTGGGAGATGCGATCGACGATGACGGCGTAAGGCGCTGGCTTGTCGAGATGCACGGCGCCAGTTTCAACGAACTCGGCGGTGAGTCCGGGGACGTTGCGCGCGTTGATGTGTTCCACGAGCGCGCCGGGAAAGCTGTTTTCCATGCCGAACAGGACGCCGATCTTTTTCATGCGTGAACCTCCGGACTGTGCGCGGTTAAGCGACGACAAATCCCGAATATTGTGAACAGTGTACGGCAGTGATCTGGGCGAACGAATCGGGGGCTAAGCCCGCAGTGAGCCCTTTTGGTCCAGGGCTGATTTCGATTCCATCGAACTTGCCTTTTTTCATCCACTGAAAGCGGGCTCGCGTCGGTGAGTGGCGTCACTGTCGGATGTCACAGCGCGGCGTAGTCTGGCGACGTTATCGGGAGGCGAGGCGTTGTATGGATTACCGGGTGTTGACGGTTTCGCGGGAGTTTGGGAGCGGCGGCGGAAGGATTGCGCAGTCGATTGCGAAGCGGCTGGGTTGGAAATTGCTGGACGGCGCGCTGATTGACGAGATTGCGTGTGCGGCACACGTGGACGCGGGAGTTGTAAGCCGCTTCGATGAACACGTAGAGGGATGGCTGAGCCGCGTGAACCGGCAAGCGATGCGCGGAGCAGCGATGGCCGCCGGGGTGGCTCTGCAGGAAGAGAAATGTTTTGACCAGGACGTGATGACCGACCTGACGCGTCAGATTATTGAGCACGCATATGCGGCCGGAAACTGTGTGGTCGTGGGTCGCGGGGCGCAGTGCATTCTGCAGTCAAAAGCAGATGTGTTTCACGCGTTTGTTTACGCACCGCTGCGGGTGAGAATTCACCGGCTGCGGACGCGGCTGGAGCCGGGCGCAAATATCGAGCAGCGCATTCGGGATGTTGACGCGGAACGGGGGCACTACCTGAAGCTGCGCTTTGGCAAGGAGTGGAACAATCCGCACCTCTATAACCTGATGATCTCGTCAGGCGAAGATGAAGAGCAGACGGCGCGGGTGATCGAGTTTGCGATGAGGAGAGCCCCTGCTGAAATCGGCTGACCGCCTGCCGGCGGCAGAGGACGAGCAGAGGCTGAATCTATGCCACGTAGCGCCAGCGCATGGTTAGGCCGACACCGCTGGCAGAGATGACTCCGCCCTGGAGAAAGTGGCCCCGTAAGAACCCTCCAGAGGACTGCGACCCATCCGCATGCTTCATTTCTACGCGCGAATTGTCTTTGGGATGGGTATTGGGGTCTCTGGGGTTGAATTTGGTCCATTCATTCTTCATAGCTTAATGTTAGCACTCGGCGAGGTTTCTCATACGTCGGAACAGCTTCAATCTACCCAAAGGTCTTGATTGGGGTTCGCGTCCAGTACGATTCTGCTGCTCCGGCAGAATGACGGAGTACCGGGAACGTAGTCGGATTTTTTGCGAATCCTGGGGCGGGTTGAGGCGTCAACTAAGGCGGGTTCGATTGGCTCTGAGCGCATGCCAAGCCCAGGTGCAAGAAACGACACGAGGTCAACTGATGGATACTTTACTTCCCCCGATTGAAAAACCTAAAGGCCCTGTTATGAAGCTCGCTTACAGCATGGCCCGTCGGCAGTTTGGCAGAGTGCCGACTCCCATCAAGGTGGTGTACGCACGCATGCCGGCGGCATTTGGAATGTTCGCCGGGAAGATCAGCGACCTGGACAAGAAACTGGAATTGCCGGCCGAAACAGCATTCCTGATCCGCGAACGGGTGGCTCATATCAACATCTGTGAATTCTGTATGGATATTGGCCGCATGTTCGTCATCAAGGCGCGGATGAATGAAGCGAAGTTTGACGCTCTTGAGGATTACAAGACGAGTCCACTCTTCAACGAAGTGGAGCGTGCGGCGCTGGACTATGTGACCGAGTTGACGCGGAACAAAAGGGTCGAGCCCGAGACATTCGATCGCCTGCGAAAGCATTATTCCGAGCGGGAAATTTGCGAAATTGTTTGGCTCGTAGCCAGCGAGCACTTCTACAACATGTCCAACCTGGGTTTGAACATCCACTCAGACATGCTTTGCGACATCGCGCGCAAAAAGCAGAGCACCTCTCCAACTTGACCGAGAGAGATGCCTAGTTTGAGGCGATCTGCTTCAGTTGGGCCAGATGGTTCAGGTCGTGGCCAGCCATGGTCTCTACGATCGTCTGAAAGGTCATGGCGCCTCGTTCGGGGTGGGTGACCGGCTTGGACGCGGAGCCGGGCAGTGCTTTCGCGATGAGCTTCAGGTTCCAGTTGCGGATTGCGGTAAATGCAGCGAGGGCGTCCTTTGCGGCAATGCCTTTGTAGGGCGCTGCCCACTTGTCCTGGTCAAATGGCTGCAAAACGTGATGATCTTCCGCGAGGGTTTGGCGGAGGCGGAAGGCGAAGGCGATCTCGCAGTCGGCGAGGTGGCAGACGATTTCAGCGGGCGACCATTTGCCGGGTGCAGGTGGCTCACTGGACCTGTCGGGGCCGATCATCTGGAGCCTGTTGGCGATCTCGTGCGAGGTAGCAGAGAGGATGACATCAAGCTCGCGGCCGTCGAGAAACTTTGCGTATGGATTGAGTTCGCTCATCGGGAAAGGTCCTGTGATGCAGGCGTGAGATTCGGTTAAGAATCGTCAGTGCCGATTACAGTTCTACGCGGGCCTAAACGCGTGGGCAATTGACGAATCGGGTACGAGCGGTTTCGAAGATCCTGTCTCAACATCTTATTCCCGATAGTCGCTGCCCGTATTCCCCTTAAAGATATTGCTGAATCATCCGCTTCCAAGTGGGCCAATCGTGGGAGTTATACGTTTCCCATGTGTAGAGCTTATGCGGGATTCCCTTCGAGCTCATGATGCGGTCGAGGTTCTGGTTCTGGCCAAGGCACTGGTCATCCCAGCCGGTCGCGAGGATGTAGGTATTGCGGTGGTAATGATCAAAGAACCAGGAATCAGCGAGATTGGGCAGATAGTGAGTGGGCAAGTTGAAGTAGCAATCCTGATCGTAGTAGCCACCCAGGAAGTTGGAAAGGTCGAACGCGCCAGACATCGTGAGCAGGCCGGTGAAGATATCGGGATGGCGCAGCGCGATGTTGGTGGCGTGATAGCCGCCGAAGCTGCAGCCGAGCGAGACGAGGTGCCGGTCCCAATTCTTTTTACGAATGAGAGGGACGACCTCGTGGATGAGGTAGTCCTCATATTGGACGTGGCGGGCGATGCGCCAGCGCGGCGGAACGTCGCGGTTATACCAGCTCTCCATGTCGATTGAATCGACGCAGAAGAATTGCAGATCGCCGTGTTCTACGCGGCCAGCTACGGCGCCGATCATGCCGCGATCCTCAAACTCGTAATAGCGGCCACCTGACGTGGGAAAGACCAGCACTGGCAATCCGGCGTGGCCAAAGACGAGCAGTTCCATGTCGCGGCCAAGCCGGCTGGAATACCACTTGTGGTACTCGCGGTTCATCGAGAGTTTTGCTCCTGAGACAGGCGATTTGAGAAGCGATAGTTTCCTGTTACTGTAACAGGGAAAAGCAGAGACCAGGGACTAAGGCACGCAGGGACAAGAACCGGAGACACGGCGATTCACGAAGGATTGAAACTGGAATCACAGTCGGACAAAGATGCGGGCGAGGGCTTGCTGGCGGAGATAGGGACGGCCACGGAGCATCCGCGGTTGCGCCTGCACAAAGCATTTAAAAGCAAATATCTACCAGATGAACGCGATGTGATTGTTTATGTGCCGTCGGGGTATGACGAGGAGCCGGAGCGGAACTATCCGGTGCTCTACCTGCACGATGGACAGAACCTTTTCGACGGGCGCACATCGTTTGTGAAAGGGCGCACGTGGATGGTGCGCGAGCATGCGGATGAAGCGATTGTGGCGGGCGAAGTTGAGCCATTGGTGATCGTCGGCATCTATAACACCGGCGACCGGCGGCTTGCCGAGTACACACACGAATACAACTGGCAGATGGGCGGCGGTGAGGCGGACAAGTATGGCGATCTGCTGACGCATGAGCTGATGCCTTGGATCGCTGACAAATATCGCGTCCGACAGGATCGCGAAAGCACTGGAATGGGTGGCTCGTCGCTTGGCGGGCTGGTGACGCTCTATCTGGGGCTGCGGCAACCGCATGTGTTTGGGAAGCTGGCGCTGCTGTCGCCGAGTGTGTGGTGGAATCACAAAAGCATTCTGGGCTACCTGAATGAGCATGCTCCTCAACTGTGGGAGCGGCCGAGGGTTTGGCTGGATGTGGGTGATCGCGAGGGACTGCGAACGCTGCGCGACGTGGAGCACCTGGCGCGGAGGTTGAAGGCGAACGGCTGGCGTCCTGGTGAGACGATGCACTTTGAGAAGGTACATGAGGGAACACACGACGAGGCGAGCTGGGCGGGACGCGTGAGGCAGATGCTGAAGTTTCTGTTTCCTGCGAATTGATTCTATCTGCTCGGGGTTGGGGTAACCGGCGGCGGTAGCTTGCGCCATTTCTGGTAGGTGCTTCCGACAGCCAGGGACCATACGAGGGCTGCGAGATAGCCGGCGAGGACATCGCTGGGGTAGTGGACCCCGAGATAGAGTCGCGAATAGCCAATTGCGCCGGAGAGACTGACCCAGAAAGTCCAGATGGTGATGCGGACCAGTAGATTGTTTCTGCTGGCGGAGAACAACGCTGCGGCAGTAAGACAAAAGCAGAACGAAAGCATCGCGTGTCCGCTGGGAAAGCTGTAGGACGACGGAAGCCTCGAACCCCAGAAGGGATCTGGGCGATGCCGATGGAAAGCAAGTTTCAATACCCACATTAAAAGGCTTCCGCCGATGACGGTAACCGCGATCAGGATTGCGCGGCGGGGATGGCCGACGAGCCACAAAGCGATGCAGGATGCGATTGCAATGAGGGCGACAACCGTGGGCGAGCCGATGATCGAGAGGAATCGCATGACGGCCGTGAGTTCTGTATAGGAGTGGGCGTGCACAAACAGGCGAACGGCGTCGTCGAACTGACGGGTATGTCCTTCGAGCATCTCCTCTGCCAAGGCCGCAAACAAGACGAGGAAGATGACGGCGAAGCTTAACCCGATGAAGAGGGGCGCGCTCAGACGCTCGAGCACGGTGGGTTTATTCACCCGAGTCAGGGCCATGGTATGAGTATGCGGGCTGCTGTCTACAAAAGCTTGCTGTAGAGTTGCCAGTTTTTGTCCGGCTGGATCTTGATGTGGACCCTGTGAGTGAAGACACGGGCGAGCAAATCGTTTTCGAACTTCCGCTGCACCGCGTCGGGATTCCTTGTGTAAAGGATGAATTCGCGAATTCCCGGGATCGTGGTAGTGGCCACAAAGAGTGACTCGCGATTGGGCTCGAAGACTTCGCAGATGTCGCTCTCGATGCGTTTCAGTTCTTCTGTTTCGCCGGGATTGGGAAAACCGTCGCGGGTGGTGTCAACCATGGGCACGGCGATAGCGACGTGGTGGCCGTAGCCGGTGACACCTTTGAATTTGCTGTAGCCGGTGTGAGCGCGCACGAGCATTGGTTTGCCAAGGGGGTCATTCCCTTTGAACTGCGTCCAAGTTGCCGGGACGGGTAGTTTCTCAGGGCTGAGGGGCTCTTTCGTGGAAAATGGCCACATGCCTTTTCTGGCTCCTATACAAAAGGTAGCTGGAGTTTCGCATTAAGTATGCCTCGAATGAACAACTTTGGACAGTGGCTGCCGTGAATTCCTCTGCAACTTTGGCACTATGGGAAAGTCGATGCCGCTTTGTTCCGATAAGGGAACAGCTTGCCTGAAAGGCAACTATCGGCGATACTTAGGTGTTGTGTCTTTCATCCCCCACGGCCTGTCTGCGGGGACCCCGGTGACCCCGAGCGGGAATTCCGGGTGGATAAGGGCTGGACGCTGCTGCGCAGGCCAGAAGACTCCCAAGAGACCGCAACAGAGCACTGGAATTTGAAAGGAATCGTATCTCCGTGGTGATGATTCGTTTGGCGCGTTTTGGCGCCCCCAAGCAGCCCTATTATCGTATCGTGGTCATCGAGAAAGACCGCGCCCGCAATGGCCGTTCGATCGAGGTGGTCGGCACCTACAATCCGCGCACCAGCCCGGCCACCGTCGACTTGAAGCACGACCGTGTCGCCTATTGGCGTGGAGTTGGCGCGCAGTTCTCTCCCATCGTAGCCAAGCTGGTAGAAAAGAACCCGGCCAAGACCGCTGAGCCAGCGGTCGCTTAATTCCCTTCCATTGCGCTTAAGCCGTGTGCGAGATTTTTCGATATCCCGCACACGGATACTGACTTGAGACGGGGTGTGCTGATACTATCTGCGCACCGATCCAAGTCGCTTCTCCTGGATGTTTACGGTCAGAGGCAAGTTCATGACCCAAGTTGACATGGTGGCAGTAGATGAGCTGGTCCGCGAAATCGCGCGGGCTTTGGTAGACGAACCGGAAGCAGTAGACGTGCAGTCTGTGCAGCGGGACGAAAACACTGTTCTGAAGCTCCGAGTGGCGCCCGGTGACGTAGGCAAGGTGATCGGGAAGCAGGGGCGCACGGCCCGCTCAGTGCGCACGATTCTGGGAGCAGTCAGCATGAAGCTGCATCATCGCTACACGCTCGACATCCTGGAAGAGGACGACGAAGCGTAGGATGAGCAAAACCTCCCGGGCCAAGCATCGCGCTGGACGCAGGTAATGGCGTCTAAGGGATGGGTGTGGCTTGCGCTGATCAAGCGCACACAGGGCCGCAAGGGCGAAGTCTTCGCCGAAATTCTCACCGATTTTCCTGAAAAATTTGCGGAGCGCAGGCGGCTGTGGCTAGTGCGGAGCGCTACGGCTGCGAGCGGCGACGCTACGTCTAAAGCCGGCGACGAGAACTCGCGCGAGGTAGAGCTCGTTCACCACTGGTTGCATAAGGGCGGCATTGTGCTGCACTTTGCAGGCGTGGATTCGATTTCGTCGGCTGAGGAACTTGCCGGGATGATTGTGGCGATTCCTCAGGAAGAACGAGCGAAGCTGGAGTCAGACGAAGTCTATATCGGCGATCTGATTGGGTGTGTGCTGGTGGATGTGACTAGGGCTGAACCTGTGACCGTGGGCGAGATCGAGGATGTGGATCGAAGTGCGGGACCGGTCGCAATACTGGTGGTGCGCGGGAAGCCGTCCACAGACGAGATTCTGATTCCGTTTGCGAAGGATTATCTGCGACGTGTGGATGTGGAAGCGAAACGAGTGGAGATGGCGCTGCCTGAGGGGCTCGTGGATCTTAATCGGCAGGAGCCGATTTTATAGACATCTGTGTTAAATCTGTGCCGCCGGCATTCGCAAGTTTGTAGCGGGAGAGTTCATGAGGCCGAAACACTCAATCGGCGGTAATACGACCGGAACTCTGGGTTGACCCTAGCGCGTCGATCGGCTTTACAACAACAAAACTGTCGAGAATGGTGGCGTCAAGTTCCTTACGCTTGGGTCGGATCAAATATCACTTGGTCTATTGGAATCGATCCAATGCAAGCCATAGGCGTATTGCCGAGGAACTCTGGAGAACAGACTGGCCGCGAATCGTCTGCGGACTCAGGGACTATATAAACAGAGTACTCGCTGGGGTATTCGTCAAGGTCCTCATCAAAGGCGCTCTGCAGTAGGAACCGCCTTCCCCGATAGTGAAGTGAGATGCATCGGGGCACATCGGAGAACCAGCCCCATTTAAATGGTGTCATTTCGGCCAAGGATTATTTTATTGTCGTGATTCTGAGTGTGTCGTGGGCGATTCGGAAGCTAGACTGTGTTCGGAAGACAACCGCAGATCCTTCGACTCCTCATTTCGTTCGTCCCTCAGGATGACAGCTTGTGTGGAGATGGCCGTGTCCGATAATCCTCACGATGACGGTCTGTAAGCAGAAAGGCCGTGTTTGATAGGTGATTGTTGGCGTGTTGTGGGCGATCGGGATTTTCGCGCTCATTGAGATCTGTGCCTTCCTAGCGCTCAGAATTGATGCTGCTGCCTAAACCGAAATTTCTGCGATCTGTCCTGCAATCCCTACTGAAACGCGAGCGGCTTCCACCCGCTGTTGTCTTTGAGCGCTAGTTGCAGCGGGCGTGGGGGGCCTTTCGGTGGGATTGTCACTTCGATCCAGAGTTCCTGGCCAGCCTTGATTGGGGTTGGATCCGTGGCGTTTTCGGGGATGTAGAAATTGACGGGCTGCGAAAGTCGCATCTGGCTGCATGACGCTCCGGGACTGCCAGCTATGGTCTGTGTTCCCGATGAAGTGTCGGATTCGGGGACGCGAATCGCAATCAGCTTGTTGTCTTTGACGGCGAGCTTTGCCTGGAACCAGACGGTATCCGCAGCTCGAATAGAAAAGGTGTTTCCGCCGGGGACGCCATTCATGTTGCGTGGGAATTGTGCGTCTTTCGCAGTGGGTAGCGTGCTGCTGCATCCATCCACCGTGAGTTGCAGGCTGAGGTAGCGGCCGCGCATCACGAGAGAAGGGTCATAGGCAGCGGCACGCGTCCATACACGCGGACAAGCAGAACGCTGATAGAGATACTTGGCCGCAACTGTCGAAACAATCGCGAGCTGAATGACAAGCAGGGCAATGGAGGCCTTGGAGAATTTCATCGCGCCTCCTCGAATGTTGCAGGCGATTGTGCCATGTGCGCGAGCAGACGCGCGTCGGGTTTTCTCAAGCGCCCATCCGCCGGCGAGGAAGAGCACGCCAAGTCCGATGAGGGCGAGCGAGCGGTCCATTTTGTCGAAGAGATCGCTGAAGTAGAACCATACGACGGTGGCCCCGAAGAATACGATGCCCAGGTTCACGAGTCCACGGCTTGCCTGCGTCACTCCCCACCAGATGAGGAAGACGCAGAAAGCCGCGACGAGAGCGTGCGCGAGGATGCTGGGTTCGGTGCGCGTCCACGAGCTGTAGGTGTAGTGCTCCACGTGAATGCGTGTACACCATGGCAATGCTATGGCAAAGGCGATGGCCGCAAGAACGGGAACGGCACTTCTGCGGAAGCGCAGGAGAGAGAGTAGGAGCGGGATTGCGGCGATGTCTACCCATCCCCAGAAGCGCGTGTGGAACGGCGGGTAAGGCTGCATACCGTGCCAGGAGCGCCAGCCATCGAGCAGCAAGACGATGCTGGTGACGGCGGAGATTGCGGAAACTGTGAGGAGAATTCCGCGAACGACGCGACGTTCGGTACCGATAAAGAACGTGAGATAGAGGATGGCCCAGACGAAAAGGAATCGGCCAACGTAGATTTCTACGCCAATGTGGTTGTCTGCTGCGTAGCTCCACTCGCAAATGAGCCATGACGGAACGAGCAACAACGTGAGCACTTGCTGCGCCTCGTCGCGCAACAATATCCAGCCGAGCAGCGCGGCGATCGCCCACATGAGGATGGCGGCGGGCCAGTGCTCCTGGATGTTGAAGATCTGCCCGACAAGCGCAATAGCCGCTCCGGTGGAGATGGTGCCAACCGCGTGGAGAGTCGTCGATGTGGCTCTATACCGCTCGCGGGTGACGGCACCGCCAACGTGGAAAACGGTGACCATCGCCATCACGAGGAGATAACGCATGCCGGGGCCAAGCTGATCCCAGTGCGCAGAGACGAAGAGGATGATGCCGCTGGCGAGGAGAATTCCACCGAGGATGAGCGCAACGCGGCCCTGCCATGCAAGCCCAGCGACCTGGACCTGTTCCTTAGGACTTGGGGCAGACGGTGCCTTGGCGCGTACTTCTTTCGGCAGACCAGATGTCGGAAGAGGGGCTGCCGCCGACGCCTGTGCAGATTCCCAAGAGCGGATGCGGTTCGCTGCGTCCGCGTCGAGAACGCCGGCCGATTGCCAGCGGTTTAGAAGCGACTCGTAGTCGGGCATAATCGTTGCGCACCATTAAAGCACACGTGTCTGAAAGTATGGGACACTCAGGTCGCAGGAATTTCGAGGGTACGCAATGAATGGTCAGCTTTCAAACGGATTAACCGGCCTGGGTACTTCGGGAAATCGCATCATCAATCTGGCTAACACCGAACCAATCATCCTGCGCGGCGTAAATCGATCGGGGCTTGAATATGCCGGGCCTGACGAACAAGGCTTCTTGTCGGGGGCTTCGCTTTCAAGATCCGAGATCGAGTTCATCGTCAGGAAGTGGAGATGCAACATCATCCGCCTTCCATTCAATCAGGACTTTGTTCTTCGAGGGCGGCTTGGGCACTCTGGCGAGGAGTATCAAGAGGCGATCGACCAGGTCATCTACTGGGCTTCCCTGTTTGGTGCGTATACATTGCTTGATCTGCAGTGGCTCGACGCGGAGCGCGTGTACGGCGGAAACCGCAACTTCGTTGCTCCGCTGCCCAATATGGAATCAGTCGAGTTGTGGACGACGCTGGCTCGGCGGTATGCAAGCGAACCCGCGGTTCTCTATGACGTGTTCAACGAGCCGCACGACCGGCTGAATGACGATCCCTACCCGCTGAATAAGGAGGACGGCACCACGTACCCTCCGGGCCAGAGGACCGTGACGATGAAGGAGTGGAAGCCCTGGGCTCGCAAGCTGACGAAGGCAATTCGGAGCGAGAATCCGGACGCGCTGGTGTTCGTCGGCGGAACCAATTGGGCCTACGACCTGCGTGGAATGCCGATGGATCTTGAGAACATTGTTTACTCAACGCACGTTTATCCCAACAAAGGCAATGAATGGCCGGAGGCGTTCGGCAATCTTTCGAAATCGGTGCCCGTCTTTGCAGGGGAGTTTGGCGGCAATGACACTCCGGGCGATCTGGATTTCATTCAACGCCTGATCCGGTATATGCAGGAGCTCGAGATTGGCTGGACTGCGTGGAGCTGGTCGGATTCACCGTTCCTTGTCACACGATATGCACCGACAGCGTTTGGAGAAGTAGTTCGGCAGAGTCTTGCGAAGGCGTAACCCCTGGGGAGACCGATTCTCGAAGTTCTCCGCACTCTGAGACCAGCAATGAGGATAGAATCGCGGACATATGCGCAGTTCTGTACTGATTGCTTTCGCCTTGCTTGCCGGCGCGTCGTATGGAGAGGTTGTGCATGTTCCCATCAAGTCAGGTGTGGTGCTGAAGCCTGGCCAGTCTTATACAGCCACAGTTGACACGGCCAAGCCAGCAGAGATTGGCTGGCTGGCGGTGCAGGCGAAGCAGTGTTCCACCAATTGCATTCAGGCCAGTGACCTGACTGGTCCGATGCATGGCTCTATTGCCACTTCGATTGGGGCAAGCCAGGAATACACCCCGGCTGCGGGGAAGATCTCGATCGAGTACAAGAATGTGTCGAGCGAGCCGGTGACCATCAATGTCTTCCGCGTGAAGCGAACCTGCGAAGCCGAGGCCTGCAAATTCTTCGACCCGCAGGTAAAGGGGCGACCGCTAACGTTCAAAATCGCCGCGTTCAAATCGATCACGACCAGCAAGGACGAATCGTATTCGCTGATTTCGGGAACGGCGTTGAGCGGGCGTCCGTTCACCGTTCGGGCAGTGTGGTGGACCGATGACAAGAATGCGTTGAGATTGAGTTGCACGAAGTGGATCAAGGGATACGTGGATAAACGCACTCCCCCGGAGAGCTATCGGCCTTACATACTTGCGGGAAAAGCCGTGAGCGAAGGGGAGATTGTCGTCTTGAAGTCGATTGATGGCTGCGTGCCCAACGCGCCGCACTACGGAGTGGAAGAGAAGAACGTATTCAAGTGATGGCGCGGCGTGGCTGCTTTCGCAGCGCCGACATCGATGAAACAGAACGGTTCTATGATCGTAAGAACAGCTATGAAGTTTGAGATCATCACCATCTTTCCCGGATTCTTTGCCGGCATCTTCGAGCACGGGATCGTGCGGCGGGCGCAGGCCGAGGGTCTGGTCGGCATCGGCGTCCACGATCTGCGCGCGTTCACGCACGATCGGCATCGCACGGTGGATGATCGTCCGTTTGGTGGCGGCGAAGGGATGGTACTGAAGCCGGAGCCGCTGGCGGAGGCGCTGAAGTCCCTGGGAATTGAAGCGAAGAAAGGCGAAAAGCAGGTCCTCCGCTCCGCTCAGAATGACGAGGCCGAGAGTGGCACACGGGTGATCTTGTTGTCGGCGCAAGGACGGCCGTTTACGCAGGCGGTGGCGCGCGATCTGGCGAAAGTGGAACGCGTGGTGCTTATTTGCGGACGCTACGAGGGCGTGGACGAGCGCATCAACGAGATCTATTGCGACATGGAACTCTCGATCGGCGACTACGTGCTGAGTGGCGGCGAACTGGCGGCGGCCGTCGTGGTCGATACGGTGATGCGGCTGGTGCCGGGCGTACTGGGCAATGAAGCTTCAGGCGAGTTCGAGAGCTTTGGCATAGCTGACACGGAGATCAGCAGCGACGAAGAAGGTGTGCCGCGTTCGCAGCATGGAGCGGGAGGTTTGCTCGATTATCCGCACTACACGCGGCCCGCGGAGTTTGGCGGCCTGCGCGCGCCGGAGGTGCTGATGAACGGCGATCATCAGCAGATTCGCCGCTGGCGGCGCGAACAGCAACTGCGCAAAACGCTGAAGAACAGGCCGGATTTGCTGGAAGGCGCGACGCTCAGCGACGAAGATCAGCGGCTGCTTGAGGCCATCGCTACCGAAGACGGAGAATGAAACGTGAATACATTGCAAATTGCCGCATGGGTCGAACTTGGTGTTTGCTGGATCGCGTGGACGCTCGCCTTTGTTAAGCCGCGCAAACAGGCAGCGGGTGCCAAGAAGACGGAGCGTGCGCCGGCTTCGCGATGGGGAATCGTGCTGGTGATGCTGGGTTATGCGTGCATATGGGCATTTGTGCGGCCGGTAGGATTTGAGAAATCTGCCGCATCGCTGATTGCTTCCATGGTGCTTGGCCCGCCGTCGGTAGTGCTGGTGTGGATAGCGGCGCGGCATCTGGACAAGCAATGGCGCTTTGAAGCTGCGCTAAGCGAGGATCACAAACTCATCACAACCGGACCCTATCGATGGCTGCGGAATCCGATTTATGCGTCGATGCTGGGCATGTTGCTGGCAACGGGATTCGCGAAGACCTGGTGGCCGATGATGGTTGCGGGCGTGGTCTTCTTTGTAATCGGAACCGAGATTCGCGTGCGAGCCGAAGAGCGCTTGCTGGCGGCGCGATTTGGAGAGGAATTCGCGCGGTACAAGGCGACAACTCCGGCTTATTTTCCCTTCATTCGATAAAGCGGCATTGCAAAGCCTCAGCGAAATGGCTGGACGGCGACGGGTTGTTCTGCGCTGACCTGGCCGGCGGCGATTTTAGCGACGAAGAAATTTTCGCCACGTGCAGGACATGCGGCGAGGCGGCGGAGCATCGCGATCTGGCCGACGTGGGTGAGTGCGTCGGCGATCGGTCCCTGGAAGAGCGGTTCCGCTTCAGCATGTAAGGGCTGACACGATGCGAGGTAATCGTCGAAGGCCTTGAGCGTGTCGAAGAAACGGGCCTTCTCCTGCGGCCACGGCAGCGGCGGTGAGTTGTGCCACCGCTCGCTTCCCTGCACCGAACTAAGCGCCCAGTCGAACAGATCGCCCATGTGGGCTAGGATCTGAACGGGCTGGCGTCCGCAACCGTCAAAAGTGGCGAAGGATCCGGGTGCACCGTCAAGCGCGCGAGCAGCGCGGTAGGCGAGTGCGGCAACAGTATGGCGTAGCAACTGGCGTTTGTCGTCCATAGCGGAAACTATAGCGCAGGGGGAGCGCGGCAGCAGACGGAGTTAGAGAACGAACTTGACGCCGTATCGGTCGGAGATGGCGAGGAGCTGCGGCATGTCCTGTGGGATGGAAAGGACGGAAATCTCCTCGAGATAATTCTCAAATCCCGCCGGGGAGATGACTATAAGGATTTTGCCGGGTCCGGGGCCGGAGTTGCGAAAGGTGTGAACCGCACCGCGGTTGCTGTGTGCGCCCTCGCCTTTGGTGAATTTGTGCCACTGTCCTTCAGAGAGAATTTCGTATTCGCCTTCGAGGATGTAGAAGGTCTCATCTTCGTTCTGGTGGGAGTGGGGTGGGGGCCGCCGCCCGGTGGCGATGCTTCAACAACGACGCAGGTTCGGCCACCGGTCATGTCGCCGGTAGTGATGACGTCGACGTGTGCGCCCAAGACATTGAAGCTCTTGACTGGGTTCAAGTTACCTCCGGATCGGGAAGCTTTGGGAAGCTGGATGAACGATAGCACACGAGAATCGGGACGGACTAGGCGCGGAAACGCAATCTCTGTTAAAATCAAGGTTCTGAGTCCATCAGCAGGAAGAAGCTATGTCTATCCATCCAGTAATGCAGCGCCTTGCGGACAAGCTGAAGCGCACCGATCTGCCCACGTTTGTGCCGGGCGACCAGGTTCGCGTGCAAGTCAAGATTAAAGAAGGCGATAAGGAACGTTTGCAGGCCTTTGAAGGCCTCGTGATTGCCATCAACAAGGGACCACAGGGCACCTTTACCGTCCGCAAGATGAGCTTTGGACAGGGCGTGGAGCGCATCTTCCCGTTCAATTCAAAGGTTGTGGACAAGGTGGAGAAGGTTCGCAGCTACAGGGTTCGCCGTTCAAAGCTGTTCTATATCCGTGGACTACGCGGCAAGGCCGCCCGTCTTAAGGAAGTGGAACGCACCGCCGCCAAGGCGTAAGAGGGCTTCCCTTTCCAGGGCCAAGACAACCCCGGCTTCAGCCGGGGTTGTCGTTTGTAAGACCGATTTCCGCACTCGCGTTTCGGGAAATTGTCTGTCAATCTTCGCGGGTATCCTTGTTCAGGTGCTTGGCATCACCGGTCTCTTTGCTTTCGTCCAGGCCCGTCGAGTCGGCGATGTCCACAGTGCCGAAAGAGTCATTCACAATATCATCGTCGGGCGGCGGAATCGTTTGCTGAAATCCGCCGGGCTGTGTGTGCGTGGGCTTCGTCTTCTCGGTCATTGCTCCTCCTGTTTGTTTGGATGCGCTCTTTAAGATGGTTCGATCAATGAACATTGAATACCGACCCGGTTTTCCGCAGGCATCCACCGATCGGTGAGACTAGATCGTTCTTATACTGAGGACATGGCGGGTTCCTCGGTGTGCGGCTGGAAACTGGAGAGAGCTGCAGCGAATTGCGGCTTTCTGCAGATTGCTGGATGCGACGAGGTGGGGCGCGGGCCGATGTTCGGGCCAGTGGTTGCGGCCGCGGTGATTCTTCCGCTCGGTTGTCGACTTACGGGCCTGAATGATTCGAAACAGCTGTGTGAAAACAAGCGCAACGAACTCGACGTGGTGATTCGCGCCAAGGCTCTGGCATTTGCGATCGCGGAGATCGATGTGGATACAATCGACCGCATCAACATCCGCAGAGCTTCACTGCTGGCGATGCGCACCGCCGTTGAGCAGCTTGCGATTCAGCCGGATTATCTGCTCATTGACGGCTGCGACACCATCGAATGGCCCTGCCCGCAAGAGTCCGTCATTCACGGCGATGGCAGGAGTTACTCCATTGCCGCAGCTAGCGTGCTGGCGAAGGTGCATCGCGATCGCCTGCTGGTTGAGCTGGATGGGGTTTATCCGGGATACGGGCTTGCGAAACACAAGGGCTACTGCTCGCGCGAACACATGGCGGCACTGGAACGCCTGGGACCGACTCCACTGCACCGCAGGAACTGGAGTCCCGTGGCGCAGACGATGCTGGACTTTGACTCGGCGCCGAATCTTGATGGCATAGCTGAGCCCATGCTCCAGTTGGACTGAGAGGACGGCTTCTCGATCTCTGGCCGCTGGTTTGTGGCTGGAATGCGCGTTCGCGCACTGATCACTGTCGAGACTCAAAAATAGGGCTAGAATTCTTGCGCGCCTGAATCGACCCGGAGGCAAGATATGTCGGGTTACTGGCTTTTGCTTTCTTCCGCTCTATGTCTCACGATGTACGACTGCGGTCCGAGTTCCCGGTTTGCCCCGCGAAAGCCTGATGCAACCAAGGGCACCGTCACTGGGACGGTTTTCTGCACCGATACGGGCAAGCCTGCCAGATTTGCAACCGTCATTGTCATTATCGTGCCAGATCCAAGTGGCCCCAAGGACGGTACAAGCTCAAGGGAGGACACCAATGAGACGGACCTGGATGGACGATTCAAAATCGAAGCTGTCCCGCCCGGTCAGTACTTTGCGTTCGCCACTCTCGAAGGCTACCTCGATCCGGAATACGGTCTCGACTTCGGAGCTTTAGGCCGGGACGCCAACGGGGACGAGAAGATGTCGGATATCGTCGACCAGTGGAAGGAACACATGGTCGAGATTTCGGTGCACGCGCAACAGACTACCGACGTGTCGATCGAGATTGAGCGCGGAGCGGAGATTGCCGGCAGGGTCACGTACGACGACGGTCCGCCGGCGATCGGCATACGTTTCGCCATCCACCGGCGTAATGCGAAAGGCGGCTGGTCCATCGTCGGTGCGTTGGGGGAGGGATCTTTCGCACTCCATGAGACGAGTGATTCTCACGGTAGATTTGTGATCCCGAACCTGCCTGCGGGCGAATACATTCCGTGCGCTGTGATTCCGGGCGACACACAAGTGTCCTCGCCTCAGATTTGCCTCGGAAATGTCTTTCGAAAACGGGATGCGAGGTCAATCTCGGTGGGCGCGGGGGATGTTGTGAACGGAGCGGACATTCAAATCCCACTTAGAGCCATCCATTCAATCGCCGGATCGCTTGTGCAGATCGCTACCGACCAGCCACCCATTCAGGCTAAGCTGCTTCTCCTTTATAGCGATGATCGGGAAGTGGCGATGAGTACGTCGAGTTTTTACGATGGAACCTTCCTCTTCCCATTTGTGCCCGAGGGATCGTACATACTGCAGGTGACGGACGGCAAGTCTACTGAACCGGCTCCAGCCCCATCGACGGAGAACAGTGCGAGTCCACCAGCAAAGGAGCATGAGTTCGCAAAGAGGGAGCTAGCCGTCACGGTTGACAGAGATGTGCGGGACTTCAACGTGGGGATGGTCGAAATTCTTGCCCAACAACCGGTGAAGCGTCAGGTGCCGGAATAGACCGCCCGCGACTTGCGTTGGTGTACCCAGGTGAGCACGGGACGGGAGAGCAGCAGCACGAAGAGCGTAATGGTCAGGTTCATCGGGCTCTTGACGCCCGGTTTAACCTGCCACCAATAGTGGATGATCCCGGAGATCGCCGCGAAGTATACGAGCTTGTGCAACTGGTTCCAACGCCTGCCGCCGAGCTTACGAATGGCCCACGTGGTTGACGTCGCCGCGAGCGGGACGAGCAGCGTATACGCGAGGAAGCCGGCAATGATGAAGCGGCGCTTGGTGATGTCCGTCTTGAATACGCTCAGGTCGAAGTTCATGTAGAGGGCGATGTACGTGGCCAGATGCAGTGACGCGTAGAAGAACGCGAAGAGGCCGAGCATGCGGCGAAACTTGATGAGCCATGAGAGGCGCGGCGATAACAGGCGCAGCGGAGTGATGGCCAGTGAAAGAATCAATAACAACAGCGCGTTATAGCCCGTGGTGAGCGCGATATTCGAAGTTGGGTCGGGACCGAGCGTGTTGGTGACAGCCTGGTAAACCAGCATTGCAAACGGAGAGAGGCACGCGATCCAAGTAACCGTCTTGAGCGTGATGAGAGTTGTGCGATTCATAGGTATCTAGCGGCCCATAGCGCTGCTTGGCGAGTCGGCGGTGCTTCGCACTGTTAGCGGAATTCGCGAAAGCGAAAGCCTAACACCGCGAACACGCGCGCTGCGCTGCTAACTCCGTTAATAATTCTTCTTCAAATCCATTCCGTTGTACATCGACGCTACCTGGTCGCCGTAGCCATTGAACATGAGCGTGGGGCGGCGCTGCTGAAAAAGCGGCAAACCAATGCGGCGCTCGGTCTTCTGGCTCCAGCGCGGGTGATCGACGTTGGGGTTGACGTTGGAGTAGAAGCCGTACTCACTCGGCCCCATTTGATTCCAGGTGGTAGGAGGCTGTTTGTCGACGAAGCGAATCGCGATGATCGACTTGGCCGATTTGAAGCCATACTTCCACGGCACTACGATCCGGATCGGTGCACCATTCTGATTGGGAAGGACGTCACCGTAAAGCCCAAAGGTGAGCAGCGTGAGCGGATGCATGGCTTCATCCATGCGCAGCCCTTCGGAATAGGCCGAATAGAAAGAGGCATCACTCGCCCACTTCTCCACTTTCGGGTCGTAATAGGAGAGGAACTGCACGTATTTCGCGCTGGGCAACGGATCGCATTCCTTGATGAGTTCAGAGAGGGAGTAGCCGATCCACGGAATAACCATGCTCCACGCCTCAACGCAGCGAAGGCGGTAGACTCGCTCTTCAAGCGGGCGCAGCTTCAGGAGCGCATCGATGTCGAGGGTTTTCGGCTGTTTGACTTTGCCTTCAATCCTGACTGTCCACGGACGCGTTGGCAAGGCGCCGGCATTTTCAGCCGGATCATTTTTATGAGGGCCAAATTCATAGTAGTTGTTGTAGTGAGTTATGTCCTGAAGACTGGTGAACTGTTCGCCTGTGTCTGTCAGCGAGCTTTTCACTGTCTGCAGCTTGTTGTCAGCCAAGGCGCTGATACGGGGTGCAAACACATCGGCAAGCCGGTCAGCGCCAGTAATGGCTGCGCCCACTGCGGCAGTGCCGGCAAGTGCGTTGCGCAGAAATCGGCGCCGGGTGAAGTACTCTTTGTAGCTTTCGGATGGGGTAATCTCCGACGAGGGAATGTCGGAGGGTTTACGAATCAGCATGAACGACCTCACATAGGGAACGATCCATAGCACTTGTTAGATTCCCGCCGGGCTCAACAAGTTACAACTGATTGGAAATGATTCGATTGGAAGGAAAAAGAGCGGCTATTGTTTGATGGCGCCACGACGCGCCGCAGACTTGACTTTTGCGAGGGCGGGCAGACTACCGCGTGGGAACGATGTGGATTGCCGCACGACGAGCTGCGTAGAGACAGGCCACTCCCTCTGTTGCGCGTGGGGAGAGTCAGGCTCGATGCCGGCGCGCAGGGCCTGGACGGCGGCCGCGGCCAGATGCTTGCACGACATCCTGACCGTGGTGAGCGGCGGCAGCATGAACTGTGCGAGATGAATGTCGTCGAATCCCACGACGGATACATCGTTCGGCACGGGGTGGGCGGCGCGATGGAGGCCGTGCAATACGCCGATCGCCGTCATATCGTTGGAGCACACGATGCCGGTGGGTAATTCTGCGAGCGCAATCAATTGTTCGCTGGCTTTGATGCCACCTTCCATGGTGTGTGTGCCTTCGACCAGGTGCTCAGGTCGCACCGTCAATCCGAGTTCGGCGATGGCGCTGATGAAAGCATCGCGCCGCGCAACCGCAGAGCGCATTTGCAGAGGCCCGCTGATGAAGGCGATCTGGCGATGGCCGAGCGCCGCCAGATGTTGCACCGCCTCGCGAATTCCCTCTCCATAGTTGACTTTGAGTACGCGGATATTTGGCAAGTCAGGTCCGGCATCGACGAACACCAGCGGGAATGCACGTTCAACGAGCTTCTGGATCAGTTCTTCTTCGATGCCGAAGGTCATGATCGCCACACCGTCGACGCTGCGCTGCAGCATCCGACGGATGAGAGCTTCGGTGCGGACCGCGTCATAATTTGTAGAGCCGATGAAAACTTCGTAGCCCTGCTCTACGGCTAGATTCTCGAACTCCTGAACGAGCTCCGGGAAAAAGGGATTTGTGATCTCAGAGACAACAAGGCCAAGAATGCGGCTGCGTCCTGAGACAAGAGCACGTGCCTGCGTGTTGGGAACGTAGCCGACCTCTTTCACGGCGCTCCAAACGCGCTCAGCTAATTCCGGCGCGACTGTGGAGATACCGTTAACCACACGCGAAACTGTCGCAATGGAAACGCCTGCACGCTGCGCTACATGGCGGATGCTCGCAGTAGCTGCTCGAAGCCGGTTCGGATTCTTTCGGGGACCGCCCATCTATCAAATTTTAGAGTATTTTCTCTGTTACAAGTGTGACTTCCTGAATAATTGCGATGAACGAGTGGCAGGAAATGATTGATTCGACTAGATCAACGCCCGGAGGATGGTGGGGCTGGCGACGAGATTTGCGCTATTGGCTGTGAAAGAAAGCTAATTCGGGAAAACGGTTTCCGTTCTCTAGAATCGCTCGCTACGGATGAGTCTGACTGCCGCCTGCCACTTCAATCGCATGCCGCAGGAGTACATGAATGGAGAGAAGGCTCTCTTCAGCTCCGCGCTGGCTTCCGGGCAAGTTGACGATCAGCGTCGAACCGCGCATGCCGGCAACTCCACGCGACAGCCATGAAAAGGGATTACTCTCGGCGCCTCGGGATCGCATAGCTTCAGCGAGACCCGGCGCATGGCGATCGAGCACTCGAAGCGTTGCCTCGGGTGTGCGGTCGCGCTGGCTCATGCCCGTGCCACCCACCGTGAGGATCAGAGCGGCTCCCTGCGCGCTCCACTGCTGAAGTTGCGTAGCGATCTTCTCTTCATCGTCCGGTACAACGGCGGTTTCGACTTGCGCCGCCGGCCAGCGCTCACGCAGCAGTTCCACGACCGCAGGGCCAGCCGTATCGGTCATCAGGCCTAGCGAGCAACGGTCGGAAACGGTGAGTACGCAGAAGAGCATTTAGAGGATCCTAGTTCCCTGCCGATCCTGGTGCGCCGTTTGATTTAGGTGGCAACATTTTAATCGTCTGCAACCAGATTCTCGCTATGTCTGGCCAGGTAGTCACAGGCATGGCAGTGCGGCGCAGGCCATATCCGTGTCCGCCGTCAGCGTAGAGGTGCAGCTCGGCGGGGACCTTGGCAGCTTTCAATTGCAGGAAGTAGACGGTGGCGTTTTCGACGTGCACCGGGTCATCTTCTGCCTGAACAATGAAGCTGGGCGGCGTTTGTGCCGTGGGGTTGATGTCGGCGTTTGGCGCCATGTTTTGAGCGGCGTTGGCGAGATATCCGGGGTAGATGATGAACGCAAAGTCGGGACGGCAGCTGAGCTGGTCGGCGGCATCGATCGTGTCGTAGAGGCGCTTATCGAAGTGAGTGCTTAGTGCTGCGGAAAGATGCGCTCCTGCGGAGAAACCGAGAACGCCTACGCGGTTTGGATCAATGTGCCACTCGGCTGAATGCTGGCGAACGAGGCCAAGTGATCGCTGCGCATCCTGCAGGGCCGCGGCAGATTTGGGATACGGGCCTGTATCGGGCACGCGATACTTCACCAGCACGCATGCTACTTCAATGGAGTTGAGCCAGTCGCAGACCTCGGTGCCTTCGAGATCGATAGCGAGAATCCTGTATCCGCCGCCTGGAAAAACGACCACTGCGGGCCGCACGGCATTGCCTTTCAACGCATAGACCGTGAGTGTGGGACTGGAGACGTTGCCGAGACGAACGACCGGCTTACCGGCGATGAGGTTGTCAGTAGGCTTGGTGGTGTCGATCTCAGCCGGCGGGTTCGCAGGCGCGCCGGGAGCGCCCTTGGGCCAGAGAGGCAGAGTAATGCGTCCGGGTGGAGGCTGCCAGCCTGGTCCTTGCACCGTTGCGCATGCCGTAGATGCTGCGACAACGGCGCAGAGAAGGAGTGCAGATCGTTTCATGCTTAGGCTCCCGAGGAAAAAGTGTCGCAGCGATGATCGCAGGAGGGGGAACCGAAACGCAAATGGGATTCAGCCGTAAAGGCGTAGTAAGCCGTTGTGTGGAACTTTCGTAGCGACTACGGCTGAGCACCGGGCGGGACGAGGAGAGTCAGCTTTTCGCGCGCAAGCTCGATGCGGGCCGGCAATGCCCCCAGCACCTCTCCGTCGGCTTCCACGAAAACACTTGTCTTCGATCCGTTCATCGGCCGGCACTCGACGGCATCGGCATCCAGTAGTTCAATCGAGCGCGAAAACGTCTGGCGACCCGCGAGCGTGGCCAGCAGGAATCGCATGTACTCCAGGCGGCTTCGCGTCTTGAATGCGACGAGGCTCAGGTCTTTCTTGTGTAGCGTTGCACCGGGAGCGAGCACTCCGAGCGCGCCGCCGAAGGAGCGGATGCGAATGGCGAGCAACTGGGACACCTGCTCGACGCGTGCCTCGCCATTGCCATTGATGGAAAAGGATGCGTCGAAGAGCGGAAACGGATGAGAGGCCCAAATTTTGAATGCTTCGACCATATAGAGCGCGTATCCAAAACGCCGCTTCAGCCCCGGGTCCATACTCGACATCAGCAGCGCGTCTGCGCCAACACCAGCCGCGACGGTGAAGTAACGCCAGCCCTGTGCGCCGTTGCTCTCCTGAAAGAAGATACGGCCTACCGGCACTTCCATCGGCTCGGCATTCAGAAGAGCCCGCACAGCTTTTACCGGATTTCGACCCAATCCGAGATTTTGCGCCAGCGCATTGGCTGTTCCCAGCGGCACCACCCCGAGGGCAACATTCGTTCCCACCAGGGGCTGAAGCACCTCGTGCACGGTGCCGTCGCCACCACAGGCAAGCACAGCATCATAGCCCTGGCGCACAGCGGCAAGTGCGAGAGACTTGCCGCTCCCGGGCGCATGCGTCTCGAGAGCATCGGCTTCGATACCGGCGTTGCGAAGCACCGCAAGCGCGCTCTGCACATAGGATGCGCGGCGTCCTGAGTGCTGCCCTGAAGCTGGGTTGTAGATCAGCGCGACACGGCGCATGGATGCTTTCTGGCCTCGTGCGAGGTTCCCTTTATCGATGAATTCATTCTACAGACGTCGCGGTTTTAACCGTCCATGAGCTTAGATGCGGACGAAGATCACGAGAACTGGGCAAAGTGGGCCTTCACCGGGATTGTAGGCCCGTTTTCCAACGACTTCGAACCGCACATACATGAGTTGCGTAGGTCATTTAGAATGTCTCGCCGAATAGCCGAAAGGATCCAGGGACACCTGTAAGCCATGATGATTCGCGTGCGCAATTTTTCGAGGTCTCCGATTTTGGGCCTGATGTTCGGGCTCAGTGTGTTCACGTTGGGCGCTAGTGCGCAAGAGAAACCAAACGCCCGGACAGATACGCCGCGCTACAAGGACGCGACGCTGCCGATCGCAGACCGCGTTGCCGACCTGCTGCAGCGCATGACGCTCGAGGAAAAGGTGGATCAACTCAAATGGGATTGGCAGCAAAAGGCCTCGGTTGTCGATCCTACCGGCATCTACACGAATGAAACGGCACGGAAGGCACTGGCTGCGGAGTGGGGTGGGGATCTGAAACTGACTCCCCGCAATGCGGCTATCCTGCGCAATGCCGTGCAGCGCTACCAGCTTGAGAGGACGCGGCTGGGTATTCCGGTGATCTTTCCGGGCGAGGCGCTGCACGGATACATGGAGTACGGCAGCACGAGCTTTCCGCAGGCGCTGGGGCTGGCTAGCACATTTGATGCGGCGCTGGTGAAGCGCGTGTTTACCGCGGTTGGCGATGAGGCGGGTTCACGAGGCTCGGGGCAGGTGTTTTCGCCGGTGCTGGACATGGAACGCGATCCGCGCTGGGGAAGAACAGAAGAAGGCTATGGTGAGGATCCCTATCTGATTTCGCGCATGGGCGTCGCGGCGATTCAGGGCCTGCAAGGCGATTCATACATGATCGACCGGCATCACGTGCTGGCCACTGCAAAGCATTTTGCTGTACATGGCCAGCCTGAAGGCGGCACGAACACCGCGCCGGGAAACATCTCTGAACGTGTGATCCGGGAGACGTTTCTGGTTCCATTTGAAGCGGCAGTGAAGGAAGCGCATGTGGGCAGCGTGATGGCTTCGTATAACGAGATCGATGGCGTGCCGGTGCACGTAAACCACTGGCTATTAGACCAGGTGCTGCGGCAGGAGTGGGGCTTTGACGGGTTCATCAGCTCGGATGACAACGCCTTGCAGATGCTGGTGAGCACGCATCACGTGGCGTTCAACGAAGCGGATGCAGCGCGACAGGCGCTCGCCGCGGGAATCGATTTCGATGTGGCGGATGCGCCGGCGTACAACACGCTGGTCGATCAGGTAAAGCAAGGCACAGTGCCTGAGAGCGAGGTAGATCGTGCGGTTGCGCGCGTTCTGGCAGCGAAGTTTCGACTGGGACTGTTCGACAATCCCTACGCCGATCCCGACTACGCGGAGAAGATCAACAACAGCCCGGAGCACAAGAAGCTTGCGGCTGAAGTCGCGCGCAAGGTCATCGTGTTGCTCAAGAATGACAAGAACTTGCTGCCGCTGGACATTACGAAGTTGAAATCGATTGCAGTTATTGGGCCCAATGCCGCGGATGTGCATCTGGGCGGCTACAGCCGCGATCCTGGATACGGCATCAGCGTGCTCGATGGCATCAAGGCCAAGGCCGGCGACAAAGTGAAGGTACTGTACGCAGAAGGCTGCAAAATTACGACAGCGCCGCAGGGTTTCCAAGGCTGGTGGGCGAATGATGTACAACTCGTCGACCCCAAAGCGCAGACTGCTTCAATCCAGGCCGCAGTCGACGCGGCAAAGAAGGCCGATGTTTCGATTGTTGTTGTTGGTGAGAACGAGAGCACAAATCGCGAAGCCTGGTCTGAGGATCACCGGGGCGATCGCGACTCGCTCGATCTGCTGGGCGCACAGAACGATCTGGTGAAGGCCGTCGTTGAAACCGGTAAACCTGTCGTTGTCTTGCTGCTGAATGGTCGGCCGCTCTCCGTCAACTACATTGCGGATAAGGTGCCTGCAATTCTTGAGGGCTTTTATCTCGGCGAAGAAGGCGGAACTGCAGCGGCTGACGTGATCTTTGGCGATGCGAACCCCGGTGGAAAACTGCCCATCACCTTTCCGCATACCGTCGGAGCGTTGCCCGATTATTACAACCACAAGCCCTCGGCCAATCGCAGCTACGAGTTCTCAACGCGCCAGCCGCTATTTCCATTCGGCTACGGCCTCAGCTACACGACATTCAAGTTCGACAACCTGAAGGTTGAACCGCAACAGATCATGCTGGCGGGAACGGCCAAGGTGAGTGTCGACGTCACGAACACCGGAAACCGCGAGGGCGATGAGGTGCCGGAGCTGTATATTCATCAGCGCGTTGCTTCGGTAACACAGCCGGTAATGCAGTTGAAGGGATTCGAACGCATTACGCTGAAGCCGGGCGAGAAGCGAACCGTGACTTTTATGATCACGCCGGAGATGCTGTCAATCGTGAACATCGACATGCATCGCGTTGTTGAGCCCGGTGTGTTTGACCTGATGGTGGGACCGAGTTCGGACAAGACTACCAGCGTGAAACTGACGGTAACGGGCGTTGGCGGAGAAACAGGAAAACCAGCCTCCCTAGCGCAGGTCCCCGCTGGGTCAGAGACGAACATGGTGAGCAACTTCGATGAAGGAAAAGCGAAGGCTGCCTATGGTATGTGGATTCCAGCGAGCGACACGATGAATGGCGGAAAATCCACGTCGAAGCTGGAGGTGGTCGAGGCAGGTGCAGCCAACACCAAGAGCGCAATGCAGGTGACCGGCGAAGTTATTCCGGGAGGTCCGCTCCTCTTTGCGGGTGCGCTCTTTTCGCCAGGTCTCGCGCCCATGAAGCCGGTGAACCTGTCGAAGAAGAGCGGTATCAGTTTCTGGGCGAAGGGAGACGGCGGCACTTACACATTGCTCGTTCTGACAGAAGCGCGCAATGGTCAGAATGGCGAACCGCCAGCGATGACTACATTCGTGGCCGGGCCGGAGTGGAAGCAATACTCGTTTCCCTTCTCCAGCTTTGAGACGGACGGCAGCGATCTGAGCGGCATAGGATTCATTCGCGTTCAGGAACCGGGTAAGTTTCAGTTCCAGATCGACGAAGTGGAGATCAAGTAGAAGAGCGCACTCAGCGTCGCACGGGGCCGGTTGATTCGCGTGCTACGAGTGTGGGCTCCACGGCGATCTCCTGCCGCAATCTGGTGGTGCCTTGAATCCGGCCAACCAGGTGTTCGCCGGCGATCCTGCCGAACTGCTCCAGCGGCTGGTGGATGGTGGTGAGGCGAGGCAACGTAAACCCGGCAGCCTTGATGTCGTCGAAGCCAATCACTGAGATATCCGCGGGCACGCGCAGGTTCGCATCCTGGAGTGCACGGATCGCTCCGATGGCCGAAATGTCGTTAAACGCGACCAACGCGGTGAACGGCTTGCCCACAGCCAGAAGCTGCTGCACGATCGGATAGCCGAGTTCCGGCGATGAGATGTCGCGCACGAGTGCGAGGGTCATCTCCGGACGGATCGGAATTCCCAGCTTGTCTGCTTCGGCAACCAAACCCTGCCAGCGCGCGTCAGAGTCGGAACTGAAAGGCTGTCCGCGCATGAACGCGATGTTGCGATGACCGAGCGAGTGCAGATGCGAGAGAGTCAGTTCAGCAGCTCGGTGGTGGTCCAGTGCAACATTCGTGACTCCCGGCACGCGACGATGACCGGCGACAGCAACCACCGGAATGGAGACAGGGTGATCGAGAAGCGTATCGATTGCGATGATGCCCTGTGCCCCGCGGGAAATAAACATCCGCGTGTACTCTTCAATCAACTCCGGCTTGTGGCGGTGGTGCGCGGTGAAGTAGAAGTATCCGGCGTTGATGAGATAGTCGCCGATGCCACTCATCACCTGTGTGTGGTATCCATCGCCCAGCTCGGGGACAAGGATGCCGATTGTCTTGGATTGGCGGCTGCGAAGAGAGCGGGCCAGCAGGTTGGGATGATATTTCAACTCGCGCGCGGCGGCCTTGATGCGATCGCGTGTTTTCTGTGGAATCGATCTTCCCGGCACGTCGTTGAGAACGACTGAAACTGTTGCCGGATCCAGACCAAGATGGGCTGCAAGTTGCTTCAGGCTCACTGGCTGACCAGGTTGTCTACTATCTTTGCGGCTTTGTGGCTCTTTCATTCAAGGCGTCCTGAACGCGTTTATGGTAACGTACGGGGCATTCTATGCGCATAGCTGCCGGAAGACTGTGATGCAGCGCCTCAATCGCGAGTTCCTTCGCGAAACCGTGTTCTCCGAAGGGCAACCTTAGCTGCACGAAAGCCACACATTCCATGGACACCGCCGCCAGGGGGCGTCGACGAAGAACATATGAAAAGATTCGGAGCGCTGGTTTCGTAGGTCAGCGCGGTCGGGCGCAGCAGGAACTGCCGCATCGTCATGGCACCGCCACTGATGTCGCCTCCTAACAGGTTCGCATTCATCCTTTCCAAGGTTGCCGGAGTCGACACATGGCGAGCCAGCACGCAATCGCGAAAGCCCGGTGCAAAGCGCTCAATCTGCGATTCGAGGCGATCGGTCATATCGAAGGTCGATCCGTTCGGCACGTGACAGTAGGCCCAAAATGTGTGCTGGCCCTGTGGTGCGCGGGTTGGATCGAAGAGCGATGGCTGCGCCGTGAGCACGAATGGCCGTTCTGGATGGTGCCCTTGCAGTACCAGTTTCTCCGCCTCTGCGATCTCGTCAAACGTGCCTCCAGCGTGCACGGTGATTGCGCGCCGGCACGCTGCCGCGCGCCACGGCACCGGGCTTTGACAGCGCATAGTCAATCTTGAAGACTCCCGGTCCCACCTTGAAGCGCTCCATCAGGCCGCGGAAACCCGGTGTGAGGTAGTCGCCAGCAATGGCAACAACCTGCCGCGGCGACGTGTCAAACAGCGTCACGGCACCCGGTCCATTTATTTTGCGAAATATCTCCGCATCGACACGGCACGAAGTGTAGACCTTGCCACCGAGACTTTGCAGATGACTGATGAGTGCCTTTGTGATGCTTTGCGATCCACCGTGTGGGACAGGCCATCCGACTTTATGCGCTGTGGCTCCAAGCACCAGCGCCACAGCCGAGCTCAACGTGTCGTCGAGACTGAGAAAGGAATGCGCGGCAAGTCCAGCAAATAAAGCTCGTGTGCGCGGTTGCGTGAAGTTATGTGTCGCAATTCGCCGGGCCGACTGAAATGCCGCAATGCCGAAGCGCGCCATGAACAGAGGATGCCGCGGAACACGCATAATCGGTCCCAGGGCTTCCTGCGCAAACCGGTCCCAATGATCGACCAGGGGCGTGACCAAGCTTCGCCATGCTCGTGCATCCTGTCCGAATTCCCTGTCCTGATCTGCAAGGTTGTGCTCCAGCATCACTGCGGTTCCGTCATCAAGCGGATGCGCCAGCGGAGCCTCGCCGTGAATCCAGCCAAGTCCATGCTCGCCGAGCGGAAGCGTCGTGAAAAACGGCGATCCCGCGGCCATTGGATGTACAGCCGAGCCGAAATCGTGCATGAAGCCAGGCAGCGTCAGCGGCAGGGTGCGCGCGCCACCGCCGGGTACCGCCTCTGCCTCGAAGACTTCGACATCAACGCCGGACTGAGCAAGCACGATCGCAGCGGAGAGTCCGTTGGGGCCGGAGCCGATGACATTTGCGCGCTTCATTCGTTCATTCTCCCAGATCAGTTATGCATTGGCAGTTCGTCTGGCCATTGGACCACACCGGTTCGGCCATCGGGCGTTCTGGTGATTTGTGGGGCGTACAACCCAAGATACTGCCGCCGCCACCAATTCCCTGTCGCGCGCTTTTCCTCGCGGCTGGTGAACCAATACTGCCATAGAACGGCGCGTACAAAACGTGGCGGAGACTGCGGAAACGGATTGTCTTCGAAGAGCGCCAGGACGTCCTTGTCGTTCTCAAGCAACCGCTGCTCGGTGAGCGGCACCATCTGGTCCTGGCGCCAGTCGCCCAGCGACGCAAACCACAGGTTCCAGTCGAAGCGCGGCTGGTAGGGGGCGTAGATGCGCGGCGCCTCGTTCAGCGCCTGGGGTTTGTTGCGGAAAGGATAGGCCGTCCAGTTCTGACCGTCGTTCGAGCCCTGGAATTCAATCTCATAGCGCCCGTTGGTCATCACTGCGAAAAGCCCGTATTGGTTGGCAATGCGGAACGGTTCGAGCGCGGCAATTGGCAACGTGGGCAGCGGAAGGCCGCGAAATGGAATACCGAGCATCTCGACACTCGTGTTGTAGAAGATCCAGGTGAGCAAAACCGCGGCGATGGCCAGCCGAATAGCGCTGAGGTGATTGCCGAGCGTGCGTAAGACTCGCTTGCGCATTGGCTGGCCTGTATCAGGCTCAGCCTGATCGCCGGATGACTCTTCTCCTTCTGGCTTGTCTGTCGTCTGCGGAGTTGCACTCGCTAAAGCAAGGGCGGTTGGATGCCGCGTGGAGACGAACTGCAGCACGAATCGATCATCCAGCAGTAGGAAGCCCAGCGCGAGCACCAGATAATTCAAGAACGTGTAATTGGCCGTAAGAATCACGCCAATTTCCCACGGCGTCACGATGAAGAAACAGACGAGGCGCACGCGACGAGGCAGAAAGAGCATCCACACCAGCACGAGTTCAAGCACCAGCGTACCGGCTGCGCTGGCGTGAAACCAATGCGGCAGATGCTCAACATACCAGCCGATCCACGTGGGCAGCGGGCCATTCTGGTAGTACTCATCCATCGCGGTCAAAGTCACGCCACTGCCGATCGCCGCTGACCAGCTTCACGATGCCCGATTCGAAGTAAATGCGAAACCACTCCCATTGCAGCAAGAACAAGCTGGCTCGCGAGGGTGGTGCGCTTGCACCGAGACCGGGCATTACGCCGCGCGGTGCAAAAAAGAGCGCGATGAATCCGGCCTCGAGGAGCATGCCGTCTGACTGGTAATTGGAAAATTCACTTGCCGCCGAAACAAACGATAGAAAGCAGACGAAACAAATGAAGAAGCTGAGCCGCGGCCAGAGGTTCGCGAACGCCACAACCGAAGCGGCCAGCCCTATCCACGACACCAGCATTAACGCATGCGAACTTGAGGACAGCCAGAACAGTGTCGGGGCAAACCAGAGCTTCGCGAGCGGATACTGCTGGGCTACGGCTGTTAGATAATCGCGCGCGGGCAGAATGCCCTCAGGACCGATCAGCCCCTTGATCTGGAACAGCAACGAATAGAAAGCGGAAAAGTAGATGGCCGCAAGAGCGCGCAGGAAGATCCAGCGTGGCGTCAGGCGGTCCACTGCGCCCTTGCTTGAATCGAACCACCAGTGCACGAAATTTCCAGCGCCGCGCTCTGCCATATGCAGGACAGATTAGCTAGCCTTGGGCACAAGTGTCATTTCAATACGCCGCTATACACCCATGCGCGGCCTATTCTTTCGCACGAAATCCGTGTCCTGCGTCGGTTCCGCCTCACATTCAATTGCGATGGTCGTGATGGGGTGATCGGGCGCGGCTGGAGGCAGATCGGTGAAACGGACTCGGAGCTCATCCTGCAGGAAGGTAACGGGCGCACCGGTCTTCACAAGCTTTGCCGACTTGACCTTCGTCATCAATCCGGCAATCGCAACATACTCTCCTGGCCAGAAGTGAACATGCATGTAGAGCGTATTGCCCACGCGCGTAAAGCTCGCGTAATTCGAGCGCCGCACCTGGCATGGATCGGAGTCGTAGATGGTGTGCCCATTCACGGCCATCCACTCGCCCACCTCGCGCAGTACGCGCACCGAGGGCTCAGGAATTGAACCATCTGCTTTGGGTCCGATATTCAGCAGGTAATTGCCGGAATCGCGCACGCAGCTGATCAGGTTGCGAATGACGGTTTTCGACGTCTTCCAGTTATCGTCGGCCGCCTGGTAGCCCCAACTGTCATTGAGCGTCATGCATGCTTCCCATGCACGGCCGCCAGTTTCGGCCGTGATGTGTTGCTCGGGCGTCGAAAAATCTCCTGGCAGCTTGTTGCGGTTGTTCACAATGATCTCGGGCTGAAGCTCGAAAACCATCTCGTTCATGCGCACGGATTCCCAGCCGTTGCCATCGAGCGGCCACGCAACGTCGTACCAGAGCACATCGATCTTGCCGTAGTTTGTCATCAGCTCGCGAATCAGGCCATGCGTGTATTCGACGAAGCGCTTGCGTGCATCCTCGTTCGTGGCACACACAGCGCCATCAGGATGATGCCAGTCCATGAGGGAGTAGTAAAAGCCCACGTGCAGCCCTTCGGCGCGCGCGGCCTCCACGTATTCCCGCACCAGGTCGCGGCCTGGTCCCTGCTTCGGTGCGCAATAGTTTGTAAGCTTCGTATCGAAATTGCAAAAGCCTTCGTGGTGCTTGCTGGTCATCACCATGTACTTCATGCCGGCCTGCCTGGCCAGTTGAGCCCAAGCACGTGCTGAACCCGGTTGTGGATGAAAGCTTGCGGCATGGGGCGCGTACTCCGAAACTGGAATGCCCTCGTCCTCCATCACCCACTCGTGGCGGCCGATGGTTGAGTAGACGCCGAAGTGAATAAACATGCCGAAGCGCGCAGCCTTCCACCATTTCATGCGCGCCGCACGGTTGGCATCTCCCGGCAATGGAGCAGAGCCTTCCTTGCCGGTTTGCTGGGTAATCTGCATGCCTGCACCTCGCGAACCTGCCGAAAGTGCGAGAAGCGAAGCCCCGGTACCCTTCAACACATCGCGCCTGGACCATTCGATTTTCTTCATTTCAAACTCCGCACAGAGAATTGTTGCAGCCTGCAAAGCTTAACTCTTACCCGCGTCCCCGCCAGCGAAGCGAAAGCTGATCATACTCGTTGATACCTAACTATGTGATTGGCAGAATGCTCCCGGCGCTTTTGCTCTATCTAACGTGCGGCCAAAGAATTTGCAACTACTGTTAAGGTTGACACGATAGGGCATGCCGCATTTGTATAAGGAGCGTCACTCCGCTTCCTGGTTGAGCTTGTGTCAATTGATCACTGCTGGAAGGTTCATGAAGAAATCGATATTTGGCATCGCGCTTATAGTCTTTGTCCTTTTATCCGCGGGTTCATCTTTTTCACAAACTCTCGCTGCCCCGGTCATCGATGAGCGTGCCGCGGCTGGCGACCAGCCTGACGATCCAGGGCCGCTTGCCACTGACCTGTCTGCGGATCTGAAGCGACCTGCCATTCTGAAGGCGATGAAGAAGGTTGCTGACTGGCAGTTGCAGCACTCCGAAGGGCGCTACAACATCCAGTGGACCTTCGCTGCACTCTACGACGGCTTTCTCGCTGCATCGAAGACCACCGGGGACAACGGTTATCGAGATCGCGTCCTCCAGGTTGCGCGCGACCATCAGTGGGAGTTCGGACCACGCTTTGCGCATGCTGACGATGAAGCGATCGGCCTCAGTTACCTCACCCTGTACGCCGAAGACCAAAAGCCGGAAGCAATTGGTCCGACCCGCGAGGGCATGGACAAACTGCTGGCGCGCCCAGACGATCCGCAGAAAAATCTCTGGTGGTGGTGCGATGCGCTCTACATGGCACCACCGGTTCTCGCACAGCTCTCGGTAGTCACCGGCGACCGGCGATATTTCGACTTCATGGACCGCGAGTGGTGGATCACATCCGGCGCACTGTACGATCCTGCCGAACATCTCTACTTCCGCGATGATCGGTTTCTCACGATGCACGAGGCAAACGGACAAAAGGTTTTCTGGTCGCGCGGCAACGGATGGGTTCTTGCTGGACTGGCATTGGTTCTCGAGCGCATGCCCGCGGATTATCCCGATCGCGTCAAGTACGAAAAACAGTTCAAGGAGATGGCGGAGCGAATTGCCGGCCTGCAGCCACCCGATGGTTTATGGCGCGCCAGCCTGCTCGATCCTGGATCGTATCCAAATTCTGAAGTTTCAGGCTCCGGATTCTTTACCTATGCCATGGCATGGGGCATCCGCCACAAGCTTCTCGATCGGAAGAAGTATCTGCCCGTTGTGAAGAGGTCGTGGCAAGGAATGTTGACGCACATATACGCGGACGGAAGGCTGGGTTCCATTCAGCCGATCGGAGGCGAGCCGGGCAAATTCAAGCCTTCGTCCAGCTATGTCTATGGCGTGGGCGCTTTCCTGCTTGCCGGTTCTGAACTTTCGCAGATCGCCGGCAAGTGAACTCGTCCAGCGAGGACCCCAGAGAGGACCATTGATGCTCTCATTTTACTCGCCGCGAATTCCTTTCGTTGGGAGCAGCCGCCCTTGCAGGTCTGGGGTCAGCCCACATTGACACCGACGATATTCTCCGCAACCCTCGCAGAGGCGGAGAAACGTTCGAGCGCGCTCGTGTTCTCAATGCTGCCCAGAGATATTTGCGTGAACAGCCTGAAACCATTGTCTCCGTGCCTGCCCCACGCAGTGCAGGCGGTCCGCACGACGATTTCTTCGAAGCGGATTATTTCTGGCCTGATCCCCAAAACCCCAACGGTCCGTACATTAACCGGGATGACGAATCCAATCCAGGCAATTTCAATGCTCATCGCCTGCTGTTGATTCGGCTGAGCATTCAGATGCCGGCACTTGCCGCTGCGTGGGTACTTACGAAGCGGCGCGAGTTCGCCGCGCATGCTGCGGCGCATCTTCGCGCGTGGTTCATCGAACCGGCGACACGCATGAATCCTGATCTGCAATATGCGCAGGCCGTTCACGGGTTGAGCACCGGACGCAGCTACGGAAACACGCGGGATGGTGATGCTGCGAGAGCACCGAGGGCGAGAATCAAGAATTGCCGCAACGAAGAATGCCGCATGGAGTTTTGCTTCCTTGGAGAACAGGTTGAAATTGCGAGAGCCGAAGCGATCTCAGCACCGCTTCTGACCGACTCGTCTGTGTCGATTGGTTCTTGACAGGGGCTAAGCACCCAGAGACCGCTATACCCGCTTCTGTTCACGCGAGTGTCACTTTGAGCACCGCCGCATAGTCCACCGCTGGCTTATATAGCTTCGGAAGTTCCACCATCAAGGCGTCATTCTGCTGTTTCCAACTGACCCTCTGGTCGGTTCCCAGGAGTTCGAGCTTGCCAATTCTTCCGGGCTTTGGCGCGGCTGAAAGACCCAGAGACTGCACGGTAAACGATCCTGTCGGCCAGCCCAGCACCATTGCGTAGACCAGAGTATTTGCCTTATTGCGCGTGAACCGGATATCTTTCTCTCCCAGTTTGCTCACGCTCCCACCCTGGAAGGACCCCGCCTTTATGCTGTTGGGGCCTTCGCCGTAAACCTTCCATGGCCGGGTCTCGTAGATTGCCTGACCATTGGTCTGCATCCATGCTGTGATGCCGTCGAGCACTGCGATTTCCTTGTTGTCAATGGTTCCGTCGGGTCTACCGGGAACATCCAGGATGAATGTTCCGTTCTTGCTCACGGTGTCGATCAGCCAATGGATTACATCCCGCGGAGGCAGATAGCCGCCGTAGGTACCCGGCTTTTCGTAGAGAGCGCGGAGATAATGCCAGGCGCCAATGCACGTCTCCGACTGCCAAGGGTGCTTCATGATCTCGGCAGTGAGCCCTCGTTCATAATCGGCGACAACAGCTTTGGCGAGCCTGTCGGGAACATCCTTGACGTTGAGAACGGCTTCGTTTTTGCCGCCGTGCTTGCCGAAGGCTGTGGTTGTAGAAGTACGCGCCGATATTCATCCCCGCCCAGCCGAGCGGCAGCAGCGAGTCGTCGAAGTAAAGCAGGTCGGGATTGTGCTGGTCTATGAGATCGCGCGTCCTGTCGTAGAAGTTCTTGACATAAGATGTGTCGGGCAATGCACTGGCCGGGTGTTTCACGCCATAGAGTCGCTGAGGATCGAGCCCCTGCCACCACTGATCTTTGCCTTCCGCCTGGGTAAGATGGCCATCATATGGAACGCCAGAGTTCGGGCCGGACGTGTCGGCGCCGTGCGACGGCTGGAACCACCACCAGTTGCGCGCCTGATGTACTGTCACGCCAAATCGTAGACCCTGCTTTCGCGCCGCCGCAGCCCAGCTCCCGATCACATCACGGTGCGGACCGATGGCAGCGGCATTCCACGGCTGATGCTTCGAGTCCCACGCGTCGAAGCTGTCATGGTGATTGGCCAGAGCGACAAATATCTTCGCGCCCGCATTTTTGTAGCGCGTAATCAACTCGTCCGGGTCCCAGTTCAGCAGGGTCCACTGTGCGCAAAGGTCCTTGTACCCGAACCGCGATGGCGGACCGAAGTGTTCAAGTTGGTATTTGTATTGGCGCTGGTCCTCGACATACATATTGCGCGCATACCAGTCCCCGGCTTCGGCAACGCACTGCGGACTCCAGTGAGCCCAGATGCCGAACTTGGCATCCTGGTACCAATCCGGCGCTTCGTACTCAAGCAACGAATCCCAAGTGGGTTTGAACGGACCATCGCCTGCAAGATCGGGGATTGGCGACCTCAAGGGCACATCGTCCCAAAGGCCGCCTGAGACGGATTGCGCTACCGGGTTGTAGTTCCACGCTGGAGGTTGCCATGCAGCCGCATCGAGGTGTTCCTCGACAATCTTGCCGTCGCTCACCTTGTAGAAAACCCTTTTCTCCGGCGGCAGGGCGCAAAACTGTGCGTAGTCCTGCGTGTACTTGTTGAACCCGCTCGGCAATACATGCTGGCTCTCCGGTGCTGTCTGCCCAGTGGAGGGCACAGCTTTGGATGCTGCGGCGATCGCAAGTAGTTTGCAGAAATCCCGTCTGTGCATGAATCCCCTCTCTGTCCCCGGACGCCAAAACTGAGGTGTGGCGTTATTCCGGCAATGCGATTTGACCTTCTATCTGATACTTCCCGGTAACCACCGGGTCGACCTTCGGATACTGCGCATCCAGAACGTTCGATGTTGCGGGCTTGATATCACCCGCGGGCCTGCACAAAACAGAAGCTCGCTGCGATGAGCATCACAAATGCAATCACTTTCAAAGTGCACCTCCGAGCGAACATCTCCGCGAGGCATAGCGGTCTCAGAACCGGATTACGCCGTCACCTTCCATCATCGGCATAGTAATCCGTCGGCCCGCTCTGGATAAAGCGATTTATTTCTCTTGTTCTACCCAGCTTGGCCTGTGTATAGTCGAGAATTCCGGAACGGAATACGAGAGCGGCGGCCTGAAATTCCGAGCCGAATATGACAGCGCTTCCGTCGTTCTGAAGCCGACAGAAGTGAAGGTTCAGAACGGCAAGCTTTCGCTCACGGTAGCGTCTCGATCAGTGACCGTCATCTCGATTGAGCCGTAATCCCGCACTGCGCTCTATCGAGAACCGTGGACGCTACTGGCACTCGATTCGAAATTTGACGGCGGGCCGGGTTGTACGCACATTTTGCTCCATCCAGTATTGGGGGAAACGGACCATGCATCTGCTCCTGAAGATCGTTGCGAAAACGCTTACTCAAAAACCAGCAGTGTGCCTCCTGCTGCTGCTTTCGTTGCCCTTCGACCTTTCATCCCAGGCTCGCATTGTCACCGCAACTATCGATACCGCGAAGACCGGCGCTCCCATCTCGAAAAATATCTATGGCCAGTTTCTTGAGCACGGCGGAGACATCGTCAACACTGGCATCTGGTCTGAGATGCTTGTCGATCGCAAGTTCTTCTACCCGGTCGCCGCCAGCGCGCCTACACCTCCTCCGGTCATAGGCGGTGCAGGCGGCAATCCGCGCTTTCGCCGCGTTCCTACGCGCTGGTGGGCTCCTGTCGGCGGCGCCAACGTGGTCACCATGGATATCAAGCATGCCTACAGTGGTGATCATTCGCCGTTGGTTAAACTCGATGCCAAGGATCCGCATGGCATGAGCCAATCCGGAATCGCCGTTCGCAAAGGCGGCATCTACACCGGTCGCATCGTACTTTCCGGCTCATCTGGCGCGGTGGTTAAGGCGACGCTCATCTGGGGTAAGGAGCCCACTGATCGTCAGACCGTCACCATCGGCCCGCTCGGTGCCGGCGTACCGCAAGTTCCCATTGCAGTATATCGCCACGAACAAATACCGAGGAAGCCACTCTTGAAATCACGGGCACAGGCTCGGGCTCCTTTCATGTCGGCGCGGTCTCGCTCATGCCTGCGGACAATATTGAAGGCTTCCGTCCTGAGGTCGTAGCCGCGCTCAAGCAGACTGCGCTTCGGCGTTCTCCGCTTTCCCGGCGGCAACTTCGTCTCCGCCTATGAGTGGCGCTACGGCGTCGGTGACATCGATAAGCGGCCGCCCATTTTCGATCCCGTCTGGCACGCCGTGCAGCCCAACGATGTCGGCACGGACGAGTTCCTAACACTATGCCGTCTCCTCGGGGTCGATCCCTACATCACCGTCAACGCAGGCTTCGGCGACGCATGGTCGGCGCGCGAGCTGGTCGAATACACCAACGGTGCCGCAACAACGCCGATGGGAAAATGGCGAGCCGCAAATGGCCATCCTGTGTCTTACCAGGTGCAGTGGTGGGGAGTTGGTAACGAGCCCTGGGGCGACTACCAGATGGGCTCCATGTCACTTCCGCAATTCGAGTTGAAGCACAATCTCTTCGCGAAAGAGATGCAGAAGGTAGACCCGTCCATCAAGCTCATTGCTGGCGGAGCCATGCCCGACGTGATGGAAGGAGCAGACCAGGCGAGGCGCATTAATGGCCAGTATGTTCCCGATTATCTTTCGTCAGCCGACTGGACCGGCCAGATGCTCCTAAACTGCCTCGACAACATCGACATGGTCAGCGAGCATTACTACGCATCCGGAACCCAGCATACCGACATGAAGCTGCAGAAGAAAGTGCCCATCGATCCTCCTCTGTCGTTCTCGAATGGGAGCGCGCGCCGGCCGTCCAGGTTCGCGCGAAATATGAGCACTATCAGGAGTACCTGAAGCGAATTCCCGCGCTCCGCGCCAAGCCCGTTCCCATCGCCATCGACGAGTGGGCTTACTTCGGCGGTGGATCGCGACTGGCTACAAGATCGTTCCGGCATATGCGTGGGCGTTCCACGAAATGTTCCGCCACTCCGATATCTTTCAGATGGGCGCATTCACCTTCGCAACCGCGATGATGAGCCAACCGAACCGAGGCGGTCCTCAATCCCACCGGCATGCTCTTCAAGATGTACCGCGACCACTTCGGCACCATCCCCGTCGAGGTGACGGGAAACTCTCCGCAGCCGAAGCCAATGTTTCCGGCTGGCGGCGACCAGCCCGCGGTCAACCCCGGCAGCGACACCTATCCGCTGGACGTTAGTGCCGCGTTAAGTGAAGATCGCAAGACACTCGCAATTGCCGTACTCAACCCATCCGACTACCGAACAGAGCATCAAGATCGCGATCAATGGGGCCAGACTTGCCAGTGCAGGGAAGCTGTGGCGCATGGCTCCCGCCTCCATCGACGCAACCGTGCAGGTGGATAAGAAGCCTGAGGTTCAGGTGGAGGAACAGACGCTCGGTGCGCTGCCCAGCACCGTCGTCGTGCGCCCATTCAGCGTAAACATTTATTCCTACCCGGTGCAGTAGCCGGTTTTTCGAGAGAGGTTCTGATGAGATCACAAAGCTGTTCATTGCGTGCGCAATCACATTGGCGGTCGTACCTGGATCATGGCTCATCGCGCAGGTGCAGACCAAGTTCCCGAACGTCGTCTCTGGAGCAAAGCCTGTTAGCGGTGGAGCACATCAAGATCCACGGCACGTCCCTCGAAGGCAATCTTGAGGGGGATGCCGTCGATCGCGATGTCATCGTCTTCCTTCCGCCCAGCTACCAGAAAGACAAGAAGCGCCGCTATCCCGTGGTCTACGCGTTGCACGGCTACTCGATTGGAGCCGAGCAGTGGTCGCACGAGATCCACGTTCCGCAGACCATCGAAGGCGCGTTCGCGCTAGGCTCGCAGGAGATGATCGTCGTCCTGCCCGATTCCAAGACCATCTATAACGGCTCGATGTATTCAAGTTCGGCCACCACCGGCGACTTCGAGAAGTTCATATCGAAGCGACGTTGTGTCTTACATCGACGCGCACTATCGCACCATCCCCGACTCGCACCAGCCGCGGTCTTGTCGGCCACTCCATGGGTGGCTATGGCGCGTCGCGCATCGGCATGAAGCATCCTGACGTCTTCGGCGCTCTCTACATCATGAGTCCCTGCTGCATGTCTTCGATGGTCGGCGGCGGACCGGGCACTCCCGAACAGATCAAGGAGCGGGCAATCGCCAGCGAGAAGAAAGTCGCCGCAGCCAAGTCTCCGGCGGACCTGGCAGCACAGTCGCCCGGCTTTGCCTCCGCACAATATGCAACGGCAGCGGCGTGGGCACCCAATCCCAAGAACCCTCCGCTCTACTTCGATCTGCCGACCAAGGACGGCGTTCTGCAACCGGAGATCGTAGCGAAATACACGTCTAACTCACCGCTGGCATTCGTCGATCAGTACATCGGCAACCTCAAGCAGTATCGCGCCATATCCATGGACGTCGGCGATCAGGACGGATTGCGCATCGATGCAGGCAAGCTGCACACCATCCTCGATAACTATGGAATCGCGAACACATTTGAAATTTATTCCGGCACGCATGTCAGTGCAGTCGCCGATCGATTCCAGAACCACGTGCTGCCGTTCTTCAGCAAGAACCTCTGCTTCACAGCCGATTGCCCTTATGAGTCAGAACATCGGCGAACAGAAAGTCGAGATCAAAGATGCTTTGGAAAGCAGGAATTCTCCGCACCTGTCGTGATGGTTGGGAAGTTATGCCCATCCTGTTGCTCTTCTTTGCTACCTCGTCGATGGCAAACGCACAAATGCCCGGACAGAAGGCGCCGGGTCCTCCGCCTGCGCAAATCGAGCAGACAAGCCACGGCATCCGCGCCACCGCGGGCAGTGAATTCCTCGAGGTCACCGTGTGTTCTGACTCGGTGATTCACGTCGTTGCTACTCCCGAAGCTGCCGCCTCAGGGTCGCCGCGCCCGTGGATGCTCGATGCCCGGCAGGCTTGTCCCGGAGCGCCGTTCACGTTTGCGCAGGACGCGAAAGCGGCGAGTATGAAGACTGCTCAGCTTGAGGTGATCGTCAATATCGAACGCGGCAATCTCTCATTTCGCACCATCAGTGGAGAATCGCTGCTGAACGAAGGCAACAGCATCCCGCGAACCTACGAGCCGGTCGAACTCAATGGAGAACGCACCTACCGCGTCACGGACCGCTTTTCTCCCTCGATCACGGAAGCGGTCTATGGGCTCGGCCAGCACCAGAACGGCATGTTTAACTATCGCGGCGCCACCGTTGAGTTGGGTCAAAACAACACCGATGTTGCGATACCCCTGCTGGTTTCGAACAAGGGGTACGGGCTGATGTGGAACACGGCGGCGCTCACTTATTTTGACAATCGATTCCCGCTTGATATGAAGCTGACGTCAATCGCGGGCAAGTCGATCGACTACTACTTCCTCTACGGCCCGGAGATCGACGCCGTTCTTCACGAGTACCGCACCATGACCGGTCACACACCCATGCTGCCGAAGTGGGCCTATGGCTTTTTTCAATCGAAGGACCGCTACGTATCACTCGACGAGATTCGCGGGATCGCAGAGCGCTATCGAAGGGAACATATTCCGCTCGACGCCATGGTGCAGGATTGGTTCTGGTGGAAGACCGAGGGCGATCCAGTCTTCAATTCCAACTATCACGATGTGGCTCAAGATCTCGATGCGCTGCACAAGGAAAACGTGCACGCCATGATTTCTGTCTGGGGTCTGCTCGATCCCAACTCCGAAACCTACAAGATCCTCGACGCAAAGCATGAGCTTGTGTCCGATGCTCACGTCTACGACGCCACAAACCCAGAGGCGCGCGACCTCTACTGGCAGCACCTGCCCGGCAAGCTGCTGGCGCAGGGATGGGATGCATTCTGGCTCGACAGCGCCGAGCCTGAAGAATACTGGCCCCACATGGGCGACGCCATCCTGAGCAGCCGCCAGATCGCGATCGGCAACGGCGCCGAATTCACCAACGTCTTCCCGCTCTTGCACACGCTTGGGGTGCAGGATCACTGGAAGGCTCAGAACCCGGGCAAGCGCGTGTTTCTGCTTACGCGTTCCGCGTTTCTCGGCCAGCAGCGCGTAGGCGCTACCGTCTGGTCGGGAGATGTCTACGGCACCTACTGGGGATTGAGCCACCAGGTTCCCGCTGGTCTCAATTTCGCGCTGTCGGGGTCTCCATACTGGACCACTGACATCGGCGGCTATTGGCCTCCGCACGAGGATCCAATCGCCGATCCCGCGTTCCAGGAACTCTACGCACGCTGGTTCGAGTACGGCACGTTCTGCCCCATCTTCCGCACCCACGGTCACCGGCCGCATAACGAGTTGTGGAGCTTCGACAAAGTCGAGCCCATCCTGGTGAGTTACGACAAGCTCCGCTACCGGCTGATGCCGTATATCTATTCGTTGGCCTGGAAGGTAACGAGCGAGGACTACACCATTCAGCGCCCGCTCGTGATGGACTGGCGCGGCGACTCCAACACATGGAACCTCCGCGATCAATTCATGTTTGGCCCTGCCATCATGGTTAACCCGGTGCTCAAAGCCGACGCGACCAGGCGCAACGTTTATTTACCGGCAGCTGCTGCATGGTACGACTTCTGGACTGGTAAATCGCAAACAGGCGGACAGGAGATCGAAGCCGATTCGCCCCTCGACCGCATACCGCTCTTCGTGCGCGCCGGTTCCATCCTTCCCATGGGTCCGCAGATCGAGTACGCCACGCAGGATCCCTCGGGGCCCATCGAGCTTCGCATTTATCGCGGTGCAGATGGAAGATTCGACCTCTATGAAGACGCCGGTGACGGTTACGAATACGAGAAGGGACAGCACTCCATCATCCCCATCCGCTGGGATGATCGCAGTTCTTCGCTCACCATCGGCTCGCGGCAAGGTTCATTCCCCGGAATGATCGAACACCGCAAATTCCGCGTCGTCCTGGTCGCAGGCGGACTCGGAACAGGCGTAGATGTGACCAGCATGGCAAACGCGGAGATTAGCTATGAAGGTAAAGAAGTTCACGCAACCATCAAGTGATTTGCCGCTGCGCCGGACTTCGTAAAAAAATACTCCACGCAGTGCCCACATCTGTTCACGGAAAAGAAGGTCAGCTATGACGAAATTCGAACTCTCGCATCTGCTGGCGGTTGTGCTGTGTGTACCTTTGGCCGCACAGTCTCAATCGGCCGGTCCCTGTGCCGCTCTCGCAGGCCTCAAGATCGACGCCGTGGAAATCACCAAGGCCGCGCTCGTTCCCGCCGGAACCACTGTCCCGCCGCCGTATCCCGGCGCTCCTTCCATTGGCCCGCTTCCAGCGCATTGCCGCGTCGACGGCGTTATCAATCGCCGCAAGGGCGTCGACGGTCAGGAGTTCGGCATCGGCTTTGCTCTTGCACTGCCCGAAAATGAGGCCTGGAACGGTGACTTCATGATGCAGGGCGGCGGAGGCGGCAATGGCATCATCGCGTATCCCGCCGGCGCAAACTACGCGGGCGACAAGCCGGCACTCTCCCGCGGATTCGCCGTGGCCAGCACTGATACGGGACACAAGGCCAAAACGGGTGCCTTCGACTTTACATTCATGCGCGACCAGCAGGCCTATCTAGATTTCGCATTCCTCGCGAACGCTGAAGTCGCCGGAGTCGCCAAGCAGATTATTGGGCACTACTACGCAAAACCTGCGGCGTTCTCCTACTTTGTCGGCTGTTCCACGGGCGGGCGCGAAGGCATGATCCTCTCGCAGCGCTATCCCACAGTGTTCAACGGGATCGTCTCCGGTGATCCGGCCATGCGCACCGGCCTGTCTAACCTTGCCATCGCTCAATGGATCCCTGTGGCGTACAACCAGGCCGCTCCCAAAGACGCCTCCGGCAAGCCGCAGATCGACAAGTTCCTCACCGACGACGATCGAAAGCTCTTTATGGATTCGCTCATGAAACAATGCGATGCGAAAGATGGCGTAGCCGACGGCATGATCTCCGATCCGCTTGGCTGCGATTTCGATCCCGAGGTCCTCGCGTGCAAGCCCGGCCAGACCGACGCGTGCATCGTCCCCGAGAAAATCGGCGCCATCAAGAAAGCTTTTGCCGGACCGAAGAATGCCTATGGCACGCAGGTCTACCCGGGCTTCCTTTATGACTCGGGCATTGCTTCGAAAGGCTTCGCATCAGGTTTACTGGCCTTGGGACCAAGTGGCCTCTTCGGCCCCTACACCACGGCAACTGAACTCGACGTCGACAAGGCGGCGCTGCATGCCTCCGATCCGCTCGTCGAACCTGCATCCACCAACCTCTCCACGTTCTCACTCAGCGGCGGCAAGCTCATCTTCTTCCACGGCGACAGCGATCCGTGGTTCTCGACGCTCGACACGCTCGGCTATTACCAATCACTTGCCACGACCAACGGCGGAGCCGAGAAGGTTTCTGAATGGAGCCGTATGTTTCTCGTCCCCGGCATGGCCCACTGCGGCGGCGGTCCCGCTCTCGATCACTTCGACATGCTCACCGCAGTCGTCAGTTGGGTCGAGAAAGGCACTGCGCCCGACGCAGTGATCGCTACAGGTCAGGCATTTCCCGGTCGCAGGCGACCGCTGTGTGCTTATCCAAAACACGCGCAGTACACCGGAACCGGTGACACCCAGGATGCCCGCAACTTCCAGTGCCAGGACCCCGCACGCTGATGGGGAGAGGTTTCGAGTTATGAGTTTCAGACAGGTTCAAAGCACATCACTCGCCGCAGGGCTTTACTTTGCCGCGAGCGTTGCCGCATTTGCGCAGCCTACACCCGGCCAGGCCACACTGGCCGCGGCCGTTAAGCCGCTCCCTTTCGTCAGCCCTGTCTTTGCCGATAACATGGTGCTTCAGCGCGGCAAGCCCGACACCATCTGGGGCTGGTCTGATCCTGGAGATAATGTCCGCGTGCAGATCGGCGCGAATACAGCAACCGGCACTGCCGGCGCAGATCGACGCTGGGTCGTCAGAATTCAGCCCCCATCTGCTGGCGGCCCTTATACCGTAACCATCAGTGGTCATCAATCGGTTGAACTACATAACGTCCTCGTCGGCGACGTCTGGCTCTGCGGTGGCCAATCGAACATGGGCCTGCCGCTCCGCTTCACCAAAAACGCAGACGAAGAAATCAAGGCCGCCAACTACCCCGACATTCGATTCTTCACCGTCGGCGGTCATCCCGCCTATCACCACGTCGATGTGATTGAAGGCGACTGGCGCGTCGTCTCCCCCGAGACCGCAAGCTCGATCTCCGCTGTCGGCTACTACTTCGCGCGCAAAGTCCAACAGGAGATCCATGTGCCCATTGGCCTCGTCATCGATGCCGTTGGTGGAACCCCCGCGGAGTCGTGGACCAGCGAAGCCGCGCTCCGTCCACTCCGCGACTTCGATGTCCCGCTTGCCGAACTCGACCGGCTGAAAGCCGAAAACGCGCCTGAATACGGCAACTACGTCACGCACTGGTACGACCAATACGACATCGGTCAAAAAAACAACTGGGCAGCTCTCGATTTTGACGACTCGGTTTGGAAAACCGTCCCGGTTCCCGGCGGCTTCGCCGAACTCGGAGTGCCCGATACCCCGGCCCTCGTCTGGTTCCGTAAAGACATTACTCTGCCTAATCCCTTGCCCATGCCGGTAGCCTCGGCATCGACCCTGCCCCCAGGTGCATTCCCCCGCACCGGCAGCATGCTCTCCCTCGGCGAGATTGAACGCATGGACACCGTCTATATCAATGGCACCGAAGTCGGCGGGAGTGCCTGGGTCGAGAATCCACGCAGGTATTTCATTCGCGAGGGCATTTTGAAGCCCGGCCGTAACGTGATCGCAATCCGTGTCCTCAAAACCAAACCCGATGGAGGCTTCCTCTCCAAGCCTGAAGACCTGCATCTCGCTCTTGGCGATCAACCCAGCATCCCGCTCGCGGGCCAGTGGAAGGCCAAACTCAGCGTCGACGCGCGTCCGCCGCAACCGTTGCCTATCGCCTACGAGAACTGGCCCGTTATGCCGACGGTCCTTTACCAAGGCATGCTCGTGCCAATCGCTCCGATCTCCATCACCGGCGCTATCTGGTATCAAGGCGAGCAGAACTCCCCACGTGGGTATCAGTACCGCAAGATTCTCCCTGCCATGATTGAGGACTGGCGGTCGCTCTTCGCCCAAGGAGATTTCCCCTTCTACATCGTCAGCCTACCCGCATTCACAAAGCGAAGTTCAGTCCCCGTCGACGGCGACGATTGGACTGAAACGCGCGAATCGCAGGCCATCACAGCGACCACCGTTCCAGATTCCTGCCTCGCCGTCACCATCGACACAGGCGATCCCGAGAATATCCATGCGAAAGAAAAGCAGCCGGTAGGCGATCGCCTCGCTCTCTGCGCGCTCGCACGGTATTACGGCAAAAACGTCGTCTATTCGGGACCTACGCTTGAATCGGTCGAGCGCCTCCCCGGTTCCATTCGATTGCACTTCGCGCACACGGACGGCGGCCTCATTGTCAAAGGTGACAAGTTGGAAGAATTCTCAATCGCCGGCGACGACCGCAAATGGTTCTGGGCAGACGCCCACATCGAAGGCGACACGATCGTGGTCTCATCGCCATCCGTAGCCAACCCAACACAGGTCCGCTATGCCTGGCAGTCCAATCCCGCCGCCACGCTGTTCAACGGCGCGGGTTTGCCTGCCACTCCATTCCGCACCGACGCCTGGCCCGGCAAAACGGAAGGACAAAGACCGTACTAGTACGGAAATGTACCTCGGACTTCACTGGATTCATGGAGGGTCAACTCACTATTCAATCGTGTCGTATTACTTGGAAGATAAAGGATTCACACAGAGTGCATCATACCCGGGGCGATTCCCGCAAACTTGATCTGCCAATGTAAACCTCGATTGACACATCCAGGGAAAAGCGCTCATTCAGGTATTCGATTAGATCAGTGTTCTCGGCGTGTGGCTGTAAAACCGGCCCGTCGGACAAGTGGCCGTTGCAAATACTCGTTATGCCTCTTTCGCTGAGCGCGTCATTGTAAATGCACTCATCGAGCCCGGATAGAGAACGTTATGTCGACCAGTGTTCCGCGATTCGGAAGGGTAATTAAGTGCACAATTGCATGACGCGATGCCCGTCAATCGGTACCAATCTGTAACACCATAATTAAATGAAACCCCGATGAATCCATTGGCCTGTCGGCTACAACGAAAGAGAAGATCAGTTGTCCGACAAGGCGACTGCACGGCCATATGGTTTGGGTTTCAATGCCAGTGACAAGCCAACCAAGATGAGCGTGTTCCCCGTATGAATTCGCAGCTCAACTCAGGCGGACGAAGTTTGATGCGAGTTCAGTGAGATCGCAGGAATGGATCAGGCCAAGATGATTTTGCGACCCTCCCCATCGGGATCATCGGCCATCCGGCACTCCTCATCCCAGATCATCGTCTTGTTAGTTTCCGGATCGGTTGGTGCCCACTTTAAACCCTCAACACTCGGGTTCCCCGTCGCTGCAAATGCCGCCCACGACGACGCCATCTTCTTTGCCAGCATCTGCGCCTCCGCGGTATTCCCAGTCCCCTGCTCGCACCTCTTGGTGTTGTCGAAGCAGAATTGAAGTTCGGCCGTGTGCCACGCTCCGGGCACGCCATCAAGGATTGGGGTCTGCCAGGTGAAGTAGTAAGCGTATGCCGGCGCGGATTTCAGTTCGTGCTTCAGTCGCGCCATCTTCACCACGTTGTTGCGCATCGAAAGCCCATTCAGCCCCGGATTGCCGCTGCAGATGTACGACAACGTCTGAATCTTCTTCTGTGGATACGCCTTTTTCAGAGCCGCAACAATAGCCGTCGCGTTCTCCGCGCCATACATCTTCGAAAGGTTTGCATGCCACTCTTCTTCCGTGGGTCGCGACGACATTCGGTTGCCTTCTTCGCTCACCGAACCCACCAGCATCGGCACACTCTTCGATATCTCGGGAGCCGCATCAAAGAACGACCGCATGTTGATTACCTTCCCGTCAACGCACGGCGACCACCCGACACGCGGTGTGCCCGGAGTTCCCGGTCCCATCATCGGCGGCCCCGGCGGATTGATCTTCGCCGCTGCCGCATTGCCTGCTGCAAACAACTTCGCCCATTCCATCTTCTGTAGAGTCCCAATATCATTCGGGGCAAGCTCGAGTTCTTTCATGACCTGCCGCGCAAGTTCTTTTTGCTGATCCCTGCTCGGAATGTTGCCGCCACCCCCCGACTGCGCCGCCGCACGATGGATCAGGCCCACAGCCGAGGGCATGCCCATCAGTGTCGTTACCTTTGACCCGCCGCCCGACTGTCCGTAAATCATCACGCGATCAGGATCGCCGCCGAAGTTTTCGATATTCTCTTGAACCCACTTCAGCGCCGCAACCAGATCCGTCATCCCCACGTTTACAGAGTCCTCATACGCAGAGCCGCCAATCTCAGCAACATCGAAGAAGCCAAGAATATTGAGGCGGTGATTCACTGACACCTGCACCACATCGTGATGGCGTGCCATTTGCGCACCCTCGTGCGATGGCAACTCGTACGACGATCCGAAGCTGAACCCGCCCCCGTGCATGTAGAACATCACTGGACGCTTGCCCGTCAGGCTGGGTGTCCAGATGTTCAGCTTCAGCATGTCTTCGCTCTGCCAGCCGTCATCCCAGTCAAAGAGAAAAGTTTGCTCGATGCCCGTCCAGGTATGCAGATTTTGCGGACAGTTTGCTCCATAAACCAAGGCTGGATACTCGTCCGTCCACGGCGCAGGGGGTTTGGCCGGGAGCCAGCGATTCTCCCCCGCAGTAGTTGCGCCATACGGCACGCCCTTAAATGTCAACACGCCGCCATCTACAAATCCGCGTACCCTTCCGTACTGCGTCTTCGCGATCGCCGATCGCGGAGTTGACACATTACCCGGCTCCTGATGAGCTCCCGTTTTGACGCTGTCGGAACCGAAGGCGGGCTTGCTCAGCGCCGCCCCCAGCCCAACCGTCGTTGAAAGAAGCAGCGCCTCACGCCGCGTGATACCTATGCGATTTACCGGTTTAGACACGAGTTTGCATCTCCTTTGCTGTACTGTGCCAATCGCGCACGCGATTCACGAATCACGCGGCTCTTGCTGCTCCGCTCGAACATCGCCCGCAAACTACTCAGGCAATGCGTACTGTCCATCTGCGGAGCTTCCGCTTCGCGGATGTGCAGGTTGTCGACTCGATGGGGCCGAGTTCAAAAGGCAGAAGCTTCCGATTGTAAGCGTCCGGTTGAGAAGTTTCATACCGAAAAATCGGCGACGCATTACCGATCCTATCCCGGTCACGAACCACGCCATGGGCGGCTCCTGTCCATTCACAGCGAAACGGTGCAGACTAGAATTTACATGTGGTATTACGTGCTCACGACCCTTCTCATCCTGATCGCCACGCTCGGTAGCCCCCGCACCGCCACCGCTGGCACGCCCGAACGCCTCGAGCTGGGACATACCTCGACTGGTACCGTCGTCACTCTCATCCGCGCAGCGGCCGGCTGGTCGATCAGCATTGGCGGCCCAAACTCGCCCCTGCTTTCACAACCTGAGCCTGCGCGGGTGGAGATCTCCGGCGGGAGCGGCGGGGGCGTGCATGAATTCAATGCGGCTTATAATCAAGCTTCGCGCACCCCGGCCGGTGTCGAGGCCACCGCCACCATCCGCAGCAGCCCGAATGTCTCCTTCCTTGTTCGAGATCTCTGGCAGCTTCACGATGACGTTCTCTCCGTCGAACGCACCGTCATCGTTCAAGGCTCAGCTTCCGAAGGCTTCTCCTCCGCGGTCGTCTTTTCTGCCCCGAAGCTCGTCTGGGAAGACGCGAACTATCTTGCCCCTGGCGTCCTATACGCGGACCCCACCTATGACGGCGAACGTTCTCCCGGCGGCACGCTACTCTACGCGGCCCACCACCTCAGCATGCGCGAAGACATTCTGCCCGCTCCACTGCTGGGTCTCTATTTCCGCGACGGCGCGTCCGTCGCTATGCTCGACCCTATGCCCCGCGGCGATACCACCGAAGCCGAAAGCCAATTGTCTCAACCGGAGATGACCGACGCTCGCTTCCAGTTTGGCTCGCTCAGCGTCTCGCAGCCTCAAGGCATGCCGCTGAAGTTCGGCTTCCAGTACCCAGGCTCCGTTCAGGGCTATTTCGCCGGCCAAGGCAACTCACCTGTGTTCATGCGCCGATACCATCCAATTCGGGCCGGTTTTTCGCAGAGCTACCACGTTGCGTTTCGCCTCGGTCACAACGCAACCTTCCGGTCCTTTAGCCGCGACGCGTGGCGCTGGTCGTGGAACACACTTCAGCCTCCAATCCATGAGATCGACATACCTGCCGTGCGCCGCGTCCTCACAGACCACTTGGCAGCCCAGGTTACCGAAATCAACGGCCACACCGGCGTGCCGTTTGTGCGCTCCACCATGGACGACTCGCGCAACTGGAACTGGACGATGATCGCCATGGGCTTTGTCGGCAAAGATCTCGACTGCGCCGACGCGTTGCTGCGCGAAGCGGACCGCGACCCGAGCCCGCGGGGAGAGCACATGCGCGCACTCGGCATGGCAATGATTGCAACCATGATCAAAGGCCTGCCTTCTGTGCCGCTGCCCGCGACCGGTATTGATCTAACCACCGGCGAGGCGTGGGATCACATCTGGCTCGCTCCCTGGTTGCGCAACGCCACTGAAGATATGCGCGTGTTGATGCTGGCCTATCGCCGCGAAGCGAGACTCGGCCGCCCTCACCCTGAGTGGCTCGCGTGGGTGCGCCAGTACTGCGATTGGCTGATCGAACAGCAGCGCGCGGACGGCTCATTTCCACGCCGCTGGAAACCTTCGAGCAACGAAGCGGCCGAGCCCTCCGGCACGGCCAGCTACAACGCCGTACCAGTCCTTGTGCAGATGTCCGAGGTGACTGGCGATGGAAAGTATCGGGCGTCAGCGGTTCGCGCCGCTGATTACACTTGGACCGAATACGGCAGCCGCGGGCTCTTTATCGGCGGCGCCAGCGACAATCCCAATATCACCGACAAAGAGGCAGGTCTGCTCAGCCTTGAGGCCTTCCTTGCCCTCTATGAAGATTCTCACGACCCCAAATGGCTCGACTACGCCCAGGCTGCCGGCGACTTCGCCGAGAGCTGGATCTGGATCTGGAACCTGCCCATGCCTGCCGACGCCGACGACGCGCTGCTCCACTGGAAGAGGGGTGTCTCGACCATAGGCCTCCAGGGCATCACGGCCTTGCACGCGGGCGGCGCGGACGAGTATCTGGATTGCGCCGTCGCACTTTACGCCCGGCTCTATAACTACACGCACGACCCGCACTATCTCGAGGTGACGCGACTTCTGCTGCACGATACGAAATCCATGGTCGCGCTGCCCGGCCGCCTGTACGACATGCGCGGCCCGGGTTGGCAGCAGGAGAACTTTGGCCTCGGACCCGGCCCTCGCGGGCGAGGCGTAGGCTCGCACCGCTTGTGGCTGCCCTGGATTTCAGCCAATCACCTTCACGGAATCAACGCACTCGAAGAGTACGACCCCGCCCTCTTCCAACAACTCACGGCGAATGCTGCCACACACAGCGGAGCGGCTCAATGACAACTCCGACAGCGCAACGCTCTTTCACGTCTCAGCGTCTAACGGACAGTCACTGGACGCCCATGGTCTGCGCGCTGCTTCTCTCGCTCACACCGCTCGCCGCACAGCAGCCCTCGGCGCAGGCACCTGTTGACCCGTCCCCCACGGCAGCGGAGCACCACGAAGCGCCGGTTCGCGATCACGGCCCCGTGCTCAGCTACTCCGAGATCGCTCAGGGCGCCATCCTGCTCCATTTCGCGCACCCAGAGAGCGGCCTTCGCCTCAAAGGTTCGGGCCGCGACACCTTCGAAATTGCCGGGGCCGATCACACTTGGTTCCCGGCCGATGCTCACCTGGTCAACGGCGTTGTCGTGGTCTCCACCTCGCTCGTACAGCGGCCCACCGCCGTTCGTTACACCTGGTCGAGCCTGGCCGCCGCCACGCTGTTCGACGATGCAGGCCTCCCTGCCGCACCGTTCCACACCGCCGAATAGCCGGGTACCCTCCATCGTCTGTCGATCCGCCCTCGGCCTTTCGCTACGACGGAGCAGGTTTTCGCCTCGACGGCGACAATCCTCTCCCTGTAATGGCAAACACTCGATATGTAAAAGTTGGTACATGTATCGAGATCGCCCGTAAAACAAAATGGAGCAGGAATAACCCTGCTCCACGGTAAAAGTAATAATTAGTTCCTAGCTGCATCCTGAGGTCGAGCCGCAGCTCATGCAGCGGTAGCAGCTCCCGTTGCGGACCATGATGGCGCCGCAGGTGGAGCAGCTTGGCGCATCGCCCATCTCGTACATGCTGCGCATGGCTTCCGATGCGTGGAACAGGCCGCGATCCTGCAACGTCGGCCCGTGACTTGGAGAAGCTGACGCTGAGATTGTCGACTGCGCTTCCGGCGGAATGCTGCCGCCCGGCGCTGATGTGCTGCCCATTCCCCGGTCCCTTTCCCTGAGACGAGATATTTCTTCGGCCAACCTGGAGAGCTGCTTGTGCGCAGCGGGATCCTCCTCCGGCACCACATCCGGCAGAATTGTCGGCGATTCCGGCAGCGGCGCGGCTTGCGGTGCAAGTCCCGCAAACAGCGTCAACTGCTCACCCGAAAGGAAGCGCAGGTTCAGCCAGCGGAAGATGTAGTCCATGAGGCTCTTCGCGTAGCCGATCTGCTCGTTGCCCGTCCAGCCCGAAGGCTCGAACCGCGTGTGTGCGAACTTCTCGCAGAGTACGCGCAGCGGAACCCCGTGCTGCAGAGCCAGCGAAATCGAAGTCGCGAACGCATCCATCAAGCCGGAGACGGTCGAACCTTCCTTCGCCATCTTGATGAAGATTTCGCCCGGTTGACCGGTCGGATACAGGCCAACAGTGATGTAACCTTCATGACCCGCAATTGAAAACTTGTGAGTAATGGAGGCGCGCTCCTCCTGCAGGCGATGACGCACCGCGCGCGGCGGCCCGTTCAAATTCTGCGGAGTCGGCGTCTCTTCTGATCCGAGTGCAGCGGTCAACTGCGGCACTGAAGTTGCCTTGGCGATGTCATCGAGCGCCCGCTGGAAAGCATTCGAAGCGGCGACCACAGATTTCGCTGTTACCTCAAGCTTCTCGCTGATCTTGGCTTCGAGTGTCTTCAGGTCTGCTTCGGCCGCGGGCTGTCCCGCAGCAAGCTGCGCCATCACCCGTTGCCCTGCTGCTTCCACCGCCGAGGGCTCTTTCTTTGCATCCATGCTGGTGTTCAGGGGCTGTAGCGCCCTTTGAACCGTCGCGATAGATGGCAACGGCCTTAATGCCCTGACGCCAGCTTTCGGCGTAGGCTTCGGCAACTTCTTCAACCGTTGCTTCGTGCGGCAGGTTCACGGTCTTCGAAATCGCGCCCGACAGGAATGGCTGCGTCGCAGACATCATCTTGATGTGGCCCATGTAGTGGATGGAGCGCGTGCCCTTGGCCGGCTTGAAGCTGCAATCGAACACTGCCAGGTGCTCCGGCTTGATGCTGGGCGCGCCTTCGATGGTTCCGGTCGCGTCAATGTAGCTGACGATGGCGTCAACCTGATCGTTGTTGTAGCCGAGCTTGAACAGCGCAGCCGGCACCGTGTTGTTGACGATCTTGATCATGCCGCCGCCAACCAGCTTCTTGTACTTCACCAGCGCCAGGTCAGGCTCGATGCCGGTGGTGTCGCAATCCATCATGAAGCCGATGGTGCCTGTGGGCGCCAGTACGGTGGTCTGCGAGTTGCGATAGCCGTAGCGCTCGCCATACGACAGAGCCATATCCCAGCAATCGCGGCTGGCGTCGATCAGCGCTTCGAGCTGCGGCACGAGGAACGGCTCGCCGCTGGTGCGCGACTTGCCTATGTTGTTCACTTCAGCGCGATGCATCCTGATCACGTTGAGGAACGGCTCACGATTCACGTAGAAGCCGGGGCATGCTCCGCCCTGGCGCTCAACGCTTGCGGTGAGCGGCGTTGCCGAGGCCAGCGGCGGGCAATTGGCCGCAATTACGGCCGACTGCAGATACGCCTGTCCGCACATGATCGCCGTCAGCGCTGCAGCCAGATCGCGTCCAGCTGCGGAGTCATACGGAAGTCCGAACGGCATCAAGCAGCGCGCCTAGGTTTGCATAGCCAAGACCCAGCGGGCGGTAGTCATGCGAATTACGCGCGATCGATTCCGTCGGATACCCGGAGTTGTCGACCAGGATTTCCATCGCCGTGATGACTACCGAAATTGCGTGACGATACTCTGGGATGTTGAACGTGCCTGACGGCGTGAGGAACTTCATCAGGTTGAAGCTGGCCAGGTTGCACGCCGAGTTGTCGAGGAACATGTATTCCGAGCAGGGATTCGACGCGTTGATGCGCGCCGTGTTCTTGCTGGTGTGCCACTTGTTGATGGTGGTGTCGAACTGCATGCCAGGATCGCCGCACAGCCACGTAGCCTCGGCGATCTTGTGCATGATGTCGCGCGCCTTGTAGGTCTTGACCGGATTCGCACCCTTCACTGTCTTCGTCGAAAACTCGCCGTCATTCTCGTAGGCACGCATGAACTCGTCGTCACGCGCACGGAGTTGTTGGCGTTCTGGAAGAAGATGGACGAGTAGGCTTCGGAGTCCGGACCTGAGCCGTCGTATCCGTTGCGGATGAGCGCGTGGGCTTTGGCTTCTTCCTTCGACTTGCACTCGATGAAGTCGATGATGTCAGGATGGTCGACGTTAAGGATCGACCATCTTGGCCGCGCGACGCGTCTTGCCGCCGCACTTGATGACGCCGGCGAATGCGTCGAAGCCGCGCATGAAGCTGAGCGGACCGCTGGCCGTGCCACCGCCGGTCACGCCTTCGTGGCATTGAACGCGAGACGGCTGAAAGGTTGGTGCCGGTTCCCGATCCCCACTTGAACAGCATGCCCTCGGTCTTGGCCAGAGTCAGGATCGATTCGAGCGAGTCGTCGACGGAGTTGATGAAGCAGGCCGAGCACTGCGGATTCTTGTAGCCGGTCGCCGCGTGGACAACGCCGCCCGTCGTCGGGTCCCAGTGCCAGTTCTGTCCGTCGCGAAACGGGCTCGAGGCGGTCGCAGCCCACGTTGAACCACACAGGCGAGTTGAAGGCCACTTTCTGCGTAAGCAGCATGTGCGCCAGCTCGTCGTGGAAAGTGGCGGCGTCGCTCGCGCTGGCAAAATAACCGCCCGCAATACCCCAGTCGCGAATGGTCTCGGCAACGCGCGCACACCAGTTGCCGCACGCCGGTCTCGCGCTCCGGCGTGCCAATCGTGTCCATGCAGATATTTCGAGGCCACGATGTTGGTCGCGGTCATCGACCAGTCTGCAGGCACTTCCACGTCCTTCTGCTCGAAGATCGTGTTGCCTTTGCTGTCCGTGATCAGAGCCGTACGGCGTTCCCACTGGACGTCGTCGTAGGGCGAAACCCCCTCGGTTGAGAAACGGCGGGAAAATGTCAGGCCACCCTGGCTATAGGGAGCCTGCAGGGCTGCAGCGGTTGTTTGAAGATTGGCCTCGTTCATCGATTCACTCTCCATCGGCGATTTCTTTGAATACCTGTCCCCTTGGTCTTAACGCAGCCAAAATTGGGGGGTTAAGTCGTGCAGCGAACGGAGAAACGGGGACTTTTTCTGTACCGCGGGTTTTTCTGCCTTGTGCGGCCTGTAACGGGCTTGAAGGTTACAGTCTGTTTACAGCCGCAGTTGCAAAAATAGCGCTGTCTATGGTGCCTGTCAACCGCAAACCACAACATCTTGTATTTCGATGGTGATTCGCGCATCCGGTTGCTAAATACGGCTATTTAGCCTGTGGAAAGCTCTAAAACGCTTGCCTTGTGCGGCTTTTGCCGGTGCGATTTGCCCAAAATGCAGTGCAGATGCGGTCCTCAGCCTTTCATCCACGCTGAAGTACAAGCCTAGTCCGCGTTCGGGGCACGTACAAGGTGCAAAACCAGTGCAATTTGGCCTATATTGCTGTGCGAAATCGCTCGAAATGTGGAGAATATGGGCGTTACTCTTCGGGCTCCCCCAATCGGCTGAAAATTGACGGCTGATAGGCTGAATCCGTGCCCCAAGACCGACCAGACCTGCGCGAATGGAGGCCCGTTCCTCCTCCCTCCCCCTAGTGCTTCACGGCCGCACCGTGACACTGGAGCCACTGACCGCTGCAGTGCCACACTGACTGACCTCTGGCAGGCAGTACACGGCCACGATGAGGTGTGGGCCTACCTGGCAGATGGCCCCTACGCCAGCGAGGCTGATTTGCGCCATGCGCTCGAAGAAAAACAGGCAGGCTCCAGCGCGGTGTTCTTCGCTATCGTTCCACAGGCAACCGGCCGTATTGCCGGCTACGCCAGCTACATGCGCATGGATCCGGCCAACGGCGTTATTGAAGTCGGTAATATCCTGCTCGCACCTTCGCTGCAACGCACTATCGCCGCTACGGAGGCCATGTACCTGATGGCCCGCCACGTCTTCGAGGACCTCGGCTACCGCCGCTACGAGTGGAAGTGCAACGCGAACAACGCGCCTTCACGCCGCGCTGCTCTTCGCTACGGATTCACATTCGAAGGCATCTTTCGCCAGCACATGATTGTGAAAGGCCAGAACCGCGACACGGCATGGTTTTCGATGCTCGACAGCGAATGGCCGGCGCGGAAAGCCGCCTTCGAGGCGTGGCTCGATCCCGCCAACTTCGATGGCGAAGGACGCCAGCGCAAGAGCCTCGCGCAACTTTCTGGTTGCATGCCGTAGTTCTCACTGAGCACGAAACAACCTGACTTGTTTTGGCATTTCATTGCGCAAAGAAAACGTCGCCCATTTCAGGCGACGTTTTCTTCGATCCAACGGATGGTTACTTATCCTTGGACTCAATCCTCATTCCATAGAACGATTTGCGCACGAAGAACACCGACACCAGGAAGAACGCGACTGCCAGTACGTGTGTAAGCATCGGGTTGTTCCCACTCAACGTCACTGCCAAGTTCGACAGCAAGCAATCCGAATAGCGTGGTGAACTTGATAATCGGGTTCATTGCCACCGACGACGTGTCTTTGAACGGATCGCCGACGGTGTCTCCGATCACGGTTGCGTCATGCAGAGGTGTACCTTTCTGTTTCATGTCGACCTCTACGATTTTCTTCGCATTATCCCAGGCGCCTCCGGCATTGGCCATGAAGATCGCCTGATACAGTCCGAAGATCGCAATCGAGAACAGGTAGCCGATAAACAGGAACGGCTCCATGAACGCGAATGCAAGGGTCGAGAAGAAGACAGCGAGAAAGATGTTGAACATGCCCTTCTGCGCGTACTTCGTGCAGATCTCTACCACTTTCTTGCTGTCCGTCACGGATGCCTTCTCCGCGCCTTCCAGCTGGATGTTTGCCTTGATGAACTCGACCGCGCGGTAAGCGCCGGTGGAGACCGCCTGCGTGGAAGCGCCGGCGAACCAGAAGATCACCGCTCCACCGCAGATCAAGCCCGAGCATGAAGGGCGCGTGCAGCAGGGAAAGTTTCGCCACGTTGGTCGTCAGCCCGTGGGTCAGGGCCATGATGATCGAGAAGGTCATCGTTGTTGCGCCCACCACGGCTGTTCCGATGAGCACCGGTTTTGCGGTGGCTTTGAATGTATTGCCGGCTCCATCGTTGGCTTCGAGCAGGTGTTTGGCGCGTTCGAACTTCGCGATCGATGCCGTAATCCTTCTTCAACTCAGCTTCGATGTTGGGAACATCTTCGATCAGCGACAGCTCATAGACGGATTGAGCATTGTCAGTAACCGGGCCGTAGGAATCGACGGCGATGGTGACCGGACCCATACCGAGGAAGCCGAAGGCCACAAGGCCAAAGGCGAAGACGGCTGGAGCAAGCATCATGCCCGCCGGATTATTCTGCAAATCCGGTATGCCCATACTGAAGTAATAGCCGAGTCCCATGAGTGCGACCATGCTAAGCCCCAGCCAGTAGGCCGAAAAATTGCCGGCCACAAATCCGGAAAGGATTCCCAGTGAAGCCCCGCCTTCCTGCGCCGATTTGACCACTTCCTTGACGTGGGCTGGATTTGGTTGAAGTGAAGACCTTCACCAATTCGGGTATGAGCGCGCCTGCCAGGGTTCCGCACGAGATGATGGAAGCCAGCTTCCACCAGAGAGTTCCGTCGCCCAGAGTCGGGAGCATCAGGTACGAGACGATGTAGGTGAGGACGATGGAGACGATGGACGTGATCCAAACCAGCGAGGTCAGGGGCGCCTCAAAGTCCATTTCGTCGGAGTCTTTGTACTTCGCCTTGGCGATGAGGCCATTCAGGAAGTAAGCGCCGACGCTTGAGAGCAGCATGGCCACGCGCATGACGAAGATCCAAACCAGCAATTGCGCCTGGATCTCGGGATCCTTGACTGCCAGCAGGATAAAGGTGATCAGGGCCACGCCGGTGACGCCGTAGGTTTCAAAGCCATCGGCGCTGGGGCCAACGGAGTCGCCCGCGTTGTCGCCCGTGCAGTCTGCGATGACTCCCGGGTTGCGGGCATCGTCTTCCTTGATCTTGAATACGATCTTCATCAGATCGGAGCCGATATCGGCGATCTTGGTGAAGATGCCGCCCGCGATACGCAGAGCAGCGGCGCCGAGGATTCGCCAATTGCAAAGCCAATGAAGCAGGGGCCCGCGTAATCGCGCGGGATGAACAAAAGGATGAAGAGCATGATGAGCAGTTCGACCGAGATCAGCAACATGCCGATGCTCATGCCGGCCTTCAGAGGAATCGCAAAGATCGGATACGGTTTGCCGCTCAATCCGGCAAATGCGGTCCGAGAGTTGGCAAATGTGTTTACGCGGATTCCGAACCACGCCACTCCGTAGCTGCCAGCGATGCCGACCAAGCTAAAACAGCAAAATGATCGGCAGGGTAACCCAATCGATTTTCCAGGTACCGGCGCCAGCCATCCAAAGTACATCGAAATGATTACTGCGATGAAAGCCCAGAGCAGCAAGAATGAACTTGCCCTGAGTGACGAGATAGGTCTTGCAGGTTTCATAGATCAGTTCGGAAATCTCGCGCATGAGCGATGAACCGGCAGCGTTCTTCAACTGCACATAGATCGCCAGGCCAAACAACAGGCCGCCGACGCAGAACAGCAATCCGATCATCAGCAGGGTATGTCCGTTCATGCCGAGGAAATTCACGGTCGTCAAATCCGGCAAGTACCAGGTTGGCTTCGCCCCCGCCCGCGTGCTCTGGCTGCCCGTAGGCAAAGGTGGGAAGCAGCAGCGCCAGGACCGCCGCTGCGGCTTTGTAATGATGCTTCAGAAATGCGGCAGCGCCTTCTCTGATGCCGCTGGCGATCTTTTGCAAATCCGTCGCCTGGTCTGTGCCGACCTGGCGTGTGAAGAAAAAGGCCACAATGAGCGATAGAGCGCAAACGGCCGGAAAGAAGTACACCCAGTCCTGTGCTGTCACAAGTCCTCCATGAAAAATTTTGGTTGCCCTTTTTAAGGGCAGTCCGATGATCGCGACCCAACGACCTTCGGTTAGCCACCCCCGCGGGAAAATAGCGTCCCGCAAGAGTCCCGGCTCGAAGTCACCCGGAAGCCTATCATCCGTGCCAAACGCTGTCGAGTGATTGCAGTCACAAGCTTCGGAAGCGCATGTTTATTGGGGAAACGACTCAACCTGAATCGGAATTGAACAAAGACTTGTAAATACCGCGGGCAGGAGTCTATCAATACAGGATGACCTCGTCTACCCTGTTAACTCCTCGCCAGGCCGCCGAGAAACTGGGCATCAGTTATCCGGCTCTAAAGCACTGGATCCTGGCCGGGCGTATCCAAACCATCAAGACTCCCGGCGGCCACCATCGCATTCCGATGAGCGCGCTCCAGGAGTTCCTTCCCATGGGTTCGGCACATCTCGGAGCATCGCGTATCAGCGGACGCAACCAGCTCGCTGGCACGATCGTCGAGGTCAAGGTTGATGGACTGCTCGCCAAGGTGGTGATCGCCATCGGCGACCAGCGCATCACAGCCATCATCACCGCCGACGCAGTTCGCGAACTTGAATTGAAGCCCGGCGAACAAGCCATTGCACTCATCAAGGCGACCGAAGTGATGGTTGGAAGACCGTAAGAACAGGGATTAGAGATTAGGGACCACGGATCAGGAATAACAAACCCGCTATTCAATGGGAATATAGATCTTGTCCTCGGGCAGCGGTTTCTGCAGATTGTCGCCGTTGATCAGTCTCTCGTGCCCGTTGGGCATCGGATGCAGTTTGAACAGGACCAGCCTGTTGCGCTCGGGGTCGTCGAACGCTCCGAAGCTCGCAACCTGTTCCAGTGAGAAATGGGTGTGAATGTCTTCGAGCGTACCTCGATCAATATCGTTCCAGGTTGCCCACCAGCCCGGTTTGTAGATTTCCATTTTCGTTCCCAGGTCAGGAAAAGCCGGCGTATGCATACTGAAGTCATCGCACAACGACTGCAGATGCGATACGAGTGAGATCTGGTCTCCGCTGATTGAAACCAGCAGGCGGTTGCCATTGGGATGTTGATCGATATAAGCGGTGAGCTGCCTTGCCGCCGTTACAAACGTGTATTCAGGATGCGCAGCGAAACTCGCCGTCACGACTCCATTCAATCCGGTCGCAATCACCGCGACTGCGGCCGCTCCCCAGCCGACCAAACGCAGCGCTCCCACCTGCGAGGCCAGCGCCTCAATGCTCATGGCTATTGCCACAAAGCAGAACACTGAAACCAAGGCGAAATACCGCGGCTGGGGATGATTCTGATATGTCATAAAAAAAATGTAGCCGCCTGCCGCCAGAATCGACGCGCCGAATACAGGATCAAACAAAAGCCGCGTGCCCCAATTCTTCCGGTTGCGAAAGAGGATGGCAACCGCAAGCGCGATAACAATCAGCATCCCGCCGAGTGGAATCAAAATGTGGTCGATCCAGATCAAGCCGCGGACTGACCACCAGAAACTCAGCAGCGGCCAGTAGAACTCAGTCGGTTTCACGTACTTATTAATGAACAACAGAAACTTGTAATCGCCGAGATAGCCAAGCGAAACTACCAGCGTCATCCATGCACCGAAGGTCAAGGCCAACACCACGAGCGCCGTCGCAGCACAACGCATGGCGCGCGGATCAAGCCATGCACGAAGACGCGAGCGCCTGTGGGCGGAACCAGTTTCTCCATGATGTTGAGTCGGTTCTTGCATTCGCTCTCGAAACGATGCGCACAGTGCCCATCCGATTGCCGGCAGCAGAAATATCGCTGTCGTCTTCGTCAACATCATCAGCGTGAACAACACTCCCACCACGGCCGACGCAGCCACCGGACGACGCATCGATGGCAAGCGCACAGCCAGGTTCAACGCGGCCAGCAAAAGCGAGGTCAGCATCGGCTCAAGAATCGCCAGCCTGCTGAAGCAGTAGAGAAACGGATTCGTCACCATCAGCGTCAGCGCCATGAGCGCCATCCACTTCGGCCCGCGCGGCCGCAACAGTGTGTAACACAGAACAAGGTTGGCAAAGAAGAACGCCACCGCCAGCCCGCGCGCCGCCTCTACAGACACTCCAGTAAAGAAGAACAGGATCCACTCGAGAAACGGCCACACCGGAACAGAGGGAGCGGGGTTGAAATCTCCCGGCGCGTACCAATATCCGAACAGGTGCGCGCGGATCGCCGCGTTGCCGTACCAGCCCTCGTCGGTGTACTTGGCCCAGTCGATATGCCACGGTGTGTGGTTCGGAAAATCAGCCGCGAGATTCAGCGCATGAAGTACGGCAAACGCGCCGATCAAAACGATCCACACACTATAGAGCCAACGCTTAGACACGAACGCCAATCGATCTAACTCCGCTATGCAGCAGACTTCTCTCAGTTCGTTGCAGGGGATGCAACAAAGTATATCGTGAGAATCAATTCGAGCCCGGATCGGTTGCAAGGCCCCACGAGAAATCTATTCGTAGGCCAACGCGTCGATCGGATCTTTGCGAGCAGCCATCCATGCCGGATACAGGGACCCCAGGAGTGCTCCTCCAAACGCGATCAGCGCGCCCCGCATGAGCCAGTGCGCCGTAATCTCAAAATGCTGCGTTGGGAAAACACGGAGAAGAAGCATCCGTACCAGATACGTTCCGATGATTCCAAGCACCACACCGGCCACCGCCATCACTGCCGTCTCACGCACCACCACGCTCACGATCGTCAGCTTCGACGAACCCAGCGACTTCAAAATGCCTATCTCCCGCGTCCGCTCCAGCACCGCTGTATACATCGATTGAAAAATCACTAGGAAGCCCACAATCACCGCAATCCCGGTCACCACGCGAATCGCGATATTGAACCCGGGCAGTTTATCCGGCGTCATTGACTGTAGCCACTCGTCAATCGTCTGTACGGGAGAGTCCCCGAGACCTTTGGTCGCGTGAATTTCGCGAATAACTTCGTCCCGATTCTCCGGCTTGTCGCATTTGATGTAGAAGACAGAAGCCTTTCCTTCTGATCCGATCAACTGCCCCATCGTGTCGATCGGGATCAGCTTCCGCCCGCCTTTGCCATGTTCGACAACTCCGGAGATGCGGAACGTGTGATTCATAATCGTGATATTTCCGCCAACATGGTAAGCCGGATTGGAACTGGCGAGGATGTCATCGACAATCGCATCATACGGCGCCTGAAATGGCCCTCCCGCCACAAATTGAAACGGCTTGAGCGCGTCGAAGGTGGGGTAATCGATCCCATAAATGATTTCGACTGTGCCCTTGGTGCTCAGATTCTGGTTAACCGGGGAGACGACCGCCACGTGGGGAAGTTTTCGCAGGGCTTCAGCGTTTTTGATAGGCATGGGCGCACCGCCAACGCCATTCATGTAGCTGGCATTCGATGGCCACAGGATCAGGTCCGCGCCAATCCCGTTGGTTCGCTGCTTCTGGTCGTTGAGCATTCCCATAAAGATGCCCACAATCGACAGAATCATAATCACTTCGATCGCAACAGCAGTGATGCTGATCAGGGAGCGGAGGGGGCGGTGCAGCAGGTTGGCAATCACAAGCTTATTCATCGGTTGGAAACGGCTCCGGAAGCGTTGGTAAACGACTCAGGACTTTCCTCATAAGGGTATCAGCCGGCTCTTCGGCCTTTCCGGCTCATGCCCCACCGAGCCTGGCCGATAAACGACGCCGCGGTTTCAGCCGCATTTTGCACAAAGCGGGGTGACGTTACTCACTTTTCACCCCCCTAGCTCGATGATAAGAAAGGATGATAGAGTTGTTCCAATCGTGCAATGCCATAAGTAACTTGCCTGTGGAAATGCCTCGGGCTATGATGTCGGGACTGGTTACCAAATGAGTACTTTTGGGGAAGAGCTTCGGACGCAGCGGATTTCGCGCGGCATCGCGCTGGAGCAGATCACTGCGGTCACCAAGATCAGCCAACGCCACCTGGTGGCGCTGGAGCAGGATCGCTATCAACAACTTCCCGGTGGCATCCTCAGCAAAGGTATCGTTCGTGGATACGCCAGTGCCCTCGGCCTTGACACTCGCGATTGGACCGACCGCTTCCTCAAAGCAACCTACGAAAAAGGCGCCCCCATCGATCCGGCAGCCGACGGCTGGGCTACCTTCGCCTCGAACGTTGGCAAGGAACGGATGGAACGCCGCGAAGCCATCGAACAGCGTCTCCGCTGGCTCGGAGCGTTTGCCCTGGTTGCGGTGGTCACCGTGCTTGGCTTCCTCACCGTCCGTTATTACGGCGTGCACGCCGGCTGGTGGAGTTCGGTGCTCCCCCTCCCGCAAAAAGCCAACGCCGTCATCGCCCACCTGGCTTCCTGGACGAAGCGTTAGAAACCTCCTGAACCGGGTCCTATCGCCGTCCCTTGTCGTAATTCGCGCTCGCGTTTAGCGTCCCATACGATCGATGCGTAATCCCTACTCGAGTAGCCGGAGTGTGCAGCCGCTTCTTCGGACCTAACGCGGTGGATCAGATGCTCTCCGTCGCGGACTTTTCGTCGCAGGCTCTTCGATGACTGCACGCATCCAGTAATTCCCCTCGCCATCCACCTCGATGCCATGCACCTCGCGCTCGAAGCCTGGAAACCGCTTGCCGAACTGTTCCATGGCAAGAATGAGCTTGATAACCGGTGATTCAGAGCTGCCGAGGCGCTCACCGGGCATGGACATCGGGATTCCCGGAGGATACGGAACGAGCATGCAAGCTGCGATTCGTCCCGCCATCTCCTTGAAGCGGATGCGCTCTGTTTCGTGGCGGACGAGCTTCTGGTAGGTCTGCGCGGGCGTCAGAACCGGGTCGAAGTCCTCATCGCAGGCAGCATTCACGAGACCGGGAAGGTCGAGTTCGATCATTGCAGCGTGCATCTCATCGGAGAGCTCCTTGAGTGACACATTGCGATACCGATGGGGAAAGCGTTGAACCAATTCCGGGAGCGCCTCTTCAAGCGATGCGTCCGTATCATAGAGTCGTTTGAACTCGAAAAGATTTTCAAGCAGGCTGCCCCATTTGCCTTTGGACGTTCCGACAGAAAAAAGCACCAAAACGGTATAGTCGCCGGTTCGGGCGATTTCGACGCGGCGCGAATCGAGAAATTCGGTAAGGATGGCTGCGGGTATACCCCACTGTGTCATCACACCCTGCGCGTTGACTCCCGGCGTAAGGATGGTCACCTTGGTGGGGTCGAGCATGCAGTAATCATCCGGCGAGTCTTCATCTTGGTAGCCATGCCAATCATCGCCGTGCTTGAGGGTCCAGCAACTTGGTTCGGTGGTCAGAAGTTCGTCTTCGGCATCTTCGAAAAGAATGCTTTCGCCGGTTGCAGGATCCGTAACACGTTCGGGCTGATAGATGCCAAAGAACCAGCCATCGCCATTCTCAGAGTCGTACGCAGGCGATGGGCGATAGAGCTCATCGCCTGGCGGAAGCTGATGGCATCGGCCAGGGTCTCGTCCATCAAAGTGGGGCCGGCGGGATCGTCCATCATGGCGGCGGCGACATCGAGCGAAGCAATCAGTGGGTAGAAGGGCGATGTCGTGCCGTGCATCATAAACGCTTCGTTGAACTGGTCGAAGTCGATCGGCGCGCGGTCAGAGAGCTTGACGTGAATCATCGAACCCATTGAGAAGGCGGCCAGCATCTTGTGCGTCGACTGCACAGAGAAAATAACGGGGCGGTCTTCCATATCGTCCGGCACGCCCATCGCAAAACGCTGCCGATAGAGCGGATGGAACTTCGCGTAGGCATACCAGGCCTCGTCGAAGTGAACGCGGGGGACTGAGCCGGCAAGTTGCTCGACTACATGATCGACGTTGTAGCAAAGGCCGTCGTACGTGGAATTGGTGACCACCGCGTGCGTAGGTTGCTGCGAGCGGGCGCCCGGGGCAAACGGGCTGCGTGCGATAAGTTCCTGAACCGAACTCGGAGAGAAACGCTTGAGTGGAACGAGGCCGATCATGCCGTATCCATTGCGCGTGGGTTTGAAGTAAACCGGGCGGCCCGGTCACAGTGAGTGAATGGCAGATGGATTTGTGGCAGTTGGCGTCCGCCAGCACGATGTCGTCCTGCGCGATGACGCCGTGGCCGACAATCTGGTTCGACGTGCTGGATCCGCCGAGCACGTAGAACGTCCAGTCGGCCCCGAATATACGGGCAGCATTGCGCTCAGACTCGCCCGGAGGGCCGACATGATCAAGCCACGAGCCGAGCGGCGCGGACGAGATACCGAGGTCAGAGCGAAAGAGATTTTCGCCGAAGAACCGGTGAAACTCCTGCCCGACCGGATGCTTGAGGAAGGCGACACCGCCCATGTGGCCGGGCGCGTCCCACGAGTAGGCGGACTGATCGTTGTATTTGAGAAGCTCGCGAAAGTAAGGCGGCAACAGTTGATCGTGATAACGCTCGATGGCGGTATCGAGGCGCGAGGAGATAAACGCGGGAGTGTCGCCGAACAGATGGATGTATTCATGGACCTGCTTCACGACTTCCAGAGGCAGTTCGGAGACCAGTGTACGGTCGGCGATAAGGAAAATGGGAACCTTCTTGTTGCGGTGCCGAATGCCGCGAATAATGTCGAGTGCGGCGCGCTCTTCAAATTGGGAGTCGCCTTCGAGGTCCCAATCGAGAAGAACAGCAGAATAACTTGGATCCGATGTAACGAGCGAAAGGCCATCCTCCGTCGATGTCGTACGGACCACTGTGTAACCCTCATCGCCAATGGCGTCGACCAGACGCTCCATGGCTCGGTCTGATACCGAGTCGGTTCGTCCGACCTCACTGGCAATCAACAACACCCACCGCTTCTCGCTCATTTATTCCCGATTCTCCAAAAATTCGTCCTCAAATATCCTACGGCCTTTCTGTGAGCCAGACGTAAAGCTGGCGAATTCTCCCGTTAACCCTTCGAATTCATCAATTGACCGCACGCTCGTGCCCGTTCGATGTCTCCCTTTGCTCTGCAGCGTTTCTCCAATTACCATAGAGGGATGCGCCGGTCTGGCCTTGGTCTGCCGAAGCGCGTTGTCTCCGCTGCCGTTCGAAAAAAATCGCAACGGCCCAGGCTCTCGATCGAGCACCTTCAAGCCAGGTGCGGCAGGCAATCACCTTGAATCCCTTCAATGGGGAGGAATGCGAAGTTGAGCGATCGTTTTTTATTTACCTCTGAATCGGTCACCGAAGGTCATCCGGACAAAATCGCCGACCAGGTATCCGATGCCATTCTGGACGCCTGCCTCGAGCAGGATCCCTACAGCCGAGTCGCGAGCTGAAACGCTGACCGCAACCGGGCTCGTCGTCATCGCCGGCGAAATTACGACCAAGGCCTACGTCGACTTCCAGAGCCTGGTCCGCGGCGTGGTGGCCTCGATCGGCTACGACAACGCGCTGTATGGATTCGACTCCAACACCTGCGCCGTGATCTCGACGCATCAACAAGCAGTCGGGCGACATCGCCCAGGGCGTGGATACCGGCGGCGCTGGCGACCAGGGCATGATGTTCGGCTATGCCACCAACGAGACGCCCGAACTGATGCCGACTCCGATTTCGCTGGCACACAAGCTACGCAAGCAGCTTGACGGAAGTCCGCAAGAGCGGAAGCTGTCTATCTCCGCCCCGACGGCAAGAGCCAGGTGACGGTGGAGTACGACGAGAACAACAAGCCGGTTCGCATCGACGCCGTGGTGATTTCCTCCCAGCACGCGGAGACGGTTACGAACGAAGAGCTGCATGCCGACATCCTGAAGCACGTCATCCAGGCGGTGCTTCCGGCCAATGGCTGGACGAGCACACCAAATATCACATCAATCCGACTGGCCGCTTTGTTATCGGCGGACCCATGGGCGACACCGGATTGACCGGCCGCAAGATCATCGTCGATACCTACGGCGGTGCGGGTCGTCACGGCGGCGGCGCATTCAGCGGCAAGGATCCGACAAAGGTGGATCGTTCAGCGCGCGTACATGGCGCGCTACATCGCCAAGAACATTGTGGCTGCAGGTCTCGCGGAGCGCGCCGAAGTCCAGCTTGCTTATGCCATCGGCGTTGCTGATCCCGTCAGCGTGCGGGTTGAGACTTTCGGCACAGGCAAGGTGGACGAAGCCAAGCTGCACCCAACTGGTCCGCAAGAACTTCTCGCTCACGCCGAAGGGCATCATCGAGAGCCTGAACCTGCGTCGGCCCATCTACCGGCAGACAGCGGCTTACGGCCACTTTGGCCGCACCGAGGGCGGAGTTCACCTGGGAAGCGACCGACAAGGCAGCGCAACTCGCCGAGCAGGCAGGTGTCAGAACCGAAAGGCAAAGTAAAAGCAGCAAAATAAGACCATGGGATCCCTGAGAAGGGATCCCATTTTTTATTGGGACCTTCAGTCGCGCATGGTCACGCAGAAATTTATTTTCTTTTGATCCGCGTATTTACGGCCGGGGTTTTCTTGCTTTTCCGAGAGGTGTAGGCTGACTTCCGTACGTGAAAAACTGGAGGTTCCCCATGGCAAAATCCGTGAAGCCCATTCCTGACGGATACCACTCCGTTACGCCTTATCTAATCATCGGCAGAGGCAAGGCAAGCGAAGCGATTGATTTCTACAGTCGCGCCTTCAACGCCAAGGAAATCATGCGAATGTCGGGACCGGAGGGCGGCATTGCTCATGCCGAAGTCCAGCTCGGCGACTCTAGAATCATGCTCGCCGACGAAGCGCCCCGAATTGACGCTTATGGCCCCGACCACTTTAAAGGCTCGCCCATCAGCCTGCTCGTCTATGTGCCCGATGTGGACGCCACCGCCAAACAGGCCACCGCAGCCGGCGCAACTGTGAACCGGCCGATCGCCGACCAGTTCTATGGCGATCGGACCGTCGGTTTCACAGATCCCTTTGGCCACCTGTGGTATTTCGCTACCCACGTCCGCGACGTCTCCAAGGCGGAGATGGAGCAACATATGCATGCGTCTGCCTGAGTTGAAAAGAGGCAGAGACAGCGAAGGGACTCCGAATGGAGTCCCTTCGCATTTGCAGATGCCGCCGCTATGCGGGGGCTGGTAGCGGCTCATTCCGGATCGAAAGGTCGTGAGCAGGCAACCGCTCAATCGTCACTACCGTAATATCGTCTTCCTGGCCGAACCCAACTGCCTCCGCGGCTATCGCCGCCGCAGGCTTCGTTGATATCGTCCTGGCACGATCGAATCCGAACAACTCGCCTTTTTTATTTTGCGCCTCCACAATGCCGTCGGAATAAAAGGTGAGCCGGCTGCCTGGTCGCAGTTCGAATCGTCTGGGTTCGAATTTCCCGCCGCTGTCGGCAATGCCAAGAGGCAACGCGCCGGCCAGTTCTATTTCTTTGCCGTCAAGATAAGGAGACAAGTGGCCAGCATTGGCGATCGTAACGATGCCGTCCCGACTAATGTGTGCGGCGAGCGCTGTGGCAAATCCGCCGATGGTGCGACCGACGAGGCGGTCGTGAAGTCTGCGCAACATGAGAACTGGATCGCTGCTGTCTTCGGCCGCCGTGCGAATGGAGCCGACGAGCATGGATACCAGCATTGCCGCCGGCAACCCCTTGCCTGCCACGTCGCCAACCACAACCAGCAGGCCGTCATCTCCCGCTGGCAGAACCTGGAAGAAATCGCCTCCAACCTGTTTTGCCGGCTGATAGACCGAATCCACAGCGTAGCCCGGAAAAGCTTCGCCCTTCTCTGGAACGATGACTTGCTGGATCTCGCGGGCCGCAGCCATTTCCGCCTCTAGAACGGCCTTTTCAGCGCTGGCTTTGATGTGCCGCCGGCTTTCGCTGACGAAGACATTCACGAAGCCCACGTAGCCCAGACAGACGGTAACAATCGTCGCAATGCCGTCGAAGTTCATGCGGCTCTCGAGGCGTGCCGTTTCATTTGCGTCCATCTGACGGAGATCCGGTGTTCGGAAACCGGTTTGCGAGGAAGGACATAACGCCCATTTGCAACAAGAACAGAGGCATAAAAGCTTTCCAGACCCTGGATCGCAGCGATACACCCGCGATGGCATAGCAGACGGCGAATGATCCGGACAGCACAAGAGATATTCCGAACCGAAACGTAGGTTCCCGTCCCATAGCGACGATGTCATTCGCGATACCCATGGCGACAAAGGTAAAGAAGACGGCGAGCAGAAAAATGACGACTGCTTTACGGGGGGCATTTCGTAAAGGGTTCGAGGAATTCATGGATTCCGGGCATCCTCTCAGATTTCGAATCGGGACCGATTCAATCCGGTCATTCCCATCTCCGACGACGTGGGTTAAAGTCTACGCCAGCCTTCGAGATCCCTCAATCTAATCGCGCTACGAGGGTGCCCCATCCCGGTGTTTTAGAATCGTCCCGTACCGATTCACATACTTCCATCGGGGAGACGACATGCGCTTTTATCGTGTTGCGGTTCTGGTTTTGGGCCTCGCTGCGCCCGTGGCGGGCGCGCAATCGGGAGCCTACTGGGACTACTACGGAAAAACGGGGCCACTTGCCTGGGGCAGACTCGACCCCGCCTATCAAGCTTGTTCCAAGGGAAAAGAGCAGTCGCCCTATCGACATTCGCGGCGCGCATCTGAATAAAACCCTCCAGCCAATTGAATTCCATTACATCAGCGGCCCGGTCACGATTGAGAACGACGGGCGCAGGATCATAGTTCACGTCAACCCTGGCGGCTACATCGTCGCCAGCGGCGTGCGCTACGAACTTCAGCAGTTCGAGTTCCACCATCCCAGCGAAAGCGCAGTCAACGGCAAGCTGACCGATCTCGATGTCGAACTCCTGCACAAGAGCGCCGACGGTAAAATGGCGATCATTGAAGTACGTCTGGCGATGGACCGTGGTAGTCCGAATGCCGTATTGGCGATGCTTTGGCCCCATCTGCCCAAAAAGTCCGGTACCACCGAGAAAATTACCGAGATGGTCAACGCCGGCGGGTTCCTGCCCTCAGATCGTGGATACTGGACCTACATGGGCTCGCTTTCCACTCCGCCCTGTACGGAAGGAGTGCGCTGGTTCGTCTTCGAAACGGAAATCAGCCTGAGCCTCGATCAGGTACGGGCTTTTACCATGCTGTTCCGGCTGAACTCGCGCCCGGTGCAGGATGCGCACGGGCGGCGCATCGAAGCCAACGAATAGCTATTCGGCGAGCGGGCTGAACGTCAGCACAATTCCCTGTTCGCCGGCGAGATTGCGCACCGTCACGCCGGTGACATCTTCGATCAGATAATGGGCGGCCCCCAACGACCCGACCTCATGCGAGAACGTCGTCGCGATCACCGTGCATCCCGCCGCGCGTCCAGCCAGCGTACCTGATTCTGCGTCCTCAAACACGACGCAATCCTCGGGCGGCAATCCCAGCAATGCCGCGCCGGCAAGGTAGGGCGCCGGATCGGGCTTGCCCTGTGTGACATCATTCGCCGTGACAAGCCGCGCCGGCACCGGAACCCCAGCCTGCTCCAGCCGCATCCGCGCCAGGCGCTCGGTCGCGCTGGTCACCACGGTCCAGCGATCCTGGGGCAACACGTGCAGCATCTCCAGCACGCCGGGCAGCACGGCCAGCCCATCACCGTCCGCAAGCTCGATGTCTTCGATCAGCTTGAGTTCCGCTTCACTGTCGAGGTCGGGCCGCAGCATTGCCGCTGTCTCAATCGCGCGCCGGCCATGCGCCGTCTTGCATGCAAACTCGGGATCGACGCCGCGCATCTCAGCCCACTTCGTCCAACTGCGCTCGACGGAGCCTATAGAGGAGATCAGAATCCCGTCCATGTCAAACAGGATGCCCTTGCAGCGAATCTCGACCGGGGAAGAGGCGACGTTGCGTCCCATAATCTTTGATTGTAGCGATGCGTTTGGCGATTCCGGCGGGCTACTTCCTGGCTGCGGCTGCGCTTCTGGGCGTCGCAAAGCTCACTTTGGGTGGATCACCCAATGAAACCGACCCGTTCACTAACCCCTTGCGAGCACCCTGCTGCACCTGGTTTTCTTTCAGAGTTATGGCGCCATTCGCAATTTCGGCATCGCCGCTCCAGCGATCGAACCGAGTCACCGCAGGCGGAACACTCTCCGCTGAAGACCCAATACGCCCGCTGATCGCACCTTTTTTCCAATCGAAGTGCAGTGCGCCCTTCGCCGAGTTTGCCAGGTCGTTGCCGGTGTATCCGGCCATTTCTAGCTTTCCGTCGCCATCGAAGCTGGCGCCCGTGCACTTCAGCTCCATAACGCGGCAAAGATCCGCCGGATTTACCTTTTTGACATTTCCGTCGAGCGAGTAGTCCGGCTTATCGCCGCTCTCGATCTTCCCCGTCAGGTGAATCTGCCCGCCCAACATCCCGGCATCCGCACTCGTAATTTCGGCCGACGCGGTTGAGACTTTCAAAATGGCGACGAAATCCTCAAGCGTTACCGGCCCGAGTTCCAATGAGTCCGCCTTGACCGTCCCTTGAAACGCATGCCACGCGTGCTTCGCGGAGGGGGTCAACCTGGCAATCACAGTCGACAGCAGGGTTCCTTTCTTTTCCGCACCCAAGAGCGTCGTCTGAAGCTCTGCCGCATCCAGGCTTGGAAATTCAAGATTCACTGTCGGCACGCATTGGCCCTCATCGGCCGCTCCGCAAACTGGAATCTCGAGCCGCGCGGTCCCGATCAGCGGCCCATACGCAAACACCACACCATCCCACAGGCTCGCGCCGCCGCCAAGGTGCAGCGTAGCCTGGGCTATCCCCACTGCAGTGGGCAATGCATCCGTCTTCCAGCTCGCGTTATGCAACGTCACCGTGCCCGTCAATCGATCAGGCACTGGCAGACTCGCTGCCGCAGGGGCAGGCTCAGCTTCCGTGACGGGCGCAGTACTCGCGATCGCACTCTCTGTCAGAGTGATGTCTGGAGCGGGCAGCCATGGCCCCTGGATGGTCAGATCCAGCGTCACCGGATCGCCCGCAACCGCATCCAGCGCTCCAGCTTCCTTCAACCCGGCGGCATGCGCAAGTTGCCGCAAGCGCGCCGGTGTCCCCGCCCCTCGTACCGTCACCTGGTATCCGCTCCGCATCAACCGCACCGTGAACACCAGCGGCACAGGCGCTCCCGCGGGCACATTCGCCGTCCCGGCCAATGCGCTTTCCTGCCCATCCATCGCCGGAGTTGGCTGGAAAACAGCTTTCTGGATTTGAACCGGCTGGCCGAGGATTCCGCCGCTCAATTTCAAGGCATCCACCGTAACGCTTCCGCTCAGGGGCCCGGGCACGACGGCCGGTTCCCTCGCACCCGCTTTCCTGCCTCGATGCCCCCGTTTTCCCTGCAGTTCCGCGACCGGAACTGGCGCAGTTGCGTCGTACGTGAGTTTGCCGCTCAGCGTTCCATCAGCTTCAAGTTCCGCACCCAGTTCCTGCCGCACGGTCCGCAGCGCATCCAGAACCGCTTGCGCCGGAATCTTCTGCAGCTCCAGAGAGAGTTTTGGTTGGCCATGGCTCGGCAGATTTCCTTCTACACGCATCCGCCCGTCGCCAAGGGGCGAATCGCACACCAGCTTTTCAATGGTTCGCGCCGAGTAGTGATACGCAAATGTGCAATTCGCGTCGAAGTCCAACGGGGCTGCCGGCGCAAACTCTTCGCGATGCACTCCCGTGGCGCGCAAGCGCGTCGTCACATTGGCCGAATCCGGTGTGCCATCGAGCTTCATCTCCGCCGTCAGGCCGCCGCGCCAGCCCGCATCCGATCCGATCAGCAATCTGCTGAGCTGACCCATCTGCGCTTCGCGCCATTCCAATTCCACATGCATCGGCATCAGCCGCAATTCAGGCGCGCGGCGCATTCGCGCTTCCAGTTGCACAATCCCCGTATCGCCCTGATCGAGGCTGACATCGGTGCGCACGGGCTGCGCCTTCAGCCGCACGCGCCAGTCGCCCGGGTCTTCCTCCCAAAACGAAAGATCGGCGCCCACCAGCGAATAAGGCAGTTTCTCGTATCCCTGCTTGATGTTGATGCGCGAGTTGGTTGCTTCAAGATACGGCAGCGGAACCGGCCTGCTCGCTTTCGCTCCGTCCGTTTGAGTTTGTGCTGCAGTGCGAAACAGTGTGTCGAGATTCCATCGGCCATTCGGTCGTTCGAACAAGGTTCAGGCTCGCTTCGTCAACGCTGATTCGACTGATCTCCAATCGGCCCCGCCAAAGCGAGAACAGCCTTATCGCAGCGGTCACTGTGTTGGCGTGCAACACCGGTTCGGCGCCATACGAAGGATCTTCATTCACAGTCAGATCGGTGATAACGAATTCCGGGCGCGGCAGCAACCGCAGTTCCACAGCCGATATGCGCGCCGGCCGGCCCAGCGAATTTGACATTGCCTGCGCAATCCGGCTTTTGTAGCGATTGACGCTTACCAACGGGGGAATCACGATGATTGAAACAACGATGGTCAACAGCAGCGCCGCGATCCAGAGCTTCGATCGTCCGCGTCCACGGCCTTGCGCTTCTTGCGTCATGAATGTCGTTTGCGGTTCGATGAGGTAAATCCTGGCCGGTCAGTACCGTCTCTAGCGTACTAGGTGCAACGTCCGCTTCCACCGCGTGTCGGTAAAGAAGTGCAACGCCACATGCCCCATCCACGAGATCGTGTTACCGATGCCGGTCTCATCAAACTGATGCTCGGGTGTTTGGAACGACCAGTAATTGAAAAGCGGCCGCCCCACAATGTTCTCGCGTGGAACAAATCCCCAGAAGCGCGAGTCGAGACTGTTGTGGCGATTGTCGCCCATCATGAAGTACTTTCCCGGCGGCACTACGAGGTCGCCATCCCCCACGTGGCTCGGCATCTCCACGGCCCAGCGCTCGGTTGCACCGAGATCGACCGACATGGGAACAGCGGGAAAATCATCAAGGTAGTCGCGATAGTTCTCGGGTGTAGTGGGCACGGAGTGCGGCTCGCTCTGCGCAACTCCATTCACGGTGGGGATCCCATTGTGCAAGTGAATACGATCGCCCGGTATGCCGATCAGCCTCTTCACCAGGAATAAAATTGTTGGCTTGCCATCGGCGTCCAGTTCCCCGGGCTTTATGAACACCACGATGTCGCCACGCTTCGGCTCGCGATAGTGCACCAGGGGCATCCATTTGGTCGGCGGCGCCAGCGTAACCCGGTCGACCACCAAGTGATCGCCAACCAGCAGAGTCTGCTCCATTGAGCCGGACGGGATTACAAAATTCTGCGCGAGAAAAGTGAGGATGAACAGCCCCACCACCAGCACGGAGCAGATGCTCGCCGCCGCCTCAAAGGGCGTCTCTTCGTGGGGTTTCTGTTCGGGGGCAGATTCAGTCTCTTGCGGCGTCTTGGCTGGCGGCGTATTTTTGGTGGTCATCCTGTCGCTCTGTGCCTGGATGGCTGGCGGCTACTCTGCGGGTTCCCGGATTCGCTACAGCGGTTTTCACTGCAGAACCGCTTAATGAATTATGCGAAAAATGCGCTTCCAACGCGCAAATGCCGCGAGGCGTGCCGAGAGTTCCCTGTCGTGTCCGAGTCTATCATCCGCGGCCTGTTGAATATCCGTTGTCGAAGGCCGCCGCAATGAAAAGTAGATCACCAATGGCCGCGCGATAATTGCCTCTCGCGGCACGAACCCCCAGAAACGGGAGTCTTTGCTGTGGTTGCGATTATCGCCGAGCATAAAGTATTCTCCCGGCGGCACAACCAGTTCCCCGTTCTGCGTCAAGCCTTGCAACTCTCGCCACCAAATCGGATCGATATTGGGATCGGTGTAGACCTGCGCCGGAAAATTGTCCCGGAAAGGATTGGGAGCAGCGGGCTCAAACGCAGCATAAGGTTCATCGAGACGGCGCGCCATTCACCGTCACCCGCCCGTCTTCAATGCGGATGTGGTCTCCGGGGATTCCCACGACTCGCTTCACGAGGTAGGGCGGATCGGGATGATGAAACACCACGATGTCGCCGCGCTCCACATCGCGATACGGCATCGTCCATCGGTCCAGACTGTACTTGCTCCCGGATGGCGCAAAGATCTGTTTGTTGACCAGGAGGAAGTCGCCCACAAGCAGCGTGTGCTCCATACTCTCCGATGGAATGAGGAACGGCTGCAATACAAAGGTCAACAGAAATAGCGCAACCACCACCGTACGCATCAATGATGCCAGCGCTTCGGGCACGGTGGGCAAGTGATGCCATAAATGCATCGCCCTCCGTTGGGGAGCAGCAACGAATTGAGCGGGGGAGCTCACTCAGTTTCTCCTGCCTCCTCAAAGGCTACTTCGACATCATCATTCAACGTCATCGGGGTGCTTGTTAAGCGTGCCAGGGCACGTCGTGCGGCGTCCTGTTCGGCATGTTTTTTCGTCGTGCCAGATCCCCGTGCCAGCGGCTTGCCCGGTTTTCCTTCTGCGGTCTTCAACCGTACCTCGACCAGAAATCGCTTGCGATGATCCGGACCGCTCTCACTCTTCACCTTGTAGACCGGAGCGCCAGCCCGTTCGGCCTGTAATCGCTCCTGCAGCGCAGACTTATAGTTGCCCAACGCCGCGCCTGAACGCAACTGCTCCGCCAGCCGCTCCACCGCATCGCCCATCACGTACCGACGCGCAAAAGTCCGCACCGGCTCCAACCCGCCATCCAGAAAGAGCGCGCCGATCACCGCCTCCATGGTGTTCGAAAGCACGGTGCTCGTTCGCCGCAATCCGCTGCGGTCCTCTCCGCGGCTCAAGCGCAAGTGATCGCCCAGCGAGATTGCGCTCGCCACCTTGGCCATGTGCTGCCGGCTCACCAGTTGTGCGCGCACCCGCGTCAGCTCGCCCTCCTGCCACTCAGGATGGCTTAGAAATAGCGCCTCGCCCACGACCAAGCCCAGGACAGCATCACCAAGAAATTCAAGCCGTTCATTGTCGGTAGCAATCGAGATCGCTTGCGTGCCGCCCTCCTGGATCTGCTGATTCGCCAGAGACCTATGAGTAAGCGCACACATCAGCAGCTCCGGGCTGCCAAAGACATGCCCGAGCGCAGCTTCCAACTCAGTCAATACCGATTCCACTTACTCCTCATCGGGGTCGTAGCTCAGGGAAGGCCCTCCCCGATATTCACCGGGGTGATGGTCAAGCCGTAAACCGCTCCCACACCAATTATTCCTTAGACGCACCGGGTCATCCAAGTGAAGCCGGACCGCGGCTGCACTCAACGTCCCTATCTGACAAACACGGTTCGGTTTAGTGGATTTTCGCGTTATTGCCGCTTTCAGATGTTCTGCCGTACCATCTCTCCAGCCAGGTACTCCGACGCGCGCATCGACAGCGACAGAATCGTCATGGTTGGATTCTGCCATCCAGCACTTGTGAACTGCGCGCCATCCACCACAAATAGATTCTTGTGGTCGTGCGACTGGCTGAATTTATTCAACACGCTCTTCTTTGGATCGTTTCCCATCCGGCACGTTCCCACCTCATGAATGCTGTACCCCGGCGGATTCGGCTTTTCGTTCTTCGCCAGTATTTCGAACCCCGCGGCATCTGCAAGCTCGCACGCCGTATCTACTGCATCCTTGGCCATGTTGAATTCGTTGTCCGTGTACTTTGTATCCACATGCAATACAGGAATCCCCCATGCATCTTTCCTGTCCCTGTCGATGCGCACATGATTTTCATACCGACCCAGCACCTCGCCCATGATCGTCATATGAAACCCGCTGCCGTAGTACTCATCCATCTTCCGCTGCAGCTCTGCCCCGTACGCAGCAAAACTTCGTGCCCCCACCGGGCCGGTTGATGCTGTCGTGTTGAAGGCATATCCGCGCAGAAACTTGTCGCTCTTCGTATTAATGTTCCGGAACCGCGGAATGATCGCCGACGAGCCCATCACTCCCTTGCTCTTTCCATTGCGTGCTTCAGGAACCGAGCACACCAAGCCCGCGCCATAAATCTGATCCATCAGATAGCGCCCCACGAGTCCGCTCGAATTCGCAAGATTGGAATTCAACAGCAGACGCGTGCTCTCCAATGTTCCCGCCGCCAGCACCACTACACGTGCCTTCACGCTCATCTCGCGGTGCGACAGCCGATCCACAAAATTGCACCCATTCGGCAATCCCGTATTTTTGTCGACGGTAATTTCGCGCACCACGGCATTCGCAATCGAAATCAGCTTGCCTGTCTTCTCCGCATCGGGCAGGAGCAGATTTACCGAGCTCGCCAGCCCGTTGCGCCCTTGCGCCGAGCGCTGTTTGCATACTGGAATTCCCTTGGGCTTGGCCACATCCATGAACCGCTGCATCGCCGAACTCCACGGCGCGTCATCAATGATGAAATTTCCGTTCGGCATCTGCGGTGGGCCATCCAGCGCGCCCTTCACGCAGAAGATGCCCTCCACGCGCGAGTAGTACGGCGCAAGATCCGCATGGCTGATCGGCCAGTCCTCGCCAAAATCATCGCGCGACTTCGCCTTGAATTCGTAATCGCTCAGCCGGAACGACTGCCGCGACCAGAACAGCGATCGCCCGCCAAATAGCCTCACCCTCACCCAGTTATATGGCTGATCGTTTTCAATCGTGTAGGGAACCTCCTGCTCATCCACCCACACATTTGCGTTGAATCCGTTCGACTGGAATACATGCTCCAGCCGCCCCGGCGGACGAAATCCGCGAAACGGCAGCTCATATGCGGGCTTCTTCTCCGCGTCGTGGCTCACGTCGGCCACCGGCCCCGCATTCAGCATGATGCAACGAATTCCATATTCGGTCAGAATCTTCGCTGCCATTCCCCCGGCATGCCCCGACCCGATAATCAGTACGTCATAAGTTTCATTCAGCATCGCAGCTTGATCCCGTTGTTCCCTGTTTCTGGTCTCTGGTCTCTGTCTCTGTTCTCTAGTCCGTATCTCTATCGCGGATACGACGGCATCGGATGATTCGCTTTCGGCACGGCCTGCACATGCGGCGGCACATTTGCGCATGCTGCTTTTTCCAGCGATATATCCGGCTCGATCGGCGACCAGTAGAGCTCCACGGTCGTCCTCGGTTCCGCACCCACCTCGGGAACCGTGAACCATGCCTTCGAATTCACTGTCGCCGTGCGGATATCGTCGTGCGCAATGTTGATGAAGTCGGCATGCCTCTGCTCCGGCGGGTGATCGTTCATCCACGTTCGCAGCCAGGGCTTCAACAACTCGTCAACCTGCGTGTCGTTCAGCTTCGCGAACTCTAGGTTGAACTTCTGCTTCGCTTCCGCATCCAGCCAGTCGAGCCCTTCGCGGTATACCTGCTTGCGCACGTCGGGCGAGTCGCCGATCAGAAAATCCAGAAACATCGGCGTCTGTGCCTTAACCGCGCCCGGCTTATCGCCCATCGGCGGCATCAGCACATCGCTCAGCCGCGTCAACGTCGCCATCTGTTGCGGCGAAAAAAAGCGCAACTCCGCCACCGCTACCTGGTCCGCAGCCTCGACATGAGGAATCGGCGTCTTTGAGTTCAGTCCCAGCAGCCATGGCGTAGGCGCCGGCAGCGGCGGGGCAGGATTGGCGGCTTGTTGACCTAACAGCAGCTTGGGAGCAGCACCGACAGCGATCACGGCGCGAACAAAATCACGGCGCAGCATTGGTCCTCCTGGGGACCTATTCACGCTAAAACGACAGTCCGCACCTCGTCCAGAGCAATTCCGGAAAGCGTCCAAAACGACTCGCTCTCAAGCCGAAGTCATTGCGGCTTTTGCGGGTTAGCAGCAGGAGTAGGCCCGGGCTTCGACGCTGGCGGGGCAGCTGAATCATCCGCATCCTCGTCGCAGCTATGGCCCTTCACCGTGTACGCAGTCTTCGCGCCGCGCTCGGCTGCGATCCGCGTGTCCTGCTGCCCATCACGCACCGCGAGTGCCGCATGGTACTCCGAAACAGCCTGGTCGCGCTTGCAGTCCAGATCCAGAATCCGTCCCAGGTAGATATGCGACCAGGCGAGCAACCGTGGATCCTTGCTCGTCGCAATCGTCTTCTGAAAATCGTCGACCGCCACATCGGGATGTCCACTGGCGATAGCAACCCGGGCCAGAATAAAGTTTGCGCGCGCTTCCTGCGCAACGGAATCGAGCGTATCGGAGCGATCGGCCAGCGCAGTGTGCGCCATGGCGCTGGCGGTGGCATAGTCACCCTGTTGGAGCTTGGACTCAGCCAGATCCAGACCGGTAAGTACGCGTGGTTTGCTGCGCGTCAGCACGTCACTGTCGGCCTGCTTGTCAAACTCAGTCTGCCGGGCGCGATGTACCTGCTGCTGAATGTCCATGCCGTAAACCATCTCGCCGATGGTGTCACGAAGGCTGGCAGGATCCTTCTCGAACTGGATCAACTGATCGAAGAAATACTGGGTCAGCACAAAGCCCTGCGCCATGTCGTGCTGCACGGCGGCTTGGCGCACTGCTTCCATCTTCTGCAGAGTCAGTTGGCGCTCGTGCTCATAACGCGGCAGATCAGAGCGCTGCACACCTGCGGGCATCTTGTAATCGGGAATGCCTGTGTCCATCGTGCGCGCTTCAATCGCCTTGATGAGGCACTCCACTACCAACGCCACGGTATTGGAGCGATAGCGGAATTCAAGCGGGGCCTCGTGCACTTCTTTCAATACCGGCTGCATTCGGTCAATCGCGTTCGAGCGTGAATACAAGAGCGGCTCGATGATGTAGTGCAGGTAGGTGTGGCGCACATCGTTCATTGGAATCGTGCCGTTCACCGGGGACACCACCACCACGTAGTCGGTGCCATAAATGCGCGCATTCACCAGCTTTGGCGATAGCTGCGGCTCAATCACCACCACGAAGCGTCGACCTTCGTAGGTTGTTGCCGGCATCTTCAGGTAGAGGTTGGTCGATACGATCATCTTCGAGAGCGAATCGTGCAGGCGATCCGTCTCTTCGTCGTACGTGTGATGCAATGCCAGCCAAATGCCGTGAAGATCGACCGCCTGCGCAAAGTCGCGCAACAGCGGCACAATCTCCACTACCTGCGTCGAGTCCGGCGGCATCTCCGTCAATTCCACCGTGGTTTCAAGTGCCGGCGGAGGGCTGAGATACAGCGCCAAGGAAATGTACTGCGAGATGTCGCGCTGCGACCCAGTGAGCCGGTGCTGCGCGATGTACAGGCAGACCTTGTCGCGTTTGGCGCGCGCGTCTTCGCTCTTCGCCAGCGCATCGTTGATCTCATCGCGAATGCGTTTGCGCACCGGTGCGCTTTCTTCCATTCCCTCTTCGTACCCGCAGACATTCAAAGCCGCGGTCATCACAAACACCTGCTCCGAGCTCACCAGCGAAATCGTAGGGCCCGCCGGATCGACGAGGGACGGCGCCTTCTCCTGAAACGCCTGAGACGATGAACTTTGCCGTTCGGCCTGGGGATTGCTGGAAGATTGAGACCCAGCCTGCATAGCGGCGAGAGCAAAAAGAGCGGCAGGAAGAATGATTGCGAGTCTGCGAAACGGGTTATACGGCATCAAAAAAGGACCTTGCCAGAAGTCTACGGTATTTCATCGGTTTCCTGCATCAGCCTGGCACGCGGACTGGAGCGCTCTCCAAAATGCCCTGGCTCGATGCCCAAAATGCACGAAAAGAAAGGCCCTCACCCATCGGTAAAGGCCTCTGTACTGCAGTTCGCCTATACTATCCGCGAACCGAAACGCCCGAGAATGACAATACCGCTAGTCCACGCACCGGCTGGCCGAAGAAGCGTGCCGGCTCAAAATGGCTCCAGAGCAGCAGGTTCTCAACCTGTGCCCGGGTGGCCTCATCTACCGGGCCGGAGACAATGCGATAGTCATACACCTCGCCCTGACCGTTAATATAGGCCTCAACAACCACTGGGCCACCTGCGTCGCGAATCTGGTCGTTGCCACTGGCTGCCGAGGAGAGATACAGGAAGTGCGGTGACGTGGCCATCCCCAAGGGCTCATCTTCACCGCGCGCCACCTCCGGCCGCGTAAACATTCCCACCAGCACGGTCACGGTGCCCAGTAAAAGAACTGCGCTCGCAAACCCGGCCGCCGCCTGCAAAAGGAATGGTCCGACGGTGTTCTCCCAAGTCAGCTTCCACGACTGCAATACACTTTTTCGGCTGCGCGCCCGTTCCTGGCTCACAGCTACACGAATACGCAGTAGAAGATCCGGTGGCTGCGGAACCGGGCCCAATGCCGCCAACGACATTTGCGTCTGCTTCAGAGCTTTCCAATCGCCCGCGCAATCCCCACATGTCTCCAGATGAGCGGCGATTTCCTGCATGGCGTGCCCAGTCAACCGGCCGTCAAGATACTCCGAAAACTTCAATTGGATGGAGCTGCAGCTGCTCATTGCGTCTCCCCTCCCAAGGAGATCTCAATCCCGGCAGACATGGTTGTTTGCCTAGCGGGTTGGGACTCCGTAAGAATGGCCTTAAGAAGCGCTCGACCGCGAACGAGTCTCGATTTCACAGTCCCGAGATTCACACCTTGAATCTCTGCTACTTCTTCGTAAACAAATCCCTCGATATCCCGGAGAATGAGAGTCGTTCGAAACGGCTCCGCGACCCGGCTCAGGGCTTCTTCAACCCGAGCCCTGTTTTGTGCGTGCACCGCCATGTCAAAGGGCGACTCCGCGGGATCGATGAGCATTTCCTTGAGCTTGATTGCCGTCCCGGAACAGCTCTCCGTCATATCCTGCTCGATGGGAATCTCCTGCTGCTTGTGGCGCATCCACCAGCGCCGCTGGTTCGAAGCTTCATGCAGCGCGATGCGATAAATCCAGGTACGCAAAGAGGACTCCCCATGGAAGTGCCCAACTCCGCGAAATACCTTGACGAACACTTCCTGAGTCATGTCGGCCGCGTCAGCGCGGTCGTGCAGCATCCGCGCAAGGAGCGAGTAAATGGGCTGGTGATAATGCGCAATCAACCAGGCAAAGGCTTCTTCAGAGCCTGCCTGAAGCTCCGCGATCAGTGCGGCTTCCTCTGATCGAAGTGAAAGCGCGGTCGCTAAATTCCCCATGGTGAGATCCGCCTGCAATTCAGTTCCCCCCACGTTATCGCATCAGCTGCACACTTGGCATATCCGGAATCGCCATTTATTGCCAACTGCGCCAGTTGCCTTGCCATTCGCTCCCAACTTGATACGCGTTGGGATGCGTGGCCATTGCGTGCGCGGGGAGCTAAGCACGAATGCTCCAGGCGCCTATTCTCTTAGACACCGCCACCCCCCTAAAGTGTTCCCGGTCACGGATGTATTTTTGATGTAGGTCTCGGATTCTGGAGCGCTTATGTGATAAATACGATCCGCTTCCCGCTTTCTTTGCGGCTCCAGGCCCCCTCGACCTCGGCCAACGGAACCAGCTCCGTCGCCACCTTGAGTGAACCGGCCGCGGCCATTTCGAAGAGAGTTGGAATGGCGGCGAGCACGCGCTCAAGCGGCACCGAGCCAAATCCGCTACCCATCAGCTTCAAGTCCATGCTGCGCAGCGTCGCCCCCGGCAAGGTGATGGCGTTTCCAGCGCTTTCCCCTACTTCGACCAGACGCGTAGATCGGGCGGCGTTCGGATTGAATCCCCTGGCGAGAGCGTCCAAAAAAAGTTCCGTAGGGCGCCCCCACAGGTAGTCGATCACCACGTCAATTCCCTTCCCGGCCTCGACGGCAAATGCCTCTCGAATTGCATCGTCTGCCTGGGTGAGAGAAACGAGTGCGTCCGGTTTGTCCGATGAGAGAACGTCAAGATTGCGGCCGGCGGCAATGACGCGCTTGGCTCCGAGGTGCCGCGCCGCCTGAATGGCAAGCTGCCCCGCGACGCCCGTGGCTCCGAGAATCAGCACCGTCTCACCCTTTTGAAGGCCGGCGCGCTCTTTCAGCGAAAGCCACGCAGACATGCCGGGGTTCGCGATGGCGGCAGCCTGCACGTCATCAATCCCGTCCGGCAAAGGGATGCACATCGACCGGCGGGCGACCGACCACTCAGCCATCGATCCAAACGGCGCTCGCGAGAAACCGAAGAAGACCCGCTTCCCATCCAATACCCCCACCCCATCCAAGCCCGGAATGAGCGGTACAATTCCATCGCTGGTGTAATGCGACCCGCTTGCGCGTGCCTTCACAATCGGGTGCAGACCGGCGGCTCGAACACGGATAAGAACCTCACCCTCTGCGGGAGTGGGCTCCGCGAAGCCCTCGTACCGAGGTGGTTGACCCAGCATATTAACGACTGCAGCCTTCACGTTGCACCTCCGCCACGATCTCAGCGGCTATCCTCGACCTGCTTCGCTTGGTCGCCCGCCGATGAACTTCGGATGTTAAGGGAATGGTCTCCGATGCTAATCCCGCCTTTCCAATGTTTGACGAATCCCCGCTAAGCAGAGACAATAGAGGAGTTGCATCCCTCCGTGTGGGCCTGTGGCGCAGCTGGGAGCGCGCTTCCATGGCATGGAAGAGGTCATCGGTTCGATCCCGATCAGGTCCACCAATCAATCCAACAATTTAGACGGGGCGAACGTTCAGAGGCAGAGCGTTTGTGTCATGGTTTGTGTCATAACCTGCCATTTTGCTGCTTTTGCAAGGGTTTCCATCGCTGTGCGCTTGGCTTCCATGCGGACGTGACTGTACCGCTCCAGCATCTTGCGGCTGACGTGTCCGGCAATCGCCATGATGGTTGAGTCTGCCGCGCCGCTCTCCGCAAGCGAGTGATTGCGCAGTGCCGTAGATCGTGGAACCGGAAGCCCGGAAGCCCTGCTTTCTTCGTCAGAGTCCGCCATGCCGTCCGCCAGCTATTGACGTGCGTTGTCGGGTCAAAGCCGGTGACGTTGTAGCCTATGACCTTCTTCCCGCTGAAAGTGAACTTGGGAACGAATGCGGCAAAAACGTAATGCGACGGTTCGACCGGGCCAAAGGACTCAGCCCGTGTCCGTAGCCTCGCCAGGGCAGAGCAAGCAACGTCAGTCAGAGGGATAGTCCGTTCTCCCGCAGCCGTCTTGCTCTTGCGAATCGTCAGAGTGCGGGAGAACAGGTCAACGTCGGACCATTGCAGCCCTTTCAACTCACAGCCACGCGAGGTAGTATTCAGGCAGAGGATCGCAGCAAGGTAAGCCGTTTCCCATTCAGGACGCATTACAGCCGTTTTGAGCAGCCGTTGCTTGTCATCTTCGGTCAATGCCCGCCCGATGGTGCTCGGCTCTTTCAGGGGCTTTATATCGTCAGCAACACGCGCCCAGAGTCTTGCCCGCTTCAAGATGCGCCGCAAGATGCCCAGTTCTGCATTCAGGGTTGCGGGGCCGCGCACTGCATAACCTGCAAAGTGCCGCCCCGACTTTTTTTCTACGGTCTGGTTTGCCCGCCATGCTCGGTATTCAGTAATCCGCTTGGCCGTGATCGCCTTGAGCGGTTCCTGTTTGAAATAGGCCCGCAATTGCACCAGCAATTGCTTTTCTTTGGCTTGGCTGGCCGGTGCCAGCTCCAGCTTACGGGCCGTCACGTAGTCGTCTGCCGCCAATCCGAATGGCTGACGCGCTAGTGTTGTCGAGGTCTGGTGCAACTTCCCCTCTGAGGCCGCCGCTATCGCTCCTTCTCTTTGGCTTGGGCCTCTCTCCAGTCCGTTGTTTCAAGGCGACTGCCTGAATCTTTGCCCGTTGACAACGAAATGACAGTGCCAAGTTCTACCGCGCTTTTTGAGTGCCATTCTTCCTCCTCTTATCTCTTCTCCGTTTCGCTGATTCTCTTGCTGCCCTTCGATGAGCACACTCGGGAGAAACAGAATCTCTTTTTGTGGAAACCTTTGAAGTCAATAAGGCTGCGGCATTCTACACAGAACTGAATTGGCTGACCTTGACATGCGTCCTGAAGGACCATCCAATGAAGCGCCTTTTCAAGTGTCATGAGGTTGAACGTCTGCTTCAAAACGAAGCTCTTCGCGGTAGTTCTTTAAGGGATCAGCTCCGCTCCATGTATCCAAGGAGTGCCACCCGTGAAGGCAAGTTGGATTTCAAACCATTGTGCCGCCCTCGGTGCACCCGAGCGGAGAACATGTCCGTTTCAATCGCAGGGACGGTCCGGCAGAAGTGAATTCTGACGACCTGATCCGGGCTACCGATACATGGCCGCAGCGGCTATCCTCATACGCTATTGGCCAGCTGAAAAAAGCGGGCGTAATGAAGCGTTTCTGGCTCTGCACGGTACGCTTGCCCGCGCCGGTTTTCCGCTCGAAGATGCGACCATCTTGCTCAAGGCATCTATCGCGGCCTCTTTGGCGACGCAGCCAAAATGGATCAGGCGGCGCGTGAAGTCCGGGCCACATATGAAATTCGCTGCGGGGAACGCCATCACCGGTTTCAGCATCTCTGCGAGTTCATCGACGAGAGGGTCGTGCGGTGTGCCTTGCAGTGGCTTGGCTTGGATGCCGGCGTAAACCAGCCGGTTCACAGCCCAACACAGCGAGCATCCCAGGCGACCCAACTGGTGGCATTGGCAGCCGCTGCGGAACTTTTCCACACGCCTGACGATGAGGCGTACGCGCTGTAGAACTCAATACACACCGGGGGATTTGGCCGCTTAAGGGGAAGGAATTCAGGCGCTGGCTGGCGAAGCGATATCACGATCAGCACCACAAGGTTCCAACGTCAAAGGCCATGACCGATGCGCTTGGCGTGTTGGAGGCCGAGGCCGTCTATAGTGGCCCACAACAAAGCGTTTTTGTCAGGATCGCAAGGCTGGAGAAATCCGAGATTTATCTGGATCTCGGCGATCCGTTATGGCGCGCTGTGAGGATCACGTCGTCGGGTTGGAAAGTTGTGCGAAGGCCGAAGGCCAAATTCCGTCGCCCCACGGAATGCAAGAGCTGCCGATGCCAGAGACAGGAGGTTCCATCGCAGAGCCGCGGGCATTCGTGAATGTTGGGCGGCGGAATCATTGGGTGCTCCTGGTGGCATGGTTGGTGAGTGCCTTACAGCCCAATGGACCTTTTCCTGTCTTGGTTCTCCAGGGCGAGCAGGGCTCCGCAAAAAGTTCTACTGCCCGGCTTTTACGATCACTGATTGACCCCAACAAATCGCCGCTACGCTCCCCGCCAGGTGAAATACGCGACATCATGATCGCAGCGCAAAACAGCTGGTTGGTGGCGTTCGACAATGTATCTTATCTGCCACCGTGGCTCTCTGACGCGCTGTGCAGACTTGCTACAGGAGGTGGCTACTCGACCCGGGAGCTTTACTCGGACGACCAGGAGAAAATCTTCGATGCAACCCGGCCTATTCTGCTTAATGGCATCGACGCCGTGGTAATCCGGGGAGACCTTATAGATCGTTCGCTGGTGCTGCAACTGCCTGAAATTCGGATAAGAGCGAAACCGGAGAAGGAGTTGTGGAAGAGCTTCCATGAGGCTCAGCCGCGGATCTCGGGCGCACTGCTTGACACCGTGTCGGGTGCATTGCGCAATGCGCCGAACGTGAGCATCTCTGAGCTGCCTCGCATGGCGGATTTCGCAATCTTTGCGACCGCGGCTGAAGAATCTCTCGGTTGGCCAGAGGGCCGTGATGGCAAGGCGATCTTCAACAATCGGACGGAAATCAGCACCCTGCCTCTCGATGATTCACCAATTACCCCCGCGCTTCGCATCATGCTCCGCGCTGAGAATAGCTTCAAGGGGGGGGCAGCGGCTTTTCCGAAGGAGCTCGAGCACCTGAGCGACCCGAGGGATCACCGCAACGGCTGGCCAAGGTCGGCGCGAGCTCTGAGCACTGCATTGCGCCGCTTGGCACCGGCCCTACGTGCCGCCGGGTTCGGTCAGATTTGGCCAAACTTCCGGTAGTGGCTCCAAGAAGTTCATTGAGATTGAAAATCAGGGTGATTTCTCGACGCATACGACGCTCCAGACGCGGGTGGTGAAAATGTCGATTAGATCATGGACAAGACATGCGTCGTATGCGTCGCGAGCGTTGCACTGCAATCTCACATGTTCTTTTACGTGTGCATGCAGTTTCTTGCTGAGGTGTATAAGGCGCGCCCCGACAATCTGGGAGGTGAAGAAATGATCAAAAAACGTAATGACAAGCATCGCAAGCCAAGCCCAAACCAAGGTCGATTGCAACTCGACTAAAAAGATCAAAGGTAAGTCATTGCAGCGGGTCGCACCCATAGGCAAACTTGCGCCGTCAGCACGGCAAGCTGAATCGCTAGCAGAAGCCCTCAAAACACTCGCACAGGCAGGCGGTGTGAAAGACACACGCCTTGGAGCCTACGTTATCGATCAGGTCAGCCGCACATTGGCGTCGTGGCCGTCAGGCTGACACATCGGAAGCAATCAAGGTGGCAGTTGAAATGATGCGCGAAGTCGCACCAGAAGGCGTAATGGAAGCGATGCTGGCGGCACAAATGGTGGGCGTTCATAACGCGGCGCTCTCGGCCCTTCAGCGGGCCGCCTCCAAGATAACTTCCGCCGAGGACTTTGACACAGCGATACGTGGAGTCACACGGCTTGATGCGCCTCTCTGTGGAGCAACAGGAGGCAATGGCAAAGTTGAAGGGCAAAACGGGCCAACAAAAGATCGCTGTCGAACATGTTGATGTGCACGCGGGAGGTCAGGCAATTGTCGGAGCAGTACGTGCTAACCCGCGCCAGAGGGGGAGGGGGGGGTATGAAAAAACGCGAAAGAGACGGTCGGATGGATCATCACTCGTAGTGAGCCACAGCGGGGAAGATCAAGTGGTGGCAGGCAGCGAAGCTGGTCGGCATCAGTGAGCGGCAGATGCGACGATGGCGCAAGCGGCTGGAAGAGCAAGGCCCGAAGGGATTGCTGGACCGGCGACGGCGGAAGCCCAGCTCCAGACGAGTACCGAAGGCGGAGGCCGAAGAGGTTCTGAGTCTGTATCGGGACAAGTACTTCGATCTGAACGTGCGGCACTTTCATGAGAAGCTCGGCGAAGAACACCAGATCGGTTTGAGCTACACGTGGGTGAAGCAGGCCTTGCAGGCGGCCGGCCTGGTAAAGCGCAAGGCCAAGACGGGGCGTGCATCGCAAGCGGCGTGAGCGGCGTCCTCTGCCGGGTGGGATGCTGCACATCGACGGCAGCGATCATCAGTGGTTTCAGGATTAGCGTCGGCACGATCTGATCGTAATCCTGGACGATGCCACCAGCGAGATCTACTATGCGCAGCTGGCCGAGGAAGAGACGACCGCCACCGTGATGGCCGGGCTGCGGGCAGTGATCGAACGGAAGGGGTTGTTCTGCTCGCTCTATTCGGACCGCGGAGCCCATTTCTGGTATACGCCGAAGAGCGGCGGCAAGGTCGATTATGAGCGTCCTACACAGGTGGGCCGTGCCATGAAGGAACTGGGAGTGCACATGATCCCGTCCTCGTCTCCCCAGGCACGGGGACGCTCGGAGCGGAACTTCTTACCTGGCAGGGACGGCTTCCCCAGGAGCTGCGGCTGCGCGGGATCCGCACCCTGGAAGGGGCCAACCAGTTTCTAAACGAGCACTACATCGCCGAGTTCAACCGCCGCTTCACAGTCCCGGCTGCCGAGCGCGGAACGGTCTTCATATCCTGCCGGCACAGAAACCTGGAGATGGTCTTTAACAACGCTACGAGCGCACCGTCGATCGGGATAACACGGTGAGTTTCTACAACGTAATCATGCAGCTCGAGCGCGCTCAGTGGCGTCCTACCCTGGCCGGATCGAAGGTGATCATCCATCAGCATCTCGACCAAACCCTGACCTTGATGATCGCAGGACATCGCGTCGGTCACTACAGCGCGGACGGAAAGCTGTTGACGCCGCTGACCAAAAAACAAATCAAGGCCGTGGAAAAGACGTTGAGAGGAAAAGTCCAAAAACAGACTTTCCCTCCCAACTTGCAAATCCCGCACACGACGCGGGATTCGCACTTTCCCACCGCCTCTACGGCTACTAACTTATGAATCCGGACATTTCACTTGCTACGAAAAGCGGACATTTCTACTTGCTAACGACACGGGAGAGAATATCCGGAAGTTGTCGATTGCCTATTTGCGAACGAATCCAGAAAACGCGCACCTCCTTTCGAAATTCAGGAGTATGTTGACGACCGGACCGTCCAGTTGCTAAGGACAAATCCGGTGCCTGAATACTCACGGAATGAAGCGGCCCAAAGTTTCTTCCCGGTGCCCTAATTGTTCTTGACATTATGAAGCTGTTCGTTACGAGCAGAGGTGATTATAGGGCGCCCCAGTCGCGTCTTGAAGCTTGACGAGAAGTTCCGAGAGCCGACCGTTCCGAGCGGCGAGTTCGGATACATTCACGAAAAACCCGGCGCCGATCTTCACCTGTTCACTCGCTCTTCTCACCGAGATGCTGCTACCGGATGCTTCAGCCAAACATATCGCCCAGCCCACATTAGCGCGCCATAGCAAATCCCCGAGCTGATGCGAAATTTGCCGCTCGACTTGCTGCGCCGCTTCGCGCTTCCAAAGAGGTCCCAGCTCCTTTTCGATGCGATCCAACAAGTTGGATACCTTCGGCGCAACAATAGATAGATACTTGGGTGCGCCATCAATCCTAAGCTGGGCTAACAAGCCGGCGACCCTCGGAGCATGAGCGGAAGAGATGAGAGAAGTATCCCTGAACACTTCCCTCAATGCAATCGCCTTCTCGATTACGTTCCCGGCCTCATGCCAATCAGAGTTGCCCAGTGTCGCGATGAGCACCATCCACAATGTCCCATCACCGACGATCTCGCGAACAATAATCCGCCAACCCGCGCTCTCTATATCGATGCTCGACAGCATGAAGCAAGCCCGGCGAGTCTACTGTCTTGCCACGAAAAAGAACGGCCACCACCTTCCGCGCCCAATTTTCCGCGGAGCCATTGCTTACCCATCCGTGACGCCGCCCCCGCAGAGCTACGGCGAGCGGGAAACAAACAGCCTGAATCATCTGAGTGGCCGAGCATTTCTCTGCAAAATCGGGTTTGGACAGATTGGTTAGAAAGCCATCCATTTGTGATGCCAGTCTGGCTTGCAGCTTTGCATTTACCGATTCCTGCTCTTGAGCCTCATTTTTCGGCGAATCTTTCGATGCGGCATCCTTCGGTCTCGCATCCGGAGTTTGTCCTTCGTCAAGATCTTCATCATTTTGGCGGTATCGCTCACCGGGCGTTCCGCTTCGAACAGTAATCGGAGAATTCCCGTGATCGAGACACACGACGTGAAGCCGCCCCCGATTGCGCCAAGTTCCTGAGCCTCTTCAAGGCTCCGAATTATCGTGCTTGGATCGACCGGGCTGCAGGGGCTTCTTCTGCCCAGCTTTGCCGAAGCCAATATCCTTGAAACTCCCGAAATCAGTGAATAACGCTTGTGCGACCGTCTGCAGATCATCGAGGATACGGCGCTGTTCGGCTGAAGACGCCGCGTTTTCTAGTCCACGGATTGGGTCCAAAAATCGACCCGATTGCGTCGAATGATGCAGCTCCGCCAGATGATCGATCCAACGAGAGGCCGTCACCCAGCGTTGTTTTCCATTGTTCAATTGAACCTTCGCGAACTCCGACGCAACAAATTCCGGTTCGCCGGCTATGTCACAGAACCAGCCGGCGATTCCATCAACGCTCGCGGAGTACATCTGTAGTTTTTCGGCTCCAAGAAGCAGGGTCACCTTCGTTCCGGCCTACCAACGGTTCGATCAGGCCGATGTGCTTCAGAGAGGCCGTGATCTGTCGGTAGAAATCGCACTCTCGCTGGGCCTTTGTGATCGTCCTCTGAGGAACGATTATGTTCAATGGTAGAGTTACGATCTGCTTCTCGAAAGCGGCCTGAACTGCGCTCTTCGGCATGAGAGGGTCTCCTACTCAAGCCGGGCCATGAGCTGTTTCGGCATGTCGACTATTCCTTCCGCCCTAAGAAGAGTCCTGAAGTTGTCATCCTGCAAGAGCTGGCGCATGACCGATGTGATCAACAGCAAACGCTCCTTGGTCAGCTCAGCCTTGGCAATCAAGCTCTGCTGCTCCCGGACACGCTGTTTGTAGACCTGCACCAACATATTGCTCGTGACCTTTCTCTGAGCCCCAATCGCCTTGCCTTCCTTTTGTCTCTTCTCGATTCGCTTCGCGATGAGTCGCCTCGCCGCGGCGAGTTTGGTTCCCCGGAGTTGTCCAGACTCGTAGGCCTCGGCCAGGGCGTCCGAAATCTCACGGTCTTTACCATTCGCAATCTCGATGGCGACGCTCATCGGAAGCTTTCCTCCTTCTACGGCCTCAATGAGTGCCACCTCTCGTGATCAACCAAATGAACGATGCCGGAGATATAGGACCGCTCCATGCCCAGCTTCTTGGCGATGTCTCCGACACTGTATGCGCGCTCCCGCAGACTTTTCACTTCGCGGAGGATGTCTCGGTTCGATGGCGGTCGCCTAGCAATGTTCTCGACGAGGCTCATCAGGAACTGGTCTTCTCGTCGAGCTTCAATGATGATGCCGGGATATGGCTCTCTCCCAGCGCAACAAAGGCCTCAACTCGCCCCTGGCCACAGATGAGGTCGAATATTTTCCCGTCAGAACTCGGAGTCGTTCGGCGAACCACCGTGACTGGCTTCTTGAGCCCGACCTCCCGAATGTTGGCGACGATCATCTGCCACCGCAGACGGTTACGGGGCCGGGGATTCGCGATGTGGATCTCTGATATCCGGATTTTCTCGATCGGCTGCTCGCTCATGCAGCCTCCTCGATTCGTCTGCGGCGGGCCAGTTCCATGAAGAAGTTCAAATTCTGAAAACGGTAGACATCCCAGATCAGGCCGTTATGAGGCTTAAGGTTGAGGCGTTCGCGAAGGATGTCGGTTCGCGGCATCAAGTAGTAGTCCAGGATGTCCTCATTTCCTGGTTGCAGCCGCGCGGCGATGATAATGTCCGGGTTCAAGCTCTCGTCGAAGCGAAGGTGCCAGCGGTGATTGCCAGCCGAGGTCTCCCGGCATCTGGCAAGAATGAGCGAGGCACTATATTCCGAATTGATCTTCAGGAGGTCAGTCTGGGAGTCAACGCTGACCGTCGCCCCGAGCGCGAGCAGCTCATCAAAGATCGCGGAAATCAGGCCGGCATGACGCCGTCGGATGCTGCGATTGATCTCGACATAGGAGAAATCCCTGTCAGGTTCCCAGCCGATTAGTGTGTAGGCCCGGACAAGGCTACCGAACCGGGTCGAATAGCAGGAACTCGAGGGCATGGTCTCGGTTTCATCGATCAAGAGACCCGACAGCCGGCCATGCTTGCCGCAGCAATCCCCTCAAGCGTTCCAGAAGGTCCTGATCGGTCAGATGCTGATGGCGCGACTCAATGATTCGCCGTGCCTGCTCGAAGACGGCGACGTCAACGATCGGCACAAAGGCTCCATCGCGCCAGATCCACATGTCTACCGGATTGTTGATTCGCTTATGCTTCAGCTTGAACGAGCGGCGATTGTAGATGTTGGCGCCGATGTACTTCGGGTTGGTGAGCACCTGATGGACGGTCGCCCGCGTCCACGGGCGACCGTCTTCTCCGAGAATGCCGGCGCCATCGAGCTGCTCGGCGATTTCGCGTTCAGTCTGTTTGTCCGTGACAAACCGTGTATAGATCTTCTGGACGACCTCGATCTCCTTTGGGGACCCGGGACCAGGATGACCCGGTCCGTCTGCAGGCTCTTTCGCTCTCCCCGGCCAAGAAGCCCTTTGGGCGCCTGATTGCGATCGATTAGCTGACGCCCAGGCCATAGCCCGCGGCGCCGCCCTGCCGAAATCCCAGCTCAATGAGGCGACACTGGCCGGAGAACACTTTGACCGAGAGTTCGCGGCTGTATTCCGCAGCCATCGAACGTTTTAAGGTCTTGAGCACCGATGAGGACATGCTCCCGTCGTTCTCAAACTGCTCCGCGCAGTAATGAACTCGGATGCCAGACCGCTTCAGGACGTACTCGTAGTAGGCGCTCTCATCTACGTCCTGGAACCTTCCCCAACGGCTAACGTCATAGACGAGAAGCGAGGTGAAGTTCGTCGCTTGGCCTCGACATCAGCCATGAGCCGGTTAAGGCCCTCCCGACCGGCGATGTTCAGCCCACTACGACCATGGTCGGAATACTCCCGGACGATCTCCATGTTGTGGGCCGCCGCGTACTGGCGGATGATTTCGAGCTGGTTTTCCGGCGAATACTGCTGGTGCTCGGTCGACATGCGGACGTACTGGGCAGCGCGAGACGGCGCCCGCGCGGTCACGGATGCTGAAGCAAGGTCCATGGTCACCAATCCAGCCTTGGGCTTTCCTGAAGGTCGCCCTTAAAAAACTGCTCTATTTATGTAGTGGGATTTTGGGGCGTTTTTCGCGACAAGGTCACAGAAAAAATCAACGAACTTTCGCTGCTCGAAGTCGTAACAGGGACTTCAATTCCCTGATGTCTCAAAAAAAAGTCCCTGTTCCTTTTGAGCCCGATGGTTCTCAAAAAGAGGTTAACCACCCTGAATCGTGCAGCATGCAGGCGGCGACGCGCGTGCGCGATACCCAAAACCTCAGAATTTCCCTGTTAAATTCCCTGTTAGCAGGGAAATACGGTTGCGGAGAGAGGATTGCTCGAGACTGCAAGCAC
>CAWALE010000021.1:0-87096 GCA_963782775.1 uncultured Acidobacteriaceae bacterium
TCGGAGTTCGCCGGGATGCGGCGAGAACTCAAATGTTGATTTGTTGAGTCGTATCTTTCCGAGCGATTACAGCGAACCGATGGGGCTGGGGTTGTCAGTAGCCAGATCGCTCATGGCACATGGCCCTGCATTGCAAGAACCGGCACATCCTCGATGCTGCTGTAAACCGGCAAACCCCTCTGGCGCGCAATGCGGACGTCTTCGTCAGCACCCTTTGACGCTCCTTCAACACGAGGCACCGCGTCGCAGCGCTCAAGCAAACGGCCCGCGACGGGATAAAGAAACGGTTCACATCTGGCATCGCCCAACGCAATTGCCGGCCTGCTTCATTACGTCGTGCACCCATTCCCCAATCATCGGTATGTGCCCGGCCTGGTAGATGGGCAGCCAAAGCATTTTAGCCGATCCAGGTTTTGCGCCATTAAATAAGGATCGTCGTTTGTGCCCGAGCGGTAGGGCCCGGCGATCAGGATGATGAGGGGTTTCTGTGCTTCCATTGCGGCCTCCATTCCCGCACAATATCACTAAACTCATTTTCGTGCAATATCGTGCAGTTTCGTGCATAGCGAATTCGAAAGTGTGCGATAGTAGCGGAGGTGCTTACCACTCATCGCAAGCAATATATTCTCGAGGTTCTCCGTCAGTCTGGGCAGATTGTCGCCAAGGATCTGAGTCAGGAACTGGGACTCTCAGAAGATACGATTCGCCGCGATCTCAGAGAGCTGGCGGCGGAAGGCCTGCTGCAGCGGGTTCACGGCGGAGCACTTCCGGCGTCGCCCGCGATCGGGGATTTTGCTGCGCGGCTGAACGTGGCGACTGACGAAAAAAGATTGATTGGACTGGCAGCGGCTGGAATGGTTCGCGCTGGCCAGGTCGTCATTCTTGACGGCGGACAACGGCGTCCAGATCGCGCGGCATTTTCCAGCGGATCTGAAGGCAACGGTCGTGACCCACAGCCCGACCATCGCGATTGAACTGGTGGAACATCGGAACATTGAAGTGATTCTCATCGGAGGCAGGCTCTTCAAACACTCCGTGGTTGCCGTAGGCGCTCCGGCAATTGAAAACATCGCAAGAATCCGCGCCGAGATTTACTTCATGGGCGTGACCGGGATCCATCCCGAGGCCGGGCTCACCACCGGCGACTTTGAGGAGGCGCACGTCAAAAGAGCATTGAGCGCCAGCGCCGCTGAAACAATCGTCCTTGCTTCGCCTGAAAAGCTGAATGCGGTTTCGCCTTATGTCATTGCTCCGCTCTCTGAGATCACTGGCATGATCGTCGCTGCGGAGACAAAGCAGAAAATCCTTGCGCCCTATTCGCGGTTGGGAATCACAATCACGAAGGCTCCAGCCAAAGGTTGAATGCGCGCTTTGTCGAAGGTTGATTGAGTGGGACCTACGCGTGAACTCGCCTACACTGGATCCATGGACGTATTCGGGCGTTCATTCGCCGCCTGCCTAAGGCCGAACTTCATCTTCATCTCGAAGGCACGATCACTCCGGCCACGCTCGTGGAGTTGAGCCAGCGCCACGATGCCATTCCGATCACGATTTCTGAAGCCGAGGCCCTGTACCACTTCACCGATTTCACCGGGTTTCTGATCGCGTTCAAGGCTGTGTGCGAGCGCCTCATCACGCCGGAGGACTACGAACTGGCCGCGTGGCGCATGGCGCAGAATCTTGCCGAGCAGGGAGTGGTCCACGCTGAGGTGTATATCTCTGTAGGCGTCATCTATCACTGGCGCAATCCCGATGCCGACTGCTTCGATCCCATTTTTGAAGGATTGGAACGCGCCCGCCTGCGTGCCGAGCAAGAACTCGGCGTGACGCTCTACTGGATTCTCGATGCCGTGCGCCATTTCCCGCTTGAGGAAGCCGAGAAGGTTTTCCGAAAAGCCGCACAGCTTCGGGCCAACCACCCTTCGGTGATCGGCATTGGACTCGGTGGCGATGAACGGCGCTGCGGCTCGGAGCCGTTTCGAGAGATGTATGCCGCTGCGCGAGAGGCAGGCCTGCGCCTCACCAACCACGCCGGCGAAACCACCGGACCAGAGGCCATCTGGGAGGCTCTCGACATCGGATCGGGAACGGCTTGGCCACGTTCTCTCGGCGGTGGACGACCCGAAGCTCCTCCATGAACTGAGAACACGGCGTGTTGTGCTTGAGTTGAACCCGACATCGAACGTGCGCACCGGCGTTTGTCCGTCGTTTTGCGCCCATCCGCTGCGCCGCTACTTCGATGCCGGGCTTCTCGTCACCCTCAACTCTGACGATCCCGCCTTCTTCGGCTCCGAGGTGGCGAATGAATACTTGCTCGCCCACACCGAACAGGGATTTACGCGGGACGAACTGCGATAACTTGCAGTAAACTCGTTCCTCGCCAGTTTTCTTCCGCATGCAACAAAGCATTCATGGCTCGCTCAAGTATCTAAGGCACAATGAACCTCGCAGCAGTGTGTGAGGCACGACACACCTCGGTGTATCCATTTCAGGCATATTATTAGAGGAACGCATCCAACGAAAGTGGTAGCCTCACCTCTTGACCGGGGGATGCGTCCAAATAGAGTTGGGCTATCATTGAAATAGGAGACCAGTCCAGTTTATGTCTGCAGAAGCCAGCAATCTGACACTCCTCGACGACGAAGAGGACAGCAAGACGCTCAAGGTCATTGGATGGTTCTCCGTCGGTGTGACCGTTGCCGCCCTCGGCCTCTACGTTGGCCGCGAACTTCGCATGCGCTACAAGTTCAATAAGCGCACACCCTATGATTTCTACTCGAGCGCCGGCAATCAGCAATCGAACGAATTCGGCGTCGGGATCTAGCCCGCCGGAATCGCCTCAACGAAATGCCGCCTTGGGCGGCATTTTTGTTTTCGGCGTTTCCGATTTGAAAATCACCGCGACATTTTGATCTCCACTTTCTTTGCATTGCTCGTACGGGTTGCATGGGTGAGTGGTGATTTCATCTGCGTTGATGAATCGAACCATTTCAGTTTGGAAGCAACATACGCGACGGAGTGATTAAGCTCGGCGTCCTCGTTTCATTCGCGACGGATGCAACGGAAGTATTCGTCGCGTCGCGCTGGCCGCCGTGCTCTCGATCTGCTGAGTCTGCAGCGATCAAAGAGAGCTACCTAACTGCGCTGGATGAACCGCGATACACGCAGGAATCAAGAGCGACTCACGGAGTAACCATGCGCGCATCCTTGCACGTAACCACCGCATGGTTACTCATCTTTCCATCATTTCAACTGAGCACTATCCGCAATTGAGTACATCCTCGCGCGCTCCAGGCACATCAGATGAGAGTGAAAGGGAGCGAATTATATGAACTATCTATTTACACACTGGCTCCTCTCCCTTGCGGGAACGATGTTGCTTGGCATATTAGCGATGGTCCTGCATGAGTTTGGGCATCTTGTGACTTCGTTGATGGTCGGGATCAAAGTGAAGAGTGTTGGGATGTGCATGAAGGGGATGTACATCGTGCGGGAAGCTGGGTCGCCGATGAAGAATATGCTCGTCTCCCTCGCTGGTCCGCTCACCAACGTTGCCCTGCTTCTGCTGTTCTGGCATGTGTCCACCACCTTCGCGCTCGCGAATCTTTGCTTCGCCATCTGCAATCTTGCACCGGTGAGAGGGTCGGACGGTGATCGCGCCTGGAGCTGCTTCGAGCAGATGCAGAAAGAATCTTCCCCCGCCTCGCGATTGCAGTAGCGAAGAAATCATCTGTCAAAAGCCAGGAGCATCGCGCTTCTGGCTTTTTTGTTTCTCCTCTCATTTGCCGGATTTGTGTTCCGGTTTTCCTCTTCTCTCATTCAGTGTTCCGATTCCTTATCCGCTTTCCACTGATACCCTTTTCTCATGGGGCGCATCCGCGTTCTTTCCGACCAGGTGGCGAATCAGATCGCCGCCGGCGAGGTGGTGGACCGTCCCGCGTCCGTGGTGAAAGAGCTGCTGGAGAACGCGCTCGACGCAGGCGCCAACCGCATCCGCGTCGAGGTGGAAGCGGGGGGCCGGAAGCTCATCCGCATCGCCGACGACGGCCACGGGATGAAGCGCGACGATGCGCTGCTCGCGTTTGAACGTCACGCCACTTCGAAACTGCGCTCCGCCGACGAACTGCTCTCGATCTCAACGCTCGGCTTCCGCGGCGAGGCACTGCCCTCTATCGCTTCTGTCTCGCGCGTCACGCTTGAGACTTCGACTGGCGAGGACGGCCCGGCACGCACATGGAGATTGCCGGCGGCAAAATTTCGCACGTGGACGATGGCGCTTTGCCGCGCGGCACCACGATCGCCGTGCCCGATCTCTTCTTCAATACGCCCGCACGGCGCAAATTTCTCCGCGCCGAATCGACCGAGCTGTCGCACGTAACAGCGCTGGTTACACATTACGCTCTCGCGCATCCTGACAAGCATTTCGAACTGCTTTCGGCTTCGCACACGCTGGTTTCGCGCCGCCCGTCGGAAGACCGGCGGAGCGCATCTACCAGATCTTCGGCAAAGACACACTCGCGCAACTTCTGCCCGTCGCTGCCGAACGCAACTCGATCGCGCCGGACTGCCTGAGCCTCCGCCGTGGAAACGCGATCCCGATGATCCGGCCCGCAAGCCCGGAACTCTGCGGCTCACCGGGTTTTTCTCCAAGCCCGAACTGCAGAAGCTCAATCGCAACTCCATCTACATCTTCGTCAACAAGCGCCTGATTCGCGATCGCCTGCTGCTGCACGCGATTGCGGAGGCGTATCGCAACATCATTCCGCCCACAAGCTTTCCGGTGGTGCTCCTGTTTCTGGAAATGCCGCCGGAGGAAGTGGATGTCAACGTTCACCCGGCAAAGACCGAAGTGCGCTTCCGGCAATCAGTCCTGATCCACGATTTCGTGCGCGACAGTTTAAGGAATGCGCTTATCGCCGCACGCCCGGCTGCAGGGTTCAGGGCGGCGCTCGATTCATCACCGGCCGCAAGCCCCTCGCTGATTCCCGCGCCTATCTCCCGGATTCCAGGTGCGCCGGAAGATCGCCTTGATAGTGATGCCGGCAACGCTGATCCGTCGGAGGCATTTCAGTTGACGCCTCAGCCGGTAATGCCTGTGCCCGGCAAACTGCCTTTTGGCGAAAGCGAAATCGCCGGCCAAATTGAGCAGCAGGCCCTGCGGCAAGTGGCGGCAGCACTGATGGATGCACCGCCGGATGCAGCGGGGCATGAAAGCTGTTCGCCCGACGGCCTCGATGGAGTAACAAGCCGGGAAGCGGCACGGGCAGGAACAGCCCAGGTGGAAGCCGAACAGGCCGCTGCGAACCTTAATCATCTTGGATCGCTGAGGCCGCTGGGTCAGCTTCGTGAATCGTTCATTCTGGCCACGGGCGAGGACGGGTTATGGATCATCGACCAGCATGTGGCACACGAACGGGTGCTTTTTGAAAAGATTTTGAGGGACCGGCAAGTAGAGAATGTGCAGCGGCAGCGCCTTCTGATGCCGCTTCTGGTTGAGCTAAATCCGTGGCAAATGGTGATTTTTGCGCAAATCGCCGATGAATTAGAGCGAAATGGCTTTGATGTAGAACCCTTTGGGCCTCATACACTTGCGGTAAAGGCCGCTCCGGTGGGTCTGGAGGGCTCGGCGCTAGAACGCATGCTCGCGCAGGTGATCGAGCAATCGGAAGGGCCGAGCGAAGCCGCTTTAAATGAGGATCTTACAACCCTGCGCACCCGGATTGCGGCTTCTATCGCATGCCATTCCGCGATCAAAATCAACACCCCCCTTGACCCGAAGCGAATGGAGTGGCTATTGTTGGAACTTGCAAAGACCGAGCATCCAACAAGTTGCCCCCACGGCCGTCCGATAGCTCTGCTGTATTCCTGGAAGGACATTCAGCGGGCCTTCCATCGAATTTAAAAGGCATTTAAGATAGAACATGGGTGGCAATCCTGCGCTTAGGCGTGAGGGGTGCCGGGCGCGAAAGCGATTTAGGGAATCCAGTTGTCGGTGGCGCGAATTCCAAGTCGGCGCGATCAACAGAAACAACGATTTGGCACCTGGATCAACATGGCTGCGTGATTTCGTAAATTGCCGTACTGCCAACCCGGAAGTGAGGTTTTTCTTTGACATCGGAACAATTAGTGCAGGCGCGCTCTGAACGGATGCGCCAAAACGGCCTTGGCACCTTGACTTTGGAAGAGGCCCGTACCTGGATTGAAGAGACCGGACTCTGTCTCTTTTTGCCCAGGCGGCAGTTTTCCTCTTCCGTCGCACCCTCTTTTGTTGAAGCCGTCGCTGGACGGCCGGAAGCGACCCCGGACCCGAAAACCATAGCGCACGCAGAAGACCTTCTTGTTCGACTTGAGAATGAGGAGTTGCAGTAAGGCTCAATCTGCATGGGCAGCCCGGCGAGCAGCCCGATTTTGTGGTAGCCGCATGGGTTCTGCCCTACGTGTACGCGCTTCGCGGCGACCGCGATTGGCGCCGCAGTCCGCAATTGACCGGATCGCGCCAGGTTTCGCAGCTCGCGGTGCATGTTTACAAGCATTTGGAGAGTGGCGACGCCACAGTCTCCCACCTCAAGCAGGCACTGGGACGGGAAGTCTCCGAATCTGCCGTCATCCGTGCGATTACTGAGCTCTGGCAGCAGCTGCGCATCATTCCGGTGATTGCAGCTCGGGGACAGGCGGCCAAGTGGCAGCTGCTCCGCGCGCGCTTCCAGCGGGCCATCGCCGAGGGCGCTTCGACATCACAGGTTACGGCAATTTCAGTGCTTGCCTCCATCTATTTGCAGGCGGTGATCGCCGCCAGCATGGAAGATGTGGAGCTGTTCCTTGCGCCTCTGACAGCCCGCAGCAAGATACGGGAGGTCATTCGCGGTCTTGTGGCGACCAGGCAAGTGCATACGATTTCCCTTGGGCATGCTCCGCACTTCTACGTAGCGGGAACGCTGCCGGAGTTTGAGCCGGTGTCGACTCTTTACTCGAGCTCGTCGATGCCCGCTTCGGCCTACTTCCTTCGTTCGTTTGAGCGGGACGAGGAATCGCCAAGTCCGGCAATCTCATTGCCGTTCGCACAGCAGAAGCACGCTGTTCCGCCGCCGGCTACTCCAGTCCATACGCACGATCACGTGCAAGGACACGACCAAGCACATGTCCAGGCACACGTCCCGGCAGAACATCATGTTTCCCGGACACCGGTTCGCCGCTCTTCAACGAACGGGGCATCAAACGGGAATTCTGGTTCTGCGCGTCCGCACTTCAGCCGTCCGGCGTCGAACGGGAACTCGAATGGCCATTCCAAGAGCCATGATCGGAAACCAACCGGTTCGAGCAGGCCGTCGAAGTCTACGTCCAATGGAAGGCCGGCGCGCAGAGCTTCTGATACCCGCTCCGGGTCCGCTCGGACGCAGAATGGAACCCGCCCAGCTTCAGGGGCTCGTTGGAGCGCTTCGAAGAGCGCAAAGCAGAACGGAAGCCATACTTCGTCGCATACCAGCAACGGAACACGGTCGACGGCGCCTTCTTCACGCGCTTCAAGCAGCAATGGTGCGCGCCGCAGTGGCAAGCCTACGGGTCCTTCGTGGAGCAAGCGTACCGGCAATGCCAAGGGCGTGAAGGCAGTTGCCAAGACCGCTTCAGCACGTAAAGATGCGAGGCCGGCCGCACGCAAGAGCCGTCCCGCATTGGCCTCAGCCGGTCGACCGGGAACAACGGGCAAACGGTTCTTTAACAGTCGAAGCAAGCAAGGGACGAAAAAGCGCGGATGAGGTTGGACGGAGCTCCCGAGCAGAAGCCCAAGCGAAACTTCGTAGTGGCCATCGACGGGCCGGCAGGTGCGGGAAAGAGCACCATCGCGAGACACCTGGCCCGTCATTTCGGCTTACTCAACCTTGAGACGGGCGCAATGTATCGCGCCTTCGCCTTGAAGGCCCTCCGTCTCGAATTCCCGCTCGACGATCCAGCAGCCTTGGAGCGTCTCGCCAAAGAGACCGACATCCAGCTGGAACCGGGCGAAGAGGGAAATCGCGTCCTGCTGGATGGCGAGGACGTGACGGGACAAATTCGCAACCAGATGGTTACAGATGCGGCATCGCGGGTAAGCGTCTACCCCCAAATCCGTGCGGCCATGGTGAAACGGCAGCAGGAGATGGGGGCCGGCGGCGGGGTTGTAATGGAAGGACGAGACATTGGAACAGTCGTCTTTCCGAATGCCGAGGTCAAAATCTTTCTGGACGCGGCTCCAGAGGTTCGCGGCATGCGGCGCTATGACCAGATTGGCCAGAGCGGGCGAAGCGGCCATGCGGAAGTGAAACCGGCTCCTCCTCCAGAAGAGGTGATCCGAGACCTGCGGGCACGTGACGAACGTGACCGGAACCGCGCGGATTCTCCCTTGAAACCCGCTCCGGATGCTTTTCTGATCGATTCGACGAAACTTACGCTCGAAGAGGCTATCAAGGCGGTAGAAGAAACCGTGAATGAATGGCTGGCCAAGTCTGAAGTCTCCGAATCTCGCAAATAAAGACAGTAGATTCAAAGTGACGGATGGTTCGTTTCCGGATTTTTACCTCTTTCAAGCCCATAGTTGTGTCACACTGAACCGAAATGGGGCCTCGTTTTCAACCGCTAAGTTGAGTCAGGAGGCTGGGATGTCTCTTTACTGCCAGGAATGCGGGTCCAGTAATCTGCGTCGAGCTCATTTTCGCTTCTCCGATGTCTTTGGTCTGCTTACGCTTCGCTATCCGGTTCGCTGCCGCAACTGTAAGAGCAGAGGGCATGCGCGGATCCGGCAGGCACGCCTGTTGCCGGTTGCGCCGACCCGTCGGGCAGGCGTGGAGAGGGCGTCTTAGCGCCGGCCCGCTCCCGTTTGCGTTTGTGTTCAGTCAGAAGAAGTCCCGCCGAAACCAACTTTCCCTTCCCCAATGCGATAGCCTTATCTGAGCATGGAGATCACTTGCACTCGCTGCCATCAAGTTGTTCCCGCAGATAGCACCTACTGTCCTGCGTGTGGATTGCCTCAGCTGGTCTACAGCGCGGAGGGCGATGGCGCCGTACCCACTGCTTCGGATCGAATGGCCGAACCCGTGCGGGATGCCAGCTCTATTGACTGGAAGCAGGGCTTGCGCGCAGCTCTGGTCCTTGCAGTGCCGGCGGGACTGCTGTCTTCAGGGATTTCGCCACTAAGCACGCTGGGCATCTTCTGGATGGCCGGAGGAGCAGCGGCGGCAGTGACGCTCTATTTGCGCAGCCAACGGCCAGCGTGGATCACCCTGGGCGCCGGAGCGCGCATTGGGCTGGTGACGGGCCTGATCGGCGGGTGGATAGCGTTTGGCGCCAGCGGCATCTGGCTGTTTGTACAACGAGTGATTCTGCACCAGTCAGGGCAGATCGATTCGATGTACCAATCTTTTCTGGATGCGTTTGAACAGAAGGCGCACGAATCAATGTCGAGCATGGCGGCGACCGACGCAGCACAGCTGCGGGGCACGTTCGATCACATACAGTCATGGCTTGCATCCCCTGAAGGTCATGCGGCTGTCTGGACGTTCTCAATCGCGTTCAACTGTGTATTCCTGGTGTTGTTTGCAGTGGCTGGAGGCGCGCTGGGAGCGCGCATGCTGGCGCGGCGGCGGCAGCCTGAGGTTTAGAACCGGTTAATAGAGGTGCGGCGCTGAAGAGGCACTGGCCGTACTGCTTGAGGCAGGACGAATTCCGTCAGAGTGACTGGTGCCACTTCTCCACACTTGCTCCGTAACCGTGGAGCCTTCTATGATCCGGCGAGAGATACCGGCGCGAGAGAGCCTATGAGCGAAAGAACTACTGCACCTGCCCTGCGCGTGAAGGGAAGGCTGATGTCCGCCTCTGAAGTCGAGCGTACTCTGGTTCGCCTGGCCCATGAGATTGTGGAGAAGAGCAACGGCAGCGAGGGCCTGACGCTGATCGGTATCAAGCGGCGCGGCGTGCCCTTGGCGGAACGGCTGGGCAAACTGATCTCCGGCATTGAAAAGCGTCCGATCGACACGGGGACGCTCGACATCCAGTTTTATCGTGACGATCTGTCAACGGCGGGTGTTCGCCCGGTGGTGACGCCCGGTGCGCATCGGATGCGACGTGGAGGGCCGCGACGTTGTGCTATGCGACGACGTGCTCTACACGGGCCGCACCATTCGCGCCGCTCTCGATGCACTGTTCGATCATGGGCGTCCACGACGCGTACAACTCGCGGTACTTATCGATCGCGGACATCGCGAACTTCCGATTGAGGCGACCTATGTGGGCAGACATGTGCCAACAAGCAGCCGCGAGATTATTGAAGTGAAGTTTCACGAGGTTGATAACGACGAGCAGGTGCTGCTGGTCGAGCGGGTGGACTGAAAAGAACAGCTATCAGCCGTTAGCTCTTAGCCCTTAGTAAAAGCAGGAACCGCGGCGAAGGCAAAAACAGACCGGAAGACAGCCCGGTTCCCAGCGTGGATCGTATGACTGCTATCGCACCAACACCACCCGTACGCCGCCAGCTTCACACGCCGCAGCCTCCCGCATCGCCGTTCCCTTACAATCCCGGTTCGCTGCTTTCGGTGCAGGATCTCACCATTGATGACGTCAGCCATTTGCTCTTCCGCGCAACGGTGCTCGAGAACCTCGATCCACTGATCCGCGACCGCATCCTGCTGAAACGCCGTGTAGCCTTATTGTTTTACGAGTCGTCTACGCGCACGCGCACAAGTTTCGAACTGGCGGCAAAGGGGCTGGGCGCTGACACGACTCTGGTATCAAGTCTTTCGTCGAGTATCGAAAAAGGCGAAACGCTGAAAGACACCGGACTCACTCTGCGCGCGCTGGGTGCTGAAGCCATCATCCTGCGGCATAATTCTTCCGGCGCACCCTGGTTACTTGAAGAAGTCACACGACTGCCGATCCTGAACGCGGGCGATGGCATGCACGAGCACCCGACGCAGGCACTGCTCGATCTGCGGACCATCCTCGCGCATCTGCGCTACGGAGTGGAGACGCTCACCGCGGAGACGCTGAACGGCGTCACCGTCACGATTGTGGGCGACATTCTGCACAGCCGCGTAGCGCGTTCGAACATGCTGCTGCTGCCACGGCTCGGTGCACGGGTTGTGCTGTGCGGTCCACCGCAGTTGCTGCCGGATTCCGCAGCGAACGCCGGCCCCGGAATTTCAGTCGAGCGCGACTTTGAAACCGCACTGCGCCAATCGCAGGTAGTAATGATGCTGCGCATCCAGGCGGAACGGCTTGCGGGCATGCAACTCGATCTTGCGCAATACAAGGACGCCTACCAGCTGACCGGTCAGCGCCTTGCCGCACAGGCACCCAACGCGGTGGTGATGCATCCCGGGCCCATCATTCGCGGTCTCGAACTCACCGCCGGAGTTGCGGACGGCGCGCAATCCGCCATTCTCGAACAAGTCCGGCACGGTGTAGCCATTCGCATGGCCGTTGTGGAGCGCGCACTCGCGAAGACCGGAAAGGAAGGCCAGGCATGAGCGCACTCGTGATCCGTAATGGGCACCTCATTGATCCGGGTGCGGGCGTCGACGCGCCCAAAGACATCCTTTTAAAGGACGGTCGTGTTGTCGAGATCGCCGGACCGGGCAAGCTGAAAGCAGCCAATGGCGCTGAAGTTCTCGATGCCGCAGGCCTCACCGTTGCTCCGGGACTGATCGACATTCATGTTCATCTCCGCGAGCCGGGACAGGCCTACAAAGAGACCATCGCGACCGGGACCGCAGCTGCTGCTGCCGGCGGATTCACCGCAGTCGCCGCAATGCCGAATACAACGCCGGTAAATGACTCGCCGGAGATCACACGCTGGATGCTGGCGCCGGAGCGCGGCGCTGCGGTGCGCGTGTTTCCGATTGGGGCGGCAACGCGCGGATCAAAAGGGGAGGCCGCTCAACGACTTCGCAGCGCTGAAGGCAGCCGGCGCAGTAGCTGTTACGGATGACGGTCACCCGATTCTGAAAGACAGTGTGATGCGCGAGACGCTTGCCGCTGCAGCGCGCGTCGGGCTGAGCGTCATCCAGCACGCTGAAGATACGCGCATGACCCAGGGCGCCAGCATGAATGCCGGGCCCACTGCGTTCAAGCTGGGGCTGCGCGGTATGCCTCACTGAGGCCGAAAGCAGCCTCGTCGAGCGCGACATTCGCCTCGTTACCGAACTTCGCGATGCGCGAGTACATCTGCATGTGGCGCATACGTCAACCGCAGCGGCCATTGCAGCCGTGCGGCAGGCGCGACGCAACGGACTCCGCGTAACCTGCGAAGTGGCGCCGCATCACTTCCTGCTGACCGAAGAGCACGTTGGGCAGTACAGCACCAACGCGAAAATGAATCCGCCGTTGCGTTCGGCCGCGGATCGCGATGCCATGATTGAAGCCATCCTCGACGGAGTTGTCGACGCGATCGCCACCGATCATGCGCCGCATGCGACGCACGAGAAGGAAGTGGAGTTTGAGAACGCGCCCAATGGAATCACGGGCCTTGAGACAGCACTGGGCCTCTGCCTGCGCTGGCTGCACAAGGAGTGGAAACTTCCGATGGGGCGCGTGCTCAGCCTTCTAAGCGCGCAGCCTGCCGCACTGCTCGGGCTCAAAGGCCGCGGCACGCTGGCGGTCGGCAGCTTTGCCGATGTGGTTGTGTTCGATCCCAAGGCCGAGTGGACGTATCACGCCAAAGACACACGGTCCAAGGCGCACAACACTCCCTTCGACGGATGGGCGATGCAAGGCAAAGTTCGCTGGACGATTACCGAGGGCCGGGTAGCGTATTCAAGCCATTAAAAAGTGGAATGACACAATTAGTCCCTGCGATCTCTTGCCGAAATGGATCTTACGAGGCCTTGCCGCGCAACTCCTGCTCTGCGCGGAGCCAGTCTTCGGCGTCGTGACCATGCTGCCTGCCGCGTTCGGCCCAGAACTTGTGCGCGAGCCGTGCAATCTCTTCATGCGAGACCCGGATCGCGGTCACTTTGGAAGCCGTGGCTTTCCGTTTGGGTGCAATTGCTTTCGGTGCAGACGCAGACGCGCTGGTCTTCTTCCGGGTGGTCGGTTTTTTCGGGGTTTCTGCCATTGGACTCTTCTCCTTATCAGGCCGGGGCCGACGAACTGGCCATCTATTACAGGTTACTAAATAGTCAAGTTGCGATAAAGCCCGAAGCGCCAGAGCGTACCATTTCTGTCAGATCCCTTTGTTGCTGCTATCTTTTGTTAACCGATTAGTACCGTAAGTCAATGATCCATCACACGATTGTCGACCATCTAGTCTTCGCTCTTCTGCTCGCCATCCCTCTGGTGGAATGGACGTGGAGCTGGCCTCGCTACCTCGCTGAATTGGCGAGAGGGGCCAGGAACGCGCGCCTCGATCGCTACCGGAAACTGATCGCCGGGGAATGGATTCCAACAATTGGCCTGATCCTCTATTGGGTCTTTGCCGGCAGATCGCTGGCTGATCTTCGCCTCACAGGGGACACCCCATTGCGGCTTGGCCTGGGCATTGTCTATGTTGTCCTCTTGATCGGAGCGCTGGTTTGGCAGCGTCGGGCGTTGCTCGCCCGCCCTGACCGCCGGGCCCGGGTGCGCAAAGCACTGAAGTTCGGCGAGCCACTCATTCCGCATACCGAACGCGAGCGCCGCCTCTTCTGGCTCATCTCCGCAACTGCTGGATGCTGCGAAGAGATCTTCTACCGCGGATTTCTCACCTGGTATTTGTCCGCCTGGATGGGGCCCATCGCTGCGGTATTACTCGCTTCGGTGATTTTCGGCGCCGGCCATGTGTATCTCGGTGTTGCGCAGGTGCCGAAGACAGCAATGATCGGTCTGATCCTGGCCATCGTGGTCAGCCTCACCGGATCTCTGTGGCCTGCAATGCTGCTCCACGCCGCAGTTGACTGGAACTCCGGCGAGATGGGATTCAAGCTGCTGAGTTCGGCATCGACCAGCGAGCTTCCTCCGGCATAGATTCTCCAATTCCCTGTTGCTTCAGCCTGTGCCTGAAACCTATTCTTGTCGGACGCAGATTGAGCTTCTTTGTCATGCGAGGTCAAACCAAATACATGAACAAGCGTGAGTTCCTCAAAACTTCAGGAGCGATTGTGGCCGGCAGCATGATTTCGCGGATTGCACCCGGACAGCAACAACAGCCCGCTCCACGCGAGAACTGGGCGGGCAATATCACCTACAGCACCGATCATGTACACACGCCGGCCACCGTGGATGAAGTGCGTAGCGTGGTAAAAAGTTGCAGCAAGCTTCGTGCGCTTGGTTCGCGTCACTCGTTCAATCGCATTGCCGACAGCACGCAGAATCAGATATCGCTGCAGCATTTGGATCAAATTGAAATCGACGAGAAGGCCCGCACCGTCACCGTCGGCGCAGGAGTCAAGTACGGCCAGGTCGCCCCCGTAATCGATGCGCGCGGCTTTGCTCTTCACAATCTCGCCTCGCTGCCGCACATCTCGGTTGCGGGAGCGATCGCTACGGCAACGCACGGCTCGGGCATCCGCAACGGAAACCTGGCGACTGCGGTTAGCGGCCTTGAGATCGTCACGGCAAGTGGGGATGTGATTCGTCTTTCGCGCGCGAAGGACGGGGATCAGTTCCTCGGCGCTGTTGTCGGCTTGGGCGCAGTGGGCGTTGTGACCAGCGTAACGCTTGACCTGCTGCCTACATTCCAGGTGGCGCAGACCGTGTATCAGAATCTCAGCTTCGATCAGCTCGCGCACAATTTCGATAACATCTTCGGCGCCGGCTATAGCGTCAGCCTCTTCACTGACTGGCAGCACCACCAGGCAACGCAGGTGTGGATCAAGCGCAAATTGCAGCCAGGCGAAAAGCATGAATCGGCTGCTGAATTCTACGGCGCAAAACGTGCAACCGAAAAGTTGCATCCGATCACGGGGCATCCGGCGGAAAGCTGCACCGAGCAGATGGGCATTCCGGGCCCGTGGTACGAACGCCTGCCGCATTTCAAAATGAACTTCACGCCCTCAAGCGGTCGCGAACTGCAGACCGAGTACTTCGTTCCGCGCGATCGCGGATACGAGGCGATCCTCGCGGTTGAGAAACTGCGCGACCAGATCACTCCGCATTTGTTCGTTACCGAACTGCGCACGATCGCCGCCGACGATTTGTGGATGAGCACGGCTTACAAGCGCGACTCTCTGGCGATTCACTTCACGTGGAAACCGGAGTGGGAGATCGTGAAGAAGATCCTGCCGCAGATCGAAGCGCAACTAAAGCCCTTCGGCCCGCGCCCGCACTGGGCCAAGCTCTTCACCATCCCGCCTGCACAACTGCAAGCGCAATACAGTGGCCTCGCCGAATTCAAAGCCATGCTCAAGCGCCTCGATCCCGACGGCAAATTTCGCAACGAGTTTATCGACACGAATCTGTTTGCGACGTAAAGCCGGCAGCGTTGAGGCAAACGTGAAGTGTTACGCGTTTGCCGCCGGTTTATGCATAATGCAGCGGAAACCGAGGTGACTCATGCTGGTGTCGATCATCTGCGGCTGGCGGGCAGCGGGACGATAGCGCAGGCAATAGTTCGGCGCGCACAGGTGGGAGCCGCCTTTGACGACCTTGCGCGGAATCCGAAACTGCGGCTGCGCGGGGTCGTAGCTTTTTTCAGGCGAGGTAATACGCGGATTGACGGCCGGGCCGCAGCAGGGCGCCACTACTTCGTCGGCGTGGCGACGGACAAACCAGTCTGAGGTCCACTCCCAAACATTTCCAGCCATGTCGTAGAGACCATATCCATTCGGCGGAAACGATCCGACGGGCGCAGTTCCCTCGTAGCCGTCCTCAAGAAGGTTCTGCCAGGGAAACTCACCCTGCCAACTGTTGGCCATCGGCTTGCCGCCCGGAAAATGCTCATCTCCCCACGTGAATGCCTTGCCGTCGAGGCCGCCGCGAGCGGCAAACTCCCATTCGGCTTCGGTCGGCAGTTCTTTCCCCGCCCATTTCGCGTAGGATTCAGCATCCTCAAACGCGACGTGGACAACAGGGTGTTGTTCGAGACCCTTGAGCGAGGATCCTGGCCCACGCGGAAAACGCCAACTTGTTCCCGGCACCCAAGCCCACCAGTTGGCGTAATTGTTGAGATCGACCGGGCCACGCGTCTTCTGAAAGAGCAGGGATCCGGGCACAAGATTCTCGGGTGGAGCGCCGGGGTAGTCCGCAGCGTTCAGGTCGCGCTCCGCGACGGTCTTATAGCCGGTCTCCGCAACAAACTGCGCGAACTGTTCGCTTGTGACTTCGAAGGAATCCATCCAGAAGCCGTCTACGCTGATTTCGTGAACTGGCCGCTCCTCTGGATAGAAGTCTTCAGAGCCCATGCGGAAGGTTCCGCCGGGTATCCAGACCATGCCGGCATGCGGTGGACTGTCCTGAGTGCTTTTGGTTTCGGGAAGCTCCTGTGCCATCTGCGCATTCTACCGCTGCAAGGCCATTTCGGCGCTTCTTCGTGCGCGTCGCCATTTTAGGAACCATGGGAACTGGCAAATCTGACAGATGCCTGCGAAAGACCCGCCTCGGTAAGATGCGAGCCGAAAGATGAGTTCGCGAACAGACGGAGGCCCCTTCCCCATGCGCCCGACTGCAATCGAAAAAGACAGTGAAACTTCATAGCTGAATACCTCAATCAGTGCTAGCTCTTCTCATCATTCGGCTCGATGGCGAGATAGCGCCAGAGTAACCCCACCCTTCCCCAAACCACGAGGTCACGATCATGAAGGCCAATATGAAGAAGACAGTCGCGTCCGCCACCGATTCGGGCGGCGCCGCGCCGTCCGCGCGCACAAACGAATTCTCACCGGCTGATCTGAAACGACGCGCCATTCAGCGCCGTGCCGTCGAAGCTGTCATCTGGGGCATGCCCGCGGTGAACTTCGACCGCATGTATCAAGCAATGGTCCACGATGCCAAAGCCGGCGAGGGCAGCAACAAGGTCGTCTACTGGTCGCGACCCTTGACCTGGAAAAACCAGACCCTTACGCCCAACCCGGACACGATCTACCTTATGCCGTTTTTCAATACGCGGGACGTCGGGCCGGTGGTGCTGGAGATTCCACCCGCCGACGACGGCTCGATCACCGGCTCGGTGGACGACTGCTGGCAGACGGCCATCGAGGACGTTGGCCCCGCCGGTGTGGACAAGGGAAAGGGCGGCAAGTACCTCATCTTGCCCCCCGGCTACAAAGACGAGGTTCCGCCCGGGTACATCGCCATGCCTTCCGAGACCTACAAGAGCTATGCACTCCTTCGTTCGAACCTGAAGAGCAGCAGTGACACCGATATCGCCAATGCGGTCTCCTATGGCAAACGGATCAAGGTCTATCCACTCTCGCAGGCTGCTCAGCCTCCTGCCACACAATTCATCGATGCCATCGACGTGGTCTTCGATGCCACCATTCCGTACGACATGCGGTTCTTCGAGTCACTCGATCGGATTGTCCAGATAGAGCCCTGGCTGACCCGGGACAAGGCAATGATCGATCCGCTCAAATCCATTGGCATCGAGAAAGGCAAACAATTCAAACCTGACTCTGCTACCCAGGAAATCCTCACGCAGGCCGCTCTCGAGGCCCACGCATTGCTCCGGTCGCTTTATGAAAATGTCTTCGCGGAGCCTTTCAATGAAGGCACCCACTGGGCCTTTCCCGCCTCGCCGGAATTCGCTAAGGCCATTCAGTCGGACTACGCAGAACCAGACATCTATCCCGTCGATACACGGGGTCTTACATACTCCTTCGTCTACTTCAGCGCAAAACACATTGGAGCTGGCCAGTATTACCTGATGACGATCAACGACAAGGCGGGGAGGCCCTTCGAAGGCTCAGGCACCTATCGTCTAAACGTACCCGCTAACGCCCCGGTCACTCTGTATTGGTCGGCCACCGCTTACGATCGCGCCACGCACGCGCTTATCCGCAACATGCAGTGGTCCAGCCGCGCCTCCACCACCTCAGGGCTTCAGAAGAACGCCGACGGCTCTGTGGACATCCACTTTGGGCCCAAGGCACCCAACGGAAAAGAATCAAACTGGATTCCCACCGACGCAAACGGCGCCTTCGAGGTCCTCTTCCGTTTCTACGGACCGCAGAAAGCACTCTTCGATAAGACATGGAAGCTGCCCGACATCGAGAAGACGAGCTGAAACAATCAATGATTGGCAGGGTTGTGATGTCCATTCCCGCTCTATCAAAGGAGCCGCGATCAGCGATCTAGCCTTTGCGGCGGTAGAGGATCTGGAAGTCGTAGCCGGGGTTGGGCGGGAAGAGGCTGGCGAGGTGGCGCAGGCGCTCGGCGAGCGCCGGTGCGGCGAGGAGCGGATACTCGCGCTCGCGCAGATCGTGGTAATCAAAATCGACTGCGAGCGAGAGCATGTAGATGGCCAGGGCATCTGAAAATGCCGCGTCGTAGAATGCGGTTCGCGAGCGCTCATCGATGGTCTTCTGTCCGTTTTGCGAGTCCTGTGCGCGGCGCCGCGCTTCCCACGCATCCTGGCTCGTTTCTCCGCGCACCTGCGCCTCGGCCTGCGACCAGATGAGGCGGGAGAAGCTCTCGGGCACGCCGGCGACGTCGGCAAAGTTGTGCGCCACGTTGATGAAGAATTCGAAGGCAAGCCCGAAGCGGTCTTCGACAAGGCGAGTGGAGAGGAAAACGGCTTCGGTGGCGCCAAAGGTCGCGTTGCGATGGCACACGGCGCGATCACCGAGTTCGACGGTGTACGAGGGCGCGATCATGGTTTCGCCTGTATCGGCGATGGCCAGCGGGACGAAGTAGTAGGCGCGGCTTTTCAACGCGGGAGCAAGGAGCGCAGGGACGGCTCCGGCCAACCGCTCGAGGTCAGTCTCGCTGATACGTGTCTCACCCCACCCGGCGAAGTTGATGCCGTTGGGAGCACTTCCAACGCTGGCCTGCGCCGCCACCTTCTCGGCGGGCCAAAGCTCGATTTGCGCGGTGCTCGGCATAAGTCTGTATTCTAGACGAGAGAGGTCGCGACGATGCAAACAGCGCATGGCCAGCGCCACCCCGGCGGCACATTTCTTGGGTTTCCCCTGCAGGGATTCAGCCTGTTCCAGAGCCTTCTGCTGACGGTTGCTTCCGCATTTTTCGCGTTCTTTACAGCGACGACGGTAACCATCTTCGTTCTGCTCGGGTGGAATTTGATTGGCCATCACTCGGTGAACTATGCCGACAGCTATCTCTATGTCGGCTTCCCTGCCGGCCTGATTGTGCTGCTCGTCGCGCTGCCAGTGTTCGGCACACTCTGGATCCGGGCGAAATTGCGGAACTAGAAAACGGGGTCAAATACAAACGGCCATTCCAGAAGGAATGGCCGTTGTGATTTTGGGGCCGACTCGAAGCGTTTAGAGGCCGGCGGGCTTGGGATCTGCAGGATCGTACTTCGCTACATGGATCTTTTTGGCGAGGCCGATCTTTGAGAGCAGCCAGATTCCCCAGAAGTTGGGATCGATCTCGTACCACTTGAGGCCGTGGCGCGCTGAGACGGGATGCGCATGGTGGTTGTTGTGCCAGCCTTCGCCGCCCGTCAGCAGTGCAACCCACCAACTGTTGCGCGAGTCGTCGCGGGTTTCAAATCGGCGGCTGCCCCACAGGTGCGTCGCGGAGTTGACCAGCCAGGTGGCATGCAGGCCAAGGGTTACGCGAAGCGCTACACCCCACAGGACCATGGCGACGCCGTTGACCCATCCGCCCCAGATCCAGCCACCGGCCAGCAGGAGCAGGCCGCTGACGGTGATGGGGAGCCAGTGATACTTGCTGAGCCAAAGGTAGAACTTGTCGCGGCTCAAATCCGGCGAATAACGCTTCAGGACTTCGACCTGTCCATGCAGAGCCTCGCCGAAGAGGATCCAGCCGGTGTGCGCCCACCACCCACCTTCGCGCGGGGTATGCGGATCGCCTTCCTGGTCGCTGAGCTGGTGATGAACGCGATGCGTCGATACCCAGAAAATGGGTCCACCCTCAAGCGACATGGTGGCGAAGATGCTCATGACGTACTCGACCCATTTGGGAGTCGTGTAGCCGCGGTGGGTAAGCAGACGGTGATAGCACATGCCGATGCCCACGTTGATGGCGAGCACATAGAGGATCGCCATAACCGCCAGACGCTGCCAGCTGAAGAAGAAGAAAGCTGCTAGAGCGCCCACGTGGAACGAGCCGATGATGGCCAGGGTCGTCCAGTTGATCCCGTAATCGATGGTCGCGGCTTTACCCATCTTGACGAGGAATTTAGCAGGAATCCTCCCGACAGGCGACGAAAGTTCCTGTTCTGTTGCAACCTGTTTGGTTGCTTCGTCGTGGGCGTTGGCGGGAGAAGGGGCGGAAACAATTGATGCCATTCGTTGCTAATTCCTCTAGACGGGGGGGTGTGGAGAAGCCAGTCTGTACTTCCATTGTATAGGAGCTTGGACTCTTCTCACGGTCAGATATTCAGCAATGTCACAAAAGTTACATAGCAATTCCAATCCGATGAAACTCGCAGGGTTAGACAAGTCGAGCGAACTGGTCGATTGAACTGTGGATGGTGCATTTCGGGCGAATTTGGGGCTCACCGCACCGAAGGAAATGACGCGTTGGTCGATTTATTCTCCGGGGGAGATACCGAATTCGCCGCCGCCGGTAACGAAGATCTTTTCTGCCGTGCCCCGGAGCACCCGGTAGAGCGCGAACTGCCGCTGGGTCTTGCCGCGGAGTTCAAACAGCAATACGCCGCGATTGTCGGCCAGGGCGTCGACTGCGTCGACGAGTCGCATGCGCGGGGTGTCGTCGAGGTGCGAGGCGTCAGTGACGCTTTTGAGCAGCACGAGCGGATTGCCGTAGAGATCAGGCTGAGCGATGAGGGTGACGAATTTGCGCTCGGCGGGAGGAGCATCCGTGTGAGCCGAGAGCACCATCGTGGCTCCGGAGCCGTATGCGAGCTCGAAGACCCGGAACTTCTCTTCTATGAGAGGAGGCGGCGCAGGCGGAGGGACTGGTTTTGTGCGCGATCTGGATGTGGCAGCGCGCTTTGGCGGCGCAGGAGGCGGCGTCTTGAGTCCGAGTGCCTGGCGGGCAATTTCCTCCAAGGCTTTTTTCATCTTTCCTTCGTCCTCGGGGTTAGCCCAGTCGTAGGTCCAGGGGTGTTCGGGGCGTCTTTTCGCATCGGAGACGGCTACGGCCTGCTGCATGTCAGTGGGAAGGCCCATGAGGGTGGGCTGAACGTCAGGGCCGGTGCTGGCGGGTTTGCCGCGCGAGAGAACTGGGCGGTCAGGATCGGTACTGCTGAGATGGTTGCCATCGCTCGAATTTGCGGAGCCTTCGGGGGTTTTGTGAAGCACCGGTCGATCGGGGTCTGTGCTTTGAGAGCTGCCCGAAGCAGGAGTTGAATCCGTCTTGTGGATCGTGGGCTGGTCAGGATCAGATGCCGGAGGATCGGATGGCGGAGTTGCGCCCGCGTTGGTTGAGTCGTCGGTGCCGGATTTCTTGTGGAGCGTCGGGCGGTCGGGGTCCTGCGGAGCGGATGGTGCGGAGGAGCCGGAGTCTTGGGTGCTGCCCGAGTTGGCTCCGCCTCTGCGATGCAGGACCGGTTTGTCATCGGTGGCGCCGAAGCCTTCGCCTTCATCCATGACGGGCTTGGGAGTCGCGAGTTTCGCGGATGGCAGGGGCTTCCATGAACCGTAACCTACCCACAGGCCCTGCTCCTGGCCTGCCTTCTTAATGTCGTAGAGGCCGAAAGGGGTGCCGTTCTTTTCGAGTTCGTATTCGACTTCGTAAGCCAGCGCCATAGGCTGAGGTCGAGCGAGGTAGACGTTGCCGTCTTGCAGAGCCTGGCCATCATAGACGGTGACGGGGACGAGGCGGCTGGTTTTGGGCTTGCCCTCTTCGCCAGTCCACTCAAGGACGGCGATGGCGCGCAGGTCTGGTGTGCTCTTGGATTTTTTGGATATCTGACCTGGATATTGGGCGCAGGCGGCTGTGGCCGCAAGCACTAGCGCTACGGCGAGCGATGTTTGTCTGGTAAAACCAGTCTTGAAGACCTGCGATGACACCGAACCTACCTCTCGGAAATAATGCACACGAACATGCCTTTTCAAATCTCTATCCACCATACTGACGATACGAGGAATTTCCCATGGAAGTGAACCAGAAGGTCGCTGATTTCACGCTACAGACGGACGAGGACAAAACTGTAAGCCTTTCAGACTACGCCGGCAAACCGGTGGTGCTGTTCTTCTATCCCCGCGCCGACACGCCTGGCTGCACGATTGAGGCGTGTGGTTTTCGCGATACCTTCAAGAAAATTCAGGCAGCGGGTGCAGTGGTACTTGGCATCTCGCGCGATACGCCCAAGGCGCAGGCCAAATTCAAGGCCAAGTATGACCTGCCTTATACACTCCTTGCTGATGTAGACGAGAAAGTATGCAATCAGTTTGGTGTGTTGAAGGAAAAGAACATGTATGGCAAGAAAGTGTGGGGCATTGAACGCACCACGTTCCTGATTGGGCCGGACCAGAAACTCATCCATATCTTTCCGAAAGTGACACCGGAAGGTCATGCGGAAGAGGTGCTGGCTCTCGTGAAGGAATGGCAAAAAGCACACAAATAAAGGCATCGAAGACCGCAAGAGCGCTGCCGGGGCGACTGGTTTCGCGCGAATTCTTTGAGGATTCGCCGGAAAGGGTTGCTCCGAAGCTGCTGGGCAAGCTGCTGGTGGCGCGGAACGCGGACGGCGGATAGTGCTGGCGGGGCGGATCGTCGAGGTCGAGGCGTACCTTGGGCCGCACAACGATCCGCCAGATCCGGCTGCGCATACACATCGCGGGCCTACACCGCGGAACCTGGTGCTGTTTGGGCCGGCGGGGCATGCGTATGTGTATTCATTTACGGGAAGTATTTCTGCATGAACATCAGCTGCGAGCGCGAGGGACTTGGCGGGATGCATACTGCTGCGTGCTCTGGAACCTGTGGTGGGGATTAGCAGATGGCGCGAAACCGTGGATTGGATGAGGATGCGCCGGCGCGAATGATTTCGTCAGGACCGAGCCGGTTGTGCCTGGCGCTGGGGTTGACGCGACCGCTTCATAACGGCTTGGACGTGACGAGTACCGAATCGCAGCTGCAGGTTCGGGATGATGGGTTTCCTGAATCGAAGATGGTGATTACGCCGCGCATCGGAATAAGGCATGCAGTGGATTGGCCGCTGCGGTTTGCTTTGCGAGGGCATGCTTGTGTTTCAGGACCGCGGAGATTGGCCAGTTAGGTCAACCAAAGGCAGCGGTTATCCGTCAGTACAATAGAGTCCATTCCATCTCGCGAGGAAATTTGCACGTGAAGCTTTCTTCCCCGTCTTACACTGCCCTATTGGCAGCAATGGTGTTTGTGGTTTTCGCCATTTCCGCAGTTGCCCAGACTCCGGCCGCACAGCAGCCACCTGCAGGTGCTCCTGCTGCTCATGAACACGAGAATCACCCGGCTCCGACTAATCTGAAGGTGCTACCCAAGACAATGACTGGCGAGCAGGTTCACGATCTGATGCACAAGTGGGAGGCGTCGCTTGGTGCGGAGTGCAGCACGTGCCACGCGGCCGATCCCAACAACATTGGCCGGAATGGAAAGCCGCGGCTGAACTATGCGGATGACTCGAAGCCGGAGAAGAATACGGCGCGGCTGATGTACAAGATGGTCGAAGAGATCAACGCGAACTATATCGACAAGGTGGAGAACTCGGGCGTGCCGGTGGCTTGTGGCACTTGCCATCGTGGCCATCTCGATCCGCCAATATTCTCGCCGCCAAAGGGCGATCACGATCATGATCATCCGGCTCCGCCTGCGGGTGCTGAGAAGCCGCCGTCATCGAGGTAAAACGGCTGAAGCGCAGCTCAGCGGAGCGCCAGTTGCTTGGTCTGGTGCCGGCGATCGGGATCAATTTCGGGTAGCGGAACTATTCACTTACAAGCGAAGTCACTCGGCCCGCATCGCGATCAGAGGATCGGCGTGGATCGCCCGGAGTGCAGGAGAAACAGCGGCGGAGAAGCATATTAATAACAGTGCTCCGGCCGCTGCGAGATAACTTCCCGCATCCAGGCGGCCGACTCCGAATAGCATCGTATTCAACAGGTTGCTGAGGCAGAATGCTCCGACTGTGCCCAGCACAAGACCGACGGCGGCCATCAGCATTACCCGCGATGCAACAAGCGAAAGCACGTTCGCCGGTCGGGCGCCAAGGGCGTAACGAATGCCGAATTCTTGCTGGCGCTGGATAACGAGATAGGAAATCAACCCGAAAAGGCCTACGCCGGTGATGAGAAGTGCAGTGACAGCAAAGAGGGTAAGCAGAAAGGTAGTAAACCGGCGAAGAGCAGTCTTCTCGCCCAAGGCGACGTCGAGGCTGGCCAAATGAATTACGGGCTGATTGGGATCGAGTGATTTGACAGCAGCGTCAAGCGCGCTGTGGGCGCTCGAGCCTCGCATCAGGATCTCCATCTTCCTCGATGCATTCTGTGCCAGGGGAATGTAAGACTCTGTAAAAACCGGTTGGTCTGCACCAGCTCGTGTTGTATCCCCAACAACGCCAACGATCGTATACCAGACCGATTTTGGCGTGACGGGCTTCTCAAACGTGATGCGATGTCCGAGTGGATCAGCGTTGGGCCAGTAACGTTTTGCAGTCGTTTCGTTAATCAGTATTACGGGCAATGTGCCGGTTCGATCATTTCCATCCAATAACCGGCCACGAAGAAGCGGAATCTTCATGGTCGAGAAAAAACCCGGGGTCACCACGTCGAGGGTCAGGGGACGGGTGATCACTTCCGAGCGGCCTTCAATTCCGAATGCGCCCGAGTCAGGAAGACGACCGAGGAAGAAGTTGGTGATTCCCGCGGCGGATTGAATTCCGGGTATATGCTCCAACCGTTCAATCAAGCGGGTATAAAAGTCGATGGCTTGCGGATCTCCATATTTGGCTCGCGGAAGTTGCATTTCAGCAATTGAAATATCTCGGGAGTCGTACCCGGGAGGGACTTGCTGCATGCGCTGGAAACTGCGGATGAGAAGCCACGAACCCGTCAGGAGGATCATCGCAAGCCCCATCTGGCAGATTGTGAGGGCCGTGCGCAAGCTGCGGCTGTCGAGATGGCCCGCAAGTCCGCGTGCGCCCTGGCGGATATTTCGCACGACGTCAAAACGGGAAGCGTTCATTGCCGGCAAAGCACCAAAGATGAGACCGGCGGCAGCGGAAACAGCCAGCGTGAAGGCCGCCACAGTGAGGTCCAGCTTCGTATCCCGCAACTGTGGGAGTTCCGGCGGTGCCTGTCGTACAAGCAGAGAAACTCCACCGTATGCTATCGCCATTCCAACGGCACCCCCAACAACGAACAACAGGAGTGCTTCCGTAATCAACTGCCGTACAACTCGGCTGCGGCTCGCTCCAAGAGCTGAGCGAATCGACAGTTCATGGGCCCGATCGGCGATTCGTGCGGAAAGCATGCCGGCAATATTTGCGCAGCAGATGAGCAGAATAAACACAACGGCCCCGCTCAGGATCATGAGCCCGGGCCGGATTTGCTCCGTCAGGTCTTTCTGCAAGCTCACGAGGGCAGCTCCGTCGATGTTACGGTCTTCGGGATGCTGCTCAGCCAAGCTGCGGGAGTACGCGTCCATCTCGCTCTGGGCGCGTTGGAGGGACACACCATCGCCGAGCCGGGCAGCAACGTCCATCCAGAAGTTTCCCCGATCCTGGCGCGTGCGGTCATCGATCGAGAGGGGAGTCCAGAAATCCAAATCACGTTCGGGGAAGCGCAACTGCGGCGGCGCAATCCCGACAACTTCGTATGAAAGGCTATTGAGCTGAACCTGTCGGCCGATCATCTGCGTGTCGGCTCCGAAGCGACTGACCCACAGATTGTGACTGAGAATGATCTTCCGCGGTCGTCCCGCCTGGTCGTCGCCTTGTTCAAAATCATGCCCAAGAACGGGGCTAACTTCCAACATGCTGAAGAAGTTCGCCGTGACGGAAGCTCCTTGAAGCTGCAACGGTTCAGTGCCTCCTGTCAGAATCAGTCGGGCCTTGGTGAATCCTGCAACAGATTTGAAGCAGGTAGCGCGACGCCAGTCCTCGAGGCGCGGCCAGTTGGAAATATCGTGGTCAAAGCCTTGTTTCGGGTTACGAATCCAAACTCGTGCAAGCTGGTCCGGGTGACCGTATGGCAGCTTCTCAAGGAGCACAGATTTCACTACGCTGAACAGAGCGGAGTTCACACCCATGCCGAGTGCGAGCGTAGCAATTGTCACTAGTGTGAACCATGGGCTGCGAAAACTCCTCCGGCAAGCGTAATGAAGGTCACTCCTCAGCATTGCAAAATGCTCCCTGGGAGCGTCGATCAGAACAGCGGTCGCCACGGTAATGAAATACCAAAGTGCGGCTGCGCGGCTGGGTTGATTTCCCCACTCGCGCCGAAAAACGAGCATGACTTCAGTCTCGTAGTCCTCACGAAACTGCGCAGGGTAAAGTCGCAGGAGAAGCCGATACAGCAAGAGAGCTACGCGCGATTCCTTCATGCCTTAGCTCCTTTTGGGCAATAGACCGCCGTTGCGCGCATCGAGTAGCAGTCGTTCCAGGCGACGAGCCTCGAGCGCCGCTACGCGACGACCCAAAGGTGTAAGCCGGTAATATCGACGACGTTGATCGTCCTGTTCGCGCTGGGGACGTTCGTGCAGTTCTTTGATCAGGCCGCTCTCAAGCAGACGACGGATTGAGCTGTAAAGCGTACTTGGCGTGATTCCTCGCGCGTCACCGGTGCGTTCGGCGATATCCTGCAGAATTGCGTATCCATGACGGTCGCCATCCGCGAGCGATACGAGGATTTGGAATGTATCTCGATGGAGAGGAAGAAAGCTTCCGGGGGTGGGGTCGTCATCGAACAATCGCGCCATGGCATCCAGTATGTTCCAGTTTCTGCTATAGCGCAAACCGTAATAGTTGTGCGGCTTGTTGGTTAGGGTACATTGGCCGTCGGAGGGTCATCACTCCCCGGTGAGCATTTTGCTGCAAGATGTGCGTCACGCTCTTCGTGCTCTGGCCGCTGCGCCCGCCTTCACGGTGGCGGCGATACTCTCGTTGGCCATTGGAATCGGCGCGAATACTGCGATCTTCAGCATCGTGGACGGGCTGTTGCTTCGGCCACTTCCCTACGCAGATGCTGAACGGCTGGTCATACTCTGGAACCGCTCTCCTGGCCTGAACATCACGGAAGACTGGTTTTCCACCGCGCAATACTTCGACATCAAGAACGGTCATCATGGCTTTGAACAGGTCGCGATAGCCATCGGCGGCAACTACAACCTCACCGGCTGGGGCGAACCGGAGCGGGTTGGGACGATCCGGGTCTCGTCGAGTTTGCTGCCCATGCTGGGACAGCAGAGCAGCGCTCGGGCGATTGTTTGTTGCCGATGAAGACCTGCCAGACCGAACCGCCACCGCCGTGCTCAGCTACGGAACATGGGCGCGGCGCTTTGGTTCCGATCCCGGCGTTCTTGGCAAGAAGATCATGCTGAACGGCGTGCCGTATGAAATTGTCGGTGTAATGCCGCGCTCGTTTTCGTTGCCTCGCGAGGTGATGCCGACGCTGGACGGCGCGGAGCAGGCCGAGATATTGCTGCCGCTTCCTCTCGCCTGCCAACGCCGCTCAGAATCGCGACCACGAAGACTACAACATCGTGGGCAAGCTGAAGCCAGGAGTTTCCGTACAACAGGCACAGGCCGAAATGGACACGATTACGGCGCGCCTGCGGCATGACTTTCCCGAAGTGTATCCGCCCAACGGCGGCCTGACGTTCGGCATCGTGCCGCTGCTTGAGCAGGTGGTGGGCAACGTTCGGCGCACGCTGTATCTGTTGCTGGGAGCGGTCGGCTTTGTCCTGCTGATCGCGTGCGTGAACGTGGCGAACCTGCAACTGTCGCGCGCCGTCGCGCGCCAAAAGGAAATCGCGGTGCGCACTGCGCTGGGCGCAACACGCGTGCGGATCGTTCGCCAGTTGCTGACCGAAAGCGTGTTGCTTGCGTTCGCCGGTGGTGCATTGGGCGTCGCTCTGGCATTTCTTGCCTTGCACTGGGTACGGCTGCTTGGCCCGCAGAGCGTGCCGAGAGTGAACGATATCGGCATTGGCGTGACCGCTCTCGCGTTCACGTTCATGGTTTGCATTTTGTCGGCGATTCTGTTTGGACTGGCGCCGGCGCTGCGGGTTTCGCGGCGCGACGTGCAAACCGCTCTGCAGGACACCAGTCGCACTTCGGTCGGGCGTCAGCGCGATCTGGGGACGAGGGAACAATCTTCGCCGCTCGCTGGTGATCGCCGAGATTGCGCTTTGCGCGATGCTGTTGATTGGCGCCGGCCTGCTCATTCGCAGCTTTGTTCGCGTGCGCGACGTAAATCCGGGCTTCAATCCTCGTAATGTTCTCACCCTTGAACTGACGATGACGGGCGAGCGATACAAAGACAAGCAGGCGGTTCTCGCTGCTTATCACGAGCTTTGGCAGCGGCTGGAAAACTTGCCGGGTGTCACTTCGGCAGGGGCCGTCACGTCGCTGCCGCTGAGCCAGATGTTTGCCTGGGGACCGATCACCGTTGAGGGACGCGTGCCGCCGCCGGGCGAGAAGTTCATCAACGCCGATGTCCGCATGGTCAGCGGACATTATTTCCAGGCGATGGAAATACCTCTTCGCGAGGGCCGGTTATTTAACGACGATGATGTCGCCGACAAGCCCCGTGTGGCGATTGTCGACGACTACATGGCGCAACAACTCTGGCCAAACCAGGATCCGATTGGCAAGCGCTTCCACATCGGAGGCATCAGCGAGACAGACTCTCCGTGGATCACGGTTGTCGGCGTGGTGGGCCGGGTGAAGCAATATACCCTGGACTCGGATTCGCGCATCGCGTATCTACCTTCCTCAAACGCAATACGTGACGCGCGCCATGAACGTCGTGATGCGGAGCAGCAACGATCCGGTTGCTCTGGCCGGCGCGGTCAAGCAGCAGATTCACGAACTCAATCCTGATCTTCCGCTCTACAACGTGAGCACCATGCAGGAGCGCTTCGACAAGTCTCTGGCGCGCCGTCGGTTCATCATGCTGGTGCTGGGAACGTTTGCGGCAATTTCACTTGGTGCTCGCGGTGATTGGAATTTATGGGCTCATCGCTTACCTGGTTGGCCAAGGCAGCCGCGAAGTGGGCATCCGCCTGGCGCTTGGCGCTACACCGGCGAACATCATGAACACTGATCGTTCGCGGCGGGATGACCCTGGCCTTGTGGGGAGTCGGTATCGGCATCGGTGGTGCGCTGGTGGTCAGCCGCTTGATGCGCTCGCTGCTTTTTGGTGTCGGAGTAGTCGATGCCGTGACCTTTGTCACTGTTCCCACTCTTCTGGCTTGTCATTGCTTTTTTCGCCAGCTATATTCCGGCGCGACGCGCTTCCCGCATCGATCCCAGCGCATCGTTGCGATGCGAATAAGGAGTGATGCTAACGGCGAGGTCGATTTTGGTATTTCGGATTCGAGTTCACGCGATGCGCTGAACCCATTGGCTTCGCTAGGCGGGCGCCTCGAAGGGATCGGCGAAATACTGTGTCTCATGCACGACCTTTCCGTTACGGAACTCCATGATGCTCACGGTGTATGCCGATCGCCCCTGGTAGATGATGGTGTACTCCGTAATCCAGAGATCGCCTTTTCCGAGCACTCGTTTGACTTCGAAACCTGACGGCTTGCCGGGGTGATGACTTCGCAAGGCCTGCAGGTTGGCCCGTCCGAGGATTCGCTCGCCTGACTGGGGATAGTCGCAAATGGCATTGTCATCGTAAATGTCGTGCTCGGCGTTGACATCGCCGATTGCCGACGCATGCCAGTGTGCATTCAGGGCTTGACGCATTTGTTCTTCTTCCATAGACGGCTCCATTTCGGGCTTCGCCGTTCGAATTGCACGGCGTTACCGCACGAGGTTACATCTTTCGATGGATTCTGTATCAGAAAGAAGGGTTTGCGAAGGCATTTGCTGCCTCCCCTTGACATTCGACAAGAAGCGGGAGATTCTGTTGTCGAACGTCATGGGGAAGGTGGCAGGGAAAAATGGCGCCGTCTACGGATTTGTTGCAGGGAACGCTGGACATGCTGATTTTGAAGACACTCGCACCCGGGCAGGAACACGGGTGGGCGATTGCGCAGAGGATCCAGCAGATGTCGAACAACGTTTTGCAGATCGGGCAGGGATCGTTGTATCCGGCGCTGCACCGGCTGGAATATCGGGGCTGGATTCGCGCGACGTGGGGCGCATCGGAAAACAATCGGCGTGCGCGTTTTTATGCGCTGACGGCGGCTGGGCGAAGACAGCTGGATGCGGAACTCGAGAACTGGGATCGGCTGACAGGCGCGGTGAACCTGGTGCTGCAGGGCATATAGCTCGAGGTGTCTGGCGGGAGACATTATGTTGCGTGAATGGTGGTCGCGAATTCGCTTTTTTGTTACGGGCAAGAAGCGCGCGGAAGTGGATGAGGAACTTCGGTTTCACATGGAGCGCGAGGTGGAAGCTAATCTGGCGGCGGGGATGCCGGAGGCGGAAGCGAGACGGCGCGCGGCGATCGCGTTTGGAAGTCAGAGAGCGTGCGCGGGAAGAGTGCCGCGAGGAACGGCCTTCGTTCTTTCTGGAATCGCTGGGACGCGATCTGCGGTTTGGGTTACGGGGATTGTGGCGGAATCCCGGCTTTACAGCGATGGCGGTGGTGACACTGGGGTTGGCGATCGGGATGAACGCAACGATCTTCAGCCTTTTCGATCAGGCGTTGATGCAGGCTCTGCCGGTGCGCAGCCCGAATGAACTTGTGGTGCTGAATTTTGCCGGGTCGACGCAATGGGCATTTGCATTCGGAGGGCGGAGACACACCGGGTCACCACCACGAATTCTCGTACCCGATGTACAAGGATCTGCGCGACCGCAATTCGGTGCTGAGCGGGTTGATTGCCGAGGCGGGGGATACGGTGGGCGTGACATGGAACAACCACGCGGAGTCGGTTCAGGCTGAGCTGGTGAGCGGAAATTATTTTGAGACTCTGGGTGTGCGGCCGGCGGTGGGACGGCTGTTCGGTGCAGGCGATGAGACGGCTCCGGGGGCGAATCCGGTGGCGGTGCTGAGCTTTGACTACTGGAAGTCGCATCTGGCGGAAGCGCCGGTTGTGGGCAAGACGATGCTGGTGAACGGAACACCTTTCACGATTATCGGAGTGGCAGCGCCTGGATTTCGCAGTATGGTGTGGGGCCATACGCCGGCGGTGTACGTGCCGCTCTCGATGGAGCAGGTGCTGTCGCCGGAGTGGAAATATCTTGGCGATCACAAGTCCTACTGGATCGCCGTCGCTGGGCGTCTAAACCGGGAGTCAGCCGTGCACAGGCAGAGGCTTCACTCAATCCCCTCTTTCGTGCTTTGCGCACCGAAGAGTTCAAGCAGTTGCCCGATCAGTCAGCGAAAGCGCGACAGGACTTCGTGGGGCGACATACCTGCACGTGGATGCGGGAGCAAAGGGATTCAGTCCGATGCGGGGCAATATGCAGGCACCGCTCACCATCATTTTCGGGATGGTGCTGTTAGTCATCGGCATGGCGGTTGTGAATGTCGGCGAGTCTTCTGCTGGTGCGGGCAGCGGCGCGCGCGCAGGAAATATCAGTACGTTATGCGCTGGGCGCCACCAGCGGGCAGGTTCTGCGGCAACTGCTGGCGGAGGGAATGATTCTGGGATTGGCAGGTGCTGCACTGGGACTGGCGCTTGCGCCTGAAGCTCTGCGATTGCTGATTCATCGGCTGTCATCAAATATGCCGGATGGGTTGCCCTTTGCGGCTGTGCTCAACTGGCACGTCCTGGGCTGGTCACTCGTGGTGACGATGGTGGCGAGCTTACTGTTCAGTCTTGCACCAGCTTTGCAGTTTCGGAATCCGCGACTGGCGGAGGTAATGCAGCAACGGACTGGAACAAGCGGCGGCGGATCCCTGAAGTTTCGCCGGTCGTGCGTGGCGCTGCAGATTGGATTCAGCCTGCTGCTGATTGTGGCGGCGGGAATGTTCGTGAGGACTATTCGTAATCTTCGCAATGTGGAAACGGGGTTCGCGACTGATCATCTGCTTGCGTTCAATCTGAATCCGATGCTGGCAGGTTACCGGGAAACCAGGTTGCTGCCGGTTGAGCAACGGGTGCTGGATGCGATTGCCGCGCTGCCTGGAGTGCGTGGTACGGGAGCGACCAACGACGCGGATCTGGCGGGCGACAATGTCACGGGAGACATGATCCCTGCGGGGTACGCGGCAAACCCGATGAGGAGTTCGACGTTGAGCTGCCGTGGGTGAGCAATGGCTATCTGCAAACGCTGGGAGTTCCGCTGGTGGCTGGACGGGTTTTCAATGCGAGCGATACAGCGACTTCGCAACGGGTGGCGGTGGTGAACGAGAGCTTTGCGAAGCACTACTTTGGCGGAGCACAGCAGGCGCTGGGGAGAATCGTGGCGCGGCCAAACAAACCGGGAACAGACGCTTCGATTGTGGGCGTGGTGCGCGATGTGAAGCACTCAAGCGTGCGCGATCCCGCTTTTCCTACCTGCTACACGCTGTTCTCGCAAGCGACCCGCCAGGCAGGGCTCACCTTCTATGTGCGCACGTGGCAACCGCCCGACGCAGCAACGACGAGCATACGCGCGACGATAGCGGATATCGATCCCAAGCTGATCGTGGAGAATCTTCGAACCATGAAAGAAACGATCGATGGGAATCTGATGGCGGAGCGAGCGATTGCGATGCTGGCCTCGGTGTTCGGCCTGCTGGCGACGCTGCTTGCGGGGATCGGGCTGTACGGGATCCTTGCGTATTCGACAGCGCAACGGACGAGAGAGATCGGGATACGCATGGCACTGGGCGCGCGTCGCGTGACGGTGGTGGGACTGATTCTGCGGGAAGTGCTTCTGCTGGCGGGGGTCGCGATGGCAGTAACGATTCCGCTGGCGATGCTTGCGACACGGATGGTGCGGAGCCAGCTTTTCGGTGTGTCGGTCGCCGATCCGGTGGTGTATGGAGCGGGGGTCGTGATCATTTGCGTGGTGGCAGCGCTGGCGGGATTTATTCCGGCGAGGCGCGCAGCGACGGTGGATCCGGCGCGGGCTCTGCGGACGGAGTAGGTGTCGTTCGCTATTTGCAAGTCGGTCAAGCAGGATTGCTCTTCCGAGGAAGTCCTTTGCTAAGGGCGGCGAGCATTGCGGGGTCGTTGCGAACGTCGTCTGATTGGAGCCATCCGGGCTCAACAGTTGCGCCGGCGGCGACGAGAAGCGAAGCCACTTCGCGCTGTCTTCCCTGATTTCCGTCGGGAGTGTTGTAGCAGCCGTGGATGGCCCAGCCGAGCGGAGGCGAAAGATATTTCGCGTCCTTGAGATCGATGTCGGAGATGGGGATGAGTCTTTGCGCCAGCCTTTCTTCGCCGAGCAGTGCGGCCCAGTGGAGCGCGGTTTCGCGGAAGATTCCGAGGAGTTTGGGATTTGCCCCGGCATCGAGGAGGCGAAGGCCGACGTCTTCCGCGGCGAGACTTGCAGCGCCGATCAGCGGAGTATCGCCTTTGCCGTTGCGCTGAAAGTCGAGATCGGCGCCGGCGTGGATGAGCGCGTCGATCAGCGGTAGCTCCGCGCCCCGTTTCAATTTGCCCTCGAATAGCATGTCGCAGACGTAGTGGAGGGGATGGGTGAGATTCCGCTGATCCCCGCCCCAGCGGATGAGCGCATTGGCCCGCGTTGCATCCTCGGCAAGCAGAGTGCTGAGAGCTACTGCATCGCCGTTGCGAATTGCTGTTTTTACATCCATAGGCTTTTGCATCCAGAGCAGGGATCGATGCTTCTTCGGGCATCGCGAAACTACTTGCGTTTGTAGTCGCCGGATTTGCCGCCGGATTTTTGTTCGAGCTGAATGTTGCGGATGACGATGGATTTGTCGAGGGCTTTGGTCATGTCGTAGACGGTGAGGGCGGCGATGGAGGCGGCAGTGAGGGCTTCCATTTCTACGCCCGTTTGTCCGGTGGTGGATGCGGTGGCGCGGATTTGGACTCCGCCGGCGACGATGTCGGCCTGGACGTCAACGTGTGTGAGCGGGAGCGGGTGGCACATGGGGATGAGCTCGGATGTTCGCTTGGCGGCCTGGATTCCGGCGAAGCGGGCGACTTCAAGCGGATTGCCTTTGGGGTTTGCGGGGAGCGCAGCGAGGACGGCAGCGGAGAGTTCGATAAAGGCGGAGGCGGTGGCGGTGCGCTTCGTAGCTTGTTTCGCGCTGACGTCGACCATGCGGGCCTGGCCTGCGGCGTCGTAGTGGGAAAGACCACCCCTGCGACGAAGACCTGTCGCAGGGGACCCCGGGGAAAGGCTCGGCTTGGATGGCTTCGGCATTCTGGATTCTTAATGTAGCAGGATGTGGACGGTGGTTCCGGCTTCGAGGAAGGCTGCGTCTTCTGGGATGACGACGAAGCAGTTGGATTGCGCGAAGGCGGTGAGGTCGCCGGAGCCGTGCCAGGGGACGAGGGCGACTTGCGGGAGCTGTGCGATGGATGGATCGAATTCGCAATATGCGGGGAGGAAGCGGGTGAGTCCCGGCTTGGTTTTGCGGTCGGTGTCGCTCGAGAGTTGGGCAAGGACGAAGCGTGGGATGGGTTTCGCTGCTGCCGGCGAGGGCGGCCAGGATGGGTGCGGCGAAGAGATGGAAGGTGGCGGCTGAGGAGATGGGGTTGCCGGGGAGGCCGAAGAAGACCTGCGCGGTCGGCGGTCCCCCGCTTCGCGGGATTTGTCCGAAGACTAGCGGCTTGCCGGGCTGGATGCGGACGCCAGTGAAATGGAAGGTGGCGCCAAGGCGGGCGAGAGCGGGTTCAACAAGATCGAATTTGCCTGCGGAGACTCCGCCGGAGATGAGGAGCATGTCGGCTTGCATCGCCTGCGCGAGCGCCTTGTCGAGGGCTTTGGCGGTGTCGGCGGCGGTGGGGAGGACGATGGGCTCGGCGCCAGCGTTGGCTACGAGTGCGGCGAGCATGGGGGCGTTGGAATTGCGAATTTTACCGGGTCCGGGTTTGGAGCGGACGGAAACGAGCTCGTCGCCGGTGGTGAGGATGGCTACTCGGGGACGGACGTAGACCTCGAGGTGCGTGTATCCGCAGGATGCGGCAAGGGCGATTTGGGCGGGGGCGAGCTTGGCGCCGGGTTTTAGAAGTTCATCGCCACGAAGGGACTGTGCGCCTTTGGCGACAATGTTTTCGCCGGACTTGATTTTGCGCTCGGGGGCAAGGCGGATAGTGTTACCCGATCTTTCTACGTGTTCGAGCATGACGACGCAATCGGCGCCGGGGGGGACGGGGGCGCCGGTCATGATTTCCCATGCTTTGCCTGGGGGGAGCGGACCGGCGGGAGCCTGTCCGGCATGCGTGGATCCGGCGATGGGGAGTGATCTTGTGCGCGGATGCTTGAGCGGCGCGGCAGGCGTATCCATCGCGGGTGGAACGCGCGAAGGGGGGCTGATCCGCGTCGGCTGCGATGGAGACGGCAAGTATGCGGCCAGCGGCGTTGGCAAGAGGGATGCGCTCGGTGCGGAGATTTGTCTGCCTGGCTAGTTTGCGGGCGTGAGCAGCTACGAGGGCGGCTGCTTGTTCGTAGCTGGGGAGATCGGAACTCATGGTGGGAATTGTAGTGGTTGTGGGTCGCTTGATCGGTTCGTCGACTTCTGCCCATATTCGTACCAATGCAAGCGAAGAGCAAAAGCAGATCCTTCGCGCCGCTTACCCCACAGATGATGAATCATCTGTGGGGCCCCAGGCGTGCGGCGCTCAGGATGACACTTTTTTGAAAGAGGCAGGAAATTGAGAAGACGCCGAGGCTCATCGATTCCCACTCATGACGCGATGAGACTGCGTCATGAATGGGTACCTCTGGTTGTAATGGCACATGCGAATGAGGGGAAAGGTTCGTGCTTTCCCAGGTCTCAAAAACGAGACCCGGGGCACCCATTGGTCCTGCTAATACCGAGCGAGCAAATAGAAACAGATCTCAGTGCTTCACTACGCTGAGGGTGATGGTGGAGGGATATTGGGTTGAGTGGTGGACTTGGTTGTGGGCTACTACTGGCTTGACTTCGTCGTAAGTTGTTGCCGCCGGTGTTGAGGTTGCGGTCATAGCGGGGGAAGTTGCTGCTGCTGATCTCGATGCGAAGCTCCTCGCCGGGGGCAAAGTACGTGCTGGTCTGCGAAGGCTGGAAGGCTACTTTGTAGACCTTATCTTTTTCCATGAAGACGGGCGGCTTGTCGTAGCCTTCACGGTAGCGAACGCGCTGGATGTTTTCGTCGATGTTGTATGCGGTGCCGTCGGGCAGGACTTCGATGAGCTTGAAGGTGAAGTCGGTGTCTTTGGCGTCGCTCGAAACGTAAAGCGTGAGTTCGACGGGGCCAGTGACTTCAAGGCCTTCGGCGAGTGGGCCGGTGGAGTAGACGAGGACGTCGTCGCGTGCTTCGAGAGGACGCTGATCGACGGCACCGGGCTTGAAGTCGGCGCCCATGCAGCAGAAGTTGCCGCCGCGAGTGGGTACGGGATTCATGGGATCGTAGAGGAATTTATCGGCTGCGTCTTTGGGCGGTGCTGAGGAGACGAGTGCGCCGTCGCCGGCGAGTGAGTTGGCATGGCCGGTTGAAGAGAGATAGAAGGTGACTGGCTTGGCTTCTTTGGGCGGCCAGGTATCGGATGATTGCCACTTGTTGAGGCCCATGGTGTAGTAGCGAACCTTGGGAGTTTTTGCGAGGAGGCCGTTGTCTTCGCCTTTAAGGAAGTGATCGAACCAGGCGAAGGTGAGGGCGTCGTAGTCGAGACGCGCGTCTCCTAGATCGCGTTCGCCGACGATGGTGTGTTCGGCGGCGCGCTTGTAACCGCAGTGCGGGACGGGAGCGATGATGGCGTACTGCTCGTTGGCGACTTCGGGGCTGGCGGTGCTGCGGACGAAGTTGTAGGCGGCGAGGTTGGGAGCGACGCTGACGTCGTACCACGTCATCATCCAGAGGCCGGGGACGTTGATGTGCATCGAGTCGTTCCAGAGGCCGCCTTTGTACCAGGATGGGATCGTTGGGGGTGCGTTCGATCATGCCGGGCTGGCCTGAGGGAGTTTTGTCGGCGTAGATGCCTTTGGGTGCGCCAACAGCGGCGAGGATATCTTTTTCGGGGAGGTGCGCGAGTGCCTTGGGCCAGTCGACTTGCGGAGGATGTGCGCCGAGGTCCCACCATTTCGCGGCTTCGACGAGGGACTGCTGCGATGTGCCGGGAGGAAAGTTGGGCTTGGCTTCGTTGGTTTGAAGGCCTGCATCGTAGAGCCAGGTGGTGAAGAGCATTTGCACGGCTCCGCCGCGAAACCAGTTTCCCTGTTCGTAGTAAGGACCGACGCGGCCGACGCCGGCGCCGTAGCTTTCAGGGATGATGGTGGCGAGCGCCTTGTTGCCGCGCGAAGCTACGCTAAGTTGCCACTCTGCCGTGGAGGAACAGCCGATGAGGCCGACTTTCCCGGTGGACCAGGGGAGCGCGGTCATCCAATCGAATTCATCGTCGGCATCAGTGAGAGGGACGCCGAGGATGTCGTAGTCACCTTCAGAGAAGTAGCGGCCGCGTTCATTCATCTCGACGAAAGCGTAGCCGTGCTTGACGGCGTCGAGCGCGGCGGTCAAATCGCGCGGGGCGCCGAGCGAGATGTCCCAGTAGTTGAAGTTGTAGGGAGTGCGAGAGAAGATGACGGGATATTTTTTGGTCTCATCTTTGGGGCGATAGATATCAGCCTGCATGCGTTTGCCGTCGCGCATGGGGACCATGACTTTTCGTTCGATGATGGCCACGGATTCGAGTTCATGTTCAATGGCATTGCGGCGGGCGATGGTAGCAGCGTCACCGGTGGTGCGGGCTTGCGATTGGGCACGAAGAGAACATACAAGACAAACGAGAGTGATGACCGCCAGCTTGAATCTGGGATGCATTATGACCTCTAGGGTGGATTGGGGAAGAGAGGAACCCTTGGAAAAAGAATAATGCAGGAGGGCGGGGTCTGCTGGGGAGAGAGCAGGTCAAGATACGAGACGACGTGGGTTCGAGGTTTGCCACCCAGATCATGGTGATGCACGCGAATGACGGGAGAAGTTCGTGCTTTCCCAGGTCTCAGAAGCGAGACCTGGGGCACCCGAGGTTAGTGGTGATGCACGCGGTAAAAATGCAAGGGGCGCGCCTGAAGATCGGGAGCGCCCCTTGTTGAGCAGAAGGTGAAGGAACTACTTCTTGGTGGCCTTGTAGCTGGAGTTGATCTTCTGGCCGGCGGAGTCGAGGATGCCCTTGACGTCTGCGGAGTAGGGGCCGGTGGGATCGAGCTCGAGATACTTCTGGTAGGCTTCGCCGCAGCCCTCAGGCAGAACGATCCGAGAAGTTTTGGGGTCGACGGTTGCCTTGCTGATGAGGGCCTGGCCCTTGAGGTAGTACGGCAGCGCGTCGTTGGGACTAGCGGCAATGGCTTTATCCGCGGCTGCGGCCTGGGCGTCATTGTTGCCGATCTGCGAGTAGATGACCGCTTGATTCTTGTAGTAGAAAGCAGCCTTGGTTGGGTCAGCCTTGGCAGCGGCATCATACGCCGCAGCGGATTCAGCCACTTTGCCAGCGCGTGCGTATATTTCGCCCAGGCCGGAGTTGGCGAGGCCCTCGATTTCGGGACGCGGCTTTTTCGAAGCGGCATCCGCATCAATGGATTTCTTGAATGACGTTTCGGCCTCGTCGTACTTCTTGAGACCCAATTGCCCCTGGCCGAGATAGGCCCAGAGTACGGACTCCGTGGGACGAGCTGCGGTGTCCTTCTCCATGAGGTCACGACGTCGGTGTACTTGGCAGTCTTGATTTCGTTCTCTTTGGCTGCGACATCCGTTTTGGAAGCGGAGGCACCGAGTTGCTGAACGGCCGCGGCGTGGGCTGTGTCGGCGTCGTGGATATCGGCCATCACGGTCTTAAGATCCGCATTGAGAGTCTTGATGACGGCGTTGGCCTTCATTGCCTCAGCATTGTGCGACTTCATCTCAGCGAGCTGCTTGCGGGTCTCTTCGGGGAGAGAGTCGATGTATTCCTTGCGCGACATGTCGTCGTCGGCTAGAGTGTCTTGCCCGACGATGATCTTGATGTTGTCAAACTTGTCGGCTTGCTTGTCCGCCGGCATGTTGGGGGTGCGATAAATCATGGTGTAGGTGCCCGGAGGCGCGGAGCCGGTGTAGTCGCCGTTGGCGTCTACGGTGAAGCTAGCAACCTCTTTGCCTCCGTTGTGGAGGCTGACGGTACCGCCGGCTTGGGACGCGCCGGTAGGGTTCGTCACGTGGCCGTGAATCTTGCCTGTGGCCCCAACATTGGCGGGTGCAGGAGTCTGGGCGAGCGCGAAGGGCAGCGTGGCGAGCGCCAGCAATCCGAGCAATCCGGTCCTGAGCGAAATCTTACGTTTCATGTTCTTCTCCTTGGGAGCTTGGGCGAGCCAAGCAGCCCGCGTGCTCGATCGAAAAATTTCAACGAATCTCAAACATCAACAAATCTAAACACTCACTCATCAGGTTAGATGCGTTTATGGCGATTCGCCGCAAAGCGTCGGCAAGTTCGACGCTGCGAAAACCGCCGGGAACATCAATAACCTGAAAAGATGCTTCCGCAAGCAGTCGCCTCGGCTTGCAGTTACTGAAGCAAGCCGTTGGTACGGCAAAGAGCGCTCTTGTCGGGCACGACCCAAGGTAAATCCAACGGATGCTTGAGCACAAGGCCGGAGGACGACCGAGTCTCGTATACCGACCCGTTGCTGCCCACTTCACAATGGTAGTTTGCGCTGGCTGCGAGTTCTTGTGGCCTGCATCACACCCTACAATATCGATATGGGGACCACGATTCGACCGGCGGTGGCGAAGGATGTGCCGCAGATTCTTGAGTTTATTCGCGGGCTGGCAAAATATGAGCGCGAGCCGGATGCGGTAACTGCAACCGAGGCAGATTTGCTGCGCGATGGGTTTGGGCCTAACCCCTACTACTGGTGCCTGATGGCGGAGCAGGACGGAAAACCGGCGGGGTTTGCGCTTTGTTTTTTCAGCTACTCGACGTGGCTGGGGCGAGCCGGGGTCTATCTGGAGGATCTGTTTGTGCTTCCTGAATTTCGCGGGCTTGGGATCGGCAAGGCGCTGCTGCAACGGGTGGCAGCGGTTGCGGTGGAGAAGGATTGTCCCAGGCTGGGCTGGGAAGTGCTGGACTGGAATACGCCTGCCATCGAGTTCTATAGCGCTATGGGGGCGGAGTTTCTGGATACGTGGCGGAATGTGCGCGTGACGGGCGAGGCGCTGAAGCGGCTGGCCGGGAAAGAAGAACCGGCGCAATGAAGATTCGCGTGATTGGCGGAGGGCTGGCGGGGCCGGAGGCGGCGTTGACTGCGGCGCGGCTGGGTTGCCAGGTGGATCTCTACGAGATGCGCGCGATGGTGGACGGAAAGCCGCGCCTGACGCCCGCGCACCAGACGATTGAGTTTGGCGAACTGGTTTGCTCGAACTCGCTGAAGAGCGAGTCGCCGAATACGGCTCCGTGGCTGCTGAAGCAGGAGATGCGGCGCGCGGGGTCGGCGCTGTTGCGGATTGCGGATGAGACGGCGGTTCCGGCGGGACATGCGCTGGCGGTGGATCGCGTGGAGTTTTCGCGGCGGATTGCGGAGGCGATTGAAAACGAGCCAGCGATTCGGGTGATTCGCGAAGAGGTTACTTCGCTGGTGTCGGGCGAGCATGCGCTGACGATTGTGGCGACGGGGCCGTTGACTTCGGGTGCGCTGAGCGAGGAGATTCAGCGGATCACGGGATCGGGACATCTGGCGTTCTACGATTCGATTTCGCCGATTGTGGATGCCGAGTCGATTGACATGGAGCGGGTGTACTTCGCGGCGCGCTACGACAAGGGCACGGCGGACTACATCAACTGCCCGATGAATCGCGAGGAGTATGACCTCTTTCTGGATGCGCTGCTGGCGGCGGAGGCGGCGGAGAGTAAGGAGTGGGAGAAGCTCGACTATTTCGAGGGATGTTTGCCGATTGAAGTGCTGGCGACGCGCGGGCGCGATACGCTGCGCTTCGGTCCGATGAAGCCGAAGGGGTTGAACGATCCGCGAACCGGGAAGATGCCGTGGGCCGTGGTGCAGTTGCGCAAGGAGAATGTGCGCGCGGACAGCTACAACCTTGTTGGTTTTCAGAATCATCTGAAGTGGGGCGAGCAGGCGCGGGTGTTGCGGCTGATTCCGGGGCTGGAGAATGCGAAGTTTTTGCGCTATGGGCAGATTCATCGGAACACCTATATCTGTGCGCCGGTTTTGCTGGATGAATTGCTGCGGCTGAAGAGCGAGCCGCGGATTCTGTTTGCGGGGCAGATTTCAGGCGTGGAGGGATACACGGAATCGATTGCGACGGGGATGCTGGCGGGGATTTATGCGGCTTCGCTGGCGCGGGGTGAAGAGCCGATGGCGGTGCCGCGGGGGACGGCGCTGGGATCGCTGGTGCACTACATCACGCATGCGGATGCGAAGGATTTTCAGCCGGCGAATATCACGTTTGACTTGCTGGAGCCGCTGGAAGAGGAAGTGCGGAAGAAGGTGCGGGATAAGAAGGAGCGGCACCGGATGGTGTGCGAGCGGGCGCTGGAGAAGTTTGAGGCTTGGTGGGCTGGGGTGCGGGTTGGTGCGCCTGCCGTGTAAGGAAGCTTGGCTGAACTTCCGGTTGGGCAACAATCCAGGATCGACGCCTGCGAGGGCTAGTCGGGCAGTCAAACTGCGGTTTATCGATGATCTTCATGCTCGGGATCATCATCCAAAATTCCTGGATCATCGTGCTTCAATTTGTACGTGCTGTAAATAGTCAGGCTGCGTGGCGGCAAGGAATCTGACCAGCCGTTGACCGGTGCCTGCAAAAACTCGAGCTCAGGGTTGACCTTCACATCCACTCGATCGTATTGCACCTTGTTGTACCGGTAGCGGAAGAATTTTCCGTGCGGCGGCTTTGTTGCCCAAGAGAGCTTCAGCGCAAATTCAACCGGCGCATCGTTCACAACAGCGATAGTGACGCCTCCTTGTGAGCTGCGAAACGCGGCACAAAAAACGCGCTGCCATCCTTGTACCTGCGCGTCACTCACATGCGTAGCTAGAACAGTCGAGTGTTTGGCGATGAAACGGCTGAGCAGTCCCACACTGAAATAGTTATTCGCGTGCGGCGTGAACTCCTCGAGCAGTTTCTTGTTCTTTGCGTCCCAGGTATCTACGTATTGCCATTGGCCGTCGAGATCGCCGCGATTCAAGAAGCTCCAACGATTAAAGCCATCCACCCCAACGTTGGCGCCACGAATCACAAACTCGCTCGCTGCCAGGACAGATTCCGTGCTGTTGGGGCGGGGATCATCGGGAGGTACGGGATAGTCGGCGGAGCCGAATTCGGTGATGAATAACGGCTTGCCATGATCATGGGCAAACTTCGCCCAGGTGGAGAAGTCACTGACCTGCTTTGTTAAGGACCCTCCACTGTCTACATCAAGCTTCAGGCTGTAGTCGTGGAAATCATAGGCCCCGAGCAGCAACGCATCGTCAGGCTTCAATGCCGCATTGAATACTTCTATCCCTGCATCGGGTCCTGACAGCGGCAAGTTGAGGCCGCGCTCCGCGAGAGCCCTGCGCACAACTGCCAAACCCGCCCCGATCGTCAACGGTTCGCGAGAGGCCCCCTGCCACCACGACCAATTCGATCCGGGCTCGTTGGTAATGCTGAGCCACTTGATGCAGGTGTAGCCGCGCTTCTTGATCAGATATTCCATCAATGTGGCGAGGCCGTTGGCGAATGCATCGAGATCGCGCGGTGCACTGTGAACGCGCAGGATGGGATCGCCGTTGGACCCGGGGTATCCCAGCCACGCGGCATTGACCCACATCTGCTGAAAGAAAACATCTGTGCCGTGTTTCTGGTTCCAATCCAAGATGCGATAGAGAATCCGCATTTCCGGGCTATCGAATGTGAAGTGTTCGCGTTCGGGCTCGTAGATGCGCTGCTCGATCTCGATGCGGTTCCAGTCGAGGCCCAGCCAATTGGCGTGCTGGTAAATCTGCTGCCAAGCACGCTCATCTTCCGCAGGAGGGTAGGCGCCCCAACCGCTGCCGCCGTGCCCGATCGGGATAGGCTGCTCTATTGCGTGCCAGGAGGCTCCGATGCCACCGCGCATGGTGTTGATGATCTTGCCTGTGTCTACACTGATCTCGACTGAAGTTGAGGTCCTCGATTGAGCACCTTCGGCTATGCGCAAGGAAAACATTGCCGCCGTCACAATCAACGAAACGAACAGACGTGAAAAGAGAAAGATTCGTGTTCTTAGACTATGTTTCATCCGGACGCGAACATCAACAAATCGCCCTCCGCATTTACAACGTAACTTTACACTCCCCCTCCCCTACCGGTTGGAGCCGCACAACGGGTCGTCGCAGACCCTCGGGACGCGGACCCGGGTTTCGGGCGGGGCAATTGTCGAATTGTCTCTCGGGGACGAAAAGCGTCCAGCGAGCGGATGGCCGCGGATGCGGAAGTAAGAATTCTTGTTGCTCGAAGGTTCGGGAAGGACAACCGCAGATGTTTCGGCTCCGCTGCGCTGTGCTCAACGTTCGTGTGAATGAGCGCCAACCTGGAAACGTCCCTCCAGGGGCTGAAGCCCGAAACAATTTATGGATGGCTTTTGCAGCACGACTGAAGTCGTGCCCTTTCAAAGAACCGCGGAACCGTAGAGGTGGGATTTGCGTAGTTGGCGTGGTAGGCTGGGTTCCCTGGAAAGGTCAAGCGTATGCACGCAATGTCTGCCGCTGATGCTATTTCTCCCGCAGTTCTACGGACGAAGGATTTTCTGTTCAGGCCGTTCAAGTGGGGAACGTTTCTGAAGCTTGGGCTGGTCGCCTTGCTTACGGAGGGGCTGGGGAGCAATTTCAATTCGTCTTCGCGATCAAAGGGCGGTGGGGGTGGCGGCTCTTCGTCGAGCGGCGGGCCGATGCTTTATTCGCTGAGCGATATTCCTCCGCTGCGGATTGCAGCGTGTGTGGCGGCGATTCTGCTGGTCTGCGTGATTGCGGCTGCGATTTTTTACCTCATCACGCGGTTGCGGTTTGCCTTCTTCCATTGCCTGGTGCACAACACCAAATTGATCAGGCCGGGCTGGGAACTTTATAAGGAGCAGGCTTCGCGGTTCTTCTGGCTGAATATCGGGGTGGCGGCATGCTTCCTGCTGCTGGTGGGACTGATCGCGATTCCGTTTGCAGCAGGATTCTGGCGCGTGTTTCATGACGTGCCGCCGGGCGGGCATCCGAATATCCCGATGCTGCTGGGGCTGATGCTTCCCTTGCTGCCCATTATCTTTTTGCCTGGTCGTGCTGGGAGTCGCGCTGGACATTATTCTGCGGGACTGGATGCTGCCGCATGTTGCGCTTGAGGACGCTTCGGCGGGCGAAGCGTGGAGTTCAGTGTGGTCGCGGATCAGGGTGGAGAAGGGGCAGTTTTTTGTGTATGCGATTTTGCGGCTGATTCTGCCGATTGTTGCGATGATCGCCATCTTCATGATCCTGCTGATTCCGGGGCTTGTGCTGGCGGGAGCAGTGGCGGGAGTGGAGCTCGGCATTCATTCGGCATTCGCAAATTCGACGGGATCCGCAGTGGCGGCGGGGGTGATGTTGCAGGTGTTCTTCGGGCTGGTGGCGGTTGGCTTTGCAGTGCTGGCGAGCATTTGCCTGGGCGGACCGCTGAGCACGGCGACACGCGAGTACGCGATTCTGTTTTACGCGGGACGCTACCAGGTGCTGGGGGATTTGCTGTATCCGCCGGCGCTGCCGCAGGGGTCGATGCCTGAGGGTTTGCCGGCGGTGTGAGGACAGCGCCGCTGCGCCTTATTGGTTGCTGAGTTGATTTCTGAAGCGCGGGGATTGCGGATCAGACGGTGGTATGGTGGTCTGCCCATGCCTGTTGCAGCATCTCCGCTGCTTTTGTGACGGGCATTGGCTTCTTCTTCTGCTCATACGGTAGACGGCCCACGCGGCTACGAACCCTGAGAGACCCACTACATATAAAGACAGACGCGACATTTGAAGATTTCCTCCGTGATGCCGGGTTCGATGCGCGGCTTGCGGAGAGAGATGCAGATGAGTGTTGGATGAGAAGCGAACATTTCCGGGGTCCACGGTGTCAAAGAAGAGAGCGCTGACGCGCGGGGTTGCAGGTTACGCACGATGGGGCCACGCGGAATAGCGACATGCGTGTGAGTGGTAGCCTGAGACTGGGGAGTATCCGGGATGCGGTGGTTGGTGATGGCAGTGGGGGTGGCGGCTTTGGCGGGCGCGGTTGTGGGCGCTGATGCGCAGCAGAGTGGCGCAGCGAAGCCTGCCCAGGCCAAGCCGACTCCGATGATGGTGACGACGGGGTCGCCCACCGCTCCCAAAGAGAAGCCGCTGCTGCCTGAGGCGTTTGCAGGGTGGGTGGCGACGGAAAAGCCGAAGACTGTGACCGATGCAGCGGAACTAGACAGCGCCAGCGCGGCGGCGTTGAAGGAGTATGGCTGTGCTGGCGGAATGACTGGCTGGCTACAAACGCGGTGACGAGACGCTGAATGTGAAGGCGCTGAGATTCCAGGATGTTAGCGGGGCGTACGGCGCTTATTCGTTCTACCGGCAGAATGGATGGCCGAAGGCGGATATCGGCGCGGGTGCAACGTCGGACAAGAATCACGTGCTGTTCTGGGTTGGCAACACGGTGGTGGATGCGACGTTCTCGCATGTGGGGCCGATGTCAGCGGGTGAGATGCGGGAGCTGGCGAAGAATCTGCCGTTGCCGCAGGGAAACAGGGCGCTGGCGCCGCCGATTCTGGCCAGCTTGCCGCAGGGCTCGCTGGATAAGCAGACGACCCATTTTGCGCAGGGGCCGGCGGGTTATGCGGGCGCGGGTGGCGTGCTGCCGCCTGAACTTGTGGGATTTGATCGCGATGCTGAGGCCGTGACGGCGAATTACTCGCTCAATTCGGGACCGGCCACGCTTACGCTTATCGATTACCCGACGCCGCAGATGGCGGAGGCGCAGGAGAAAGCGATTCGCGCATACATCAAGGCAGGCAGCGGTGCGCAACCGGCGTTTCCGAAACCGCTGGTGGATTCAGACCAGGCCTCCCTGGAGGTAAGCCGCAGCGGACCGATTGTGGCGCTGGTGAGTGGCGATGCGATTCCCGATGAAAGCCACAAGTTGCTGGCGCAGGTGCACTACTCGGCCGACCTGACGAAGATGTCGCAGGGGAGGGACAACGAGATCGTGAAGACCAGCCGGTTCCTGATGGGTCTTGCGATGCTGGTGATCATCGGGTGCAGCGCGGCGGTCCTGCTTGGGTTCTTTTTGGGTGGTGGCAGGGCGCTTTATCGGGTCGCGCGGGGCAAGCCGATCTCTGCGATGTACGATGTGGAATTCATCCGGCTCCATCTTGAGGACTGAAACCAAAGGGTGAGAAGAATCACCGAGTGCATCTGAACCGTTAACTTCGCATTTTGCCTGTGGAAAAACGGTCGTAAACCCTAGAAAACACCCCGAAAACTCGGCATAATACGCAGTTTAAAAGGCGAATGCATGGCGAAGATTGAGTGATGGCTGGAAAAATCTGCATCGCTGTAAACTATTACAAATAAGGCATTTATATCGCTCCGGATTTATTCTTGACACTCTGGTCCCCCGAAACCTACTATGCAGCCAGAAAGTTCTGATGGTTTTGCCTCCGTTGGAACTATTCTCCCTGAGGAAGGAGCTGCCCTGTTGCCGGGCGGCTCTTTCCGTTTTTGGTGCTAAGTTGCGGGTCATGGGGTAGTTGGGTCGGGGACGGGGTCGGACCAGGTGTAGCCGCAGGACTCGCAGAGCCAGTTGTTGGAGGGTTCGACGGATTCGAGGATGGGGTCTTCGGCTTTGCATCTGGGACATACGGGAATTTCGTAGGCGGGGGCTGATTCGTCTTCCTTGAGCTGGTCGATGATGTCTTGCGGGATGGGTTGCAATATGACTGCGCGGGCTTCTTGAAGCTGATCAGCGGCGACGTTGATTTGGATGTCGCCCACGCCTATCTCGAGCCAGGGCACAACCGTTCGCGAACCTGGACGCTGAACCCAGCTCTCGATTCCGGCACGACGCAACATCTCACCTCGCTGCGCTGCTTCATCGATTGAATCGCAGCGGCAAAGTCCGGTCTTCCAGGTGTATTCCACGGAGCGAATTGCGGCGGCGTCAGAGTCCTGGTTGCTATCTTCTTCAGAATCCCAATGAACTTGCGCTGAGTCGTCGACCGGTTCCGTGCCGGTCGAGGGCGAGGTCGGAGATTTCTCGGAGATGCGGCGTTTCTTCAACTCATCGCGCAGGGCTTGCTGCGCTGTCTCGGTGAGGTCGTTGATTTGAGCGGCGAGTTCGCGGATTTCAATGTCGCCCATTTCGCTGTAGAGCGTGGTGAGGCGGCGCCATTCTTCCATGGGGTCTGCTGGCATGGGGAGCAGTATAGCGGGTGTGGTTCGGCGGGAGGTGAAAAGGAGTCGGAGCAGGAAAGACAGAAGCAGATCCTTCGCCCCCGCTTACCCCACGGACGATGAACGCGTGATGGCCCCAAGCTTGCGGGGCTCAGGATGACACATCGATGACACGATTTAGGAGAGGGCTCTATCCAGGGGGAGGGGCTGGAAAGGATGCGACGTCGAAGAGTGGTCTGTGTTTTAGCGGAAGGTGTTCCAGCCTATGTCGGCTAGCATGGCGCGGCCTACTACGAGGGCGGTGACGATGAGGGCGGCGAGGACGCAAGTCCAGAAGCCCATGCGGCTGAAGGGAATGAAGAGGACACTTTGTTTGCCGGTTAGGTTGATGCCTGCCTGGTCGGGCAAGAGGGCTTGAACAGCCACTGCGATCAAAAAACCTCCTGCCCAGACGAGGGCGATTCTGAAGGAGAGCAGAAGGGTCAGGTTCATCATCGAATTGATTGGCTCCTCTCGCAATGGATGTTGAAGGGACGCGGCAGGCGGTGCTTTGGCTGCCTAAGGCGTCCAGCTTTACCGAATACAGGCCCGACGATACAATCGAAAGAGACACGAACCGCGGCGCTTGAAGTGTGCCCGTTCGTTTGTACCCCACAAACCGAGTTTGGGGGCTCTCGCTTCATCGGCCGACGTAGCTCAGTTGGTAGAGCAGCTGATTCGTAATCAGCAGGTCATCGGTTCAAGTCCGATCGTCGGCTCCATATGATTCCAGACTCAGTGAATTCCTCTTCAGATTTAGACACCGGCGAAGTCGGGTGCGGGCAATTGCGCTGTTTTGGCTGAGCCGGGAAGTTTCGTGGTTTCCCACTCATGACTGCGTCATGAATGGGGCACCCTGGTTCTGTGATCGCACGTTCTGTCGCAAAAGAAGACCGGCCCTGGGGGCCGGTCTTTGTGTTGGTGATGTGGAGGGGTTCAGGCCTTGGGCACGATCAGGATGGTGATGGATTGCGCGGGAAATGTTGTGCTGAGTGTGCTGGTCGTGCTGCTGCTTGCGGGCGCCGTGACGGGGACGTTGGGTTGGGCGGTGATGGCGGTGAGATTGGTGTTGCTGTAGAGAAACACCTGTGCGGGACCGCTCGCGGTGAAGTTGGCGAGACTGAGGGTGTTGGTGAAGTCGCCATAGGTCTTGTTGATGACGACAATGGTCAGTACATTGTCTTTGGTGCGCAGAGCACCGTAGATGGAGAGCTTGCCCTGGTCGGCGCTCGTGGAGGTGAGGGCTTGATCGCCGAAGGTGGCGCCGGCTCCGTTGTAGTTTCGGAAGACTTCGAAGGCCATTAGGCCGGGAATCTGTGTGGCGGGATCGGGTGGTCCCCACAGCGTTCCGATGTCGAGGCCTTCGCGACCGAAGATGCCGAGGATATCAGCTTGCGCGAGTGCGCCGCTGATGTGTTCCTGTCCGCCCCAGTTGTATTCAGTGATGGCGAGCTTGGTGCCGGGATAGTCGTCGACCACCCACTTCTTCATCATGGGAATGACTTGAGGCGCCTGCGGCGGCGTCTTGCAGTTGGAGGTGTAATTTGCGTCGGTGGTGTAGTTGGGCTGAGAGAAGTTGGGATCAGTGTAGGTCGGGTCCCAGAAGACACGGGTCGAGTTTAAGCGCTCCTGCTGTTTCTGCGTGTCGCCGCCGGTACTGAAGGCGAGATTGTCGGGAGCGAAGTAGGTGTGCAGGTCGAGGTAATCGAGAAGACGCGTTCCGTTTGTTTGTTGATATGCGGCGAATTGCTGGAGATAGTACTCGATTAAAGGGACGCCGCCGTGGGCGTTGCGGTCAGTCGGATTGCTCCACGGTTCGTAGCAGGGACCGGAGCTCCAGCCATTCTCGATGTCTTTTTTCGAATAGAAATAGGCCCACCAGTAGTCCATTACGGGGCCGCTGACTTCGGCGGTAGGATCGGCTGCCTTGATTGCTGCCGCGTGGGCGATGCCGTTGTTGGTGACTTCGTCATAGGTAAAGGGTGCGGGATGGACATCGCGGTGCACCGCATCCCACCAGCTTGGCTCGTTGTCGAGATCGTAGACGGCGACGCCGCCGCTGGCTGCGTTACCGAATTTGCCGACGAGGAATTTTACCCAGTTGCCTGTCCAGGTGGCGTCGATTGCAGTGCTGGTGTCAGTGGCCTTGTTGCCGGTGATATTGCAGCCGCTGGGATTGGTGCAGCCATTTACGCCGAAGGCGTAGAAGCCAGTGCCGCAACCGCGGCCCGCATCGATCTGCGCCTGATTGGGATACGTAGCAACAGGGAAACTGCAGGATGTGCCGTCTTTTGCGACCCATCCATTGACCGGAACAGTGCCGATGGTTCTGGCGCCGACGGAAGCGTCGGCAGTAACTTGCGCGTTGAATGAGCTGTTGCTCTGAGTACCTCCGGCGAGACCGTACTGATTTTCGAAATACCAGTCGCTGGCGGAGCTGGTGACATCGAGCAGGTAGTTGTAGCGAGAGGTCGCGTTACCGCCCCAGCGGTCGATGCTGAGCGCTGCTGCCTTGGCCGCGGTGGTATTCAGCGTGTAGGCATTCATGCCGTAGATGTAGGGGTTGATGGTGTGGGTCACGGTTCCGGCGTCGACGGTGAGCGAGGGGCCAGAGGATGCAGTTGGCTGGGAGAGCGTTACTGTAGTGGTGCCAACGACCGTGGTGTCGGATGTGCTGGTGGCGGTGACAGTGACGGTGGGGGGCGCGGGATAGGGTGTGTTGTAGAGTCCGGAGGAAGTGATGGTGCCGGGACTGAGCGAGCTGCCCGAGGGCGCTGCGATGGTCCAAGCAACTGCGCCGGTTACACCGGTAGGAAGGGCCGCATTGAATTGTACCTGCGAGCCGATGATGGCGGAATCGGGAGTAACGGTGATCTTGGGCGAAGTGTAAGTCGCGGTGATGGTGGTATTGGCACTGACCGTTACGCTGCAGGTGACGGTGCTTGCGGTAGTGCATCCAGACCATGCGCTGAAGGTGTGGCTGCCGGCGGTGGTGGGGGCAGTAACGGTGACGGCCGCTCCGGAGTTGTAGGTGCGTGTGAAGCTTGCGCTGCCGTTGGCCGCGCCGTTGTTGTCGGCTGGGGAAACAGTCAGGGGCACGCCGGTGGTTGGGTTAACGGTGTTTACGGTGAGCGTGTAGGTCGTAACCGATGGAGGAGGCGTGGTCGAGCTTCCGCCACCGCCGCCACATGCTGTCAATGCTGCTGCGAGAGTCACTGCCATCCAAAGTGTTGCATTGTGTTGCAAGTCTTTCATTGCGGTTCTCCCGATGGAACTCATGTACGTTTGCTGTCTGATCTTCCGTCGAAGGTGAAACGTTTCCATTTTTTCTTGGAGCATGAACTTGCGCATGGGCAGAGAAATCCCTTATAAAAACCGATTTAGGGCATCTCAGGCTGCATTGAAATTTTCGGAGCAATGATACTCCAATCGAGGCAGGATGGGCGTGATGGCAGACGGCGCGTGGAGTGACTTTCGGGAGGGTTGTTGGACTGCCGAGTTTCCGGAAATTCATTCCTGCTTGAAGAAGAGTTTGAGTTCGGCGAGGAGGTCGCTGCGCAGAGAGTGGAGGCGAGCAATGGCCTGGTCGGCCTGGTCGACGTGGCCCTCGGCGTTGAGGGTGAGGATATCAGCGCCACAGGCATGAAGAGCCTGGTGGAGTGAGTCGATCTGGTGGAGGTTGGGGGAGCGGGTCTCGTTTGGGCGACCTTCCATCCACGTGCCGAGGCGGCATTGCGTGGGATCGAGGGAAGGCGGCACGCGACGCTTGCCATGCAGAAAGGCCTCGATGGCTCCGACCCAGGTGTTGTGTTCCGCGCCGGCGTAGAGGAGCGGCCGGTCAGCAGGATCGAGCACGATGACGTTAGACCATTGGGGATCGGGAGTCCAAGCGGCGATCCAAGCAGGCAGGTCTGAGGCGGGCATGGGGCGCGCAATGCCGTAACCTTGCGCAACCTGGCAACCGAGGCGGAGCAGGAGAATGCCCTGCTCGACGGTTTCGACTCCCTCGGCGATAGCCTGACGGCGAAATGCAGAAGCGAGGCCCAGCATGCCTTCGACGATGGTGAGATCTTCAGGATCGTCGATCATGTCGCGCACGAAGGTCTGATCGATTTTGAGTACGTCGACTGGAAGCCGCTTGAGGAAGGCGAGCGAGGAGTAGCCGGTACCGAAGTCGTCGAGAGCGAACGAGACGCCGAGCTTGCCGCAGTTGTGAATGACCTGGGAGACGAGCGACATGTCGGTTAAAGCGCTGCTCTCGAGCACTTCAATTTCGAGACAGGTTGGCTCGACGGTGGGGTGAGCGGCGAGCAGCTCGTTGAGGCGTGATGCGAAATCAGCTTCCTGGAGCTGCTGGGCGGAGATATTGACGCTGATAGGAATGTCGAGACCGACGGCTCGCCACGTTTCAATCTGCTGGAGAGCGCTCTCGATGACCCATTCGCCGATTTCGATGGCGATGGGGTGGCCATCAACAATGGGAAGGAACTGGCCGGGAGGCAACAGGCCGCGCTCAGGATGCTGCCAGCGGATGAGGGCTTCAACGCCTTTGATCACCCCGGTGGCCATGTTCATTTTGGGCTGGTAGTAAAGGAGGAGTTCCTTGCGCTCCAGAGCAGTCTGAATTCGCTCGAGGTCCTCGTGGTGTCCGCGGGTGGAGAGCGCGAGGCGAGAATCGAAGAGGTGGTAGCGGTTTTTGCCACTGATCTTGGATTGGTAGAGAGCCTGCGCGGCCTGGCGGAGGAGCTGGTCGGCATCGACGTCCTCGGCTTGTGGGTAGCAGGCGATGCCGGCACTGGCGGAAAGCTGGAGTGAAAGATCACCGATCGAGACCGGCTTCGATGCGGCATCGAGAAGCAGCCGGACGGCAGGCAGGCTCTGTTCCGGACTTTCGCAGCCGAGGAGAACGGCGACGAACTCGTCTCCGCCGAGACGCGCGAGGGTGTCGTCGCTGCGAATCGCAGTTTTCATGCGATAAGCAACAGTGGTGAGAAGTTCGTCACCAACGGCGTGACCGTGGCGGTCGTTGATGGCCTTGAAGTTGTCGAGATCGAGACTGACGACGGCGAGTACGGTTCCGCGGCGATCAGCTTGCACGATGGCATGTTGGAGGCGTTCGCGGAGGAGCACGCGATTGGGCAGGCCGGTGAGCAGGTCGTACTGCGCAACCCGCTCCAGTTCCCGTTCGTGTTGCTTATCCGAGGTGATGTCGGAAAAGAGGGCCACGTATTGTTGCGTTTTCCCGGATTTGTCACGCACGGCAGTGATGGTGAGCATCTCGGCGAAGATGCGGCCATCCTTGGCGCGATTCCAGATTTCCCCGGACCAGTGGCCGCTTTCGATCAGGTCGCGCCACATGTTGGCGTAGAACTCTTTGCCCTGTCGACCTGAACGCAGCAGGTTGGTGCTGTGGCCTACGGCTTCTTCGCGGCTGTAGCCGGTGATCTGCGTGAAAGCGTCGTTGACATCGAGAATGATGCCGTTGGGGTCGGCGATTACGATGCCTTCAGCGGCGTGCGTGAAAACACTGGCGGCCAGTTGCAGGCGCGTTTCTGAGCGCTTGCGAGCGGTCATCTCTTCAGAAAAGATGATGATGCCGCCGATGACGCCGGTTCCTGTGAGCCAGGGCCGCACTTCCCAACGCAGCCATTGCACAGAACCGTCGGAACGCTCGAAGCAGTCTTCGTCGCTTTTGATGGTTTCGCCGCCGAGCGCGCGGCGATGAACGGCGAGCCAGCGTGAGGGCATGTCCGGAAAGATTTCGTAGTGGGATCGACCGATAATGTCGGCGCGGCGGAGGCCGAAATCGTCGCACCATCGGCGGCTGACAGCGATGTAGTTCATATTGTGGTCGAACATGGCCAGGGCGGCGGGCGCATGCTGAGTGAAGAGCTGGAATAGCTCCTCGCTCTGGCGGAGATTGGCCTCGACGCGCTTTCTGTCAGTGATGTCTTGGATGGTTCCACGCATCAAGATGGCTTTGCCTGCACTGTCGTGTTCAATGCGGCCTGTGCCGTGGACCCAGCGAGCCACGTGATCGCTGTGGCGGAGAATGCGATATTCGCGATCGAAGATCTGGCCATGGCTGAGGACATCTTCAGCGAAATACGTGGCCATTTTGTCGCGATCTTCGTGGTGAATGAGAGCGGTCCATCCATTTACTGAACGCTCGTAATCGGCATTGATGCCGAAGATTTCATCGAGGACGTCGGAGGATGACCAACGCATGGTGGCGAGGTCGAGAGTGTAGCTGCCCAGACCCGCTATCTTCTGAGACTCAAGCAAGGAGCGCGCAAGTTCGCGGAGGGTTTCGTCAACGTGCGAACTGAGGATTGGATCATTCATCGAGCCCGTATTCCGTAGCCTGCGTAAAGACACAGCTTTGGACAGAGAGGCCAAAAGTACCATATCGCGCGCCGCAATAGAAAGCCGCTTGGCTTTACTGGCAATCAACTTTAGTGGGATTGCGATCTGGGGAAAAGTGGCCCCGCGTGGGGAATAAGCGAGGCGGCAAGGGACCAACTTCTGCAACGTAGAAATGGTGTTCTTCCGGCTGCGAAGCGGTGCAGCAAAAGCATGGAACCAAATGAGGTACCGGTTATCCACGCACTTTTTCATGCAAACTTATTTCGTCCCGGCTTATCCACGCATATTCTTGGCATAATCCAAGCTGTAATGTGACTTACGCAAGGCGAGAGCTGAGCTGCTGGTGCGCAGTGCCTGCACGATGGCCCAAGCGGCAGCTCGAACTGAGCGAAAGGCATATGAACGAGAGCGGTTCCTTCGTCGCTGATCCGAGAGCCACGACCAGGAGCAGAATCGGGAATCGATTTTCATGACCGAGTTCGAATCCTGCGGACCTGTGGACCACCGGGATGTCAACACCGGAGCATTGAAGAGTGAACAGCTTTAGCCGTCAGGATGTGTTGAGGATTCTGCAGATCAGTTCCCGTCAGCTATTGGGGTGGGAGAGAGCTGGACTTATCGCCCAGCGAGAGACTTACACGTTCCAGGACCTTGGCCAGCTAAGAACATTGCGCTCTTTGCGCGAAGATGACGTGTCGGCGGCGTCGATCCGTCACTCGGTTGCGGCCATGCAGGCTGTAGCCGGAATGTCGAATCCGCTGCAGGAGGCATCGCTGGTGCGCACGGGCACGCGACTGGCGTTCCGCTGCGATGGAGCGATGGTCGATCCGATCCGGCGGCAGTTGCTGTTTGACTTCGAACGCATCGAGCGGCAGCCAGCGACTGCGGCCGTATGCGCACCACGCCGTGCACAAGATGATATGCGCGGGGTGCAGGAGCTGTTTTTGTCGGCTGTGCAGGCGGAGGAAGCGGGCGAGAAGCACCGCGCTATCGCACTCTACGAGGAGATGCTGCGGGTTGATCCGGAGTACGCGCCGGGCTACATCAATCTCGGAACCATTCACTTTCATCTGCGGCAGTTTGTGCGCGCCGAGGAGCTTTACCGGCAGGCGACGTTGAAGGACCCGGGATACGTGCTGGCGTTTTTTGACCTGGGCAACGTGCTGGATGAGCTGGAGCGGCCGGACGAGTCGATCGCTGCCTATCAGCGGGCAGTGGAGCTGGCGCCGAAGTACGCCGATGCACATTACAACCTGGCGCTGGCATTCGAGCGCAAGGGCGAGCGCCGGGCAGCTCTGCGCCATTGGCAGGCTTACGTGAAGCTGGACAAGGCCGGGCCGTGGAGCGATCACGCCCGGGGGCAGATGCGCAAGCTGCTGGACAGTGAGAGGCTTTCGATCTCGTGGCGCGCTACGGGGTATGTGACTCCCGTCAAGGGAGTGGCCGACTTGCAGTTACTCAATCGGCGCAAACTGATTCGCCCGGAAACACCTTCCGGCGTTTCATCCGGATTTTGCGGGGCTGGTATGGCGATGCCGCCGAATTCGGTTGCCGAGGGTACGCCGGGGTTGGTAAACCTGATTGCGCACTCGCAATTTGACCCTCAAGTGCCACGTTCACAACTTTGTGGCTCTTTCCGAGTCTAAAAAATTGGGCCAACGGCTGGAGTTCCTTCCAGCGTTGCCTCAACACACGTTGCGCCCGGGCTGCTGGCTTAACTTCCCTTTCCACGAGGGGATCCTCCGGGCGTCTTGACATTGGCTTGACTCGAGCATGAGCCTCAGCTCACGTATGGTCTCAAACCTCTCAGTTTCCAAGGGTGATTATGATCAAGAAGCTGCTTCAAGGTCCAAACAGGCTTTGGCTGGCCGGTTGTATGGCCGGATGTGCGTTGATGGCAACCACGGTGACCGCGCAGAGGCCGGCTGCCCGCATCCGCGCCGAGATCAGCGATTCGCAGATGTCAGTGCTGAGGGGTTCGCAACACCCACTTGCTCAAGGCCAGTTCGAGGCCGGACGGATGTCAGCGGACGCGAAGCTGAATGGTATGAGCATCGTGTTTAACCGTTCCGAAGCTCAGCAAGCAGACCTGGAAGCCCTGATAGCGGCGCAACAGGATTCTGCATCGCCGCTTTATCACCAATGGCTGAGTCCGGAGCAGTTTGCGGCCCGATTTGGAATGGCACAGTCGGACATTGATAAGGTGCAGAGCTGGCTGCAGCAGCAGGGCTTTTCAATCGACTCAGTGGCGCGCAGCAAAAACCTGATTCGTTTCTCTCGGCACGGTGGGGCAGGTGGAACAGGCGTTCCAGACGCAAATGCACTTCTACAGGGTCGAGGGAGAGAAGCACTTTGCGCCTGCCGCGCTCCTTTCTATTCCTTCAGCGATCGCGGGCAGTGTTGCAACGGTTGGCAATCTGGATGACTTCAGACCTCGCGCCATGCACATCCGCAGCAATGCCGTGCAGCCGCGACCGGGGTTTACGTCAGGACAGTCGGGAAGTGTGTTCTTCGCGCCCGGCGATATCAAGCAGGTCTACGATCTGAATCCGCTTTTGAATGCAGCGATCAACGGCGCGGGCCAGTCGATCGTGATTGTGGGACAGTCGTCGGTGTGCGATCAGCGATATTGAGAACTTTCAAAAGGCTGCGGGGCTGACTGTAAAAGATCCCACATTGGTGATTGTGCCGGGCTCCGGAAGCTCAACGGCGTTTCAAGGTGACCAGAGCGAATCTGATCTGGACCTCGAATGGTCTGGCGCGATCGCACCCGGCGCCGAAATCTTTTTTGTATACACGGGCAGCAATACCAATTTTGGTGTGTTCGATTCGATGCAATATGCGGTTGACGAGAAGATTGGAACGATTATCAGCGTCAGCTACGGCGCTTGCGAAACCAACATATCAGCTTCAAACAGGACCGCGCTGGAAGCGATCGTGTCGCAGGGAGCGGCGCAGGGGCAGTCGATTCTGGCTGCTTCGGGCGATACCGGCTCGACCGCGTGTTTTGTCAGTCCAACCACAACCAGTCCTTCGCTGGCCGTTCAACAGGCAGTGGCGGTGAGCTATCCCGCGAGCAGCCAGTATGTGACCGGGGTGGGCGGGACGGAGATTTCGCAGGCCAACGCGGCTTATTACACGGCGGGTTCATCTTACTGGGCGGCCAAAAACGGCACTACCGATGTTCTGACATCGGCGTTGCAGTACATGCCGGAGGTTGTCTGGAACGACAGCGCGCTCAGTGCTCAAGGGGGCGGCGGATTGAGCGCGGGCGGCGGCGGCGTGAGTACGCTGTATACGACGAAGCCAAGCTGGCAGAAGAGCGTTCCGGGAATTCCCAGCGACAATGCGCGCGATGTGCCGGACGTTTCACTGTTTTCATCGCCCGCATTTGTCCCCTATATCTACTGCAGCAGCGATACGTCGGCGTGGTCGTCGGGGCAAGCGGCGAGTTGCAACAATGGGTTTCGCGATAATGCGACCGGAGACCTGACGCTGGCAGGCGGCACGAGTTTTGCTTCGCCGATCTTTGCTGGAATGATGGCGATCCTGAACCAGCAGAAGGGCTACACGACCGGGCAGGGGTTGCTGAACCCGATGCTGTACTCGCTGGCATCGAACAGCACCACCTATGCAGCGGCATTCCACGATGTTACGACCGGCAACAATGCGTGCCCTTCAAGCCTGGGAACTACTTACTGCAGTGGGACTGCCACTTCACAATACACTGCTGGGACCGGCTATGACCTGGCCACAGGACTGGGGTCGGTTGACCTGAACAATCTGATAACAGCATGGCCGGCGAATACGGGAACGCCATTGATTGCCACGACGACGAAGGCCACGGCGGCGACGGCTTCGCCCAGCCTGAATACTGATGACGTCGTTACCATTACCGTGGTGGAGACGAGTGGCACCGGAATTCCGACGGGCACGGTTAACCTTTCGATCGATGGCAGTGGCAGCTCGTATGGCACTTCGGGCAGCACGGTGACGCCGGTTACGCTCACGAACGGCACGGCAACCTACACGGCAAACTTCAAGACTTGCGGTACGCACACGATCGTAGCGCGCTATGCGGGCGATACTACGCACGCGCCCTCAACGGGAAGCGTAACTCTGAGTGTTACCGGAACATGCGGGTTCAAGATGGCGTTCTCGCCCACAACGCTGACGGTGAAGCAAGGTTCGCAAGGGAGTGAGACTCTGACGGTAACGCCCTCAGGCGGATACACCGGAACGGTGAACCTGTTCTATTGCAACGTCAAATGACACGGCGCTGAACAACCTCTGCCTGTTTGCGGGCACAGGCGTGAACTCCGACGGGTCGATCACCGTGGCGAGTTCGGCGGCTGTGACGGGAATGATAACCATAGACACGAAAGCGTCTGACTGCACAAGCTCTGCGGCGGCGAGGGCGAGCGGCCTGCGCTTAATTCCGCGCGGAACGGGCGCGGTGAAACCGAGTAATAACGCTCCGAAGAAAGGCAACAAGATTCCGGTTGGAATTGGTTTTGGTGGGCCTGCTGCTTGCCGGCTTATTGGGACGGCGGTCTCGCAAGCTGCGGCAACTAGCCTGCGTGATTGCACTGCGCGTCATTGGGTCTGGCGCTCTCGGCTTGTGGTGGAGGAAGCGGATCCAGCTCGTCGAAGATTCCGAATCCGGCGAAGGGAACATATACGATCACATTCACGGGTACGGATTCGACAACGTCTTCGATTACCGCGCAGTCGTCATTCTCGCTGGTCATCAACTAAGTAGCTGGTCGATTAGAAGAGGGCAGGCTCTGCGGAGCCTGCCCCTCTTGCTTTGCTTCAAGTGAGTGTTGCCGAAGCGGCGCTGCGTCAATCGATGCTGTTGTCTGATACACTCCGATGCCGGAGGCACTGATTTCCTTGTCTGACAAGAGCCACTCCCCTTCCCCGCTTACTCAACTGACTGAAGAAGAGCGGATGTTTTTCGCGACTGTGCGGCAGTTTGCGCAGGAGACGATTGCGCCCCAAGTGCGCACAATGGATGACGAGCAGCAGTTTGCGCCGGGGCTGGTGGCGAAGCTGTTTGAGCTTGGGCTGATGGGCATCGAGATTCCTGAGGCACTACGGCGGGGGCGGGCGGCAAGTTCTTTGATGCGATGCTGGCCGATCGAGGCGACTGCGACGGTTGACCTGCGTCGCGGTGCTCGTGGACGTGCAGAACACGCTGGTCGGAGAACGCGCTGCTGCGATGGGCCAGCGAGGAGCAGCGTGTGGACGTGGCTGCCGAGGCTGGCCGCGGAACGTGTGAGTGCGTACGCGCTGAGCGAGGCCGGATCAGGTTCGGACGCGTTTGCCCTGCAGACGCGTGCAAAGTCGATGGCAGCGAGTACGTGCTCGAACGGCCGCAAGCTTTGGATCACGAACGCGAAGGAGGCCGGACTATTTCTGGTGTTCGCCACGCTCGATCCTGCGGCCGGATACAAGGGCATCACCGCATTTCTGGTCGAGAAAGACTTTCCGGGATTCTCCGTCGGCAAGAAGGAAGACAAGCTCGGCATCCGCGCCGGCAGCACGTGCGAATTGCTGTTTGAGGATTGCGCGGTTCCCGAGGGAGAATGTGCTCGGCGAGGACGGCAAGGGATACAAGATCGCGATTGAAACGCTGAATGAAGGGCGCATCGGGATCGGCGCGCAGATGCTCGGCTTGGCCGCGGGCGCTTGGGGGCACGCCTGCGAATATGCGGAGGAGCGCAAGCAGTTCGGCAAGCCGATCGCGGAGTTCCAGGCAGTGCAGTTTCAGCTGGCGCAGATGGCGACGGAGATCGAGGCCGCGCGCCTGATGGTCTACAACGCCGCGCGCATGAAGGATGCGGAGTCAACTTCGTGAAGGAAGCGGCGATGACGAAGTATTTCGCCTCGCAGGTGGCGGAGCGCGTGGCAGTCGATGCGTTGAGATCTTCGGCGGCTACGGATTCACCAAGGACTATCCGGCGGAGAAGTATTGTCGCGACGCCAAGATCGGCAAGATCTACGAGGGCACTTCGAACATGCAGTTGATGACGATTGCGAAACAGCTGTTGAGTTAGCTATTAGCTTTTAGCTCTTAGCTTTCAGCTTTTCGTGGTGACGGCTGGTGACTTCGCGGATGTGGGCAGGGCGGGTGCGGCAGCAGCCACCGATGATTTGCGCGCCGGCGGTGAGCCACTCCGCGGCCTTGATCCCATAGCTTGCCGGATCACTGGTGCCGGTCCAGCAGCGGTTCTGCGCATCCCAGCCCTCGCCGGAGTTGGGATAGACGATGATGGGCTTGTCGGATGCGGCGCGGAGTTCGGCGATCAAGGCGGAAATCAGGCTGGGGTGTGTGCAGTTGACGCCGATGGCCACGGTCTGCGGAAATGCGGCGACGGCTGTTGCGCATTGGCGGAGGAGTTCGCCGTGGGCGACGTGCTGCTCGTCGCGGCAGGTGAAGGCGAACCATGCGGCGAGTTCGGGGTGCGGCGCGAGAGCCTGGCCGATGGCTTCCGCTTCAGCAAGCGATGGCAGTGTTTCAAAAGCAAGAATGTCAGGAGCCTCTGAAGGTGGTGCGGCCGCAAGGACCTGGATGCGCTGGCGATGAAACTCGACAAGATCGCTGAAGGTGCAGGTGTAGTTGCCGTGATACTCGGCGCCGTTGTGGAGAGCTGCACCGTAGGGGCCGAGAGAAGCCGCGATTATGACGCGCTTGCGGGGAAATGCGGCTGCGGCCTGGCGGGCGAGTGCGACCGATCGAAGCAACGCGGCGTCGGCGCGTGCAGGCATCGAGACCGACTTCTGCGTAGCCCATGCGCGAAACCTGGTAGCTGGCGGTCTCAATGATGTCGGCGCCGGCTTCGATGTAGGCGCGATGCACGGCTACGATTTTTTCGGGTGAGTCTTCAAGCACATGCGCGGACCAGAGCGGGCCGTTGATGTTGGCGCCGAGATATTCGAGTTCCGAGGCCATTCCGCCGTCGAGGACGTGGGCGTTGGCAAGGAGAGCGTCGCGGTTTGAGGAATAGCTCATACGGACGTTGTGTTGGATGTTCTCAGCTGAAAACCTTCCAGAAGAATGTTAGATAGACGGCGATGGAGCAGAAGCCTGCGCTGACGAGCCAGGTGAACCAGAAGAGCCATCGCCAGGATGGGCGCAACGCCGTGAGTACAGCGAGAGCAAGGAAGCCGAACAGGAACGGGAGTGTACGAAGATCAGAGTTGTAGGCTGCCTGACCGAGCTTGACCGGGCCTTTCACGAGATCGACGAGGAGGCTACAGCAAAGCGCCGCCGGAAAGAGAATGAGTAATCGGGTTGCGATTACGCGCCAGCGCGCAAATTCGAGGACAGCGCAGGCGAGAAGAAGCACGATTGTGAACCAGCAGAAGAGAGTCGCCACAGGAATGCCTCCTGCAACTGCGGTTGTTGGAATGGTAAATGAGAGGGCGGCTTGAGTTCTGTGCTCTTAGTTCGCAGCAGGCCAGAAGCAAGGAAAACGCGACTGGTTGGAATCGTGCTTTCCCACCCAAGCGGAGCTTGGATGGGGCACCCGACGAGGTTGGAGTGAAAGAGAAGCAGATTCTTCCCTCACCACCCCCGAACCCACCCCAAAGAGCCAACGCTCTTTGGGCCCCTGAAACGTTCGGGGCGTTCGCTCAGAATGACAGCTGCAACCTTACGAGGGGCATTGCGGAACTTGCTTTTACAGTTTCTGCGTGCGCTGCACGGTGCGCACGCCTTGCACGCGGCGGAGGCCGAGCACCATGCGGTTCAGGTGGCGGAGGTCTTCAGCTTCAACCACGAACTCAATGACGGCTTCGCCGTTTTCGTCGTGGCGGATGTCAACGCCGCGGATGTTGGTGTTGTCGTCGGAGATGACTGCGGTCAGCTCTTTCAACATGCCGGTGCGGTCATCGCAATAAACCGTGATTTTGACCGGATAGCGTTGAGCGCGCGCCGCTATTTCGTCGCCCACGCGCGACCACTCGACAGCGATTCGGCGGTCGCTCTCGTAAAGCAGGTTCTGCACGTTGGGACAACTACGCGCATGAACCGCCACACCCTTGCCCCGCGTCACGTAGCCCACGATCTCTTCGCCGCGGATGGGATTGCAACATCGCGCGCGATATACCAGCAGATCGTTCTGCCCCTCGACCTGCGAGCGAATCGGAGCCGGTAAGGTGCAGTTTGCGCACCGCATCCGACATTGCCTGCTTCGCCACGCAGTCCCAGGCTTCGTCTCTGAATCCGTCTCGGTCTCCAGGCAGATTGGAGTATCCGGGCGCAAGCTTGTTCAGCATCTGGTGTGCGGAGTGTTTGCCAAGAGCCCAGAGTGGCCAGCAGATCGGCGGCAGTGGCCACGCCGTATTCGTCCGGCGATGCGGCGCAAGGTCCTGGTCGTCGATCTGGCTCATCGGCACTTTGAATTTGCGTGCTTCGCGCTCCAGCAGCTTGCGGCCGATTTCAACAGCCCTGCGACGCTGGTCTTCGTTGAGCCAGTGCTTGATCTTGTTGCGCGCGCGCGGGCTCTTTGACAAACGTGAGCCAGTCACGGCTCGGCTTGTGATCTTTCTGCGTGACGATTTCGACGATGTCGCCGGTGCGCAGCTTCGTGCGCAGCGGCACCATGCGGCCGTTGACCTTGGCGCCCACGCACGTGTTGCCAACTTCCGTGTGAATCGTATAAGCGAAATCGACGGGCGTGCCGTCAGCCGGGACCACAACAACTTTACCTTTCGGCGTGAAGGTATAGACCTCGTCCGGATAGAGGTCCATCTTCAGACTCGAGAGGAATTCGTTGGGATCCGTCATCTCCTTCTGCCACTCAACGAGCTGCCGAATCCAGTTCAGCCGCTCTTCGTCGCGTGCGCGTGACCGCGTTTTCGCCGGCCTTGTATTTCCAATGCGCAGCGATGCCCTCTTCCGCGATGCGGTGCATTTCTTCGGTGCGGATCTGCACTTCAAACTGATGGCCGCCTTCGCCCATCACCGTGGTGTGCAGTGATTGATAGCGGTTGGCGCGAGGAATGGCGATGAAGTCCTTGATGCGCCCAGGAACCGGCCGCCAGATGCGTGTGAATCAACCCGAAAACTGCGTAGCATGCCGCCACGTCGTGCGTGATCACGCGAATGGCGAGCAGGTCGTAGACCTGGTCGAACGAGACTTTGGAACGCTGCGATTTTCTGAAAGATGGAGATAGAGACGCTTGATGCGCCACTCGACCCGCGCCTCGATATCATTTTCGCGCAACTGCTCGACCAGCGTTTCTTCAACGCCGCGCAGGAACTGCTCGCCTTCGACGTGCGCCGTGCTTCAACCGGCTCGCTGCAACCTTTTCGAAGCTCAGCGGATCGGTATAGCGAAAGGCGAGATCTTCAAGCTCTCCGCGGACCTTGCCCATGCCGAGGCGATGGGCCAGCGGAGCATAAATATCCAGCGTTTCGCGGGCGATGGCTTCCTGGCGTTCCGGCTGCAGGTGCTCGAGCGTGCGCATATTGTGCAGCCGGTCAGCCAGCTTGATGAGCACAACGCGCACATCGGTCACCATGGCCAGCAGCATCTTGCGAACGTTTTCGGCCTGGCGGTCTTCTCGGTTGGCGAACTGAATTTTGTCGATCTTGGTGACGCCCTCAACGATGTGGGCCACCTGTTCACCGAACTCTGCCTCGATTTGTTCGCTGGTGGCGGGCGTGTCTTCAACAGCGTCGTGGAGCAGGCCGGCGGCAATGGCTGTCGAATCCATCTTCATTTCGGCCAGAACTTCCGCAACTTCCAAGAGGATGAATGACATATGGCTCACCGGAGGCACGCATCTGGCCCTCGTGATGCTGGACGCAGAACTCCCAGGCTTTGCGTATAAGTTCAACATCTTCAGTGGGACGATTGGCCTGAACCTGGCGGAGAAGAGCCTCGATACGGCGATCGACAGCAGCCTGGTCGAAGACTGGACGGGCGGGTGCCGGAGGCGCTGCCGACTCGGCGGTGGCGCTGGTGAGCTCTGCCGGTGTGGGCTGCCGGACTGTCGCCATACTTCATTATAGGCTGCAAATGCTGTGCATACTTGAACGGTGCGGCGAGACAGCGTGCAGGCGCAGGTTTCAAGAGGGCGCCTGGCGTCAACTCGCTGCGCGAGGATCTGGAGTGGGAGAGCGGAAGGGCTTGTTCGATTTCGTAAGCGAGTCGCGTCCTGTTTTTGTGAGGCATGCACCCCTGGACGAAAACTAATGATGTTATCTCAGAACGGAAATGCGCTTTTGTTATTAAGTGAATTGGCTCAAAACTTCACACTTTTAGGTGATTTGGAGTGTGTTTGCCGTCACTGCCCGTCCTATATGAACCGGGAGTACAGTCTCCCTCGGACTAGAGGTCCAGAACCGAGGAACTTATGCTGAAAAGCCTCTTAGTTACAGCTGTGGCCGCAGTGCTTGCGGCGAGCTTGAGCTTTGCAGACCAATCTCAATCGAAAGTAGTGATTCCAGTCAACAAAACCTCTCCGACCGACGGCAAGCAGATGTACACGAATTATTGCGCTCCGTGCCATGGCGTAGACGGGAAAGGAAACGGGCCAGCGGCATCTTCGCTGAAGGCTCGGCCGACCAATTTGACGGAATTGCAAAAGGACAACCACGGGAAATTCCCAGACACGCATATCGTCGCGATTCTGCAGTTTGGTGCGGATGTTCCGGCACACGGATCAGCGACGATGCCGATATGGGGACCGATCCTTGGTACCATGAACCAACAGAACGCCCAGGAAAAGCAGCTCAGAATCAGTAATCTGAGCCGTTACCTGGAGAGCATTCAGGTACGGTAACAGCCGGCGGCGTCGCTCCCGGCAAGGGGGCAGATGACAAAGGCAAAGAGACCGAAACCTGTACGAATTGAGAAGGCGCCAGAAGCATCCGTGCGGAAGGCGCCTTTCCAGCGAAGCGGCGAGAAACGGCGGCCCGAGAAACGGATCGCCGGGTACGGAGCGGCCAAGAAAGACGCTTCGAACGACTCGAAGCGAATTCCCTTCTCTGCGGACAAACTGACGAGCCACCCCGGTAAACCGGCTGCGGGCCAGAGGGCGAGTTCGAAAGAGCTCGGCGTTGGCGCGCGTGTGAGCCGTCGCGCGGCTGATCGGCTGCGTGCGGGGCATGTGTGGGTCTATGCGTCCGACGTGGAGTCGCTGAACGCCGGCAAGGTCGATGCGCCTGCGGGCTATGCGCCTGCACTGTTGCCAGTGGCGGATAGCCGTGGACTTCTGTTAGGGACGGCGCTCTACAGCCCTACGTCGCAGATTGCGCTGCGGATGATTTCCCGCGAGGCAATTGGAGAGACGAAGTGGTTGGAGTTGCTGGCTGAACGGCTTCGCGGCGCAATCGCACGGCGCAAGCCGATGCTGACCGACGAGACGGATGCTTGCCGGCTATGCTTCAGCGAGGCGGATGAACTGCCGGGGCTGGTGGTGGACAAGTACGGCGGCCTCATTATTCTGCAATTGCTGACGAAGGGTCTGGATTCGGCTGGCGTGCGCGAGGTATGCGTGCGGGTTCTGCGCGAGGAACTGGATCCTGCAGCGATCGTGGAACGGCCAGATCCGCGCGTCACGCGAATTGGAGGGGCTGTCTGCGCCTGGTGCGGAAGCGCTCTACTTGCGTGCGTCAGGAGTCAGCGCAAGCGACTGGCGGAAAGAAACGGGACGCGAAGGACGATGCGAGCGTTGCGGGTCTGCGTTCGCAATTCCACCTGAATGGTCTGGTGTTTCAGTTCGACGCCGATTCCGGACAGAAGACCGGGGCGTTCCTCGATCAGCGAGTCAACTACGAAGCTGCCCGCGAGTGGGCCAAGCGTCTTGGCGCCACCGGGCGCGCGCTGGATGTCTGCTGCTACCAGGGCGGATTTGCGCTGCACCTGGCCGAAGTGTGCAAGGCGGTTACGGGGATTGATGCTTCGCGTGCCTCTCTGGAGGTTGCGGAGCAGAACCTGGTGGCGAATCGCGAGCGGTTGACGGCTGAAGTGGACTGGGTGGCCGGGGATGCGTTTGAGATTTTGCGCGACTGGTCGGATGGGGGTGAGAAGTACGACACGATCGTGCTCGATCCGCCAGCATTTGCCAAGACGCAGCGAGCGGTGGAGGGTGCGCTGCGCGGCTACAAGGAACTGAACCTGCGCGCGCTGAAGATGCTGCGGCCAGGCGGGCTGCTTGTGACTTGTTCGTGTAGTCATCATGTGGGGTGGAAGGACCTGGTGGGCGCGGTGGCTGCGGCGGCGAATGATGCACATCGGCGCGTGCGGCTGTTGGAGAGGCGCGGGGCGGCGCTCGATCATCCGGTGGTGTTGAATCTGCCCGAGACAGAGTATTTGAAGTGCCTGGTGCTGCAAGTGGAGTAAAGAAGGTCTGATCTTTTGGTTTGATCTTTTAGCGAGTTAGCGTCGCGTCGCAACGTAGCAAGTTAGCGAGTTAGCGGATCGGGGAGCTCGAAGCGCCGAACTTTGCTGAAGCGGGGCGACGCCAGTGGGGCAGAAGGCGGGTGCGCCAGCTGGGAGACGGCTTCGGTCGCGGATGGGCTTCGGGTGTTGTTGCGGCTTTCATTTGCGACACGGCTTCCTTGACCTGGGCGCGCAAGCTTTCCGCTTCGAAGATGCAGGAACGCAGGTATGCCGAGATACTGAGTTGCGCGGCGGCGGCTCGCTCGTGGAGTTGAGCCTCTTCAGCTTTGGTGAGGCGGATGGTGATGCTGGCGGTCTTGCGGTGTTTGGAGCCGGGAAGCGGCGTCGAGGCGGCGATTTCCGCTTCTTCGTTTGGCAATGGTGCTTGTGCGAGATCGACGGCGGGAACGCGGCGATGCGAACTCAATGCCTGTTCGTAGCTGATGGTGGTTACGTCGTCGAGAAGCGCACTGTCATCCCACGTCTCACTTGGCTTTTGGGAAGCGCCTGTGAAGGACGCCAGCAGGCTGGCAAAGCTGTTCGCGTCTTTCTGGGCCGGAATCGGATATAGATCAGACATCGCATTGAAGCTTAGGTCTGAGCGCACTTCGGAATCAAGAATTTGGGTGCGATTGGTGCGGGTGCGTTTTCATTCTGGGACAGCGAGGCGATTGCTTCTCAAAACGGAACGCGCCGCGAATTTATTCAGCGGGTTTATGCGTGGGCTTGCCGGCCTTTGCTGGAGCGCCGGTTTCTGTCCATAGGAAAGAGAGTTGATCGGCGTCGTCCTGAATCTGTTGCTCGACACTGACGCCTGCGGAGTGGCCGCCGGCGGTGCTGTAGTGGAGAAGGATGGGACGGCCGCTGGTGGAGACGGACTGGAGCAGGGCTGTCATTTTGCGGGCGTGCAGCGGATCGACGCGCGTGTCGCTATCGCCGGTGAAGAACATGATCGCCGGATAATCGGAGCGCGCCTTGACGTTCTGGTAAGGCGAGTACTTGTAGAGATAGGGAAACTGCTTCTCTTTTTCGGCGGAACCGTACTCGGTGGTCCAGTGCGGGCCTTGCTCGAATTTTTGATAGCGCAGCATATCGAGCAGCGGGTAGCCGCACCATACCGCGGAGAACAATTCGGGGTGCTGGGTGAAGGATGCGCCCATGAGCAGGCCGCCGTTGGAGCGCCCAGTGATCGCGAAGTGCTGGGGCGACGTGTACTTCTGGTCGATTAGGTAGCGGGCTGCGGCGAACCAGTCGTCAAAGACGTTCTGCTTCTTTTCGAACATGCCTTGTTCGTGCCAGCTCTCGCCGTATTCACCGCCGCCGCGCATGTTGGGAACTGCGAAGTATCCGCCCTGTTGGAGCCACCAGGCCCAGGAGGGGTTCCACGTCGGCGTCTCGCTGAGGTTGAAGCCGCCGTAGCCGGTCATCAGCAGGCGGACCGATCCATCCTGCGGCAGGCCTTTCTTCCCGGCGATGAACATGGGAATCTGCGTGCCGTCTGACGATTTGAAGAAGACCTGCTTGAGTTCGTATTGCGCGGTGTCGAAGGGGACTTTCGGCTCGGCGAAGACTTCGCGTTTGCCGGTGAGCGTGTCGATGCGATAAATGGTTGGCGGCTGAATATAGGACTCGAAGCTGAAGAAGCCATAGCGATCGATGGGGCGGCCGACAACACCGGACGCGGAGCCGATTCCGCTGTAGTCGATGGTGCCCGCTGGCTTGCCGTCGAGAGTGTAGACGATGGTTTCGGACTTCACATCGTGGAGGCGCTTGACGTAGATTTTGCCGCCGACGATGGAGAAGGTCTCGATGACGTCCTTGCCCTCGGGCACGATGGTTTTCCAGGCCTCGGGCATGATGCCGGGGTCGGCGCGAAGAATGCGGCCGTTGGGTGAGCTGTAGTCGGTGCGGACATACCAGGCTCCCTTGGTGTAGATGGTGGAAAAGCGCGAGTCGAGCCCCCAGACGAGAACTTCGAAGGGCAAACCGGGCTTGGTGAGATCGCGGAAACAGATGTCGACGCGCCTGGCGGGGATGCCGCGCTCGATGGTGATTACGAGATAGTGGGCGTCGTCGGTGATCTGGGCGCGGAAGATATCGATGGGGCCGAGCAGTTCGCCGTGGAATTCGCGGCCGAAGATGAGCTTGTCGTCAGCGTTGCGGGTGCCGATGGCGTGCAGGTAGAGAAGTGTGCCTTTGCGGTCGGTACGCGCGTAGTAGAGGCTCTTGCCGTCGGGCGTGAATTCGATGGAGTAGTAGATGCCGGAGGGGAGTTCGTCTTCGAGCGGCTTCTTTCTGGCGAGGCTATAGATGTGGACTGTGGCCTCGTCGGCGCCGCCCTTGCGCAGCTGGTAGGCGAGGAACATGCCGTCGCGCGAAACGTCTGCGAGACGGACAGAGGTGTTGGTGTCACGGCTCAAGGCGGCGGGATCGACGAGGCGTTCATCTTTTGGCGCCGACGGTTGAGTTTTTGAAGCAGCGCCGGTCCAACCGCGGCGCACATAGATGGAGGGCTGTTCTTCGCCCGCGAGGCGCTTCATGAAGTAGTAGTTGCCGGCGCGCTGGATGGGGATCGTCCAGCGCGAAGTATGCTCGAGCGGGTCTAGATCGTCGACGGCCTGATTTCGGATGGGGTTCTGCTTCAGATAACGCGTTGTGTAGGCATTCTGCTGGTCGATGAAGTTGCGCGTCTCTGTGCTCTTGGCATCTTCGAGCCAGCGGTAGTTGTCGGTAATTTTCGTGCCGTGGTAGTTGTCGACGACGGGATTTGCTTCGGTAACAGGCGGGGGTGGAAGCGTGATGCCTTCACGGCCGTGGATGGATTGGGCGAAGAGTTTAGAGCCGAGAAGAACAATGACGACTACAGCAGCGATGCGCCGCATCGAGAAACCCCCTGCCAGACAGGATACTCGGGGAAAGGCCGGCCGACAACGCGCAGCTCGTGAGGTGACGCCGTTGGCACCGCGCGTTTACTGCGTTCGCATTGCGGCGCTCTTCAAACTGTAACCCCGGTAGAATCGAGGTGGTGCCAGAATCAATGCCAACTCAACCGCGCGCGGGGGCGCCTTCGTTAGTGACGCGGGCGATGCGGGTGCTGCGGCCGACGCATGCACATACGGCATTCAGCGCGACCGTCATTCTGATGGCATCGACGTTTCTGTCTAGCGTTTTCGGGCTGGTGCGGAATATGTACATCGCCTGGGTGTTCGGACGCGGCATGGAGGCAGATGCGTTTCTGGCGGCATTTCAACTGCCGGACATGATTTCGTACTTCCTGGTGGGCGGGGCGGCATCGATCACATTTGTCACGATTCTGACGCGCTATCGCGATTCGGGCCGGGAAGAAGAGGGTACGCGGTCGCTTTCAGTGATTCTGACCACCATGTTTCTGGTATTGGGCGGAGCGATCGTTCTGGCGGAAGTGTTTGCGCCGTGGTACGTCCACTGGTGGTTCAGCGGATTCGATGCGAAGAAGGCTGCCTTGTGCGTGAGCCTGACACGGATTCTGCTTCCGGCGCAGTTGTTCTTTTTTGCCGGCGGAGTTTTTGGTGCGGTGCTGCTGGTGCGCAAGCAGTTCAATGTGCAGGCGGTGACGCCACTGATCTACAACCTGGGCACGATCATTGGAGGCATCCTGCTGGTGAAGCGGCTGGGCGTCTCGTCGCTGGCGATCGGCACGGTAGCTGGCGCGATGGTTGGGCCGTTTCTGCTGAACGCGGTATTTGCACGGAGAGCCGGAGTCCGTTACAAGCCGATGCTTGACTGGCATGACGAAGGATTGCACGAATGGGTGCGCCTGTCGCTGCCGTTGATTATCGGCGTATCGCTGGTGACGGCGGATAACTGGATCATTGCGCACTTTGCGTCGAATACGAGCGGCGCGATTTCTCTGATGACGTATGCGAAGCGGCTGTTTACGGCACCCATGTCGATGCTGGCGCAGGCTGCGGGCGCGGCTTCGATGCCCTTCTTCGCGAGCCTGTGGGCAAAGCAGAACCGATTCGAATTCGCCAGCGTGGTGGCGGATTCTGTGTCGCGCGTGACCTGCATGGGATTGCTGGCTGCGTCGGCGATGATAGCGCTGGGCCAGCCGGCGATTGATTTACTGTTTGTGGGCGGTCGTTTTTCGAAGGCCGATGCGCGAGAGTGCGCCGCGTATTTTGCAGTGTTTTCGATCTCGTTGTTTTTGTGGTCGGCGCAATCCATTTACTCGCGTGCGTTTTATGCAGCAGGCAACACGTTTGTGCCGATGGTGGCAGGGACGATCATTACAGTTATCTCCCTGCCAATTTACTCCGCGTTTTTCAGCGCATATGGGGCCATGGGGCTCGCGTTCGCGTCGGATCTGGGAATCGGGCTGCAGACGCTGACCATTGCTTTCTTGCTGCATCAGCGGCACATGGTGTCATTGGCGAGTCTCGACTATCGCGAATTGGGGCGGTGCCTGGCTGCCGCGCTTACCGGCGGGGCTGTTACCTGGATCGTCGTTTTCGTGGATGGCCGGAGAGGTGATGCAGAGAATGCATCTGGCCGTCCAAGGCCGTTTGTATAGTCTGCTGGTGCTTGCGGCGGGCGGGCTGCTTTGGAGCGCGATCTCCTGGGGGGTGCTGACCAGGACAGGGTCGGCGCTGCCAAAGGTGATGATGAAGCGGCTGCGGCTGGCTTGATTTCAGTGGCGTGCGATTCGAAGAATTCCAGGGCTGAAGCCCGTCCAGATTTTTGGCGGATCATTCGTGAGGCTGAAGCCTCACGCTCCCTCCGAACCAAGCAATCCCCGAGTCACGGGGGCAATGAGGCACCGGGACCCCTGCCTCGGCAGGGGTCCGCGCGGTCCCTGGGACAGCTGCGCTTTACGAGTGAACTGCTACTTTGGCAGGCTCGGATTGCACGGCAGTTGGCTTCGAATCGGGCTTGCGGATGTCGATGCCGCCCTTGAAAAACGCACCATCTTCAATGCTGATGCGGGCCGCCGCCACGTCGCCGGTGAGGGCGCCTTCGGCGCGGATGTCGACGCGATCAGTGGCATTGACATTGCCCTTGAGCTTGCCGAGAACGACGATTTCACGGGCGCTGATGCTGGCCGTGACATTGCCGTTTTTGCCGACGGTGACACGATTGCCGGGGATGCTAATGCTGCCCTCGACCTTGCCATCGATGAAAAGCGATTCGGTGCCCGTGATCTCACCCTTGATTGAGAGACCCTTGCTGATGCTGGCCTGCTCACCGACAGAGGACGCAGCCGGGCGCGGGGTTTCAAGTGTGGGCTGCACCGGTTGTACGGGTCGAGCAGCGGGCTCGGGGTTCGGTGTCGGAGAGGGTGATTGGCCTTGTTGGGTGGGTTTCCACATAGCGCTCAATGCAATTTCCTTTTCTGTCCTAACGGGACTGAGGGTGCCAAGGCACGGGCCACTCTTGTGGACCCGAAGACTTTAAAATTCCTCGGACGCGGCCCTTGCTTGCCGGGGGCACGTGCGTCCTCAATGTGATGTTAGTCCTTTGCTCGGACTTACCAAGCAGGGTTGTTGCCGTTATTGTAAGACGACAGGGCAAAAATAGACGAATGCCGAGAGTAACGCGCCCCTGCGGTTGCCAACAGTGACAACAGCCGGGAGCGCAAAACCCGATGAATCGCGGTGATTTACCTACAATTTCCGAACCAGGAAAGGAACCCATGCTGCGGACCGCCAGGAATTTCGCGTTGTTTTGTGCTGTGGGAATGTTGGGCCAAATCTCCCTGTGTGGACAGGGGGCATCAGAGCAGAAGCCATTCGATGTGGTGATTCTGCACGGTCACATCATCGACGGGACCGGATCGCCGTGGTACTCGGGGGATGTGGGGATTCGCGATGGACATATTGCCGCGATCGGCGATCTGCCGGACGGCGCCGGCGAAGCAGACGATTGACGCACAGGGCAAGGTGGTGGCGCCCGGGATTCATCGACATGCTGGGGCAGTCGGAGTTGACGATTCTCGTCGATCCGCGGCTGCCTTCGAAGATCTACCAGGGGATCACGACCGAGATACGGGCGAGGGCAATTCGGTGGCGCCGGTAAATGATGCGATGCTCGCGGCGGATCGCGCAGGATACGAGCATCTGCACATCACTCCGGATTGGCGAACGCTGCGGCGAGTATTTTGCGCGGCTGGAGAAGCAGGGGATGGGCATCAACCTGGCGACGTACGTGGGCGCAACGTCGGTGCGGCGGATGGTGCTGGGCGATGCGAAGGTGCATCCAACGCCGGCGCAGCTCGAACAGATGAAGACGCTGGTCGACCAGGCGATGCGGGATGGCGCTGTGGGTGTTTCGACTTCATTGCAATATTCGCCGGCGCCTTATGCGAAGACTGAGGAACTGATTGCGCTGGCGCAGGTGGCGTCGAAGTATGGCGGCATTTACGCAACGCACATGCGCAGCGAAGGCGACGGTGTTCTGGAGTCGATTGACGAGGCCACGCGGATCGGGCGCGAGGCGCAGATTCCGGTGGAGATCTGGCACCTGAAGGCGGCGGGCAAGGCCAACTGGGGCAAGATGCCGCAGATTGTCGCGCGCATCGATGCGGCGCGGGCGGCAGGCGTGGACGTGAGCGCGAATACCTACGCGTACACGGCGTGGTTCAACACGTTTTCGGCGTTCGTTCCGCCGTGGGCGCATGATGGCGGCGACGCGCAAGTTGATCGAGCGGCTGAAGGATCCGGCTACGCGGGCGCGGATTCGCAAAGACATGACTGCAGCGGCAAGAATTCGGCAGGCGAGGACTGGGACAACGAGTGGCAGGAGATTCCCGGGCCGGAAGCGATTCTGATTGCGGTGGTGCAGAATCCCGAACTGCTGCCGTTGCAGGGCAAGCGGCTGTCAGACGTCGGCGACGCTATGGCACGAAGGACGCGATTGATGCGCTGTGCGATCTGCTGATCAAGGACAATGCGTTCACCGAGGTCGCTGTGTTCGGCATGGACGAGCCGGATGTGGTGCTGGCGCTGAAGCAGCCGTGGATGTCGTTCGACAACGACTCGCAGGGGACTGCGCCCGAAGGACTGCTGGCAAGCGAGCATCCGCATCCGCGCGCTTATGGCACGTTTCCGCGAGTTCTGCGGAAGTATGTGCGCGAAGAGAAAGAGCTGACGCTGGCCGATGCGATCCGCAAGTTCTCGGCGCTGCCGGCGCAGCGGATGCGGCTGACCGATCGCGGCGTGCTGAAGCTGGGCATGTGGGGCGATGTGGTGGTCTTCGATCCGGAGAAGATCACGGACAAGGCGACGTTTGAAGAGCCGAATCAGTTGTCGGTGGGGATGGAGTATGTGCTGGTGAATGGGGTGCCGGTGATTTCCGAACGTCGAGATGACGGGGGCGCTGCCGGGGAAGGTGCTGCGGGGAAGTGGGTATCTGCCGTAGGGAACCATCCCACGACGCAACGAAGTAGTATTTTAACTCGAAATTTGAGGATGCATGGCTATCAGTAAGCTCGATGATTCACTCTTTGCGAATGTCGATCTAGACATCTACTCGAAAACTGATTACGGCCTCTTGTTGATGCACTGGGTGATCCGTAATCGAAATGTGGGTTGGCAGGGTGCGCAGAACGTACGAAGCCCACCTCGAGGTAAGTTGGGAACCACGAAAAACACCCTCATCGATCATTCTCAGGTTTTGCAGGCTGATTAACGCTCTCCTCCCACCAAGCGTCGAAATATGGGATGCCGCCAAAACCAGGAGCTTCGATATTGGAATAGATGCGCCCGCACGAAACCGGCGCTTCTGGAGCGCGATTAGTCCAGAAGCAGTCCGCACCGCAGCTGAAGTTGGAGCTCAGATCGCAATCACGATTTACGGGCCGATGAGGGTCCCCAAACGGGCCAACAAGAAGCGCGCAGCGTCATCCAAGTGATTTTCGCTGCGTCCATCGTGGTCGCAAACTCATCTCTTTGATAGAACGGAATAATACCAATCTCATGAGCCATCCTCTTTTTTCGCCTTTCAAGCTGCGATCTGTTGTGTTTCCGAATCGCATTGGCGTTTCGCCGATGTGTGAGTACTCGTCGCAGGAGGGGTTCGCTAACGACTGGCATCTTGTGCATCTCGGTTGCCGCGCGCAGGGTGGCGCGGGGCTGGTGATGACGGAGGCTTCCGCCGTCACACCGGAGGGCCGGATCTCCATCAACGACCTGGGCATCTGGAAGGACGAGCATATTGCGAAGCTCGAGCAGATTGCGCGGTTCATTCATGCGCAAGGAGCGCGGGCGGGAGTTCAGCTGGCGCATGCGGGACGGAAAGGCAGTATGACTGCACCGTTTGGCGGCGAACGGTTGCTGACCGAAGAAGAAGGACGCTGGGAGCCGGTGGGGCCTAGCGCGATTGCGTTTTCGCCGAATTACGCGGTGCCGAAGGCGCTAGATGAAGCCGAGATTGCCGGCGTGGTCAGCGCGTTTGCGGATGCGGCACGGCGCGTCGATCGAGCGGGGTTCGATTTTGTCGAGATTCACGCGGCGCATGGATATCTGCTGCACGAATTCCTGTCGCCGCTCTCGAACCAGCGCACAGACCAGTACGGCGGCAGCTTTGAGAATCGAATTCGGCTTCTGCTGGAGGTGACGGACGCGGTGCGCGCGGTGTGGCCCGATCATCTGCCGCTGTTCGTGCGCATCTCGGCGACGGACTGGGCCGAGGGCGGATGGTCTCCGGATGAATCGGTCGAACTGGCGCGGCGGCTGGGCGAGCATGGAGTCGACTTGATTGATGTTTCGTCGGGCGGACAGGTGCCGCATGCGAAGATTCCGGTGGGTCCGGGATTCCAGGTGCCGTTTGCGGCACGGATTCGTAGAGAGGCTGGAATTCCGACCGCTGCTGTGGGCATGATCACTGAGCCACAACAGGCCGACGGCATCATCGCCAACGGGGAAGCGGACATGGTGTTGCTGGCGCGGGAGATGTTGCGCGATCCGTATTGGCCACTACATGCGGCTTCGGCATTGGGCGAAACGGCGAGCTGGCCTGTTCAGTATTTGCGGGCGGCGCCGCAGGGATCGACGGTCCGGACTGCGCTTGAGCGGCCAAAGAAGGGCTGACGTCGGCGATTGTTGCCTGATTTTCAACAGGATTCGTTGTCAGCTGAAGTAGCTACTGCGCTTTTTGCTTCACTTCTGGTGCAAGAGGTGGCCTATACTGCGTCTAAGCAGTGAATCCGCGTAAGTCTGCGGGCATTCTGTATTTTGCTATGGCATCGCATCCATCCCCGAAGCGCGCCGTTGAAAACCCGACTATCCCCGACCGTCTCTATTTCAAAATCGGGGACGTTGCGCGCATTCTCAAACTCGAGCCATACGTGCTGCGATTCTGGGAGTCGCAATTCCCACAACTGAAGCCCAACAAGAGCGGCACCGGCCAGCGCCTCTATCGCAAGCGCGACGTGGAGATCGCGGTAGAGATCAAGCGCCTGGTTTATGGCGAGGGCTACACGCTCTCAGGTGCGCGCCAGGCACTGGGACAGGCGAAACGCGGGGAGCTGCAGGCCGCGGTTTCTGCACCTTCGCAAACGTCTGGTGCGAAGGTCGCGAAGAAGGGCGACAAGGTTGCGGATGTAATCGGCAGGGCCCGCGCTGAGTTGCGCGAGATTGCCGTGATGCTGGCTTCACCGGCAAACGCAGCGACACCTCAAGTGCAACAGCTTCGCCGCCGAACGCGTTCTTCGCCGGCTGAGAATGCTTCACGCTCGCTGTTTGACGCTTAGCTTTTTCTTCATCCGCGCCACTCGCATCTCGTTAGATGCTCGTCGCGCAGGCCGTGGATTCTCGCGGCACTGCGGAGCGCCGTGGACAATTTGCTTCAGTGAGCCTTAGCCGTCACTTCTTTCTCACGAAGCCATGCTGATCGCCGTTCGCGTCGTAGAATACTCCGGTAATTTCGCCTTTTGAATTCATTGCGGTAGGCACGGTGCGGGTTGCATTTCGAACGTCGAATGTTGCTATGTTGCCGTTCGACTTCCCGCTCGAATCCGTGGAGCGCGGAGTTTGCATCAATGTAGTATCCGGCGACCTGTCCCTTTAAATTGATCGCTACAGGCGCCGTGTCCGTGGCACCGGGACATCAAAGGTCTCTATAGATCCGTCTGCACGACGCAGAAATGCGTGGGAATGATTCTGGTCAATGTAGCTGCCAAGAATCCAGCCTTAGTTGATTAATTGCGATTCCGGCTGTGCTCGTCGCGTTTGGAACATCAAAAGTTTCGATCGTGCCATCGGCCTGCCGCAGAAAGCCGTGTCTCCCGAAGCCGGTGCTGTCATCGAAAAGAGCCCGTGATTTGACCGAAGGCGTTGATCGCGACGGCGGCGGTTCCGAAAAAGCCGCCGGAACCAACATCGAACGAGATGATGGTGCCGTCAGGGTTCCGCAGGAAGCCATGCGAAACCTGACCCAGATCGACCCAAGATCCAATAACTTGCCCAAGTCGTTTATATCTTCGGCAGAGGTGACAGTTCCGGTGCCGCCATTGAACGTGGCCATAGTACCGTTGAAATTTCGCAGGAACCCAAGTTGCAGATGGCCGAAATCGAGGTCCTCGCCGTAAAGGCCGACGATCTGTTCAGCTTGGTTTACGCCGGTTGGCAAAGTGAAATTCGAGCCCGGGGCATCGAACGCGGTGAACTTGCCATTGAGACTCCGTACAAATGCGCGGACCGCCACCGCCTGCTGGTCGCCATAATAGCCAGTGATCGACCTGACGCTGAAATGGCAGTCGGGGTTGTGGCGAGTCCTCCGGGAAAGTCAAATGTGGTGATTTTCTGGGCAAAAGCGAATTGTGAAGTGAGTGCGAGAAGTACGGTTACACGCAAGAACGAAGGAGGAAAAATGGAGGTTTTCATGGCGTTGGCCCTTCTGCTTGGGATGGTCGTTGGGAACGTCAATCGAATCTTTGAACGAATGTTTTGCTTGAAAGCTTAAGCTCACAATGCAAGGCGAGAGTACCGCCATGCACGTCGCACGTCAATGCGTTTTGGGGAGAAAATATTGATCGGGAACCAGCGGCGCATGAAAGCAGCGTGAGCAAGCTGAAAAATCAATGCATGTGTTGCGGCAGATCCGCGCGGAATTGCCGAGGGAAGAAACAAAACGGAGCGAAGGATAATGGTCGGCGCTGGTGGACGATTTTAGAACTTTCCTGCTCTTTCAGGATTCATTCGAGGTCTACGCTCTGGGGAAGGGGCGGGGAGGACTTGCCTGTTTGCGGAAAGGTAACTGACGGTTAGGCGGTCGCCCAAGACCGTCGTTTGAGGCGGGTTATACGGTCGTGATTGATCTAAATAGCTCAGACATCCCTTTTCAAACCCGCTACGGTCATCGTGTAGGAGTGCCGTATGGCATCCCCGCGAGGTTAAGGAGATCTATGAATGGTTTCAAGCTTGTAATGTTATCGGCCGTTGCCGGATGCACCATGTTGGCAATCGCCCCCAAGGCAACGGCTCAAGCTCCCGGGCAAGTCCCTCTCACGCAGGAGCGGCCCGCTCTCCCTCAAGCGCAAATCTCTCTTGACGTTGGCATGGCGCCTGACTGTCCATATGGCTACTATGAGGCTGCGCCGAATGCCTGCGCTCCCTACGGCTACTACGGCCCGGAATGGTTCACCGGCGGTGCGTTCGTTGGCGCGGGTTCGTGGTTTCATGGCCCTAGCGACTTCCACGGCCAGGTAGACAGCCATCTCAATGTCGAAAACGGCTATAAAGGCAAGCTGCCGGAGCGCGGCGACAAGGCCGACCCGTCGTATCATCTCGACAAAAACACCGACTTCAAAGGCAATGAGACGCGCGATGGCCGCGGCCACAAGAGTCCCGACCCAAAAGATGGCGAAAAGAAATAAATTATTTGTATAGCTTTGGGGGGTGGCCCTGGGTCTCTTAATCGGGATGCGGGGTCACCCCATATAACTCGATAAGTGCAAAGTCGCTTCCAATTACTCTAGATACTGCGCGCGCTCGAGCGAATGAGAGTAGCATCATAGATGAGCGAGGCTACTATCTCCTCATTCAGATTCTCTGAACTAAGGCAGTTCTTCTGAAGTTATTCCCCTCTTAGCTGTTGATATATAGGAAGAGTTATCCATGATCGTCACTAAAGTGAAGACCCCTTCAAAGCAACATAAAGTTATCGCCGATCAGCCTTCTGCTGCCCGCGAAGCAACACCATCAGGAATCCGTGTGTCCATAGATGACATACGCGTGCGCGCTTTTCATATGTACCAGAAGCGCGGTGGCAAGCACGGCGACGACATTCAGGACTGGCTCAACGCCGAGCGCCAGATCACGCAGCGCTAAGACCAACTCACTCCAACACACTTGAGTCCGGCCGAAAAGCCGGAAGGGGAAGTTATGCGTTGTCCAATCTGCCACGATTTCGAACGAGCGCTTGAGGATAGAACGAGCGAATACCACCAAGCCTGCTCAAATACTGTCTATTGCCACATCAGCTCGCGGTTTGTCGCTTACAGCGAGATAGAAATGTCGCGAGCCAGAAGCGAACTGGAGATACACCAATCAGTGTGCGCCGTGTGCCCCAGGTCGGAAAAACACGAACCTCAAACTGTCGTCCGCAGCCCTGCGACCTTCTCAGCCCCGTTCGCCGCTCCGCTTTCATCAGGTTCGTCAGGATGTCGTTGATCCGGCAGGTGGCCCGCTCACAGATTTCTGAAAACTTGGGCTGCGCCCCGTCGGGGTACCCTCTGGATCGGTGGCTTCACCGTGATAAACGGGTCTTAGACGCTGATATCATCACCTCGAATCGCCATTCCCGTAAGGACTTGCCTTGCATGCTCGATGCAGGAGACACGGCGACGTCTATGGTCGAATTGGCAGCTCAAAAGGTTGCCGACGCCTTCAAAAAAGCTATCTGACGTAAGCCATAATTCAGGGGAAGGCCGATTGAGATGATTGAATTCATTCACGCGCCGACAAACCTTGCTCTCCGGAGTTCAGGATTGAGGGCATTCACGGTCGTCCTGAGAACCCGCGCGTCCGAGGCTCCGCAGATGATCCATCATCCGCATCAACGGATTAATTTACTATGCGCTTGGAGTCAGCCCGTTTCATCACTCGCGGTGTGGACTTGAACTCGTACCAGTCCAAAGCGTGCCAAATGTCCGCCCCGTTGCGCCGAACTCCCACACCTTCGTGGACCATTTCGGGCCTGAAAAATCTATAGCTCTGACTTCCGTTCTTCTTTGCGTAATACATCGCAATATCTGCATTCCGGATCAGGGTCTCACCATCCTGTCCGTCGCTCGGATAGATGCTCACCCCAATGCTTGTCGAAATGTGTATCTCGTGCGAGTCAATGAAATGTACGTCCGCCACCGTCTTCAATAACCGCGCCACGGTAAAGACCGCATCCTGCGGATGCTTCAGCTCTTGTAGGAGCACAATAAACTCATCGCCTCCCTGGCGAACGATTGTGTCCGGAGAGCGTACGGACTCGAGGAGTCGCTTGGCGACGGATTGCAGAAGCTTGTCGCCAATGGCATGCCCGAGAGAATCGTTGACCTCTTTGAACCCGTCCAAATCCAGAAATAGCACGGCGGCATGGCCTCTTTGCCGATGCGCGAGGGCGAGCGCCTGGCCAATGCGGTCGTTCAGCAGCATTCGGTTAGGTAAACCAGTCAGAAAGTCATGCTGAGCGGAGTTAGTCAACTCCTTCTCCAATGCCCGCGTCGCGCTCACGTCACGAAAAACAATGACCGCTCCGGTCACTTGCCCGTCACGATCGTGGATGGGAGCCACCGAATCTTCGATATGAACCTCGCGTCCGTCGCGATTGATAAGAACGCAGTTCAACGGAAGGGTTCCTGCCTGATTCTGAGAAGTTGCTTTTGCCATCGGATCAAGGATTACTCTTCGAGTAACCGCATCTACAATCCGGACGCAATCGGCCATAGTTCGCCCAACGGCATCCTTGAGTTGCCACCCGGTCATCGTCTCCGCAACACGATTCATGAAGCTGATGTTGCCCCGAGCGTCAGTGCAAATCACGGCATCGCCGATACAGTCGAGAGTGACCTGTGCGCGTTCCTTCTCAACAAGCTGGCTTTCTTCGAGGGTCTTGCGTTCGATCGCATTGAAGAGAGCTCGTTTCAGCTCGCGAGGTTCAATCTGACCCTTAATGAGATAGTCTTGTGCGCCTTGATGAATAGCCTGAACGGCAATTGGCTCGTCCTCAGAGTCGCAAAATAAAACCATCGCAGTGTGTGGGGCTGTTATCTGGACCTTGCGGAAACCCTCTAATCCGTTCGATTCTGGCATTCCCAGGTCCAGTAGAACTACTTCAACCGGGTGTCTCGCCAGATGCCTCTCGGCATCGCCGATAGACTCGACATGGGCCACCTGAAAGACCTCTGAAGCCACTTGGTCCAGCATCGCCCGAATCTGGCTAGTTTGTTTTGGTTGATCTTCGATCAGGAGAACGGTCCTGTCCTGTTTGTTTTCCACGGTTCACCTCTGGGCCGGCAAACCTTGCTCTCCGGAGTTTTAGGAATGGCGCGTGCTCTCTGCCTTCACGCAAGCTCGTGTTTCACAATCATTTCAAGAGATGACGTCTGAGTCTGTCCTCTTTAGCTCTCTGCGAGGAGGAGCGGGAGCGAGGTGCTTGGGCTCGCCTTCCGGCAAGCCCGGCGAGAGGCAATCGTGGCGGGATATGCGCAAATGCGTGAATAATGCTGGCGGGAAAAAGCTAAGTGGCGGGAGCTGTTGCAGAAGATAGGCAGGTGCCTCTTTAGATGAACCCTAACACTGTGCTCGTTCAGTAGCTGGTCAATTTAGCTCACGCGAGTACGTCTGGCGATGCTACTCGTGCGGTCCCACTGGCAGGGTCCCGAGGGCAGCCGCAAAAGCACAGGGCCGCGCTCGGCGCGGCCCTATACCCCAGTGGCAGGGAAAGCTCTCGTTACTACATAATCCCGTTCTGACTAACGCACATCTCAATCTGCTCATTCGTGACGGAGGACTCCACACACGACTTGCGTTCGTTAGCTCGTGCCTGAGCTTGTTCGGCGAGCGTTTGGAGCAGGTAAAAAAGATTAGCGCGAGAATCAATCTGCGGCTGATTCGTTTTTTCATTGCTGCGGTCGCTCATCGTGCTCTGGTACCTCTTCCTCAAATTCCTGCGGGGATTCCTGAAATTTAAAGCCTCTGCTTTGCCCGTGCTGTCCAAAACTGCACACACATGCACGAAAATCGACGGAACCTTCATCATTCAACTTCGGGATTGGGCTACTTTGCCAAACTCAGTTCAGATCGTGGGACTGGTTTGTTCCGAGTTGGCCGATCTTCATTCTCATTTAAGCTCTCTTGGGAAATGGAACGCGATCGCCGAGATCGAGGTAGCCACCAGTCGTCTGTGTAGAGTGAGGGAGGGTCGCTCCGGTGTTTCTAGCGGAGGGGGGCCTGACCATTCGTCGACTTCAAGCGCAGCAATTCGGTACCGGAGGTGGGCTTTGAGGTTTTCGATTGAAGTGGGGTCATTGTTCGGATAGGAGGTTCCTTCAATTCTTTGGAGCAGCTGACGGATTACCTCTTGAAGGCTCGGTGACGGCGAAGGGCTCATCTTACTTGTCTTTCTCTCCGCGGCCCGTGACGAAAACTCGAACTCGCCTGAGTATCACTATTCGTCTCCTTCGAGACTGAATGTTGGGGGGAAAGAAGTGCTCTATCGGTTCCTCAAAGGTGGCGCCGATCAATTTTGAACACGGTTCAACTTTTCAGACCGATTGAACTGTTTGCCCGACAGTCTGTGGACGGTGAACCCCTTTCGCGAGACTGACAACTGGACGGATGATCCGGGCCGTCCTTCGCGTTATTTGTGCCAGGACTCGGACGGATCCCCACGGCTATCCGGCGTCAAATGACGATACTGCTTGCGCAGCTTTCCCTGAACATTTGCCTGAGAAGGGATTGTGTCAGCTTAAATATGGCGGTGGACCAACGACCTTTTCTGTCCACTTTTAGACAGTTTGGAAATTTAGGCTTCCTTTAGGTTGTTTTTTGGTCTGGGCTGCTTCGGTGGCATGGCAAGAATGCCTGGTCGCACGGCATTGTCGCCGGGCAACTTGTCGTGAAGGACGATGTTCAGCAGCGACTTGTTGACGCGAATGCGCCCGTTGTACTCGATGAAGCCGAGCTTGCGAAAGCGATTCATAAAAAAGCTGACTCGCGACCGCGTCGAGCCGATCATCTCTGCCAGACTTTCCTGCGAGATCTTGGGAATTAAGGATTCCGGTTCGCCTGGCCTGCCAAACTCCGCCATCAGGAGCAGAATCCTGGCGAGCCGTTTTTCACTGGAGTTAAACAGTTGGTCGACCAGGTCGGCTTGAGTGCGCATGCCTCGGACCAAAAGAAACTTGATGAACAAATCTGAAAACTGATGCTCGCCGTGCATTGCGCGAATCATCTCGTCGCGCTCAATTCTGAGTGCGGTGCAAGCCGTGAGGGCGGTCGCCGTAGTCAGACGCCTTCCGCCGACTGAGGCGAGCGACTCTTCCCCCACAAACTCACGAGGGGCTAACAACGTGATGGTGGCTTCTTTTCCCTCATTTGAGACGATCGTGACTTTTGCGCGACCTTTTCGCAGATAGTAGACACAATCGGCAACATCGCCCTGCGAGAAGAAAGATTGTTTCGCTTTAAGCTCGACAGTCCTTCGACCGATTCCGGAACTCTCAAGGAAGGATTCAGGATCGAATGCCAGTGGAGCTATCACATTCATTCGAGAGACCTTTCAGATCAGGTGGTTATGCCGGAAACAGGGATAGAAAGCCTCTGCAGGCTCGAAATACACCTGATGCAGGCTTATTCTTCCACGTTTGTGGACGAGAAACTGTACCGTTTTACACTATTTATGTCGTTCATCAGACACAGTTCGGATCATTCACTCTCGGCCTCTAGCTCACAATTCCGGGCGGTTTGGGGGCTACTCTTCCTTTACTCCTGAGTAACGGAAGGGTTGACGGTCAACCACTCGGAACACGTGCATTGGCTGAATGAGCGCATTGGATTATGCGTCAAGCAACAGCTGTCCGGTGCTAATCCGTTCGGAGCGCCTGCATCGGATCCAGGAACGGGCCCCGAGGGGGATTGGGGTTCAATCCAAATTCTGATCTTCTCAGGAGGCACAGCAATCCCAGGCCCGAAGCCGGAACCGGCTGTCAGCACTTCAGACCCAGGGGGCAACCCGTCGATACTGGTCACGGAAAGGCCAAGTCAACGGCCATAGAGTTGGGGTCCGTATCGATTGTCAATAGATGTACTCGAGGTCCGCGTTGGATCAATCCCCTGCGAGCGCCTGCTGTTTCTCGCCGCGAAGAGTAATGCGTTGCTCAGCGGTGCCGAGTCTACATGCACTTAAGTCTGCATAGCGCGTGTAGATTGTACTCGACCGATCTTTGTCGTCGCGACTGGAGCTTTGCCGAAGGATGTCGGGCGTGTCGTCAGTTGCGAAGTCACGACGCGTCGCCGTTGCTCTCCTGCGTTTGTCAAGGAATGCTGCTAAGGCAAAAATGATAATGAGGACTAGAGCAAAGCTGACAATGATGACTTGGGTGTTCGTCAAATGAAAGTACATCGCGTTCTCCATTGAATCGAAAAGTCCGCAACGCCAAGAGAAGCGACGTTGCGGTGGCGGTGGGTGCCCACATGGATTGTGAAGGGTGGGGCCAGAACACGACTGTTCAGAATTAACCAGGTCACAAAATCGGAGGAGACCCACAAATGCGTCTCGAAGCAGATCAACACTGAGACGTGGCCACTAGAAGAGTGGGCTACTTCGCCAAACTTAGCTCAGATCGTGAGACTGGTCTGTTCCGATCTTCATTTTCGTTCAGAGAAATGTAACGGGATTGCTGGGATCGAGGTAGCCACCAGCAATCTCTGTAGAGTGAGGGGGTCGTTCAGGTGTTTCTGACGGAGGTGGCCCAAGTAGTCTCACAAAGTAGTCTCAAATGGAGACGGGGCGATTTCGAGTGATTCAGGTTAAGCGCCCTGATTCCCTGGGTCGCCCGCCCACAACTCCGCGATTTCCTCCTCCTCTGCGTCCGCCAGAACGGGGCCCTCAACCGGCTCTGCGTCTCGTCTTCGAATGGCGGCTCCTTCAGGGTCTGTTAAGAGCTGCGTTGTGATCATAATGTCCTGTCCTCCTTAGTGTTCTCCATTCTCCGGTTTATGCCGCACTGCAACATCCCGAGTAAAGCGCAAAGTCATTGCAGGAGCAAGTGCAGTGGTCCGAATCGGACGAGTGGACAAAGCGACCGGGAAGCAAGGCGCCATAGGCAGGCCTTAAAATTCCTTTGGTTTGGGATCACCCGCATGAGTTTAGTTGATTACGTTCCTGCAAATGCTGCGGAGTGGTTTCGATGGAAATCTTCGTATGGATTTCTTAATAGTAGCCTTGCTGGTGAACCACACAGCTGGGAAGCGTTAAGGAGTGGCGCAACGAATTTATCACTTGAAAGTCTTCCACGAACGCTCGTTCGGCGTCCAGCATTTGCACTTTGGTATCTACTCGTGTACCCGCATCGTTTCAAGCGAAAAGGGGCGCATCGGGGGGCGCACGCGCGCAGCTAGGCTTAGCGCCCAAGAACGAAGTGAACAGGCGCGTAATGCCGTCAAAGCGCGTTGGGCGAAACGCGCCGAAGATGCACAGAAAAAGAAAGGCAAGAAATGAGCACGCGTACCGCCGTCATCTACACGCGCGTATCCAGTCGCGAACTGCTGCGCGGATTGCACGCCAAGCACCCCGGCATCTTCGCCATCGACGAATCCCTTGGCCTGCTGTACGTGAAGCTTGAGAAGTTCGAAGCGGCATTGCCTCTCCTCAAAGCAGCAGCCACCGAACAGCCCAACTCTGACGCGGCCCACGCTAACCTCGGAGCCGCTCTTTACCGCCTTCACCGCGACAAGGAAGCGGTTGCGGAATTCCAGGCCGCTGCGCGCATCAATCCCAAAAACGCCAACACGCAGGAGAGCCTCGGCCGCCTGCTGATGGAACAGCATCATCCCGCTGAAGCCGCCGAAGCCTTTGCTGCGGCCGTCAAGCTCAATCCTGAACACACCGACCTCGTTCTCGATCGCGCCCAGGCTCTCCTGGAAGCCGATCAGCCGGTAAAGGCCGCCGCGGAACTGAAGGCGATGCCCGGCGTCGAACAGTCCGCTTTCGCGCAGCTTCTGCTCGGCGATGCCGAGGAGAAGCTCGGCTCTTATCAGCGCGCAGCGGAGCACTACGCCCGCGCGGTGGGAGGCGAATTCCAGTGAACCCAATGCCTGGGCCCTCGGAGTGGAGTTCCTCCGCCACTGGACCTTCGATCCGGCGATAAAGGAGTTCGAAGCCGCTGCCGTGAAATTTCCGAACAGCACTCGCATCAACCTAGGACTCGGCGCTGCATATTTTGGTGGCGCGAAATACGCACAGTCCATCCCCGTCTTCGCTGATCTTCTCGGAGCGGATCCGAACAACGCTCTCTATGCCGAGATGCTGGGAATGGCCTGCACCGCCATCGCCGAATCGAACACGGAGCGCTGCTCCGCACTCGTCGAGTTCGCCCAGGCACACCCGCACAACGCAAGAATCAGCACCTATGCGGCCTCAATGCTTCTCACCGAAACCTCTGGCAGCGATCGAACGGACCTGGCGCGCAAGTTGCTGACCAGTGCGCTAGCCGTCGATCCACGCTCCGCTGAGGCTCACTACCAAATGGGCTTCCTCAAGCAGAACCAGGGCGATTGGGCCGGCAGCTTGCCGAGCCTTGAAAAAGCCATCGAGCTTAAGCCCGATCTCGCGCCGGCCCACTATCGCCTTGCGCTTGCCTACTGGCGCACCGGTCGCAAGAGGGAAGGGCAGGCAGAAATGGAGGATTGCAGAAGAAATACTTGGGAGCAGGAGAAAGAAGATATGGACAGACGTCTGCGCCAGATCACAACCTTTATCGTGGACGTTCGGCAATAATGTCGTTCAGAAGTTCGCTGCGAAAATGACGGATCTGATACGACGCGTCCCGATGAAATCTGTCGCGGCAGTTGTCGGTCGAGCAATGGGCCGTTGCGCGTCACCACTTGTCTCTTCCAACTGATTCGAACGTACCTCTCCACCTGCTCGGGTTTCGGCAGGTTGCAGCAACAGCGGCTGCCTATGCGCACACGAACACAAAGATTGACGCAGCGCTTCTTCAGCCGATCAACACGATCGCACCGCGGAATGCCGACAAAACTGATGGCCCTCATCCAGCGCATGCGCTACGCGGAGATTCGCCTCACCAATGTTTGCAATTAAGACGCACATTGGGTAAAACCCGAAAGCGGAACTGCCCCGCGCATGACCGCTCGCCCGTACTGTCCTGTGAGCGGCGCAAAATCACGAATCACGAACAACGAAGATATAACGTTTTCTGATTTTCTTCCCGCGATCGAGGATTCTGGGCAAGGACGTCTAAGCCGAAAATTCAGCAGGTGATTCTGCGGGCGATGGAATTTGGCGGCCCCGTCCGAATCGGAGTTGTTTTCTGATTTCCGACAACCAGAACTTGGTAAACGCTAGCGGCGTTTATCAGGACCTAGCCGGATCTAACCAGATTTCCGGATAGCCGATTTTGGGTCCAGGTGGATTGGATTTGTAAACACTGGCCGACTTATCCTTACTAATCT
>CAWALE010000022.1:0-62989 GCA_963782775.1 uncultured Acidobacteriaceae bacterium
CCGATCCCCGGCTCGTCTCAAGCGTGAACGAGGCATTCGAGAAGTCTTTGCCCTTCCCGATGGAAGTGGAATCGAGTTCGCCCAAGCGGAGCCCGCACGCAATCGGTCCGATGGCCCCGAGGCGCGCTTCGAACTTCATCTCGAGTTCGCACCGCAAACAAAACCAGGAAACTCCATCCATCCTGACTCCGCGCGTCAACGCCAGCAGATCGCAGACGAGCGTGAGACCGCGCGCGCTTCACAAACCGACGAGATCGTCGCACTCATCCGTAGCCATCTCGATCGAATGGAGGCCGCCCGGGGCGACGGTAAGAAGTATCGAGTTGCCGTACTTGGCCGCGCGCGCACCGCGCTGGCCCCCATCGCGTCTGCCCTCCGCGAGGCAGGAATCCCATTTCGTGCCGTCGAACTTGAGAACCTGAAAGATCGTCCCGAAATTCTGGATGCCGCTTCTCTCGCCTGCGCCATGCTCAATCCCGAAGACCGAGTTGCGTGGCTTGGCGTTCTGCGCGCGCCGTGGTGCGGCCTTAGCCTTGCCAACTTCATGCTGTCGCCGGTGCAGACGATGCATCGCATTCGGTTGCTCCCATACCAGATCAGCTTCGCAAACAGCTCGATCTGCTCTCTGCCGAGTCTCGCAAATCTTCCGAACGCGTCCTGGCCGCCTTCGCGTCTGTGCCAGATCTGCGAAACACGCTCCCTGCAGCACCTACCGGGACCGTTCTGCAACAGCTGTGGCTCAGTCTCGGCGGCGAACGCTGCGTAGATGCGACCGGCCGCACCAACCTCGATCTGTTCTGGAAGCTCCTCGACAGATTACCCGGGGGCGAGCAGGATTTACCGGTCCGGCCCTCGACGCTGCTCTCGAAGATCTCTTCGCTTTGCCCGATCCTGCCGCAGGCAGCGAATGCGGCGTCCAGCTCATGACGATTCACAAATCCAAGGGACTTGAATTCGAAGTTGTGCTCGTCCCCGATCTTCACGTCCGCGGCGGCAACAACAAACCCGAGCTCCTCTCCTGGCTTGAGCGCGGCATCGCCGAGCCGGATGAGTCTGACGACCTCACCGAATTTCTCGTCGCTCCGCTGCAGTTCAAAGGAGACGATCGCGGCAAGGCCAGGCAATGGGTGGACAGACTCGCCGCGAACGCGAATCGCAGGAGACGCGCCGCATTCTCTATGTCGCCGCCACTCGTGCGCGCGAAGAGTTGCATCTTTTCGCCCAACCCGCCTACAAGATCGAGGATGATGGGTCACGGTCTTTGCAGGAACCGCGCAATTGCCTGCTCGCAACAGCATGGCCGGCACTAGGCGAAGAAATTCGCGCGCGCTTCGATGAGTGGAATATCGCTGCTCAGGCTTCCGCCGCAAACAAAGATCTGGTCATCGACACAATCGCCGCTACAGGGCAGAGCAACCTCATCATCATGCCCTCACCCCCGCGGCCAACCTTCCTGCGCCGCCTTCCGCCAAATCCCAAACCAGCCACGCCGCCAGTCCCACCCTTAACCTCCAGGAAAATGTTATTGGCCTGGGTGATGCGAACCAGTATCAGCGTCACCAGGGCGGGCAAATTTCACGCGCTCTTGGCAATGCCGTTCACAAGCTGCTCGAAGAACTGGCCCGCCTGCTCGTGGCACTTGACTGGGATTCCGCCTCGGCCGCTCTCGAAAAGCTTCGCCCTCGCGTCACCGCTTCGATCCGCTCCGCGGGCGTCACCATCGCCGAGGCTGAAAACATAACTGCGCAGGCTTTTGCATGCGCTCTCAACGCCGCGCACGATCCCATCGGCCAGTGGATTCTGTCACCGCACGCTAATGCCTTCAGCGAATCCGGTTGGGCTGGAATTGTCAGCGGGAATTTGCGTCTGGTGCGTGTCGATAGGCTCTTCCGCGCAGGCCTGGAGCCATTGCAACCCCGTAACGATGCCCTTTGGATCATTGACTATAAAACGTCGCACGCTGAAAGCATCGACGCGTCATCGGCTCTGCCAGCCTTTCGCGCCACTTTCGCGCCTCAACTCGAGATGTACGCCGCCGTGTTGCGCAATTTGCATGCACCCGACCTTCAGCTTCGCGCCGGGCTTTACTATCCGCGCATGTCTCTATTTGACTGGTGGGAAATCTAATACCCTGGCCGAAGTCCCCAAACCGATCGAACGCATCAGTTCCAGTGCGTTACTTGTCTTCACTACGCCTGGTTTCAGTTTGTAATCGAAGATCAGCTTTCCGTCCTCAAGCCGATCCTCGAAATGGCAGTTCACAGCCCGGCCACCCATCGTATCGGGAATCTCCGCCAAGGCCAGATCGTGCGTGCTCACGATGCCGATCGCTCCTCGGTCCATAAGGCTGCGCACCACCAGCTTCGTGCCTTCCAACCGATCGTGCGAGTTTGTCCCCGACAACAATTCATCCATCAGGAACAGCACGGGCACAGCACCTGCAGAAAGCTCCTCGGCAACTTTAAGTTTGCGAATCTCCGCGTAGAATCGCGAAGTCCCGCCAGACAAAGAATCGAGCACACAAATAGACGCCGCCACTGCCAACGGCGACAACCTCAAGGCACTAGCCCTCACCGGCGCGCCACACTGCGCCAGCACGGCGTTCACGCCAACGCTGCGATGAACGTGCTCTTACCCGCCATATTCGGGCCGCTTAATACGATCAGATGCAGGCCATCGCCGAGCTTTACATCATTGCGAACTGCCTTGCTGGCGGGCAGCAGGGGATGCGTTAATCCTTCGCCCTCGAAGAGCGGTCCCTTTTCAACAAACTGCGGCAAAACATCGCCCGGATGTTCGAATCCGTATCCCGCGAGCGCCGTCAGCGCCTCAAACTCGCCCACCGCATCCAGCCAGCTGCGAATGTGCGGACCAAACTCCTCTTGCCATCCCTCTGCAAGAAAGACGCAATGCGCGCTCCAGAAAGTCACTGCATCCAGCAAACGCATTGCAGGATTCCGACGCGACTCCAGGTAGCCCACAATTCGATCCAGCTTGCGAATGGCATCCGACGGCACAAATTTCTCTTGTTTCACTCGAGCTTGAATCTCGTGCAGCTTTGCAGCAGAAAACTGCCCGTGGTCAATCAGCTTCAAAACGCCGGCAAGCACGTCCAGGTCGTGCGTAGCTTCCTCAATCGCCTCGGCAGCCTCATCCCATCGCGTGTGCAAGCGATGCGCCCAGGCAAGATTCAGCGCTGAAATCGCCAGCGCAACCGCGCCGAGCCCCCACGCACCCCACGCCACCATGCCTGCAATCCACAATGTGCCCAGTGCTGTGGTTGTAATGCGTATTCGTGCGCTTCCGAGCAGAGGTTTGCGCTCGCCCCACCTCGCCAACGAATCAGGGTGCACTCCGGCGCATACCGTCTCACCAACGCAGAACAATTCCTCCCGTAATTTCACGCGCGCTCTCAAATCGTGAATGGCGCCGTGCCGGGCCACGATCTCTTCGACCGGGGCAGCAGCCAGCAGCCACTCCGCCAGCTTTTCCTCGCCTGCCCGCGTACGTGCCGTGCAGAGAAGCTGAAGAGTGACGCCTTTCCAAAGAGATCCAGATCCCTCGCATACGGATGCGCCGGATCGAGGAACCTTTCCCCCGTCTCTCCAATTCCTGCCCATCGATCCTGAATGCGCCTCACGCCGCGTTCGTAGAACTCAATCGATCGCTGTCGTTGTCGAATCCTTTGAAGACGCTGCTCATGCAGCACTGCCAGAAAGGCAAAAGCCGCCGCCGGCGCCACCAGCAGCCAAAGGAATTTGACGTAGTAGAGAAGAAGCACGGCAGCGGCAATCGTGACAAACGCAACCGCGACCTTTGCGTATCCGAGCCGTCTCTCCTGCGCCTGGTCGGCTGCTTGTGCACTCTTCAATTCAATCAGCCGCTCGGAATACCACACAGCAGGTTCAGCGTTGCTCCGCGTTGTCTCGTCCGCGCCCATTCCGCACTCCGCGCTTCCCATCAAGAGTAACGCAGTGGAGTTGGATGTGAGATTGAGCCTGTCGTTTTACCAGGGCGACGCAATCAGCTCGCGGCTTCGGCAGCCTTCTTTTGCGCCATCACGCTCTTGTGATGGCGTACATCGTCGCCCTGGATCCAGAAGATCACATCTTCTGCGATATTCGTCGCATGGTCCGCAACCCGCTCCAGTGCGCGGCAAATCATCAGCGCGTTCAGCGCCTGCGGTGCAATCTGGCTCTGCTCTTCCATCACCTTGGTCAGCGCCTTGTAGGCCGCGCGATTCATCGTGTCCACCGCATCATCCATCGTCAGCACTGTGCGCGCCAACTCCGGATCTGCTTCGATAAACGACTGCAGGCTCTTGCGCACCATCTCAGACGCAAGCGTCGCCATCCGCGGTATATCGACAGGAAGTTCCGGCACCGCCGCCATCTGTTCCATGTTGCGAACGCGTTCGCTGATGCTCTTCGCAGCGTCGCCTACCCGCTCCAGATCGGCATTGATCTTGATCACGCTCAGGATGAATCGCAGATCGATGGCCATTGGCTGTTCCATGGCCAGCAGGTCCAACGCCACCTGATCGATGTCGCGCTCAAGCCGATTGATCGCAACTTCGCTCCGGCTCACTAAGTCGCAGATCGAGAGATCGCGCACCCGATACGCTTCAATGGCCCGCTGAATAGCCTGCTCTGCCATGCCGGCCATCACAAGCAAGTTTTCCTTTAGCTGGTCGAGGCTTTGTTGAAACCGAATACGTGTCATCCGAACCTGCCCGTAATGTAATCCTCCGTGCGCTTGTCGCTGGGGTTCGTAAAAATCTTGTGAGTCGAGTCGAACTCCACCATGCGCCCATTCAGGAAGAAACCCGTCTTTTCTGCCACACGAGCCGCCTGCTGCATGTTGTGGGTCACAATCACGATAGTGTACTGCGATTTCAACTGAAAGATCAGGTCCTCTATTTTCGAAGTAGATACCGGGTCCAGTGCCGAAGCCGGCTCATCCATCAGCAACACTTCTGGATCGACCGCCAGGGCACGCGCAATGCACAGCCGCTGCTGCTGTCCGCCGGAAAGGCTCGCGCCCGACTTCGTCTTCAGATCGTCTTTGACTTCGTCCCACAGCGCCGAGTTCTTCAGCGAACGCTCGACAATCTCGTCCAAAGCACGGCGATTGGAGTATCCATTCAGCTTCAGGCCCGAAGCCACATTGTCGTAAATCGACATTGTCGGAAACGGATTCGGCCGCTGAAACACCATTCCCACTCGCCGGCGGATCTCCACCGGCTTCGCATCGCTATAGATGTCGATCTCACCAATGCGCACTGTTCCCGTTACGCGCGCGATAGGATTTGTCTCGTGCATCCGGTTCAGGCAGCGCACAAACGTGCTCTTGCCGCAACCCGACGGACCAATCAGCGCAGTAGCATGATTGGCCGGAATGTTCAGGTTGATGTCCTGCAGCGTGTGGTTTGTTCCATACCACGCATTCAGGTTCGTCACCTCGATGCCTACACCCACCTAGCTTGCCCCTTTCAAAACTCCCGCGACTAGTCACGTACCGCACCAGCGAAACCGCAATCACAATCAATGCAATCAGCACCAGCGCGCCCGCCCAGGCAAGCCGATGCTGGTCGTCGTATGGGCCGGTTGCATAAACACATATCTGCAAAGGCAGAGCCTCAATCGGCCGATTCGGATCGGTGCTCCAGAACGCATTGCCTAATGCTGTAAAGATCAGGGGCGCTGTTTCTCCCGCCACACGCGCAAACGCGAGCATGCAGCCGGTGATAATTCCTGGCGAAGCAGTCTTCACCGTGATCGATAGACACGGAGCGCCAATTCGGCAGCCCAAGCCCAAGCGCCGCTTCACGAATGGTGTTCGGCACCATCAGCAACATCTCTTCCGTGGTTCTCCCGACCGTAGGAATCATCATGATCCCCAGCGCCACTCCGCCCGAAAAGGCAGAAAAATGATGCTGCGGGGATCACGATCAGCGAATACGCCGCAAGCCCCATCACAATCGACGGAACCCCATTCAGTACATCGGCGGTAAATCGTATCGCATTTGCCAGCTTCGTCCCGCGCCCGAATTCCGCCAGGTAAATTCCGCCGCCAATTCCGATCGGCACTCCGATCGCGCTCGCGATTCCAAGCAAGACTCCCGATCCCACGATGGCGTTTGCCATGCCGCCGCCCGACTTCGCCTACCGGCTCCGGGGTCTGCGTAAAGAAAGCCAGGTTCAGTGAATTCGCACCCTTGTAAACCAGATACACGAAGATCGCGATCAGCGGCGCAATCACCAGAGCCGTGGCAAGCATCGCCAACCCGGTCACCGCGTGGTCGGTCACCGCTCGAAACCCCGATCGAAAACTCGTGCCCTTCGTCCCCACTCTCTCTTCCCCCGTTACCCGTCTCTCGTATCTATTCCCTATTCCTGATCCCTGTTACCCACATCGCCTTCTTCAATGCGCTCTTGCCGGTGCGCCGCGCGTCACCGCCCAAACCAGAATCCGCGCCAATGCATTCACAAGGATCGTCACAATAAATAGCGCCAGCCCAATCTCAATCAGCGCACTGCGGTGCAAATCGCCGGAAGCCTCCGCAAACTCATTCGCGATCACTGAAGCCATCGTGCTTCCGTTCGCCAGCAGCGACTTGCTGATCTCCGGCGTATTGCCGATCACCATCGTCACGGCCATCGTTTCGCCCAGCGCGCGTCCCAGCCCGAGAATCACCGCGCCCACAATCCCGATCCGCGCATTGCGCAATACGCCCATGCGGATCATCTCCCAACGCGTTGCTCCCAACGCCAGCACTGCTTCTCGCTGCGAGTGCGGCACAGCCGTCATTACCTCGCGCGTCAACGAAGAGATAATCGGCAGAATCATGATGGCAAGAATCACAGCCGCCGCAACATAACCCAGCCCCGTCGGGTTGTCGTCGACAAAAAGTCGAGTCCACCCCAGGTACTTCACCAGCAGCGGATTCACATGTTCCCGGAGAAGTGGCACAAGGATGAAGACAGCCCAAAGTCCGTAAATGATGCTTGGAATTGCCGCCAGTAATTCCGTCACAAACGCCAGCGGTCCGCGCAGGAAGCGCGGGCACATCTCTGTGAGAAAGATTGCCAGGCCAATCGCCAGCGGAACGGCGATCAAAAGCGACAGCAGCGACGACACCAGCGTCCCATACACAAATGGCAGCGCGCTGAAATGTCCGTTTACCGGATCCCAGTAGCTGGGCTGTCCCGAATACGGATCGTACGCCGGCGTCATAAAGAAGAAATGGAACCCAAATTTATGCCATGCCAAATCCGACCGCAGAATCAGTTCCGTCAAGATCAGCAACACGATCCCGAAGATGCTCAACGCACAAACCACCATCAAAACGCGAAAGGCGCGGTCCGCAAAAGCGGAGTTCCCTCGCGTCATCAGGAACTTGCGAACGTCAGAGACTTCGTTCCGAGGCGCGTCTGCAGTTCGTTCCGGGACCGAAACTTTTGGGGGAGATGGAGTTGGGGGTCGAGAGACTCGAATCTCAGGCACTTGAAGGCTCACTGTTTGTAAGGCTACCGGGCAAAGATGAATAGAAGGTTACAGTGCTGCTAAATCAAACGCATATAACGCACTTCTGGAGGGGAATCTCACATACTTTTGCTTTTCGATCGTCCCTGCCTGCTTTTGGATGCTTCGAATCGACGCTGCATCGACATCGGGTATTTAAATCAAATAGGCCTGCTTAGCCAAATTCCTATAAGCTACTCAGTTGAAATCCATTAGGCCCACCACATGCGCCAAATCACACTCGCCATCATCCTCGCCCTCGCGCCACTCAATGTTGCCGCTCAAACCACTCTCCAGGCCGATCCACCTCACCATGAATGGAAGGCGGCCTGGATAACCCACCCAACGGCGCCCCTGCGCGAGCCACTTGTTCTCCATTTCAGACGCGCGCTCGATCTTCCGTCCGTTCCGGCGGCCTATACAGTTCGCGTCAGTGCTGACAACCGCTTCATCTTGTACGTGAACGGGAAACGAATTGGCGACGGTCCAGCTCGCGGTGACCTCACCCACTGGCGTTACGAGCGCTTCGACCTCGCTCCCTACCTCCAGCCCGGTCACAACCTCATCACCGCGACCGTCTGGAACTTCGGCGTCTACGCCCCCGTCGCCCAAATGAGCGACCGTACCGCCTTCCTGCTCGAAAGCGAAGCCGCCGGCCCCACCGGCATCAGCACGCCCGATGGCTGGCTCGTTGAACAGGAACCTGGTCAACGCCCCCTCGACCGCTCCACCGTAACAATCAAGACCTATTTCGCCTCCGGCCCCGGCGAAGAAATCGACGCCTCAAAATACGATTGGAACTGGAACGGCGACACTCTCAGCCCGAACTGGGTCCCGGTGGCCTCGCCGATGCGTGACAGCATCTTCCCCGGCACAAATCATGCCCACTCCGCCGATACGACAGGCGACAACCCCTGGGGCCTGATTCCGGATGACCTGCCGCATATGGAATATTCCGAAACTTCAGTGGGTAAGGTAGTGCGCACCGACGAAGTCAGCGGTCATCCACTCACCATCCTGATGGGAGAAGAGAGCGCCAATGTCACGGTCCAGAATCAGCCACCGTTGACGCCGGATTTTCCCGAGAAGTCTGTACAAGTTGCCCGCAATTCTCACCTACACCTTCTCTTGGACCGCAAAACCCTCACTACTTCCTATCCCGAACTCATCATCTCCGGCGGCAAGGGCTCCCATATCGTCCTCACCTACTCCGAAGCCCTCTACGACAAGAACGAGCATAAGGGCGACCGCGATGCCGTCGAAGACCGCAAAGCCCTCGGGCTCACCGACAGCTTCCTCCCCGACGGCGGCTCGCACCGCGTATTCATGCCCCTATGGTGGCGCACCTGGCGCTATCTCGACCTCGACATCACCACCGGCTCGGAACCACTTACGCTCGAGTCACTGAAGGCTTACTTCACCGCATACCCGTTCGAGGAGCGCGCCAACTTCCAATCTGGCGCCTCAGACCTCGACAAAATCTGGGAGACCAGCTGGCGCACCGCGCGCGTCGATGCCCATGAAACCTACATGGACACGCCCTACTACGAGCAGCTCCAGTACATCGGCGACACGCGCATCCAGGCCCTCATCTCCTACACCGTCGCCGGCGACGACCGGCTCGCTCGCCAGGCCATCACTGCCTTCGACCAGTCCCGAATCCCTGAAGGCATCACCCGCAGCCGATATCCCAGCAATCTTCCGCAGAACATTCCGACGTTCTCCCTGCTCTGGATCGGCATGCTTCACGACTACTGGATGTACCGCCCCGACCCTCAATTCGTCAGCGACGAACTCCCCGGAACGCGCGACATCCTCGGTTGGTTCGCCAAATACGAAAATCCCGACGGCCTTCTTCGTCAACTCCCCTGGTGGAGTTTCATCGACTGGGTGCCCTCCGGCGAAATTCCCACCTACGACGAACACGGAGAGTCCTGCGTCACGACCCTTGAATACCTCGGCGCCTTGATCGAGGCCGCCGACCTCGAACAGCATCTCGGTGATCCGGTTCTCGCCGCACGCTACCAGTCTCGCCTCGACCACGTCCGCTCAGGGTTGACTTCAAAATGCTGGAACGCGTCGCGCGGCCTGCTCGCCGACAACCCCGATAAGAAGATATTCAGCCAGCAGGCCAACATTCTAGGAGTCCTCTATGACGTCATCCCCAAGGACCGTCAGCAGGACGTCCTCCGCCGAATGCTCGCCATTGAACCCGGTACCACACCCGACGGCATGCTCTCTGCCTCCTACTACTTCCGTTTCTACCTCGCTCGTGCACTCGATCACGCAGGCATGGCCGACGACTATCTCAAATCGCTCGACCCATGGCGCAAACTCCTGCCGCTCCACTTCAGCACCTGGCCCGAGATCCCCGGAGACACTCGGTCTGACTCCCACGCCTGGTCCGCCCACCCCATTTACGACATGCTCACCCTTGTTGCCGGCATCGAGCCCGCCAGTCCCGGCTTCGCCACCGTCCGCATCGCTCCCCACCTCGGCCCACTCGACCACCTCAAAGCCACCTTCCCCCATCCCCTCGGCGACATCGAGGTCGAGTACCACCGGGATGGTTCCGGCTTGACCGCGATCATCACTCTTCCCGGCACCCTTACCGGAAACTTTGTCTACAACGCCAAAATGCAACCTCTCAAGCCAGGCATCAATCACATCACCGCCCACTAAAAGCCCGGAATTGTGACCGGTCAAGGGCCCAGATTTCGGTAGGTTCTCTCTCCTTCATCGCCTTGATCCCCGATCCTTGTTCCCTGTTCCCTTCCATGGTTACTCCTTAAGAAAATCGATGTATTTACCTTGGAATCGCTGTTCCTAGTTGGCTCCTAAACGTGCTACAACTTCCAACATGGCAAGAAGCAAAGACTCGACGCCATCTGGACACGTCAATTTAAGAACCCTTGCTGAACATCTGGAGCTGTCACAGACCACCGTTTCACTGGTTCTCAATAACTCTCCATCGGCAAAGTCGATCCCCCAGGAGACCCGCAGCCGCGTGCTCGAGGCGGCGGCACGTCTCAATTACAGGCCAAATTATTTCGCCCGTTCGCTTCGCCAGAGCCGATCCATGTCCGTCGGTGTTCTCGCGCCCGATCTGAGCGAAGGCTACTTCACGCGCGTCATGAGCGGCGTCGTCCAGGAACTCACCAGCGCCCACTACTTCTACTTCACCGCCTGTCACGACTGGAAAAGTGAGCTGATTGAGCAGTATCCGCGCATGCTGGTCGAACGCGCCGTCGACGGTTTCCTGCTTCTGAACACGCCGGCCGATCAAATTGAGGTTCCAGTCCCCGTGGTTGCGATCTCAGCCCATAGCGAAGTTCAAAACGTCACTAACATCGTTCTCGATCACCACAAGGCAGTCGAAACCGCACTCGTCCACCTTTACGAACTCGGCCATCGCCGCATCGCGTTCATGCGCGGACCGAAGGCCATCCCCGACTCCGACTATCGCTGGCAAAGCATCCAGCAGGTCGCCGGCGAAATCGGTCTCCGCATCGATCCTTCTCTTGTCATTCGAATCGATTCCGTCGGTTGGTCAATGAAAACCGGCCAGCACCCCATGGCGCCCGAAATCGGTTACAAGCCCATGCAGGGCCTGCTCGAAAAATCGCGCGACTTCACCGCCATCTTCTGCTTCAACGATATCGCCGCCATCGGCGCCATTCGCGCCCTTAAAGACGCCGGACTGCACGTTCCTGAAGATGTCTCAGTAGTGGGTTTCGATGATATTCAGTCGGCAGCCTATTCCACTCCCTCACTTACAACGGTGCGACAGCCGCTCTTTGAGATGGGCCAGCGCGGAGCACAGATTCTGCTCGAACGCATCGCCAACCGCGAAGCGCCCTATCCGGCTCAAATTGTTATGGCTCCGGAACTCGTCGTCCGCGAATCGACGGGCCCGGCGAACGGCAAGACCACTGACTGATTCGCGACCTATTTGCAGAAGGATTCAAACCACCGGCTGATATACACCTGCGCGTGCGCCTCGCCGCAGTAGTGCCTTGCATGCGGCTTGTCCGCCGCTTCCTTCGTCCACTTGAAGACCGTGAGCTGCGTGTCGCTGCAATGGATCACGACCCATCGGACAGGCCTCTCGCTCTCCTCCCCGCAAATCTCACATCGATAGATCGTGTCAATCACCCGTGACCTCCGCCGATTCCCTGTTCCCTAATCCCTGTTCCCTATCCCTGCCTTATTCAAGCATCTGCAAATCCAGCGGAGACTCTAACAGGCAGTCCATCTTGCCGATCTCCGCTAAGCGCCCGCCTCAATGCCGACGACTTGCACGGTTCGACCGTAACCACAAATGGCAACGCCTGCGCCGGATAGCCGGGCTTCTGCACAATCGCCCGAATATTGATCCGCTCGCGCGCCAGCGCTCCCGTAATTTCTGAAACAATTCCCGGTCGATCTACCACCAGGAAGCGAATATAGTGCGGCACTTCAAATTCCGCGCCGATCTTCGCCGGAACAGAAGGAATCGCCACACGCCTCGACCCATGCGCCAGTGCCAGCAGGTCGCTTACCACCGCAACAGCCGTGGGATGCCCGCCCGCGCCGTGCCCTGAAAACACCACATCGCCGCCATAGTGTCCCGTCAGGATCACCATGTTCTCGGTACCCCGCGACCACGCAAGCGGCGAACTCCTGTCCACCAGCATTGGCCCCACCGTCGCAGCCACCGCTCCATCGCGCTCTTCCGCTCGCGCCACCTGGCGAATCGTGCAGTTCAAGTCACGCGCGTAACTGAAGTCCACGGCCGTCACGCAGGTGATTGGCTGTGGAACAATTTCATCCGGATCCACGACAACGCGAAGCGCAAGCCGCATCAGGATCGCGAGCTTCGACCGCGCATCAAATCCGCCCACGTCCTCCGTAGGATCGGCCTCCGCATATCCCTTCGTCTGGGCCTCGGCCAGCACCGCCGCATATTCCGCCCCTGCTTCCATCTTGCTCAGAATGAAGTTGCAGGTGCCGTTCAGAATCCCCTCCATGCGCGCGATCCGGTCGCCAGCCAAGCCCTGCTCCAGACCGGGAATCACAGGAATCCCACCCGCCACAGCAGCTCCGTACTTCAGATGCCCGCCTTTGGCAGCCGCCAGTCGCTCCAGCTCCACTCCGTGATACGCAATCAATTTCTTGTTCGCCGTCACGACGCTCTTGCCTGCTTCAATCGCGCGTCGTGCCCAGGTCCCGGCCGGGTCGAGTCCGCCCACAAGCTCGACAACGACATCCACTTCTGAAGCCAGAACCGACTCCCAATCCTCGCTCCACACCACGCTTTTTGGAATCCAGTCGACCTTCTTCCGCGCCACGTTGCGGTTGTAAATGTGCGTCAGTTCGAGCCCCTCAGGCTTCGACTCCAACAGGATCCGGGCAACCGAACTGCCCACCGTACCGAATCCGAACAACGCAATCCGCAAGGGCGGCCGCCCATTCGACTCAACAGCAGAAGATTCTCTTTCTGAGACAGAGGTTTTCACTTGAGACGGCATCCAATCTTTCGACCAGTTAACGGGAATTCGGGATGCCTCGATGATACCTGAAGGCCACATGCTTTCCAGAATCGCCCGTAACTCCAGCGTTCATGTAGCATGATTTCCAGATGCGCCGCGCTTTCGCCATCCTGTTCGTCCTTCTTTTTGGTCTAGGACCCCTTGGGGCCGCCATCGACGGAGACGACGCGTCGCTACCCGCCTGCTGCCGGCGTCATGGCGCGCATCACTGCGCCCTTTCCTCGACGACGCCATCAACGAAGCAGCTAGTTTCGCAATCTCCCGTTCTAACCGCGCCGTCTCATTGCCCAATGTTCCCCACCGGCAACGCCAGCCCGTCGTCGATTGCAGCCACGGCCCGCTTTGCCCTTATCTCATCTCAAGCGGTTGAGACTACGCAATGCCAGCGGGCCTGCAGTTTCTATTCCGGCCGCACCTATCTTCAGATCCCGCCCCTCCGCGGACCGCCGGCCTCTCCTCGCGCCTAGCAATTTCTAGAAATCTTTCCCGGCAACTCGCGCCCCCTTGCGCGAGCACAATTGCTGCTTCTATCGAGAGGTCGCCCCGCATGCGTTCTATACGTGTCATCATCATTTTTCTCTTCGCCGCTGTGCCGATTCTCGCGCACGCCACAGTCTTTGCCACGCTTCACGGCATCGTCCATGATCCCGAGCACCGGCCTATCGCCAACGCAGAGGTCACCCTCGAAGCCGCCGAATCCCGCTTCGTCCTACGCGGCATCAGCGCTGCCAATGGCGAATTCCGCATCGCCCAGGTTCCCATTGGTGTCTACCGCCTCGCCGTTTCTGCTCCCGGCTTCGCCACCGTGACGCAATCGATAACGATTGCATCGGGAACCAACCCCGTGCTGCACATCCCATTGCCGCTCCCGAATGCCACACAGTCCGTTGTGGTGCGGGCGGACGGGAATTCCCATTCCACTGATTCGGTCACACCAACCACAATGATCTCCCGCCAGATGATCGACGAAACCCCGGGAGCCTCAGCGACCAATGGAATGCAGATGATCACCAACTACGTTCCCGGCTCCTACATGACGCATGACATGCTTCACATTCGCGGCGGCCACCAAACCAGTTGGCTCATCGATGGCGTCGCCATTCCCAACACCAAAATCTCCTCCAACGTCGGGCCGCAGATCGACCCCAAAGACATCGACTCGCTCGAATCTCAGCGCGGCAGCTATTCCGCCGATATCGGCGACCGCACCTATGGAGTCTTCAATGTCCTGCCCCGCAACGGATTTGAGCGCGACCGTCAAGGCGAACTGCTCATCTACGCAGGCAATTTCTATTCCGCTGGAGCTCAGCTCTCACTCGGCGACCACTCCACCCGGAATGCGTGGTACACCAGCCTCACAGGTTCGCGCTCAAATTATGGTCTCGCCACGCCAATTCCGGAAGTCCTCCACGACGCCACGAACTCAGGCAGCGCTTTCGCTTCCTTTATCCGCAACCAGACCGCGAACGATCAGATCCGCATCGATGCTCAATACCGGCAGGACTTCTTCCAGATCCCCTACGACCCCAGCAGCACCGACTATGAATGCACCTCGGACTACTATTGCTCCTACGGCCTTCGCGACGGCCAAACTGAGCGCGACTCCTTCGTGATCGCGAACTGGGTTCACACGCTCTCACCTAGAGCGCTCTTCTCTTTCGCGCCGTTCTACCACTTCAACCAGTCGAATTACGACTCGCAGGCGTCAGACATGCCGGTCGCCACAACCTGGCATCAGACCTCCAACTACATCGGCGGCCAGGCAGACACACACGATGAAATCGGCCCCAACAGCTTCTCCGCAGGCTTCTCCACCTTCTATCAATCCGAGAGAGACCTCTTCGGCACCATAGTCAACAATGGCTCCGCGCCCTCTCAACCCAACACGCAATCCAACGTCGGCGCGGCGCTCTATCGAGTTCTACGTCGCCGACCATCTGCGCCTCGGACGCTACATCACACTGCTCGGCGGCGAACGCTTCTCCATCTATCACGCCGGCATCGACGAAACCGCCATCTATCCGCGCATCGGCGCCACCGTCGAGATTCCGCGGCTCCACTGGGTCCTTCGCGGCTTCTACGGACATTTCTTCCAGCCGGCCCCCGTCCAAACCGTCTCCTCCTCTGTACTCAACTACGCAAGCTCGCTCCCCGGCGGAGAAAACACATTCACGCCCCTGCCCTCCGAGCGCGATGAAGAACACCAATTCGGAATCGAGATTCCCTGGCGCGGTTGGACCCTCGACGTCGACACCTTTCAGACGCGCGTCAACAACTTCCTCGATCACTCCAACCTTGGCGAATCCAATATGTACTTTCCCATCGCCATCGATGGCGCACTTGTCCGCGCCTGGGAAATGAGCATGCGCTCGCCGCAAATCGCGCACGTCGTCCACTTCTACGTCACTTATTCAAACCAGATCGCCGAGCAGCGCGGCAACATCATTGGTGGATTCACGTGCTCCGATCCCGATGACCCCGCCTGCAACCTTGGCCCCGACTACACTCCCGTTGACCACGACCAGCGCAACACCCTCAATACAGGATTCAATGCGAATCTTCCGCTGCACACCTGGCTGGCATGCAACGTCTACTATGGCTCGGGCTTCACGAATGGTCTTGCAGATTCCGGCGTCGGACCCTACAACGGCCTCTACCTGCCCGTGCACACCACGTTCGACATCTCAGGAGGACACACTTTCGGCGAGAATTGGAGCGTCACCGCCAACCTTCTCAACGTCACCGGCCATCGTGTGCTCCTCGATAACTCCGTAACCATCGGCGGATTCCATTACAACGACCCAAGAATGTTCTCCGCACAACTCCGCTACCGCTTCCACTTCTGAAGCGCACAATTTGCATCAATTCCCCATGGTGTCATCCTGAGCAACCAGAGCGAAGCGTAGGGAGTCCAGGATCTGCGGCTGCTCATCTGAACTACAGTTGCTCTACTTTACCTGTGTCATCCTGAACGGAGGGGCTTCGGGCCCTGCGAACGGAACGTTCGTGGGGTAAGCGGAGTGAAGGACCTGCTTTTGTATTTATGGATGCGTAAATTAAAGAGCGTTTTTGCTTTGCGAGCTACGAAAGAGCAAACAGTCGCGGCAAAACCATCCCCGCCTTGCCTTCCACCACATTCGTAAACGCCTGCGCATTCAGCGGCGGCTCCGGCCCTACATAGACCGTCCGCGCACCACCCCGGCGCGCCCAGTTCACAAAATTCGCCGCCGGATACACTGATCCCGAAGTTCCCACAACCACCATCAACGTGGCCCGCGTAATCTCCCGCTCGATTCGATCCATCTCCAGCGGAATCTCGCCGAAGAACACAATATGCGGACGTAGTCGCGCCCCACAGGCGCAGCGTCCCACTTCATCCAGGCTCTTGTAGACGGCGTGATCCTCAACCGGAGGCTGTCCGCACTCATCCTCGCAGCGCGATTTCGCCAGTTCCCCATGCATGTGTACCAGCCGCCCCGACCCGGCCCGCTCATGCAGATCGTCCACGTTTTGCGTGCAGAGAAAGAATCGATCGCCGAGCTTCGCTTCAAGATCCGCCAGAGCAACGTGCGCCGGATTCGGCTCAGCCTTTGCGCCCTGCGCCCTCCGTTCGGAGTAAAACTGCCAAACCAGCGCCGGATTCATCTCCAGCGCCTCAGGCGTGCAAACATCTTCAACGCGATGCCCAGCCCACAACCCATCCGAAGCGCGAAACGTAGGCAATCCACTCTCCGCGCTGATCCCCGCCCCCGTTAGCACAAACACGCGATCATCTGGTGAAATGGAAATACTCGACATGATCTTCAAGCTCTTAGCTATTGGTTCTTAGCCTTTAGCTCAATTATCGCGCTTCTCTCAAGAAAGTCGACAGATCTGCCGGCTGCTTTATTAGCCTTGTCATCCTGAACGTAGCGGCTTGGGGCCCCGCGAACGGAACGTTCGTGGGGTAAGTGGAGTGAAGGATCTGCTTTTCAAAATGCAACCGAGGCACGACATCGGATCGATGGACTGTAGCAAAAATCTCGGCATTTCCACGACCAAGCTAATAGCTAACGGCTAAAAGCTAATAGCTGCCTTTAAGGTTCCAGCAAAATCTTCCCTGTCGTTTTCCGCTCTTCCATTTCGGTCTGTGCCTGCCCAGCCTCAGCCAGCGGGAACATATGCTCCATGCGCAACTTCAGCTCGCCCTTCGCTACCCAGCCAAGCACATCGCCCGCGCGCCACTCCAGTTCCTGTCGCGTCGCCACGTAGTGCCACAGCGTCGGTCGCGTCACAAACAGCGAGCCCTTCCCGCTCAACTGAATCAAATCGAATGGCGGCACTGGCCCGCTCGATCCGCCAAACAGCGCCAGCATTCCGCGCGGTCGCAGGCAATTCAGGCTTCCATCAAAAGTCGTCTTCCCTACCGAGTCATACACCACATCCACGCCTTTGTTGTTGGTCAGCCGCTTCACTTCCGCAACAAAATCCTGTTCGGTGTATAGGATCACGTCCGAAGCGCCGGCCTCCCGCGATAACTCCGCCTTCTCTTTCGTCGACACCGTCGTAATCACGCGCGCGCCGATCCGCGCTGCAATTTGCGTCAGCAGCAGTCCCACGCCGCCCGCTCCTGCATGCACCAGCGCCGTGTCCCCCGCCTTCAAGGGATACGTCGACGTTGCGAGATAATGCGCCGTCATCCCCTGTAACATCACAGCCGCGGCCTGCTCTGGAGTCAACCCTTCCGGCACCTTTACCAGTTGCGACGCCGGCACCAATGCATACTCCGCATAGCTTCCCAGCACACCGACGGATGCCACGAGGTCGCCAGGCTTGAATCCCGTCACCCCCGAGCCAAGATCTTCCACCGTACCCGCAGCCTCACTGCCGGGAATCAGCGGCATCGTCGCCTTGTACGTGCCCTTGCGAAAATAGATCTCGATGAAATTTACGCCGATCGCTTCAACGCGAATCAGCACCTGCCCTGGACCTGGAACAGGAATCTCCAACTCGGCGAGCTGCAGGACCTCAGGCCCACCCGTGTTCTGAATCTGAATTGCGTTCATACATGCGCAAGAATGCACCCTAACACCCGCAAACTGCAAGAAATGTATTTATCGGCAGATTCACATCTGACGATGAGTTCCGATGACTCGCGCATCAGCACCAAATCAAAAGCCCCGCCCGGAATGCATCCGGGCGGGGCTTTTTGTTTTCTATTCCCTAATCCTGCCTTTAAAACGTATCGTCGTGCCGATCCGTCAAAATGCTCGGCTCTTCCGGCGTCCGCAACCGCACAATGCGATCAATCGCGTAAGGCGCGCGCTGCTGCGATGTATGGAAATGCCTCACCTGCAACTCTCCCAGCAGACCGATCGCGAGCATCTGAATTCCGGCCAGAATGAGCACACCCGCGATCACAAACAGCGGTCCATGCACGTCCATCACGTTCTGGTGAGGATGCACAATCTTCATTCCCAGCAGCAGCGCCGAAATAAAGCCGCCCGCCAGAATTCCGAGCGCGCCGAAGCTGCCAAAAAAGTGCAACGGCCTGCTCATATATTTCAGCAGGAACCGAATCGTCAGCAAATCGAAGAACACGCGGAACGTGCGACCGATTCCGTAGTGGCTCTTGCCGCGCTCGCGATGCACGTTCTTGATCGGAATCTCGCAAATCGAAGCGCCATACCAGCTCGCCAGCGCGGGAATAAACCGGTGCATCTCGCCATAGAGCGGAATGTTCTGGATCACTTCATGCCGATAAGCTTTGAACGTCGTCCCAAAGTCGTGGATATCGACGCCCGAAAGTTTCGCCATCAGCCAGTTCGCGCAACGCGAAGGAATCCGGCGCATCACGAAGTTGTCGATCCGCTCCTTGCGCCAGCCCGACACCACGTCGTATCCCTCTTCTAGCTTCTCGAGGAAGTTCGGGATCTCATTCGGATCGTGCTGCAGGTCGCCATCCATCGCCAGAATGTAGTCGCCCGATGCGTGATCGAATCCCGCCGCCAGCGCCGACGTCTGCCCGAAATTCCGGCGCAGCTTCACCACGAGCACGCGGCTGTCCACCGCGGCAATCTCTTCCAGCAGCTTGTAAGACTTGTCGCTTGAGCCGTCGTCCACCAACACCAGCTCAAAACTGTCGCCTACCTGCTCCATAACCTGTTTCAGGCGAGCGTATAAGACGGTGACATTGTCCTCTTCATTGTGAAAAGGGACGACAATCGAATACTTCGGCATATCAATAGTATAGACGCGTCTTTATTGCGAAGGGCGCACTTATTCGTTACTCATCATGCACGAAAAAGTACCCTTCCGAGCCGCAAAGCTCGATCCCAAAGGCTACCGGTCCAGCTCGTCCAGCATTCCCTGCATCTCACTGAGAGCATGGCGGTTGCCTGTTCGCGCCGCACACGCGATTCCGGCCTTCAGCTTCTCCACTGCCTCGCCCTTTCGCTCTGCTTTAGCCAGTGTTTGCGCTGACATGAAATATGCCGCCGTATAGTCAGGATTCTGCTCAATCAGAACGTCAAATTCCTTCAGCGCCTTCTCCACTTCGCCGCGATTCGCGAGTTCCATGGCAATGCCGTACCGGGCAAAAGCGTTCTTCGGGTCAAGGGCGAGAATTTCTTTCAGTCCTGCAATCTTGTCGGTTGTGCTCATAATGGGGGATTTCTGCACCAAGGCGATTTGCGTAAATGACGTGGATTGCCGAAACTGGAACTGGTGCCTCGGCGCAAGCGTTCACTGGTTCTTTCATTGTAGCCGGAAGTGAACTCGCCCGGAGCCCCGGCAACTCCGCGGTCCCTAACGACAGGTCTTAGTCGCCTGGGTGGAAGAGAAAGATGGAGCAAGTCAAAAAAATGAGCACCACTGAAGCCAACCCGCTAGTGCGCACTGTTGCCAGCACGCAATCCGAGATGACGGAGATCATCCTGCCCAACGACGCCAACACCCTCGGCAACCTGCTCGGCGGACGCCTCATGCACTTCATCGACCTCACCGGCGCCATCGCGGCCTATCGCCACTCGCGCACCCACGTCGTCACCGCGGCCATGGATCACATCGACTTCATCCAGCCCGTCCACGTCGGCGATCTTCTCATTCTCAAATCCAGCGTCAATCGCGCCTTCAACACCTCGCTTGAAGTCGGCGTGAAAGTCTGGGTCGAAGACCCGCAAACCGGAACGCATCTGCACGTCGCCAGCGCCTACCTCGTCTTCGTAGCCGTCGACGAACACGGTCGCCGGCAAAAGCTGCCCCAGGTGCAGCCGGAAACATCCGATGAAGTTCGTCGCTACAACGATGCGCTCCGTCGCCGCGAACATCGCGAATCAGAAACAGCACGCCGCAAGCAGGAACGGCGCAACACAGGCCTCACCAGGGCCTGATCGAATCCACCAAGAACCTGCACAAGGAGTAACTCGAAAATGGCCCACGGACACGCCACGCCTCAGCCTTTACCGCTCCCGGGAGTATCAAAAATCATCGCAATCGGATCGGGCAAAGGCGGAGTCGGCAAAACCACTGTCGCGGTCAATCTCGCCATCGCGCTCTCCAAGCTCGGCCAGCGCGTAGGCCTCATCGACGCCGACATATACGGCCCCAATGTTCCGCTGATGATGGGATCCACACAGTCTCCGCGTGTCGGCGCCGACAACCAGATTCAGCCCAACGACACGCATGGAATCAAGACCATCTCCATCGGCTATATCTCGCCCGGCGATAAACCACTGGTCATGCGTGGCCCTATGCTCCACCAGATCATCCGCCAGTTCCTCCAGCAGGTCGAGTGGGGCCAACTCGACTACCTCATCGTCGATCTGCCTCCGGGAACCGGCGATGTTGTCATCTCCCTGGTCCAGACCGTCCCGCTTACTGGCGCCGTGGTCGTCTCCACGCCGAGCGACGTTAGCCTGCAGGACGCTCGCAAAGCGCTCGAGATGTTCGGCCAGGTCAATGTCGAAGTCCTCGGCATCGTCGAGAACATGAGCTTCTTCACCTGCCCGCACTGCCATGAAATCATCGACATCTTCTCCAGGGGTGGCGCCGAGCGTACCGCCGCGCAATTCAAGATCCCCTTCCTCGGCTCCATCGAACTCATCCCCGCCATTCGTGAAGGCGGAGACCGTGGGCTTCCTGTTGCGCTCGCCGGACCAAAGAGCCCGCAAGCCGCGGAGTTCTTCGCTGTCGCGCAGAAGTTGATGGAGCGAGCCGAAGCCGCCGCTGCAGCCAGCAGCGACGTCATCGAAATCAGCTAGTATCTCGATTTGCCACTCCCCACCATGAGCCGTGTCATTCTGAGCGAACGGGGCCCCGAACGTATCAGGGGCCCCAAAGAACGATTTAGCTCTTTGGGGTAGGTTCGGGGGTGGTGAGCGAAGAGTCTGCTTTTTCCTTCCGGACTTCAACGCCTCCCATTGAACTGCTGGATGTACATCCAAAACGGAGCAAGCATTGTCACCAGAACTTCTCATCCGCCAAGTCCGAAAAGATGACTTCCAGCAATGGAAGCATCTCTGGGACGGCTACAATGCGTTCTATGGCCGCAAGGACGCGACGGCCCTGCCCGACGAAATCACCCGCAGCACATGGACCCGCTTCTTCGATAGCTACGAGCCAGTTCATGCCCTGGTCGCAGAGCAGTCAGGTCAATTACTCGGCCTTGTCCATTTCATCTTTCATCGCAGCACCATTTCCATTCAGCCCACGTGCTACCTGCAGGATCTGTTCACTGCGAGGCGGCTCGTGGCAAAGGCATTGGCCGGGCGCTCATTCAGGAAGTCTACCGGCGTGCCAACGAAGCTGGCTGCGCTCGGGTCTACTGGCTGACCCACGAAACCAACGCAGACTGCAATGAAGTTGTATGACAAAGTAGCAGAGAAATCCGGATTTGTCGTCTATCGCAAGAACTTCTGAAGTTGTTCAGCCACACATTATCTAAGCAAGGCGAGGGCCCATGAAACGAATCCTTCTCTCCTGGAGCAGCGGCAAAGACTGTGCCTGGGCTCTCCATTTGCTTCGGCAGCAGCCCGACATCGAGATCGTCGGCCTCCTCACCACAATCAACGCCGAATTCGATCGAGTTGCCATGCACGGCACTCGCCGCGCAATTCTTGAAGCACAGGCAGCCGCTGCAGCTCTTCCCCTCTGGGATATCCCTCTTCCGTGGCCGTGTTCAAACGAAGTCTACGAGCAGCGCATGGCCGAAGCCTGCCACGAGCCATTGACGACAACATCCAAGCCATAGCATTCGGCGACTTGTTTCTACGCGATGTTCGAGCCTATCGCGAACAACAGCTCATCTCCACCGGCATCGAGCCGCTTTTTCCGCTGTGGGACATTCCCACCAACGAACTCGCCCACGCCATGATCGCCGGCGGCCTCCGCGCGAAGATTGTCTGTGTCGATCCCCGCCAGCTCGATCCCTCCTTCGCCGGCCGGGAGTTTGATACCGAACTGCTCCACGATCTACCTTCCACCGTCGATCCCTGCGGCGAACGCGGCGAGTTCCACTCCTGCGTCTACGACGGCCCCATGTTCTCCAATCCGATCGAACTTGAAGCAGGAGAAATCGTGAATCGCGAGGAATTCATCTACGCCGATTTCAAACCTCGCCTAGAGCAACTCCAATCCAGCAGGGCTTAGCGCATGCATTCCCGGTCTCCGCGGCCCCTGATCCTAACACTCATGCCGATCCAGGCTCTCTACCGTGCCAAGCTGCTCGGGCGCAATCGTGTGGAAGTCCAACCCGTGTGCGAACCCGGCAGCCTGTTGGAAGATCCCACCGCGCCGGCACAGTGCATGGAGTTGCAGCACACAGCCGGATAAAACAGAAAAGCGAGGCCGAAGCCTCGCTCTCAGCCAATCCATCTGCCCGAATCTCCTACGCCGCTACTTCAACCTCTGCGCTAATGGCTTCAATTGCCGAAAGGCAATCGCCCCGGCTCACATCGTGATGCGTGACCATCCGGATCGCATTTGGCCCCACGGTGCTGATCAACACGCCACGCCTCTTGAGCCGCGCCACCAAATCCGCCGCACTCATCCCACCCGTGAGTTTGAAAATCACGATGTTGGTCTCAACTGACTCGATATCGATGTCGACACATTCGAATTGCGACAAGGCTTCCGCCAGCAGGCGCGCATTCGCATGATCTTCATGCAGTCGCGCCGGCATCTTCTCCAGCGCAATCAACCCAGCCGCCGCCAGTATGCCCGCCTGGCGCATTCCGCCGCCCAGCGCCTTGCGATAAATTCGTGCCTGCTCCATCAGTTCTGCCGAACCTACCAGCATGGATCCCACCGGCGCACACAGTCCCTTTGACAAGCAGAACATGATGGTGTCGAACCCGCGTGTGAGTGACTTCACATCCACACCCAGCGCCGTCGACGCATTGAAGATCCGCGCCCCGTCTAGGTGCACCGGGAGCTTGCGCTCTTTCGCCTTCGCCCAGATCTCTTCCATCACCGCCAGCGGTGTGCAGCGCCCACCGGTCAAATTCGCGGTGTTCTCGATTTCGATCAATCCCGTCGCCGCGCGAAACGATCCGCGCTTGTAGATCACAGGCTCAATATCTTCCCACTTCAGCCAGCCACGTTCCGTCGGCACTGCGCGCACCAGGCAACCCGAAAACACGGCAGTCGTCGCCATCTCCCAATCGAGAATATGGGAGCGCGATTCGCAAATCACTTCCTGCCCGGGCTGTGTTAACAGCCGAATCGCAATCTGGTTTCCCATCGTACCCGTCGGCACAAACAGCGCATCCTCGCGTCCGAAGATCTCCGCTGCCCTCTTCTCCAGCAAATTGACAGTCGGGTCTTCGCCATAAACGTCATCGCCAACCTCTGCCGCCGCCATCGCCGCACGCATCTCCGGCGTAGGCCGCGTCACTGTGTCCGACCGCAAATCAATCAACTCATCCATTTCTCGTAATTCCCTAGTCCCTGTTTTTAAGGAATCTGCGCCATCGGCAATTCCATGACTGGCGTTGCCTTGCCATTTGTCGATGCGTACGCCCACATCCCATGGAAATTCTCTCGGAGTCCCGGCTGCGCCTTCAGCAGCGCCCCAGCACGGCAATGGCCTCTGTGCGCAATACCGCGGGGTCGGTGGATCCCGACGACTCATAAGTGACGCCCAGATCTGGCTCATGCAGCGAAGCATCCAGACGCACCCCATCTATCTTCCAAGTGCGGTCGCCGCTCGTCACTGAATACGGAAACGTATCCTCCGACGGCCCGCCTTTGATTCGCGCTTGCTCCTGGACCAGCTTGTCGAGGTTTGGCGAAGAGAGAAAGTCGACCGGCAATTCCAGATAGCGTGCCGTGTCATAGCAGTACCACGCGGCCCAGGGCAGATTGCTGCGTGCCAGTTCGCGCGCCCGCGTCCAGTACCACACACCGTCATGCCCGCCAAACATACCTTGGCGCGCCGAAAATCCGCCCAGTTTCCATCCCGAAGCACCGGCCGTATCCCACACCAGCACGAATCCCATCTGCCCGCCCAGTGCCGCCCCCGCCGCATCTGAGAGAACCAGCGCATACTTCCCCGGCGGCAGCGCGTGCATGCTGATCGTCACCGTCATGGAGCCGTTAGCATTCGAGCAGAAGAACTGCGTATCCGACGGCGCCGTCAGGGTGCTGGCATCCAGCAGATACACGTTGCGCAGCTGAACCTTGCCGCCTTTCACCAACGGTGCAGCCTGCTCCACAGCCCCGCGAATCCCCTCCCACTGTCCTGACATGGCCGGCAGCAGCACGGTCTGCAAAGCGCTCGTATCCTGCCTCAGAACAGCCTCGGAAAGCTGTTCTCCCAGTGAGGCCAGGTTGCCGCGGTCTCCCGGCGTTAACTCTGACTGCGATGTACAAGTTGCGGCGAATCCCGCCGCGGGAGCCGCAACCAAAAGCGCGGCAATCAATATCCTCAAGCAGAGGCGCATCGCTTGCGTATCCTCTCTACACGCTCTAAAAACTGTATGAGCGTTCAACGGCCACTGATAGTCTAATGCAGTGGGGTGGTTCAAAACCCGCCCTGCCGGGCGCGCACGATCCCGGGGAGCAGATTCCCATGCGAACATCCGCCACAAGGCAATCCCGCATCTTCCCATCTTCCGCATGGCAGTGTGTGATGCTCACGGTCGCCCTTTTTGCTACCGCTTTTCTTTCCCCCATTCCAATTGCAGCGCAATCTCCAACCCAGCCGGCTGCTTCTCCAACTCCCCAATCACAGCAAACGCAAGTGCGCAAACCGTCCGCTCACACAAAGGCGAAAAAGCAGCCTCCTCCGGTCGCCGAAACACCGCCTCCACCGCCCATGCCCGATTGGCCGATGAACGACAAGCCCGCGCCTGCGACCGTGGTGTGGGACGCCACCGGCCTCCGCATCAATGCCTCCAACTCCAGCCTTCAGCAGATCCTGAGCGAGGTTTCTACTGAGACGGGAACAAAGGTGGAAGGCATGGGCGCCGACCAGCGCGTGTACGGGGTCTACGGTCCGGGCCAGGCCCGCGACGTGCTCTCCCAACTGCTGCAAGGTTCCGGGTACAACATCCTGCTCGCCGGAGACATCGGCCACGGAGCACCGCGCCAGGTCGTCCTCAGCCCGCGGCAGAGCGTCGCCCGCGGTGCACAAGCTGCCATGAATCGTCCGCCACAAGATCAGGACGACGACGTTCAAGAGCAGCAACCGGAAGAGCCGCAACCCCTCCTTCCGCCCCAGCCTCCCCCGACGCAGCTCCCCGTCCGGCCGGGCTTCGGTGGTCCCAACGGACCCATCCGTACTCCGCAGCAGATCATGGAAGAAATGCAGCAGCGCCAGCTACTGCAGCAGCAGCAACAGCAACAGCAGCAGTTGCAGCAAGGCAGTCCCCCGCCCAATCCGCAATAATGCAGGCGTATACCGCTGAAACTGCCATTTCTGCTTGGAGTTTTAGGAAATAGAAACTGCCGCACAGCGAGACGCTGTGTCGCACTCATACCTTATCAGGTTGGGATCAGACGCTTATTCAGAAGCTAATTGCGCTCCCACCTTCAAGGGAACCCGCGCACTTCGCGGCCGCATCAGCGCAAAGCCGACCCGGAAAACTCCATAAGCGGTAAGAACACCAAATGCCATCGATCCTATCGCGGCGCATACAAGCATCACTAAATTTAGAGTGTCAGCCATTTTTTAGACCCCCGTCGAAAAATGCTGGGGAAAATTCGTCATGGTTTCAACCTTTGTGTCCGGCTATTTGCATTAGACGCCAAAGCTCGGTCAAAAGGATTGTCGCAGAAAATCAGTTCCGTTGACCCTTGTTTCTATTGGCAAATAGAATACCTCTAGTACGTCAGTAATCCTGTGGCCTGGCTTTGTAACGAAAGTTCACGGCACCCACAACGAAAGTTCACCGGGGGTCTCCGGCGACAGGTGCACGTCGCTGAAGTGTCTCTGCCTCACCACCATCTCCACGTCGTCTGACCATGTCCATCACTCACATATCGGTGCGAGGGGCGCGCCAGCATAACCTGCGCGACATCAACGTGCGTATCCCCCGCAACACACTGACCGTGGTCACCGGACTCTCCGGCTCCGGCAAAAGTTCGCTTGCATTCGACACCATCTACGCGGAGGGCCAGCGCCGTTACGTCGAGACGCTCTCGGCCTATGCACGCCAGTTCCTCGATCAGATCGAGCGCCCCGATGTCGACTCAATTGAGGGCCTTAGCCCGGCAATCTCCATCGAGCAGAAAACCACCAGCCGCAGCCCCCGCTCCACAGTCGGCACCATCACAGAGATCTACGACTATCTGCGTCTTCTCTATGCCTCCGTCGGCACCCCGCACTGTCCCAACTGCGGCCGCCCCATTACCCGTCAGACCGCCGAACAGATCGTCCAGCGCATCCTGCAACTTGGCTCGGGCGAGCGTGTCACCGTCATGGCCCCGGTCGTGCGAGGCCGCAAGGGTGAGTTTAAGGATTTACTCGATCAGCTTGATCAGCAAGGCTTTCGCGCCCGCGTAGACAGCGAAATCGTTGACCTGTCCGAGCCGCCCTCTCTCGACAAGCGCAAGAACCACACCATAGAAGCCATCGTCGACCGCATCCTACTGAAACCCGCCGAAAGTCATGCGCCTTCGCCAACAAAGCCGGGTGCCCCAGGTCTCGTGTCTGAGACCTGGGAAAGCAAGAAAGCCAGCGTCGCCTCGGGACAGCCAACCAGAAACAAACCCTCCCTAGAAAAACGTCTCGAAGCCGCGATAACCAAAGCCCTCCAACTCGCCAACGGCCTGGTTCTCATCGGGTTCGGGAACGGCGAAGAGCAGATCTTTTCGTCCTCCATGGCCTGCCCCGATTGCGGCCTTGACGTCCCAAAGCTCGAACCGCGCAGCTTCAGCTTCAACTCCACCTTCGGCGCCTGCCCCGAGTGCCACGGCCTGGGCTCGCTTTACGATCTCGACCCCGCCAAGGTCATCACCGACTGGTCAAAGCCGCTGCTCGACGGCGGACTCGGCCCCGGCTCCGCCTCGCAATATCTGCTCCGTCTCGTCAACCTTGCAGCCGAACGCTACAGCATCGATCTGAAGAAGCCTTTCGAAGACCTGCCGCCAAAGCAGCAGCACATCCTCGTCTACGGTCCGCCTAAGGGCGAAGCCCCCCGCACAGGCTTCCACGGCATCCTTAACTATCTCCGCGACACCATCGACGAAGCCCGCAGCGACGGCTATCGCGAGTACATGATGACCTTCATGTCTGCGACGCCCTGCCCCGCCTGCCGTGGCAAGCGCCTGCGTCCTGAGTCCCTCGCTGTCAAAATCAACGGCCTCTCCATCGCCGACTTCACCTCACTCCCGCTCAATCGCGCACTTCTCCGCTGCATACGAGTTCAACTTCACGGCCCGCGAAGCTCTCGTCGCCGACCGCATCCGCCGAGAAGTCATCGAACGTCTCGAATTCCTCTGCGCCGTCGGCCTGAACTATCTCTCGCTCGATCGCAACGCCGCTACGCTCTCCGGCGGAGAAGGTCAGCGCATTCGCCTCGCCACCCAGATCGGTTCACGCCTTCGCGGCGTGCTCTACGTGCTCGATGAGCCTTCGATCGGCCTTCACCAGCGCGACAACACCCGCCTCATCGAAGCCCTCGTGCGCCTGCGCGATCTCGGCAACACGGTCCTCGTCGTCGAACACGATGAAGAAACCATCCGCCATGCCGACTACGTTCTTGACCTCGGTCCCGGGGCCGGCCGTCTCGGCGGTCACGTCGTCGCGCAAGGCACGCCGGCCGACATCATGGCTTGCCCTGCAATCGCTCACCGGCCGCTATCTCTCCGGCGCCAGCGGCATCCTCCATCGCGCCGAGCCACGCCCGCTCACCGGCAAATGGATCACCGTCAACGGCGCGCGCGAACACAATCTGCAGGACCTCACCATTCGCATTCCGCTCGGCGTCATGACTGTCGTCACCGGCGTCAGCGGCAGCGGCAAAAGCACACTGATCAATGACATTCTCTATCGCTCGCTTGCCAAGGCGCTTTACGGCTCGCGCGAAGAGCCCGGCGTGCACGAATCGCTCGAAGGCGCGGAGCAAATCGACAAAGTCATCCGCATCGACCAGTCGCCCATCGGGCGCACTCCGCGCTCGAATCCCGCCACCTACACACAGGTCTTCTCGCCCATCCGCGACCTGTTCGCCATGCTGCCCGAAGCACGCGAGCGCGGATACAAACCCGGCCGATTCAGCTTCAACGTTGCCGGTGGCCGATGCGAGGCCTGCCAAGGCGACGGCCAGCGCCGCATCGAAATGAACTTCATGCCCGACGTCTACGTACAGTGCGAAGTGTGCAACGGGCGCCGCTACAACCAGGAAACCCTTGCCGTAAAATTCCACGGCCACTCCATCGCGGACATCCTCGACCTCACGATCGAAGATGCGCTCACCGTCCTCGCCGACGTTCCCACCGTTCGCCAGAAGCTGCAGACACTCGTTGACGTCGGCCTCGGATACATGCATCTCGGCCAAAGCGCTACAACGCTCTCCGGCGGCGAAGCACAGCGCATGAAGCTCGCCCGCGAACTATCCAAGCGCCAGACTGGCCGCACGCTCTATTTGCTTGACGAGCCCACTACCGGCCTGCACTTCGACGACGTGCGCAAGCTGCTCGAAGTCCTGCACCGCCTCGCCGACCTTGGCAACACGATCATCATCATCGAGCACAATCTCGACGTGATTCGCAACGCCGACTGGATCCTCGACCTCGGCCCCGAAGGCGGCGAAGATGGCGGACGCGTAGTAGGAGAAGGCCGCCCCGCCAAAATCGCGAAAACTCCCGGCTCGTACACCGGCGAATTCCTCGCCCGCTACTACAACTCCAACAGCGGCAAACTGGCTGAGGCGTCTCCCGGCGAGATGTACTTCCAACGGTCGACCTCCAAAAACGGCATCGGTTATCCGGATGCGATTAACGGGAGTCGAAGGACTGCGGTTGCTCCTCCAAAACCCACTCGGCAATTGCGGCCAGATACGGACCAAAAATCCCGGCCAGCAAAAAAACCCAGCAGCAAGAAACCGGGCGCCCATGAGCCATTCCCCGAACCGCTACCCGGCGCGAGCCGAGGATTCCTCCTCAGTTGAAGATCGCCTCAGTTGAAGCTGCGGAGCGGCTTCCACCGTCCGCTGGCGCCTGAGAACACACCCACGCCACCAGCAGAGTGGACCGCCGAACCCGAGTCCCCCGATCCGCCAGCCGATCTCGCCACGCCTCAATTCATCGGTGCGCCACCCGCCGCAGATGAAATCCTCCGCGAACCCATCTTTCTCCGCGAACAGGCGCCGTTGTTCCCTAAGAGCGCATCCCGCACCTTGGCCATCTGGCCTTGCTCGGCTTGCTCGCCACCTTCGGCTTGATCGGTACCATGATGCTTGTGCCGCTCGCGCTGCACTTCCGCCTCTTCGGAGTTACCGGCATCGCGCAAGCCGCCACAGACTACCGTTACGCTCTCGGCAGTCAGGCAATCCAATACATCATCACCTTCGCCGGATGCCTCGCTTTTTTCCCCTCATCTGGCACAAGCGATTTTTCGATGGAATTCACTGGAACGGCGAAACTGCGCTTCGATGCACCGCAGCTCTTCATCACCGCCTTCCTCTGCTTTTTCGTTGCGCTGATCAACGGCGTTCTCATGCCAGGCCCCACCAACGCGCCGATCGACGAGCTCTTCGAAGCCCCTGGAGCGGCCTGGCTGCTGTTCGTATTCGGAGTCACATTCGCGCCTTTCTTTGAAGAAATGGTCTTCCGCGGCTTCGTTCTTCCCGCCATTTGCACACTCGTATGACTGGTCCATCGAACACTTCACCGGTGCTCCTCGCCGCCCGCTCGATGAAAACGGAAATCCGCAGTGGTCCCTCTCCGCGATGATCTTCGGTTCACTGCCACCAGCGTCCCTTCGCCCTATGCACGGCTGCGCAGACCGGCTGGTCCTTCGGCCCATTCATCCTGCTGATTTGTGTCAGCCTCGTCCTCTGTGCGGCCGCCTCCGACCCGCTCACTGGCCGCCAGCACCTGGTCCATTCCTTCTACAATTTCTTGCTGTTCTCCTTCATGCTCCTCGGCACCGCCGGCTTCCGACACATGGATAAATTGTAACAAGCGGCTTCCGTGCTTCCTACCTCATCCCAAAATAAGCGGTGTCATTCTGAGCGAACAGGTGCCCCAAACGCACTTCAGTTTGGGGTGGTGAGTGAAGAATCTGCTTTGGTCTGCAGTTCCAGTGGCACTTCATCCCAGAAAGTACTGCTGCCCCTTTACAATCGCATTGATGCCGACACCCACGCAGCACAACAGCTTCTCATCGCTTCTTTCCCGCACCAGCTTCGTCTCGGCCAGTTCAAGCTCTCCTCCGGTGGCACCAGCGACTACTACATCGACTGCCGCACCACAACGCTCCACGCCGAAGGCGGACGCCTCACCGGCGAGGCAATCCTCGATCTTCTCGAAAGAAGAAAGTCAATGCAGAAGCCGTAGGCGGCCTCACCATGGGCGCCGACCCAATCGTCTCCAACGTCGCTACAGCCAGCGCCTGGCGCGCACAGTCGAATCCGAGCGCTCCGCTAATCAATGGCTTCCTTGTCCGCAAAGCGGAGAAGGCTCACGGCACCGGCCGCCGCATAGAAGGCTTTTGCCGCGAGGGCGCCCGCGTGGTCATCGTCGACGATGTCTGCACCACCGGCGCCTCCACCATCAACGCCATTGAAGCCGCCAACGAAGCCGGAATGATCGTCGCTGCTGTCGTCTGCATTGTCGAGCGCGAAGAAGCGAACGGCCGACCTGCCGTCGAAGCCGCTGCGCAGAAGGCACCTTTTCTCCGCCTCTTCACCGCCAACGAAGTCCGCGCCGAGCACATCCGCCAGCTCGAAATCTCGCTGATATTTCCGCCCAAAAAGAATCAGGCCATCCGGGTGTTTGCCCGGACGGCCCTCGAAACTTATTGCTTTGATTTAATCTAGAAATTCTTTCTATCGAGTTCGGCTCACGCCTTTAACAAACTTTTCATTGCGGCTCTCGCCTTTAATCTTCCTAATCTATAAACACAATTCTCGATCTTTAGTTGCTGCTCGGAGGCGGCGCGGCCTGCGAAGTTGTAGGACCCTGTCCGCTGCTCATGTTGCTCAGTAGTTGCACCTCAACACGGCGATTCTGTTTGCGGCCTTCCGCCGTCGTGTTCGGTGCAACTTCCTTGTCCTTGCCAATGCCGATCAGGTAGAAGCGATGCGGCGCGACGCCGTACTTCGATGCCAGGTATTGCACCACCGCGTCCGCGCGACGATTGCTCAGGTCATAGTTGTACTCGGCGGAGCCGATCGAGTCCGTTCCGCCTGTAACTTCCAGAATGTAGCTCTTCGCGCTTCCAAGCTGCGCCGCAAAAGCTGTCGAGCTGTTCCTTGTCGTCCTTGGTCAGATACTGCCTTGTCAAAGCCGAACGTTACCGTCACGTTCGCCATCGACTTGTAGTTGTCCAGACCCTTCACAACCGAATCCAGAGAGTCTGCGCGGTGCACGGCATCGTTTGCCGCTGTATCCGCGTCGCCGGCGGCCTTGGTCGCGTTCTGCGCGTTCTGGCGTCGCGGTATCGGCAGCGCACTGAGCTTGTTTGATGCCCGCCGTTGCGCGCTCGTCCACCTCGTGCAATGCGCGGTTGTTATCGCAGTCTTCTGTTCCAGCTGGTTGGTGTGGTCGATAATTGGCGCCGTCTGGGATTTCACGTAGTTCTTGGTCGTGCAACCCGTCACGCCCACAACTGCTATGGCAGCTGCAATCAACAATCCATGTGAAGTTTTCATTTGTCTCCCATCCTCTACCGCCTCAGGTTTGCCTGGACCTTTATGAGACCCCGGAGAGGCCATCCTCTTCGCCTCATTAAGTAGCACATTCGTGCCGCCAAACTCGCCGCAATTTTGCTAAGTAATGGCATCGCAATGTATATGGCTTAGAAGGAAACCAGATCGAATTGGAGCCTCGTTCACGTGAATTTTTTACATGGTACGGTAAGCTTTGCGCATCCCATGCAAATACAACCTCTTGATTTAGGTGTCGGGATAGCAGTTGTGAATCGGAAGCACTATTCCCGGTATCCTAGATTAAGTTGACGCTCTTACGGCCCATCCGCTCATGGATCCTCATCGAGAAAATCCGCACTACTCCCACCCAGCCCGGCGTGTATCTCTACAAGAACGCCGAAGGCGAAGTCATTTACGTCGGCAAGGCCAAGAACCTGCGCGCCGCGTTCGTTCTTACCTCCTTGAGGCCTCGCAGGCGAATGCCAAGACCGGCACCCTCATGCGCGAGGCGGTCGACGTCGACTACATCGTCGTCGCCAACAACAAAGAGGCGCTCGCGCTCGAAAACAACCTCATCAAGCAGCGCAAGCCGCGCTTCAACATCCTTCTGCGCGACGACAAGACTTACCCCTACGTGAAACTCACGCTGGCCGAACGTTTCCCAAGCGTCTACGTAACCCGCCGTCTGCGCAAAGACGGCGCGCCTACTACGGCCCGTACTTCCCCGGCAATCTCGCCTACCGCATCGTCGATCTGATCCACCGCAACTTTCTGGTTCCTAGCTGCAAGGTGGACCTCACGCGCTACCATCCGCGCCCCTGCCTGCAGTACTACATCCGGCGCTGCCTCGGCCCATGCGTCGAAGAACTTGACCACGCCCGAGACTTACAGGAAGCCGTGCGCGATGTGCAGCTGTTTCTCGAAGGCCGGCAGACAGAGCTTGTCGCGCTCCCTCGCGGCAGCGCATGGCAGCCGCTGCCGAAGCAGAGCAATACGAAGCTGCCGCGCGAGTATCGCGACCTGATCTCCACGGTCGAGCAACTGCAGGAAAAGCAGCGCATGGCCGCCGTCGAAGGCGACGACGCCGACGTCTTCGGCTACCACTACGAAAACGGCATGCTGGCCGTGAACCTGTTCCACATGCGCGGCGGAAAAGATCGTCGACCGCCGCGAATTCTTCTGGGAAGATCTGCCGGAGATTGATCGAATACGCCGAGAATGTGCGACGAATGGTCCCGGTCCAGAGATGGCCGCCGAACGCGGCCGAGTCGCCTTCGAGCGCGGAGTCATTCTTCTCCGCTCTCCTCAAGCAGCTCTACATCGATCAGCACTACGTCCCGCGCACCATCTTTGTCCCGTCGGACTTCGAAGACCGCGAGACACTCGCAGAACTCTCTCGAGCGAACGCATCGGCCACCGCGTCGAAATTGTGGTCCCCCAGCGCGGCGAAAAACGTTCGCTCGTCGACCTGGCCGGCCAAAATGCCAAGCAGTCCTACGACCAGCGCTTCCGCGTGCTTGAAGCCCATCGCGCAAAGCCATCCAGGAATCCTCGCAGGACTGCGCTGATGCTTGCCCGAACTGCCCAGAGCGCATCGAGTGCTTCGACATCTCGCACATCCAGGGTGCGGAGACCGTCGCCTCCATGGTCGTGTGGGAAGACGGCCAGATGAAAAGTCGCGACTACCGCAAGTTCAACATCAGGACCGTCATCGGCGTCGACGACTTCGCCTCCATGCGCGAAGTCGTCACGCGCCGCTACAGGCGCCTCAAGGAAGAAGACAAGCCAATGCCCTAGCCTGATCCTCATCGACGGCGGCCTGGGCCAGCTGCACGCCGCCGCCGAAGCCTTGAGTCGCTCGGCATCATCAACCAGCCGCTCGCCTCCATCGCCAAGCGAGAGGAAATCATCTACGTCTACGGACAGGAAGACGAACCAGTCGTCCTCGACCGCCACTCGCCGGTACTGCATCTCGTGCAGATGATCCGCGACGAAAGCCACCGCTTCGCCGTTGGCTACCACCGCAAGCGCCGCGAGATGCGCGACCGCGACTCCGAATTGCTGAACATCCCCGGAGTCGGCGCGCAAACGCCGCCAGCGTCTGCTCACGCACTTCGGCAGCCTGCGCAGACGTGCAGCAAGCCACAGCCGAATCCTTGGCTCCGTGGTACCACGCAAAACCGCCGAAACCATCTGGCGCCACTTCCACCGGCAAGAAGAATCCATTGAAGCAATTCCGTCAGAGTAGTTCCAGTACTCTTTCGGCATCCCTCACTTGCCCCAAACCCCTTGGTCGGACCTCTGGAGACTCCTCATGTTCCTTGGTCATTTCGCCGTCGGTTTCGCCTCCAGGCGCGTCGCGCCGCGCACCTCCTCGCACTCCTAATCGCTGCGGCGCTCTTCGCCGACATTCTCTGGCCTGTCTTTCTCCTCCTCGGCTGGGAGCACGTCCGCATCGATCCGACCGCAACGCGATTCACTCCGCTCGACTTTTACGACTTTCCCTGGTCGCACAGCCTGCTCGCTCTTTTCACTTGGGCAGCCGCATTCGCTTTCATTTACTGGCGCGTGACGAAATACAGTATTGGCGCCGCAATGATCTGGGTCGGAGTGCTTAGTCACTGGGTCCTTGACTGGATTACCCATCGGCCCGACATGCCTCTCTATCCCGGCAGCACGCGATTTGGACTTGGGCTCTGGAACTCCGTCGTCGGAACCATGATCGTAGAGTTGGCAATGTTCGCAGTGGGCGTGTTGCTCTATCACCGCGCTACGCGTGCACGCGATCGAATTGGCTTATATGCCTTTCTCGCCTATATTCTTCTTCTCGTCGTAACTTATGTCGCAGGTCCTCTAAGTGGGCCGCCGCATAGCGTCCACGAACTGATCTGGACCGGCATCGTCGCGGGTTCACTTCTACTTCTGTGGGCATGGTGGTTTGACAGACATCGCGAGCCGCGTCTCGCTAAGGCCAGCAGTTCCCCGTTTTAGCTGTGCGCTCCGATTGCAAACTTCTCGCAGCACACCGGGCACTCGTGCGCCTTCCCGTCGTCCACGCTGATCATCCGCGTCCCGCACGAAGGGCACTTCCCCTTGTGCTCGCCCATGCCCAACACCGGCCCCAAAAGAGGCGCCAGGACGCCAAGCACAATCATTGGCACGCCCAGAAAAATGCCCCATCCGAGGAGGCAGAGCAAAACGCCCGGGAAGATCAAAATCGGGGCTGCGACCAGGCCGAAGTACAAACCGCCAAATGCGCCGCGCGCCGGATGATGCTGGTGCTCGCTTGGGTGTACTTCATGCACAATCGACGCTCCGCAATGCGGGCAGAAGGTCCACGCCATCGCAAGATGAGTTCCGCATTTTGAGCAATCTGTGTTCATAGGCCAACCGCTCCTCACGGTTCACGCAGCCGACGGAAGCCATCAACGGCGAAGCGCCCATCGCCCACAGCCCGAAACGTACCCCCGCCGCAACACGGTTGCCCGTGACCCGCATCACGGCTTCACGAGAGTCTTCTAAATCCCTGTAAAGCCGAGCCGAAGGCAATTGGCCCCAACCCAGATGGCCGAAGGCAGTCTAGCACCACTCGGCAGGTGGCGCAGGTGTGCTACCCTCACATCACCGCATGAGCCAACAACTCTCTGCTTTCCCCAACCAGACTCAAGCTCCCGCTGATCTCCCCCGCGTCCTCGGTGCCTCACAGGCCACGGCTATCGTCGTCGGCACCATCATCGGCAGCGGCATCTTTCTCGTCCCCAGTGAGATGATGCGCGACACCGGCTCCTCCGCCCTCGTCTATCTCGCCTGGATCGTCGGAGGACTCCTTTCGCTCTTCGGCGCCATGACCTACGCCGAACTCGGCGCCATGCTTCCCTACGCCGGCGGCGAATACGTCTATCTCCGCGGAGCCTACGGCGACACGCCCGCCTTCCTCTACATGTGGACATGGTTCGCCGTCGCCAAGCCCGCCTCCATCGCCGCCGTCACCAGCGGACTCGCGCGCACCCTCGGCGTCTTCCCCGCGTTCTCACTTCCTCACCAACCACATTGCCGGCACGCCCATTCTCTGGTCGCAGATCTTCGCCATCGCCGTCACCTGGTTCATGACTGGACTCAACTACCTCGGCATCAAAAAGGCCGGCGACTTCCAACTCGTCTTCACCATCCTCAAGGCTGTACTCATCCTCATCGTTGCCGCGCTCTGCTTCGCATCTGCCTCCGGCTCATTTTCGAATTTCTCCACGTCCCTGCCCACTGCCACCGGCGGTTTCAGCGGATTCATGCTCGCCCTCATCGCCACGCTCTGGGCCTACGACGGATGGAACGACCTCACCATGGTCGCCGGCGAAGTCCGCCGCCCCGAGCGCTCGCTGCCCATCGCCCTCATCGGCGGACTCTTCATCGTCGGCGCGCTCTTCATGGCCACCAACGCCGCTATCCAATACATCCTGCCCGCCGCACAAATCGCCGCCAGCGAACGCCCCGCCGTGTCGCGCTTTCAGTCGTCGCCGGCCCGCGCGGCGCAGGATTTGTCGCCGCCGCCATGGCTCTCAGCATCTTCGTTACGCTCAACGGCACCATCATGTCCGGAGCGCGCATCCCTTTCGCTGCCGCGCGCGACCGCCTCTTCTTCCGCCAGTTCGCGCACATTCAGCCGCACTTCCAATCCCCATCCACATCCCTCATCGTCCAGGGACTGCTCTCCACCGTACTGCTGCTTTTCCTCTCGAAATTCCAGCAGCACTTCGAGCTCGCCGTCTTCGCCGAGTGGCTCTTCTACATGCTCACCGCCACCACGGTGTTTGTGTATCGCGCCGACGTCCCGATCTCGCCCGCCCCTACCGCGTCTGGGGATACCCCGTTCTCCCCGCCATCTTCGTCCTCAGCGCCGCCGCCGTCCTCGTCTACAGCTACGCCGGCAACCTCAGGGGCTCGCTGCTCGGCACCGCCCTCATCCTGTCTCGGCCTTCCCGTCCTTTGGCTCGTCCGCAAAATCTACGGCCCGCCTCAATCAGCTGCCAGCTGATTCTGAAGTCGCTTCTTAGAATGAGTCTGGGTGCCCCATCCATGACACAGTCTGGCGGCATGGGTTGGAAAGCACGAATCGCGCCTCCATCCGTTCTCGTCCCCGAATTTTGGTCCGCGAAAATATTCGTGAAAGATCCTTCGACTCGCTGAAGTATGCTGGCCAGTAGGCCATTACTTTCGCAACCGGGTGCCCAAGGGGAGACACGCATTGCCCACCATCCAAACCCAGCTATGGCAGAGCCAGAAATTCTCCATCGAACGCATCGAAGATGAAGAGCGAGGCGTGCTCATCTTCAAGTTCACCGGAGGATTCGCGGCCAACGATATGTACTCCGTGCTCAAGCCGCTCGCCGTCGTCAACATCTTCGAATACGAACCGGCGCCCGGCAAAGAACGCCCCTCCTTGAACATCTTCGACATCACCCAGGTTCCCAGCCTCGATTCCTCCGGCCTCGGCCTCATCATCAGCCACTTCATCCGCTCCCGCGCAAGAGGTGTCCGCGTCATCGCCGTCGGGGTGCGTCCCAACGTCCTTCAGCTTTTCAAATTCACGAAGGTCGACGCCCTGATACCCATGGCCGCGTCAATCGAAGAAGCCATCGCCGCTCCTCGAACCTGAAAATACTTTGGCTCCCACTGGCCACTCACGCCTCTTCGAGCGCACTTCTACCTCCGAAGCAAATCCCCTTCCGCCCGCTCCCGCGCGCCCGTTACAATCCAAATGAAATGTCCATCACGCAAACAGAGCTCTGGAAAAGCGCCACATTCACCATTGAACGCATTGAAGGCCACGCTCCTAAAACTTTGATCTACCGCGTCACCGGCTCATTCAACGCCCGCGATATGTACGGCTCAATGAAGCAAGTCGCACTCGGCAACATCTTTGACTTCAAGCCGGCTCCCGGCGACGAAACTCCGACATCCCACCTCTTCGATCTTTCCGCAGTGCCGCAAATGGATTCGTCTGCTCTGGGAACGATCGTGAGCCACTTCATCAGTTGCCGCAACAAAGGGATTCGCGTCGTAGCCGTTGCGCCGAGTCCGAATGTCGTGCAGCTTTTCAAGTTCACCAAGGTCGATACGCTCATCCCCACCGCATCCACCATTGAGGACGCACTCACCTCTTGATGCTCGACAGCATCTGCAATTCAGTTCTGTCACCCGCGATCGATTCGCGCACAGCGGAAAGGCGCCGGCACCTGAAATGACACCAAGGCCGGCCCAATACCTCATCCGCTTCGATGACCTGTGTCCGACGATGTTCAGCGACAGATTCGAGCGATTCGTTTCCATCATCGCGCGCTTCGGAGTAAAGCCAATTCTCGCCGTCGTGCCCGTCAACCACGATCCGGAGCTCAACCGCCAGCCCGCGGATCCCAACTTCTGGCATCGGATGCGATCGCTCGAAGCTGCCGGAGCCTCAATCGCCATGCATGGCTATCGCCACCTTTGCACCAGTCGCGGCAAGTCCCTCCTCGGCCTGCATCAGGAAACGGAATTCGCGGGCGCGGAAGAATCGCAGCAGCGTCTGTGGATTCTTTCCGGCCTCGAAATCCTGCGCGCAAAAGGCTTGAGCCCGCGCCTGTTTGTTGCTCCGCGCCACGGATTTGATCGACACACCCTTCGTGCTCTTGCAGGCGAGGGACTCGGAATCCTGTCCGATGGTTTCGCCCGCCGGCCTTTCATGCGCCACGACATCCTCTGGATTCCGCAACAGCTTTGGGAGCCGGTCGAGAAATCAAGGGGACTCTGGACCATCTGCATCCACACCAACACCGCAACGCCCGCGCTTGAAGACAAGCTGGAAAAGTTCCTTGCCGATCATGCGAAGCACTTCACTTGCTTCGACAACGTGGTTGCGGAGAAACCCAGCGAGTTGGGTCCGAGTGAACGGCTCGCCGAGGTCTTCGCGCTTCAACGCATTCAAGTCTCCGCGGCGAAAGCTCGCATGCTCCATGTTCCATGACGCAACTGCGCGTCCAGTGCAATCACCCGTCAACCGCTCCTCAACCTGATCCGAAAGATCCCTGCTTTCTCAACTTGCTTGCGGCATAACCTGATTTGACTCCGGGCATTCAACAGGCCCCTGGTTTAAACTTGCACCAAATGCGCGTCTTTGGAATCGACTGTGGAACCGAGATTACCGGGTTCGGCGTTGTGGATTCGGACGATTCCGGCCCGTTGCCGCGCATCATTTGTAAAACCTGCGGTGCGATCCGCCTCGTCAAATCCATGTCGACCTCTGAAAGGCTTGCTGAGGTGCACCGCATCCTCTCCGCCGAGCTGGATCGCTGGCAGCCGGAAGTCGTTGCGATCGAAGAGGTCTTCTACTCCGTGAATGCAAAGTCGGCGCTCAAGCTTGGACAGGTACGCGGAGTTGCGTTGCTGGCTGCCGCGCAGCGCCGTCTGCCCGTGGCAGAGTACGCGCCGCTCAGTATAAAGTCGTCAGTTGTGGGCTATGGGCTGGCAAAAAAGGAGCAGGTTCAGTTCATGGTGGCAAGACTCTTAAACCTGCCGGAGCTACCGCAACCGGCCGATGCTGCGGATGCGCTGGCCGTTGCCATCTGTCACTTGCATACTGCCCAGACCATATCTCTTCAGGGGGGCCGCCGATGAGGTTCCCATTGTGGCTCGCCATTCTGGCCGCGGTGGTTGTGCTCCCGGCGCATGCAGCGTCCGATCCCGTTGTGCGCGTGGATTTCTCCAACCCCGGTCTCTACCCCGCGCAATGGACTCTGGTGGTTCATCCTGACGGCAGCGGTCACTTTCACGCCGGGGGCGGCAATAAGCCAACCAACGAAAACGACATGGTCCTCCCCGCCAAGGTGGACCGCGACATAAACCTGAGCAGTGACTTTGCCACTCACATCTTCCAGACCATCCATGACAAGCACATTCTGAGCGGCAAGTGCGAAAGCCACCTGAAGGTCGCTTTTCAAGGGACCAAGAAGATCAGCTACAGTGGTCCCGATGGGGAGTGGGGCTGCGAATTCAACTACTCCTCAGTCAAGGAAGTCCAGGAATTGGGCGATTCCTTTGTGGCGGTCGGGTCAACCTTAATCGAGGGCGCACGGCTTGAACTGCTGCTGCAGCACGATCCTCTCGGCCTCGATAAAGCCATGCAGTATGTTGTTGAAGCCTCAGACGATGGCCGTATGCAGCAGATTTGCGCGATTCGCGGCATTCTCGAGCGCCTTCAAGACGACCCGCACGTCATGGAAAGAGTTAGAAAGAGAGCCCGGATGCTGTTGGCGCGCTCCGGTAGCTAAATCGGTGTTAATTAGGAAATTCAACGCGACTTTTCATGCATTTCCGGTGTCTGAATGGTGTGGACTCCTCGCGATGAGAAACTTCCATCGGAGGCAAAGGCGAAAGGGTGGGGGCTCCATGAATAGATTAGACAGGTTCAGGCCAGCCGCCGGCATTCTGGGGCTGGTCTTGTTTTTGGTGGCCGCCGTTTCCGTCATTGCGCAGCAGCAAGATCCAAACATTCGCGCAGCTCGCTTGAGCTTCGTTGAGGGTGCAGTCCAACTCTCCCAGGGCAACCAGGTGATAGCTGACCCAGCATTGGCCAATACCCCCCTGTTCGAGGGAACTCTGATCAAGGCCAACGAAAATGGCAAAGCGGAGTTGCAGTTCGACGACGGAAGCGTCGTCCGGCTTTCGCCGAACAGTTCTCTCAAGATTGCGGCCCTCCGGCAAGAGGGCGCAGGCACCAAGGCGGAATTGCAGCTCAACAGCGGCCTCGCTTACTTCGAATTTCAAGGCGATGGCTCTGCAAATCCCATGGTTGTGCGCTTCGGCCAAAGCACCGTCACCGCCAGCGGATTCACCGTGCTGCGCGTCAGTCTCGACAATCTTCCGGGCGAGCTCGCCGTATTCTCCGGCAACATTCACCTCGAGCGCGGCACGCTCTCACTCGACGTGCATGGCGGTGAAAGCCTCTCCCTCAATGCAACAGATCCCAATCTCTACAACCTCGCTGAGACCATCGAGCCCGACTCATGGGATGCCTGGAACGCCGATCGCGACCAGGAACTGACCTCGCAGGAAGCCACCAGGACCGCGGCCAGTTCCAGTGCGCCCAATAGCAGCAATCCGGCATGGAGCGATCTCGACGCCAACGGCAACTGGTACGACGTTCCCGGTGAAGGCTACGTATGGTCTCCCACGGTAGCGGCTTCAGGCAATTGGGACCCCTACGGGTGTGGCAACTGGGTTTGGACGCCGCAGTTTGGCTATATCTGGGTCTCGTGTGAACAATGGGGCTACCTGCCCTATACCACTGGATATTGGAATTTTTATGCAGGCTTCGGTTGGGGATGGGCGCCCGGCTACGGCAACCCTTGGTGGTGCAGGGGTGGATGGGGTTCGAACGTAGCCATCAGCCCGGTCCGTTATGAACCACCGCATCGTCCACACGGAGGTCCCGTTAAACCGCCCGCCGAGCCGATCCATCACGGTGGTTCCTATCAACCCAACCCCGTAATTGCGGTCAATCGCATTCCGCGTGCACCGACTGCAAATCCTGTGCACGTTGTCGGCAGACCAATCATGATCGGTGGAAACACCCTTCAGCCGCTCAGGCCGTTATCGCCTCGCCAGACCTACAACCCGTCCGGCGTTTCCGGTTTTAGAGGTTCCAATACGGGCTACGGAAGTCTGAGTCATGGCAATCCCGTCTACGGAGTTCCCGCCCATCCAGTAAATCCCGGGGTCGGCAACACAACAAGATCCGGATCCGGCTACGTTCCGTGGGCCAACTCGCCCACCTACCACCCGGGCACGAACCGCCCGACCACGTATCCGGCACCTATCGCGCCCGGAGGCTCCTACCGTCCAATAGCGCCGGGGGGTGCCTACCATCCAATCGCGCCAGGCGGTACCTATCATCCTCCAGCCGCGGGTGGAGGATACTCAGGCGGAGGCTCGGTGAGCCGTCCATCCGGTGGCGGCGTTTCGGCTCCTCATGTCAGTCCTGGAGGAGGTGGCGGTGGCCACGTTAGCGGTGGCGGTGGCCATGTTAGCGGTGGTGGCGGCGGCGGTCACGTTGGCGGCGGTGCAGCGCCTGCACCCGGAGGCCATCACTAGCATTCATCTCAATCAGCTTCTGGAGCCACTTCGTTCGTCGGAGTGGCTCCTTTTGCATTGAGGAACCTCCACAACGCAGCCAACGACTCAACAGAGACGGCTTCGGCGCGCGCCCTTGAATCGATTCCAGCATTCGCCAGCGCATCCACAACGAGTGCTGCATCGATTCCCGCCGCGCGCAAATTATTCGCCAGCGTCTTCCGCTTCAACGCAAACACCTGCTTGAGAAACTTGAGAAATTGCCCTCGATCCAATCCAAGCTCCTGGAATCGTGGAGCAAATCGCCAGCGAAACACCGTCGAGTGAACCTCCGGCGGCGGCGAGAAGGCGCTGGGCGGCAGTGTAAACAGCCGCTCCACCGGTCCATGCATCTGCACGGCGACAGACAGCAGGCCGTAGTCGCGCGAACCCGGCTCCGCCGCTACGCGATCGGCCACCTCGCGCTGCACCATCAGCACCGCCCGATCCAGCACCTCCGCATTCTCCGCCAGCTTCATCAAAATCGGCGACGTGATGTAGTACGGCAGGTTCCCTGCAACGATCAGCTTTTGCCCTGCAGCAACAGAAGCCGCCTTGAAATCGAACGAAAGCACATCGACCGTCTCAATCTCCACGTTCGATGCCCGATCATCTGTTCCTCTCTCAATTCCGGCCCCTGAAAACTCCGCAGACAGTCCAGCGGCAAGCTCTGGATCGACTTCAAGCGCCAGCACCTTTCCAGCACTCTGCGCAAGTTCCCGCGTAATCGCGCCCATCCCTGGGCCGATCTCCACAACCGTGCGATCGCTGCAATCACCAAGCGCCGCAACGATGCGCCGAATCGCCTGCTCATCGCGAAGAAAATTTTGACCAAGCCTGGATTTGGATGGCACGCATCGATGTTAGCCGACAAGGCCACAGTCCTTCCGCGATTCGGCTTGAGATCCGCGAGTGCTTTTCTCTATCAACTGGCAGAAGTTACAGTTGCGACCGCAGCGCCCGATCTCCGATCATGTTCCCACTCTGACGCCCAAGCATTTGTTGAATCTGGTCAAGAAGGGGAATCCAATGAATTCCGCAGCACGTAGCTTGATCCTTGCCTTTTCCTCGGTCGCAATCGCACTTTCCCTCACTTCCTGCAAGTCGAACTCCGCCCCAGGTCCGGAAGAGTCTGTGCGCATTGCTACCGACGCCTACATCTATGGGTACCCGCTGGTCACGATGGATATGACCCGGAAGCGCTTTACAAATGTCGCAGCTGCCGATGCGGAGCACGCGCCCATGGGCCAGATGCTCAAACTTCGCAGCTATCCAAGCGTAGATAATCACGCGGTCACTGCTCCGAACGCCGACACCCTCTATACGACAGCCTGGTTCGATGTCTCGCGCGAACCGTGGATCCTGAGCGTGCCCGACATGGGAGACCGATACTTCCTTCTGCCCATGCTGAGTGGATGGACAGATGTGTTCCAGGTGCCCGGCAAAAGAACAGGCGCAAGCAAGGCAGCGACCTATGCCATCACGGGCCCCGGCTGGTCAGGAAAACTTCCAGACGGAGTCACAGAGTACAAATCTCCAACCGGAATGGTGTGGCTGCTCGGGCGCATCTACTGCACCGGCACGCCGGAGGATTACAAGGCTGTCCACGAGTTGCAGGACAAGTTCCAACTCGTTCCTCTCAGCAGCTATGGCAAGCCCTATACGCCCGCACAGGGCGACGTAGACAACAACCTCGACATGAAGACTGCTGTTCGCGATCAGGTGGACGGCATGGGAATCGAGGAATACTTCACCTATCTGGGACGCCTTTTGAAAGACAATCCGCCCGCCGCTGCCGATGCACCCATCGTCGCGGATATGGCGAAGATCGGCATCGTCCCCGGAAGAGACTTCGATCCGAGCATCCTCCGTTCCCTCGATAAGGAACTGATCAGAGCCGTTCCAAAGACTGCTCAGGTAAAAATCATTGAGCACCTCAAAGAAGCGGGAAAACCCATCAACGGATGGATGTTCACCACAAAGGCCGGTCTGTACGGAACCGACTACCTTCAGCGCGCTCTAATCACCGCGATCGGGCTGGGAGCAAATCGACCCCAGGATGCTGTCTATCCGACGGGCGAAAAGGACTCCAAGGGCGATAAGTTCGATGCGGACGGGCACGATTACGTCATGCACATCGATAAGGGCCAGATGCCGCCGGTAAACGGATTTTGGTCGCTGACGATGTACGACGCCTCCTACTTCTTCGTGCCAAACTCGCTCAATCGATACACAGTGAGTTCACGAAATAAGTTCACTACAAACCCCGATGGATCGGTGGATATCTATATCCAGGCAAAGTCGCCCGGCGGATCGAAGGTTGCGAACTGGCTGCCCGCTCCGAAGGGGAAATTCGTTCCCATGTTGCGCCTGTACTGGCCGAAGGAAACACCGCCCTCGATCATCGATGGCACCTGGAATCCTCCAGCCATCTCTCCAACGAAGTAACGAAGCCACAATTCCTGGAATGCTGGTAGTTCAGTCGATGGGCCGCTCCTGACCGCCTCCGCGGGGCGGCCCATTTCTTTCGCTTCAGCGATGCCGCTATTCTTCGTTCCTGATCACCGCCAGATGGAAAGTGCGCCGTTGCACAAACCCAAGCCTCTCATAGAGCCGAACAGCGGGATTGTCGGCAAATGCATGCAGAAACGGCGTGCGGCCCGCTTCGACAATTTCGCGCATCACTTCGCGCATAACTACCCCACCAAATCCACGCCCGCGCGCATCAGGATGCGTGCACACCGCACTCACCTCGACGAATCCCGGAACCCGCATGCGCTGCCCCGCCATCGCCAGCAGACGATCTCCTTCGAAGATGCCGTAGAAAATTCCCAGCTCGTGTGTCCGCTCGCGAAATGGCCCCGGCTCAGTGAGAGTGGCGAGTGCCACCATGGCCGGCACGTCGGCGCTTCCAAGCCTTCGCAGCGTCAGGCCGGCAGAAATCGCGCTGACCCATTCCAACCGCGGCTCACGGCAAATCATCTGCGTAAGAATTCCGCCCCGAAACAGGCTCCAGCCTTTTGGCAACGCAGGTGGATCATGCAGGAACAAACCGAGCAGCCCCTTCGGCCCAGCGAGAGACCGCAGCGCATCGTAGCTCGTCTGCGACTGATCGGGTGCCCCAGCCAGCGGGCCAATCGCTGCCGGATAGCGGCGAGCCGCTCCCTCGCCCAGGGCCACTGATGCATGCTCACTCAGCAGAGCATTAAAAATCGGATTATCGAGCAGCGCTTCGTCAGCGAACAATCGCGGCAAGTCAGCCTCGGAGGCAACAGCAGAGTCGATATCGGAAACGGACATATCTCAAAGATGATCTTGCCGCACAGAGAGATGCGGAATCCTCAGTGCGAGAATCTGCGTCAAAGCATGAGCGTGTAGACTTGCCGGTTGGCTGCGGTCCGCCTTTGAGAAACGATCGAATCGATTTCCCAGGCCGCAAGAATTCAGGAGAACAAACGATGCAGATTGTCTTTGCCGCGTCAGAGTCCATTCCGTTTGCGAAGACGGGCGGGCTGGCCGATGTAGTCGGTGCGTTGCCCAGAGAGATCTTAAAGCTAGGTCACGAAGTTGCAGTCTATCTGCCTCTATATGCAGCAGTTCGACCGCAGCTCCCCGGCGAGCCAAGTTACGCAATCCGGTCCATCACCATCCCGTTTCCGCATGGCAACCGCTTCGTTGGAATCGTGGATGGCGGCGAACGCGATGGGGTGAAGTTCTACTTCGTTGATTGCCCGGAAATGTTTGATCGTCAAGGACTCTACGGCAATAACGGCGACAGCTACGGAGACAATGCGGAACGCTTCGGCCTCTTCTGCCGCGCGGTGCTCGAGGCAACCAAAATCATCGGCGTTCCCGACATTTTCCACGTGCACGATTGGCAGGCGGCGCTGCTTCCTGTCCTCCTTCGCACCGTCTACAGCGCTGACCCCTTGCTCAAAAACTGCGCCACGGTCCTGACAATTCATAACGCTGGATACCAGGGGTGGTTCCCGCCGGCAACGACAGAACAACTCCTGCTTCCCTGGGAACTTTTCACCTATGACAAGCTCGAACATTACAACACCTTCAACTTCCTTAAAGGCGGCGTTGTCTACACTGACATGCTCACCACGGTCAGCCCCAAATATGCAGAGGAGATTCAAACTCCGGAATTCGGCAACGGCCTCGACGGCGCATTTCGCGGGCGCAGTGCCGACCTGCGCGGCATCTTGAACGGCGTCGATTACACCGAATGGGATCCAGCGACCGACGGCAACCTTGCAGCGCACTACACGCCCGCCGATCTTGCCGGCAAGCTCGACTGCCGCAAAGATCTGCTCCACGCCTTCGGCCTCGAAGTTCCCGATCAGACGCCCGTTCTCGGCATCTGTTCCCGTTTCGCTTCGCAAAAAGGATTCGACCTGCTTGAGCAAGTTTCCGGGCGCCTCGCGGAACGCGACCTGGCCGTCATCGCTCTCGGAACTGGCGAGCCTTACTACGAGAAATTCTTCCGCGACTTTGCCTTTGCAAATGCCGGCCGCTTCGCCGTGCAGATCCGTTACGACGATGCCCTTGCCCACAAAGTCGAAGCTGGCTCCGACATCTTCCTCATGCCCAGCCGCTTCGAGCCCTGCGGCCTCAACCAGATCTACTCCCTCAAGTACGGAACCGTGCCGGTTGTGCGCGCCACCGGAGGACTCGACGACACCGTAGAGGAATGGAATCCCGGCCTCAACACCGGCACCGGATTCAAGTTCGAACGCTACGAAGCGCAGGCGCTCCTCGACGCCATTGACCGCGCGCTTGCCGCCTTCTACGACAAGAAACAATGGGCCCAACTCATGCAAAACGGCATGACCCAAAACTTCAGTTGGGATAAGCCAGCCCGCGAGTATGTAGCAGTCTACGAAGAAGCAGCGCGCAAGCGCTCTTGAGACTGGCTGGCGATTTCAATCGAATTTCTGAAATTTGTTTGGACCAGGAGTTACGCGCCCTGTCCCAGCACCTTCGGCACATCAATACCAAGTGCAGTTGCCAGGTCATGCTGGTGCTCCTGCTCCTGCGAAATGATCGTGCGCAACTGTTCGGCCAACGCGTAATGCCCCAGCGCCTCAGCCTGCTTCACACGCTCTCGATAGTTCTTGATCGTCACCGTCTCATTATCCAGATCGAAGTGCAGCATCTCTTCCGGCTTTTCTGAGAGCTTCACTTCCTTCGGTGTCGCCGTCGGCATCCCGCCAAGGTAGTCAATCTGATCGGCAATGATTAGCGCATGCTGCAACTCTTCGCCGGCATGCTTCTTCAATTCCCCAGCAATATTCATCCACTGCGCGCCCTTCAGCACATTGCTGTAGACGGTATAAGCAATGATCGCCTGGTATTCGCGCGCCAGGTCTTCGTTGAGTGCTTTGATCAGATCCTTGATGGCTAGGTCAGTCTTCGGCTCGTTCTTTTGCTCGGGCATCTCTCATTTCCTCTTTCTCGAGCGCGGGTTGCCACTCGCAGACAGAGGTTGTGATGCGAAAGTCGACAGGTTTGTTGGTTCGGCACTTATTTCGGTGCAGGCGCGGTCGCAGCCGGAATAACCGGCAGGATGATCTGCGACGGATGCTTCGCATCGAGATAGATCGTGTTGTGAGCCACCTGCGTCCGCCGATTGTCATTCAGCGGCTCTCCAGTGTTCGGATTCACATCGAACCGTGGGAAATTGCTGCTCGAAATATCCAGCCGTATCCGATGCCCCTTCTTGAACACCAGCGAAGTCGGATACATCTCGATGGTGAATTCGTACGCCTCCCCCGGCTTCATCAACTCCGCTTTGCCCGGCCCACTGCGATACCGCGCTCGAACAATGCTGTCGGCAATGTTCAAATCCACGCCATTCGGAAAATCCCCATTCGGCAGATATTCATCCACAAGCTTCGCCGTGAAGTCCGTATCCAGCGCGTCCGACGAAGCCCATAGCTTCACCACCAGTCGCCCCGTCACCTCCACATCTGCTTCGAGCGGCGCCGTCTGAAACACCACGACATCGTTCCTCGCCGAAAGCGGCCGCGTGTCTGAACACAGCCAGAAATCTGCACGGCACCTTTGATCCGCTGCTCCCTGAAACATCAGCGTCCCCTGTGACGAAACATTCCCTCCAATCGTCGGCACCGGATTCTTCGGATCGAATTGATAAGTGACTGGCGCATCCTCCACCGGCTTCTCCGCGGACAGCACGCCTTTTCCATGCAGGTAGTACGGCGTGTACACCGTGCGAGCAAGTGGCCACTCCTTCTCCTCGCGCCAATGCCCACCGACAAAAATGCGACCCTCCGCCGTCTTGTGCGCATCACCGCCGCCCATCACGTAGATTCGCACCGGCGGCTCGCGATCCACTCCGTTATCCACACCCTTCAAAAAGTGATCGAACCACCGCAGATGAAATGCCGTCAGGTCCAGCGCCGCGTCGTCAGTAAATTGCGCCTCTCCCGCGTAATTTGAATTCTCACTGCTATGGATCCACGGCCCCACAATCAGCCGCTGCAGGCTCTTCTTCGATTTCCGCAACTCAACGAAATTCAGATTCGCCACCGGTGTGCCCCACGAGTCGTACCATCCCGTCGTGTGATATTCCGGCACATCTTCGTACTCGGCCAGGTGATCCACCACGCTCGATCCAGCGTTCTTCCAGAAATCGTCATAGTCGCCGTGGCTCATCGCTTCAATCAGCCACTTCTCATAGTCCGGCGCAAATTTCAGCGGCGTCGTCCCCGGCCTCAGCGGCAGATTACGCACATACTGCCGCACATCATTCCCCATATCCACCAGCGCCTTTGCCGACGCAGGATCCGCGGCCGCCCGCTTGGCCGCCACCAGGTCATCTGGCGTTCCCGTCGCATTCCCCAGCGTGAACACCCAATTGAAAAACCGCAGTTCAAACGCGCCGTTATGCCGAACCCCATACTGCCCGAAGTCCGACATCGCATTCCGCGGAACCATCGCCTTCAAATACGGCGCGTTCGCAATCGCCATCGCATGCTGCGTTGCCCCTGCATACGATGAGCCAAACGTCCCTATGCCTCCATCGCACCAAGGCTGCGCCCCAATCCACTTCGTCGTATCGAATCCATCCTCCGGATCTGTCGCCAGCGCCATCCAGTGCCCTTCTGACTTGTACCGTCCCCGCACATCCTCCAGCACCAGCACGTAGCCGTGCGGCACGAAAGCAGTGGCGTTGGCGCTGGCTCTCTCCTTGTTGTACGGCGTACGCATCAGCAGCACCGGAAACTTCCCCTCCACCGCCTGCCCATCCCGCGCCGGCCGATAAACATCCGCCGCCAGCTTCACGCCGTCGCGCATCGGAATCATCACATCCCTGCTCTCAACAATGCCGTAGCTCTCTGCGCTCTGTGCATGCAGCGCACAGCAAGCCAGCACCACCAACAAACCCACAACTGCTCTATAAACGTGGAAAGACAAACCAGCCCAGCGATTCGCCATTGCGAAAACCACTTTCTGCGCATAATGCAAATTCAATCGGCGCGGGGAATGTCTCGAATTGTAACGGAGCGATCCAGTAGCTCTGCCCCAAACGCAACAACGGCCCGGGATAACTTCCCAGGCCGCTGCCGGTGATCTGTTGGGATTGGACTAAGGCCATCGCGCTGCCGCGAGTGCCAGTGACCCGGCCGGTAGATTCTCATCCGCCGGGGCAAATCTGGGGTCTTGGGCGCGATGCCCTAGGCCTCAGTCACCTCACGTAAGAAACAACTGGAACAATCATTTTGCATAGGCTGGATCAACCTCCTTTCCCGTGTAGCTTCACGCTAACCCGGAAAGCAAAAATCGTCAACCCAGGCCTCAATGCAGATCCGCGCTGATTATTCCCAAGTCCCTTGTCCCCGCCCTACCGCCCGCTACACTTGAAATTGCCATGACCGACAGCGCCCCCACCCCTCCCATCGCTCGCAAAGACCGCAAGGAAACCGTCCTCCACGGCATCACCCTCACCGACGACTACGCCTGGCTCCGCGACAAGGACAATCCCGAAGTCACCGCCTATCTTCAGGCCGAAAACGCCTACGCCGAATCCCTCACCGCGGACCTTGCTCCTCTACGCGACGAGCTTTATAACGAGATGCTCAGCCACATCAAGCAGACTGACGAGTCCGCCCCTTACCGCGAAGGCGACTGGTGGTACTACGTCCGCACCGAAGAGGGAAAACAATATTCCATCTTTTGCCGCAAGAGCGGCTCTTCTGTTGCTCCGGACGGACCTGAACAAATCATCCTCGACGGAAATCAACTCGCCGAAGGCCTCGCCTTCTTCGCCATAGGCGCCACCGACATCTCCGACGACGGCCGCTGGCTCGCCTACACCGTTGACACCACCGGCTTCCGCCAATACACCCTCCGCATCAAGGACCTCGAAACCGGCGAAACCCTCCCAGGAGAAGTCCAGCGCGTAGGCTCCGTCACCTGGGCCGCCGACAACAAAACAGCTTTCTACTCCGTCGAAGACGAAGAGCAGAAGCGCCAGTTCCAGCTTTACCGCCACACACTACACACACCTCATTCCGACGACATCCTCGTCTACCAGGACGACGATGAGCGCTTCAACATTGGCGCTGGTCGCACCCGCGACGGCAAATTCATCGTTCTTGAAACCGCCAGCCACACCACCACCGAGTGCCTTGTCCTCCCCGCCGATCAGCCCTCCGGCGAATTCACCATCATCAGCCCGCGCGAAGAGGAGCACGAATACGCTGTGGATCACCGCAACGGCCAGTGGTTCATCCGCACCAACGACCGGGGCCGCAACTTCCGCCTCGTCACCGCTCCAGTCGATGCACCCTCACACGAAAATTGGGTCGAGCGAATCCCTCACCGCGACACCGTCATGCTCGAAGACATCGACCTCTTCGCCAACTTCTTCGTCGCCTGCGAACGCGAAGACGGACTGCCGCGCCTGCGCCTCTGGAAGTTTCAAAACCCGAGCCCCAACCAGAACCCCGAAGCCAACCCATACGGCGAAATCGCCTTCCCCGAGCCCGCCTACAGCGCTTTACCCGGCATCAACCGCATCTGGGAAACAACCACCTTTCGCTACGGCTACCAGTCCCTCGTCACCCCCGGTTCCGTCTTCGAATACAACATGGACACGCGCGAATCCGCGCTGCTCAAGCAGCAGGAAGTCCCCGGCGGCTTCGATCGCACCCTCTACGCAAGCGAGCGCATCCACGCTACCGCAGCCGACGGCGTTCAAGTTCCCATCTCCCTCGTCTACCGCCGCGACAAATTCGCGAAAAACACCAAATCTCCGTTGTATGTCTATGGATACGGCTCCTACGGTTACTCGCTTCCTCTCGGTTTCAGTTCCAACCGTCTCAGCCTTCTCGATCGCGGCGTTGTCATCGCCTACGCCCACATTCGCGGCGGCGGCGACCTCGGAAAGCCCTGGCACGACGCCGGAAAAATGCTCGTCAAGCGCAACACCTTCACCGACTTCATCTCTGCCGTCGAACACCTCACCGCGAACGGCTATGGCGACCCCGCCCGGGTAGCCATCGAGGGCGGCTCCGCTGGCGGTCTTCTCATGGGCGCCGTCTCCAACCTCCGCCCCGACCTGTTCCGCGTGGTCCTCTCTCACGTTCCCTTCGTCGACGTCATGAACACCATGCTCGACGCGTCCCTCCCGCTCACGGTTCCCGAATACGAAGAGTGGGGAGACCCCAGCGAGGAGACTTACTTCAAATACATGTTGAGTTACTCGCCATACGATAACTTGAAGGCTGTAAGCTATCCCACGATGTTAGTCAAAACATCGCTCAACGACAGCCAGGTCATGTACTGGGAACCCGCAAAATACGTAGCCAAACTCCGCACACTGAAAGCCGACAAGAACCCACTCCTGCTTGTCACCAACATGGAAGCCGGCCACGGCGGCGCCAGCGGCCGGTACGACTACCTCAAAGAGATCGCCTTCGACTACGCCTTCTTGCTGCGAGAACTAGGTTTGGCGAGCTAATATCCATTCCGCGAAGTTCACAACAAAAGTTGACGGTGTCATCCTGAGGGAACGGGGCCCCGAACGTACTTCCGTTCGGGGGTGGTGAGCGAAGGATCTGCTTTTCATTAGAACTGCGCGTGACACTAAACATGCTGCAGTTAATTGCCGCTGTTCAGCCGCGACTGATGCGCCCACAACCCCAGCCCCGGATTGGAAACAAAGAACAGCTCCTCGCCATCCAGCCTGTTATATCCATGCGACAACTTATCCGGGTTATAGTGCTCCGACATCTCCGCATAGCTGCCGTATTTGAACCCCACACCCTCAATCTCTTCCCGGCTAAGTTGTCCCGGACACCATGTAATCGTGAACCGGTCCTCCGACGACCCATGAATCAGGTGCGCCGCCGCGCCCAGTTCCGCCGCCAGCTCTGCATTCGCCTCCACCGCGGCCAGCGTCGCCGGCGTCCCGCGATACCCATACTTCCGAATCAGCCCGTCAATGCACTTGTCCTCGCCAAACTCTCGCACCGCCGGCGCAAGAACAATCAACTCCGCACCATCCGCCAGCGCCATCCGCGTTCTGTACACAGCCTTGTTCCCCAGCCAGGTCGAATGAAATTCATGCGGATCGAGATACACCACCGCCTTCTTGATCGGCTCCGCAACCAGCTCGAAGTTCACCTTCAAACTTAGTTCTGCCGCGCGGTGGAAACACTCCACATCATCCCCGATAAACAGTCCCCGCACCGCCAGCCCACCATCAGCCCGCCGCCCCACGACGGTCTGCACATACACAATCGGCAAGCTCGCGCAAGAAATGATCCGACGCATAATTCAGCACAGCGCGCACCGGATTGTCGGCGCGCCCCATGATGCGCTCCATCCCATAAACGGCGCCGAGATAGTGGCTCAGGTTGATTCCCTGTCGTCCGCCCGCGCCTACAAGAATGTTCTTGTTGTAGTTCGCCATCCCGATCACTTCGTGCGGCACAACCTGCCCGATCGAAAGAATCAGATCGAACCCGCCTCGCGAAATCAGCTTGTTCGTCTGCGCCGGCCACGGGAAGTTCAGCTTTCCTTCCGACTGCTGATAGATGAATTCCGCGGGCACTTCGCCCAGCGTCTCAACATCCGTCCGCCAGTTGTGAACACGGAACAGCTCGTGGAGAACGCCAGGAAACATATGGTTCATCTGCGCAGCCGTCATCGCCGCATGTGTTCCGAGCGCAGGCAGCACAGCCTTCAGCCGGTCGCCGAAATATTCCCAGGCGGCGCAGGCCAACATCCCCGCCTGCGAATGCAGCCGCGTAATATCCGGCGGCACCGCGAGCACACGTTCGCGTCGTCCCAGCTTCCCCAGGCTCTCCGCAAGCAGTTCACTCAAGCGCTGGGGGCTCAGGTCAACATCTACACCGCCGACTGCACATAGCATTCCCATGCGCTCAACTTTATCCCAAATGCGCGTTCGCAGCACAGAATCACCGCGCCGCACGCCGAGCGTGCCCCAAGCATCTTTGACAATCTGTTGACGATCACGAGCCATTCAAGTTGGGATCGCTCACTGAGTCTGGTTTCGCGCGGCGCACGTCAGGTAGAATTCTCCCTGGTTGCCCACCCACGCTTTCCCACGCTGTTCACCGCGTTTACGGGTGCGATCACGGGGCATCCAAAGAAGAAAACCTATGCCTAGAATGAAAGTGGTCCCCTCAATCAAACCCTGTGAAGGCGGCTTTGAGACGGAGGTTCGAGCCGTCGAATCATTCTATAAATGGCGTAAAAGGTACAGAGAAATAGGCGACGCCTACATGGAGGCCATTCAACTTGGCCTGGCGACCTTGGAAGGCGATCCCGCCGGAAGACTCTCATTCGTCAAAAGGTCCCTCAAACTCGAAGCCACAGTAGAGACAGAGGCCCTGGAGCAGCATCGCTTCAGACGCTACTAATACATCGAGCGCCCCCAGAGAATTCCTGAACTTGAGCCGCTTTGCGGGCGTCCAAGCCCGCAGGCGAAATCCTGACTGAAACGAAGGACCTGCGAAGGAAATGGTGGGCAGTGAGGGACTCGAACCCCCGACTTCCTGCTTGTAAGGCAGGCGCTCTAACCAACTGAGCTAACCGCCCCAAATGGCGGAGGGACGACCAGCGACCCTCTGTAATCATAACAGCGAACACGTTCCCTCGAAGGTTCCCCCGGCATTTCCCACAACACCTCCAGTGGATCGATTTTCCTGCGGTTGATAGTCTAATCTTCGTGCCCCGACTTATCGTGAATGCGGACGACTTTGGGCTAGCACCCGGGGTCAATCGCGCAATTCTCGAGCTTCACGCCGCCGAAGTGCTCACCAGCGCCACGCTCATGGCGCAGGCTCCCGCCACTGAAGAAGCCGTCAAAATGGCCATTGCCATGCCGACACTCGGGGTCGGCTGCCACATCGTCCTCCTCGATGGCACTCCAGCTTTAGACAGACGCATAATCCCCTCTCTCATCGATCGCGTCACCGGCCACTTTTATCCCACTCTGGGCAGCTTCTTGAAGCGCCTCTTCACCGCGCGCATTCGCAGCGCAGAAGTCGAAGCCGAAGCCGCTGCGCAGATAGCCCTGCTGCAGAGTTTCGGAGTTCGGCTCACGCACGTTGACACCCACAAGCACATGCACATGTTCCCCGGCATCCTGCGCCCTGTGCTACGTGCGGCCAAAGCCGCGGGCATTCACGCAATCCGCAATCCCTTCGAGCCGATCTGGAGCTTGAACGCAACCACCGACGCACCTGAGATGCGACGCGCTGAAATCGTGCTGCTCCGCCGCTTTGAGTCCCGTTTTCGCCGCATCGTCAAGGAAGAGGGTTTCGAAACTACCGACGGCGCGGTGGGCGTCCTGGCAACGGGCTCGGTCAAAATCGCGACCGTGCATGCGCTCATCACCGCCATGCCCGATGGTACTTTCGAACTGGTCTCGCATCCCGGCTATCGCGACGAACAACTCGCCCGGGCCAACACGCGCTTGCTGGAATCGCGCGAAATCGAGCGAAATGCCCTCATGGCAATCAAGGATTATCGGGGAATCGACCTCATTTCGTTCGGCGCGCTAGGCCGACCAGCAGACCGCAACAGCCTCGATAAAACTACCGCAATCACGGGTTGTGCATCCACTCTCGAAACTGAAACGTCAAACCAAAGCGGGGATATCTCAGAACCTTAAGATCCTCCTGTGCCAAAACAACCAAGAGTTTGCCACTTCCAGCAAATCCCTGCCGCATTCAAATCTTTTGAAATCAGCAAAACTCCCGATTCCAAAATTCGTATTTACAGGCAAATCTTTGCCGTTTTTCGCTTTGCGCAGACGAATCGTTTCCTAGAATCATAACCGTGTTCGGATGAGTGGAACAGCCGTGTAGACTCATTTACGCGACTATGGGTGTTGACTAGAAGATAAACTTCATTACATCCTGCATGACTGAGATTTGCGCGCTGATGTTGCCGACCCCGCCGGCAGCTCGAGTGCCATCATTCGCCTCAAGCTGATTCCTAGTGCAATGCCCGTTTCAGGGGATCTATCTCGAGAATCGCTATAATTCGATTCTGGATGAGTTATTTGCCCTGTTGGCATCAACCGAGGCTTTATCCAGCCGGGTTCTCAGTGTGTCGATGTCAGCCCAAGCGAGGAGAGTTGTTCTTCGCTGAAGAGCCTCTCAGCATCGAAGACGATGGAACCTTGTCCCTCCTGCAATGGATTCAGCCGTAGCTGCGAGACATCGAGTCCTGGTATTGCGGCTTCAAGTGCCTCAAGAAGAGCGAACAGACTACTAAAGTCAGAATGCCTGGGCTTAAACTCGTCGCCATAAACAATGACGCGATAACCGGGCACCGCAGAGACTCCTAGCTGCTGAATCACAATGCGAAGAGGAATCAGATCGCCTGTCATCTCCGGCACATCTCTCCTTTGCTTTGGATTTTGTGGCAGTGCGACGCAATTGCGACTAGCCGAAAGGTTCGCCAAACGCCCCAGAATGCGCTGGCACAAGAGCGCTTCGGTAACGCTAGTTCACAAACTCGAACTCAGATGTAATTTCCCGTCACACACTGTCCTCCTATCCTGCCAACACATTCGTAATATCGAATATTCTTATGTTATCATCAGTAGCGTTATGCCTGATTCGCTGCGTCGCTTCAAAGCAGATATTTTCCAAGCTCTAGCGCATCCGACCCGGATCGCCATTATTGAACTGCTGAAGAATGGCGAACTGTCAGCCGGGGAACTTATGGAAAAGCTCGGGATGGAGCAAGCAAACGTCTCCCAGCACCTATCAGTACTCCGGGCCAAGATGATTGTGGTAAACCGCAAGTCAGGGAATCAGGTTTTCTATTCTGTTCGCGATCCAATCATCACCCAAGTCCTCGCTCTGATGCGTCGCTATTTCCAAAAGCATTTGAAAGAGACACAAGGATTGCTGAAAGAGATGGGTGACAACTCCGTAGCGGCAGGGGCGAAATCTCGATAAGGCGAAGGATTCGAAATTGGATTCATCGGTGCAAGATGCCGACCTGCTCTTATCCAATTTGAGGTAGACAGCGACTTGGGGTTTTCACCTTTGCCCCTTGTCATCTGAGGGTTGTCATTGAGCTTTCTTCAAATGATCTCGGAGGAAACGGCGAGTCTTGCCGCGAGCGGTCTTCGGTTCATCCTGATGCTAGTAGCGATCTGGATGATCTTGGGACTGCTGGGTTGGTTCCGGCCCCATAGCATTCGGTATGTGGCACGGGTGCTTTTTCCTATCGGAGCTCTCGTGTGTCTTGGCGTCGCATTCCTGGCAGCAATCTTCCTGGCCACAGGCCACGCGCCCGAAGTACTAGTTCTACCGCTTGGCCTGCCGGATCTCCCCTTCCATCTTCGACTGGATGCACTATCCGGTTTCTTTCTGTTATTGCTCGGCTTAGCGGGTACCGGTATCTCAACTTTTGCCGCCGGTTATTTCCGATCGGGGGAAGGCTCGGCACCAGCCCTGCTCGGACTTCAATATCACGTGTTTCTCACCGCCATGGCGATGGTGATACTCGCTGATGATGCGTACCTTTTCATGGTCGCCTGGGAAACCATGGCGCTGAGTTCGTACTTTCTCGTTACCTCACATCACCGCATCCCTGAAATCCGAATGGCTGGTTTTCTTTACCTGGTCATGGCACATGTGGGTGCGATTTGTATCCTGCTTTGCTTCGGTGTTCTGCAAGGCGGCAGCTGGCAATTTACCTTTGACGCCATGCGCGGAGCCTCCCTTACGCCCTTTCTGGCCACAACTGCATTCCTCCTTGCTCTTGTCGGCTTTGGAGCAAAAGCAGGCCTGGTTCCGATGCATGTCTGGTTGCCAGAAGCCCATCCAGCTGCACCCTCTCCGGTCTCGGCAATGATGAGCGGAATCATGCTCAAAACCGCAATCTACGGAATTCTGCGGATCTGCTTTGACCTGCTTCACGTCAGGCTCTGGGGGTGGGGAGTGCTGATGATCTTTCTTGGACTTTTCTCCGGAATCTTCGGTGCCATCTTCGCGGCCGTGCAGACCGACATGAAGCGTCTTCTGGCGTACTCCTCGATTGAAAACATCGGGCTGATCTTCACAGGCATCGGCCTGTCGATTCTGTTTGAGACGTGCAACCTCCATTTGTTTGCGGCCCTCGCTCTCAGTGCTGCGTTAATTCATGCGCTCAACCATTCGTTATTCAAGAGCTTGCTCTTCTTGGTCACAGGTTCCGTTTTGCACGCGACTCAGACGCGTAACCTGGGAAAGCTTGGCGGACTGATCCGTCGCATGCCCTGGGTAGCTACGCTGGCGCTGGTCGGCACACTCTCCATTGCGGGTTTGCCACCGTTCAACGGCTTTGTGTCGGAATGGCTACTGCTGCAGTCATTCTTATTCACTCCGCAGATTCCGCATGCCTTCCTGAATATGCTTATCCCGCTGGGAGCAGCGGCAATGGCCTTGATTGTCGCTCTGGCGGCTTATGTGATGGTGAAGTTTTATGGGGTCATCTTCCTGGGACAACCGCGCGAAGCATCCCTTGTGAACGCGCATGACGCCAATTGGCTCGAACGCCTTGGCCTCGGCTGGCTGGCATCAGGCTGCATCCTCATCGGCGTGTTGCCTCAGCTCGCATTAGGGGCAGCAGCAAAAGTCACGCAGAACTTATTGAACCAGTCCGTCGCATCCGGATCCACCGTCTGGTGGATTGCCCCGATCGCGTCGGAACAGGCTTCCTATAGCGGCCTGATACTACTCTTCGGAATCGTCGGTGTCGTCGGCGTTACCTTCGTGCTGGTACGTCTTCTTGCTCACGGGCGCGTACGACGCACTCCCGCTTGGGACTGCGGCTATCCATGGCAGACGCCCCGCATGCAGGATACGGCAGAAGGGTTCGGTCAACCCATCCGCCATATGTTCGGTATTTTCTTTCGCATGGAACGCGATATGCCTGCACCGACCGACAGTGTGCCGCGATATCGCATTTATCTCGAGGATCGACTGTGGCGTGGGATTTATCTACCCATTGCCCGAGGCGTACAAGGTCTCGCGGACACGATTAGCGTTCTTCAAGGCGGCCGACTGTCGATCTATCTGCTTTATAGCTTCATGACGTTGCTCGCCCTGCTGGTGTTCGTCCTATGAGAGGAATCAGCTTCGTTCGACAATTCGCAGAGATTGGGCTGGCCATTGCGATCGCGCCATTATTCAGCGGATGGATTGCTCAATGCCGCGCCTGGATGCAGAGCAGATCAGCGCCTCCCTTGTCGCAGCCTTTTCGAATGCTGCGCAAACTCTTCCACAAAGACGTAGCTCTGGCCACGGATGCATCGCCGCTCTTTCGCGCAACGCCGTATGTGTTGTTCGGAACGATGGTGCTTGCAGCCGGGATCATCCCTTCGTTGGTTACCGATCTTCCATTTGCGCGCGTGGCCGACTCGATTGCTCTCATCGGCCTTTTTGCCACGGCGCGTGTCTTCCTCTCGCTCGCTGCCATGGATATCGGCACAGCATTCGGTACCCTTGGGGCTCGACGGGAGATGATGATTGGCTTCCTTGCTGAACCAGCGCTCCTAATGGTGCTCTTCAATGCGTTTTTGCTCTATGGAAAGACGGCACTGCCGAGCCTGGTAGAAGGTCGAGCGCACCTCGATCCGTTGTCGATCCGAGTGTGATCTTCGCGGCCGTCGCCTTTGTCATGGTGCTTCTGGCCGAAAACGCTCGCATCCCGATTGACAATCCGGCGACTCATCTGGAACTCACGATGATTCACGAGTCCATGATTCTGGAGTATTCCGGCCGCCATCTTGCACTCGTCGAGTGGGCATCGAGTCTCAAGCTCTTCAACTACGCCTGCATGGGTTTCGCTCTTTTTGTCCCTTGGGGTATCGCGACGCACGGAGCAGATGGAGGCGTGCCTCTGTTGCTGGCCATTGCCGCTCTGATCGGAAAACTCGTGGTTGCCGGTGCGGCATTGGCGCTTATCGAGTCATTGTCAGCCAAGTTGCGGATCTTTCGGGCTCCGGAATATCTGGCAATGTCCTTTCTACTCGCGGTCCTCGGATTGCTCGTCCACCTTCTCCAGGGAGCCTGAACAAGATGCACATGTCCCCCTTAATCTCGCAGTTGCTCAAAGTTCTCGCCGCCGGATTGTTGCTGATCTCTTTTGCAATGCTCTCGGCGCGACGCACGCAGCGGCTGATCATTCTGTTTGCGTGGCAGGGTGGCATCCTCTTTCTCTCGACATTGATCGTGGCCTATAGTTCCGGGCTGAGGGAGCCATATTACTCGGCAGCACTCACCCTGGTCCTGAAAGTGATCGTGCTGCCCTTGATTCTGCACAGGTTGATCATCCGGCTCGGGGCCCAATGGGACAGCGAGCCGTTGGTTAACGTTCCGACCACCATGCTCGTGGGACTGGTGCTGGTGATCTTCTCTTTTGGCCTGGCGCAGCCAATCACCATGCTGGCCACGACCGTCACGCGCCACAACATCGGGATCGCACTCAGCGTCATCCAGCTTGCCTTCCTGATGATGATTACCCGTCGCAAGGCCGTGTCGCAGGTAATCGGATTTCTCGCAATGGAGAATGGATTGTTCTTCGCGGCCACCAGCGCAACGTACGGGATGCCCATGGTTATCGAACTCGGCATCGCACTTGACCTGCTGGTGGGCGTATTTATTCTCGGTATCTTCTTCTTCCAGATTCGCGAGCAGTTCGACAGCCTCGATCTGCATCATCTGGAATCGCTCAAGGAGGAATAACGTGGAGATTTATTTGGTTTTGGGCTTGCCGCTGCTGGGGGCCATTTTGCTGGCCTTCTTCGGCGCACGCCGTTTTGCGGCGGAGCTCAATTCCGGCATGAGTCTTGCCACGCTGATCGCTTCGTCATTTCTGGTCTTGCGTGTTATCTGGTATGGCCCGATGCTGGTGGGGCACGAGCAATTCTTCGTCGATTCGTTCAATGTCTTTCTGGTCGCGCTGACTGCGTTTGTGGGGTTCACGACGGCGCTTTTTTCAGGCCCGTACATGCGCATTGAAGAGCATCACGGACGCGTCACTCAACGCCGTCTGCGCCTCTACCACAGCATGTATCAACTCTTCATGGCTGCCATGCTATTGGCGCTCTTAACCAATAACATGGGTCTGCTGTGGGTGGCGATGGAAGCTGCCACGCTCTCCACTGTGTTGCTGGTTTCTCTTTACCGCACGCGAGCGAGCCTCGAAGCGGCTTGGAAGTATTTCATTCTGTGCGGCGTGGGCATTGCTCAGGCACTGTTTGGCACGATCCTGCTGTATTTTGCAGCAGAACACGCGCTTGGCCGCGAAGGCATGACCGCGCTACTTTGGACGCATCTCAATGCCGTGAAGGGGCAACTTGAACCACGGGTAATGGGGCTAGCGTTTGTCTTTCTTCTGGTCGGCTATGGAACCAAGGTCGGCCTGGCTCCCCTGCACAACTGGCTGCCAGACGCTCACGCGGAAGGACCGACCCCGGTTTCCGCGGTTCTTTCCGGACTTTTACTGAATGTCGCTCTCTACGCCGTCATCCGCTGCAAGATCCTTGCCGAGGGTTCAGTGGGTGCTTCTCTTCCAGGTCGGATGCTCATGACTTTCGGACTTTTGTCGGCAGTCCTCGCTGCATTCTTCCTCTGGAGGCAGCGCGATATCAAGAGACTCTTTGGCTACTCCTCCATTGAACACATGGGAATCATCACCTTCGCCTTCGGGTTGGGCGGTCCTGTCGCAAATTTTGCGGCGCTGTTACACATGACGGTTCACTCACTTACCAAGTCATCGATCTTCTTCACCGCGGGCCACGCATCGCAGACTTCGGGCACACAACAGATGGACGGCATTCGTGGCTTGCTTGGCATCAGTCCGACCATTGGCTGGGGCCTCGGGCTGGGATCACTTGCCATTCTCGGCATGCCTCCGTTTGGAGTGTTTGCGAGCGAGTTTCTCATTCTTACAACGGCAATGCGGGAGCATCCGTGGACCACGCCTCTGCTGCTACTCGCGCTTGGAGTAGCGTTCGCAGCGATCTTCAGCCGGGTTCAGCCCATGGTGTTCGGTGACAGCAATGCGCCACCATTGCCGCACTCGCCAGCGCTGCTGCCGGTATTCGTCCATCTCGCCATGGTGCTGACGCTGGGGCTATACATGCCGCCGGCGCTCGCTGCCTGGTATCGTGCTGCCGCGCAACTCATCGGGTGAAACATATGAGCATTGATTTCTTCGAACAATCCATGAGGCAGCTTCCATCGAATCTGACTTGCAGCTCTGCGAAGATCGGAGCCGTGCGGTGGCGACGGATGGCCGAAGAGCTACGCGATGCAGGCGGCCAATTTCTCACTCTCTGGGGTGTGGATGATCGCGATCTGGACGGCCGATTCCGCATCTACGCAGTCTACCTACTTCCGCAGGCAGTGTGGCAGTTCTCGAGCACGAGATGGAAGGTCAGACTCACCCCACCTATCCGAGTCTCGCGGATCTATTTCCATCGGCGTCGCGCATGGAACGCGCTACGTACGACCTGTTGGAATCGCCAGCACCGCGACGGATAAGCGTGGCTGGCTCCGCCATAACAGCTGGCCGGAGGCGGTTTTTCCACTGCGACGGAATGTAGATGGAAAACTGCAATATCCCTCGAAGTCCGAACCCTATCCATTTGTCCAGGTGGAAGGCGATGGAGTACACGAAATCGCTGTCGGCCCGGTCCATGCGGGAACGATTGAGCCTGGGCATTTCCGCTTCTCCGTCGTTGGTGAAAAGGTTCTGCGACTGGAAGAACGCCTTGGTTATACCCATAAAGGAATCGCGAAGCGATTCGAGCAAATGTACCAGAGCGAAGCATATCGTCTGGCGGCGCGTGTCTTTGGCGATTAGCCGTAGCCTTCTCCTGGGCATATTGCGCGGCGTTGGAAGCGATCACCGAGACGCCTTGTCCGCCCCGCGCAGCGAACTGGCGTGCCCTTGCACTCGAACACGAGCGGCTTGCCAATCATCTGG
>CAWALE010000023.1:0-53861 GCA_963782775.1 uncultured Acidobacteriaceae bacterium
TAGCGTTCACTGACTTCCAGTGGGACTTTCCACTTGGACGAATAGTCGCCATCTCGGACAAGTGACTGAGAAACCTGTTGCAGCCTGTCCACCAAGTAGTGAATGTGGGGCCACTGACTGGCCATCAGCAGAAACCGCTCGGATACGGCACCTCGACGCTCTGAACAGTTCGTGCGCTGTGCGGATGGTGTGCCGGAATGGCGTATGATGTCGCGGGGTGACCGACGTCGGCTTTCGGAAACCTGACGAGAAGCCGACTTCTCGGTAGTTCTTGTGTCTCGAGGAGTGCATTGGCGAAAATGCACTCACCGAGATCCGCCAATTTCAGATGGGGTCAGGGCCTGGGGCTCGCGGCCATCTCGGAGGCCCGCGCCAGTGCTTGCGTGTCGACATACTCCCGGACGTTCGTCAATTTGCCATTTCGAACGGTAATGGCGAAGACCCAATGGTCCTCGAACGTCTTATTCGTGGCTTTGATTCTCCCCGTAGCGAAGCCGACGACCAGAACCCGGTCTCCCTGCGCTATGAACTCGGGGGGCTCTGGGTACGAAGTTTCCACCGTCTCGTTAGCCTTCTGAAGCAAATCCGCCAATCCCGCGTGCCCGCGGTGCGTGCCGGCCAGCGGCCAGTCCTCGCCCGGAATGATCCACTCAATATCTTCGGCAGACAACGCCAGCAAACCTTGCTTATCGCGGCGGCCGAGTGCCGCAAGAAAATTCTTCACAATCTGGACATTCTTTTCGATGCTCATCGAAATCTCTCCTTTTCCCTTACATCGAGCGTGTCCGATCTAATCAGACGTTCGGAACCATCCTTCTCGGGCCAAATCACACGGTCGACGATCGATTACTGCTCTTTCGAGAAGCGACCGCGCCGGGGTCAGACCTGCGCCATGCCTCCATCGACGGCGAGATCCACACCGGTGATGTAAGAACTTTCATCGGAGGCAAGGAACACGACTGCTGCCGCGATTTCCTCGGGCTTGCCTCTGCGACCCATTGGGATCTGCGTGGCGAACTGTGCGGCCGCTTGCTCGGCCTGTTCAGCGGTAAGGCCCGTCGTCGTCTCTAAGGCCGGGGTATCGATTGGTCCGGGGCTCATCGAATTCACGCGGATCTTGCGGTCTTTCAGTTCCAGAGTCCAGGCGCGCGCGAAGTTGCGCACAGCCGCCTTACTCGCGGCGTAGGCGCTAAACCCTGGGAGCCCCAACACGTTCGAGACTGAAGAGGTCAGGATAATCGAGCCGCCATCTTTGAAGAGGGGAAGGGCCTTCTGCACCGTAAAGAACAGCCCCTTCACGTTCACGTCGAAGGTCTGGTCAAAATGGGCCTCAGTAGCTACCGCGAGCGGTGCGATTGTCCCCGCGCCCGCGTTCGCGAAGAGAATGTCGATGTGACCATGTTTCTCTTTCACGACGGCATAGAGCCGGTCCAGATCTTCCAAGCGCGACACGTCGCCCACGACCGTCGTAACGTTTCTCTTGATGAAGGCTGCGGCCTCCTTCAGCTCTTTCTCTCGTCGGCCAGTGATCACGACGTGCGCGCCTTCTTCCACGAAGCGCTTGGCGGTGGCCAAGCCAATCCCGCTGCTTCCGCCTGTGATAACCGCAATTTTTCCCGCCAATTTTTGTCCATGATTATTGCTCATATGTTTTCTCCTTTTGTTTTTCGTTGTCCAGACACGGTGAATCTGCGCCGGCGTAGCGCGTCAGAGTTGCGCCAGGCCGCCGTCGACGGCGACCTCGCTGGCGGTCATGAAGCTGCTGTCCGACGACGCGAGAAAGGCAGCCGCCGCCCCGATCTCCGCCGGATCGGCCATGCGCTGGAGCGGAGTCATCGAGGCGTAGGCCTTCTGGCCCTCCTCGCCTAGCGCTGCCTTCGCGAGTTCGGTCGCCGTCGCCCCGGGCGACAGCACGTTTACCCGGATGCCGGTGCCCTTCAGGTCCTCCGCCCAGGTCCGCGCGAGGTTGCGCACTGCCGCCTTGCTCGCGCTGTAGGCGCTCATTGCCGGGGCGCCCGTGGTGCCGGCGCTCGATCCGGTCAGGATGATCGAACCGCCCTTGCCCATCAGCGGCAGCGCCTTCTGGACCGTGAAGATCGTACCCTTCACATTGGTGTCGAAGGTTTCGTCAATGTGCTCGGCGGTGATCTTGCCGAGCGGAAGCGGGCTTCCCGCCCCGGCATTGGCGAAGACGATGTCGAGGGTTCCGCGCTCGGCCTTCACCGCCGCGTAGAGTCGGTCGAGGTCGGCCTCATCGGAGACCGAGCCCTTCACCGCGCGGGCATTGGGCCCGAGGTCGGCCACAGCGGCGTCGAGCGCTTCCTGCCGGCGGCCGAAGATGAAGACGAAGGCGCCCTCCTCGATGAAGCGCTTTGCTGCGGCGCGGCCGATGCCGGTAGCGCCACCGGTGATGACTGCAACTTTACCTTCAAGCTTTCCCATAATTACTCCCTTCGGAGATGTTTGCATTCGGTACACTACGAGTAGAGTTCTTTGGCGGTGGACGAGAACTGCTCGGGAGTCCAAGATCTTTTGTCTATTCGTCCAAAAAGAGGGCTGAAACGAGCTGTTTTGCACCTTTTTGATGGAGCTGGGACGCGCGGCTCGAGGAAAAGGAGTGTAGGAGTTGTGACGCTGGAAGGAAGGAGAATGTCCGTCAAGGTTGAGGCCTCTCCTACTGATGCTGCGCTTGTCCGACAAGCGAAGCTGCGCAGTTTCGTACAGTCCTCACAGAACACTATGGCTTTCGAGAGCAGATGGAGGCTCAGTTGGACCCGATAACAGACATCTTCAGAACGATGCACGTAACCGCTTTCGGTCTGCACAGGCTCGAAGCCACAGCCCCGTGGGGCGTGAAACAGGAAAACCAGACCGAAGAAAAAGTCACGCCTTCCGGCAAAAAGATTCACCCACAGATTTGGCGCACTTCGCCATGCTGTCGCGCGGCAACTGCTGGCTGAGTGTCGGAAGGGATTCCGGAGCCGATTCCCCTCACCGGTGGCGATTGCTTTTTGCTGGCCCGGGGGACTTCGATTGTCTTGCGCGACAGCCCGCGAACACGTCCAAGGTCAAGCTTCCGCGAGATCGGGGCCAAAGCCAACGGCAATGTCGCTCATTATGGAGGTGGTGGCGCGCCGACGACAATCGTCTGTGGGTCCTTGAGTTTCGATCGCGCCAGCCTGAGGCCGATCACTCAGTTATTGCCGAGCTTCATTCTGATTAAGGCCGAGCAGGCACGCACGCTTGCTCTTCACAACACAATGCGGCGCTGGCGTCAGAAATGGCAGAACAGGCGCCGGGATCTGAAGTAGTCGCGAATCGGCTGGCCGAGGTCCTGTTTATCCAAGTACTCCGGGCGCATATCGCGTCGGGACCGGAACGTAACAAAGGATGGCTTCGTGCGATTTTCGATCCTCAAATGGGCACTGCCCTGAGTGCCATTCACGACAGTGTGAATACACCTTGGACGGTCGAATCCCTGGCCGAAGCGGCGGGCATGTCTCGCTCCGCATTCGCAGCACGTTTTAAAGAGCTACTCGGACAAACACCACTGGAATACGTAACCGAGTGGCGGATGCAGAAGGCGATGCAGTTACTCAACAGCGTGACAAGAAGCTCATAGACGTCGCTCGGTCGGTCGGTTACGAGTCCGGCGCTGCCTTCAGTAAGGCGTTCAAGCGAGTTGTCGGGGTCAACCCTGGTGAATACCTCAAAGGTGGTTTTGAAGGCCAGGTCATGCCGGAATGGCGGAAGATTTTTAAGCCGAGGATTCTGACTTTGGCGGCGGGGCCCAGGTGCCATGGTGCCTCACTTATCAGTACTGATGTCCCAAGCATGCCTTAGCCGGCACTTGTCCGCGATGATGGATAGGATCGCAAGAGGCCGGAAGACGTGAAAAAATCAGTCAGGGCCGCAGATGAACTCCCATGAGCGTGGATGATCTACAGTGTTTTCCATCGGCGTTCATCCGCATTCAATTGGGGTCACCACACTGGATTCACGCTGGGAGGGCTGCGAGATGCGGAAAGGCTTTACGAGAAAACCACAACCGGACGAGCCCGGGACGCACGGCAAGAACTACATCACGCCAAGCGGGCTGGAGCGCCTCAAAGATGAGCACCGGTTTCTGCTCACCAGGGACCGCCCGGCCGTGGCGGAGATGGTGGCGTGGGCTGCCAGCAATGGCGATCGCAGTGAAAACGCCGACTATCAGTACGGCAAGCGGCGACTGCGGCAGATCGATGGGAGGATTCGCTTTCTCACGAAGCGAATCGAAGCCGCGGAAGTAGTGGACCCGGAAGCTCGGAGATCGGGGCAGGCGGCGACGAGGGCATTCTTCGGCGCGACCGTGCGCTATGCCAATGCCGAGGGAGCGGAGCGAGTGGTGAGCATCGTAGGCACCGACGAGATCGATCTCAACCGCAACCACATTAGTTGGGTGTCACCTCTGGGGCGCGCCTTGATGAAGTCGGCAGAGGGTGACAGCGTGGTTCTCCAAGCGCCGGGCGGAACAGAATACCTGGAGGTGCTGGAAGTGCGTTACGAGCGCATTTCTGTGGAGGCGTTCCGGGAACCGCCTGGATCCACGGCCTCGCCAAAGGCACTCCTCCGACGCTCACCTGACGAAGAAGAGACTATAGGCACAGGTGGTGAGCCCGAGCGTCCATAGCCAAGAAAGTCATACAAGAAGCGAGGAGAAAAGAGCACCGATGTCAAGAATTCGTGTCGCGGGATTTGCCGTTTCGCTCGACGGTTTCAGCGCTGGGGTTGAGCAGAGCCTAAGTAATCCGCTTGGTAAGCGTGGAACCGAGATCTTTCAGTGGTTCTTTCATACGCGGACATTCCGCTCAATGCAAGGGCAAGAGGGCGGATCCGCCGCCGACATCGACGATGAATTTGCCCATCGAGCGATGGACAACTTCGGCGCCTTCATCCTCGGTCGGAACATGTTCGGTCCCGTGCGCGGCCCGTGGCCGGATGACTCATGGAAGGGCTGGTGGGGCGACGATCCGCCTTATCATGCGCCAACCTTCGTTCTGACACATCACCAGCGTGAACCTCTGGTCATGGAAGGCGGGACAACTTTCTATTTTGTGACCGGCGGAATCGGTGAGGCGCTCGAGCGCGCGAAGAAAGCTGCAGGCCATAAAGACGTCAAGATTGGAGGAGGCGTCTCGACAGTGCGGCAGTATCTCAAGGCCGGACTCATCGACTCCCTGCATCTCGCGTCGGTTCCTGTCTTGCTCGGTCAAGGGGAATCGTTGTTTGAGGGGCTGGATCTGCGTGCGCTTGGGTTTTCCGTAACCAATCGCAAAGCTTCCGAATACGCGACTCACCTCACGCTGGAAAAGGTTTAGAGAGGCAGAGTTGTATTCGTCATATTCAGCCTTTACTCGTAGTGCAAGGTTTTTGCGAGATCGAGGCGCAATGCTCGCCGCGCGGGCAAGAGTGCGGCGGCAACGACGACGGCCATGAGTGTGCCGAACGCTGCGGCATAGCTGGCGGGATCGAGATTGCTGACGCCATACAGACCTACCCGGAGAACGCGCGAAGCGAAGGCGGCAAATGAGCCGCCGGCGAGTAATCCCAGGGCGACAGGCCATAGGTATTGGCGCAGGACTGCGACGAGCACTGCGCCGGGTCGGGCTCCGAGGGCAATGCGAATTGCGATTTCCTTGGTTCGCTGTGAGACGGTGAAGGCCACGAGCCCAATGAGCCCGACGCCAGCGAGGCAGACAGCGACGATGCCAATTGCGCTGACTGCGGACGCGATCATTTCGAGGCGCGAGACGTCTTCGCGATAGAGCAGCTTGATTTGGCGAATCTCCGGCATAGCTTTCGGATCGAGGCCTTCGCTGATGGTCTTGATGGCCGGAGTGAGTGAACCGGGTTCGCCTGAAGCGCGCAGGATGACGACCATGCCGGGCATGTCGTCGCGCTGAGCGGGCCAATATTGTTCAGCTGCATCGTCATCGTTGAGGGCATTGATATGGGCATCGCCTGCAACGCCGACTACTGTGTCTTTTGTGTTTCCGCCGCCGATTTGCTGGCCGAGAGGATTCTGACCGGGCCACTGCTGGCGGGCGAAGGATTCGCTGACGATGACGGCGTGCTTCTCTCCGGAGAGGAAGGTGCGACCCGTTTTGAGGGGGATTCCCATGGTGGCGAAGAAGCCGGGATCAACCCAGTTCGGATAGAGCGTGACCACGCGACCGTTGATCTCAGTGCGGCTGTTGGACACGATGTGGCCGAGCGGTGGGAGTTTCACCAGAGATACCGAGCTGACACCGGGAACGGAGCGCAGGCGATTCTGTATCTGTTCGAGGTAGGTACGAGCTGCTTCCGGTGTGTATCCGTGTTTGCCTAACTGCGCGTCGACTGAGATGAGTTGTTGATAACCGAATCCCGGATCGGTGTAGAGGGCGTGCTGTGTTGCTCGCAGTAAAAGAGCAGCGACGATCAGAAGTACGCAACTTGCCGCTACCTGCGCAGCGACCAGCACCTGGCGGACGATGGTTTTGTGTTGGCGTTGGCGTGCAATCTGCAGAGCGGGTGCGAGGCCGAAGAACGCGGCTGCGAGAACCGTGGCAAGGGCGGTGAATGCCAGCACGCGCCAGTCGGGAGTCGCAGTTAACCAACGCGGCGTATCGGGGGCGGTGAGCAGCAGACGAATCATGAGACAGCCGAGAGCGAGACCGGCAACCGATCCGAGAGACGAAAGGAGGAGGCTTTCGGTGAGGAGCTGGCGCAGGATGCGTCCGCGGCCGGCGCCGATAGCGATGCGGATTCCGATCTCGTGCTGGCGCGCAACGGCTCGCGCAAGCATCAGGCCGCCCAGATTGGCGCATGCGACGGCGAGGATGAGCAGCGTGAGCACGGCTACCATCGCGACGATGCGATACATCTCGGGCTGCATGACCTGCAGGTGGCCGCCGGGAGAGCTCTGGATGAATTCGTTATCCCAGACGGCCTCGGGATGCTGCCTGCGGAGTTGATCGGTCAAGGCGCGGAGCTCCTGCTCGGCGGCCTTTGCGCTGACACCGGGTGCCAGCCGGCCCCACATGCGAATTGTCGAATCGTTCCAGTCAGTAAGGGCTTTGCTGCCTTCGATGAAGTAAGGCTGCTGCGCAATCGGCATCCACAGCTGCGGATGTTGACCGCCAAGGCTGGCGAAGGCGTATGGGGTGATGCCAATGATCGTGGCGGGCCGCTTATTGACCTGGATGACGCGGCCGATGATCGATGGGTCACCGGAGAAGCGATGCTGCCAGAGTTCGTAGCTAAGGATCACCGTCGGCGAAGATGCGGGTGAGGTGTCGCGCGAAGGCTCGAAGAGACGGCCGTATGCGGCGGGGGTGTCGAGTTCCGTGAAGTAGTTCGGCGTGACGAAAGAGGCGCTGGTGAGCTGCAGATCGTCATCGATCTGCATGGGAGGGACGCCGAGCACGGCCATGGCGGCGGAGAGGGTTCGCGCGTGCTGCTGATAGAAGAGAAACGAAGGATAGGCCATCTCGCTGGTGTAGGAGGTGGGCGAACGGCGCTCGAGACGGACGAGGGAGGAGGGATCGCGGACGGGAAGAGGTTTGAGTGCGACCATGTTGAACACGCTGAACGCGGAGACGTTAACGCCGATGCCGATGGCGAGAATAAGCACCGCCATCAGGGTGAATCCGGGCGAGCGGACGAGGATGCGAACGCCGTAATGCAGGTCTTGTGCGAAGCGGTCGAGCCATGTCCAGCCCCAGGCTTCGCGGGATTGCTCGCGCATTCGCAAGGTGTTGCCGAAGTTGCTGCGGCCGGCGCGGGAGGCCATTTCGCGATGGAACGCCATATCGGCCTCGAGTTCCGCATCGAGACGGCGCCGATTGACGAAATAGAGGATGCGGCGCCAAAGCTCGCCCATGGGGAATCTCCTATGCGGTGCGCAGAATGTCCTGAATTGCCTGGGTGACGCGGTCGTAGCCGGCGAGCTCGGTTTTGAGTTGCGCGCGGCCTGAAGGGGTGAGGCGGTAGAAGCGCACCTTGCGATTTGTCTCGGAGATGCCCCACTCGGCCGTGACCCAACCCTTTACCAGCATTTTTTGCAGCGTGGGATAGAGGAGGCCTTCTTCGACGGCGAGGACTTCGCTCGAGAGCAGGTGGATGCGCTGCGCGATGGCATAACCGTGCAGGGAGCCGGAATGGAGGACGCGGAGAATGAGCATGGGGAGCGCTCCGGGAGGCATTCCCTCATTAGGCCTAATCGACATAGGCATAATAATCTTATGCCTTGAGAAACTTGTCAATGCGAAATCGTAATCGGCATGATTCAATTGGCGAGGGTGACGTTGGATGCGGAGATGGCTTGTTTGCAGGGCGTTTCGAATCGTTCTTCTAGTTGGTGCTGTCTGTATGCCGGGCTCTGCACAGGCGGCTGCTCGCGGTGAGCAGGCTGCTTCTCCTGCTTCGGTGAGCATTCGCGTTGATCTCGCAAAGACGCTCGGGCCGTATACGCACATTTACAGGTGGTTCGGCTATGACGAGTCGAACTACACAACGATGAAATATGGCAAGGAGCTTTTGCGAGAGCTGCATGACCTGAGTCCGGAGCCGGTTTACATTCGAGCGCATCACCTGCTGACTTCAGGGAACGGCATCGCGGAGCTGAAGTGGTCGTCCTCGAATGTCCTTTCGCTCGATGCGCAAGGGGAAGCCCGTCTACGACTTCACCATTACCGACCAGACCTTTGACGAATACCAGCGGGCTGGGGTGCGGCCGTTTGTCGAGCTGGGATTCATGCCAAAGGATCTCGCATCGAATGTGCCCGGGGTGAATGAATACCAGCTGCATTATCCGCAGCCGACGATGGCGGGCGCATCGAACAATCCTCCCAAGGATTACGCGATGTGGGGCGAGTTGGTGAGGAAGTTTACCGAGCACCTTGTTGAGCGCTACGGCCGCGACAAGGTGAGCACCTGGTATTTCGAAGTTTGGAATGAGCCGGACATCGTCTACTGGCACGGCACAGATCAGGAATACTTCAAGCTGTATGACTACGCAGTCGCCGGGGTTCGCGCGGCGTTGCCGGGCACGAAGGTGGGTGGTCCCTCAACCACCGGTCCCGGCTCGGAGAAGTCTGTAAGGTTTTTAGAAGCATTTCTGAATCATTGCCTCAGCGACCGCAGCGCGGCTGATGGCAAGCCGGTGCCGCTGGATTTCATCTCCTTCCATCCCAAGGGACATCCGGAAACGGTGGATGGACATGTGCGCATGGGCATCGCCGATGAACTGAAGGCGGCTCGAACCGGATTCGACATCATAGCGAAGTATCCGCGATTGAAGCGGCTTCCAATCATCCTGAGCGAGGCCGATCCTGAAGGTTGCGCCGCTTGTTCGATGAAGATCAACCCGGCAAATGCGTATCGTAATGGCCCTCTCTATGCCACTTATACGGCGGTTGCAATGAAGTCGCTGTTGGATTTACAGGACCAGTCGGGAGTGAATCTGACAGGGATGCTGTCGTGGTCGTTTGAATTTGAAGGGAAGGACTACTTCGAGGGATTTCGCACGCTCGCAACAAATGGCATCGACAAGCCAATCTTGAATGTCTTTCGGATGGCAGGATTGATGTCAGGCAATCGCGTGGAGACCGAGAGCAGCGGTCAAATTCTGCTCGGCGAGATTCTGACATCCGGCGTGAGGAAAGCGCCGGACGTGGATGCATTCGCAACTGCAGCAGCGCACCAGGCAGCCGTGATGGTGTGGAACTACCATGATGACGATCTGCCTGCGCCGGCGGCGGCTGTGCAGGTGGCGATCGTCGGAATTCCTGTCGGCGTGAAGCGCGTGCTGGTGGAGCACTATCGAATCGATGACACGCACAGCAACGCGTACACAGCGTGGAAGCAGATGGGTTCTCCGCAGGCACCTACGGCTGAGCAGTACGAGCGGCTTCGCCAGGCGGGACAATTGGAGTTGCTGACGTCTCCGCGGTGGCTCGAGGTTGACAAGGGCAAGGTGACCGTCGAAACGGAGCTTCCGCGACAAGCTACGTCGTTGTTGCGGCTTCGGTGGGAATGAGTTTCGTTGCGGTTATTTTTTGGGCGCTTTCATGTCGCGGCCGCCTTGGTGGAGGATGAGTGAGGTTACTTTGCCTTGACCGTCCTTGATGAATTCGATCTCGGCGGGAACAACGATGAGGAAGAACCTGGTCTCTGTTTCGGCGTAAACCGGGACCTTGCCTTGTCCAGTGGCCTGGGTTATCAATTGGCCATTTTCGACAGTGATGACGAGATCGAAATTCGGAAAGAGTGTGTAGGTGCCTGCGTAGGCATCAAGGACTTTGGGATCCACGTGGATCGCTGTGCGAACGGTTGGCTTGAAGTCCGGCCATTGGTATTCCGCGGCGACGCTGTGCATTACCTCGTCGGCAATCTGGCCGCCATTGTCGCCGTTGGTCATCACGAAAACGCCCTCGCCACTCTTTTCATACGCGGCAAAATTGTTGCGGAAACCTTCGTTCGCGCCACCGTGGGAGAAGTACGGATTGGCCGATCGGAGCCGCCGATTTGGAGTCCGAGTCCCCAATGGCCCATGCCGGGCGTCAGCATCTGGCGGGTCATCTCGATGGAGAGCACGTGGTTAGCTTTGCCGATGAGGGATCGCTCGACCTCGATCGCGTAGATGGCAAGATCGGTCGGAGTAGTCCATAGACCTGCGGCGGCCATCTCGGGATAGGTGTGGGCACCGCCCTCTACCGGCTTGCCGTCGCCGCGATAAGGCGTCGCTGCGTATTCGCGGAGGGGCTGCGGCAGAGGCTGTTCGTAGGTGCTGTGTTTCATGCCGATCGGCGATAGCACTGAATCGTGCAGCAGCTTGGGAAACGGTTCGTGGGTCACGTCGAGCATTACCTGCTGCATGATGGTGTAGCCCCCGCCAGAATAGTTCCAACGCGCTATCGGCGCGGCCTCACTGCGAATCGCGGGAGTATTGGCCGGCTTTTCGCCGTTGAGCACCTGCACAAGCGTGGGGACGGGCGCAGTGCTCGCGTATCCAGGGAAACCATGTACGGTGGTGCCTGCAGTGTGGGTGAGCAATTCACGCAGCGTTATCGGTTTGCCCGCTGCCACGGGATCGCTGGGGAATTTCCAGCTTGTCAGGTAGCTGTTCACATCCGCATCGAGGGAGAGCTTGCCCTGCTGCACAAGACGGAGACAAGCCATTGCTGCCAGAGGCTTGCTGATGGACCCAGCCTGAAACATCGTCTCTGCGTTTACCGGCTCGCCTCCAATGCCTCGCACGCCGAATCCGCGGGCCCATTCGATTTTGCCGTTGTGGAGAACAGCGATGCTGACGCCGGGCACGTTGAGTTCCTTCATGCGGTCGGCGAGTGTATGCGTCGCGTGCTCGTCGCCTTTCAGGATCACTCCACCGATGAGGCCTGACGTGACGTGCTGAATGTGCTGCTCAACTTCTGCCTTGTTCTGAGGCGCGTTTTGCGCGATTGAAAGCAGTGGTGCGGAGCAAGCCACCGCAGAGATAAGCCCCATTTTCCAGCACGAAAAAGTATGCATAACTCCTCCGCCCAACAACGGTACCACTCTGCCGGGCCGATCAATGTGTTTCGGGCGCTGCTCTGCTATCCTGATGGGTTTACTTGAAGCCACTCCAGGAGGCGCATACATGCCGGAACACAGGGCTAGAAAGCATCATCAGGACCGGGTGGCTGAGACGCTGCGGGAAGAAATTGGCGCGATGATCGAGGGCGAGCTTTCGGATCCGCGCATTGCGTTTTGCTATGTGACCGAGGTTGTTCTTAATCCGGGCGGCAAGTCGGCGCGAGTGTATGTGGCAGTGGATAGCGCGGTGCCGGATATTGCCAAGGCAGAGGTGGACACGATTGCCGGACTTGAGGCGGCCAAGGGCTATATCCGCTTTGAGCTGAAGGAACGGATGGGCGTACGTCACGTACCGGAACTGTCGTTCCTGGCCGATCGATCGGGGCGCTTTCAGGCTCGCATCGAAGAATTGATGGACCGATCGCGAAAACGCCAGAAAGCTCCGGTGGAGTAGGCGATGGATCTCCCCCGAACCAGCGCCAACGGCTCGGATACGCGAGCGGCCGCTGAGCACTCCATTGCCGACATTCTGAGAGTGATACGCGACGGCGAGCGCTTTCTTGTGTGCTCGCATTCTCGGCCGGATGGCGATGCAGTGGGCAGCATGTTGGCGATGGGAAAGCTGCTGGAAGCGATGGGGAAGCGCGCCGACCTGGTTTCAGCCGATCGCATTCAGGCTGCGTACCGTGCTCTGCCTGGTGCGGACAACATACGAACCGCGCTGCGGGTGCACGGACCTTACGATGCGGTGATCCTGCTGGAGTGCGATGGCCTGGAGCGCACACGGCTGCAGGGGTTGGAAAAGTTCTTTCAAATCAACATTGATCATCACGCTACCGGTTTGGAATTCGCGGACATCAACTGGATCGACCACCAGGCGGCGTGTGTGGGTGAGATGGTGTATCGGCTTTTTCTGGCGGCCGACGTTGAAGTCACTCCAGATGTTGCCAACTGCATCTACACCACTGTGCTAACGGATACGGGTGGTTTCATCTACGGTGGGACGCGCGCGTCTATATTCGGGCTGGCTCGAGATCTGACGCTGGCGGGCGCTGATCCGATTCGCATTGCGCAACAGGTTTATTTTTCAACCTCAATGGCAAAGTTGCTGCTGCTTGGCGCAGCGCTCAGGAATCTGCATCGCGAGGGGCGAGTGGCGTGGCTGTGGATCACACACGAGGATATGGTGAGAAGCTGCGCTGTCGAGGAAGACTGCGAGGGCATCGCGAACTACGCGCTCTCGATTGCAGAAGTGGAGGCAGCCGCGTTTCTGCGCGAAATGCCGGAGAATACGATTCGCGTGAGCCTGCGCAGCAAGGGGAGGATCAATGTGGCTGCAATTGCGAAGAGGCTCGACGGCGGAGGCCATGAGAATGCATCGGGGTGCACGGTGTCAGGTCCTCTGGGGCGTGCGCAGGGGCAGATTGTGGGGGAATTGCGCTCCGCGCTGGCGGCCAGTGAGTCTCGTTGAGAACCGGTGCGAATCTGTTAGCCTAGCTTTTGTCTGAAACGCAGGGTGATCTCTGCGTTTTTGCCTAGATTTCCGAGGCATGTATCAATTTGCCCTGGTCAGTGGGGATCCCCCAACCCCGGAATCAGGCCGAAAGGCCGGTTTAGAGGGAACGAGTAACTTTGGAGCCGCGAAAGCACCGGCCTGGAGAATCGCTGGAAGTGGAGACTCAACTGGAACCAGTTGCACCGGATTCGCCCGAAAAAGGACGCATGCGCCTGCCAACCTGGGCGACGTTTTGCGAGGCCTCGGTCTTTGTGGTCTTCAGCGCATTCTTCATTCTTTATGGAGTTGTGCCCCTGCTGGGAGGGGACGGACTGGGCCTGGTAGGCGCTGACGAACCGCGCTATGCGCAGATTGCTCATGAGATGCTGGCGCGCTTCGACCAGGCGCATACGATCAAAGACCGGCTGAGCGCCTGCGTTACTCCCTATCTCTACGGACATCCCTGGCTGGAAAAGCCTGCGCTTTACTACTGGCGCGCGATGTTTGTGTTTCAGGAATTTGGAGTGCACGACTGGAGCGCCCGGCTGCCCTCGGCGAGCTTCGCCTTCATTATGGTGGCGCTCATTTATTTGCACATGAAACGATTCCGGCCTGGCGGGCACCTGGATGCAGCGCTGATCACGGTGGCCTGCGCCGGGATCATCGGCTTTTCTCGCGGCGCCTCGACAGACATGCAGATGGCCGCGCCGCTTTCGATCGGGCTGCTGGGCTGGTACGCGTGGTACGAGACTGACTCGAAATTCTGGTTATTTGATATCTATTTCTTTACCGGCGTAGCCACGCTGGCCAAGGGGCCCGTGGCGCCGCTGCTGGCGATCGTTATTGTCGCGGCATTCGCATTTTTGCGCAAAGAGTGGTCGATCGTGCGGCGCTCGGTGTGGTGGCCGGGAATTGCGCTTTACTTTGCCATCACGCTGCCCTGGTTCATCGCCGTGCAGCATCAGAATCCGACGTTTTTCCGCGAGTTCTTTCTGGAACACAACCTGGAGCGTTTTGCCACCAACCGTTACCAGCATTCGCAGCCCTTCTGGTATTACTTCGTGGTCGTACTGCTAGCGGTGATGCCGTGGACGGGGATCGCGGTGCGGGCACTGATCGATGGCGTGCAAACTTCGGTGGCGGAGTGGCGGCTGCGGCGTCTGAATCCCAAGAAACGCGCTCCGAATCGGCCTGGCGATGCATTCCCGGAATTTCTGGTTCTGTGGGCGATCATCCCCATCTTCTTTTTTTCGTTTTCGCAGTCGAAGCTGCCGGGATACATTCTGCCTTCGATACCGCCGATCACGATTCTGACGGGCGACTATCTTTTTCGACGCCGACAGTCAGGCTTGAACCGCTGGGAACTGGTGGGCCATGCCGCGTTGTGCGGGGTGATGACGATGTTTGCGTTTCTGTTGCCGTGGTTTGTAAATCATGGAGCGGATATGCCACCGACGCGCGCCACGGTGGTGGCTTTGCTGGCATCGACGGGAGCAGCCTTGCTGATCGTGGTGGTGGTGAAAGGCTATGGCGTTGCACGGCTACGATTGGCGACTACCGGGGTGCTGGTGGTGCTGATGTTGTTTCTCTATGGCGTGGGGCCGTTTGTCGGCATTCCGGCGTTAGCCTCAAGCAAGCGGGCGATTCACTTGCTCGACAAGTCTTATTCGGCGAGGCCCCTGGCTGATCGGCTGGCTCTGCTGGCGGCGCCGGATGAGACTGTCGCCGTCTTTCGTGTGCGGCGCGACGTGGAGTATGGCCTGGCTTTCTACCGCAACCGCGAAGTGGTGAATTACGAGAATACGGGCGTGCCAAACCAGGAACATCTGCTGGTGGCGCGCATAACGGGCCGCCGTGGCGTGGATCTGCATACGCCGGCTGCGCTGCAGGAGTACCTGGAAGGCCGGCACTACGAGGAAATCCTGAGCTGGCCAGAGCAGGGACTCGAGGTGTATCTCGTAGGCGCCCGGTAGATTATGGTTTCCTGAAACAACATTCGGGCGTGGAGTAACTTGCAGGGAAGCAGTCAATCGTGGCACAGTGACCGGAAGGCCTATTGGCGGCTTGGGCGGTGGTGTGGCACGTCGCAGGCCTGACTTGCATTGATGGCGCCAGCCTTGAGTTGGCAGCATCCAACAAGGGAAACATGGCAGCTGGCGTGACTATCGAGATCCTGGATCTTCGGCATTTCGCTGCGCCAGTGCTGCGCCCCGTGCTCGACGCTGAAGGTGAGCTGTGGAGTAAGAGGCTGCATTGGGACTATCGCGCCTCGGCGCGACTGCTGATGCAATATCTCGATAACCACCTGCTGCCGGGATACGCCGCCCTGGAATCGGGACAGGTGACGGGCTACGCCTTCTGCGTGTACGAGGAGACGAAGGCAGTGATCGGCGACGTATTTGCGCTGCCGGGACTGAGTCCCGAAACGGCGGGCGCGGCAGGTGGGTCGCCGGAGCCTGAGCGAGAGATCGAAAGCACGCTGCTGCGGCATCTGTTTGAGACGCTGCTGAACTCGCCGAACGTAGACCGGATCGAATCACAATTGTTGCTGCATCCCTCGGGCACGCACTCGGAGATTTTTCGCGAGTCGGGTTTCGAGATATATCGCAGGCACTTTATGGTTCAGCAGCTTGCCGGACACTGGAGTCGCCCGCGTGTTGATCTGCCGATCGAACTGGAGTTGCGGCCCTGGCGCGATGACGATCTGAATGCCGCCGCACGGCTGATCGCGTCAGCATACAGCGGGCACCCGGACAGCCTGATCAACGATCAGTACCGGTCTGTCCATGGATCGATGCGGTTCCTGCACAACATCGTGCGCTACTCGGGGTGCGGGGTGTTTTCACCGCAGGTGTCGCAGGTTGTGGTGGAGCGCGGCAGTCACGAACTGGCGGCGCTGGTTCTCGGGTCCCGCGTGAGTCCGCAAAGTGGGCATATCACGCAACTCTGCGTGCATCCCAGCTATCGGCGTCATGGCCTTGCGCGCATGCTGCTTTCAGTGGCGGCGGCGCACTTTGTGCGTCAGGGCGTGAGCGAGATTTCGCTCACCGTTACTGAAGCGAATGGCAACGCGATTGAGCTTTACAAGAGCGAGGGCTACGACTGCACGCACGTCTTCGACGCGGCTGTGTGGGAGCGGGACAGCGCTGGTTGAGTGCGCGCCGATCTCCGGTCTATTTGTTCAATTTCAAGTACGGGACGATGCTCTTCGGCACTTCGCGACAGGCGCAATGCTTCCGGTGTTCTTTGTGCCATTGAATTCTCTGTTCCAGAGTCGCCTTCGGCGGCATCTTGTTTCGAGCGTGCCAAACAGCATTCATTGCGGCAGCTTTCTTAGGGTGGGTTATCGCGCGATCAGGTACATAACCCAGCTGAGCACGATAGCGGAACCCACGAACAGGACCCAGCAGTAAAGGCCATAGCGAAACATCTTCTGCGGGGTTTCGCGCTGCGTGATGCCGAAGACGGTTGACGCGAATGTCGCGAACAGCAGCACGGCCGCGAAGTGAGAGGGAGTAAACACTAGAGCTTCCTCCCGGTGCGGATGTTGTGTGCGTCGACGGCGGCAATGATGTTCAGCAGGCCGGCCACGACGATAAAGCGGGTGCCCCAGTCGGCCACTGTGAGCTGGACCGAATCAACGCCGAGGCCCAATGCGCGTCCAACGATATAGAGGAGTCCGCTGCCAAGGTCTCCGGCCAAGCCGAGCATTTCAAGGATGTCGTGGGCGTTGGCGTAAAGGCGGCCCTGCATGGCGAGGCCGAGCGCAAACATGCAGACGATGGAGATCGCGAGTAGTGCGCCGCGTCCCCATTTGCGAAGGAGAAAGTGTCCTGCGCCGGGGATGAGCCAGCCTGCGATAAGAGGTAGGAAGACGAATCCGCCCTGAGCGCTCTTCGGCGCGACGGCGTTCTTGTTTTCAGCTTCTGCCATTCCTTCTTGACTATATCGCAACGAACCGGGTGAATCCGATCAGGGGTTTGCGGCGTGATGGTCGAAGCTGATGGCGCGTGTTATTTTCCATGAGCCATCTTTGTGCCGCCAGAGCGTGACGAATTTTGCCTCGCCGAGATCGTGAGGATCGTTGGGATGGGTGAAGCGGTGAACGCCGATCTCGACGGCGCCATAGCCCTCGATCGGATACACCTCGAGAGTACCGGGAACGAGTTCGCGATAGACTTTGCCGCAGATATTGTTCTTGATAGCGTCGACGAATAGTTGCCGTCCGACGGCGAGGCCGGTTCTGTCGTGATAGAACTCAAGGTCTTCGGCGACCAAAGAGCCGAGCTTGTCGAGCTGGCAATTGTTGTATGCGTCAAACAGCGCAGTATCGAGGCCCGCCACTGTTTTGTACAGGGGATCGCTGACGGGTAGACCCTGCGTGCCTTGGGCGCACGCAAACGAGGATGCGGCGATCAAGGACGCCAGCGAGACAACAAGGAAAGTTTTCATGCGCGGAACCTCGTGGAAAGCGATGCTTGCCTGATCGAGAGGTACGCAGAGCCCATGACCTCAGTTCCCGGTTGGGATGATGCCGGCGTTCTCGACCATCAAGATCACAGTGCGGTGAGGTGCGCGTGTGCGGTGGACTATGCCGCGCGGGACGACAAAACCCTGGCCGGGCTTAAGCTCGACCGTTTTTTCCTCAAGGTCGATGAGCAGCAGGCCTTCGACGGTGTAGAAGAACTCGTCGTCGTTGTCGTGTTTGTGCCAGTGGTACTCGCCTTCGATGATGCCGACGCGGACTACTGAGTCGTTCACCTTGCAGAGCGTCTGATTGAACCACTTGTAGTTCTTCGCGTCTTCGACGTTGGTGTCAATTACTTCAAGGGGTCCATGGAGGATGTTCAGGCGGGTTTCGTAGGGAAAGGCTGCGGTGTCGGCCATGGGAGCTCCTTGCGCGGAGGATAGCATCGTGGCGCGAGAAACGTTGATCCGTCGCCGCATCGTGTCCGGCTATGTCCTTTTTGCCCGATTTCCTTTAAATTTGTTCCACATTGCGGCCGGTACAGGCTGTGGAAGCTGGCGGTGGGCTTCGCGATCAAGCGACATAGCAAGTTAGCGACAAAGGGCGACCGATGTGGGAAGTTTTGTAAACTAAAGGTTCCGCACCCAGCGGCTGGGAGCAACGACTGATGGCATCTGTGATTCTTCCATCGACTCCGTCGGAGTCGCGCCCAGGACGATTCGGCATTTATGGCGGGCGGTATGTGCCTGAGACGCTGATGGCGGCGCTTCTGGAACTGGAGCACGAATACGAGCTCGCCCAGGCCGATGCGGCCTTCCAGACCGAACTGGCTGGCCTGCTCAAGGACTTCGCCGGCCGCCCCACGCCGCTCTACTTTGCCAAAGCGACTGACAGAGGAGCTGGGCGGCGCCAAGATTTACTTGAAGCGCGAAGACCTTCTGCACACCGGCGCGCACAAGATCAATAACGCGCTGGGCCAGGGACTGCTGGCGAGGCGAATGGGCAAAGAAGCGCATCATTGCCGAAACCGGCGCGGGTCAGCACGGTGTGGCCACGGCGACCGTTTGCGCGCTGCTCGGCATGGAGTGCGTGATCTACATGGGCGACGTGGACATGGAGCGGCAGGAACTGAATGTCATTCGCATGCGGTTGCTGGGCGCGGAGGTGCGCGGCGTTTCCTCTGGTTCGAAGACGCTGAAGGATGCCATCAGCGAGGCCATGCGCGACTGGGTCACCAATGTCCGCACAACTTATTATTTGCTGGGCAGCGCGCTGGGCGCGCATCCCTATCCGACGATGGTGCGCGATTTTCATCGCTGCATCAGTCTCGAAATGAAGGAACAGATTCTGGAGAAGGAAGGGCGCCTTCCGACTGCTGTGATCGCATGTGTTGGTGGTGGATCGAATGCGATCGGCGCCTTCTACGAGTTCATTCCCGATCGGCAGGTGCGGCTGATTGGCGTCGAGGCCGGTGGACGGGGAACGGAGCTTGGCGAACACGCGGCACGATTCAGCGGCGGTGTCCCCGGAGTGCTGCAAGGCACGTATTCGTATGTGTTGCAGGATGAGAACGGACAGATCGCCGCAACGCATTCGGTTTCGGCAGGACTCGATTACGCTTCGATCGGTCCGGAGCATGCGGCTCTGCATGATTCCGGCCGCGCCGAGTACGTGTCGCAGGATGACGCGGGCGCGCTCGATGCGGTGGTTAAGCTGGCACGGACTGAAGGCATTCTGCCTGCTCTGGAGAGTGCGCATGCGGTGGCGGAGTGTCTGCGGATTGCTCCGACGTTTACTCAGCGTGACATACTGGTGGTGAATCTCTCTGGTCGCGGCGATAAGGATATGGGCATTCTGGCGCGCGAGTTGAAGCTCCAGGGAGTGTAACGAGATAATCGATGGCACTCAGTTTCAATCACAAGCCAGGCTTGGTCGTGTATCTGACGGCGGGCGATCCCAGTGTGGACGCGACGCGCGCCATTGCTCTTGAAGCAATCGATGCGGGTGCGGATGTGATTGAGCTGGGGGTTCCATTCAGCGATCCACTGGGCGATGGTCCCGTGATTCAGCGCGCGAGCGAGCGTGCGGTGGCGCGCGGTACGCGCATGGCTGATGTTCTGAAGATTGCCGAGTGAGATTCGCGCGGCCCGACCTGAAGGCCGGCATTGTCATCTTCACCTATCTGAATCCGATACTTCGTTACGGTCTTTCGCGATTTGTGGACGATGCGGCGGCGGCTGGGGCGGACGGTGTTCTCGTCATCGACATGATTGTGGAAGAAGCCGGCGAATACCTTGCCGAGATGGATCGTGTCGGGCTGGCGCCTGTTTTTCTGGCCGCGCCGACGAGTCCGGATGAACGGCTGAAGGCGATCGCTACCCACTCCAAGGGATTTGTTTACGCCATTTCGCGCGTCGGCATTACCGGCAAGCAGCAGAGCATGACTGCAGATGCGGCGGCGCTGGTGGCGCGGATTCGGCGATGGTCCGGACCGGCTGGCGTTGGGCTGCCGGTGGCCGTGGGCTTCGGCATCTCTAACGCTGAGCACATCGCGCAAGTGGGGGAGTTTGCGGATGCCGCGGTGATTGGCAGCGCGATTGTGGAGTTGATCGAGCGGTCATCTCCCGAAGCGGCGCCTGGAGCCGTTGCACGATTTATCAAGGGTCTGCGCTTGCCCCAGGCGGCGCTGACCCAGTGAAGAGAGCAGCCTCCAGTTCTAGCCTCTAGCCCGTCTGTTGGGGAGTGAACCCCTTAAGCTTGTTCGGGAAGATCGAAGCCAGGGGTCGGGGAGTTAGTAGCTCACTTGGTGCAACGAGGATGGAATGACGCTGGAAGAATTGCGCAATCAAATCGATGTTCTGGACCGCCAGCTTGTGGAGTTGCTGAGCGAGCGGGCTCGCGCCGCGTTGATGATTGGTCATTTGAAAGTGGCGACATCGCTGCCGGTGTATGAGCCGGCGCGCGAGAAGGTCATCTACGCCAACGTGCGCGCCGCAAACAAAGGGCCGCTGCCCGACATCGAGTTGACGCATATCTACGAGCGCATCATCGACGTGATGCGAGCGCTGCAAAGGAACGAGTTGGCTTCAGAGAGGAATGCCCTCAAGAGCCAAGAGACTGGCGCCCCGCCACTCCAGCAACAAGGAACTGTTGCCGGAGATTCGGGAGCCGCGCCGAAGACAGGGAAAGAGAAATGATCGTTGCAATGCAGGAGATGGCCACCGAAGAGCAGATCGACTTCGTGATCGAAGCGATGGTGGAGGCCGGAGTCGGCGTTCACCGGACCACCGGCGCAACGCAAACCATTCTGGCCGGCGTTGGTCCGACAGCGACTATTGACCTGACGAAAGTTTGAGAATGCTGCCCGGCGTGCTGCACGTTCATCGCATCAGCTCGCCTATAAACTTGCCGGGCCGTGGATTTCGGCCGGAAGGCACGGTGGTTGAATTCGCCAACGGCGTGAAGCTGGGCGGCGAACAAGTGATCGTGATGGCGGGGCCGTGCTCGATTGAAAATGACGCGACAGATATTCGAGACGGCAAAGCGTGTAAAGGCGGCTGGCGCCAGCTTTCTTCGCGGCGGCGCGTACAAGCCGCGCAGTTCTCCTTATGCCTTTCAGGGTATGGGGGTTCCAGGGCTTGAAGCTGATGCGCGATGCGGCCAGTGCAAATGGACTGCTGGTAGTCAGCGAAGTGATGGAGATTGCACAGATCGAAGCGGATGCTGCCCTATGTCGATTGCTTCCAGGTGGCGCGCGCAATATGCAGAACTTCAATCTGCTGCGCGAACTTGGGCAGGTGCGCAAGCCGGTTCTGCTCAAGCGTGGAATCGCCGCAACGATTGAAGAGCTGCTGCTTTCGAGCGAGTACATCATGTCGGGCGGGAACTACGACGTGATCCTTTGCGAGCGCGGGATCCGCACGTATGAGACTGCCACGCGCAACACGATGGACATTTCGGCAATTCCGGTGGTGAAGAAGCTCTCGCATCTGCCCATCGTGGGCGATCCATCACACGGCACGGGGCATCGCGACATGGTTGCGCCGATGGCGCGAGCAGCGGTGGCGGCGGGAGCAGATGGCATCCTTGTCGAAGTGCATCCCAATGCGGACAAGGCGGCGTCTGATGCGGCGCAGACGCTGTACCCTGATCAGTTTGAGAAGCTGATGAGCGAGTTGCGGGTGATTGCGAGGCGGCGGTTGGCCGAACGATTTGAAACGGGCAGAAGTCGCGCTGCTGCGACGTGAACGAGATCGCGGATTCTGGGTACGCGCGACCTGCTAGGCAAACGATCGTGATTGAGCGCATGCTCTGCACGGGCTGCTGGGCCGGGGCGGGCATTGCGAGCGCCGGTCTGCGGTCGATCATGGCTGGAATCGAAGCGCGGCCAGGCGGAGACCGCGCTCGCGATGGGTGCAATTGATTCCATTGGTGGAGATCCGATCGCGACTGCGAAGGCAGAGCCAGGTCGTTCTGCTTGCAGTTCCTATCTATGCGACGCTGGACTTTATGGAGCAGCTGGCGCTTGTGCTTGGTCCAGATCATCTCGTGACCGATGTGGGCAGCACCAAGACACAGATCACAGAATACGTGCAGCATCGTCTATTCAATACGCTGGATCGTGCGGGGTTTTTGCCCGGCCACCCGATGGCGGGCAAGGAGCGCGGCGGCGCCGATCTGGCCGATGCCAATCTCTTTCGCGGCGCGGTATGGCTGTTTACGGATGATCCGGCGTGGCAGAGGGTCGCAGGAATCTGCGGTGTTGGCAAAGAACTGGCGCGAGTGGGTTCTCGCGATGGGTACGCGAAGATCTGGAAATCGGTCCGGCAGCGACACGATGAATTGGTGGCATGGGTGAGTCATCTTCCGCAATTTGCGGCCACGGCGTTGAGCGCAGTGATCGAGGATGAAATGGGCGATGCGCCGGAATTGAAGGATGTCGGCGGCCGTGCACTTCGCGAGATGACGCGTCTTGGCGCCAGCCCGTTTTCGATGTGGCGCGACATCGCCCACACCAATACCGAGGCGATCGCGGCTGCGCTTGAGGCACTTGAACAGCGGCTTGCCCATATCCGCGAGAATCTGCGGACACCGCAGTTGCGCGAAGAGTTCGAAAAGGCTAATCGCTTTCGGCAGGAGTAGCCAGCGAAGCCTCAAGCAGTTTGCTCAATGGCTCCTATTTCGTCCTTCTCTGGATCGAGAGCCTGAAAGCCTTCAGACTTTGCCGTTTCCAACAACATGGGCGAAGACGAAACGAAGATAATCTCGGTGCCGCGGAACATCTCACGGGCAACCAGCGCGGCACCTAGCTGCAGCGCTTCAGTCCAGCGCAGCCTGGTGCGGTCGAGTAGTTGGCGGGCCGCTTCGAGGACAGCGGGGTTCAGCGGCTCCTGCACCATGCGAGCGGCTTCTATGCGCAGTATTTCAAGTACAGCAGCGGCATCCGCGGAGCTGATGCTGCCGGCTCGCTCACGTTTACGGATGGCCGCATAAACCTCAAGAGGCGCACTGGCGGCAATCAGCTTGCGATTATCCTCGACGGTCTCCATCAGCCGAATCAAAGCATTGGTGCCGGGCTCCTGCACAAAAAGCTTTGCGAATGCCGTGGACTCGAGAAAATAACAACTCACAGCTTTCCCCGTTCCTCTTCAATTGCTTCGCCAATTGGCTCGCCCTGCACGACCACTGGATGGAAGCGCTGGGATTCTTCTGGCACGCCGGCTTCGGCGCGGTTCAAGCGAATGGTCGTTGTCGGATAGGCGGGCGTCTTCGGATTCGCGATTTTGCTGGTCAGGACAACGCCGCGCTGAATCGCCTCGGCGAGGACGGCCTGCCGAGATTCGGGATGCTGATTCCAGCGGAAGGCCTTTCGCGGCAAAAACGAATCTCGAAACCATTTCAAAGCGATGAACGCATGGCCGCCGCGCTCTGCTTCAGCAAGTGCCGCGCAAAGCTCTTTGACCCGCGCGTCCAGATCGGCCGGCACGATTGCGATTTCTTCTGGATCCTCTTCAAAACTCACCTCAACCGGAGCTCGCGAAGACCGATTCTGCCTTGTTGGGGTGGTTGCTCCGTCGTCACGTTCGAAGTAGATTCGAACCTCATCCTCTTCAGGCGACCAGCTTTCGGCGGACGCACTCCGGCGCTTGCTGCGCCCGTTTTCGCTGCATAGTTCTACGATCGCCTGATATCCGGGAGGTGCCAGAAAACGCAGCGCGCGTGCGAGCCCGGATCCTGGGAAAACGCGAGTTCACTCAAGGCCTCTTCAATGATCTCTTCAGCATCCGGAATACTGAGATTGCTTATGTCTACGCTGCTTTGCGCAGCTCGATTCGACTTCATGAACGGTTCTCCGTATAAAGCATCTCTAGCCCGTCTTTATCTCGCTGCGCTCTGATGAAATCGAACCCTAAGATACGGCGCTTTTTCGGCGGGTGACAGGTTCCCGATCTGGCTGTAAATGAAACCCTTAGGTTTCCCGAACGGTTGTATGGGTGTAATGGCGGTTTTAGTCTTTTGAAGCGGCCCGATCGCCATTCCTCTTTTTGTGTGGATCCCCTACAGAGCCGAGAAAACTTTAACTAGAAAGCACTTCCAGCCTAACCACGCACCAGTGTAAACGATTGTGCAACCTGACCCCATACTGGTGCAAGAGAGATTCGAGCCTGGGAAATGCCGGGCAACCCCAGATTCCGCAAAAAGTCTCGTTCCCGTTTCAGTATTTTTGAGACCCACAATATTCGTACAATAGAGGGATGCGGCGTTGTTCGGTCCTACTGTTGTTTGTTTTATTGATTTTGAGAGATACACCGGCGTGCGGTCAGGCGCCGCCGTCGTTTGACCTGATGGGGCCCAAGGTTGACGTGCATGTAAAACGGGGAGAGGCCACACTGCCCATTGGCCAAGTGCCCAATCTGTTGCCCGGGGACCGCTTGTGGATTCATCCGGATCTGCCTGAAAGCCAGTCAACCCGTCTCGTGCTGATCGTCGCCTTTCTGCGCGGCGCCACAAATCCCCCGCCGGCAGAGTGGCTTACACGCGTGGATACCTGGGACAAGAAGGTACGCACCGAGGGTGTTTTTGTCACGGTTCCAGCGGAGGCACAGCAAGCCGTGCTGTTTCTGTTGCCTTCGACCGGGGGGGACTTCAGCACGCTTCGGAATGCTGTGAGAGGGCGTCCCGGCACCTTTGTTCGTGCAACGCAGGATCTGCAGGCAGCGAGTCTCGATAGGATGCGCCTGGATGCGTATCTGGCGGAGGTGAAGGTCACCTCGCAGACGGACCCCAAGTTGTTAAAAGACCGAGCGCAGAAAGCTGCCTCAGTGTTGGGAATCCGGCTGGATCAGCAGTGTTTTGACAAGCCGACGGATCAGCAGGCTCCGTGCCTAACGCAGCACACCGAAGGCCTGGTGCTGGACGATGCCAATGTTTCGAATCGAGTGCTCACAGCTAACGAGCGGCAGCGGCGCGGACCTGATGAATCAGCTGAGCTACTCGGCGCTGGGAGGGGCCGGGGTGTACAGCCCCTATATCGGGGCTGTTGTAGATACGATCCGGATATTGGCTTCATTGCATACGGCACATTTCCAGTACATTCCGGCGCTTGCGCTGCCTACGAACGACACGCTGAACTTGCGTTTAAGCATCCCACCATCTTTCCGTGACCCGAAATCGGTGGTTGTGGTGGCCCTGCCGCCAGTGGGACCGGCAAAGATGCCTCCGCTGCATCCGATGAACCCTGGGGAGCAGTTTTGCGCACAAAAGCCAGGACTTGTGCTGGAGGCTGAGGGCGCGCCGCTGGTATATGCGACGCCACTGGCTCACGATTTGAATCTTCAAATCCAATCAAAACCCGCGCCGATCAGTGTCCCGCTGAAAACCGACGCATCACAGGGCGGCCTTGTCGTGGCGCACGCATTGCCGCCGCTTCCATCGGGCGAGCTCATCGGGGTGGTTAAGGGCAAATGGGGCTTTGATGACTGGGAGGGGCCGAAGTTTCACCTGGTGAGTGCCGGGGCTGGGAAGTGGACGGTGTCGCCCAGTGATGAATCTGCCTTGGTGGTGGGGAGGGAAGATACGCTACACGTCTCAGGCCAGAATTCTCTGTGCATCTCGAAGATTGAGGTAGTGCCGACCGGCGGCAGCAGTGTGGAGCTTCAGTGGAAGTCGCCGAAGCCGGATGTGCTGGAGCTTGGAGTGCAGCTGAAGGATGCGGCGCCTGGTCCGGTCACGATCAATATCCACCAGTATGGTTTGGATAAGCCCGACAAGCTGACGCTGATGGCATATTCCGAAGCAGCGTCTCTGGATCGACTGAGGCTAAGCTCAGGCGATTCTCAGGCAGCGCTTACGGGAAACCGGCTGGACGAGGTGGCTAAGGTCTCGTTGAATGGAATGGAGTGGACTCCCGCGGGTCTGAAACGTGTCCAAGACCTGGATCGACTTGAGTTGAAGACCGCTGCCGACACCACTCGCCTGGAGGCTGGAAAGCGGTATACCGCGAAGGTTCAGTTGCGGGACGGACGGGAACTAAAAGTCCCTGTCAGCGTGGAGCTGCCGCGACCAGAAGTTACCTTGCTGAGCAAAGGGACTCAGGATGACCAGTCTGCGGAGCCATCGCCGGTTCGGCTTGGAAGCCCGGACGATCTTCCTGTGCAGGGCCGGCTGGTGTTCTTCCTGAAGTCAAAGACGCCGGTGAATTTTCCAAGGGACCAGAAGGTGGAGGTAGCGGCCACCGACAACAGCTTCAGGACAATGCTATCGGTCAGCGATGGAACGCTCATGCTGGAAGATGCGAACACAGCGCTGGGCGTAGTGGAGCCGCTGGCCAAGTTTGGCTCATCTGCATTTGGCCCGCTGCAAGCGCGAGCGGTGTCGGCGGATGGCGTTGCCGGCGAATGGATGACGCTGGGAACGCTGGTGCGTATTCCCGGCTTCAAGGAACTGCGCTGCCCCCATAACCCATCGCGCCCTTGTGTCTTGACGGGAACGAATCTGTTTTTGGCCGCATATATTGCGGCATCGCCCGAGTTTGATAATTCGGTGGATGTGCCGGCGGACTTTACCGGCACGCAACTGACGGTTCCACATCCGGTGAATGGCCTGCTGTACCTGAGACTTGCGCGATGATCCAGAGACGGTGCAGACGCTGTCGCTATCGGTGATGCCGCTAACGCCAGCTACTCAGAACCGGCGGCTCCGGCGGCTGCGAAACCAGCGGCAGCCGCGCCGACGACGGAACAGCAGAACGCACAAACGCCCGTGCCGCCGCCGTCGAAGACTGAACCGTAGGGAATCTTTCCGGGAGTTCTCAGTGATTGGCCGGGCGGCTATTGGAAGTAGGCGCGATTCTTCTCTGCAAAGTGAGCCTTGTCAGCGGGCAGATCGGCTTCAGGGTAGATCGCATTCTGGGCGCAGATGGTCGCGCAATTGCCACAGTCGATGCACTCGTCGGGGTTGATGTATACCTGCGATACGGTTCCGGCGGCAGGGTCGGAGGCTTGCGGCGCGATTGCGGCGGTGGCGCATTCGGCAACGCAGACGAAGTCCTTGGTGCATGCATCGGTTATAACGTAAGCCATAAAAGTGCTCCTTGATTGTGGTGCGCAATGTGCGTAAGACGCTCTTCTGAGCTTAGCCAGCGGGGGTAGCGATTTTCGGTGACTCGAGTCACAGGAAGGGTGAATGCTCCTTGGAACGCAGCGATGTGCGATTTACGGATGGTTGATGAATGTTCGGTATGGGAGGCAATTTATGCTTAGGCATGTTTCGGCCCATTCGAATTTCTTCCCTGACCACGATTCTCGTTTTGGTGGCTGTTTCTGCTGTTGCCCAAACTGATGACGCAACCTGGAGTTTCGCTGTATCTGGAGATAGCCGGAACTGCGGCGATTTTGTGATGCCGGCGATCGCCTCGAGTGTCAAAGCGGAGAACGACGCGTTTTACTGGCATCTCGGTGATTTCCGCTGGACATCGAACGAGGATCAGGATCTTGTTTCTATGCTGCCACCGGGCAAGGTTCTGTCCATCGACGAGTATCACCGGATCGAGTGGGACGATTTTCTTACGCACCAGATGAAAGCGTTTGGGACGTATCCCGTGTTTCTCGGGCGCGGCAATCACGAGAATGTGGCGCCGATGACGCGTGAAGGTTATATCGCGAAGTTCACGCCTTTCCTGGATCGACCGGAAATTGCCGAACAGCGAAAGTCTGACGGCGCCAGTGCGGGACCGGTGGGGCCGTGGTATCACTGGACGCATGGAGGCGTGGACTTTATCACGCTCGATAACGCAAGCAGGGAGGAGTTCTCGGATGCGCAATTAAAGTGGCTGCGCGGAGTTCTGGATCGCGATCTCGCGCCCGGCTCGGGGATCCAGGCGATTGTTGCAGGGATGCACGAGGCATTGCCGCACTCGACGGGCGCAGAGCATGCAATGGACGACTGGGATCTCGGCGAACGAACTGGGGACAAGGTGTACACGTGGTTCTATGACGTCCAGGCGGCAGGAAAACACGTGTACCTGATTGCAAGCCACTCGCATTACTATTCTCCGAATATATACAACACGCTCTACTGGAAGCAGTATTCAAACCGGGTTGTACCCGGGCTGATCATCGGACTAGCAGGGGCCTATCGCTACGCATTGCCCAAGACTGCGGCCAAGGAAGCGAAGACCCATATTTATGGATTCATGCAGGGGCTGGTGCACGCCGACGGACAGATAGATTTCAAGCTGCACGAACTATCAGAGGACAACTTGATCAAGAGCCGCTGGCCCAATGCGCCGCTGGCGGCGATCCACGAGTGTGTTGTGAACAACGGTGACTAGTCAGGATCTGTGTGGTGCCCACGGAAGTCCCGCTCTAGCAGGGCAGGGGCAAGAGCTACGTGAGCTCAGCGAATCTTCGGGAGAGGGAGTTCGCCTGGGCCGGTATCAAGTCCGATGACGTCGAGCCAGGTGCGAATGCTTGCTCGGAGTTGTTCTACCGCGACGCCGCCGTATTCCGCTGGGTAGCCATCGAGGCGACGCAGAGCTGTGGTTAGCAGGGATGCGGTGCCGACTGGATTCCCGCGCTGCAGGTGGTGGAAGGCAGCAGTGATCTGGATAAGCGCCTGGAGGAAGGTCTTGTCAGGTTCATCGCATTTGAGCCAGACGCCTTCCCAATGTTCGTGCGCGTTGAAGAACTCCTGATTGCAATAACAGCGAAGCCCCTCGGCGAGTGCGCCTTCTGTCCAGTCAAACGGCATCGTATCTTCATTATCACTTCGACAAGATCCGCGAGATGGATCCGAACTTGTGGTAATTGAGGAATTGCACCACGTTGATATGCTTCTCCAGGCAAACGCCGAGGAGAACGGCAAGCACAAAGAAAAGCCACCAGAATCATGAGGCAGCGCAATGGATTCAAGGGTTTCAACTGGATGCAAGTGTACTTGTCTGGGTCGCTCTGGAACTGCCGTTTCTAGAGAGACCGTGAAGATGCTGGCAGAGTAATCATGGTTCCAGATAACTTTTCAGCCGATTTCTGCGTCTGTATCTCTGTAACCAGTTTTTCTCGGCCAACCGGCTAGGTGTATCTGCCGCGAGGGACAATCGGGTTGGTTGCGTTAAGGCGTTTAGTTCCTAACTTTAACGAATAGTAGAAGATGACCTCGTTGCTGGTAGTGCTCTCATACTGAAAGTCGCTGCAGCATTTGTTGCCCGCAAAAAATTGAAGAATTCAGGCCGATGAGTGCGAGGGCGCCCGTCAAGGTATCAGTGTCTCCCGGACCGGCTGAGAAGAGAAAGTGCGCTTTAGCGAGTGTGAAGTGCAGGGCCTGAAAAACTAACTTGGCAAAACACTTACCAAGTGAGGATGGCGAAGCCATGCCCAAGATCGCAGGGAGTTCTTCGCCAAGTACTTTAAGGCATTGGTTCGCGGTGTACACGGCGTGCCGCCACGAAAAACAGGTAGCACGTCACCTGAAGCAACGGCAGATCGAACATTTTCTGCCTCTGTATCGAACGCAACACCAGTGGAAGGACGGGACGCGCGTGATGGTGGATCTTCCGCTGTTTCCTGGATATGTCTTTGTGCGGGTTGACTGGAGTAATCGGGTGGGAGTTCTTGTGGTACCGGGAGTGGTTTCAATGATCGGGACGGCGATGCGACCTGCGCCGCTGCCGGATTTCGAAGTGGAGAAGTTAAGGACCGGTTTAGATCCATTGCGGGTCGAGCCGCATCCATTCATTACAGTAGGCCAGCGAGTGCGAATCAAGAGCGGATCGCTTGCCGGAGTGGAAGGGATTGTAGTTCGAAAGAACGGCGGGATTCGCGTTGTGCTGACGCTGAGCCTGCTGACGCAGAGCATTGCTATCGAAGTTGATGGGAACGACGTGGAGTTTGTGAAAACATCAGCTCCGCTAACGCTGGAAGCTACACATAGAGAAAAAGAAATAGAACAGTTAAAACGACCCCTTTACCAATTTTAATTTCGGACCTTGGTTCACATTGATCCATCTTCTGGTGCTTCCCTAGCGCGAAATTTGCACGGCGCTCGAGAAGGACGCCGGAGGAAACCTATATTGCAAGCCCATGCGCACGCCATGGCAGTTCAGCGGTTGAAGAAATAACCAGGGCATGGAAACACAAAAAGCGAGGGTACTGCGAATGCAAGGAAGAAGTACTGCCATAAATATATTGGAAGCCGACGGAGATGGAGCTGGAACGTTCACGGCCGTCGGCATATACCTCGATGCAATTCCTGCGAGCGCGTGGAAGCGCCCAACACCTTACCTTTCCGCTGCAGTACGCCGTGCATTTTCATGGCGCTATGCAGTGGCGAAGCGCACACTCGACATTCTGCTCTCAAGCTTGCTGATTCTTCTTTTCTTTCCGGTGATGCTTGCGGTTGCAATTGCGGTAGCACTGACGTCGCCCGGGCCGATCTTTTTCACGCAGGAGAGGTTGGGGCGATTTGGCGCTCCCTTCCGCATCCTCAAGTTTCGCTCGATGTTTACGCAGAAGCAGAAGCACAAAGACAATGTGTTCGAGATTAACGGTCAGCATCGCCGGAGCGAGGCGGACACCAGGAATGAAGCTGCATATCCGCTGAACAAGGACACGCCGGATCCGCGCATTACGCCGGTCGGACGGATTATTCGCAAGCTGAGCCTTGACGAGCTTCCGCAGCTGTTTAACGTGCTGCTGGGAGACATGTCGCTGGTGGGACCGCGGCCGATTGTGGAGGCCGAGGTGCCGCTGTACGGGCAGGAGTTCGCCTACTACGATCTGTTCCGGCCGGGCATTACCGGGCTGTGGCAGGTTTCAGGACGGAGCGATGTTGGCTTCGAAAAGCGCGTAGGGTTCGATCGCGAGTACGCGAGTGAGTGGAGCTGTCTGCTCGACTTCAAGATTCTGACGATGACGATTCCCGCTGTGGTGACGATGCGCGGCGCTTATTAAGCGTCGCGCGCGATCGTGCTGTTCGCGCACGCGAGCTGTGCGGATGGTATTTGCGACCGGAAGATAACAGATGAGAAGTAACCAAGGTAAGTGCTTGCGGATATTGATCTCCTTTTCAGTTGCCCTATCTCTAACCGCAGCGAGTGCACAGACACAGACCAATCCGAATCTAACGCCCGGCAGTTCGCAGCAGGATATGGGTCTGCAGAACTGCGCGAATGGGGATGTGTCCGCCTGTCAGTCTCTGACGCCATCGACGTCAACGAGCGGACTGCAGGGCGACGGTTCGACGGGGTCATCATCTTCCGGGTTTGGATTTCCGAACATGAATCCCGGCTCACCGAATGCGCCGATGTCGGTGTATGGGATGACGCGGATGGGATGAACCGCACGGAATGGCATCGGCAGCAGCGACGCTCAGCCGCAGTATGTTCAACAAACCACAACCTCTCTCTGAATTCCAGATGCTGCGTCGCGGGCTCTATCGGCCGCTCGTTCCCCATTTATGGGCGGACTCTTTGACGAACGTACCGGATACATTTGCGCCGGTGCAGCGGCTCCCAGTAACTCCGGATTATGCGATTGGCCCCGGAGACGAGGTTGCTCATCCGGACATGGGGACAGGTGCCGCAGAATCTGCACCTGACAGTGATTGAACCCGACTGGGGGGGATCTGTTTACGTTCCGCAGGCTACGTGAAATATGCGTGGCGGGGTTGCAGTTCAGGCAGTTGCAGCAATTTTTGAAGGCGCGATTTGATCGGGTATATCGCAACTTCGATCTGAATGTGAATCTGGGGCAAATGCGGTCGATCCAGGTGTTTGTTACCGGCGAGGGGCGCGACGACCCGGCAGCTATACGGTGAACTCGCTGAGCACCCTGATGAATGCGGTTTTCGCGTGCGGGGGACCGGGACCGCGTGGTTCGCTTCGTCATATTCTCCTTGCTCTTGAAGATGGGGACAGGTTTATTGTGCCTCCGATTCCTTCAACCGTTGGAATTGTGGGCGCCGTTAATGATCCCAATTCTTTCCTATATCTGGAACACAAGAATGCGGGTCAATATCTGCGGACGGCGGGTGGGCCGAATCGCAATGCAGACCGCAAGCAGATCTTCATTATCCGTGCGGACTGATCGGTTTTGAGCAGGCAGTACCTCGATCACACCTTGTGGACCGATGACAAGTTTGACCATCAGGTTATCTATCCGGGCGACACGATCGTAGTTCCGGAACAACTGAACAAGACAACACTTTTACGCGGCCTGACAGATTGGTCGCAGGTGTTCTCGCAATTTGCCCTTGGAGCGGCTGCGATCAACCTTCTTAAGTAGATATGCAACATGCTACGACCTCCGTTTGGGAAGTCGGAGCATCCAAAAAGCAATGTGGGTTAGCTCCAAATTGGAGTACATGAACCATGGGGATTATGCGAAACGACGAGAGGACAGAGGAAGTGCCCGATCCGATTCCGTCGATTCACCGGTGCGATGATCTGACCTTTTGGAGTTCTGCTCATCATCCGCACGCAAGAAGCTGGTGGAGTTCAGCGGCCTGCACCGATTGCGTTGTGATTGCCTTTGCGTTGCTGCGGGAGCATGCGGGATGAGAACATCAACCACGTATGTTGCGATGAAGAGCCGGTCGGCCAATGCGGTGATCCAGCGATTCGATTGCAGTCGGAGTATCAGAAAACCTACCTGGCAGATACGCGAAAAGAGCTTGAGAAGCGCGTGAAGATTGACGGATCGACGAAGGATGGATTGATCCGGTTGAATTTTGAGGACCGCAATCCGAACCGGGCCGCGGAAATCGCGAACGGATATGTGGAGCAGTTCAAGATTTGTCACAACATCTTGCCATTACAGAGGCGTCGCAGCGCCGGGTGGTCTTCGAGGCTCAACTGGAGAAGACGAAGAAGAACCTGGAGGATGCAGATGAGGCGATGAAGCGCACGCAACTTTCGACCGGCATGGTGCAGGTGGACGGGCAGGCGCGAGCGATGATCGACTCTGCCGCGCACTTGCGGGCGCAGATTGTTTCGAAGGAAGTACAGATCGAGGCGATGCGTTCGTATGCAGGTGATGAAAATCCTGCTTTGACACAGGCGCAGACGGAATTGGACGGGCTGCGTTCGCAGTTCAACAAGATGGTGGGCTCGAAGGGCGGATCATCGGACGACCTGTTTCTTCCGAAAGGCGAGGTTCCGCAGGCGGGGCTGGAGTATGTCCGCAGGCTTCGCGACGTGAAGTATTACGAAGCAATCTTCGACGTGCTGGCAAGACAACTGGAGCTTGCGAAGATGGATGAAGCCCGGGAGGGAGCGTTCATCCAGATTGTGGATGCGGCGGTGCCACCGGAGAAGAAGTCGTTTCCGAAACGCGGCATGCTCACGATCTCGGGTCTGTCGGTTGGCTTTACTTTGGGAATTATGCTGGCCCTGCTACAAGGGGGACTGGTGAGGATGCGACACAATCCTGCCACCAAAGACAAGCTGAGACCTTTTGAAGTGCTCACTATGGATGGGGCGTGCGGCCGTGAAGTCAAAGCCGGCTCAAGAAGAAGTTGGGGCGCTGCGACACGCTCGGCCTGAGGCAACTGGCTGATGGAAAACAACGAAATTTACCGAACTCATATCAGGGAGTCGCATCTCTGAAGCATATTCAGGACTCATGCTGACCGAGACAAAGACATCGCCCGGCCCCGCTGGAACTCTCTGGCTTTCAGTCAGAGACTTTTTGCGCTATAAGCTTCCTCACGCGATCGGTTTGGACAGGGCCATTGCGTTTACGGTACTGGGACGCGTGGTGCAGGGGTTGGGTAGCGTGGGAAGCTTACTGCTGATTGTGCACTTTCTCTCGCCGGCAGAGCAGGGCTACTACTACGCCTGTGGTTACCTGGTGGCGCTGCAGAGCGTATTTGAGCTGGGGTTTTCATTTGTGATTCTCCAGGTGGCGGCGCACGAACGCGCACATCTAGAGTTCCATGGGACGGAAGTATTACAGGCAACGAGGCGGCGCATTCAGGTTTGCCTCACTACTGCAGCGAGCGGTGCGCTGGTATACGACAGCGGCCATTGTGATGGGAGATGGTGCTGCTGCTGGGCGGGATGCGCTTTTTTGCGATGCATCAACAGCCACAGGCGCCGAATATCTGGATAGTTCCGTTGAGAGTGACAGTTGTGGCTTGCGCCGTCACGTTCTCGATTGGCCCGGTACTTTCTTTTCTTGAAGGATGCGGGCAGGTGGCACAGGTTGCGCGAATGCGGTTCGTGCAATCGAGTGTGAGTGTGGCGTTTTCGTGGGCGGCAATGTTTAGCCACCACGGACTATTCGCGCCTGCGATGGTGCTGCTGGGGCAGGGATTTGTGGCGAGTTGCTTGCTGTATTCGCGGCGCACCCTGCTGATGCCGCTGCTGCGGATGCATGTGGCGCGTATGGGGATCAACTGGCGAACCGAAGTGTGGCCGTTCCAGTGGAAGATCGCGGTGAGCTGGATCTGCGATTACTTCATCTTTCAGCTCTTTACGCCGGTGCTTTTTGCGTTTCGCGGGCCGGTAGAGGCGGGGAAGATGGGCCTTTCGATGAACATCGTGTTGCAGCTGAGCGCCATGATGCTGTCGTGGATGACGACGAAAGCCGCGCCGTTCGGAAGTTTGATTGCGAAGAAAGATACGCCTGAACTTGATCGGATGTTTTTCAGATCGCTGCGACAGTCGATCGCGTTATTCATGGGAGCTGCCGCGGCTGTTTTGATTTGCGTCCTCGCTGCTCCATATGTTTTGCCAAAGGTGAGCAGTCGGATCGAGGAGTGGCCGGTGTTTCTTCTTCTTCTGCTCACGGCATTGAGCAGCCATGTCGTGCAGAGCGAAGCGATCTATCTGCGGGCGCACAAATGCGAGCCGTTCCTGGTGCAGTCAATCGTGATTGCGCTTTGTACGGCGGGCAGCGTGGTTCTGCTTGCGAAGACGTCGGGAGCGCTCGGCGTCTCGCTGGCGTACTTCGCGGTGCTTGGCGTGGCGGGAGTTATTTCCGCCACGATGATCTTCAGGACAAAACGAAACCAGTGGGCTGAAGCGGGGATTTGATTCATGAACTTGAACGGTACCAGCAACCCTGCAGCGCGCATTTCGGTGGCGATGTGCACCTTCAATGGCGGTCGCTATCTCCAGGAACAGTTGGAGAGCATTGCATTGCAGACGCGGTTGCCGTGTGAGTTGGTTGTTTGTGATGATCGCTCGACGGATGACACGCTCACGATTCTAAAGCGATTTCAGTCTGAAGCGCCGTTTGTGGTAAAGATCATCCAGAATAGTCAGAGGCTGGGATCAACTCGCAATTTTGATCAGGCGATCGGGTTGGCACGGGGCAGCTTGATTGCCTTGTGCGATCAGGACGATCGCTGGGAATCTTCGAAGCTGGAGCGGCTTTCTGCAACACTCACAGAAGACCCTTTTCTGGGCGGAGTGTTTTCGGATGCGAGCCTGATCGACGGCGATGGGCGGCAGACCGGTCAGCAATTGTTTGCGCGGCATAAGTTCACGACTGCGAAGCAGCGGGAATTTGTGGGCTGCCCGACCGCGACTCTTCTGAAGCATGATATTGTGACCGGAGCGACGCTGATGTTCAGGGCGTCAATCAGGCGCTACTGTTCACCGATTCCCGCCTCATGGGTCCACGATGGATGGCTTGCATGGATGATTGCGCTTCACTCGCGTCTGGGGCTGATTGCAGAGCCGTTGATTGACTATCGGATCCACGCTGGGCAGCAACTTGGCGTGAATAGCCCAATTCGCCGTGATGGCAGCGCCGAAACGCGCCGGCAGTTTTACAAACGGGTTGCGCGGCAGTTTGAAGACCTGTTGCAACGTTTGCAGGCCGAGGGCTGGAGTGAGAACGATGTGCTTCTCGGAAAGATCCACGAGAAGGTCGCATTCTTGAAAAGACAGTCGACTCTTTCGCCGAGCCTTGGAGTCCGAACCCTTCAGATGATCGGTCAGTTGCCGAGTTACCTGCATTACGCGCGAGGACTGGGTTCTCTGCGCAATGATCTGTTGTTGGGCCGGGAGACGCCATGAACGAGCAACTCCGCAGTACGACCTTCGGTGCAACTCAACCTGTTGAGGTATCGATTGCACCTGCGGCAATGTGGCCATCACTGACGGAAAGGTTTGCAAAACACAAGTTTGTATATGGAGTATTGAAGGGGCGGCACGAACTGCCGCTGTTCTGTAATCCTCTGGTGATTTTCGTTCTTAACTGGGCATTGATGTTGCTGACGCTCAGTTTTCAAGTCACCTATGTGACGTATCCGACGATGGGGATACCGATTCTGCTGTTCGTGTTGTCACTAGGCTCATTTCTGTTTGGATATCTGGTGGCGCGAACGGTGCTGCATCGCTGGCCCACGAACTTGGGGGCGTTGCCCTACACGCTCGACGTGACCCGGTTGTGGCAAGCCAACTTGTTGTTCTGCGGCGCGGCGATTCTCATCATCGTGTTCAATTGGGCGTTGTCTGGTCCGCCGCCGGCGCTGGGAGATCCTACATCGTACCTGACCTACGGGCGATTCAAGCAGGTGCTTTTTCCGCTGCTGGTGGTTGTGACGGTGAACTCGATACTGGATACATCGCGCTGGCGTAAAACATTGTTCTGCATGTTCGGCGTCGCGGGCATGGCGCTGTATATTACGCGCGGCCTGCTGATGGTGGCGCTGCTGCAGATGCTCTTTGTCTTCTCGTTGAAGACGCACATTAGCAGGAAAAAGCTTTACGGGGTTGCGCTTGGCTGTCTTGGTCTCGCGGTTGTTGCGATCACTCTGATCGGGAATGCACGAACGGCGCAAGGGGTCTTCCTGGAGTACCTGCAGATCAGGCACAAGTTTGCCGATTGGCCGATGGCTTATCTCTGGTTGACCTCTTATATATCTATCCCGTTTTCAAATTTATGCTGGCTTTTCGCGAAGGGCAATTTTCATGGACCTACGCTGTCTTTTTTGTATCCGCTACTGCCGTCGTTCCTGACACCGGCAGATCCGCACGCTTCAATTCACAATGACTTGAGCATCATCGACGGAGCGAGTACGTATCTTGCCGCTTACGTATTGGATTTTTCATACCTTGGCGTCTATCTCGCCAACCTCGCACTGGGAGTAGGCTGCGGATGGCTGATGGAGCGTTCGCTGCCGAAACACATCCTGGTGGCTGGACTTTTTCTTACATGCCTCACGTTTATCTTCTTCAGCGACATGTTTTCGCCGCTCTCGACGATTCTGCAGTTTGCGATTCAGGCCGCAGTGCAGCGGAAGTGCTTTCAGTGGGGCATGGCTCCGGCGGAAAGCGTGGTGGCGCAATGAGCTGCGTGGCACCGGTGTTTGCAGGTACAGAAGACCGCCTGAAGGTGACGGTCGTGATTGTGCTGTACCGGTTAGAGTTTTCGCAATCGCCGGCGTTTCAGAGCGTGATGGCAGCTCGTGCGATGCTGGATCCGGATCTGGGCGACGTTCGCGTTTTGCTATGGGACAACAGCCCGGGACGGAGCGTTGAGCAGCATTTTCCGGAAGGCGTTGCGTATTTTCCAGACGAGAGCAATTCGGGTCTGGCGACGGCGTACAACCGTGCCATCGAGTGGGCATCGCAGAACGGATCGGAATGGTTATTAACTCTGGATCAGGATACGGCGGTGCCGAAGGACTTCTTTGTGAAGATGACGGCTGCCGCGCGGGCCAGTACACGTTATGCGGGAATCGGCGCAATTGTGCCGCAGATTGTGGCAAGCGGAAAGCATCTTTCGCCGAACTATTTTCAGTTTGGAGCGATCCCGCGGTGGTATGAGACGGGGTTTGTGGGTGTTCCGCGAGAGCCGGTGTTTGCTTTCAACTCGGGTGCGATGTTGAAGGTGGCGGCGCTCGAGCAGGTAGGCGGGTATGATCCGCGGTTCTGGCTCGATAACAGCGACGCAATGATCTTCAGCAAGCTGCACGAACATGGCAAGCGGATTTACGTGGCCGGCGACATTCAGGTTGAGCATGAGTTCTCGATGAAGAACATGCAGCAGAGAATGAGTCCGGAGCGGTACCGGAATGCGCTTTTCGCGGAGACGGCCTTCTGGGATCTACGGATGAATCGGGCAGCGGGTTGGGAGAGAACGCTGCGGCTGGCGCTGAGGCTGGTGAAGCAATGGTGGCGGAAGGATTCGACGGAGTTGCGACGGATCACCTGGCAAGCTCTGATGCGGCGACTCTTTACTTCGCGCAAGAGGCGGATCCAGGAGTGGATGGAGAGTGAGGAAAGCCGCGTAAGAAAAGAAAGCGCGTCGATTCAAAATGCGACCGAGCCAAGAATCTCGGCGTGCATGGCGGCTTACAACGGCGGCGCATTTGTTGAAGCGCAATTGCATTCGATTCTGTCGCAATTGAAGCCGAGGGACGAGGTAGTGATTGTTGATGATGGATCGACGGACGACACGTTGCTGAGGATTGCCAAGGTCGGCGATGCGCGGATTCGATTGCTCGAAGCATGAGAAGAATGCTGGTGTGGTGGCGACTTTCGAAGATGCGCTGCGTTCCGCGACTGGAGACATTTTGTTTTTGTGCGATGACGATGATCTGTGGGCACCGACAAAGGTGCGGCGATTCCTAGACGTGTTTGACGACCGGCCGGAGGTGGAGGTCGTGTTGAGCCGGGTGAGCATGATTGACGAGAAAGATCGGCCGATGCCGGATTCGCGCATTAATCGCAAAGGCAGGTTTCTGCCGGGATTCTGGCGCAATCTCTACATGAATCATTACCAGGGATCGGCGATGGCGATTCGAGCGTCGCTGCTGGGGAGGGTGCTGCCGTTCCCGGTGCGGAGGTCGTTTCTGCATGATGCGTGGATTGGAACACGGAACGAATTGATGGGTGGCAAGGTTGCATTCCTCGATGAGGATCTGCTGTATTACAGGCGACATGGCAATAATGCGAGCCGAACAAAATCGCTAACGAGGCAGATTTACACGCGCGTGGAGCTACTGCTCGCGCACCTGGTGTATGCGCTTCGCCAGCCAAGTCGGGCCGTCGGAAATCCTGCTGGGCAGGTAGACAGAACGATGATGGTCGATTCCGCGAAATGACTTTCGAGAAAAACGCAAGCTTGATTCTTTGCGCTTGTTGAGTGCAGCGGGAAGTGTATCTGGATGACGCAATCAGCAAATGACACCGGCAGTTCGCGCCCGACGGTCGCGCTCATTATTCCGACATACAACGCAGCACCGCTTTGGACGGCGTTGTCAGAGGGAATCCGCGCGCAGAGTCTCAAGCCCGATCAGGTAATCGTGATCGACTCGTCTTCGTCGGATGGGACGGCGGAGTTGGCGCGGAAAGAGGGATTCACGGTTGTCGAGATTCCTCAGCGCGAGTTCAATCACGGCGGGACTCGCCAGATGGGAGCCGATCTTGCGGAGACTGCGGACATCCTGATTTATCTGACGCAGGACGCGATACCGTTTGGGACGGAGGCATTCGCGAATCTGCTGCGCGCGTTCGAGGATGTGGAGATTGGGGCCGCGTACGGAAGGCAGCTTCCGCGGAAGGAAGCGGGCGCGATTGAGGCCCATGCACGGCACTTCAGTTATCCGGATGTATCACGTGTGCGTTTGTGGGAGAGCCGACGCACGCTTGGATTCAAGTCCATCTTCTTTTCAGATTCCTTCGGAGCCTATCGTCGAAGTGCGTTGATGACCGTGGGCGGGTTTTCGCCGGATGTGATTTTTGGTGAGGACACGCTGGTGGTGGCGCGGATGCATCGCGCGGGATGGAAGACGGTGTACGTTGCCGATGCGGCGGTGCGACATTCGCATGCGTATTCGATCGCCGAGGAATTCAGGCGATATTTCGATATCGGGGTGTTGCACGCGCGCGAGAACTGGCTCGTCGAACAGTTTGGGAGCGCATCGGGCGAAGGCCGTCGATTTGTGATCTCAGAGCTCAAATACCTGTTGAGGCACGGCGCGCACCTCGTGCCTTCGGCGGTTGTGCGCACGTTCGCGAAATACCTGGGGTACACGATTGGGCGGAGGGAGAGCGGGATTGCGCCCAGGCTTAAGCATCGACTGGGATTGAACAGGCAATACTGGATTCGCTGAGCTTGGTTGCGGTGCATCAAAAAGCCGAATTTCGATAGAATAGTTTTGATGAGTTTTCCGATCAAAACGTGTGTGGTTTGCGGAGATGAGTTCGAACTGAAGCCGGATAAGCCCGGGTTTGCGAATCGCTGTCCTGAGTGCAGTTCTCCTGAAGCGGAAGAGGAGACAGACAAGACGCCCATGACCGCTGAGGAGCGCAAAGCGCTGAGCGAGGTGAACGCGGAGCGGCGCAAAGTGATCCGGGACATGCTTTATCGCAAGGACAAGTGAGAGCGGCTTGCAGCTTGCGGCGTCTAGGCTGCCGCGACCCGCTTGATGAGATCGGCTTGTTCCGTGTCGCTTTCGGCGCCAATCGTGAAGGCGTCGAGCACACCGGAGCCGAGCGCGAAGCGAATTGCTTCATCCTGGCGCTTGCGCATGGCTCCCTGGCCGAGAATCTTCATGCCAATGATGCCCTTGCCCTGGGAGCGCATTTCCTTGATGACGCTGATGACCGTGGCGGGATCGGCATCCATGTGGGCTCCAACGGGATTTAGCCGGACAAGGTCGACCTCGACCCAAGGTGAGCGGCCAGCCGCGCGCAAGGCTTCGATGCTGTGGCAGGAGACGCCATGCGTGCGGATGATTCCCTTCTGTTTGGCTTCGGAGAAGACGTCCATGACTCCGCGGTATCGATCGGTCCAGTCGCCCTCTGTGACGCAATGGATAAGAAGGATATCGATGTATTCGGTTTTCAGCTCGCGACGGTAACGATCGAGATTGGCCTTGGCCTGCTTTGGATCGCGCGAGTCGCACTTGGTCATGATGACAACTTTTTCGCGCGGCAACTTACTGATGGCTTCTGCGACTTCGGGATGCGATCCGTAAGAGTCGGCGGTGTCGAAGAAGGTGAGCCCGCGATCGTAGCCCGTGCGCAGCAGGCGTGTGAGTCCGCCCTCGCGTGTCTGGTTGGAGGAGCCGGCAAACCCGATGGTGCCGGTGCCCATAGCGAGGCGGCTGGTGCGGATTCCGGTCTTGCCAAGAACGACCGTGTCGACCGCCTCGACGCGGTGAGGCGATTGCGCATCGAGCAGATCGGTCACCAGGCTCGATCCGAAGCAGGTGGCACCGAGGCCGGCGGCGGCATGGGAGATGAATTTCCGTCGATTCATGGGACCTCCATGTGCGTGCGGATTTTGGATAGGGAAGAGCGGGTGCGGTTTTGGCGCCCGTGCACGAATTTTACGCCGGTCGTAGACCGAATTACAACCGTGCGACTGGGTCACTGCGCCGGTTCACAAAAGGGCCTGGAGAATGCACGTGGCTGCGTTTCGGAAAGGTGAGGCTGGATCGGTTTTAGGATGGAAGTGAAAAATGAGAAGCCCGGCGAGTAGTCGCCGGGCTTTTGTCGTGCAGGACAGATTATTCAGTAGTGATCATGGTCGCGACCACCCATCATGTGGTTTATCGCCGCTTGATATCCATGGCGGAAACCATCGCGGTACGCTTCGCGCTCTCCGTGGGGCAGATTGGGATTTCGATATTCCTCGCGATTGTTAACGTCAGGGCGGCGATGATTTTCGATGTCCTTCTGCGCTCCGAGGACGCCGTCCTGAAATCCCTGACGATGTAGCACGTCGAAATCATCGGGGGCGACATTCCATGGCCGGGGAGGAGGGGGCGCCTGCCACTGCTGCGAACTCATCAGGCGCGACATTGCCGCATTGTAGCCACGGCGGAATCCTTCACGGTACTGTTCCCACATTTGTGGTGGAACATTGGGACGGCGATACTCATCACGGTTTTCTACGTTCGGCTGGCGGTGATTATCGAGGTCTCTGCGCGCTCCTTCGATGCCGTCCTGGAATCCCTGGCGGCGAATCTGATCGAAGGCCTCGGGAGGCGCATCCCATGGGCGATCCGGCACGCGCATGCGCCAGTCAGACGCGCCTACCAGATGCGTCATGGCGACGTCGTATCCGCGGCGGAAGCCCTCCCGGTATTCGTGCCACATCTGCTGGGGAATATTGGGACGCCGATACTCGTCGCGATTGTCGACGTCGGGCCGGCGATGGTTATCGTAGTCCTTGCGAGCGCCGTCGATACCATCGTGGAAGCCGCGCCGTTCCGCATCATTCCAATTGTCGGGCACTCTGTCCCAATCGTGATCGCCGTAGTAGCCCTGCTGCTGGCCCTGAATTGCAGCATCGATGCGCGGTGCTGTAAGCAGAAAGAATGCTGCGCATCCTGCAAATCCCGTGATGCGAAGCCAAGTGAGATTCATTGGACGATGTCTCCTTTCGTGAGTGAGTAAACAACCCAAAAGATTTCAAACCTGCAACCGTGCGGAATCCACCAACTACACCGGCGAGATACCGTCTGCGTTTTATTAACCCGCGTCATCCCCGGCAGTTGTGTTGCATGTGCGATTTTGTGGGCAGACAGGAAAATGCCCGGCCTTTAGACCGGGCAATCTTCCTCGATCGCGAGCGGGTTAGAAGTGGGGCTGATCGTAATGATCGTGATCATGATCATGCTTCATGTGATCCATGGCGCGTCGATATCCCTCACGGAAGCCTTCCCGGAAATCATTGCGAGCTTCTCCCTCGTATGGGGGGTGCTTGTACGCCTGATGGTCATCTGCGTCAGCGTGCCGGTGTTCGCTGAAGTCAAGTCTAGCCGCTTCTACGCCCTCGTGAAAGCCGCGCTGCTGTGCGTCGCGATATCCAGATGGCGTGGCATCCCAGCGATCGTGGTCCTGGTACTGGGCGGCACTCGGGGGCAGGTTTGGCTTCATGCGCATTGGCTTTAAGTGCGCCGGTGGATGCTATGCAGAGAGCAAGAAGGGATGGTGCAATACATTTGTTTATGTTCATAGAAATAGGAACCTCCACGTACAAGGCGTAGAGATGATTACGCACCGGTTTGCGTTGCCCTGCGAAAGGTTGCCTGGCGAATGACGGAGCGGCACGATGCGCAAACTTTGTGTGCTGCAGGGAATTGCGGCGATCTCAGGTTTTACGGATCGGATTCAGGTTGCCGTGGCGACTGCGGAATCCACTGTAAGGATGCAATAGGATTGCGATATGAGCCGGCTTCTGGAGATTCGGGATCTGCACATATGGTTTGGCGCGACTGAAGCGGTGCGCGGAATCGATTTCGATCTCGATGATGGGGAAGTGCTGGGGTTGGTGGGAGAGTCGGGTTCGGGCAAGAGCGCGACCGCACTTGCCCTGATGGGATTGCTGGGGCCTGCGGCGCGAGTTATGGGAGAGATTCGCTGGCGGCAAGTGGAATCGATCGGCTCGCGAGAGAGCGAACGCCTGGGGATGGTGAACCTGCTTGATCAGCCCGCGCGTGCGATGCGGGCGCTGCGCGGACGCGAGATCGCGATGATCTTTCAGGAACCGATGACCGCACTGAATCCAGTGATGACGATCGGGCGACAGGTGGCGGAGAGTGTGCAGGCCCATGCGCCTTCGTGCACGCGCCGCGAGGCTAAGCAAAGGGCAATTGCGGCGCTCGAAGAGGTTGCTATTCCCGATGCTGCCGCGAGGTACGGCGACTATCCGCACCAGTTCTCGGGAGGGCAGAGGCAGCGCATCCTGATTGCGTTGGCGCTCATAAACCGGCCGCGGCTGCTGATTGCCGATGAGCCGACGACGGCGCTGGATGTTACGGTGCAGGCGCAGATACTGGCTCTGCTGGCTGAGCTGCAGAAGCAATATGGGCTGGCGATGCTGTTTATCTCGCACGATCTGGCTGTAGTGGGGCAGGTGGCGAGCCGGGTGGCGGTAATGCGGGCTGGGAAGGTGGTTGAGACCGGGCCTTGCACGAAGCTGCTGACGCAGCCGGAGCACGCCTACACAAAGAGCCTGCTGCGGGCGGTGCCGACGTTGCGGACGGATCGCGAGCGGCCCCTGGCGATGGTGGAGCGATAGCCGCACAGGTCCACGGCCAGGTTACGGAAGGTGGTCGTGGCGGGGTCAGGGATGGCCGTTTTTGGCTGTGTTTGCCCTATGATGGGCTGAAAGAGCCATGATTCACGTCGAGAGAAGGGCCGGTTTACGACGGGCAGCGGGAGTTTGTGCCGCTGCGCTGGCGATCTCTGTGTGCCCTTGCACGGCGCAGACCTATACGCATAAGAAGACGCCTCCGGCGCATGAGCCAACCTCGGCTGAAATCTTCGAGTACATGCACGGGGCGCTGCTCGCGTACAGTCCCGAAGACGGGGCGAACGACAACCTGGAGATTTTGATCGATCCCACGGCCACGGTGCTGACGATCAAGCAGCCCGATGGGCACTGCGATATTTTTCTGGCATCGCTTGATGCGAACACGATTGTGTGGGACGTGTACGACGCGAGCGACTCGATGCAGACGCGGGCGCCGCTGGCGCGGCTGACGGTGGCTGCAATCGCGGGCAAACAGGCCCGTACGTGTTACGACACGGACAACAATGTCGACCCGTCGATTCCGTCGTTGCGAGCGCGGATTTTGTTTTCGTGGAATGCGATTCCGGATGGTTCGGGATTTCAGACGAAGTTCACGAAGGCTTTTAAGAAGCTGATCAAGCAGAGTGGCGGGATGGCGGAGAAGAATATCTTCAAATAGGCGCGTGGATTCGGGCAGACTCTTATATATGGGTTACCTGTCTGCCGTGACAAGAACAACCGCAGATCCTTCGACTGCGCTGCGCTTCGCTCAGGATGACAAACTCTGTAGTTGTACTCGCCAATGAGTTTGTGTTGCATTGTTAGCGCGGATTTAATAGGTTGATCACATCGCGAATGCAAAGAATCTGACGAGCAGCCTTCCCTTCGGATGAGTGGACAGAACCCTTTCTCTCTCTGACTGATCGTCAAGCTTTGCTTCTACAAAAGGAGAAACATCGTGAGCCTGCTTCGCTTCAGGTTGGCGGCGGCCGCCGCCTGCGCCATGACGCTACTTTTCACTTCAGTCGGACCAAAGCCCGCAGAGGGGCAGGAACGGGATGGCGACAAGGTTGATCTGGCTGCTTTGACACAGATCAAGAATGAGGCTTTTCAACATTCGCAGGTGATGGAGAACCTGTTCTACATCTCCGAAGTTTATGGACCGCGCGTCAACAATAGCCGCAATCATCGAGCAGCCGCCGAGTGGGCGATGAAGCGGATGAAGGACTGGGGATTGCAGAATGTGCACCTGGAGAAGTGGGGGCCATTCGGCGACGGCTGGCAGATCAAGAAATACTATGGCGCGCTGGAGACGCCGGCATATGCGTCGCTGATCGGGTTTCCGCTGGCATGGACTCCGGGGACAAACGGACCGGTAACGGCGGAGGCTGTGCTGGCTCCGCTGCACTCGGAAGCAGACTTTGCCAAGTACAAAGGCAAGCTGAAGGGGAAGATTGTGCTGATCTTCGACCCACGCGAGCTGTCGCTGCATACGGAGGTGGAGGCGAAGCGGCTGACCGATGAGGAGGTGGCGGCGCGTACGAAGACTCCTGACCCTTCGCACACTGGCTTTGGTCCGGGACGGCCCGGTGCTGCGGCGCCGCGGCCGGGCGAGTACACACCTTCGACGCTTTCGACGGCAGCGCCGAGCGGCCGCGTTCTGCGTAACCAGGTGAATGCGTTCCTGAAGGAGGAAGGAGTGGCTGTGGCATTGACGCCGGGATATAACGGCGACGGCGGCACGATCTTTGCATCCTATGGCGGATCCCAGGACCCGAAGGATCCGGTGGGACCGCCGATGGCTGCGATCACTCCGGAGCAGTACAACCGCATCTGCAGACTGCTGGAGCACGGCATCACGCCGAAACTCACCTTCGACATCGAGACCGAATACCAGAAGGATGACCTGATGGGCTTCAACGTGGTGGGAGAGATTCCGGGGTCAAGCAAGGCCGATGAGGTGGTGATGGTGGGCGGGCATTTCGACAGTTGGCAGGGCGGCACGGGGGCGACCGACAACGGCACGGGCTCGGCTGTAGCGATGGAGGCGGTGCGGATTCTGGCGACTTTACATAAGCCGATGGCGCGGACTGTACGCGTGGCGTTGTGGGGCGGAGAAGAAGAGGGGCTCTACGGATCGCTGGCGTATGTGCAACAGCATTTCGCTCCGCGCGACACGATGAAGAAGACTCCGGAGTACGACAAGCTGGACGTGTACTTCAACGACGATTCGGGCTCGGGGAAGTTCCGCGCGGTATCGGCGCTGGGGAATGCGCAGCTTGCGGCGATTTTTCAGTCGTGGATTGCGCCGATCAAGGATCTGGGGATTGAGGCGGTCGTTGGGTTGACTGCCGGGCCGACAACGCAGCCTGGGGGAACGGACTCGACCAGCTTTTCCTGGATAGGCTTGAATGGCGTCGGTTTCATGCAGGATCCGCTGGAGTACGGCACGCGTACACACCACTCGAATATGGATCTGTATGACCGCGTGCAGAAGGGCGATGTGATGCAGGGGGCGATGATCGAAGCGTGGTTTGCTTACAACGCAGCGACGCGGGCGGAAATGCTGCCGCGGATTGAGACACCGGGGCCGACCGCGAACACATCGACGAAGTAAGGATCAGCTTTTGTGACGGGAGGGGGAGCGGCTGGATACACCACCGCCTCCCTTTTGCGTCGGGAGGCGGCTGGTCAGAAGAGCTGTGTTGTCAGTCAGCGACTGCGGGCGAGGCGACGGGCTCGGAAACTTCCTGAGACGCATCGGCCGCGACGTTGACGCGGAGGTGAGCGGTGACCTCGCGGTGCAGCTTGACGGATACGGTGAAATCGCCCAGGCTCTTGATCGGTTCATTGAGCTGAATCTTGCGGCGATCCACTTCAAAGCCCTTGGCAGCGAGTTCGCCGGCAATGTCGGCGGAGGTAACGGAGCCGAAGAGCTGGCCGTTCTCGCCTGACTTGCGGGTGAAGCTGAGCGTAAGGGGTTCGAGCTTGGCAACGAGTTCCTGCGCCTGTACTTTCTCAGTGGCGGAGCGGCGTGCGGCAGCTTCCTTCATTTGTTCAATGACGGCCTTGTTGGCCAGTGTTGCCTGCAGGGCGAGCTTGCGCGGGAGCAGGAAATTACGGCCGTAGCCGTCAGCCACCTTCACGACATCGCCGCGGTGGCCGAGGTTGGCTACGTCTTCTTTCAGAATGACTTCCATTTGAAACTCTCCAGATTTACGGGCGGCCAGACTGCATGCCATCCGTCCGTTGTGTTAGACACAGGCGGCTCACATTGAGTTGCGCCGCGCCAGATTCTATCGCGACTCTTGCGCGGACGTCGCCTGCGAAATTATGCAGTCACTACAACTAAAGCGCTATAAGTAACGTGCGCCTCAGGAAGTGCAAACTAGTGCCTTGTTGCAAAGGGCAGCAGGGCGATGTTGCGTGCCTGCTTGATGGCCCGCGTCAGGCGGCGCTGGTGCGTGGTGCAAACGCCGGTGAGGCGGCGGGGCACAATCTTGCCACGCTCGGCCACAAATCCCTGCAGCAGACGGACATCCCTGTAGGGGATGGCGTCGATCTTCTCGGTGCAGAACTTGCACACCTTCTTGCGGCGGAAGAACTTGCCGCGTCCGCCGGGTCCACCGGATCCACCGGGACGGCCTCCGGGACGGCCGCCGGGTCCGGAACCGGGACCACCGGACGGGCGTTCGCTTTGTGGTGCTGGTGCGCTCACTTCGGGCGCTTTTACGGTTTCGTCAGACATTTTGTTTCCTCTTTATTCTGTTGGCTTTCGTTGCCCCTATAAGTGGACGCAGAAAGGCAGTAACACTTCGCCGCAGACTCGTGGTGCGGCAGATAACCTAGGCGCTGGCCGGAACGGCTTCTGGAGCCTCAGCGGCGGGGGCCTGAGCAGCAGGGGTAGCGACTGCGGCTTGAGATCGGGCGACGCACTCCCCGGAGGGCCTTCACCTTGGCAAGACGCTTTTCTTCCTCGTCGATGCGCACGGTGATGAACTTGATGATCGGCTCGGAGACGCGGAGACGGCGCTCAAGCTCGAGCACCACGGGACCGCCGGCTTCGATGGTCATCAAGATGTAGTTGCCGTCGTTGAACTTGCGGACGAGATAGGCGAGCTTGCGACGGCCCATCTTCTCCACATTCTTGACCACGCCGCCACCATTGGTGACGTTGGTGGTGAAGCCAGCGATCAGCTTGTCGACGTCTTCCTCGGCCACATCTGGCCGAACGATGAACATAACCTCATATACACGAGACATCCGTATTCCTTTTCCGCCGGAACCCGCTGGTTCCAGCACGCAAAGTCGAGTTCGCAGTTCTTAGTTCACAGTTGGGAAGCCTTGCTGCTTTCCTGGTCTCTATTCCCTGTTCCCTGCTTCTGTCCTCCGCCGGGTTGTTTTACTCGCGGCGGTTAAATTCGTTCATTGCGGGGCCCGGTCCGTCCTGGATGATGCGCCGGGTGGCCGTTGCCACCTTATCGAGCACTTCATCCAGCGTGGCCAGGTCCGCTTTGCGCATGGGCGAAAGGAGAAAATCCCTGCCCGGTCTTTTGCTGCCGGCCACGATGGCTTCTGGCGGCAAATCCGGTCCCACGCCTATGCGCAACCGCAACCACTCCTGGCTGCCCAGGGCACTGGTTACGCTGCGGGCTCCGTTGTGTCCCGCGGGCGAACCGCGCTCCCTGATCTTGAATGTCCCCAGCACCAGATCCAGCTCGTCGTAAATCACGAGCAGGTCTCGTGCCGGGTCCACCTCGAACTCTCGAATCAGAGCGGCTAAGGAGAGCCCGCTGAGATTCATGAATGTCTCCGGCTTGGCCAGGATCGTTTCGCGCCCTGCTATGCGGCAGGTTGCGGTAACGGCCCGGCAGCGCCGGTTCTGAACCACAACGCCCTCTTGTTCGGCGATGCGGTCAATTGCCATGAACCCCGCGTTATGCGGCGTCCACAAATACTCGAGTCCGGGATTGCCGAGCCCCACCACCAGAAAAGGCTTGGGGGGCCCGGTCTGAATTCCGTTCTCATTCGTTTCTTCCACCGGAGCTTACTTCTTCCCTCCGGCAGCGGGTGGCTTGGCGGCGCCTTCTGCCGCGGCAGGCTCGCCCTTGCCCTTCTTGGCCACTTCTGGTTCGGTGGGTGTTGCACCGGCTTCGGCCACTGGCAATTCGCCTTCGGCAGGAGCCGCGACAACTTCTTCGCGAATCGAAACGACGTGAGCCACGGTCGCGTCTTCGTTGTTCAGGTATTTGATCTTGTCGGAGTGCGGCAGATCGCTGATACGGAGAACGCCGTGCATTGCGAGTCCGCTCACGTCCACGTCAATGTGATTCGGGATGTCGGCGGGCAAGCACTCGATTTCAACTTCGCGCAGGACCTGGTCGAGGATTCCGCCTTCGTTTTTCACGCCAAACGGAATACCGAGCAGTTTGACGCGCACGCTGACGCGGAGAACCTTGTCGAGCGCGATGCGCTTCATGTCGATATGGATCAGCCTGTCCATGATGGGTTCGCGCTGCGTGTCGACGATCATGGCCTTGGCAGCGGGCGAGCCAGCGACCTCGACATCGAAGATGGTGTTCTGGCCGGTCTCAGAGAAGAGGATCCGCGAAATCTGCTTGGGATCGACTTCAACGGCGACGGCATCATGACCTGCACCATAGAGAACGGCAGGGATTTTTCCGGCGACACGCACGCGGCGCGCTGCATTCTTATTGAACTTGCCCTCACGGGGCTTGGTTACGACAACTTCAGGCATTCGAATCTCTCGTTTCTGTATTCGGGCACGGGCGCTTTTGAGGTGCCGCTCCCTTTGTGAGTGCCAGTGGACAGTGAACAGTGGTCAGTGGTCAGTTAAAACCCGACGACGACAACCGGTTGAAGCTCACTAGCTCGTTGATGTTTCAGATCACTGATCATTGATCACTGATCACTTCTTATGAGAACAACGTACTGACGCTGGTCTCCATGTGGATGCTCTCGATTGCCGCACCTAAAAGGCCGGCAATGGAGAGCACTTTAATCTTGGGCAACTTCTGTGCCGCTTCGCGCAAGGGAATGGTGTTGGTGACAACCACTTGTTCAATCGGGAATTGGCGATCCTTTCGACGGCCGGGCCGGAAAGCACGGCATGGCTGGCGCAGGCGTACACGGCTGTGGCGCCATTGGCATAGAGCGCGTCCACGGTTTTTACCAGGGTTCCGGCTGTGTCGATAATGTCGTCGATGATGAGGGCGGTTTTGCCGGCAACATCGCCGACCACGTTCATGACTTCGGCAACATTGATGTCGGTGCGGCGCTTGTCGACGATGGCCAGCGGTGCGCCCATCTTCTGGGCAAAGTGGCGGGCACGTTCCACGCCGCCAGCATCTGGCGAGACCACGGTAAGGTTGGGCAGCGTCGAGCGAGCGGAAATGGCTGACCAGCACCGGGCTGGCGAACAAGTGGTCGACGGGAATGTTGAAGAATCCCTGAATCTGAGCGGCGTGCAGATCGACGAAAAGCGCGCGATGGGCGCCGGCGGTGGTCAGCAGATCGGCAATGAGCTTTGCGCTGATGGCGACGCGCGGACGGTCTTTGCGATCCTGGCGCGCGTATCCGTAATACGGAACGACAGCGGTGATGCGGGCTGCGGAGGCGCGCTTGAGCGCGTCGATCATGACCAGCAGTTCCATCAGGTTCTGGTCGACGGGATAGCAGGTGGGCTGCACGACGAAGACGTCGACGCCGCGAACGTTCTCGAGTAGTTGGAAGTAGACTTCGCCATCAGCGAAGCGCTGGAGCTTGACCTCGCCGACGGGAACGCCGATGTGGCGGCCGATCTCTTCAGACAAGGGACGGTTGGCCGTGCCGCTGAAGAGCTTGAAGCGCCGGTCCTCGCTGAGATTGCGAGCACGCTTGCGTTCGGGGGCCGGTTTGGCATCCTTCGGCTTCTGCGCTTCGGGTTGGGCTGTCTTGTTCACGCCATCTTTGTTGGCGTCGGCCGTACCCGGTGTTTGCTTGTCTTCCAACGTTTCCGTCACGGATCCCGCTTCCATCGTCATCAATACCTCCAAGCTGGTTGGCTTTGGCTGCATTCTGGTTCTTGCAGATTGCGAAAGTTGGCTGGGCGACTAGGATTCGAACCTAGACAAGTGCCTCCAAAGGGCACTGTCCTACCATTAGACGATCGCCCAACAACGCTTTCGATTTCCGCCTGTTGATAGCCGTCCGCGAGTCTCTCACACCGAGGATGGCTGTCAACCTTACTGTTGCACAAGCATGTTTGCCCAATATTCCGAGCGCGGCAGGGTGCGTGTGATCTGACTCTCGACGCCAGCCGCCGTCAGCCGTTCGCTGGGCTGCTTGCGCATCCCCACGGGTCAGGTACAACCCGAAGAGCGCCGAACCGGACCCGGACAGCGATGCATGAATGGCTGCCTCCGGAGTGCCGGTAGCCGCAAGAAGGCGCTTGATTTCTGCAAGGGAGGGGTGCTGGGGAAAGACGACGCGTTCAAAGTCGTTCTGGATCCAGCTACTGATCCCGGTGCGGACAAGCGCGGACTCTTGAGGTCCGGCGAGGTCCCCATCCAAGACAGGGACACCGGAGGAGCCTGATCCATGCTGACCTTCCGGGATTGCTCCTGCAAAGGCGCTGGCATAGGCGCGGCTCAACTCTTCCAGTCTATCTTCTGACTGCCTCAGCGGTCAAACCTTCGACGGCGCAGAGTGCGTCCCAGTCGCGGAAGGCCTGGGGGGTGGAGACGCCGATCGGGGGCAGGGCGACGACGCACCAGACGGGGTCGAGGTCTGGAAGGGGGAAGACGTTCTGCCCCCGATCCCTGCCCAGGACTGCCCCCCCAACCAGAAACAGCGGCACGTCTGAGCCCACCTTCTCGGCGAGCCCGAGATGCCATCCGGGCCACGCGCCCCCGGGCTCGGTGGCGACTTGGATCAGCAACTCCTCCAAGTTTTCCGGCGGCGGCTCTGGTCTTGATGATGGGGCTCGGATAGATTTTGAGGCACGGAAATACGATAGTGCGCTCGTTTTAGTCTCAAGTTCTCTCTCAAGGCCTACTAGAGCAGCGACAGCATTCGCTGAACCGGCTCCTAATCCACCCTGGATGGGAAGACGCTTTTCGATGTGGATGGCGACTTCGGCCGGGGCGCCCAGGTCTTCGAGTGCCAGCGACACCATCTTCCATGCTGTGTTGCGGTTATCGGTGGGAACGCGGGGGTCGTTGGAGGTGAGACTGATGGATAGGGTCGGGGCGGGGTGGGCCGTCACGGTGAGTAAGTCGTGCAGTTCCAACGTCTGGTAGACAGTCGCGAGGGAGTGAAATCCGTCGGTTCGCGGTGCGCCTATATATAGGCCGAGGTTGATCTTTGCATGCGAACGGACGGTGGTGGCCATACCGGTCCATTGTAGTGCGGGGCCGGCATGGGGCTCGCCGGTTCTGCCCTGCAACTTAGGCGAGCCGGGCGACTGGGAATACTCGTAGAATCATGGTGCGCTTCGGATCCAGATCGCGTTGAGCACTCGCGCGGAAGGAGAACGCCATGCCTGTCCCGGGCAAGGTCGCATTCGGCTTCGTGTCGCAATGTGGTTGTGCGTTCCTGATGTGTTTTGCCGTCTGGAGTGCAAGCGGTCAGGATTCAGCGCCGCCACCCGGAGGGCAAACTTCCGCAATTCAATCCAAGGTCTACTCCACGCCACTGGAAATCATTCACGACAAGCCTTATGTCTCGGTAATGGTGAACGGCCGGGGGCCTTTCCGGTTCCTCGTCGATACGGGAACGGGAGGCCAGGTGCTGGTTACGCCAGCGCTGGCGGAAGAACTGCTGCTGCCGGCGGCAGGGCATGCGCATTTGACAGACCCAAGTGGCCTCGGCCAGCAACGTTCCGATATCTCGCGGATCGAATCTTTGAATCTTGCTGGTGTGGAGTTTTCAGAGCTCGACGCGGTCGTCCACAACCTATATGGTGATGCGAATTGCCAGGGCGTGCTTGGGTTCACGCTGTTCGAAGACTACCTGCTGACCCTAGATTTTCCGGGACGCCGGATGATGCTGACACGCGGGAAAATCAGTGTGGATTCGGGCGGCTCGGTACTGCCGTTCCGGATGCCGGATGGGGTCCCGATTGTGGCGCTCAAGATAGGAGGGCAGCAGCTGGAGGCACAAATTGATTCGGGCGGGACTGGGCTGAGCGTGCCTGAGAAAGACTCGAAAGAACTGCGATTCCTGGAGACGCCTGCGGCGTTCGCGAGCGGCGAATCGGTTGCAACCAAATTTGAGATCAAGGCAGCGCGGCTGGGGGCGGATGTAAGGCTTGGTCGGTATACCTTCAGGCAGCCATTTGTTGAGATCAATCTGGCGTTCCCACTTGTGAACATCGGTTCGACGCCTCTGCAACATTTCGTCGTCACATTCGATCAAGCCAACGAGTTGGTGCGCCTGTACTCGAGCGAAGACACGCTGCGCCTCGATGCGTCGCCGTCTACGATGCAATTGCGGAATGAGAAGCCGCGGCAGCAATCGGATAACAAGCTGGTGCCGGTGGGGTGAAGGGCAGGGACTAGGAACCAAGGACGAGGGATTAGGGACTAGGGACTTGGGACTAGGACAGCTTTCAGGTATCAGCTGTCCTGGTTCATGCGGACCTGCTTTGAGTTTTTAGCGCTCTTTTTCTAGTTCTACGACCATAACTTCAATCGGCTCTTTTCCAGCGTTCACGTCGGCGTGTTGGGTGTCGGGCGGGTTTGCGGGGAGCCAGTAGGCATGGCCTGTTTCCCACGCGTGATTTTCGGATCCGCCACTTTTTTCGACGATCTTCATG
>CAWALE010000024.1:0-207372 GCA_963782775.1 uncultured Acidobacteriaceae bacterium
GGTGCCGCCCTTGAGGGCGATGATGACGCGGGGATGGTCGTGACGGTGCATGGTCAGTGGCGCATCGGGGTATACGACTGACTTCCATACCTTGACATCTTCGTTCTCGAATTGCGGATAACGCTTCGTGCTCGGCTGCTGGGATCGCATCACGGCTACGGACCCGATGAGGGCGAGAAGCGCAACGAGTGCATGGCTAAGGAATCTCTTCATGCGGTTCCTCCAGTGGCCGAAGTCTAACATCCGGTTCTCGAATTTGATTGCGATTGAGTGGATGCGGTGGTTAGGCTTGGAGCGAAGATTCCCCAACAGAGAAGAATGTTCTGATTTCGTCGGGCGCCGAACGGGAGTTCGGGCTTTGGAGGTTTGTTCATGAGGCGTCGTAGTTTTTTGAAGAGTGCGGCTGCGCTTCTGCCGGCCGCGGGAATTGACTTGGATGTGTTTGCGCGCGCTCCGGGTATTTCACCGTCAGGTCAGGCGCATGTTGTTGCCGCAGGCAAGGATTGCCAGGACGAAACGCACTCGCGGGGCTATAGCACAATTTTGTTCAAGGTGCTTCCGCGGGAGACGAGCAATGGGCTGTTTGTGATTGAGCACCTGAACCTGGTGAAGGTCGGGCCACCGCTGCATTTTCATCCGCACCAGGAGGAGTACTTCTACGTGATCGAGGGAGAGGTGCGGTTCGCGGTGGGTGACAAGCGCTTGACGCTTGGTGCGGGTGATTCCGTTCTGGGGCCGCGTGGGATTCCGCATACGTTTGCGGCGGTTGAGGGAAAGCCCGGGCGGCTGCTGATTGCGTTTTCGCCGGCGGGGAAGATGGAGCAATTTCTGCGCGACACGGCGGTTCCCAACCCGCCGGTAGAAGATGCGGCGTTCTGGCGCAAATACGAAGTCGAGCTGGTGGGGCCCTCGCCGTTTCAAGCCTGATCGCAATATGGAATGGGGAACTGGCGAAGTTCGCCGAGCGTATCAGTGAGTGCGGGGCTACACTATTGCCGCAAGGATAAACGCGCTTTAGAGCGCGCGAAAGGTAGAGGGGCGAATGAAGAAGTTGATTTATGGCTTTATGGCAGTGGCCGCGCTGGCTGGGGCGGTCACATTAAGTGCGCAAACGGCGGACGAGATTGTCGGGAAATACGTGGCGGCGATTGGCGGAAAAGATGCGATCAGCCAGGTGAAATCCCTGTCTATGGAAACCTCGGTCCAGGTGATGGGGACCGACGCCCCGGGCACAACCACGATTGTCGATGGAGTGGGATACAAGAGCGAGACCGACTTCAACGGGCAGAAGATCATTCAATGCCTGACCGACAAGGGCGGGTGGATGGTGAACCCCATGGCGGGCGCGGCAGATGCTACTCCCATGCCGGATGATCAATACAAGGCAAGAAAAGACGACATCTATGTCGGCGGCCAGCTCTATGACTATGCTGCAAAAGGCAGCAAGGTCGAGATGTTTGGGAAAGATGGTGATGCCTACAAGCTGAAGCTGACGACGAAAGATAATGTCGAAGCCATCTATGTCATCGATCCCAAGACTTTTCTGGTGGCATCCGTCATGACCAAGGGCGACATGCAGGGCCAGCCCGTGGACGTCACGACGAAGCTTTCCGACTACAGGAAGACTGATGTCGGCTACATGGTTCCTTACGCGATGGACATCGACCTGGGCGGCCAGTTCTCTTTGACCATCACGGTGAAGAAAGTGGAACTGAACAAGACGATTGATCCCGCCATATTTGACATGCCAAAGGCACCGGCAGCGGCGGTACCGGCAGCGAAGTAGGGATTCTGTTCGAGCGCCGTGGCCTGCCTGCTCAGGCGGTTCCCATGGCGCTCGCTACCATCTGTTTCGCGGCGCGGAGCATTGCCACAGGATCGCCGATGGGATGGAACTCCATGGCGATGGCGTGGCGGTAGTTCAGCGCGGCGAGCTTCCGATAGATATTTTCATAATTGATTTCGCCGGTTCCGGGCTGGTGCCGGCCGGGGACGTCGGCTACGTGAATGAGGCCGATGACGTCGATGTGCTTGTCGAGTTTCTCGATGAGGTTGCCTTCGGCGATCTGTTCATGGAAGAGATCGTAGAGGAACTGAACCTGCGGGTGATTGACGGCGCGCACGATGTCGATGGCTTCGGCGGCTGATTGCAGGAAGTAGTGGGGATTCTCCTCGGGATCGATGCACTCCAGCAGGAGGCGCACGGGCTGGCCGTCAATCTGTTTTCCTTCGATGAGCTCCGCGGCGCGCTTGAGGCCCTCGATGCAGCTCTGGCGCTGGGCTTCGCGCGAGAGGCCTGGAACCACATTGCCGGAGAGAACAATCATGGCCGGGCACGCGAGTCTCTGCATCGGGATCAATGCCTGCTTGAATTCTGCGAGGAAGCTTTCGCGCGCGGCTGGGTTACCGACTCCATTATGCAACCCAGCGGTTGCATCAAAATGAATGCCCAGGCGTTTGCTGGCTGAGATGGCGCTAGAGTAGTCGGCATCGCTCCACTTGTTGTACTCGCCGACGAGCTCGACGTTGGAGTAACCCGCTTTTGCCACGTTGGTCAGGCGTTGGTCGAAGGGTAGATCTGTCCACACGGTCCATAGCATGATGGAGAGCGGTATGGGGGGATTCGCGTCTGGCGGGTTGAGCGGGGATTCAGCGCGCAGGACGTGGGTTGCGATCGCGGCGGAGGCGATGCTCTGAGCAAACTGGCGACGATTGATGCCGTTCATTGATTAACCTCGTGATTAATTGCACATGCATGCGTCTCGAAATGCAGGTCCTTCGTCTACGCTCAGGATGACGGTTAATTTTGCCGGGTCATCGCGATCGAGTTTGGTTCCTTTCGACTTTGCCGGAGCGGCGAAGGGCTTGCCAGTCTCTTTCGGTTTGGTCGGCATAGAGGGAGCCGAATTTGGCCAGGGCTTCAGCGAAGGTTTCGCCGTTGCCGAGATAACCGGCGATCACGAGGGGATCGCCGGAGCGGGCATGTCCGCGCGCGAGCAACTCGCCGCAAACTTCGCCGAAAGCCATCAAGCCGGTGCCGGCGAGGTCTGTGAGGTCGATGGAACCCTTGTGGTCATTAAGTTGACGGACGAGGAAGGGGCGCGCACCGATGTGTGTCCAGCCGAGAAACGGATCTGATTGGAGCTGCATGGCGCGCTGGCCGATGACAACGCGTTGACCGTTGTGCGGAGAGGCCTGCGCGTTGGGAAGATAGGGCGAATAAGCCGAGGGAGCTTCCTCCTTGATCTGCAGGAAGAGCGGGTCGTTGGGGCCATTGCCTTCGAAGTAGATGCAGTAATTGCGCAGGCCCACGGAGCCGGTTCCGACCACCTTGAAGGCTACATCGATGGGGCGATAGAGCGAGAGCAGATGCTGACGCTGCGACTCGAGCATTTCGCGATAGGGCTCGAGTGCCTGGAGTACGTTTTCAGCCTTTGAACCGGTGACTCGCCAGAGGCAGTTCTCGATCTGCTTGAAGCGCCGGGGACCAGTTGGCTTTCCGGGCGCGGGCTCAGTGAGTTGCTCAAGGGTGTGGAGCGGCGTGGCTCGTTCCGCCTTCAGCAGAGAATCGTGAACGGGTTCAACGTTGCCGAGGCGATGGACCTGAAAGCGGCCGACTTCAAGCAACGGCATCTTCGCGAATGTGCGCATCTGTGCACAGTAGCGGAGGATGCATTGCTCGACAGCCTGCTGCGCGGAAGACTCCTTGTGCCTCGACTCTCGTGCGGCCAGCACGAGCGATGCGGCCATGCGCTTCAGGTCCCACTCAAAGGGACCGCGAATCGTCTCATCGAAATCGTTGATATCGAAGACGAGGCGGCCGTCGGGTGCGGCGAAGGCGCCAAGATTGCGAACGTGGGCATCTCCGCAGAGTTGGGCCTCAATGCCGGTGTTGGGAACGACAGCGAGGTCGGCAGCCATGATGGGGGCAGCGCCGCGGAAATAGCTGAATGGCGATTGCGCCATCAGTTGATGCTTGAGTTTCAGTAGAGCGGGGACACGCCCTCTCTCGACGCGCTGAAGCAATGAGAGCGGAGTGGCTTTGCGCGCCTTGATGTTGAGTTGATCGTTTTCCTGTCGGCGCAGCTGCTTGCGCCGCGTCTGGCCGAGGCTCCGTCGTTCCTCTGGTGTGGCCCAGCTCATCGAAGAGATCCTCCGTTCGCACTCAATGGAACTATAGCGGCTGTTGCCGCGAATGGACCATTCCTGTGGGGCGGTTTATCCGGGGGATGCTGTCGTTCGTTTAAACTGATTCCCGGCAAAGGACCTACCCCCTCATGCTCATCGACAGCAGCCGCCCTGAGGCAAACCGCTTGAAGTGTGTTGATGTTTGCCGCCTGGCGGCGTTTGTTGCGGCGTTATCTCTTGCGCCCACGATGCATGGGCAGGAGAAGTCGAAGCTGCTGACGGTGGAGGAGATTTTCTCTCATGGTCCGTTAGCGGGCACGCCACCGGATGGGCTGGCCTGGTCCCCTGACGGGCAGCATCTGACCTATCTGGACGGCGGAGAATTGATCGATCTTGATCCGGGGTCAAAAAAGCCGCACGTGCTGGTGAGTCGAGCGAAGCTGGCGACGCTGGGAGGTGGAAAAGCTTCGGAGCAGGACCGCGATCATCGCGAGCGGTATAGGATGGCGAACTATATCTGGGCTCCCGATTCAAAGCACCTGATGTTCGACTCAAACGGCACTTTGTGGATATACGACCTGAGCAACGGGACGGGCGTACAGATTGGCCATTCCGGCGAAGGCTCGGGCGCCGATCCCAAGTTTTCACCCAACGGCGAATATGTTTCGTTCATTCGCAATCACGGACTGGCGGTGGTTCCACTGCGCGAGGCGGGAACGCCAACGGTGATGGCAGCCGCGGCACCGAATCCTACGATTCTGAATGGTGAAGTGGATTGGGTGTATCAAGAGGAGCTGGACACGAAAAGCAACTACTTCTGGTCGCCCGATTCGAAAAGCCTGGCGTTTATGCAGATGATCGAGGAGAGTGTTCCCGAGTATCCGATCACCGATTGGATACCGACCCACGCCAAGGTGGAGAGGCAGCGATATCCGCTGCCGGGTGATCTTAATCCGGATGTGCGGGTGGGAGTGGTGGGCACAAAGGGCGGCAGGGTGTCGTGGGTTCATGTGCCGGTGGAGCAGGGTCAGGACTACATTCCGCGGTTCGGATGGGTTGATCGTAAAACGCTGTGGGTGGAAACGCTGAGCAGAGATCAGAAGCATAGGAGGATCTACTTTGCCGATCCGGGTTCGGGGATGGCGCACAGCGTACTGGAGATTTCCGATGAAAAATTTGTCGACGAGAACTTCGATGTAAATGTAGCGGATGGCTACATCGTTCTGACGAACTGGACCGATGGCCACAACCATCTCTATGTCTACAGATATAACCAGAGCAAGACCGACTCAACGAGCGCCGCGCTGGAGAATCAGGTGACGAAGGGAGACTTCGAGGTCGGCGAGGTTTATCGTGTCGATGCCGCGCGCAAGGAAATCTATTACGCGTCGAACGAAGGCTCGCCGCTGGATCAGCAGGTGTGGCGCGTGACGTTTGACGGCGACCGCAAGCAACTGACCACGGGCGCAGGCAATCACGATGCCGAATTTGCGCCGTTGGGAGGGAGCTTTACCGATAAGTATTCGTCACGGATGGAACCGCCTGTACTGGAGCTGTGCGCGATCGCGGCGAAGTGTGCGACGTTCTGGGAGTCGCATGCGATCGAATCTCTGGGGCTGCGCGCTCCGGAGCAGCTGGAAGTGAAGGCCCGCGATGGAACGATTTTGTATGGAACGCTGCTGATGCCTGCGAATGTGTCAGCTGCGGCGAGCGTGCCGGCTGCGGCTAGCGTGCCGCTGATCGTGAATCCCTATGGCGGACCGGCGGTGCAAGCGGTGACGAACGAGTGGAGCGATTCGCTGCTGTTTGATGAATTGCTCGCGCAGCATGGGTTTGCGGTGCTGCATGCGGACAATCGCGGCATGGGTGGGCGCGGGCGCGAGTTTGCGCAGGCCGCGTATCACAACTTTGGTCCTGTGCAGCTTGAGGATCAGTTGACGGTGGTGGATGCCGTACTGGCGAAGTATCCGCAGCTTGATGCTAAGCGCCTGGGATTCTGGGGCTGGAGCTGGGGCGGGGCATTTACGTTGTTCGCCATGACGCATTCCGATCGCTTCAGAGCCGGGGTGGCTGTGGCGCCTGTGACGGACTGGCGCAACTACGATTCGATCTACACCGAGCGCTACATGAGCAAGCCAGCAGACTTTCCGGAGGGGTACAAGAATTTTGCGGTGGTCAATTCCGCCGCGAATCTGAAGGGGCGGATTCTTATCGCGCATGGGACCGGCGATGATAATGTGCACATTGAAAACACGGTCCAGTTTGTGCAGAAGTTGATTGAGGCGCAGATTCCTTACGATCTGCAAATTTATCCGCGCAAGACGCATTCCATCTCAGGCCCCGATGTGCGTATCCACTTGTTCACACGCATTCTTGCCCAGTTTGAGCAGTATCTGAAACCGCCGCTTCAATGAATAGTCCAATAAACATGGACATTGCGGTGAATGAGACGACTGAAGCGAAACTGGAACGGCTTGAATTGCTGCTGATGGATCCGACGGTGCGGCGCGATCGAGAACGAGTGGGCAGATTGCTCGCCGAAGATTTTCTCGAGTTCGGATCGTCGGGACGCGTGTGGACGCGAGAGATGACGCTGGAACAACTGTCGACCGAGACGTATTCGCCGCCAGTGGTGGATTCCCTTGCGTGCACGATGCTCGGCAAAGATGTGGCACTGGTGACGTATCGCGCAGTGCGCTCAAATGAGGCAACGGGCGAACGCACGGTTACGCTGCGGAGTTCTGTCTGGACAAGGATGTCGGGCGATTGGAAGATGCGATTCCACCAGGGAACGCGAGCAAGCGAATAGCGGAAGGAATCAGATTCAAGCGAATGGGATTCGGTTGAATCTACATCTCGTGCCGGCTGAAGATGTCGTCCTTTTCACGGCAGGAGCAGTTTGTGCATTCAAGGCAGCAAACGAGCAGTACTGCAACCGCAAGCGTGACCAGGATGGCCAACACACTGGCATACGAGCCGACCCAATGTAACAAGTTATGCATAATCCACCGCGGCCCGCGCTCGCATCAAACCCCGCTTTCGGATTGACAACCAGTAAGCGGCAGAAAGGCTCGAAGCAGACAGCGCTCCGGCGAAACAAGTCTACCACTTATTCAGATGCACAAGTTGGGTGTTGCGGCAAGGCGAATAAAAGACGAATATTGAGGCACGATGGAAACGGGTGATTTGAACCCGGTGGACGGATTTGAGCCTGGGCAGGAGGAGTGGCCTGAGGGCACAATGCCTCAGGCAGCGGAGAAAGTTCTGCCTTCGAGAGACGCCCGGGAAGGTCCGTGTCTGAACTGGCTTTTTGTGGACTTGAACTCCTACTTTGCCTCGGTGGAGCAGCAGGATCGGGTTGAGCTGCGGGGAAAGCCTGTGGGTGTGGTGCCGATGATGGCGGACACAACCTGCTGTATTGCCGCGAGCTATGAGGCAAAGGCACATGGCGTGAAGACGGGAACAATCGTCGCCGATGCGAAGAGAATGTGCCCCAATATCGTGCTGGTGGAGGCGCGGCACGAGATTTATGTGGATTATCACCACCGGATTGTGGAGGCGGTGGAGACTTGCTTGCCGGTGACGGCGGTGATGTCGATCGACGAGATGGCTTGTCGGTTGATGGGGCGGGAGAGACCGCTGCTTGCTGCGTTGGAGTTGGGCCGGAAGGTCAAAGCGCGGATTCAGGAGCGGGTGGGGCCGTTTCTCCGGAGTTCCGTGGGCTTGGCAACGAGTCGGTACTTGGCCAAGGTGGCGAGTGACATGGAGAAGCCGGACGGGCTGGTGGCACTGCCGCTCGATGTATTGCCAGAGGCGTTGCGGCGACTGACGTTGCGCGATCTGCCGGGGATCGGTGCGAAGACCGAAAAGCGGCTGAACGAAAAAGGAATTCACTCGATGGACGATCTGCTGAAGCTGGATTGCGAGCAGGCAGGAGAGCTGTGGGGATCGGTGTGGGGTGGGCGGCTGTGGCATTGGCTGAAGGGCGAGGACTTCGAGATGTCGGAGACCGAGCATTTGAAGTCGATCAGCCACTCGCACGTTCTGGCGCCCGAGATGCGGACAGCGGAGAAGGCCTGGGCGGTGGCGCACAAGCTGCTGCACAAGGCGGCAATGCGGTTGCGGACGCATAAGCTTTGGGCGAGTTCGATCGGGCTGGCGGTGGGGTTTTCGGTTCCACGGGGACAGAATGCGCCGGTGAGCAGATTTGGAGTTCCCACGCGCGGGTGGCATCACGAGATCCGGCTGAGCGAGTGCCAGGATAACCAGACGCTGATTGGTGCGCTGTGCCGGTTGTGGGCGGAGAAGCCGAAGGGGCAGGGATACGATGAGCCGTACTTCATTGGCGTGAGTTTGAATGGGCTCGTGCCGGACCGGCTGCATTCGCTGAATTTGTTTGATTCGCTCGACAACGCGAAGAGCCGGGCGAAGCTGCTGGAGGCGATGGATCAGCTCAACCAGAAATACGGGATGAGCACTCTGGCTCCGGCTACGATGCTGGCTGCGTATAAGGCTGCACCGACCCGGATCGCGTTTCATAGTATTCCGGATTTGTTTTGAGGAATGTGAAAACAGAGCGACCCGAAGGACCGCCCAGCGGCGGAACTAGAGTTTCAAGGTTCAAGCGAAATCGGCAGGATTTCGGACGATACCGCGAAAAGGCAACTTCCGGGTTGCCCACAATTCGACCGGAACGCGCATTGCAGCCGCCCGAAATATAATCGCGGCTTATGGGCGGCTTCTTTCTCGATAGTATTGTTGCCGGGATCGTACGCAGTGTGCGCAGAGAGAGTCGGCGCAATCAGGCTCTTCGCTGGAGTATTGCAGACGGAAGGTTCACCAGGTTTACCACTTCCTACGGAACGCCAATCCTCCCACTGGTGGACTATGAGTATCAGGTGAATGGACTGGCTCACGAAGGGTCGGCAACAGGCTATTCCATCAAGGATGATCGAATCAACCAAATCGGAGATGTGATTGATTTCTTTCCTACACTGCGCGTCCGATACGATCCGGCTAATCCAGAAAGAAGCAGAGTTTTGAATGAAGACAATCCAAGAATCCCATTCGAGATTGATCATCTAGAGCATTAGAACGGACATCGCGGCGGCGTTCCTGTCGAATTACAGCTAACTCGGAAGATAATCCGTAGTACCGGGTCCCCGCAGTTCAGTCAGCCGAAAGTGTTTGGGGTACGCAATGCAAAACACTACTCAGTCGGGATTGTGCTGTTGCTTAGTGGACTGTGACGGTGAGTTGCATGGTGGTTCGGCCGGATTGATTGGTGGCGTTCAGGGTGTAGGTCGTGGTTTTGGTTGGGGTGGTGGTTACGGTTCCGCCGCTTACTCCTCCGAGTTCATCGATGAAATCGTAGGAGTCGTTGGTTGTGTTCCAGGTGAGGGTGATTGGTGTTCCAGCCGCAACTGAGTATGCGGAGGACGTGAAGCTATTGATCACGGGTGGTTCTCCGGTTGGAGCGGTGTTGGCGTCGTAGCCGGGGAACGCGGGGGTCATCTGCACGACTTCGAAATTGGAAGACTGGATGGAGTCGAGGTTGTGCAGGTCGTCGTCGTTCCAGCGTGGGTCGGGCACTCCCTGAAAGTAGAAGTAGCTGCCATTGTCAGCGAGGATCATTCCGTATTTCTTCATCGCGGTTAGGATTACCTTGTTGGCGGCGGAATAACCGGAGATGTCGAAGCTGGCCTTCAGGCGGATGCGCATGCCCATGATGTTGCTGACGCCGTACGTGGTTCCGGCAGCATGGCTGGCGGGCGCGACGAAGTATCCGCCATTGGCGTCGTTCTTGGTTTGCTGCATGGTGAAGCGGATGGCGTGATTGATGGCGCCGGCAGCGACTTCGTCGTAGCGCACCAGGCCAGGGAAGATCGGCAAGCCGGCTGCGTCTGCCGATGTCCAGCCCCACGGGCGGCGATCGTAGTTCTTCAAGTCCCAGATGGTTTCTGACGAGGCGCTCCACGCGCCGCTGCAACGATGCGTGTTGAAGGTTTCGTAAAGCATGCAGGCGTGGCGATCGAGCACGAGCACGTGGGAGTCGCCGATGTAGGCATTCGGCCATCCAGCGCAATCGGCAGGCGAACCTTCAATGGGCGCGGTGATGGGGAACGGCGCAACGGCAACATCACTTTCACTGGCGTAGTCGACTACGGAGATCGGAGTGAGTGGTGTTGTGCTGGAATCGACGACGACGTAGGGGATGCCGTAATTTCCTCCAGCTACGGAAGACCAGTCGTGATGGAGATGGAGGCCTGCGAATCCTGCTGCCGAGGTGATGGCGGCGTTATTGGGGTCGAGTGGAGCCGAGGAGATGTCGGTGTTCCACGCGGTGGTGGGTGTGAAAGGGAGGAAACCGTTGAGGCTGGCGTTGTCTCCCAGACTCATGCCTGCGCAACTGGGGCCGGCCGTCGAGGTGGTGACGGTGATCGGCGCGGAATTGTGTTTCGAAGCGTCTGCTGTGGATGTGGCCGTGATGGTGACGGAGTTTGCTCCGGTGCTTGCAGGTGTGAAGATGACGGGCGTTCCCGACGTGACGGCTGTTGCATCGTTCAGTGTTCCTGCTGCGGCCGGGCTGATGGAGAAATTCACGGTGTTTGCGAATGCTCCGGTGCCGGTGACGGTGGGAGTGCAGGATGCTGTTTGAGCGACGGTGATGGTGGACGGGCTGCAGGCGAGAGAGACGGCGGTAATGGTCGGTGGCGCTGCAGGTGCGGTAATGGTGATCTTTGCAGAGCCCAGCTTTGTGGGGTCCTGGGTTGAAGTTGCCTTCACGCTATCCGAACCGGCTGCGGGCGCAGTGGACGGGGCAGTGTAGAGGCCTGAGCTTGAGACTGTCCCGGAGGCTGCGGACCAGGTCACGCTGGAACTGTAGCTACCGGTTCCCGAGACGGTCGCTGAGCACTGGCTGGTTTGCCCGGTCTGGAGGCTGGCTGCGGCGCATGAGACGGTGACAGATGTTACGGAAGGAGTGGCCGGAGGCGGCGAACTTTTGGTGGTGACTCCGCCGCAACCCGCAAGGGACAACGATCCGACGATCAATAGGGGGAGCGATAGAGGGATCGACAGGCTGAGTAAAGTCTTGCTTCTCATGGCACTTGTCCTCACGCACGGGCGGGGATGTCCTGTGTTGATTGGGTGATTTTATTTACCTGGAGCCTCGGGGATCTCTGGAACTCTTGCTTGCGCCCAGCTTTTGGTAATGTCCCTGAAACTCGAAGGGCCGCCACCTGGGCGGCCCTTGAAGAGGCAATGTCCGATGCTATTGCACGATAGACCGGACGATGAGGGCCTCGGGGCTGTTGATCGTGTAGGGAGAGCCGGGGGCTTGGTTGGCACCTTCTGGGGTGATGGTGAATACGTAGATCTTTCCTGCCGGTTGACTGATTGCGTACAGATGGTTGTTGTTATCCCAGAACATCTGGTTGATGGGCTTGGAGGTCAGCAGGGCGGTGAAGTGCGTGATCGGACTGGCTCCGTTGAAGTGAAAAATCTGAAGACCCTCCTGCCCGGCGACGGCCACCAGTTTTCCTGAGGGGGACATCTTCATGTCGGAGGGATTGGAGATGAGGGTCGAGGGCATGTTGGCGGATGTGCTGGTGGTGCTGAGCATGCCGCTGGAATTTGCTGTGTATGTTGCAAGTTTCAATGGCCCTGCCGCACAATCTGGCGGGTTAGCTGGCTGCTCGAGAACAGCGATGTGGTTGGTGGGATCGGCGGCGAGGAGATCTGGGACATACCTAGACACGCCCTCGGGAGGCTTGGGAGTGTTCGCTACTCCACCTGCGGAGACGAGGAGCCCATTGTTGTTGCGCTTGAATCCATAGATTCCGTAATACATGCAGGATGAATTCGCGGCGGAGTAGGCGTAGACGTTGTTTCCGATGAAATAGGCTGCGTTGTACATGCCCGGAAATACACCGGTGATATCCACTCCGCGCCAGGAAAGGCGGCCGGTGTGCTTGTTGAGGGCAAATGCAGTGACGCCCGTGTTGGCGCAATCGACGTTGTACTCCTGAATGTAGAGAGTTGCGCCGGTGTGATCGAAGAAGAGCTGGCCTGCCTCGGCGCACTCCGAATTGCCGGTGTGTTTGGCGTAGTTGGTTGAGGTGGCATAGCGCAAGGCGCCATCGGATTCGATGGAGAAAGAGTCAATCACTGGCTCAGATCGATTGGCGGCGACCAGGTAATTGCCATCTGTGGCCAAAGCGGCTGACGTTTTCACGGAAGGGAGAGGCGAATACCGGCGTTAGTTTGCCATCGGATGCGGCGGAGTAAGCGACGATTTCGTTGGTACTGCTGTTTTTCGGGTTATTGGCAACGTAAACGTACGCCACGGCCTGCGCGCATACAGTGTTTGCACACAGCGCACCGGTAAGGCAAGCAAGGAACTGCAGACTGCGTTTCATTTTGTGTTTTCCTTTTTTGGGTAGACCCGCACTGGCCCGGGTGCTACTCGTTCGAGCCATTCGGGCAGCTTGCAGTTGTATCCCTTGTGCGCCGGGAATGCCACTTAAGAGGGATGGCGCTTGCGTCGGCACTGAACTTTTTTTGGTCAAACGCGTACCTTTTGCATCCCAAGCCGCATTCCCCTGCGGATAAGAAGGTAGAAGCGAAACCCATGGCCGAGAAGTGGCACCCGGATTTCGAACGACTGGTGGACGAGCATCAGTCCATGGTGTTCTCGCTTGCGTGGCGCATGACCGGCGACCGCGGATTGGCGGAAGAGGTTGCGCAGGACGTTTTTCTGGAGCTGGACAGGCATATGGAACGGATCGAAAGCCCCGAGCATGCGATGTTCTGGTTACGGCGGGTGGCGATGAATCGGTCGGCCGATGCGCTGCGGCGGCGGAAAGTGCGCGGTGTCGATTTGTGGGTGGAGATTGAAGAGAATCACGGAGCGCCGATGGAGGAACGGTCATCGCCTCTCAGCGCACGGCTGGAGCAATTGCTTTCGACGTTGCCCGAAGCGCAAAGGGCGGCGCTGGTGTTGCGGTACCAGGAAGATTTGTCGCCGGAAGAGATTGCAGCCACGGTGGACGCTCCGGTGGCGACAGTAAAGAGTAATTTGCAGCGCGGATTGAAACTGCTGCGGTCGAAAGCGACAACGCATTTGAAGGAGTACATTCGTGGACTTTGAGCGGCCTGATCAGCCTGAGCAAGTAGACGAATTCGAGCGTGAGTTGAAACAGGCGATGGAGCGCCGACCGGCGCCGCCAAGCCTGAAGCGCCGGGTCCTGCAGCAGCGGAATATGCGGCGCACGGAACGCGTGCACAGTTACACGATCTGGTGGCAGCGGCTGGCGGCATCGGTGTTGTTGGCGGGAGTGCTCGCCGGCGGTTATAGCTGGCGGCAAGCGGAAGAGCGGCGCAAGGGTGAGGAAGCGAAACAACAGGTGTTGACGGCACTGCGCATTACCAATCGCGCATTGAATGATATGAATCGGCGGCTCGTGGCGCGGAATCACGAAGAGAAGTAAGCGCGGACAGTAGACTCTCTAACTTAAGGAGAGATTGATGAAGAACGTAATTGCAGCTTTGGTTTTAGGGGTGGTGGGTCTGGTTATTCCTGCGATGGCGCAGAACTTCGCAACTGCCGCTGCCGTCGCCCGTGGAAAAGGAGCTGGCTGCAAAGGCCTCGAATGTAACCGAGGTGACACTGGGAAAGAACATGCTGGCGTTTGCCGCGAAATTTATGAGCGGCAAGGGTCAGGATGAGGAGGCGACGCGGCGCCTGATTGCAGGGCTCGACGGGATTTACGTGCGGGATTATGAGTTCGATAAAGAAGGCCTGTACTCGATGGAGGACATTCAGAAGCTGCGTGCTTATTTTGAAACCAACGAGTGGTCGCCTATTGTGCGTGAGCACGACAAGAAGAGCGGCGAGAGCACAGACGTGATGATGAAGGTGGTGAACGGCGAGACGCATGGCATGTTCATTCTCGACGTGGAGCCGAAGGAACTGAGCATTGTGCTGATCCTTGGGCCGGTGAAGATGGAAGACCTGAGCAAGCTGGGCGACATCGGCGGACTGGGCATGCTGGGCGACATCGAGAAGGAATCGCACAAGGAAAAGTCGAAAGACAAAGCCAAGGACAAGACCAAGAAGGACGGTGACCAATGAGACCTCTCCTGCTGGTTCCGATTTGTTTTGTCGCGCTGGCCGTGCCGGTCGTGGTGCTGGCGAGCGGCGCGGAGGGCGGGTTTGACGGCGTGGTGAGTTCGATTGAATCGCGCTATCACGTGCACGCGCAGCGCATTCCCTTCCTTGGCCTGATTAGCTTCATCTCGCACAAGGCGACGAATGGCGGCGTGAACGGCATGCACGTGGCCGAGATCGACGACTTCCACGCGGACGTGGACGGCGAAGAGCTGAACAAGATGGTGGAGCAGAAGCTGGGTGCGGAGTGGGAGCGGGTGATTCGCGAGACCAGCCGCAAGGGCAATAGCCAGACCCTGGTTTACATGCATCCCGAAGGCGCGCGCATGGGCTTGTTCGTGTTGGATCTCGATGGGCAGGAGATGGACGTGGTGCAGGTATCAGTGGATCCGAAGCATCTGAACGAGAGCCTGGGGAAATACGAGCACCATCATCACGAGGACGATTCCAACTAGAGCGATCCCGAAGGTAGCCAATCTTGCTGAGTTAGGAATCGAGGACTAAACGCGCCTTATTCCGCTCGCAGCGTTGTCATTGGATCGGAGCGCGATGCGCGTCGCGCCGGTACATAGGATGCAATCAGCGCAACGGTTAGGACAAGCAGAACAACCGTTGACAGGATGACTGGGTCTGCGGGGCTGACTCCATAGATGAGGTTCTGCACGACGCGGCCGAGACTTAAGGCAAGCAGCACTCCCAGGATTGTTCCAGGCACGGCGAGCTTCGCGCTTTGGGCGAGCACCATTCGCAGCAGGTCTGAGCGTTGGGCGCCGAGAGCGACACGCAGGCCAAACTCCGGTGTCCGCTGGCTTACTGTGTACGCGATCACGCCGTAGGCACCGATTGCCGCCAGCAGAATGGCCAGTCCGGCGAACAGTCCTACGAGGACGAATGTAAAGCGCGGTGTGGAGACTGAGCTATCGACCACGGTGTCCATCAGCTTTATATCCGCAACTGCGAGCGCGGGATTGAGCCGATGCACCGCGTCACGGAGTCCGTCGGCAACCTGGCGGGGATCGGACTGGGTGCGAATCGCAATTGACATATCGGACTGTGCCGCCTGGAACTCCGACCACCAGAAGGCAGGCTCGGCGCCAGGGCTGTTCGGCTGATCTTTCACGTCGCCGACCACGCCCACGACCGTCATCCAGTCGGAGTCTTTTTTCGGTGCGTCTTCGAAGGTGATGCGTTTGCCTATAACATCCTCATGCGGCCAGTAACGCTCTGCCATGGCGTGGTTGATGATGAGAGCCTGGGGCGCATCTTTCTTGTCCGCTTCAGTGAAGAAGCGACCAGCGAGGAGCGGAATTCCCATGGCGCTGAAGTAGCCCGGAGTCGCCATGTGATAGCGCGCGTGGAATTCCTGATTCGGCGGCGCCTTCTTGCCTTCAATCGTGAATCCGCCTGCATTTTCGTCGTATCCGGTCCAGGGCAAGTCGCTGCCTGCGCCTGCGCTCTCCACTCCCGGCAAGGCATTTAAATAAGACGCGAGACTGTCATAGAACTGGGCTGTCTGCTCATTTGTTTTGTACTGCGAGTGCGGCAGCGAGATGCTTGCTGTGAGCAGGTGATCTTCGCGGAAGCCTGGATCGAGATGGATGAGGTTTAGAAATGTGCGCAGCATCAGGCCCGCGCCGATGAGAAGAACGCTAGCCAGGCTGACTTCGGCGATCACCAGCGCATTGCGCAGGCGGCCTTGATTGCGGCCTGCTGTCGAAGTTCGGCCGGCTTTTTGCAAACCCTCTTTGGGATCGGTTCGCGAAGCCTGCAGCGCCGGTGCGAGTCCGAAGAGGATGCCCGTCATCAGGCTTACGAGCAAAGTGAACAGCAACACTGGTGCAGCTCACGTGAATGTCGTGCGCGCGCGGAAAATCTGCAGGCAGCAGCGAAACGAGGGCGCGCACTCCGCCAAACGCGAGTGCCAGACCAAGCGCTCCTCCTGTTAGCGAAATCAAGAGACTTTCGGTGAGGAGCTGGCGTACGACGCGAGATCGCGGCGCACCCATGGCGAGGCGCACGGCGATTTCACGCTGGCGCGCCGAGGCCCTGGCCATCAGCAGATTTGCCGCGTTTGCGCAGGCGATCAGCAGGACGATACCGACCGAGCCCAGTAGCACGAGGAGCATCTGGCGGCTCGCGCCCACAAGCTCGGTGTATAGCGGTACAACAAGGACCGTCCATCTCGAATCATTGTTCGAATGTTCTCGGGCAATCTGCGCCATGATCGTGTTCATCTCAGCACGCGCGCGCTCCACGCTGACGCCGTCTTTAAGTCGTCCGATGCCTTCGATGAAATGCGACCCGCGCTGATTTGAATTTCCGGCGAAGGAAAACGGCCACCACACATCCACGCTTTCTCCATAAGCCACCGAGTGGTATTCGTTTCCCGGGTGCTCGGTTCCTGCGGGCATGACACCGATGACCGTGAAGGGCTGCATGTTCATGGTGATCTTGCGGCCGATGATGTTGGGGTCGGCGCCAAATCGCGTTCGCCAGACGCGATTGCTCAAAATTACTTGCAGACCATTACCCGGGATCTCTGCCTGAAAATCGAATTCGCGTCCAAGCTGCGGTTGGAGGCCTAGAACGCGGAAATACCCTGAAGTGACGCCGAAGCCATTGAGCCGCACTGGCTCGCCGTCGCCTGAAAGCTGCACATCTCCACGGGTGAATGCCGCGATGGAATCGAATGAATGGTTGCGCGCTCTGAAGTCAAGAAAGTCGAAGGGATTGAGCGGAAACTTCGGGTACTCGGGACTCGACAGGAAGATGCGAACCAGGCGGTCGGGCTGGGGGTACGGCAGACTCTTCAGAAGCACACCGTTAATCACGCTGAAGATGGCGCTGTTGGCGCCGATGCTGAGCGCCAGGGTGAGAATCATGACCAGGGAAAAGGTCGGATTCGCCCAGAGTTGCCGGAATGCGTACTTCGTGTCCTGCAGCGTCAACTCAATGAACGCCGTGCCGCGGGCTTCGCGACAGTCCTCCTTGACCTGCTCATGGCCGCCGAATGCAAGACGGGTGCGGCGCTTTGCTTCCTCTTCTGTCATACCTGACCTCATGTGCTTTTCAACCTGGCGATCGAAGTGAAAGCGCAGCTCCTCGTCGAGTTCGGTTTCGACCTCGTTGTGGCGAAGGATCGCGCGTGTGCGATAACGCAGATCATCCAGCATGGCTGCTTACGCTCCTTCAAGAACCTGCGCAACGGCAACCGTCAACTTGCGCCAGGCTTCCGTCTCCTGCTCAAGTTGCTTCTCGCCCGACGATGAGAGCTCGTAAAACTTCGCGCGCCGGTTGTTATCGGATGTGCCCCACCTTGCTTTGATCCAGCCGCGTCGCTCGAGGCGATGGAGCGCGGGGTAGAGTGATCCCTGCTGGATGCTGAGCACTTCACTCGAGACCTGCTGTACGCGCTCTGAAATCGCCCATCCGTGCTGCGGGCCGGTGAGGAGCGTACGGAGGATCAGCAAATCCAGGGTGCCTTGAGGCAGTTCGATTTTTTCCGGCATTCTTTCCCTTCCGCTTCGACAAGAGGATAGGCGATCTCTTGTAGAAGTGCAAGGGGAAACGTGAGGGGCCGCTTCCGGCGTGGATTTCGCGAAGCGCGAACCGCCGGGATCGAGATGGCTACACTGGACTTGCTGTGGGCGGGGTTTCTCAAATGTCGGGCGGGGGATATCGCGGCAGGCTTGCGCCATCGCCTACGGGGTATCTGCATATTGGGCATGCGAGGACTTTTGCGACTGCCTGGCGGCATGCGCGGGACGCTGGCGGCGTGCTGGTGATGCGGATGGAGGACCTGGATCGGGAGCGGAGCAAGGCGGAGTATGCCGAGGCAGCGCTTGAGGATTTGCGCTGGTTGGGGATGGACTGGGATGAGGGGCCGGACGTGGGTGGGGCGTTCGGGCCTTATGCGCAAAGCGAACGGGGCGAAGTCTATCTTTCCGCTTGGGAGCGGTTGCACGCTGGGGGATTCATTTATCCGTGCCGGTGTTCGCGGAAGGATCTGGCTGCGGCAGTGAGTGCTCCGCATGAGGGGGCGGGGCCCGGGCAGGATGCGGAGGATGAGCCGGTGTATCCGGGAACCTGCCGCCCGTCACGCACGGGCGAGGGGATGTTTGAGATCTCAGGCGAAACGGATGACGGGCCGGGCGGGATGAACTGGCGGTTCCGTGTGCCGGATGGAGAGGTTGTGGAGTTTGCGGACGGCAATCTGGGGTGGCGTCGGTTTGTGGCGGGAGTGGATTTCGGGGATTTTCTGGTTTGGCGACGGGATGGGGTGCCGAGTTATCAGTTGGCGTGCGTAGCGGACGATGCGGCGATGAGGATTACAGAGGTGGTGCGGGGTGCGGATCTGCTGAAGTCGACGGCGCGGCAGATTTTGCTGAATCGGGCGCTTGGGTTCTCCGATCCGAAATGGTTCCATTGCCAACTGAGTGTGGATGAGCAGGGACGGCGGCTGGCGAAGCGGCATGATGCGCTGAGTATTCGCGAGTTACGGCGGAGGGGGATGTCGCCGGGTGAGATTCTTTCGGCGAAACCGGCGACGATGTGAGCAGGGCGGTTCGGTTGGCTGTGCGGTGCGCGGATTGAATGACTGCGTTTCCGGAGCCAGTACGGATTCTTTGGGCATGTTTTCTTTTCGGTAACACTTAAGGTCGGGACGCCTAAGGCCATCGGGGGTACCTGAACCGCGATGACCATTTAGGTTACCGGCGGTGACCATCCGGGGATGCCCCGGAGGTGCTATCGGTGTCACACTCCTCAAATACCGGAAGTGCTCGGGGCCCCCAGTCTCTACCCGGCGCGGGACAGCGCATCGACACCGACTACTTTCCCCCAGGAGTACCGCAAGCGATGGCACACATTAGTAAACGAGGATTCTTTTCTTCATTGTTCGGAAACAAAAAACAGAAGGAAGACCAACAGACCGCTGATCTGGAGTCAAGGCACCGGCTGGAAGAGCGGATTCAGCAAGTTCTCGCTGAAAGGGCCGTGGTTCGCGAACTCCTGATTGAGGAGAAGAACGAGAAGAACGCTGCATTGATGATGCGGGAAGAGGAACCTGAACCTGAGGTAGAACTTTTTCCAATCTCTGCGAGTGTCCTCCCCATCCGGAAGGCCCCTGTTCAGTCTGCCTTCGTGCTCCCGGCCTTTGAAGTTCCGCGGTCTTACGCGTCGAACCAGCGGTGACGAGCCCGGCGACTCGCCGATTTGAAGAAGTCATTATGAAGAAGGCCTGAGATCAGGCCTTCTTCATTTTTGGTGGCAAATACCGCTAACAGGTGCTCATTTCTCGAATGAGATTGTCTGCTGCAAGGGGAGATTGCGAGAGGATGCTCCGGCCCGGATGGTGTATTGGCCGGGAGGCAGCTTCCAGGAATCGGACCCTTCATCAAAAACAGTGAGACGATCGCGGTTGACGGTGACGGTAGCCTGTTTTGACTCGCCGGGAGCAAGGTCGATCCTTGTCCAACCAACCAAACGGTTCGGCGGTTCGCCTGCTGACTCCGGCAGAGACGCGTAGACTTGCGCGATCTCGCTCCCTGCGCGCTTGCCGGTGTTCTTCACGGTAAAGGTGACGGTGGTTGCATCGCCGGGCGTGATCTTGAGCCCTGAGTAGGAGAAGGTGGTGTAGGAGAGTCCGAAGCCGAATGGGAAGAGGACCGGCTTCTTCTCGGCGTCGTACCACTTGTATCCGACTTTCAGGCCTTCGTCGTAGTTGACGTCGAAGAATGGACCGATTCCCATTGCCGTTCCAATCAACCCGGGTGCTCCGGCAAGTTTTGGCACGGGATGGCTGGCATCGGGTTTCGGCGGCCCAACGTGCATCGGATGGGGAAGGTCAGCTTCGCTCTTTGGGAAGGTGAGGGGAAGCTTGCCGGATGGATTCACATCCCCGAAGAGGAGATTGGCGATGGCCTCTGATCCTCGAATGCCGGGATACCAGGATTCGACGACGGCGGCGACCTTATCGATCCACGGCATCAGGACGGCGCCATTGGTTTCGAGCACGACGATGGTATGCGGGTTGGCGGCGGCGACTGCTTCGATCAGGGCATCCTGGTTGTTGGGTAACGAAAGATCCTTGAGGTCCATCCCCTCTGATGAATGTTGCACAGCAAACACAATTGCTATCTGAGATGACTTGGCAAGCGCGGCCGCCGATGCGACGTCAGTGCCGGAATCGAATTTGACGGTTGCTTGCGGCGCCTTCTGCTGGATGCCTTTGAGAGGAGCAGAGCGATGATAGACCTCGGTCAACATGAAAGACGTGAACGGATTCTTTGCAATTTCTGGTGGAGGCGGAACGGCATTGCCACCGGCGGGAGACACCTGTGAAGATCCTCCACCGGAGATGACGCCGACATCCGCGTGTCCACCGATGACCGCGATGGACCGAATGCTGGAGGCATTCAGCGGCAACTGGTCACGCTCATTTTTCAGCAGGACAGCGCCTTCTTCGGCGGTTTTCTGCGCGACTTCAAATCCGCGCATTACGTTTGGGGATTCCGGTTGCGGAGGGTCGTCAACGATGCCTGAATCAAATTCGGTGCGGAGAATGCGGTGGACCATGTCGTTGAGCCGGTCCATGGACACTTCTCCGCTTTGCACCGCTTTCTTGAGCGGTTCGCCAAACGAGTCGGCGCCCGGCATCTCGATGTCGAGACCGGCATTGGCGGCGTTGACGGTGCTCTGCGTCGCGCCCCAATCGGAGACGACGAAGCCTTTGAAGCCAAAGTCCTTCTTCAATACATCGGTGAGCGTGTAGGAGTTTTCGCAGCCGTAGATTCCGTTGATCTTGTTGTAGGAGCACATGACGGCGCCGGCGCCAGACTCCTGCAGCGCGATTTGGAAGGCGAACAGATCGCTCTCACGCATGGCACGCTTGCTGATGATGGAGTTGGCGACAATGCGGCCGGCATCCTGATCGTTGACGGCGTAGTGCTTTACATCGGTGATGAGGTGCACGGCTTTTTCGGCTTTGAGTTCCTGGCCGGCCAGTGTGCCGGCAAGCAACGGGTCTTCGCCTTTGTATTCGAAGATGCGGCCGTTTCGCGGTTCGCGGATCATGTTGATGCCGGAACCCAGCGACATGTTGAATCCCATGGCGCGCATTTCTTGTCCGAGCATGGTGCCGATCTCGTAGGAGAGCGCCGGATCCCAGGCGGACGCCATCGCTTCTCCAGAAGGCAGAGCGGTGGCATATCGGCCTTTTGTGCCGGCCATGGAAATGCCCTGGTTTGAATCGGTCATCTGGAGATCGGGAATGCCGAGGCGGGGGACGCCGGGAATGAAGCCAAGGACCGCGATGGCGCGGGTGAGGGGACCGGATTCCTGGGGTACGAAGATGGCCTGCCAGCCGGGTCCGTGCAGAAGCTGGATCTTTTCGTCGAGAGTCATCTCCTTCATGACCAAGTCAGCACGTGCGTCTGGAGAGAGAGTCTTATCGGACCACGGATAGTGTTTCGGAGGAGCCATTCCCGGGAATTGAGCGAGGGTCGGGGTTGCAGCTAAGAAGACGAGGACGAATGCGAGCGCGAAAGACATGCGTTTGGACACGATCTTAGTTACCTTTCTGAGATCGTCGGAGAGAGTAACATATCGGCCGGCTGAGTGGATGGTCTTCGCTATTCGCTTTTTTCAATCGCTTTCTTGAGTTGCTCGAGATCGTTCCGGATGGCCTTCCTCATCGTAATGAAGACCGGTGCAAGGATCAGATATCGCAACTTCAGGGAGAAGACCGCGGCGCAAAAGATTCGGCTGCCGCCTGGTTCGGCTTCGACGCGGAATCGCCATTCTGCTGATTTGAAGTAGCGGGCATTGCCATCGGAGCTCGTGAGGTGGACCGTACATCCGCGAACGGGGTCTGTTTCAGCGATTCGGTAGGACATCTTTCCCCATGCGCCGTCGCCGGATCTGCCGCGCGGATGAGCGAAGGTGTCGAACTCAAACCCTACTCCCGCAGGTGTTGCAGAGGATGATTCGGTGCGGGACACGCCGCGGTCCCACGCCGCGACATTGGAGACATCACCGAGGTAGGCCCAAATCTCTTCGGGTGGCCGGTGTACGAAGACAGAGGATTCGAGGTGCATGAATTGATAGACGATTGGGGCCGCCGGAAAATTGTATCGATCGCAGGACTTAAGCGAAGTGCGATCGGGCTCCTTCGTCCTGGATGACAGCGAACTCGAATGCGGCGAGATGGACAGGATCGCCGGTGACGTCGATCTGGCTGATCTTGCCGTTTGAGAAGGTGAAGCGCAGGACGCGGAAGAGACGTCCGCGGGGGGCCACAATGATGCCAACGTCGCCGTTGACGAGCACGATGCGGGCGGCCCTTGCTCCGTGGGCGGCTGTAATGGCCTGGCGGGCCCAGAACTCAGCACCGCGGACTTCGGCAGGCAAGGCGGGAGTGGTGGAGGCTGCGTCGGCGCGGACGACGACTTCAGGATCGAGCACGGATACGAGGGCCTGGAAATCGCCCGCGCGCAAAGCGGCAAGGAACTGATCGACGATTCTTCTCTGTTCTGACACGGCAGAGGTCGGAGAGGAAGAGCCGCGAATGCGGCGCCGGGCGCGGCTTGCGAGCTGGCGGGTAGCGACAGGAGAGCGGCCGATGATGGTGGCGATCTCATCGAAGGAGAGATCGAACATATCGTGGAGCACGAAGGCGAGGCGCTCCGGGGGCGCAAGGCGATCGAGGACGACCATGAGTGCGAGACCAACGGAGTCGGCGAGCAGAGCTTCCTGTTCAGGGTTTGAGCCGGAACGGGATTTTGCGGGCTGTCCGGGAAGTTGGTCGGTCAGTTCATCTTCGCGGCGCGAGGTGCGCGCACGCAGCATGTCGAGGCAGACGCGGGCGACGACAGTGGTTAGCCATCCGCCCAGGTTATCGATGCTCTCGGCCCCGGTACGGCTGAGGCGCAGCCATGCTTCCTGCACCGCATCGTCAGCTTCGCTGAGCGAGCCGAGCATCCGAAAGGCGACGGCGCGCAGATGATCGCGGTTCTGTTCGAATTGGTCTGCAAGAAACTGAGAATCATCCATCCGTCACATTCCTTCGCCGAAGGGCGTCATCACAATGACGGGCGAGATCGATGGAATGTGACAGACGAGAGGATTTTTTTCATGCTGGCTGCAGTGGTCATTGTGATAGGCATCGCCGCCGCGGTGATGGCGGCACGACAGTAAGGCGATGGTGCGCCGAAGCTATCTGGGAGTTGTTCCGGCTCTGTCACATTCTGCGGGTTGCATTCGTCATGAGATTGACGAACGAAAAAATCAACGATCTGAAGAGGAGAAGCGATGCAACCAAGAATGAATCATCCAGCAATGATTGTTCCCGGAGCCATGGAGGCACTGCAGGCCGTAAGCAAGCTGGCGGAAACGGTTGGCCTGCCACAGAATGTACGAGAGCTTGTCCACCTGCGCGCGAGCCAGATCAACGGATGCAGTGTGTGCGTTGATATGCACTGGCGCGGATTGAAGCGAAGCGGAGAGACGGACGAGCGCGCCTTTGCTGTTGCGGCCTGGCGGGATGCGCCGTATTTCACGGAAGCAGAACGCGCTGCGCTGGCACTTACCGAATCGGTTACGCGATTGAGCGATCGAGCTGATCCGGTGCCGGACGAGGTCTGGGACGAAGCGACGCGGCACTACGACGACAAAATGCTGTCGGCTCTGCTGCTTTCCATTGCAACCATCAACATGTGGAACCGGCTAAATGCAGCTACGCGGCAGGTTGCGGGTGCGTGGATGAAATCGCCCGAGGCACGGGAGATCGTGGAAAAAGCGTTGGCGGCGCGATGAGGTGACTCGTCAGCTTTTCGGAGGTTCTTTGAAAGGCTGACCGACCGACCGTTGTGCAGAAGATGACCCCGCCCTAACAAGTTAGGACGGGGCACATCGAGGAGGTTAGCTTCAGTTACTGGTGCTTGATGAATTTGCCGGTTTGCAGCTCGTGCATGGCCTGATTCAGCTCGGCCTGGGTGTTCATCACGATGGGGCCGTACCAGGCGACAGGCTCCTCGAGCGGCTTGCCGGAGACGAGCAGGAAGCGGATGCCTTCGGGGCCGGCCTGGACGACAATCTCGTCGCCCCGGTCGAACAGAACGAGCGAATGGTTTTTCGCGTCGTACTTTGCCGGGGCGTTCGGATCGATCGGCCGACTCGGTCAGGACGGCTTGTGGATCCGAGGCATCGCGGAAAGTTCCGGCGCCTGCGAAGACATAGGCGAAGGCGTTACGCGTGACGTCGACCTTGATGCGGCGCAGCTTGTTCGGCGGTACGGAGATGTCGACGATAGCTCGGGATCGGCGGCTACTCCTTCGACTGGTCCGCGCTTTCCCCAGAAATCGCCGACGATGATGCGGGCTTTCGTTCCGTCGTCTTCGGTGACTTCAGGGATCGGCCGAGGACGGTATGTCCTGATAGCGCGGGTCGCGTCATCTTTAAAGAAGCAGGCAGGTTGGCCCACAACTGAAAGCCGTGCATGCGGCCGTGCAGCGTCGCCCTTCGGCATCTCCTGGTGCAGGATGCCGCTGCCGGCGGTCATCCACTGGACGTCACCCGCCGTCATGCTGCCCTTGTTGCCAAGGCTGTCGCCGTGCGCGACTTCGCCGGCCAGCACGTAGGTGATGGTCTCGATGCCGCGGTGCGGGTGCCAGGGGAATCCGGCCAGGTAGTCCGCCGGATTCTCGTTGCGGAAATCGTCGAGCAAGCAGGAACGGATCGAACTCCTTTGTTTTGCCGAAACCGAAGGCGCGCTGAAGTTTAACGCCCGCACCCTCGATGGTGGGCTTGGTTTCAAGAATCTGTTTGACCGCGCGAAGCGACATCGTTGAACCTCCGACTTGCCGTTGATGTTTACAGATATTGGATGCTTGAGGGAGATATTCGTTGCAACAAGTATCTTTGGTTGGGCAAGCGATGAAAAATTCCGGGGCTAAAGCCCATTGTGGGAGAACTTGTGTTCAGGGGCCTTAAGGCCCCTGCTCCCTACCGACGAATGCGACCGAATCAGGCCTTGATGAATTGGGCTTCTACGGTGATCTGGACGTCATCGCCTACGAGGATGCCGCCGGTTTCGAGAGCTGCGTTCCAGGTCAAGCCGAAATCCTTACGGCTGATCTTTGTGGTTGCCGAGAGGCCGATGCGGGTGTTGCCCCAGGGGTCTTTGGCAGGAGCGCTCGGGCCGTCGACGACGAAGGTCTGCTGGCGGGTGTCGCCGTGAATAGTGAGGTCGCCGGTAACGTTGTAGCCGCCGTCTCCGTTGGGCTTCACTGAAGTGGACTTGAATCTCATGGTGGGGAATTTTTCGGCGTCGAAGAAGTCGGCGCTCTTGAGGTGGGCGTCACGTTGAGCGTCGCCGGTGCTAATGGTGGCGACGTCGACGGAAGCCTCGACGCTGGAGAGCGTGAGCGTCTGTGGTGTGTTCGGTGAGGGTCCGGAGAGGCCGTTGAAGCTGCCCTTCACGTTGGAGATCATCATGTGCTTTACCTTGAACTCGGCGTGCGAGTGCGCGGGGTCGAGTTTCCAGGTGGTGGTGACTGCGGGGATTGAGGCGGTGGTTGCCATGGGATGGCTCCTTTCACCTGTCTTGGATGCGGGAGGAAGATATTCGTTGCAACAAGTATTTTTCAGAAGTCAGTGGCAGTGGTCAGGAGGACAGTGAACAGGAAGAAGCATGGCGCCTGACGATCTATCGCGGAGGGAGCGGTTGAGCCGTCCGGGATTCTTCAGTTCAGTGGGGGAGTTCTTCGTTGCCTGTGATGGTGAAGGTGACGGATTGGATGGTTGAGGTTGCGTCGCCATCGGGTTGGGAGCTGCCTAGCGAAAGCTTGTAGTTTCCGGGGGTTACGGCACGAATTCCCTTTTCATCGACTTGTGAGAGGGTGCGGGGATCGAGGGTGAAGGTGAGATGCCGGGTTTCGCCGGGGTTGAGGTGAAAGCGCTCGAATCCGGCGAGGGCGAGTTTGGGGGCGATGGGCGAATCTGGCGGGGTGAGGTAGAGTTCGGAGACTTCGTCGCCGGGCGAGCGGAGCCGGTGTTTTTGACGTCGGCCTCGACATTAGAGCGTGTCGCCGGCTTTCAGGGATTTGGTTGAGAGTTTTACACCGGAGTAGGTGAAGGTGGTGTAGCTCAGTCCATCGCCGAAGGCATAGAGGGGCTTGCCTTTGAAGTAGCGGTAGGTGCGGTTGGCCATGGAGTAGTCGTCGAAGGCGGGGAGCTGGTCAGTGCCGGTGTAGAAAGTGACGGGCATGCGGCCGGAGGGGTTGTTCTTTCCGCTGAGGGTTTCAGCGATGGCCTGTCCGCCAGACTGGCCGGGATACCAGGCTTCGAGGAGAGCGCGGGCGTTTTGCTGTGCCCAGTTGACGGCGAGCGCGCTGCCGTTGAGCAGGACGACGACCATGGGCTTGCCAGTTTTGGCGACAGCTTCGAGGAGTTGCTGCTGGACGTCGGGCAAGTCGAGATCGGTGCGGTCGCCGCCGGAGAAACCCTTGGCGTCGACTTTCATCTCTTCGCCTTCGAGACGGGCGGTGAGACCAACGAAGGCAACGACAACATCGGCTTTCTTTGCGGCTTCGACGGCCTGGTCTTGGAGGAGCTCGTGACGAGGACTCCACTCGAAGGCGAGGCCAGCACCGTTGATGCGGCCGGTTTGGATGTACTCGATGCGGAGGTCGTGACGGCGCGTGTCGGCGAAGGGGATGGCAAAGTGCTGAATGGCGCCGTAGTTGCGACCGGATGGAGGCAGCTTGCTGGTAGTTGGGGTGGGAGGCGCATTCGGTTCGAGCTGCTTGCCGTCGAGATAGATGGCGAATTTCAGCTTGTCGCCGCAGGGGTAGCAGAACGGCAGGCGAAGCTGGAGGTTGAGGGTTTCGGCGACGGGTGCGGCGATGGCGCCGGTCCAGCGAACGGCGAAGGCTTGAGTGGTGGTGTCGGTGGGCTGGACGGGGTTGGAGAAGGCCCAGTCGAAGTCGATTTCCTTGTCGATGCGGACCATCTCGGGCGCGCCGTCGAAGCTGGGATGGGAGAAGTACTGGCCTTCAAGTCCTTCAACGGTTGAATCTCCGGAGGCGCGAAGCATGGTGCGGGGAACGGGAATCTCGCCGCCCATGATGTAGGGCGAGCCTTCGGCGTAGAGGACATGCTCGTTGCCGAATTCCTTCTCGATGCCGTCGATGGGTAGGACGGGGTGAAGGGGGATCGCGTTGTAGTTGCCTTCAAGTCCGACGCGCGAACCAGCAAGCGGGCCGATGACGGCGATGGTCTGATGCTTCGCAGGATCGAGCGGGAGGAAGTGGTTGTCGTTCTTGAGCAGGACCATTGATTCGCGCGCGGCGCGCAGGGCGAGTTCGGCGTGTTCGGGTGAGTTGACTACAGAGTATGGAATGGCGGTGAAGGGGACCTGCTGCGGCGGATCGAACATGCCGAGTTTCATGCGGGCGGTGAAGAGACGCTTGACGGAGACATCGAGCTGGGCTTCGGTGAGAAGGCCTTTGTGTACGGCGTCGGTGAGTTTGAGATATTCGGCGCCGCAGTCGGTGTCGGTGCCGGCGAGGATGCCGGCGGCTGAGCCGGCAGCGAAATCGGCGGAGTAGTGATGGCCATTGTGGCTCGGAGAAGTCGCCGATGGCGCCGCAGTCTGACGTGACGAAGCCCTGGAAGCGCCAGTCGCCGCGAAGGATATCGCCGAGGAGCATTTTGCTGGCGCAGGCTGGGACTTTGTCTACTGCGTTATAGGAGCACATGATGGAGTCGGCTTTGCCGTCGACGATGGTGGCGCGGAAGGCGGGCAAGTAGGTGTCCCAGAGGTCGTGCGGTGTGGGATCGATGTTGGCCTTGTGGCGCGTGGATTCGGGGCCGCTGTGGACAGCGTAGTGCTTGGGCGTGGCAATGGCACGGAAGTAGTGCGGATCGTCGCCCTGGATACCCTCTACGAATGCGGTGCCGAGGCGAGCGGTGAGAAGGGGATCTTCGCCGTAAGTCTCCTGGCCGCGTCCCCAGCGGGGATCGCGAAAGATGTTGATGTTGGGTGACCAGATGGTGAGGCCGTAGTAGCGGTCGTGATTGTTGTGCGCGATGGCGTCGTTGTACTTGGCGCGCGCTTCAGTGGAGACGACCTCGGCGATGGAGTGCATCAGGGGAACGTCCCACGTGGCGGCGTTGCCGATGGCCTGCGGGAAGAGCGTGGAAAAGCCAGAGCGAGCGATACCGTGGAGGCCTTCGTTCCACCAGTTGTAGGCTGGGATGTCGAGACGCGGGATGGCAGGGGCTCGGTCGATGAGCTGAGAGACTTTTTCTTCGAGGGTGAGTCGGCCGACGAGGTCGTCGACGCGTTTGTCGATGGGGATCGATGAGTCGCGGAAGGGCATGGCAGCGGTGGCTTTGATTTGTTCTTCCGTCGGGGGAGGCGGCGCGGGCGTTTGCGCGGGAGTTTGTGCGGCTGCGGTGAGGGGGAGCAGGAGGGCGAAGGCGAGGACGACTGGATGCAGGCGCATGAGTTGGATTCTCCGAAAGGCCATAATAAGCGGCGAAGACAGTTGAGAGAAAGAAGCAGGCTGTGTATTTGGATTGCACAGCTACAATTCGGGGGGAATGTGAGTGAAGCGGGAGGAACGGCGGATGCGTGCGACGAGATTTGTTCTTGGCTTTATCGGTGTTGGACTGGGCGCGGCGCTTGCAGTGGGACAGGCAAAGCCGGCGCATGGGCCGTTTACGCCGAAGGATTGGATGGGTCTTCGCAGCGCCCGCGCCGCGGCAGTCAGCGGGAGTGGAACGATCCTGTACGCGGTGACCTACGGTGCGGAGAAGGGGCCGATGCATACGGACTGGTGGACGATCGGAGCCGATGGGAACAACGCGAAGAAGCTGGAAGTGCCGGATGGATTTCGGCCGGCTGGATTTACGCGCGATGGGCAGGGACTGTATGGCGGATGGAAGGTAAATGACCGTCAGCAATTCGCGGTGTTCGCGTTGAAGGACGGGAAGATTGCTTCGGCGCCGACGACGATTGTGGTGTTGCCGCGCGGAGTGGGGTCGGCTAGTCCTTCGCCGGACGGGAAGCGGTTTGCGATGACGGCCGATCCGCGGGAGCCCGATGCGAAGGACAGCGTACGGCATGTGCAGGAGCCCGAGGAGGCGAGTCTCTATGTGGTGAATTCAGACGGGACCGGCGGAGCGTGGTGGTGCAAGGACCTGAAATACATTTCAGGAACGATTACGGTAGGCGGGGGCGCTAGCGCGGCTGCATGGAGCGCAGATTCGAATTCGCTTGGCGGTGTTGTCGCAGGTGCCGCGGATCGGGCATCACGAGGTTGGCTCGACGATTGATGTGTGTAGTGCGTCGGGCGCGCGGCATGTTGCGGATATCGCAAATTCGGTAAATGGCATTGCGTGGGCGAATGGCGGGAAGGACCTTGCCTTTTTGTCGACGAAGTCTCTGGTGTTGACGCCGGAGCACGTTTGGACGGTGCCCGCTGCCGGTGGCACCGCTGAAGATCGCACACCTGATTTGAATGCGACGGCGGTGCAGCTGGCGAGCGATGCGAAGGGGCGCATATGGGTGTCGGTGAATCGTGGAGTTCGGAGTGAGGTGGATGAGTTTCGCGATGGCGTGCTGAAGACGGCATATCGGTGGCCCGATGGGATCGTGCGAGGCACGCCGGTGGACGGTGAGTATGCAGACTCCTCTGCGGGCGGGCAGATGGCCTTCACGGTTGGCGATCCGACACACATGGGGAATGTAGCCGTGGCGGACGGCGATCATCTTCGCAGGATCACGCATGAAGGCGACGAGCAGCTGGCGGCCATCGAACTTGGCCCCGTGCAAGTGGTGCAGTGGAAGAGCAAGGGCGGGACGGCGCTGGAAGGAATTGCGACATTTCCTGCCGGATATGAAAAGGGGAAGAAGTATCCGTTCCTGGTTCTGCCGCATGGTGGGCCGGAAGCGAACGACTCACTGGCATTCGACGCGTTCTCACGGACGGTGGCGGGACTTGGCTACGTGGTGCTGCAGCCGCAGTATCGCGGATCGACTGGATATGGAGCGGATTTTCTCGCGGCGATTTATCAGCACTTTGGCGATCGTGCGTATGAGGACGTGGACAGCGCGACGGATTATGCGATCGCGCAAGGCTGGGCCGATCCGAACCGCCTCGCAATTTTTGGGTGGAGTGCGGGCGGTTTCATGACGTCGTGGACGGTGACCCAGACGAACCGGTACAAGGCGGCGATCGAGGGCGCGGGAATTACGGACTGGGGTCCATTCCTGTGGACCAGCGATATTCCGCAGGTGGACTACGACGCACGGTGGACGGACGAGAATCCAGATGTATTCAGCAAGTTTTCGGCGGTATATTTTGCGAACAAGGTGACGACTCCGCTGCTGATTCTCCATGGCGAGGCGGATCAGCGCGTGCCTACGTTCCAGGGGACTGAGTATTTCCAGATTCTGGCGGCGCGGGGCAAGACTGTGCGGATGGTGACGTATCCGGGGTCGCCTCATTTTCCGGTGTTGTGGGAGCAGCGGCTGGACGTGATGAAGGAACTGACGGACTGGCTGACGAAGTACAACAAATAGCCTCGGAAGAAGTGATTGAGGGTCCTTTGAACATCCTGGCGAATCACTGTTCGAATTCGGACGGTGGATGTTCGGTTTGGACGATACGGTGAGCAGGCTCGAAATCAGCGGTAGCGGAAACGGCTGACATCATTGGATGATTCGTGGTTCTGAATTGGAACTGCACCTGCTGAGATTCCGTAGGATACGTGTCTTCGATTAAGTGTCTTCTAGTGTCTTCGACTAGCCCCGGAGGATTCGAAATGCAGAATTTGCTGTATGACTTGCGGTATGCCATTCGGCAGTTGCGCAACACGCCGGGGATGGCGCTGCTGGCGATTCTGACGCTGGCGTTGGGGGTGGGTGCGAATACGGCAATCTTCACCGTCATCGATAGCGTGCTATTGCGGCCGTTGCCGTATGCGAATTCTGACCGGCTGGTGTTCATCGGGCCGTCGGGAGACAAGCCGGCCTTTGGTTCGACTTCGTGGCTAAACTACTCCGACATTCATGCGCAATCGAAGCTGCTGGCTGACTCCGCGGGCTATGCCGAAGACGTGAGCGTGCTGGAGGCCAAGGACAGTTCGGTGGGCGTGGTTGCGCCGCGCGTGACGCCCAATTTGTTCGCGATGCTCGGCCAGGGACCTTTGCTGGGAAGGACTTTTACGAGCGCAGAGGGACAGCCGGATGGGCCGCCGGTCGTGTTGCTGTCGGAAGGCCTGTGGCGGCAGACATTTCACGCCGACCCGACAATTGTGGGGCAAGTCGTGAAAGTTGGCGGAAAGCCTTCGACCGTAGTGGGAGTGATGCCGGCGACCTTCAACTTTCCGGACAGCATCGGGCCGGATCTGCAGAAGGGCGTCTGGCTGCCGATGCAGCCGACGCAGGAGATGCTGAAGCAACGCGGATATCACTTTTTCAGCGTGGCCGGCGTGATGCGGCCGGGTGTGACGATTGCGCAGTTGCAACAGGAGCTGAACGCAATCAGTGCGCGCATCCCGCATGAGCATAATGACACCCCGGTAGCGTTTCGCGTGGATCTCTACCAGGAGGTGTTGACGGGTCCGGTGAAGCCGGTGTTGTATGCGTTGCTTGGAGCGTTGGGACTGGTGCTGTTGATCGCGTGCGCGAACGTCTCGAATCTGCTGATCGCCCGGGCGCTTGGCCGACAGCAGGAGTTTGCGGTTCGCGCGGCGCTCGGTGCGGGGCGGTCGCGGCTGGTGGTACAGATGCTGTCAGAAGGACTGCTGTTAAGCGTGTTGGGGTGCGGCGTGGGCGTGGCGCTGGCGGAACTGGCAATGCTTGGAATTCGCAAGCTGCCAGACGGAACGATTCCGCGCGCAGATTTGATTGCGGTTCATTGGATGGTGCTGCTGGTGCTGGCGGGGATTGCGGCGCTGACGACGGTGCTTTCGTCGTTGCTACCGGCGATGCTGGTGGCAAAGGCGAAACCGCAGGCCGCATTGCAGGCCGCTTCGCGCGGTGTCGGTTCCAGGTCGACGGGAGGCAAGCTTAGCGGATGGCTCGTCGCCGGCGAAGTGGCGTTGTCTACTTTACTGCTGGTGGGGACGGGGTTGCTGTTCCGGACACTGTGGAACCTTGAGCAATCGCACCTCGGATTTGAGACGGAGCACGTCACAACGTTCACGGCGATGCCGGCGGATGCGGCGGGGTTCTCGGGAATGTCGGTGTCGGAAGACACGCAGAATGCGCCGGCCTCAGTGGCCACGATTACCTACGGTCCGGTGTTGGAGAGAATCAGGCAGTTGCCCGGCGTGCAGAGTGCAGCATTGGCTACGGCCCCACCGCTGTCGGGGATGGATTTGCATTCGAGCTTCGAGATTCTGGGGCAGCCAACAGATCACTCCGACCATCCGTCAGCCCGGGTATCCGCAGTAAGCGGTGACTATGCGCGGACGATGGGCACGCCAATTGTTCGGGGCCGGATGATCGGCGAAGGGGATGCGCTGACTACGCCATTTGCCGCAGTGGTGAACGAGTCGCTGGTGAAGAAGTATTTCCCGGGAAAGGATCCGCTCGGGAAGCAAGTCAATCTCGGCGGCAAGGATACGGGGATGATCAAGCCCTACACGATTGTGGGGGTGATCGGCGACCAGGTGGATTCGAGCGTCGGCGGCCAGGTGCAGCCGTTGATTTTGCTATCGCAGCAGCAGATTCCTACGACGTCGCTGTTTTACCAGGCCCTGCTGAAAACAGTAGTGACCTTCGTAGTGAAAACACGCGGGGATATTCCGGTGGCGCAGGAGATGCGGTCAGTGTTTCATCAGCTTGCACCCGGGTTCGCACTCGACAATTTTCAAACGATGCAGGAGGCCGTGGACAAGAATACCTTCAGCCAGCGGCTGGGGCTCTATCTCGTGGGCTCGTTTGCGGGGCTGGCCATTGCGATGGTGATTGCCGGATTGTATGGCGTGCTGTCGCAACTGGTGAGTTATCGCAGGCGTGAGATCGGCGTCCGCATGGCGCTGGGAGCAACGCGCGGAAGTGTGGCGAAGCTGGTGCTGCGGCAAGGGTCGATTTTGATCGGTGGAGGCCTGGTAGCGGGGCTTGTGCTGGCGTTCGCGACAGGCAGGTTGATCAAGGGCTTTCTGTACCAGGTGAAGCCGCTGGATGCGAGCACGTATGTTGCAGTCGCGCTGACGCTGACGGCGATCGGGTTGGTAGCCGCGCTGATTCCTGCGCGAAGAGCGGCATCGATTCAGCCGATGCAGGCGCTGCGGGACGAGTAAAGCAGGGAATAGGGACCAAGGGACCAGGGACTTAGGGCATGTGGGCGCTGGGATTCTTAGTGTGCGGGAGCGCTCAAGATCTGTAGACTTTGCGCTATGACCCACGTACGGAATCGGCGAGAGATTTGTGTGCTTGCTGTGGCGCTTTGCCCGTGTTGGTCAGCGATTCTCACTCAGCAGCCGGGTGGCTCAAATCCGTCGCGCAGTTTTGGGCCGGATCACTGTGGGCCTGCTGATCCGGCGTACATTCGCACCGCAAATGAAACCGGGGGAGTGCCGCTGTTTCTACAGCGCAGCGAAGCGGGCAAGGCGATGCAATTGATGCGCGAGTCGACGCGCGAAAATGTGTCGACATTGCTATGGGCTTCGGCAAAGCTGGACGGCGGAACGCAGAAATTCGAGATTCCGGTCGACTCGGTGACGCAGCGGATTACGTTCACTTTCTCAGTGGATACGAAGGGAAGCAGGCTGCTGCTTCGAGATGCGAATGGGCACGAGGTTCGCGAAGGTGCAGAGCGCACCGAGGATACTGAGCTGAATTGCGGGCGTGTGATCACGGTAGTGAAGCCGCAAGCAGGGGTCTGGCAGGCGGAGGTGAGCCGGAAGCGGAACATTCTGGCTGCAGGTTCAGGCGCAAAGCGACATCTACTTCATCTCAGCCGAGTTCGTGAAGCAGGGTGGTCGGCCAGGGCACGAAGGGATGTTCAAGATTCAGGGTCAACCTCTGGCGGGTGGACCGGCGACATTGCAGGCGTCGGTCTCTGCCACCGATGCAAAGACGACAGACTTTTCGTTTGTAAGCGAGCGGGGCGATGTTTTGCAGAAGCTGCGTTTGAAGGCGTCGGGCGCGGATCGGGAGTTTCTGGAATTCTTCGGAGATGTGGCTCTGCCAAGCGTGCCGTTTCGCCTCTCTGTGAGTGGACGGGATACGAAGGGAATGCAGTACCAGAGGTTTTACGGATCGCTGTTTCATGCCGAGACTGTGGAAGTGGTTCCGAAGTTGAATTTCGACGAGCTTGCGCCGGGGTCGACGCGTGAGGCGGAATTCGAAATCAGAAACCTGGGACCAGCGCGGAATTTCAAGGTGATTGTGACCGATTCACGGCGATTTGTAACCATGGTCGAGCGGGAGTTGGCTGTCGGAGCACACCAGACGGGTTCGCTCAAAGTGCAGATGGCGGTGCCCGCCAGCACCGCGAGCGGCAGCGGAGATGACGTTGTGGTCGTCGCATCCAGCACGTCCGGGCCTGCCACGACGAACTCGGCGGTGGTGAGGCTTTCGGTTAGGGACGACAGTAAGGCACAGCCGCATTAAATGCGATGGTGGCAGAGGCGTTTTTCAAGGTTTGCCTTCGTCGGCTGAAGGCCGTAGATTGCGGGAACAGTCTCGCCGTTGAGTCGCAGGTAGACGGTGAGTTGGCCGCGATGGTGGGCCATGTGATTGATCACGCCTTCACGAATGGCTTCATAGCGCGACTGTTCCATCATCAGCTTGCCGGCTGAAGAGCATGCGCCACTTGGTGTTGAACAGGTGATCATCGGTGGTTTTCTGAAGGATTTCCTTGCCCTTCTTCAGGCTGGCTTCGAATTGCTGGGCTAGGTCCTGCCGGGTTTTCCATGGCTGAGGCGCGAATTTCGGTCCTCCGGGTGGATTGATGTCGACCTCGTCCATATTCACGACCATCTCGATCCATGCGGGAGTGGTGGCGACGATGGTTGCGAGCCTGCCGAGGGGCATGGACTTATCGTGCGGCTTCCAGTCGTTCTTTCCCTCGGGGACATGCTCAAGGGCTTTGCGGCTTCCGATGGCTTCGTGGTCAAGTTCTGTAATCAGGAGTTCGGTGATTTTCATGGCATCTACCTCACGTTCGGGGTTGGATGCGCCGGCCGGGAAAGTGGGATTGCCGGAGCGATTTGAGACGCGAAGTGCACAGGTTCTGGACATGCGGGCGGGCTATGCTTGACTACAATTCCAGCCGTGAGCGACTTCGCACAAACGTGAAACAACAGGTCGATATCGTCAAGGTGATCGAGGGCTACATCCGCCTGCGAAAGGCGGGTGCGCAAAATTACTCTGGCCTTGCCCTTTTCACAAGGAAAAATCACCATCTTTTCAGTTCATGCGGTGCGGCAGTTCTATCACTGCTTCGGCTGCGGCGTATCAGGCGACGTATTCAGCTTTGTCGGCAAGATCGAAAACGTGGCGTTCCCCGAAGCGGTGCGGATCGTCGCGCAGAAGAGTGGGATCCCGCTGCCAAAGCGGGAGTTTCCTCCCCGAAGAGGCTGCGGAGGCCGCGAGCGCGGCAAACTACTGGATCTGCACGAGGCCGCGGCCGCATGGTTTGAAGAGCAGCTTACGTGGACCCGAGGGAGCGCTCGCGCGCGAGTACCTGGCCGGCCGGGGATGACGCCGAAGGGAATCAAGAGTTTCAGGATCGGGTATGCGCCGGACAGCTTCGGCGCATTGCGCGATCGGCTGAGCGGGATGGCGGATGAGGAAGACACTGCGGGCTCAGCGGACTGTTCAGTTCAAAGGAACAGGGTGACGGGACAGAGGCCGCATCTACGACCGGTTCCGCAAGCGGGTGATGTTTCCCATTTGCAATGAGAGCGGACGGGTGATTGCGTTTACGGCGCGGACGCTTGAGACGGGTGAAAAGGCCGGACCCAAATACATCAACTCTCCCGAGACCCCGCTCTATTCCAAGGGCCAGGTGCTTTTCAATCTCGACAAGGCGAGGACGGCGATCCGACAGGCGGGATATGCGCTGCTCGTCGAAGGGCCAGATGGACTGCATTTCGCTTTTCCTCCGCGGCATTCAGAACGTGATCGCCACCAGTGGAACGGCTTTTACTGAGCAGCAGGTGGCGATCTCTGAAACGCCACACCTACGAATGTGGTGGTGAATTTTGATCCCGACGCCGCAGGAGCGAACGCGGCCGAGAAGTCGATTTCCCTGCTGACCGAAGAAGGCTTCAGCCATAAAGATCGTGACCCTCGAAGGTGGGCTGGACCCGGACCGGTACATCCGCGAGCGGGGCGCTGAGGCATACACGGAGGCCGTTCATGGCGCGCGGCGGCAGTCGGACTACCTGATTGAGCGCGCCCGACAGATGTTCCCCGGCGCCACACGCCGACCAGAAGGTGAAGGCGATGAACTACCTGCTGCCGCATATCCGCCGTATGCCCGAAAAGCTTGCTCGGGACCAGTTCGCCATGATGCCGCACAGAAGCTCGGGATCGACTCGGCCGTGCTGCGGGAGGAAATTCGCCAGGCAGCCTTGCGCCGCCGGGACCATATCGAGGTCGCGACGAGCAGTCTTGAGCGAGGTGGAAAGTGTGTTCTGCGCGCACTGGCTATTACCGACCCCGAAGGCATGCGTCGGCACGTCGGCTGGCAGCACGCCATAGTGAGCAACCGAATGGTTTGGAGCACTTGGCGCGTTCCGGCGCTTCAGGCCCTGGCCGGCGCGAGGTGCCCCGATCCCATGGAGGCCGTGACGACCAGACCCAGCGGGCTTTGCTTGCGGAGGCACTGCTGGCCGAGACCAAGCCCCCTGAGCTGCCGAAGTCCAGGGAGCACGCCAGGAATGAAGCGACGCCAATCGAGAGGCCTTCGCGACATGAGGGCACAGATTGCCGAGGCCGAGCGCCGCGGCGACATCGCCGGACTAGGGGCTCTTACCCAGCGCAAGATGGAGTTGGATCGGGCACTTCGCGCAACTGCAGACAGCCAGCCAAGGGCTAATCGGGGCTCAGCCATGGATCTTGCACTGCTGTGTTAAAACCCATTATCGTTGCGTCGAAACGGGTTTAGCACGCGTCTAATTTAAAGGCCGGAGCAGGAAGCGGATAAGCAGAAGTGCCGGCCGGTTCCGGTCAAACAGTCCCGAGGGCCGGTTAATTACCCGAATTTTTGCTGGATTTCGGTTGTAGGGAATGGCCTGTGTTAATCTATTGATCTCTGTAAGGATGCGCGCCCCTTTGCCCCAAATATGAGCTCCGGCTCGCGGGCGACCAGGCGAAACCTGAAGCGCGAACATCCTGCTCCGAGCGACTATTGACGACCGCTTTTTTATGCGGGTGACCGGGAGTCCGTGTCCGCAAATGCGCACGTTTGGGCATCCAAATGTTGTTGCATGCGGGACAGAGCTCCGCACTGGCGCGCGACCCGGTGTTGAAACTTGATCGTGCTGGAGAGAAGGAATCATTTGGCCATCAACGACAAATTTGAAGACGACATCAAGAAGCTGATCGATACCGGCAAGGAGAAGGGCTACCTCACCTACGATGAGGTGAATGACATCTTCCGCGACGATATCGCACTCGCCGACGACCTCGACGATCTGATGACGACCATCGGCACGCCAGGGCATCGATCTGCTGGAGGCGCCGAAGTTCGGCGCCGAAAAGGATTTCGAAGCGAATGCGAAGAGGGCGAAGACGTCGAGCTCGACCTCACGCCCGGAACGCTTGAAAAAACCAACGACCCCGTCCGCATGTACCTGCGCGAGATGGGCACCGTTCCGCTGCTTACGCGCGAAGGCGAAGTGGAAATCGCCAAGCGCATCGAGCGCGGGCAGATGCGCGTGCTGAAGGCGATTTCGCGTTCGCCGATCGTGATTCGCGAGATCGTCGCGCTGGGCGAAGACCTGAAGCGCGGCGTGCGCAACGTGAAGGAAGTCGTGGTCTTCGACGAAGAAGAGCTGACCGAAGACGTGGTGCAGGCGCGCGTGCGCTCACAGTGCACGTATCGACGCGCTTGATCAAGCACCAGAAGAAGATCGCTGCAGCTTGAAGAGAAGCTGGCCGCAGCCGCACAGCAAGACCGAGCGCGAAGGAGCATCGCAAGACTGCGCTGGCTGATTGCGCGCGAGAAGGTGTTTATTTCGCGCATCGTGCGCGAACTGAAGTACACGGGCCTGGAGCGCAAGCGGCTGCTCGACAAGGTCAACAAGACCGTCGACACCATGCGCACGCTCGAGCGGCAGATTCGCTCGCTCGATCAGAAGCACGAAGCCTCAAAGAGCGAAGAACTGAAGAAGGAATATCGCCGCCAGCAGAAGAACTGCAAGCGTCGACCTCGAAAAGATCGAGGCGCGACGCGGGCGTTTCCATTGCCGAACTGAAGCGCACGCAGCGCGAGATGATTCAGGGCGACATGGATGCCGAGCAGGCCAAGCGCGAGCTGATCGAAGCCAACCTTCGACTCGTGGTTTCGATTGCGAAGAAGTACACGAATCGCGGACTGCAGTTCCTCGACCTGATTCAGGAAGGCAACATCGGCCTGATGAAGGCGGTGGACAAGTTCGAGTATCGCCGCGGCTACAAGTTCTCGACCTATGCAACGTGGTGGATTCGCCAGGCGATCACCCGCGCGATTGCCGACCAGGCGCGCACCATCCGTATCCCGGTGCACATGATCGAGACCATCAACAAGCTGATCCGCACCTCGCGTCAACTGGTGCAGGAACTGGGCCGCGAGCCACGTCGCGAAGAGATCGCCGCGGCGCATGGATATTCCGGTGGCCAAGGTGCGCAAGGTGCTCAAGATCGCGCAGGAGCCGATCTCGCTGGAAACGCCGATCGGCGAAGAGGAAGATTCGCACCTCGGCGACTTCATCGAAGACCGCGCAGGCGGTCTCGCCCGCCGAGGCCGTCATCAGCGTCAACCTGAAGGAGCAGACCTCGCAGGTGCTGCGACCCTGACCCCGCGCGAAGAGAGCGTCATCAAGATGCGCTTCGGCCTGGAAGACGGCTCGGAGCACACGCTGGAAGAAGTGGGCCAGAGCTTCCAGGTCACCCGCGAGCGCATCCGCCAGATCGAAGCCAAGGCGCTGCGCAAGCTGCGCCATCCGTCGCGCTCCCGCAAGCTGAAGGCGTTTGTCGAAGGCGTAAAAGAGATGTAGATGGAGCGGCGACGATCGAAGCAGCAATGGGCCGCAGCCGAAGGGTTGCGGCTTCTTTTTTCTGGAGGGAATGAGCTCTTCAATCAATCCGCGCGCGAGAATTCCCGCGAGGATTTCACTTGCCAATTGTGGGAATGGTCTGCTAAAACGTTTTTGCTTCCATGTTTCGTGAGGGTAATCGCAATGAAGACAATTTCTCGCCGTCAGTTTGGCAAGAGGCGTGGCTGCTGCGGCCGCAGCCGACTTATGCCGGAATTTCGTTGCCTAGATTCGCATTTGGTCAGCCGCGACCGATGCGGCCTCGCGTATCCCAAGGGGTTTCTGTGGGGATGCGCGACTGCTTCTTACCAGGTTGAAGGCGGCGCTAAGATGATGGCCGCGGACCGTCGAACTGTGGGATACGTTCTCGCACACTCCGGGAAAAACGTATTCACGGCGATACGGGAGACGTAGCGGACGACTCGTATCACCTCTACAAACAGGACGTGAAGTTGCTGAAGGACCTTGGCGTGCGGGATCTACCGCATGTCGATCTCGTGGTCGCGCGTGTTTCCCGACGGGCAAGGGCGAGTCGAATGCGAAGGGGCTGGACTACTACAGCCGCGTGGTCGACGAATTGCTGGCCAACAACATCACGCCGTATATCACGATGTTCCACTGGGACCGCCGGCAGGCACTGCACGGCGGATGGCAGTCGCGCGATACTTCGAAGGCGTTTGCGGATTACTGCGCTTATGTGACCAAGCATATGGGCGACAGCGTGAAGCATTGGATGACGACCAATGAATTCATCTGCTTCACGGACCTGGGATACAAGATTGGCCAGTTTGCTCCGGGGATGAAGCTGCCGGATGCGCAGGTGAACCAGATCCGGCATCACGCGATCCTGGGGCACGGGCTGGGTGTGCAGGCGATTCGCGCGAACACACCGAGCGGAACGCAAGTTGGGCTTGCCGAGAATGCGGTGGTGTATGTGCCTGTGATGGAGACAGACGAGCACATCGAAGCGGCCCGGAAAGCGACGCGCGACAAGAACGCTCCGTTCCTCACAACGGTGCTTGACGGCAAATACCCGGAGAGCTACCTCGCGCAAGAGGGAGCGAACGCGCCGAAGGTCGAGGAAGGCGACATGAAGGCGATCGGCAGCCCGATTCGATTTTCTCGGCGTGAATATCTACGTGCCGCTCTTTGCGCGTGCGGATGGATCGCCGAAAGGATGGGTGGAAGAGCCGATGCCGTCGTCTTATCCGCACATGTACTCTCCTTGGATTCAGCTCGGTCCGGAATGCATCTACTGGGGCGTGCGCAATGTGTGCGACATCTGGAAGGAGAAGGTGCCGGCAATTTACATCACAGAAAACGGCACATCTTCAGACGACGTGCTGACCGCGGATGGGCGTGTGGAGGATGTGGATCGCGTGATGTACCTGCGAAATCATCTGACACAACTGCATCGCGCGGTAAAAGAGGATTACCCGGTGAAGGGCTACTTCCTGTGGAGCCTTCTGGACAACTTCGAGTGGGCAGACGGGTTCAGTAAGCGGTTCGGCATTCATTACGTGGACTTCAAGACGTTGAAGCGGACTCCGAAGCTGAGCGCCGAGTGGTACAAAAACACGATCGCGACGAATGCTGTCGAGTAGAGATCGCAAAGAACTGTTGGAGAGAACCCGCAGCCGATTGGCTGCGGGTTTTCGTTTTGCGAGCCGAGGTATACTGCGATGGCATTCCTGAGGAGATTCCCCATGACACGCTTTGTAAATTCCTTGTTTGCTGCCGTGGTTTTGATGGCGGCGTGCGCTGCAAGCTGCGGTGCACAGGCCGCTGCAGGGGCGCCTGGCACGAGCACGAAGACGCCGACGATCGACCAATCGCTGGAAATGTATAGCGTGGGATCGCCGAAGATTTCGCCGGATGGCAAGCACGTTGTGTACGAGCAGACGCGGACGAATTGGGAAGCGAATGCGTTTGAAACGGATCTGTGGATTGCGGATGTTGCGACGAGCGAGCGGCATCAACTGACGACGACGGGCATTCGTGTAATCCGGCGGAGTGGTCGCCGGATGGGAAGTGGATTGCGTTTGTGTCGGACCGGCCGGGATCGCTGCCGAAGTCGCCGGCAGAGAAGAGGCAACTCTGGGTGATGCCTGCGAATGGCGGCGAGGCGCAGCAACTGACGAAGATGGAGAAAGGCGTCGGCGGATTTGACTGGGCTCCGGATTCGCAGCGGATTGTGTTTTCGGCGGAGGCCTCGGAGCCGAAGGCCATGAAGGACCGCAAGGAGTCGTTCGGCGATTATCACGTGATTCATGCCGATTATGAAGTGCAGCACCTGTGGCTGGTGGATCTGCCGAAGACGGATGCAGAGGGACGCGTGAGTACGGTCGGCGAGCCGAAGGAGTTGACGAAAGAAAATTCATTCAGTGTGGAGGAGTTTTCGTTTTCTCCGGATGGGACACGGATTGCGTTCAGTGCTGCAAAAGATCCTGACCTAATTTCATCGTTCTCGAAGGACATTTACGTGGTGACGGTCGCAGATGGAGTCGTGAAGAAGATTGTGGACACGGCGGGGCCGGATTCCGATCCGGAGTGGTCGCCGGATGGGAAACAGATCGCGTTCGAGACTTCGAATGGGGAGAAGTACTTCTTTTATGCAAACCAGAAGATCGCGGTGGTGGATGCGAATGGTGGAACGCCCCGCGTGGTGAGCGATGCTTCGATGAGGATCCTAATCTTTTGAAGTGGGCGCCGGAAGGGATTTACTTTTCCGGGTTGCAGAAGATGGGTTCGGCACTTTATCTGCTTGATCCGCGGAATGGGACGCTGAAGAAGTTGGCGATGCCGGGGAGCGAGATTGCGGGCGCGTTCACGTTTTCGAAGGACTTCAAGCAGATCGCCTATCGTGGGGCGGGTAGAATGGGTATGCGGAGATTTATGCGAGCGCGGTTGGGGAAGGCTCGCCGAAGCAAATAACGCATGCGGGCGCGCAGGAAGCGGCATTTACCGTGGCGAGGCGAGAAGTGGTGAGGTGGAAGTCGGGTGATGGGGCGAAGTTGAGGGGGTGCTGTAGAAGCCGGCGGATTTCGACGCGAAGAAAAAGTATCCGCTGCTGGTGGTGATTCATGGCGGGCCGACCGGAGTAGATATGCCGAATGTCAGTGCGGATCGCTATTACCCGATTGAGTTGTTTGTTGCGAAGGGTGCGCTGGTGTTGCGGCCGAACTATCGTGGGTCGGCTGGATATGGTGCGGAGTTTCGCGCGTTGAACGTAAGGAACCTTGGCGTTGGCGATTATGCTGATGTGATTTCGGGCGTGGATTATCTGATTCGCAGGGATACGTGGATAAGGATCGCGTTGGGTCGATGGGATGGAGCGAGGGCGGGTATATTTCGGCGTTCATCACGACGTCGAGCGATCGGTTCAAGGCGGTGTAGGTTGGCGCGGGGATTTCGGACTGGATGACGTATTACGTGAATACTGACATTACGCCGTTTACGCCGCAGTATCTGCGGGCGACGCCGTGGGATGATCCGGAGATCTATAAGATGACGTCGCCGATCGCTATATTCGAAGGCGAAGACTCCGACTCTGATTCAGCATGGGGACCGGACAAGCGGGTGCCGGTGCGAATAGGTTCGAACTGAGGCAGGCGCTCGAGGACAGGGTGTGCCGGTGAAGATGGTGCTGTATCACGGATTTGGGCACCCGATCGACAAGCCGAAGCAGCAGCGCGCGGTGATGGAGGAGAACCTGCACTGGTTTGGGCATTACATCTGGGGCGAGCCGCTGGCACCTGCGCTGACGCCGCGGCCTAGCGAGAAGAAGGACGAGAAGGACGCGGCCGCGAAGTAATTGCCTCAGGAAGGTTGCTGGGTGCCTCCTCGAGTTGTGCCCATTCATCGGGGCCGATCTGGAGTGAAGCGGCGGCGATGTTTTCTTCGAGGTGTTTTACCTGCGATGTGCCCGGGATCGGAAGCATTACGGGCGAACGGTGCAGAAGCCACGAGATCGAGAGCTGCGCGGGAGTGGCGTCGTAGCGCGTGGCCAGTTGTGCGAGCTTCTGCGAGAAGGGATGGTCGGGCTTGAGAAGCTTGCCTCCAGCCATGGGATACCAGGGAAGGAACGCGATGTTGTGCTGTTCGCACCAGGAGAGGGTCTCTTCGTGGCGGCGGTCGGCGAGCGAGTAGCGGTTCTGGACGCTGACGATGGGGACGATCTTGCGCCTGGTGGATTTCGGCTGGCGTGACTTCGCTGAGGCCGATATGGCGGAGTTTGCCATGGTCCTGCATCTGTTTCAGCGCGCCGAGGGATTCTTCGAGGGGAGTGCGCGGGTCGATGCGGTGGAGTTGGTATAGTTCGATGCGCTCGAGCTTGAGGCGTCGCAGGCTCATTTCGACACACTGGATTAGATAGCCGGCGCGGCCGACGTACTCGGTTTTGGCGGGGCCCTGGCGGGTGATGCCCCCCTTGGTGGCGATTACGAGGTCTGCCGGGTACGGGTGGAGAGCCTCGCAGATGAGGCGTTCGGCGATCTCGGGGCCGTAGGCGTCGGCGGTGTCTATGAGGGTGACGCCGAGGTCGACGGCGCGGCGGAGGACGCAGCGGGCTTCGTCTGGATTGTCTGGTTCGCCCCAGGCGCCGTCGCCGACAAGGCGCATGGTTCCGTAACCGAGACGGTGGACGGGGAGAACGCCGCCGATCTTGAAGGTACCGCCAGCGGTATGGCTCGTCATACAGATACGATGCTAAACGGAGAGCAGGCTGTGGCAGGGAACGAGGGGTTCTAAGCAAGGGCTGTGGGGAACTCCTCGACCGTCCGGTGCGTATGTTTTAATGCAAGGAACGCTTGGAATTTGGCCATGACAACCACGGCTTATGTGAATGCGCAGGCAGTGTTTTACCAGCAATACGAGCAGGTGCGTCGCGATGAGGTTGTGGGGATCTTGCTGGCTCTGTTTCTGGGCGGGTTCGGGATTCACCACTTCTATCTCCGCCGGACGGGGTTGGGCATTCTGTATGCCTGCTTCTGCTGGACGCCGTTTCCGTGGGTGCTCGGGTTTATTGAATGCTTCTTCATGCCCGGGCGGGTGAGGGAGTTTAATGCGATCCAGGCGGCGGGGATTGCCGCGGCGCTGGGCATTACGATGCCTGCTTATGGGCAGCCTATCAACATGACTGGGAATGTGCCGCCTGGGGCAGGAGCGCCTGTGCAGAATCCAACTTCAATCGCTCAGCCGGGGACGCTGGTAGCGTGCGGAAAATGCGGCAAGACGAACCCGGTGGGGGCGAAGTTCTGCTCGGGGTGTGGGACTGCGCTGTAAGTGCCCGCGCTATATTAAGACTCTGAGATTCTAAAGCCGTAGTCCCAAAAAGGAGTTCGCAGGGGCTGAAGCCCAAGCGGATTTGTTTTGGCTTATCGGCATGACTGAAGTCATGCCCTGATACAAGCCTGCCTCGACGGTCTTTCCCAGTCTATGAAGCCGTCAGGTGACGCACGACGAAAAGTCGTGCCCCGGTGCAAGACACCGGCTCGGCATTTCTGCCATAGCATTTTCCTAATCAAGAAGAACTGCGATCGACTCTACCGAACTTACATGTTTGCGTGGCCGGAGCGCATGGACTCGTTGAATTGCGGCTTAGTGAAGTTGAGGGCTGCGTCGCGGGCTGGCTCGTACTCGGCTGCGCGCGCCATGAGTTGCGGAGTTGCTGCGGCGTATTCTCCGTCGAGCGTCATCAGGCCTTCGCCAGCTTCGTGTCCGGCCATGCGCAGGAGATCCTGTTCCGTCGTGTTCAGGTATTGGGCGTCCTTCGGATCGGAGATCCACACGGGCTTGCTGTTGCCCAGAACTCCGGAAAGCCAGTAGACCTTGCTGAGCAGATAGGCGGAGGCGTTCCTTGTCATCTGTCTCAGTGAAGAGAAACTTCTTTTGCCAGCGGCTGTAGAAGCGCGTGGTGACGGGAACGGGCTGGCGATTGCTCGACTTGAGGAACTCAAGCTGGCCGAAGTCGACGGTTTTGCGGATGGCGTTATAGACAAAGGACTCGGCGTAGGGCTGTTCCATCGCGGGCACGATCTCGGCAAAGGTGACGGTGACGGACGCGGCGACCTTGGCGTGGAGGTTGTGCGTGCCGCCATCGGCAAGCGAGATTTCGCCGTGGACAATGTAGGTGTCAGAGCCCGAAGTAGAGCGGTGGAAGGGCCACTGGAATTTGCCGAAGGCGAGAGGCAGGCCACCGAGGGTGACGTAGCACTCGGGGCGCGGGTTGCGCAGGCGCTTCGCTTCGGCAGCCAAGTGCGCCGCCATTGCAGGGAGCAAATCTTGCTTGTCGAAGTCGAAGGCCTCGCTCAGTTCGAGTTGCAGGCGGCGGTCATCCAGGCTGGGAAGGCCAAGTTGAAAGATTTGCGTGGGTTGACCGTTGAGGTCGGCCGCTTCGGAGGCGGAGACAAGCTTGAGGCCTGCTTTGGTGGCGGCGGCTTCGATTGAACTAAGGAGATTGGCTTTCGATGTCATTGAATGGGACCTGCTGTGAGATCGCTGCGTCTCCAGTTTAGTGCATCCGAACCGCGAATACGCAGAGCAGAATGCGTTGATGTGAGCGGGCTGGCAGCGGACGGCCAATCGGTTCTGACATTTACAATGAAGGATGTGCAGGCTGAAGCAGCTACTCCTATCATTCTTGCTGAAAATCTGAGCAAGGTTTACGCCGCGGGCCGGATTATGGTCGCAGCGGTCCGCCACGTTTCTTTCGAAGTGAAGCGCGGTGAATTTGTGGCGATTGTGGGGCCTTCGGGTTCCGGAAAATCGACACTGTTTTACCTTCTGGGCGGGCTTACGAGAGCGAGCGAAGGCAAGGTTGTGATCGATGGGGTGGATTTTGCCAGCTTAAGCGACGCGGACCGCACGCGCATGCGGAACACCGGATCGGGTTTGTATTTCAGAAATTCAACCTGCTGCCGACACTTTCGGCGATGGGCAATATCGAAATTGCCTACACGATCAGCGGACGCAAGGAGCCGATGGATAGAGCCTACTTGGAGCATCTGAGCGATCTTCTGTGGATCGCTGGTCGGTTGCAACACCGGCCTTCGGAATTGAGCGGGCGGTGAACAGCAGCGGGTGGCGATTGCACGGGCGCTGATCACGCGGCCTGCGATTGTGCTGGCTGACGAACCGACCGGCAATCTGGATACGAAGAACTCTGACGCAGTGTTGAAGATGCTGCATGCGCTCGAATCGCGAGCTGGGCAGACGACGCTGATGATTACGCATAATCCTGAGGCGGCGGCGATCGCGGACCGAATCCTGCATATGCGGGATGGCGAGATCGTCAGCAGTCGAGAAGCGGGTCGGGGCAGCAGCGGAAGCCGCTGCTTGAACGCTGTGATTTGAGGTCCGCATGGATGCGAGTCCCGGGCGGTTTGACCCCGTTTGGCCGGCCCGGTATACTCGATTGAGTAAGCGGGAGTAGCTCAGTGGTAGAGCATCGCCTTGCCAAGGCGAGGGTCGCGAGTTCAAATCTCGTCTCCCGCTCCAAGTCGCCCTCCGGCGCCAGCCGGGTTGGCTAACGGCTGATATGGAGCAGGCTGACACACTAAAGATAGCCCTGCCAAAGGCGCGGTACCCAAGTGGTAAGGGAGAGGTCTGCAAAACCTTTATGCGTCGGTTCGATCCCGGCCCGCGCCTCCAAACTTTTCCTCAATTTATTGATCTAGAACTAACTAGATACGTCTCTGGGATTGCCAGCGTGTGTCTTTACGCAACGGTGGCATGCATTCTCAAGACCTGGTCATTACGCCCAGGCACCTGCCTCGCGGGAGGCGTCTTGCGACTTGTGTTTGGATTCAGATGGACTGATTAAGCACTCGGTTCAGGCGCTGGACGAAGGTGGCGGGGTCTTTCAGCGGCACGCCCTCGAGCAGAGAGTGCCTGGTCGAAGAGGAGCCACGCAGCGTCTTCTATCTTGCTGCTTGCTGGGGTCGGCGAGCAGCTTTTTGATGATCTCGTGATCAGGGTTGATCTCGAGCGTGGGTTGCGGTTCTGGCAGATTCCTTCTGGCCCATGGCCTGCATCATCTGGCGCATTCGGGCTGAAGGTTCGTCTTCGTCGGAGACGATGACGGACGGACTATCCGCGAGGCGGGATGAGGCGCGCACTTCTTTGACGGCGTCGCCGAGCGAGGCCTTGATCTTCTCAAGCAGAGGCTTGAGTTCTTCGGCTTTTTCCGGGGCGGAGTCGTCTTTGAGGTCTTCCGAGGTGGCGGACTTGTTGACGCCTTCAGATCGATTTCGCCGAACTTCGTCGATGGTCGAAAAGACGATCTCGTCGATGTCGTCGTCGAGGATGAGGACCTCGATGCCTTCTTCTTGTAAATCTCAAGCAGCGGCGAATTGCGCAGCATCGATTCGAGAGCCGCCGGTGATGAAGTAGAGCGCCTTCTGTTCGGGCTGCATGCGCTCCTTGGCGTCGGCGAGCGAGGTCAGGCCATCAACTTTAGTGGATTTGAAGCGGATGAGGTCGAGCAGCGTCTCGCGGTTGGCGAAGTCGCTGTAGAGACCTTCCTTGAGCGGACGGTTGTACTCGGCGATGAACTTCGCGTACTTCTCAGGGTCGCTTGGCGATGTTCTTCAGCTCGGAGAGGATCTTCTTGACGCTGGCAGTCTTGATGCTGGTGAGCACCTTGTTCTGCTGCAGGATCTCGCGGCGAAACGTTGAGCGGGAGGTCTTCGCGAGTCGATGATGCCGCGGACGAAGCGGAGGTACTGCGGCAGCAGGTCCTTGGAGTCATCCATGATGAAGACGCGCTTGACGTAGAGCTTGACGCCGCCCTTGTAGTCGGCCTGGTAGAGGTCGAGCGGGGCCTTTGAAGGAATATAGAAGAGGGTCGTGTACTCGAGCGTGCCTTCGGCCCGGGTGTGGAACCAGAAGAGCGGGTCTTCCCAGTCGCCGGTGATGGATTTGTAGAACTCCTTGTAGTCGTCGTCCTTGAGCTCGGATTTGGTGCGCTGCCACATCGCGCTTGCGGCGTTTACCTGCTCGGTAGTGCGGGTCTTGATGGATTCCTTCTTCTCGGCGTTCCACTCGCTCTTGTCGTGCGTGAGGAAGATGGGGAAGGCGATGTGGTTGGAGTATTTCTTGACGATCTCCGTGAGACGCCAGCCATTGGCGTACTGTGCGCCCTCATCGTTGAAGTGGATAAGGACGGTAGTTCCGGCGCTCTTGCGGGCTTCGGCGCCGGAGACTTCCTCGATGTCGAATCCGGTCTTGCCGTCGCTGGTCCACTTAAATGTCTTGCTCTTCGCCAGCCTTGCGCGAGAGGACCTGGACCTTGTCGGCGACCATGAAAACAGAGTAGAACCCGACACCGAACTGGCCGATGAGGTTCGAGTCCTTGCGGGCATCGCCGGAGAGCTGGGCGAGGAAATTCTTTGTGCCGGAACGGGCTATGGTGCCGAGGTGCGATACGAGGTCTTCCTCGCTCATGCCGACGCCGGTGTCGGAGATGGTGAGAGTCTTATTGGCTTCGTCAAGTTCGAGGTCGATGCGGGGCGACTCAATGCCGTTGCCGACGAGAGCCTTGTATTGGTCGTCGGTAAGAGCTGAGGTAGCGCAGCTTGTCGAGCGCATCGGAGGAGTTGGAGATGAGTTCGCGGAGGAAGATTTCCGGGTGGGAGTAAAGGGAATGGACGATCAGGTGCAGTAGCTGGTTTACTTCAGTCTGAAATTGTTGTTTAGACATAGCATCTTTCATTATTGCGAACGAGGTGGGGATCCTCAAGTTGCCAACCAGCGCCTGCATGTTGACGGGCTTCCTGGTTTCCGTGCAGCGGGGCGGCATTTATTCCTGGCCCAGCATCCGGGCGTACTCGCGCTGCTCGAGTGAGTCGCGATCTGGAATCAGCAAGCTTATCCAGGCGCCAAACCGTCAATGGCAGCGAGCGTCACTCTTCAGCTTCGCCGCACAAACCAATTCAATTCGATCAAACGCGCTAGATTGAGAAGAAACTTCTATCCCATGAAGCCGAGGTATGGGCTTGATCCGAAGTTGCCGAGGTTGGGGAGAATCTGGCGGATCTGCCCGTCGGATAAGCCAAACCATCGGGCCAGGGTTGCGGCGTATTCGTCCACGGAAATCGCAGGGATAAGGCGGCCAGCGCCGACGTCGTTCGCCTGGTTTGCGCCGACGATGGGGTATTGGCCATAGATGTCCTGTCCCTGCACGGCACCGCCCACCACGAAGTGATGACTTCCCCAACCGTGGTCTGTGCCATTGCTGTTGGATGTTAGGGTTCTGCCGAAGTCTGAAGCAGTGAACGTGGTGACCTGGTCGCCGAGACCGGAAGATGTCATCAGCCCATCGAAGTACTCAAGAGCCTGTCCAAGCTGCGTGAGGAGGACCGCATGGAGTTGAGCCTGGTTGTTGTGGGTGTCGAAGCTGCCGAGTTGCACGTAGAAAATCTGCCGGTTCACTCCCAATCCTGAACGTCCGCCGATGATGCGGGCGACGGTCTGCAACGACGTGGCGAGAGGATTGTCGGTGAGCTTGTTGGTGACCGGATCGAGGTACTGTGGCGGATCGGCAATGCCAGTGGGGCCGGCGGGGAGCATAGAAGTGGAGAGTTGCTCCTGCGCCTGCTGCGATCGATTCACGACGACCTCGTATTCTTTTGCGAATAGATTTGCTTCGTCGGCTGTAAGGATGGACGACAGGGCGTTGGTGCCTGCCGGTTGGCCGAATAGCGGCTGAGCCATGCCAGCGATGGGAATCGGGCCAGCCGAGGTGACGTTGAGTTGATAGGACGATTGGCCGGAGAGGAATAGCGCAATTCCTGAAGTCGAGATACAGGTGAACATGGAGTTTGAGTTCATGCCCATGCTCTCGATGAGATCGGCCACGGATCCGCCCCAGCCAATGTGCTCTGCGCTTCCGCCGTTGGACGCGATCGCTTGCCACGCCGCTGTTTGATCGAAATGCGAATAGAGAGAGGCAGGTAGCGGAACGGAACTGCTCATCACCTGCGCCTTGGTCGCCGGTGCGATGAGGGTGCCGACATTCGCGACGACTGCGCCCGTCCTGCATTGAAGAGATTCTGAAGTCCGACGAGAGAGGGATTGAGTGCGAACGTGCGTCCGCTCTGCGAAGTCTTCGGCACGATTGGCAACAATTGGCTCATCGGATAAGCGAGGCCGGGTGCGCCCGAACGAGCCTGGGTGAAGGCGGAATAGGATGCTGGATCTGTGGCGATTACCGTGCCGTGGCCGTCGTTGCCGCCCTGCAGGAACACGCACACGAGGGCGCGGTAGTCGGATGCTCCGGAACTCTGCGCCATTGCCGCCACGGAATTCAGTTCCATCAAGAACGGGCTGGCGTAAAGGCCTGCCATGGAAGCCATCGAGGCTGTCCGAAGAAACTGGCGGCGGGATCGTTCGAATTTGTTCACTGTCGTCTCCTAGAACTGCGCACAGAAAGCCGGTGAAGCCATCGTTAGATAAATTGCCGTTTGCACGCGTGCGGTAAGTGCAGCGTTGATCGCGTTCTGGTTTCCTGTCGGAACGGGGATGGCGCCCACTGCACCGACGATTTCGCCGCGCAGGGTACTGTCCATCTGTCCCGCCATCAACAGGAGATTGACTCGATCCACAAGCTGATCTGGCGTGTTTGCAAGGTTCAATTCGGCGCCGTACGAGGAAAAGAGATCGGACCCGTTCTTCGCATCGCTGCCGATTGCGAACTGCATGAAGTTCAAATACCCGACAACGGTGGTGACGTTTGTCATCTGCATTTCTGGCGCGACAAGTCCGGCTTGCCCGATGCTGGTTCCGGGTGGCGAATAGCCGGGAGCAAACCAGTTGAAGACTGTGGGGGAACGCATGGTCATTTGACCAAGACCCCAGATTGGATCCTCTGTGCTGCCGAGGTAATACGATCCGGTTCGCGACTGCGCCGTAAATGCGCGCGCCCAGTTGGTGTAGCGAAGTAAAGCTTCGCGGACCTTTCCGTATTGCGGATTGCCGGCGTTTGTTGCAGCATCGCGGGCTTCAGGGTCGAGAAGAATCGCAGTGATAACGGCCTTCATGTCGCCGCGAACGCCTTGGCCGTTATCCTTGAAAACCGCGGCGACCCGACCGATGTACGCCGGGCTGGGATTGGACGTGCACCAGATGCTGAATCAACTGCTTTGAGAAGAATGGCGGCAGGTTCGGGTGATTGAAAAGAGTATCGAGGGCAGTCTTGAGATCGCCGTTTGGATCTGGCGAGCCGGATGCCGGGATGGTTACACCGAGGAAATTCTTTTCTTCGGTGGAGTGATGGTTTGGGTAGGCCTGCATGGGCAGAAGATCTTCGCCATATCCGGTGCCGACATAGATGCAGCAGTTGGACCATGCCGTGTCGCTGGTGTTGCCCGGGACGTGCCAACTGAAGCCGGTGAACACCTTTGCCAGACCCATGACATCGGTATTCGAGTAAGTGGGAATCGGATTGCCGGATGAATCCAGCTTCTGGGTGCCATCGTCGTTCAACTGATAGAGACCGATGGTGAAGAGCTGCATGACCTCGCGCGCATAGTTTTCATCCGGATCAGTGTTCGCGTTGCCCTTGTCGTTCTGAAGCATGGAGAGAAACTGTCCCATCATCGGGCTCAGGGTCACGTCCTCAAGCAACTGCCGGAAGTTTCCGAAGGCGTCGGCACCGAGCATGTCGTAGTAGGCAGCTTCACCGCGCGGCATGTTCTGTACGGCCGGTGTCGTTCCGGTTATTACGAATTGCTCTGAGAGAGCGTATTGCATGCGCTGCCGGAGCTGATCACTGGCCGCCGTGGCAGTTTGCCAGAACGCATTTTCAACATAAATCTCGCTTTCGTTGTTCTGGAGAAACAGAGATGCATTGCACTTTAGATCGGAGCCGCAAGCAGGATTATTCACAACGAGTGCCTGCTCTACGATGGGTTCGTGAAGAGTTTGCGGGATGTTGAACTGCTCATTGAGCCAGGGCTGGTAGCCGATTTGCGAGAGGTGGTGGACATCCGCGTCGGTCGCTCCAAAGGTCGCCTGATCAAGGAACCGCACTGCGTCCTCAGGTGCTACTGGGAGAACCGGCGCACCGCCTGCCACGTCTGCAATCAAGTCGTTTGAGGTGGCTGGTCCGGGACTCGGATTGAGCACTTGCAAATCGAGCGTGCCGGGCTGGGTAAGGTTGAGGCTTGCTGTGAGTTGACCGCCGCTGTTGAAGGTTGTGGGCACGGCCGCACCGTTCATCAGTACTTGCGCGCCGGAGATGAAGTTCTGTCCCTGGACGATGACTGAGGCGGGCCCGACGTTGAACGAAGTTGGAGTTGCGGAACTGAGAATCGGAATTGGATTCAAGACAGAGATGTTGTGGTTGATGGAGACGCCTGGGTTGTCGACGCTCGTGACCGTGAGCTGGACTATGTTGGGGCTGGGAACGACGGGCGGCGCGGTGTAGGTGATTGAACCGTCGGAGTTGGAAACCGCGGTACCGAGCTGAGCGTTTCCTCCGGGGATTCCGTTGACCGATAGATTAACCGCTGTATTGTCGGTGCCTTCAACGGTGAGGCCGATGCGGAGCGGATTGCTTACGCGAACATCGGTGCCTTCATAGGTCTGCAGCGTGAGTACAACCTGCCCCGGCCCGACTTTGACGGGGATTGATTTCGTTGTGACCGAGCCGGGATCCGGATTGCTTACGGCTAATGGGAATGTGCCGGGATTTGGCGCAGGTATCGATGCAACAAGCTGAGTGGAAGAAACGAATGTGGTGGGGACGGCTTTGCCGTTCCAAACGATCTGCGCACCATAGACGAACTGAGAGCCGCCCACTGTGACCATGGTGGTTCCTTCAGAAAGGCCGGTCGGCGTCACCGAGGTCAAAACCGGAATCGGGTTCAGGATCCCGATTGCAACTGCTCCCGGAGGATCGTTAGGAAACTTGGCGGTCGTGGTGGTGATGGCGACGGTATTTGGAACTGGAACAATCGCCGGAGCTGTGTACAGGCCGTTGCTGTCGATGGTCCCAAACTCCGAGTTTCCGCCCTGGACTCCGTTGACGAAGAAAATGACCGGCACGCCGGTCGTCCTGGCATTGTCTTTCAGTTGCATCTGCTGGTTTACACGGAGGGTGCTTCCGGGCGCCGAGATTCCGGCATAGAACGCAGGATTGGTGACCGCAAAATATCCGCAGCCGCTCAAGAAGGGGATGACAGCCGTGAGCAGGGCAAGAGAAAGTGGAAGGCTCAAGACACGGAGGCGGACAGGTCTTTCTTGCATGGAGGCTCCTGGTTCATGGGGAAAGTGATTCACTCAAGAACCTCTGTGTGGAACCAGGTGAGATTTCAGCGCGAGCAAGCCGCCTTCGAATGGCTCACCTGCACAATCTCTTCAGCGTCAGAGGATGCGAATAGGCGATGAAAGCCTCTAAGGGCAGAGGTTCCCAGGGGTAAGGAATCTGTGCTCTATTCCGGGCCTTTTGGTATTTCAAGAGGACCAGATTTCAGTGAAATGCGCCAGATTCCCTGGGGCTCAATGGGGCTGAATGAGCACTCACAAAAGTAACGCCTGCTGAAGACAGAGCAGGGGTTAGGGCTCCACTGGGGCCGTCCCTGGTTGCAAGTCGGATCGCGAGATCAAACTCCGACTAACTCAGATTTCGGAGCATTTTCGCGATGCAGATCGAACGGTACGTGATCATGTCTGCATATCGCCTTCACCGCGGGCCGGGCGGTCATGGGGCCTGACGGCAGGCCGCCACCTGGCATCACCCATTGACCGACCATCATGAAGCGATCCAATCCTGGCAGGGTATTGGGCAAGAGTTTGAAGCCCGAGCCCGGCTCGATAAGCCAGCCTTCCTGCGAGCCTTTCCAGTTGCCGGTGTAGCGAATGACCGATGCCGGAGTGGATACGTCGATAACCTCGACATCTTTGCGCACGCCCGGTATGCGTTTTTCCAGCACGGTGATGACCGCGTCCGCGATGCGATTCTTCTGAGCGTGGTATTCGGCAAAATCATCGTGACGGAGTGAGGTCCAATAGGCGAAGTTGCGAGTGGGAAGGATGCTGGTGACGGCAGTTCGGCCCGGAGGCGCGAAGGTCGGATCGAAGTTGAAGAAGCGGAATGGAATGTGATTGGTCTGTGTGCCGGGGTCTACTGCGAGCGGCGATTCCAGAATGCGCGTCAGCATAGGAGGCTGATCACCGAGGTCGCGCGCGATGCCAAGGGATACCTGGAGGTACGATGCAAAAGTCTGTCGGTCTTCGTATATCTTGCCGAGCGCAGGGTCAAGGTACCTGCCGCCGAGCATATCGAAGATGGTCGCGTGGCCATCCGCAGCGGAGATCACCCAATCGGCGGCGATCGTGTCCCCGTTCGCGAGTTGCACACCTACTGCTGTGTCGTTGTCGACGAGAACGCGCTCGACTTTGGATCTGAAGCGGATACTGCCTCCGAGGCTCGTGATCTTCTCCTGAATGAGCCGGATCATCGCCTGCGACCCGCCGATGCAGTATCCTGCGTTGCCGGTGTTCATCCAGGCCAGAGAAAGCACCATGGCGATGGCGGTAAGCTTTCCGACGTCGCCGGTTGAAAAGAAGCTCTTCAATAATGGATCGGAAAAGCGGCTGCCGTACTCTTTGCCACTCATCTTGCCGAGCTTTCCGAGAAGGGGGAAGATCGGCAGATCGCGAAGAACGTCCCACCAGTTTTGCGTCAGGCCTCCTGCGGGATCGAGCATGCGGAACTTGCCGAGAGCGCGCACGGAATGCGTGAAATCGCGGATTGCGGCTGAATCCTGCGGAGCACGGCGAAGTAGTTCCTCTTCGAGGCGATCCACGTTGGTGAAGATCCTGAGGCGATCGCCTGCTTCGGTTTCGATTCGGACGAACTCCGCAGGATCGATGAACGTCAACTTCTCGATGTCAAAGATATCTTTCCAGTGGGCGTGAAACTCGCCTTTCGGGCTGGAGCCTATCAACCAATGCAGGCAGGTCTCGAAGGTGTACGGGCCGCGGCGCCAGCTCATCGCGAGGCCTCCAGCCATGTCGTGCATTTCCATGACCTCGACGTCATAGCCACATTTCAGCGCATACACGGCGGCGCTGAGCCCGGCAATTCCGCCACCAATGATGACGATCTTCCGCTTGTTGTGATTCATAGGAAATCCCCCGCGTATCTGCCCTGTGCCACACGGCGTGTCAAGGCGGACCAGGTTCATGGAAGGCCTGATTCATCAGGAAAGAAGGGATGGGAGCCAGAATCAGGTCGCGATGGGAACCGGCCCGCAATTCTGCGAGGAATATAGGATCTGCTTCCCGCAATTACCGTGATCAGAGTCACATGCCGGTGTGGCGCCGCGAAGTTGCCATAGAGCTGAACGGATTGCACAAATCCATTCAAACGTTGCTGCGCCTCGCAGCGGCTTAACACTGCGAGGCGCAACCAAATTTGAAATCAGGTCTTTAGGGCTTAACGATGGCCTGCAGACGCGGGTCCACCCAAAGTGATGCAAACTCCTGGTCCTTATAGACTCTTTTGAGCTCGGCGAAGTGCTCTGCCTTGGCGCGCTTGAGGTACTCCAAAGCACCGTCGTAGTTGCCGCGCTTGGCGTAGGCCTTTGCGATCAGGTAATCAACGGCCGCCCGCTGTGCCGGAGTGCTCACGCGGGCAGCGATGCCGGTTTGGCTTTCACTCAGAATGTCAGCATCCAGTTCGATCGCCCGGGCGTATTCCGTCATGGCTCGGTCAATCTGATTGAGGCCCATCCACGCCTCGGCAAGATTGAGATGGGACGGCGCGCTGGATTCGTCAAGTTCGAGAGCCTGTTTCAGGTATTTGACCGCGGTTTTGTACTTCTTATCAAGGTAAGCAACGGCGCCGAGGTTGTTGAGGGCCGAGATGTTTTTAGGATCAGCCTTCAGTGCCCGGCTGAAGTACTTGCGCGCCTGGCCCCTGTCGCCCAGTTTCAGTTCGGAGATTCCAAGCTTGTTTAGCAGGGTAGGGTTCTTAGGAGTGACCTTCAGGGCTTGCTGGTAATAGGAGATTGCCAGCAGGTAATTATTGTGGACGCGCTCGAGGTCGCCTTTTAGCTCCGCTGACTTCGCGATCTCCTCAGTCTTGGGCAGATCCAAAGCAAGTTCTGCCCTGATCAAGGGGGACACGCAGATAGCAAGGGACGCTACAATCAGCTTCATCGTGAAAGTGCTCATGGTCTTTCCTCCTTCACGGGGAGCATCTCGCTTGCCTTGCTGGTACCGGTTCTGGCGATCTGCTCAACGTCGAAACCAAGTAAACGACCTTCGGAGCAAGACAACAACGCTATACCTGCTACTTACCCGTTGCATTCCTGTTACACGCGCGGATGCTAGCCGCAGGCCCCTGCTTTGTAAGCAACTTACAGGAATGGGATTGCCAGAGGTTGCAGGCAGTTTCCAGAGTTTGGGGCCAGGGTTAACACCGTTACATACGGTGCAGGGCCCGCTACCTACACCGTTAAATCCAGACAGCAACAATTAAGTGGAACTAATATGGCTGTGGACTCGAATCTCAAGAGTGGGCAGCTGCGGTTGAAAGCGTCGCGAAATGCCGATGGGAATCGTGGAAACAGCCGAACGTGAACTGCAAAGAGCTGAACTTGCGGCTCTTCTGGAGTCGAAAGAGTTCATTCGCGCCCCAAAGCTCGCGCGGCTGTTGTCGTATCTCTGCGAAAAGTTCTTCGCAGGAGAAGCAAATCAGATCAAGGAATATTCGATTGCGCTGGAGGTCTTTCAGCGCAGGGAATCTTTCGATCAGGATTCCGATTCTATTGTGCGGGTAGAAGCAAACCGGCTGCGCAAACGGCTGGCGGAGTATTACGCAGGGGAAGGCGCAGCGCACCAACTGCACATCACAATACCTGTAGGACAATATGTGCCGCGTTTTGAGGCCGGCGTGCGTGCCCCCGCCGTAAGTCATTTCCAGACTCCAGCTGTCCAGGTCGCCAATGCAATCGCCGATTCACCTGCCGAGGTTGCAACCCAGCAGAAGCGGCACCCGATCTATCAGTGGTGGGTAGTCGGAATTATCGGGCTGCTTCTTTTAGGCTTCGGACTCGCCTATTCGTGGATGCGGATTCATCGGCAAAAAGATTCGCCACCAGCGGCTACAGCAATCGAAATCCAGAGCCAGGGGCCGGATTCGCTTATCGGGCCGCCGGTCGGGCAGGAGATTCGAATTCTGGCCGGCAGCAGCAGAAGCCTCGTAGATCATGCAGGTAAACTCTGGAGCGCGGATTACGGCTTTACTGGTGGGTCTGCATTAAGAAGCTCGATTCCACATATCGCGCGTACACAGGATCCGTGGTTTTACCGCAGCAGCCGGCAAGGAGAATTTCGCTACGACATTCCGTTGCCGAAAGGGATCTACGAGCTGCGGCTTCACTTCGCCGAGACTGTGTTCGGCCCTGAGTCCGGAGGAGCCGGTGGAGAAGGTAGCCGGATCATGAGGATTCGTGCAAATGGCAAAACTCTGCTCAATGACTTTGACATCGTAGCGGACGCCGGAGGGAGCCTCGCGGCAGATACCAGGGTGTTTTCGGATATCACACCGGCAGCAGACGGCTTGCTTCACCTTGAGTTTGCTGGGGAAGAAGGGAAGCAGGCGACACTTTCCGCAATCGAAATCCTGCCTGGGTTTAAAGGCCACATGCGTCCGGTGCGCGTTCTGGCAAGGCAGACGCCCTACTACTCCAATGACAGCCATTGGTGGAGTCCGGATAGCTACTTCGAAGGTGGCCAGCTCGCCGCGTACGCGACGACTGCTACCGGCACCGATGATCCGGAGTTGTTCGAGTCGGAGCGATGGGGGAACTTTTCCTACGCGATTCCGGTGACGCCTGGGAGATATGTGCTGACACTGTATTTTGCGGGACGCCAAAACAGTCCTGGAGAGATGTTGAATTCTGAGAGCAAAGGCAAGGCAACGGAGCACGTCTTCAACGTGTTTTGCAACGGCAAGGTGCTCCTGCAGAATTTCGATCTCGCGAAGGAAGCAAACGGGACAGATGGCATAACCCGCAAATTTCCCGGTCTTGTGCCGAATGCGCAGGGAAAGCTGCTCGTCAGTTTTGAACCGGTCAGGGGGTATGCAACAGTCGTTGGTCTCGAGGTGCTGCCGCAATAGCCTTCTGCCGCGAGGACTTCAGTCGTACGGGGCCTCAAGCGCAATTCACTGCGAAGGCGTATGGCCGATAAACTTGTTGGCCCACTCGATGAAGTACTTCATGTTCGGTGCGTCGGTATGTCCACCATCGTGCTGGCGCCAGGCAAGCTGGCCATCGAGAAGACCGGTATTGACCGGCGGCATCTGCGCCGTGCGGTAGTCGCCTTCGATGGTGAGGCCCTTGGCGCCGAGCAGAGTGAATACACGGCTTGCATCCACGGTGGCCATGAAGCTTCCCTGCTGATCGAGCCACTTGGCGTCGCCCTTGGCGGGAATTCCGTAGCTGATGAAGGTTAACCGCGGCGCGCATAGCGCGATCAGCTCATTCGAGTCGACGGGGATATCTCCGGGTGTCATGCTTCCAAATGTTGCCTCGGATGTCCCGTACTTGATGAAATTGCCGGCCATCCAGTAATACTCGCCACCGGTAAGGCTCTCAACCGCTTCGCCAAAGTTACGGCGCAGCAGAGTGGCGCCGCCTTTGCCCGACGACCCAACAAGGACCATGGCGAATCGCTGATCGAATGCCATGGTGACGAGTGCGGCCTTGCCGTAACGCGAAACGCCCTCAATGCCAACATGTTTTGCATCGACGGCGGGGTCGGTCTCCAGATAGTCAAGACCGCGCCCGGCGCCCCAGGCCCATGCGCGCAGCGCACCCCAATCTTCGGGTTTTCGCGGTTGTCCTTTGTTCACGAGGCCGATGATCCCGCGGGTAATATCTGCTCCGTCATCGGCCTGTACGCTGGCTGGATCGAAGAGAACGAATCCCCAGCCTGCCGCGACCAGTTGCCAGGTGTTGGGCAGTCCGCCATCTTCATTCAACTGAGGGAATTGGAACGGCGTGGCCTTGACCGGCTGCCACGCGGGGTGCTGCTCGAACACCTGCTTTGAGCGATGGATCCTGCTGAATGAGCAAAGCTTCCCAGGCCTTGTTGACCTTCGTCCAGATCTCCGCCAGAAGGTTCGTTGGGATTGGGGAAAGCCGGCGCGGCCAAACATCATCAGCACCGGTACCGGTCCTTTGGCGCGAGCGGGCAAAACCACCATCATGTGAATGTGGACATTGATTGCCGGATACGAGGAGTTGTCGACGACGCCCTCGACGTCTTTGGCGATGACCGGCGTGAATCCGATCATCTCATGGTCGACCGTGTTCACCGTCCAGGAGACTTTGGGGACGTTGTTCGGGACGCGGCCATATACATACTTTGAGAACATCTCAACGATTTCGGGACGGCGTTTATCCCACCACATTGCGGGTGTCGTTACTTTCTGGCCGTCGTTCATGAGTCAGCGGGTCAGGGACGTTGGGGTAGGGATTGGCCTTCGACTCGTCGTAGTTGGCGTGGTTCGGAGCATTCTCATCTCCGCTTGGCCCTGGCCGCAGAGCCTTGACGCCGAGCTGATCCATCATGTTCTGGTGGTCTTGATCGGCAGTGAAGGTGACTGGCGACGGAGCCGCACTTTGAGCGCTCGCGGAACAGGGACCGGATGCGCAAATCGCAACCAGGAGAAAAAGAGTTAGATGGGAATTCTTAATGACCGTCACGCAGCTACTCCCGAGTGTTATGCTTTGGACGTTTTCGCAAAGCGATTTAGTTGGGGGTCCATATTAAACCGTCAACCTTGAAGCAGGCACTAAATTTCTTCGCGCTCTTTTTGTCGATTGTGAGTTTGAATTACGTCGAAGCGGGAGCGCAGCCTCAACGTGTATCCATGCCGTTGGTGTGGGTTGCGAGTTGGGGTACGTCGCAGCAGATACCGGAGCCGCACAATGCATTGCCGATGGACGATCTTACCGATGCGACCGTGCGGCAAGTATTTCATTTGTCCGTCGGCGGACCGGCGCTGCGCGTGCACCTTTCCAACGCCTTCGGAACGGAAGCGCTGCGTATTTCGTCCGCGCACATCGCACGGCCAGTTTCGCCAGCATCGTCCTCAATCGACCTGGCAACTGATCGTCCGCTGACCTTTGCAGGGAGCGCGGAAGCTGTGATCCCGCCGGGTGCGGAAATGATCTCAGACCCCGTAGATTATGCCGTGCCGCCGCTTTCGGACCTGGCAGTGACCTTTCGTTTGCTGTCGCCACCCGCGCCACAGACGGGGCATCCGGGATCGCGCGCGACATCGTATTACGTTCATGGCGACCAGGTGAGTGCGGCCACTCTTGTTGAGCCAAAGCATGTGGATCACTGGTATCAAATCTCCGAGATTGACGTGCAGGCTCCTGCAGGGGCAGCAGCAGTGGTTGCCCTCGGCGATTCCATCACCGACGGACACGGTGCAACGACGAATGGAAATGATCGCTGGACGGACGTGCTTGCAGGTAGGCTGCAAGGCTCAGCGGCATCGCGGAACATCGGTGTTTCCAACCAGGGCATCGGTGGCAATCATCTATTAACAGACGGACTGGGGCCGAATGCATTGGCACGTTTCGATCGCGATGTGCTTGCGCCGGCTGGCATTCGTTGGCTGATTGTGTTCGAGGGAGTAAACGATCTGGGCGGGTTGGCACGGGACGGCGAAGTGCCGGCGGCAGAGCATGCGCGGATTGTTGAGCGGGTGATTGCGGCCTACCGGCAGATCATTGTGCGCGCACATGCTCACGGTTTGCGCGTCTTCGGGGCGACGATCACGCCCTATATGGGGTCAGCGTACTATCATCCGGGTCCGCTGAGCGAAGCCGATCGGCAAGCGGTAAACCGGTGGATTCGCGCCAGCGGAAATTTCGACGCTGTAATTGATTTCGACAGCGTAGTTCGCGATCCGCAGCATCCCGATCAGCTTTTGCCGGCCTTTGACTGCGGCGATCATCTGCACCCTTCGCCGGCTGGATTTAAAGTGATGGGCGATGCCATTCCACTGGGTCTGTTTGATCATGCAAATTGAAAGGCAGGAGGGTAAGCTGTGAAGCCAAAAGGAACGCTTGCTGTTCTGCTCGCCGGATGCCTCACATGCACCCTTATTGCGCATCCGGTTGAACTTCCTCGAATTCTTAAGTCCGGCGATAGTGGACAACTGATCGTTAACGGCAAGCCCTATCTGATTCTCGGAGGCGAGCTGGGTAATTCGTCGGCTGGTACCTCGGCGGAGGCAGACAGCATTCTTCCTCGACTCGCAGCAATGCATGTCAATACTGTTCTGATGCCGGTTGCCTGGGAGCAGATCGAGCCTGTCGAAGGAACCTTTGACTTCAGCATTCTGGATCATTGGATAGACATCGCACGGGAGCAGCATTTGCACCTGGTGCCGCTTTGGTTTGGCAGTTGGAAGAATGGAGTGTCGAGTTACGTTCCCACATGGGTCAAGCAAGATCCGAAACGCTTTCCACGTGCCGAATCAGCGGATGGTTCGTCCACTGAAACTCTTTCCACGCTGGGAGCCGAGACACTCAAGGCGGATAGCACCGCGTTTGCGGCACTGATGAAGCATCTCAAGCAGAAAGACGAAAATCAGCAGACCGTGCTGATGGTGCAGGTGGAGAATGAGGTTGGTTATCTGGGCCTCGGCCGCGATCGATCGGTAGCCGCAGATCGTTTGTTCGAGAGTCCCGTTCCTGCTCAGTTGATGCAGGAACTTGAAAAGAATCGGGAACTGCTTTCCCCGGAACTGCGAGTCCATTTCAATCCGGTTGGGAAGACGTGGCGCGCTGCTTTCGGTGATGCATCTGCTGAAGTGTTCATGACCTGGAATTATGGTCGCTACATTCAGGCGGTCACTGAGGCGGGAAAGCGCGAATATGCTTTGCCGATGTATGTAAACTGCCAGCTTCCTGCGCCGGGAGAGCGTGCAGGCCAGTATCCGAGTGGTGGGCCTCATCCATACTACCTGGCGGTCTATCGCGTTACCGCTCCCTCAGTGGACTTCTACTCGCCCGATATCTACTGGCCCAACTTTGAATATTGGATTGATCGCTACAGGTTCAAGGGGAACGCGGTGTTTGTTCCAGAGGCGCGGATGGATGGCGCTCCGTACAATGCGCTCTATGCCTACGGAGAAGCGAAGGCATTCGGCTTTTCTCCGTTCGGGATTGAAAGTGCGCAGCCGTCGCCGAATTCGGAATCCGCAGGTCCGAGCATTGCGGATGTCTACGAAGTATTGAGCGCATTGAGCGACGTGCTGTTGCCGAGCCAGGCTTCGGGAGATGTACGAGCGATTGTTCTGCACAAGGACAGTCCGCGGCCTACGCGAACCGTCCCGCTCGGCGGGTATTTATTTGATGCAGCACTATCTCGCACGTGGCCGGCCAGGGCGCTTGCGACCGATGACGGGGCGATGATCGCGCTTCAATCTAAGCCGAACGAGTTCTATATTGCCGGGAGCGGGTTAACAGTTTCGTTCGCGCGTGATCCCGACGTGGACAACAAGCTCAGCGGCATCGCGAGCATCGAGGAAGTGCGCCGTGATGCCAATGGCGGCTGGGTCACACAGCGGTGGCTGAATGGGGACCAGAGCAATCAAGGGCGTCAGCTATCGATGGATCCTCACCACATGCGGATCTATCATGTGAAGCTGTACGCTGTTGAAAGGCCGGCTTCGGGTCGCTAAGGCATTGCGGCGAGCCTACTCGGCTAAAAACAAGTTCAAGCCAGTCACATGGATTTCCGCAAGATTATTCACGTGGACATGGATGCGTTCTACGCGTCAGTCGAACAACGCGACGATCCGAAGCTGCGAGGCGTGCCTGTTGTCGTAGCCTGGCGCGGCAAGCGATCAGTGGTTTGCGCCGCCTCGTATGAAGCGCGAAAATTCGGTGTCCGATCTGCGATGCCGGCTGTGCAGGCTGAAAGATTGTGCCCGCATGCGGTCTTTGTTCCTCCTGACTTTTCCCGCTACCGTGCGGTGTCGAAGAGTGTGCGCGAGATATTTCTGCGCCATACTGACCTGGTTGAACCGCTCTCGCTGGATGAGGCTTACCTCGATGTCACAGAGAACAAGACCGGACTCCCAAGTGCTACGCACGTTGCCCGGACGATCCGTGAGCAGATTCGACAGGAATTGAACTTGACTGCTTCTGCTGGAGTTGCACCGAACAAGTTTCTGGCGAAGATCGCGTCAGACTGGCGGAAGCCGGACGGATTGTTTGTGATCAAGCCGGATGAGGCGATTGGTTTTCTTACGCCTCTTGCCGTGGAACGATTGCCCGGCGTGGGCAAGGTCACGGCAAAGAAGCTGGCGCAAGTGAGTGTGCGGACTGTCGGAGAAATCCGAGACCTCGAACTTACAGTTCTCCAGGATCGATTCGGACGCTATGGAGTGCGCCTCCATGAATTGGCTCGGGGAATAGACAATAATCCGGTCGAACCCAATCGGCCAACCCAATCGATCTCGGCTGAAGACACATTCGAAACCGATGTCCTGCTGGGCGAGACGGACGAGATGATCCGGCGACTCGCAGAGAAGGTGTGGCAGGCATCGCGTAAGGAATCGAGGACGGCTCGTACGATCGTGCTGAAACTGAAAACGGCAGAGTTCAGCATTCTGACCAGGAGCCAAACACCCGCATCGCCTGTTTCTTCATCGGACGAACTCGCGAACATCGCACTGGCGCTCAGAGAAAAGGTGCGATTGGGACCGGGGAAGAGATTCCGGCTGGTCGGCGTCGGATTGTCAAACTTCCGCGATCCGATGATTGAGCCTGCGGAGAATATGCTCTTTCAGTGAGCGCTGCTGTCGAAGTCGCAATCCGGAATTGAGGGGCTGCTGAGGCTTCCAGTGCGGGAAGTGAATGTGTTTTGGTCGTGACGGTGGCCTGCGCATACATCCTCATGCAATCGCGCGCGCATCAAATAGCCTGACGGCTGAGTCTTCTTTTTTTAACAATCCCAAACCAACTCGGTGCAACCAAGAAATGCCGCGCGTTCCCACCTCGACATACCGGCTTCAGTTGCACGCGAATTTCACATTCGACGACGCAGCGGATGCGGCCGCATATCTACGCGCGCTGGGGATTTCGCACGTCTATTGTTCACCCTATCTACAGGCTGCTCCGGGCAGCATGCATGGTTATGATGTTGTCGATCATCAACGTGTAAATGAAGAGTTGGGCGGCGAGGAAGGTCATCAGCGATTTTGCGCCAGGCTCGCAGAGCTTGAGCTAGGCCAGGTGCTAGATATCGTCCCAAATCACATGGCGACGGGTCCCCGCAATCAGAACTGGTGGGACGTACTTGAGAATGGTCCATCGAGCCGCTTTGCAACATGGTTCGACATCGATTGGCACTCCTCCGAGGTGAAGCTACAGAACAAGGTCCTGATACCCGTGCTTGGCGATCAATATGGCCGGGTTCTGGCTTCCGGCCAGATTCAGATTGTTCGAGACGGTGGCTCTCTTTGGATTCGATATACCGATCATCCATACCCTCTCGCTCCGCGATCTTTGCCGGTCATTCTTGAACGTGCGGCACGATACGCGTACAGCCCGACGCTCAGCTTTCTTGCCGACAGCCTGTCGCGCCTGCCGGTGCCGGACGCGACTGACACCGAAGCAATTAACTCGCGACACCGCGACAAGGTAGTGATTTATGGCCTTCTGCAACGATTCTGTGAAGAGCACCCGGAAGCTTCGCAGGCGATAGACAAAGCAATTGGTGAACTGAATTCGGACCATGACGCCCTGGATGAATTATTGAATCTTCAGCACTATCGTTTGGCCTACTGGCGAACGGCCGATCAGGAGCTTGGCTATCGCCGCTTTTTCGACGTGAACACTCTCGTTGGACTTCGAGTTGAACGGCCACACGTGTTTGAGCAGACGCACCATCGGGTTCTTGACTGGATTCGTGATGGTGTCCTCGATGGCATTCGCGTGGATCATCCCGATGGCTTGCGTGACCCATTGCAGTATTTCGTTCGATTGCGGGAGAGGGCTCCCGATGCATGGATCATTGGCGAGAAGATCCTCGAGCCGGATGAGTATCTCCGCAAGGAATGGCCGATCGAGGGCACGAGCGGCTACGACTTCCTGAATGTTTGCAGCAGTTGGCTTATGTACCCCGATGGTTTGAAAGAGCTAACGCAGATCTATCGGGATTTCACGCAAGAGCCGATTGACTTCGGTGCCATCGCACAGGATAAGAAACTGAATGTCGAGCATGAAGTGCTGGGGAGCGATGTGAATCGGCTAGCGAGCCTATTTGTCGAGATATGCGAAAACAATCGCGATCGCCGCGACTTTACGCGAGCCGAAATAAGACGAGCCATTCGCGAGGTGGCTGCCGGCTTTTGGGTGTACCGAACCTACGTTGTTCCTGAGCGCGACGAGATTACCGAAGAAGATCGTCTGCAGGTCTCCGGTGCAATCGAAAGGGCTAAAAGTCATCGGCCCGATCTCGACGGCGGTCTACTCGATTTCATCGGAGACGTATTGCTTTTGCGTTCTCGCGGATTACGCGAAACCGAATTCGTTTATCGCTTTCAGCAGTTCACTTCACCCGTTATGGCGAAGGGCGTCGAAGATACAGCCTTCTATTGCTACAACCGTATGATCGGATTGAATGAGGTGGGTGGTGCTCCTGATCGCGATGGTCTCACCTCTTCGAAGTTCATTGATTATTGTGCGAAGATGCAAGCTTCTCACCCGCTGACCATGACCACGCTCTCGACCCATGACACCAAACGCTCTGACGACGTGCGCGCACGGCTAGCTGTCATTACAGAGGTGCCCGGTGAATGGCGATCGTTACTCAGGCGATGGTCGCGGGCGAATGCATCTTTCAAGACTGAAAGCAAACCCGATCGCAATACGGAGTACTTTCTGTACCAGACAATGATTGGCGCGTGGCCAATTGAGCGGGATCGGTTGACTGCGTACATGGAAAAAGCCGTGCGTGAGGCTAAGCAGCAAACAAGCTGGACGCAGCAGAACAAAGAATTCGAAGATGCTCTGAAAACCTTCATCGAGCGCCTTTATGGCAGCAATGACTTCATGGCCTCGGTTGGCGAATTCGTAAGCCGCATCATCACGCCCGGAAGGGTAAACAGTCTCGCCCAGACACTTTTGAAATGTACTGCCCCAGGAGTTCCCGACACGTATCAAGGAAGCGAATTGTGGGACCTTCACCTCGTCGATCCTGATAATCGCGGGCCCGTCGATTACACAGTACGGAGGTCGCTATTATCAGAACTCGATGCGGGCATGCCGGTCGAGGAGATCTTAAAGAGCATGGAAAGCGGGATGCCAAAACTGTGGGTGCTCTATTGTGCGCTCAAATGGCGGCGGCAAAAACCAGAGCTATTTGGAGTGGATGGAGGCTTCACCCCTCTGGTGATTGAGGGTAGGAAGGCGGATCATGCTGTTGGTTTTCTGCGGGCCGGAAGCGTTGCAACCATTGTTCCGAGATGGAATTTAAAGCTGTCTGGAAACTGGTCGAATACAACTGTTGACCTGCCGGGTAAGCGCTGGAGAAATGTGCTTACAGATGAGCTGCTAAATGGAGGCCGCGTTTCAATGTCAGTTCTTCTGCGCCATTTTCCCGTTGCGCTGCTCTTGAAGGAAGAGAGCTGAACGATGCACGAATTCAGAGTTTGGGCTCCCTTTGCGCAGACCGTTGCCGTGGAAGTGGAGGGAAGTTCTATCGCCATGACCGGACCGGACGATGGCGGTTGGTGGATTGCAGCGGTAGACAAGGCGACCAACGGCACAGACTATGGATTTCACCTCGATGGGGGCAAAACCGCCTTTCCCGATCCAAGGTCTCAGTGGCAGCCTAATGGCGTTCATGCGCTCTCTCGCGTCTACGATCAGAGCGCGTTTCGCTGGAGTGATGAGGGTTTCCAAGCGGGGCCGTTAGCGAGCGCAATCATCTATGAACTGCACGTCGGAACCTCCACATCGGAGGGGACTCTTGACGCCGCAATTGCGAAGCTCGAATACCTGCGGGGTCTCGGCATCACTCATGTTGAACTGATGCCCGTTGCAGCGTTCGATGGCAATCACGGATGGGGTTATGACGGCGTTTCTCTCTATGCGGTGCACGAGCCCTATGGCGGTCCGGACGGATTGAAGCGGTTCGTCAATGCTGCGCACGGGCTTGGCCTGGCCGTGCTGCTCGATGTGGTCTACAACCACTTCGGTCCGAGCGGGAATTACACCGGCAAGTTCGGTCCGTATCTCACGGATGCTCATAAGACCCCGTGGGGTGGCGCCACGAATCTGGAGGAGTCTGGTTCGGAGCAGGTGCGGCGATTTTTCTGTGACAACGCCCGAATGTGGCTGAGGGACTTCCATATAGATGGCTTACGGATCGATGCTGTGCATTCGCTTGTGGACCGATCTGCGATCCACTTTCTCGAACAGCTTGCCGCGGAAACGGAAACCCTCAGCGCGGCGCTTGGTCGGAGACTGGTGCTGATTGCCGAAAGTGATTTGAATGATCCGCGCATTGTGATTTCGCGAGATTGCGGCGGGTTTGGTATGGACGCCCAGTGGAGCGATGATTTTCATCACGCGCTGTTTGCCGTTCTCAGCAGAGAAAAACTCGCCGGGTATTACAGCGACTTTGGATCGTTTGCCCAACTTGCCAAGGCGATGGAGCAGACGTTTGTCTACGACGGAATCTCTTCTCCTCATCGCAATCGCATTCACGGCCGTCCTGCGAGGGATCTGTCCCAGCATCGCTTTCTGGGTTTCATACAGAACCACGATCAGGTTGGCAACCGGGCTATCGGCGACAGAGTTAGTCAAAGTGCGGGGATCGATCGCGCGAAAATTGCGGCGGCCTTGGTGTTGCTCGGCCCCTTTGTTCCGATGCTGTTCCAGGGAGAAGAATGGGCTTCAACCTCGCCGTTCCTCTATTTTGCGGATCACCAGGACCAGGAACTGGCCCGACAAGTTTCGGAAGGCCGGAGGCTTGAGTTTCAGGCTTTCGGCTGGGATCCTGCGACAATTCCCGACCCGGAGAGCCGTGAAGCCTTCGAGCGCTCAAAGCTGCAGTGGGATGAACTGGCGGCGCCTGCACACGCTGCGATGCTGGACTGGTACCGCGAGTTGATTTCGCTGCGGCGCTCTACGCAATCGTTAAACAACGGGGAGCCCGGGAATACAAAGGTCACCTATAGCGAAGAGCAAAAGTGGCTTTGGGTGGCCCGTGGACCAATCGTGATCGCTTGTAACCTGGCGTCGAACGCCAGATTATTGCCGCGTGAGCGAGGCGCCAAACTGCTGCTTGCTTCAAAAACGGGCATCATCATCGAAGATGCCAGCATCACTCTGCCGCCGGATGCGGCCGTTGTTCTTCAATCGAACGGCAATGTCTAGAAATGACGAATTGATTCGTGCCGAATTGGCTCCGCGGGCACGGGTACGGCTTCGCTCTCGGGTGCGTGCGATCGATCGTTTGCCCGATCTACGCGTCCTTCCAGCGATCGGCTTACCAGGTCGCGTGAGCCGAGGCCCACGGCAAGGGCGAGGGTCAATACGATGCCTCCGAACAGAATTCCAAATGCCAGTTCAACAATCTTCCCGCCTACCTGAAGATGATCGAGCACCATGGTGGAGGTAAGCACCAAAACTAGCCACTTCACGCCGAGAGAGAGAAATCTTGCATATTGCAATTGAGCATTTACGGCTCCGATGAGCACAGATCGCGCCAGAAACCGGGCGATCAGAGTTCCTGCGATGAGCAGCAGAACTGCGCCTACAAGATGTGTCAGGTAGGGAAGCATTGAAACCGGCAGAGGTGCGCCGGTTGCATAGGAGGCATCGAAGGCTGACACTCCAATGATCAAACCAAGGAGAACGCATCCCCAGAATGAGGCTCGGGCAATCAGGGCTGTGGGGGAGCTGGATGGCGCCCATTCTGAAGCGCCGCGATTTAATCGATCGTCAAACTTGATAAGCGCGAGCCCCTTTCGCAACAAGGTCGAAACCGCCATTCCGATCAATGTGAAAAGAGTGAGCGCGACAAAAACTGCCAGAATGCCGGGCAAGACCGCGATAAGCAGCGACAACACGCGGTAGACCGATTGATGGAGCGCATCAGACATATGCTGCCAAATCGACGCGTTGTCGACCGATAGTGGTGCAGGAGGCGGATTGTATTCTTGAACTGCCTGTAGCATTGTGGCGAGGAATCGATGCATCGGACTCTCTCCTTGAACTACCCGTTCCCGGTCTTCGCCAAATGGAACGGTCTCGCTCCCAAGCGGAGCGTTATGAATTAAAACGGTCGGGCCAGCGCCAACGCGAAACGATGTATTGCTTGTCCGATTCAAATGCTGAGGCTACGGCCTCCACGTGAACCTCGGAATTTGTTCCCGATTTCACGACATTGAGATGGCCGGCGACCCACGCAAGGTAGAGCGGAATGAGCGCGCCCAGCAGATGTCCACGATTGAGAGTGCGAAGCCTGTAGGCCACCAGAAAATCGAAGACGATGCGAGCCCAGAGATTCTCTGGCATGCGGAACGCAGATGGCTCTACAACGGATAGCCGCTTCAGACCTAGCAGAGAATTCGGTGCCAGCACGAGGGACCAGATTTCCTGAAGGTTGGAAAAGGCCAGGCGAAACGCTTCGACCATCGGAGCAATATCAACCTCCCTCTCAATACCCTCGATTGCGGGATAAGCCCGATTGCCCGGAGGAAGACGACGCGGCCGTTGCCAAAACGCGGCTTTCGCCTCAATGTCCGCAAACAGAGATCCGGTGACCAGTGTGAGAATCGCATTGATATTTGGTTCGGCAGGTTGCGGCAACATGCGTGTGCCCACGTCGATCTCTTCGACGCTTAATCCAGAAACAGCAGCTTCACTAACGGGCCAAAGGATCGCGTCGGACTGGTTTAGCTTAACGAAGCGCTGAGCCGTGTTTCCGAGCTGATCTGCCATGCGAAGAGAGAAGGCGATATCGAGCGACAAAGGGAATCGCGCTCGCGAACCAAACAATGCGCGGCTCAATGGGTACAAGATGGCGGAATTCACCAATCCAGCGTTCGGCGGAAGGGAGTAATGCGGAACCGCGAGATCAGATGTGGAATCGGAGACTGCGGTTGCCATACCCCGAAGTGCAGAAGCGCTCAAGGAGTCAGCGCCGGGGCCGAGCATTAGAATTGCGCGCGCTTCATTTTCTTTGGCTGCATGAACTGCATTCGCAAAATCAGAAGCTGCGAGAGGCCAGATCGCATTCGTAGATTGTGTCGAGATTACGCGCAGAGCCGGATAAGCAGTGCCCGACGTGTCATTCGGAGTAGCGATCAGCAGTTCTTCGGCCGGAAAGAGTGTCGTCAGGTTCGCGAACAGGCTTTCGAGCGGTTCCGAGTCCATGGGTGCGACAAAAACAAGCAAGCCCGTTCGAGCGGCAATGGCCGTGGAGGGAGAGTCCGGGACTGAGTTGGCGGTCGCCATAGTAGTTGGGGAGAGCTCGCACCAAAGCGAAAAGGTGATGTAACAAACTGCCAGCTAAATCAGCCTGTTGCGGTCAACTGCACAAAGATAGGATACCTGCAATTGGGATGTGTATCCATGTCGGACGGTTGTTAAGCTCATACAGCAATTCGTAAAGTGCCTTCTCCAGAACAAATGCGTCCAGCAACATCTGTGTTTCCGTGGGCGGCGGCAGCAGATGGTGATTCTTCGAAATGGTCTCTCGATAACCAAGAATAAACGCTTCTGACGCGCTGTTTTGCCACGCTTGGGCCCACTTGGTTGAATCTTCATCGCTGGCCGGTCGCGAGCCTGCAGCAATTTCATCCTGGAATGCCTTCAAACCGGCGAACGCCGCGTAGGAGAACGAACGAAGCATTCCCGCCACATCCTTCAGGGGCGACTGCTTGCGTCGACGCTGCGATAGTGGCCGCGCCGGCTCGCCTTCAAAGTCCAGCAGAACGAAATCCCCGGTCCGGGGTGCCCCCTCGTTGGGGCTGGTCCTTAGGGTCTGGCCCAGATGATAGTCACCGTGAATGCGGATGCGCTGTCCCGCCGCGGTCAGGTCCGCAATTGAGTGGCTCCTTTTCATCAATTCCAGCCGTTTTGAGAGCAGCAGGCTGGCATGGTCGGCGGCTGATTCGTCCAAGGTTGCAAATTTGGATTTGAGCGCTTCAAGAGCTGAACGAATCTGCGCTTCAATCTGGCGGGCATCCGTCTCGAGATCGTTATGAGAAGTGGGCTCAGGCGCGAATACCGGATCACTCGCGGACGAGCTCAATGCAAGATGCATCTCGGCTGTGCGGCGTCCCAGCAGCGCCGCGGCCTCCATCGCTTCCTGGGCGACAAAGGGCATTCGATTGCGATCGTTCGCTGCGCTTGCATAGCCAGGTGCGGGCAAAATCGGTGCTTCTGTCTCGGATGCAAGGCTCTTGTAAAAGCGGCTGAGCTGGTGAAGAAACCACGTCCATCCATCGCCATCGTTGGCGACCAACCCTTGCAGCATTGCGACTGTTGTCTTTTCACCAGAGCTCACGGTCATCGAGATTTCGCCGAGGAAAGGCGGAATTCGATCGAAATGTGCGACCTCGGTCAGGAATTTTCCGATCTCCACATCGGGATTTTCTCCGGGCTGCAGGCGTCGGAATAGTTTCAAGATAGACGTGTCGCCGTAGAGGATCGATGTGTTGGACTGCTCCGCGGAGCCGACATGCGACGGCAAGGCCTCCGATGTTTTCATCTCGCGAAACGCTGACGAAGAATGAGCGCGAAGAGTTCCTGTCGCATCCGCCGTATCTCCGACTACGGGGGACTCTCTCGGTTGGATTCTTTCAGGGCTGGCGACCCGTGTGGTGGCAGGGTCCGATCGCGGCTCGGATGCTGCCTCTCCGGGTTGGACATGCAAGGGCAGCGGCTTCGCTGGGAAGCTTACTTTCGGGAGAGCCGTATTCTGCCATTGCGGTTGCCGTTTTTCCCGTAGACGAAGGCTTTACTTCAGCGCCATTACTTCCAGGCGTATGTTGTACTTGCGTCGAATTGGAGACAAGCATGCTTGTGAGCGGTATCGATGCGTTCCTCTCAAGCAGCATCAGCTCCGACCTACGAAAATCTTCCAGGGCGGTGGCATCGTGCAGCACCGCAACACCGGATGAGGAAGTCAACGCTGTCAAGATGCTGTCGGGGTGTTCCGCGGTAACCGCATCTGCGCGATTACCGGTACTGATCGCGAGCGGCAACTGATAAGTATCCGGGGCACCGTCGAAGTAGCTCACCTCCACGAAGAAGATGGCTGGCGACGAAAGAGCCGCTTCGGATGGCTCCACAGGCTTGTGGTCCTGGATGGGAGGCTGTGCGGCGGAGAGGTCAGCCCAATGCAAAACGCGTACGGACTGGATCCTTCTACTCTTCGCTCCAAACCAGCGTTGACGCGCCATCCATGCAGGCAGTGCAGACTCTATCTGAGCGAGGCCATTTGCCGTGAGTAGTCCCGACCACCCCGCTGTCGATAGGTCAACCACTGGCGCTTCCGTTGCAATAGTCGCGGCCACCGATACGAGTTGAGGCTCTGGCAGGGATTTTATTTCGGAGGTTGGTGCTTGCAGTTCGAGCCACAGAAAAGAATACGGTGCGAGTGTCAACTGATAAGGCGCGGCCGTAACTGTGGGGAACGGAACGTAGCCAAGCATCTCCACCGGTTCCATACCTTCGTAGACCGAAAGATCAAGCGAGACGGGCTGCGCAAAGCGGCTGAGATTGGCGACGCACAAGACGGTCTCATGCGAGCCGTAGTCCTGTTCGAGTTCGCGCAAGTAAGCAAGAATCTTCCGGTTTGACGGGTTTAGAATACTCAGGCTCCCGCGGCCAAAAACCTGGAACAGCTTTCGCAGGGCGATCATGTTCCGCGTCCATTGCAATAAGCTCGATTGATCCGACTGTTGTGCTTCGACATTTACAACCTGGTATCCGTAAATCGGGTCCATCACCACCGGAAAATAAAGTCGCGCAGGATCGCACTTTGAAAATCCGGCATTGCGATCGGAAGTCCACTGCATTGGCGTTCGCACGCCATTGCGGTCGCCAAGATAGATATTGTCGCCCATCCCAATCTCATCACCGTAGTAGAGAATTGGGGTGCCGGGGAAACTCAGCAGAAGGGAATTCAGCAGTTCAATTCGCCGGCGATTGTTGTCGACCAGCGGCGCAAGCCTGCGCCGAATGCCGACATTGATTCGCATGCGAGGATCCGCCGAATAAGCAAAGTACATGTAATCGCGCTCATCGGCGGTCACCATCTCCAGCGTCAACTCGTCATGATTGCGCAGAAACAAGCCCCATTGGCAGCTGTCGGGAATCGGAGGAGTCTGCGCCATGATGTCCGTGATCGGCAGCCGGTCTTCCTGACGAAGCGCCATGTAGATGCGCGGCATCAGAGGAAAATGAAAGGCCATGTGGCATTCGTCGCCGTCGCCGAAATACGGACGCACGTCGGCAGGCCACTGATTTGCTTCGGCCAAAATCAGCCTGTTGCCATATTCGGCATCGATGGCTGCGCGGATCGCTTTGATGACGTGATGCGTCTCAGGCAGGTTCTCGCATGAAGTTCCATCCCGCTCAACCAGGTAGGGAATGGCATCCATACGTAGTGCGTCAACGCCCATGTCGAGCCAGAAGCGCATGGCCTTCAGCACTTCTTCCATTACGCGCGGGTTATCCCAATTTAGATCCGGCTGGTGCGAGAAGAATCGATGCCAGTAGTACGCCTGGGCAGTCTCATCCCAAGTCCAATTGGATTTTTCGGTATCTGTGAAGATGATGCGGGCATTCTTGTAGAGTTGGTCCGTTTGCGACCACACATACATTTCCCGTTCTGGAGATCCCGCGGGAGCCAAACGCGCGGCTTTAAACCATGGGTGCTGATCACTCGTATGATTGATGACCAGTTCGATCATCACCTGCATATTGCGTTGGTGCGCTTCGTCGAGAAAGCGCTTGAAATCGTCCAACGTTCCATACGATGGATTTACTTCCGTGTAGTTGGCAATATCGTATCCGTCATCGCGAAGGGGCGATGGGAAGAAGGGCAGCAGCCAGATGCAGGTGACTCCGAGGTACTGCAAATAATCGAGCTTTGAAATGAGGCCCGGTAGGTCCCCGATGCCGTCGTTGTTTGAGTCAGCAAATGCGCGTACGTGGAGCTCGTAAATGATCGCATCCTTGTACCAGAGCGGATCAGATGCGCTTGCAATATTCTTCACGCGGCGGGTCTCCAAGCTTGTTTGATGCGCCTCCCCGACTCACGCTTACAGGAGGCTTCCGATTTCATGCCGGCAAAAAAGCCCCTTGAAGGTGGCGATTGAACCGACAGCGCACAATGAGTCAGAAACCAAAGCTATCGAAATCAGACAAGCTAGAGGAAATACTCGAAATCGGTTTCCACCCGCATACGGCGGTGGATTTTCAAAATGTGGCCCGACACTTTTGCTGGATTCAGCTCAACGTAATTGCGTGGGCCTTGCCACAAGTATCGCTCACCTGTGAGCAGGTCTTCGGCCTCGAAGCCGCGATCGTGCGGAATTTCCAGGTCATCCAGAGGCAACGTTACAAATCCAGCTTGGGTGTGGTGCGGGTCGAGATTCATAACCGTCACAAGCAGGTTGGAGCGATCATCGGACTCCTTGCTGTAGCAAATCAGCTGATCGTTATCGGCGTAATGGAACTTCAGAGACCAGTCATTTTGCAGCGCCAGGTTCTCGTTACGAATTTCGTTTACGCGCGCTATCAAATCGCGCAAGCTGTCATTCCGGTCGAGGTCCCAGTGCCGAACTTCGTATTTCTCTGAGTTGAGGTATTCTTCGCTACCGTGCTTGACGGGACGATGCTCCTGCAGTTCGAACGCCGGGCCATAGATTCCGTAGTTGGCGCCAAGTGTTGCTGCCAACAGCAGCCGGATCACGAAGCCGGGCCGGCCCCCCATCTGCAGAAATTCAGTGAGAATGTCGGGCGTATTCGGCCACTGGTTCGGCCTGAAGAATTCGCGCACCGGGGTTTGCGTCAGCTCGGTGAGATAAGTCGTAATCTCATGCTTCCCATTGCGCCACGGGAAATAAGTGTACGACTGGCTGAATCCGAGCTTTGCCAGTCGATACATAATTTTCGGCCGCGTAAAAGCTTCGGCAAGAAAAAGCACTTCCGGGTTCTTGCGTTTGATTTCGGCGATTGCCCACTCCCAGAACGGAAAGGCTTTGGTGTGTGGGTTATCAACGCGGAAGATCGTCACACCCAGGCCGATCCAATAATCAAAAACGCTCTTCAGTTCCTCCCACATCCCCTCCCAGTCGTCGCTTTCGAAATCGAAGGGATAGATGTCCTGGTACTTCTTTGGAGGATTCTCAGCGTATTGAATGGTCCCGTCGGGCCGTTTCTTGAACCAGTTCTCGTGCTTTTGTACGTATGGATGATCGGGCGCCGCCTGGAATGCAATGTCCAGAGCGACAGACAACCCCAGATCTTCGGCCTTCCCGACGAATCGTTTGAAGTCGGCGGCCGTGCCGAGGTCGGTCAAAATTTCCTTGTGTCCACCTTCTCTGGCGCCGATTGCCCAGGGACTGCCGAAATCGCTTGGCTTTGATTCAGGATTATTGTTTGGTCCTTTCCTGAACATTCTCCCGATCGGGTGAATCGGCGGCATGTAGACAACGTTGAAGCCCATTTCGGCAATGTAAGGCAGCCGTTTCTCGCAATCGGCGAACGTGCCATGCGCCCCCGACTTCTCCGCCGTTGAGCGGGGAAAGAATTCGTACCAGGAGCTGAATCGCGCCCGAATCGGATCTACAACAATCGTCAACTCCTGGCTCGATTCCGTTGCAAACCGCTTGTCGGGATAGCGGAGCGCGAGATCGTGCAGCATCGGGTCGGTCGCATGGATCCTCAGCTCGCTCGGAGCCTTGGAAGAACGCAGAACTTCCGCCCTCTCGCGCAACCACTCTGCATCTCCGCCAATAGCTCTGTCTGCCGCTTGGGATACGAGATCCGCGCCAATCAGATAGTCAACCGCCGCATCGCTCTCGGCCTTGATGCGTTTCAGCAGGTCGCGTCTCCAGGTCTCAAAGTGATCGACCCATCCCTGCACCTTGTATCCATACCGGCCCAGCTCCGATACACGAAACGCCGCCTCCCAGCGGTCATTCACCAGTGGCTTCATCGGAATCTCGGTCCACTCGTCAGAACCCTCTCGATGCGCCAGCAGCGAAGCCGCGATCGCGTCGTGGCCATCGGTGAAGATGTCCGCCTCCACGCGAACCTCGTCACCAATGGTGCGCTTGGCCGGGAATCGGCCACAGTCTACCTGCGGGGTGACTCCTTCGATAATGACGCGTCTGCGTCCGTCCGATCGATTCGTTTTCATGGCTCTATCACGTTCTGCAAGATTCTCTTTGTTTCGTGTTACTGAAATGTTTCAATCGGGCCGCTCAATTTTGCGGTGTCGCACTTTTTTTCTTCTGCTCGATCAGGCCCTGATAAAGCTCAATTGTCTGGTGCGCAATTGCGGTCCAGCTGAATATCTCTTCAACCCGCTGCCTTCCTGCATCGCCAAATCGCCTGCACTTCTCCTCATCCTGCAGCAATCGATTGATCTGCGCTGCAAGGTCTCTCGCGAATTTCTCCGGATCTCGCGGAAAGCTCGTTACAGGATCCTGATCGAATGGGACCAGGTAGCCGGTTTTGTCGTCAACGACAACCTCTTTGATGCCGCCCGTCGCACTGGCAACCACTGGTGCCCGGCAGGCCATCGCCTCAAGATTGATGATGCCGAATGGCTCGTAAACCGAAGGGCAGCAGAAGACGCGTGCATGGCTGTAAAGCTGAATCGTCTCCTGCCTGGTAACCATCTTTTCAATCCACACAATGCGGGGATGATCCTTGCGCGCCACGTCTACTTTCTGGCGAAGTTCGGTCGCAATCTCGGGCGTGTCTGGCGCGCCGGCGCATAGCACCACTTGTGTTTCGGCGGGCAAGTAACGGATGGCGTCGACCAGATGCGTTACACCCTTCTGGCGTGTGATGCGTCCGACGAACAGAACGTAAGGAACTGCCGGATCGACGCCATAATCTGTCAGAGCCTTGGTGTCGCTGGTTTTCTGGTACTCGGCCAAGTCGATCCCGTTATAAATGACGTGGATCTTCGCCGGGTCGACTTCCGGGTACGCTTTCTGAATATCGACCTTCGTGCCTTGCGAAACAGCGATAACCGCGTCGGCATCCAGAATCGCAGTCCGCTCCATCCAGGAGCTCATCGCATATCCGTTGCCCAGTTGTTCGGCCTTCCAGGCGCGCAACGGCTCGAGCGAATGGGTTGTCAGGACAAATGGAATACCGTAGAGCTTCTTCGCCAGGAATCCGGCCATCGATACATACCATGTATGCGTGTGAACGAGATCGATTCCTTCGAGAGCTTTGATCTGCGTCAGATTGAGACTGAAGGCCTCAAGCGCTCCTTTGAATTTTTCCTCGGTCCCGTTCGAGATTTCCGGCCAGGGATGCGCTCCCCGAACATGGAGGTTGCCAGCGTCGGAGTGCTGCGGTCCCCAGCAGTGCACCTCGACTTCGATCGCCTTCGCCAATCCACGGCTCAGGTAATCGACGTGAACGCCGGCCCCCCCATATACCAACGGAGGGTACTCGCGTGTGAATAAGCCGACGCGCATTCTTCTGACCTCCGGCCGCAAGAACCTGGCATTCTCTCGATGAATCCGGCAACGAAGCGAGGCCGTACCTGATCGGGAAGGCTCTCGAGAATTAAGGTCCGCTCTGGTAATTCAGGGCGGGCGCTTCAATTCCCCAATGTTACTGCACCGGATGAGTTTAGTTGCCGGCCCGACCGGGCGCAAGCGCGCCTAGTGCTCGGCGATCTCACCGTCATTTGGTCTAGGTTCCTGACAAGCATGACTGCTTATTGCCGACCCGGTCCTGCCTGCTCCGCCGGCAACATCTGGAAGCTCACGAAGGCCAGATGCGTTCCGTCTGGCGCCCAATTCGGCACATTGTCGCTGCCCGCGCCGCCAACCAGGTTCACTAGAACGCGAAGCTTTCCGTCGCTCACATTCAAAATCCGGAGTGCGATGTCCTTGTCCGATGGGTGGCCCTTCACGTCTTTGTCGTAGCTCACCACGACAATCGACTTGCCATCGGGCGAGGGGTGAGGGGTCCAGTTGTTGTAGTCATCTGAAGTCACCTGCTCCGCGCCAGTCCCGTCCGGCTTCATTCGCCAGATCTGCATCAAGCCGCCCGCGCGGTCAGAGTTGAAGTAAATCCACTTCCCATCCGCCGAGTAGTCAGGGTCATCGCTCATGCCGGTCCCGGTTGTGAGTGGCGTTTCCGTCCCGCCCTCGACCGGAATGGAGAGGATGTTGCCACCTCCGCCGTGATTTGGACGGGTGAATGCAATCGTCTTTCCGTCGGGCGACCAGCTATGAAAATACGACGATGGAGCTTCAGTTAGCAGTCTCGGTTCCCCGCCCGCTGAAGGCACGATATAGACGCGAGTCTCCGGCTTGTCCGGCGTGGCGCAACTGATGGCCAGCCACTTGCCGTCCGGTGAGAGCCCGTGGCTGCCGGTGCACTTGGTGGCTGCGCCAGTGTTGAGCACTGTCGCTGTTCCGCCTTCTGCCGGAATTGTCCAGATGCGGCCGTCGCGGCTGAAGATCAGCGTCTTTCCGTCCCGGCTCCAATTCGGCGCCTCCATCCGGCCTGGGCCTGTTGCAACCACTGTGGCGCGACGGAAATTATCCTCGATGCCGATCGTTTGCAGAGTGCTGAAGAGAACTGCCTGACCTGCTTCCGGTGCCGGCGTTTCGAGCTTCACGTTGCTGAACGTCGCCGTCTCCACCACGTCTTTGTTGTGCGAACATACGCCGATTCCTGCGTAGAACCCTCCTTCAAAATGCAGCTTGATCGATGCGCCTACCTGGTGCAGCGGCTCTCCATGGTTGCTGAGGAACATGGTGATCGTGTCCCCGCGCTTTTCGAGCCGGATCCGCCGTGGCGATTCGATGTTGAGTTCGATATCCTGCGTGGTCGCGCCGCGCTCGCGGCGGTACTGCAACGCGGTCATACCCGATCCGTGCTGCGAGGCATCAACGTACACCCCATCCGCGTCGAGCGTCTGACGAAACATCAGCAGGGCCTTGCGATGGGGGTCGTGAGCGCCCGTCGTTGAAGGGAACGTCATGTCTGCCGTGAGTGAGACATCGCCCGACACCTTCTTCCACACGAAGTGAAACGCATCCACGGTCCCCCACAGGTTGGCGCCAGCCGCAGTTACGGTGTAGACCCCACTCCCCGATTCGAATTTTGCGACTCCCGGCGGGACAACCGCACCAACGTCCGTTCGGCCTTCGAAGACTCCTAGCGGCCCTGTGTCAGATTGCGCGTCGCCAACTCCGATCGCCAAGCAAAAAACGACGCTGCACAAAAACGCAAACCGAAAATGTTCTGATTTCACTTCCATGCCCGCTTTCTCTCATACAGGGTTCGCCCGAAGCTCCGCTTGCATCGACTTTATTTGGTCGTTTCAGCCGGAGTAGCAGCAGTCTTAAAGTTGATGACGTGATACACGGCCGGCTCCGTTCCAACATTCTTCAGTCCGTGCAGTTGATTCGATGCGAAGAAGATTACTGAGCCGGGTCCTGCTTGCTTCCACTCCCCGTTAACCAACGCTTCGACGGTGCCTTGTCGAATAATGAGCATCTCCTCGTTCGGATGGCGATGCGGCGGGTGTGGCGATTTTCCCGGATTCAACGTGGTGACGTGCACTTCCAGTTGTTCCAGTGTTGGCGTGCGGACCTTGAAGAAAGATCGTACTGACCCAACTTCCGTAGGTTTGGCCGGAACGGCATTCCAGTCAAACACGGACGAGCCGATCACCGGCAATTCGTCAGCTACTGCAAATGCGCCCACGGTGCACGTCACGGCGATCAAAGCGACCACCAAATCTCTACGTGTAATCATCTCTGCTCCTTCTTTATCAAAACGGAAGACCTTCCTTCTCAGTGAACCGTTTTACTACAAAGAGGAGACGATGTCTCGAACCTGAGTCTGGAGGGCGAGGTCGGCCCGAACCGGCGGGGCTGATCGCGACAACGACGATGCTGGATTCAGAGCACACGCGAGGACCACCCAGCAGTTTTTGTGTTGTCTGTGAAGCAGATCCTCGGCAATCGGCGCGGTAACTCTCTGAAACTACCCGGTTTTTGCCTTGCGCCGTCAAATTCCTGCGTGTTAAGCTCAAGCCGCATCCCCCCGTTCTCCAGGCTGTCATTTCGGCACGAGGTCCACTTCGCCACTCCAGGTAGGATTCTTTGATCCGACGTTCCGGTTTGTGTCTCCGTCTTCAGTTTCTCGCAGTTGTGCCGATCGCATTGGCATGCGTATGCCTCGGCGAGCAGTCCGAAGGCGCTCCCTCCAAACCGGTTGGCCACGCGAGTTCCGAACAGGGAATGCCGGTCCTGCAGAATTACTCGGCGAGAGATTACAACGGGGGGCCGCAGGTTTGGGGGATTCAGCAAGACCGTCGCGGCGTCATGTACTTCGGCAATTCCAGCGGTGACCTGCTCGAATATGACGGCGTGACCTGGCGAAAGATCTTTACCGGTGCAGCCGTTGTGCGATCGATCGGGCTCGATGAATCGGGAAGAATCTGGGTCGGCGCAGGTTCGAAATTCGGTTACTTAACTCCGGATGCCTCGGGCGCTCTGCAGTTTGTTTCATTGCTCGATAAGGTACCGCCGGAAAATCGGGCGTTTACCGACGTATGGCAGACGCTGGCTACTCCGAAGGGCGTCTTCTTCCGTTCTTACGAACAGCTCTTTCGTTGGGACGGAAACCGAATGCAGATCTGGACCCCCGCTGGGAGTAACCGATTTCAGGCGATCGCGAACATTCGAGGCCATATTCTCACGTCCCAGAGCGGAATCGGTCTGCAGGAGATCGTCGGCGACGAACTGCGCACACTGCCAGGCGGCGAAGCCTACAAAGACTCAATCAAACTATTTCTTCATCCTTACGACGACAACCGCATTCTCGTTTCGGCCCGCGACCAGTTGTTGACTTTATACGATGGCCAGAAAGTGGTCCCATTCCCAACGCAGGCGGATGACTACCTGAAAGTGCACAAGGTCTACACGACTGTCCTGCTTCCGGATGGCGGCATCTGCATTACTACGCTGAACGGCGGAGCGGTGATTCTCGCTCACGATGGAGGAATCCGGGAGATTATCGACAAGACTTCCGGTCTCCTCGACTCTGAGACGCTCTCAGCATTCTCAGACCGCGAAGGTACGCTGTGGCTTGGCATGGGCGGCGGAGTGGCTCGCGTTGAAGTCAACTCCCCAATCTCGATCATCCTGCGAGGCAGCGCCCTCAATGTGATTCGGTTCCAGGGATCAATCTACGCTTCCTCCGTGGCATCGAATGCACTTGCACGCATCGTCTTCGATCCTAAGACCGGTCGCCCATCGTCTGTTCCAATCCAGGGGCCCAATCAGGGTTGGAACATGCTCGACTTCAAAGATCCCGCCGGAAAATCTCCTAATCAATTGCTCATTGCCACCAGTGAAGGCGCAATGAAGCTGCAGGGCGATAGTCTCGTCCCGGCCATGCCCGCGGTACACGGCCTCACCGAACAAACATACGTAATTGAGCGATCGCGGAAGGACCCGGCGCGGGTGTTTATCGGTCACTCTGATGGCGTCGGCTCTATGCGCTGGGATGGACAGAAATGGATCGACGAAGGCAGGCTGCCGAAGACGATCTATGAGGCCAGAAATCTGATCGAAGATGCCGACGGCGTGCTCTGGGCTAGCGGCGGAAGTAGAAGTGTTTTGCGGATTGAGGTAGCTCCCTCGGGAATGCGCGATTCGAAGTACCAGGTGTTTTCGCAAAAAGAGGGTCTTCCCGAAGGGCAGAATGACGTCGAATTCGTAGCGGGAAGCATCTTTGCCACTGTTGATCGCTCAAAGCACATTTTTCGCTGGGACCCGGCGGCGGGCAAATTTGTTATTGACGACCGCTTTCTGCTTCCTATCGATGCTCCAGATGCTGGTTCCGGCATCAGCCCGTACGATGCCGAATATCAGCGCCCGAACGCGAGTTTCTGGTCTGGAACGACATCTTCAGACAGTCGGCGTATTGGTCTCTTTAGCCATCAACCCGACGGGACATGGCATGTTGATGAAGATTCCTATCGCCGTCTGAACCGCTTTCGCACGATTAGCACATTTCATGATCCCGACGGCGTGGTGTGGATAACGGGAGAGCAGGTCCTTCGCTTTGCTCCGGCGAAAGGTCAGGCCGCACTGCCGCCGTTTCCAACACTCGTGCGGCAGGTCAGTGCCGGTTCGAAGGTCGTTTTTGGCGGCTCAACCACTGAGCGCGCATCGGAGCTTCATTTGCCGCCGGGCAGCAGCGCTCTTCGCTTCCAGTTCGCCGCGCTCAACTACGCTGATCCCGTTGATACCGAATACCAATACTGGCTCGAGGGCGCGGACAAGGATTGGTCGGCGTGGGGCAAACAGAAGGAAGCGAATTACAGCGGGCTGGGCCCTGGTAGTTATCGCTTCCACCTCCGTTCCCGCGCGGATGACGGACGCAGCGGCGAAGAAGCTATTTACGCGTTCGCCATACTGCCGCCGTGGTACAGAACAACTCTCGCCTACATTTTTTACGTTCTGCTCTTCCTGTTTGTAACCTATGTCGCTTGGCGTTGGGTCAGTATCTACGAGCGCGAGAAGGCGCGGCGCAAGACCAAGATCCTGGAAGAACAAGCAAGAGCGCTGGAGGCAACCGTCAGTGAGCGAACCCAGGAGATTCGCGCGCAGGCTGCTGAGATCGCAGCCCAAAAGGACAGCATCGAGCTGTTGAGCGAAATCGGTAGGGAGATCACGGCCTCGCTGGATCTCAATACGATTCTCTTCAAACTCTATGAGCGCGTGAACCAGATTGTTGATGCGAGCATTTTTGGAGTAGGCCTTTATAGACCTGAGCAGCACCTGATCGAGTACAGCCTTGCCATCGAAAACGGAAAACGTTACGCGCCGTACACGCGCAGCACTGACGATAAGAACCAGTTCGCCGTCTGGTGCATCGATCACCGCGAACCGATTCTGATCAATGACGTGGCCGCGGAATATGCGAAGTACATTCCCACGTACGAGCATGCGAACAGAAAGCTCGAAGACGGCAGCGTCGCACAGCCCCCGGCTTCAATGATCTATTTGCCGCTCGTTGCTCAGGAGCGCGTGCTCGGCGTACTCAGCATTCAGAGCTTTAAAAAGAACGCATATACGGAGCAGCACCTAAGACTGCTCGAGAATCTCGCGTCGTACACAACCATCGCACTCGACAACGCGAACGCCTATCTGCTCATCAACAAGCGGGAACGCGAAGTCAGCGAGCGTGCCGCAGAGTTGATCACCATCAACAACATCACGCAGGCGCTCGCCACGCAGCTCGACAAGGAACCGCTGATCCAACTCGTCGGAGACCAGATGCGCGACCTGTTCCATGCGTCGATTGCGTACGTTGCGCTGCTGGATCGCACCAGCATGATCCTGCGCTTTCCTTATACCTACGGCGAGGATGCGCAGCCACGGCCGTTTGGTGCCGGACTTACCTCGCAGATCATTCGTTCTGGCCAACCGCTTCTGATTAACCAGGACATGGATCGCAATCGGGCGCGCATGGGAATCGAGCAGATCGGCCGTCAGTCTGCATCCTATTTGGGAGTGCCGATTCCATCTGGAGGCGAAGTTGCCGGTGTCATAAGTGTTCAGTCCACCGACGAAGAAGGCCGCTTTACTGAAGCCGATCAGCGCCTGCTGTCAACGATCGCCTCTGCGGTCGGCGTCGCACTTCATAACGCAAAGCTCTTCGAAGAAGCGCGTCTGGCCAGAGCCGCGGCAGAGGAAGCTGATGCGGCGAAGAGCTCGTTCCTTTCGACCGTGAGTCATGAACTGCGCACGCCGCTGACCTCGGTCCTCGGCTTCGCCAAAATAATCCGGCGACGGCTTCAGGAACGACTCTTCCCGCTTATATCCGGCGAAGACCGCAAGGTGGAGCAAGCCAAGCAGCAGGTGATCGAGAACCTGGGCGTCGTGGTAAGCGAAGGCGAACGGCTCACCAAGCTGATCGATGACGTCCTCGACCTCGCTAAGATTGAGGCCGGCAAGTTTACGTGGAACATGGCCGCTGTGTCTGTCAAAGACGTCATTGACCGGGCCGTGGCAGCCACCGCATCGTTGTTTGAAGCGAAAAAGCTGAAGCTCGAGCACGATATCGACCCTGACCTGCCGGTCGTGACTGGCGATCAGGATCGACTCATCCAGGTTGTGATCAACCTGATCTCGAATGCTGTGAAGTTTACTGATCAAGGATCAATCAAATGCACTGCCCATCGCGACAACGGCGAATTGGTTGTCAGCGTAACCGACTCGGGAATCGGCATTGCACCCGCAGACCAGCCAAAGGTATTCGAAAAGTTCAAGCAGGTTGGAGACACTCTCACCGACAAGCCGAAAGGCACAGGACTCGGGCTGCCGATCTGCAAGGAGATTGTTGAGTATCATGGCGGACAGATCTGGGTTGAGAGTATGCCGGGCGAGGGCAGCACATTTTCATTTACGCTGCCCATCGCCGAGAATCCTGAAAAGCTCGATCTGCAGCCGAGACGACGCACCGTCGATATCGAATCGCTCGTGAAGCAACTGCGCGAGAAGGTGGATACGCATCAGCCGCGCGATAAATCCGTTCTTGTTGTCGATGATGACCAGAACATTCGATCTCTTCTGAACCAGGAGTTGAGCGAAGCCGGATATCGCGTACGCCTCGCCGAAGACGGCCGCAAGGCCCTTGCGCTTATTCGCGAAGAAACACCGGGCCTGGTCATTCTCGACGTAATGATGCCCGAGATGAATGGATTCGACGTCGCCGCCGTGCTCAAAAATGATCCGGTGACAATGGATATCCCAATCATCATTTTGTCGATTCTTGAAGACAAGGAGCGCGGGTTCAGGCTCGGCGTCGACCGATATCTCACCAAACCGATCGATACGGCATCGCTTTTCCACGAGGTCGACGCATTACTAGATCAGGGGAAGTCGAAGAAGAAGGTGATGATTGTCGACGAGGATGCTTCGACAGTTCGTACGCTTGCCGATGTTCTTGAGACACGCGGGTACCAGGTCGTCGACTCCAACGGCTCTGAGCTTGTCTCGAGAGCCATGCACTCCAAGCCAGACGTCATCATCTTGAGTTCGCTTTTGTCTAACGACGACGCAGTGCGCGCTCTGCGTTTCGAGAAGGGAATGGAGAACGTCCTCTTTCTTATCTATCAATGAAGCCTATGAAAATTCTAATTGTCGATGACGAGCCGCATCTGCGCACCCTGATCCAGCAGGCGCTTGAGGACCTGGAAGACGAGGGCGTGGAGCTTTTAACCGCCACCAATGGCGAAGAGGCGCTGGAAACAATCCGTGCCGAGGAGCCGAAGATGGTTTTTCTCGATGTGATGATGCCGAAGAAGAATGGCTTTGATGTTTGCCATGCGGTTAAGCGGGAACTTGGCATGAACCACATCTATATTGTTTTGCTTACCGCGAAAGGGCAGGAGTTCGATCGCCAACGCGGCACCGAGGTTGGTGCAGACATTTACATGACGAAGCCATTCGATCCGGATGCGCTTGTCGCCAAAGCGCGCTCCGTTCTCGGATTAGAAAATTAGGAAGCTCAAAACATGCCTGGCGTAAACTTGCGATCGCTCATGGGACAGAAATCCGCCAGCATGCAAGTGATTCGCACGCTCTGCGGATCGTTGGCGACCGAAGTCTGCATCGTAGATCCATCGGGGAAAGTGCTTCTGGGGGTGCTGCCAGACGACGCTTCCGCCGCTGTTCTTCACTATCCAATTGTCGCCGGTGATTCAGAAATCGGCAGTGTGATTGGCGCGGGCGAGCGGTCCGCGGCTTTTGCGAAACTTCTGTCATATCTAGCTGAGCGTGAATCAGAACAACGCGCTCTTGCATCGGAAACCCTGACGCTTTACCGCGAGATTCACCTCATCGAGCAGCTCTCTGAAGAGCTCGCGGCTCTTCTCAACATTTCTGCAATTAGTGAGTCTGCGCTCGCCCAGGCAAAACGCCTGATCGCCGCAACCCACGGAGCAGTGCTTGTAAAGGAAAATGCGGAAGCACCGCTCAAGGTTACTGCGACATTCAGTGTTGCTGCGGACAATGGCGACCAGAATATGGATTTCCTGCGGCCCGATTCTGCTTTTGTTGCTTCGGTTCTTGAGCGAAGCATCGCGGAGATCGTGAATGATTGCGCTTCCGATCCGCGAAGTACTCGACTCTGAAAAGGGGTTGAATTCGTTGATTCTCGCACCGCTTCGCACGGGTCAGAGCACGGTTGGTGTTATCGTGCTGGCTAATGCAAACGACTAGTGCCACATACAGTGCCGCAAATCTGAAACTGCTGAACACGATTGGACTGCAGACCGGAACCGCGATCAGAAACGCAATGCTTTGTGCTGAAATGGTCGACTCCGCGGCGGCTCGTGCGGCGTATGCAGCCGAACTGAAGGCCGCAAGCTCAGTCCAGCAGATGCTGCTCCAGAGCGCCTCGCGTCCGACGCCGGGCTTTCACGTTGACTCGATTTACTTACCTGCAAGCGAAGTCGGAGGCGACTTCTTCTTCGTCCAGCCGGGCCCCAATGGCTCACTTCTCGCGATCATCGGTGATGTATCAGGCAAGGGGTTGACGGCAGCCATGCGAGTTTCTATGATTCTGGGCGTTCTGCAGCGTGAGACGTCCGATGATCCTGCCGAGATTTTGTTTAATCTCAACAACGCCCTCGTAGCTCAAGGACAACTGGGCTTTACGACCGCTTGCAGTTTACGAATCAGTTCCACTGGTGCCTTCGTCTTCGCTAACGCCGGCCATATCTCCCCTTACTTGTCGGGTGTGGAGATGAACTCTCATTCAGCCCTGCCGCTCGGGGTCGTCCCCGATCAGATATATCAGCCGATAACGGGCACGCTTCGGGCACAGGACAGGATTGTGCTGCTTTCGGATGGAGTTCCTGAAGCCCGTTCGCATTCCAACGAGCTTTTCGGTTTTGAGCGGCTTCCGGACTTGACCAGACTCTCTGCGCCTGAAATTGCGAGTGCTGCCCAAAGCTTTGGGCAGGAGGATGACATTACGGTGCTCGCGCTGAAACTCGCCGGGTAGGACCGGTTCCATTCTCGAGCCGGCAAGACTAAAGTATTGTTGAGCGTCTGGATGACACGATACGGGTTTTGCGTTTCCGGTCGCGGAGTCCGGGTTGTGCTGAGCGCCAGGGCGTGCGCGATTCTTGAAATCCATGAACCAATCCAGGCGTAGAAAGATTTATGCAATCACCGCACTCGTGATTCTCGTGATCGCGATGGTCATTGCGTATCGTTCGTTTCGACATACTCCAGCGCATATTGGCCACTCACGAATCGCACAGCATGATGCAGCAGCCGTAGCAGACGGCCAAATGCTCCAGGGCAAATTCGGAAATGCTGTCTCTCCGCAGCAGCGCGAGATCTTGATTGCAGAGTTGCACGCGCCGGATCAGTCCTATTCGACTCCGACCCGCGCGACGGGAATCGACACACGGACGGGCAAACAACAGATCGTTCTCACACAGCCTTTGGGAACAACGGTGGAAGATACGCAGCCAATATTCACTTGGGACATAGGTATCGACGGCTGGAGTTATCAAGTTCATGTGGAGGATCGTGACTCACATCGGGCCGTGGTCACAAGCCCGGTTCTCGACGAGGCAATGTGGCGTATCCCGACTCCACTCCTCAGAGGGCATAGCTATTTGTGGCGCGTCGATGCCAGTCCAGGTTCGACTCGCACAACCGCCACGACCGCTACAAGCTCGACGGCTGAATTTTCGGTTCTGTCCGATGAAGGTAAAAGGGAAATCGAAAACGCAAAAGCCGGCAATGCCTCGCATCTTCTCCTCGGATCTCTTTATACCCATTATGGAATGTGGAGAGACGCGGTACTTGAATACCGGAAGCTGGTTGACAGTGCCCCGGATTCGCCCGATGCGATTAAACTCCTCCGCAACGCGGAAATACGCTCAAATGCGAAGCTGGCGACTCCAGCCCCGCGATGATCTTGACACTTTAAGTTGTTGAAAACTTGGGCGAGCATGAGCACCCATAGCTCCTTGTCGTGCAGATGAGTAGTGAAGCCGTCACCCCGTCGAAGTTCGAGGGAGAGGTGCTCAATCGTGACAGCGTCCAGTCCTCCATGCAACGTCAGGTCCACCCGCGATCTCGCCGACCTCGTCGAAAGAGATGCGCTCGTTAGGCACGCACGTTACGCGCTAAACCTCCCGGAAGGTTAAAACGCGATCTCTGCAAAATTTGTCAGGCAAACTCCGCGTAGGCGGCGGCTGTCAGGAATTCCTGGAATTCACCGGTGGATAATGATGTGAGCAATTCGGCTGCGCGCTCGAATTTGGAAGAGGCAAACCGTTCAGCTCCAAGCTTGTTCCTGGCTTGATTCAGGATATTCCAGATTGCATAAGCGAGCATGTGTCGATCGACTCGTTTGCCGTTGCTGAGGCGAGCGTTGTATCGGATCCACTGCCAGACCTGTGCCCGGGAAATCTCGGCCGTCGCAGCATCTTCCATTAAGTTGTAAATTGGGACACAACCGTTGCCGCGAAGCCACGACTCGATGTACTGCAACGCAACGTCGACATTGCGAAAGAACGCCTCCTCGGTAAAACGACCCAGCGGGATCTCTAAGAGATCATTCTCGTTGATTCTGGACGTCGGACTGGCAGGGAGGTGAATCTGGTTTCGTTTCTTCATATATTCATCGAACACGGCCCTTGCGATCGGAACGAGTCCGGGGTGCGCCACCCAGGTACCGTCATGACCGGCGCGCACTTCCCGTAGTTTGTCCTGACGAACCCGTTCCATCGCCTGTTCGTTGGCATCTGGGTTATCGCGAATCGGGATCTGTGCCGCCATGCCGCCCATCGCGTGAATGCCGCGCTTGTGACAGGTATGAATCAGCAATTCCACATACGAGCGAAGAAAAGGCTGTTCCATCGTGACGCCACCCCGCTCCGGAAGTGTGAACTTCGGATGGCACCTGAACTTCTTGATGAAGCTGAAGATGTAATCCCAGCGTCCGCAGTTCAGGCCGGCAGAGTGATCGCGGAGTTCGTACAGAATCTCGTCCATCTCGAAGGCTGCAGAAATGGTTTCGATCAGCACAGTCGCGCGAATCGTTCCCTCTGGAATCCCGACATATTCCTGCGCATGGAGGAAAACATCGTTCCACAACCGTGCTTCGTGGTAGCTTTCCATCTTTGGCAAATAGAAATACGGAGCGGTGTTGCGATCTAGCAGCGTGCGAAAGTTGTGAAAGAAGTACAACCCGAAATCGAAAAGCGAAGCAGATATCGGAGAGCCGTTGATCGCGCAATGTTTCTCGACCATGTGCCAGCCGCGGGGCCGGACAAAAAGCACGGCGGGATTCCGTCCTAACTTGTAGAGCTTGCCTTCGGGGGATTTGAACTCAATGGTCCGTAGGTTGGCATCGCGCAGATTCTTTTGACCCTCGAGGCAATTGCTCCAAGTGGGAGCATTGGAATCCTCGAAATCAGCCATGAAGACATTCGCCCCAGAATTCAATGCGTTGATGGCCATCTTTCTTTCCGGTGGCCCGGTAATCTCCACTCTGCGATCTATCAAGTCATGCGGAATTGGAGCGACTGTCCACTCCGCCTCGCGAATGTGAAGCGTCTCTCTTGGGAAACGCGGGAATTTCCCGGCATCATATTGGGCTTGACGTCGATTGCGTGCGCAGAGCAGATCCACTCTTCTGGATTCGAACACCCGGTGCATGGAGCGCAGAAACTCCATTGCCTCAGCAGTGAGGATTTCGCATTCAGTTGTTTTGCTTTGGGCCGCGTTTTCAAGCACCGGTACGGTAGCACTCATTTGAGGTTTCCTCTCTCTGTGGCTGTTTGGGGTTCTGATTTGTGGGGGAGGGCTTCTTATCAATCGCCCGACACCGGCATGACGAAATCTGGATCAACCGATATCGCACTTGTTGCCAGCTCAAACTGCTCTTCTTCTGTGGAACCGGGGAGCGCACGAATCGACGAATGACCTGCCGCGATAGTGTTTGCGACGTCGTCGAAATAGCCGGTACCAACAAATCGCTGGTGCTTCACCGCGGCGTATCCAACCCGCTCGGCGAATTCGAATTCGCGCTCCTGCAATTGTGAATAGGCTGTCATCCCAATTCGCGCGTATTCATGAGCGAGCTCAAAGGCTGAGAGATTCAATGCGTGAAATCCCGCCAGCGTTACGAACTGGAAACGGTAGCCCATTCCCGCAAGCTCGCGCTGAAATTCAGAAATCTCCCACTGATTGAGTTTGGCTTTCCAATGAAACGAAGGAGAGCAATTGTAGGCCAGGAGCTTCCCAGGATAGCTCGAGTGGATAGCCGCGGCGAATTGCCTTGCCTCCCTGAGATTTGGCTCAGATGTTTCGCACCACAGCATATCGGCATATGGCGCGTAGGCGAGGCCCCGAATGATGGCTGCATCCAAGCCACCTCGAAACCCAAAGAACCCCTCTGATGTGCGATGGCCTGTGAGAAAGCTCGCGTCTCTCTTGTCGCAGTCGCTGGTGATGAGTTGTGCCGCGTTGGCGTCCGTTCTCGCGATCAAGATGGTCGGCACGCCCAGTACGTCGGCGGCCAGGCGAGCGGCGACCAGTTTCTGAATTGCCTCTTGGGTCGGCACCAGCACCTTGCCCCCCATGTGCCCGCATTTCTTGGCGGAAGAGAGCTGATCTTCGAAGTGAACTGCGGCCGCTCCGGCTTCGATCATGGACTTCATCAATTCGAATGCGTTGAGGACACCGCCAAATCCTGCTTCCGCATCTGCGACGATTGGCAGCATCCAGTCAACGGAGGCCTGTCCCTCGGAATGTGCAATCTGGTCCGCACGCATGAGAGCGTTGTTAATGGAACGGACCACACTGGGCACGCTGTTGGAAGGATAGAGGCTCTGGTCGGGATACATTTGGCCACCGAGGTTTGCATCTGCCGCTACTTGCCACCCGCTCAGGTAGATCGACTTCAAACCGGCCTTGGCCATTTCAACGGCTTGGTTTCCGGTCAGCGCGCCAAGGGCGGCGATATATTTCTCCTGGTGAAGCATGCTCCAGAGCTTCTCTGCGCCGGCGCGAGCGAGCGAATGTTCTACGTGAACCGTTCCGCGAAGACGCCTGACGTCTCCGGGCTCGTAAGTGCGAATCGTCCCGTCCCAGCGAGGTGAATTCCAATTGAGTTCGTGAGAAGTACCGTTGCGCATGTTCATCTCCTTGGTGCCGATTGCTTGCACCAGTTGCGGAATGTGATGTGAGTAAACCGCAATGTGACACAGGACACAAGAGCGGGCAGTCCGAATCGGACGGGTGGACACGCATGCCCAGACAGAGTCATAATCTTGCCGTTCACGGCGGAAAGCTTGCGCTGTGGCTGTTCGCCGACGATGTGGCAGAGGCTGATGAAGTGCCTGCAGCCAGTGCATCGCGTGCAGCACGTCGACCGAGTGGGGCCGCCGCGAAAGAAGTTGGCGCGTTATGACAATCGGGCCGCAGTTCGTAGAAGAGCTAAGCCAGGCTCTTAGCCTCAGACGCGTGTCCGATGGGATAACGATGCTCGACAAGGCGGAAAGCGCCTGGATCAAGCTCGCCCCAACCCAGCCCAACGCCACGGAACTGCTTCTCCTGATTGCCCAATGGGTGGACGTTGGATACCGCGACTATCATCTCCTTGACTGTCTCCTCCTGAAATTCCCCATCGAATCCCGTCGCAGGTTACCCCTCGAGGACTATCTTCGACTGCGAATGGTTGAGGGGTTTCGAGCACTTTCCGCCGAGGAAATGGATACCGCGATTGAGATCCTCGACTTTGTACTGCGAACTGAGTCCGGAACAGCAAATGATCATCTTTTGACAGTCGCTCACTTCTGGAAAGGGCGGGCACATCGGAAGAAGGGCGAGTACGAATTGGCATTCAAGGAAATTGCATGCGCGCGGGAGCGAGCGGAGAAGTCTCACGAAGACGCCGTTTTCACTTCCGTGATTCAGATCCACGAGAGTTGGCTTCTCTTCCAGAAGGGCCTGAGAAAAGAGGCGTTGCGATTGCTGAGCCATGCAGAGGCCACTCTCAAGAATACGGATCACTATCTCGCACGGGGTAACATTGAGTCGGCAAGAGGCAGAATCGTCCGCCGCAGCGGTGAATACGCGAAAGCGCTGGAGCATTTCGAGCGGGCTATCGCAATATATTCCGCGGGAAATCCCAATCATAGGAACCTCGCACGAGCACTTGTGAATTCCGCTTATGTGAAGCGATTGCTGGCTTTGCAGCTTCGCAAAAGGATTGATGCACGAGCGACAAAGCCGGATCAAGCGCGAAGGGATAGCAAATTCTCCGCCGCACCGGTTACGCCGGCCAGCACTCTTCGATCCCGCTATCAGCAACTTTGTGACGAGGCCATCTCTCAGTTGCGGCAGGCGCGGGAGATCTATGCCCGACAAGGTCACTCCGGCGGACTTGGTGCCGTCGCCGTCAATTCCGGTTATCTCCATCTCGATGGAGGAGACATCGACCTCGCTGCACGAGAGGCAGTCGATGCCTATCGAATCGGACATGAGAAAAACGACCAAATCCTCATGGCACGTGCGTGTGTCCTGCAAGCCGCAACGGAGAACGCCAAGATTGAAGAGCAACTGGGTGAAGATGTTGATATTGCTCTACACGCAAACCACGCAAAGCAATTCAGCGACGAAGCGTTAGCTCTGGCGAAACATACACAGAATCGACGGTTGCTGGCGGCTGCCTATATCGCCCGTGGCATGACGGCTGCGAACGACTTCTTTCAAGAGTGGGAACTCGCCAGGCAGTCAGTCAGCGAAGCCACAAATCTTGTCGGGGTAGATGAAAACGACCATCTCCTGGACGACCTGGCGGATTTGAAAACGCGAATCATGCGCGCTTCCGGGATCAACGATACCCTTCGCGGATGGTCAGAGGGGATGATCGGCGGGAAGACTTTCCAACAAGTGACGGAAGAGTTCGCCGAGATGGTGATCCCTAAAGTGTGGCAACGGGAAGGCAGAAAGGTATCACGAGTCGCCGATTGCCTTTCCATTTCGCCGAAGAAAGTGCGCCGGATTCTTCGCAGGGCTGGCCTTCTCAACAACGCCGATTCTTCGAACCTTCGCTGACAGAACGGTTCCAGATTCATAAACGAATGCAACTCAAAACCTCTCACAACTTGGGAAGAGTTCGACGTCAGCTTCCTCGGTTTCCCGGGTCGTCAAAGAATCGCTGTCTGGAAAATCGGGTTTCCCCAAATATCAACCGGTCATTTCTAGTTGAATAATGTCTGGCTTCACTCAATTCGTTTGCGTCGCTGACCGCTGAGGATCCTGCCGGCTCATTCGAATCAGCACCTTCGCAAGACACCGGAAAACCTTGTGAAAAACATCCCAGGCAGCTGTGACAGCAGTCACTGTGTCAGTGACTTTGGTCATGCTGTCATAGCTTCCTCGGGCCCCCTCTCTAACTGGGGAAGAAATCCCATTCCCATCGGAGGTGCTATGCCTTATTCCGTTGTCCCCGAGCTCGTTGCTCCCCCGCAGGCGCAAAGCAAGCCCATTCTGAGTTCATACGATTCCGGCCAGGAGTTCAGCCTGATGCACTGGCTGGAGGTTCGAAGACTCGTAGAACTCGCAGAACTAGAAGAACGCGAGTCGAAGGGCTATGTCTTCGACGACTCGCTGCTCGTCTCCCACTGAACCAGGCGAGGCTGCGTTAAAAATGGAACCCTCCACCGCAGATTAGAACCTCCCCTGTCACGTAGTCCGATAAAGGGCTGCAAAAAAAGAGAACAGCGCCAGCGGCTTCTTCGGGTGTTCCCAGCCGACCCAGCGGGCATGCGCTTTTAACCGAGTCCAGGAGGCTGGGTTGAACTCCAAGCCGAATCTGGTGACCGTGCATTTCCATCTCGGCGCCCGCGCCTGTCAGGGGCTGTACGAGACGCGTTCCGATCAGGCCAAATCCAACTGCGTTTACGTTGACGTTATACCGCCCCCATTCCTTGGCCATTGTCTTCGTCAGGCCGATGATTCCCGCTTTGCCTGCCGAGTAGCCAACCTGACCGGGGTTTCCGTCAGTGCCGGCGATGGAAGTGATGTTCACCACTTTCCGCATGACGCGTTGCGACGCGGCGATTTCCTTCTTTGCAGATTCCCGTATGAACGCCGACGCGGCGCGCAGGATCCGAAACGGCGTCACGAGATGGATGTCGAGCATGGCCTGGAACTGTTCGTCGGTGGTCTTCTGGATGACGTTGTCCCAGCTGTATCCAGCGTTGTTAACAATGATGTCGATCGAGTCAAACTCCGCGAGGGTGGCCTGCACAATCAGCTCAGGGATTGCGGGATCTGTGAGGTCTCCGGTAATGTGGCTCACGCGGTCCGGATTCGCCAGCTCAGCTTCCGATTCCAGAAGCATGCTCTCGTCAAGGTCGTTGATCATGACGCGCGCCCCCGCACCTACAAGGCGCTTGGCGATAGCTCTGCCGATACCCCGCCCCGCCCCGGTCACAAGTGCCGTCTTGCCTTCAAGGGTGAACGGGGACCCCGGCACGATTTCTGTTTCAGTATCAGTCCTTCCCAGATCCATTTCTTTGCTCCTCAAGTCAGCACATCCGCTGCACTGCAGCATAGTACATGCTGCAGTGCACATAACGGAAGATGTGGAATTCTGGAAATCTGTTGCTTAAGTAACTTCCTATGGGGACTTAAGAGCGAAATCAGTCACCCTGTCCCAGCGCCGCGAGGTACAGCCCCACGAGTGACAAGCGGGCGGACCACCCACCCCGAGGATCCGAGTGAAAAGAACAGGAGTCTCTCAAGCCAAGCTCTAAAAAGCAGAAGCTCCTCTGCAGAGTGCAAGTTGCTCAGTTGCCATAGGTTTCGACGACGAAGGTAGCTCTGCTTTGCACTTCCGCCGAGTATAGATTTTTTGCGCGGCGAGCCTCTGCCGTCTTTTGTCAGCCTGGTGCCTTTGATCAGGGGTGCGGGTTGACGGCGACTTTAACCAATTCATCGCAGTCAACCAACGGAAGGTTTTTGTCATGGTCAAACGAGAAGTTGTAATTCTCAGCGCGGTACGAACCGCGTTGGGCAAGTTTGGAGGAGCGTTGAAAGACATTCCTCCTACCGAACTTGCCGGGGATGTCGTGCGAGAAAGCGTGAAACGCTCCGGGCTCGCGAGCTCTGAAATAGGCAATCTTGCTTTTGGACATGTGATTCACACCGACGCAAAGGACATGTATCTTTCGCGAGTTGCAGCATTGCGGGGAGGACTGTCCGTTGAAACTCCTGCTCTCACTCTCAACCGCATGTGCGGCAGTGGTCTTCAGGCCATCGTGACAGCCGCCGGCATGATTGCGCGCGGAGACTGCGATACCGCTGTGGGCGGTGGCGTTGAGTCCATGAGTCGCGCTCCATACTGGTTGAGTTCCATGCGTTGGGGAGCGCGGATGAACGATGCTCCGGCAGTGGACGTCCTCGTTGCCGCGCTGACTGACCCCTTCGATGAAGTCCATATGGGCGTGACGGCTGAGAACGTCGCACGTAAGTGGGGCATAACTCGCGAAGACCAGGATGCTCTGGCCGTCGAAAGCCACCGCCGTGCCAACTGCGCCATCCTGACGGCACGATTCAAGGGCCAGATAGTCCCAATAGAACTGAAGAGCCGCAAGGGCAGCACGTGGTTCGATACCGACGAGTCACCCAGGTCGGACGCGACGATGGAGAACCTCGCCAAGTTGAAACCGGTATTCGACAAGGACGGCACCATCACTGCCGGCAATGCGTCCAGCATCAACGACGGCGCCGCCGCCGTTGTGCTGATGGAAGAACATGCGGCTCAGGAGCGGGGGCTCAAGCCGATGGCAAAGTTGATCGACTATGCCGTCACGGGCGTAGATCCGGCAGAGATGGGCATTGGCCCAGTATCCGCTGTCAGAAAGCTCTACGAGCGCACCGGCCTCACCAATGACGATATGGATGTGATCGAGGCCAACGAGGCATTCGCAGCGCAGGTGCTGGCTGTTCGCAAGGAACTGGATCTACCGCCGGAAAAGACTAATCCCAACGGCAGCGGCATCTCTCTTGGCCATCCTCTTGGAGCCACCGGTGCGATTGTCACAGTGAAAGCGATCCATGAATTGCACCGAATCGGTGGGAAGTATGCGCTGGTGACCATGTGTATCGGTGGCGGGCAAGGTATCGCTGCCATTTTTCAGTCAATGAATTAAACAGGCAGAAAAGGAAGGAGTACGCCATGGCAACAGCAACGTTATCCGAAGTCATGGTCCCGGCTTCGAAATCTCTAGCCGGTAAAGTCGCACTTGTTACGGGAGCGTCGCGGGGCATCGGACGCGCCATCGCACTCGAACTCGCAAGTCGAGGAGCGACAGTAGCAGTCAATTGTCGATCAAACGTTATGCGAGCAGGAGAGGTCAGGGATGAGATCGTGCATTTCGGAGGACGAGTGAGATCTTCAGAGGTGACGTCTCAGATCGGTTCGAAGCGAGAAATCTGATCCAGGAAGTATTTGGCATTTTCGAGAGGATCGACATTCTTGTGAACAACGCCGGTATCACTCGCGACAAGAGCATCCGCAAGATGACGGACGGCGATTGGATCGAGGTCTTGATACCAATCTCAACAGCGCGTTTTATTGCACCAGCGCCGCGTTGCCGTTCATGATCGAGAGGAACTTCGGCCGAATCATCAACGTCTCTTCCTTTGTTGGTCAGGCGGGAAACTTCGGTCAAGCAAACTATGCTGCCAGCAAGGGCGGGCTGATCGCATTCACCAAGGTGCTTGCGCTGGAACTGGCGAAATACAACATTACTGCCAACGTGATTTCCCCGGGGTTCACGGCAACTGAGATGACAGAGCGCATTCCTTCCGACGTTATGGAGCAGATCAAGCAGCGAATCCCGATGCACCGCTTGGCACTCCCGGAGGAGATCGCCAAGGCCGTCGCATTCCTTATTTGCGATGGCGATTACATCACCGGACAGCAGATCAACGTCAACGGCGGTATATACATGTAGCCGTTCGCGATTCTGTATCAGCGGGAGCGGGCAGCAAGCCACGAGTCGATGTGGGGCCAAGTCCGCTTGTGGGCTCCGCTCCCAGCCATGATGCCGATGTGACCGCCAGGAACACGGTATATCTCCGTGTCGGTACTTCCGACTTTCGGCAGGATCGCCTCCGACTGACAGGGTGGCGTGATGTGGTCGCCTTCTGCAATCACGTTAAGAAGGTTTGCCCGCAGCCGCTTCAAATCGACAACCTCTCCCCGGATCTTTAGCTCGCCCTTCATGAGTCGATTGTTGCGGTAGAGATCCACGATGAGCTGTCGATAGGCTCCGCCCGCCATGGGAAAAATATCGGTGACCCAGGTATTCATCGAATGCCATGCTTCCACGACGCGCGGGTCTTCCAGGCTGTCCCATAGCTTGCAGTAGTTTGTGATGTAGTTTTCGACGGGCTTCAGGGCTTTGGCACCGTAGTCAATCATCTCGCCCGGCATGTTGCCGAAGGTTGCAAGGACTTTATCAACATCGAAGTATTTTTCGTCGGTCCAACGCGCAAACGTCAGCCCTTGTCGGTTTGAGAAGTCCAGTGGAGCGGTCAGCAACAGCAGGTTGCGCAATCCGTCATCCGATCGCAATGCAGCATAAATCGTGGTCAGGATCGCACCGATGCACCAGCCCAGCATGCTGAATTCTTTTGCGCCCGACACCGCCTTCATCTTCCGAATCGCTCGCGGCATGTAGTCGAGCGTGTAGTCGTCGAACTTCAGTTTCTTGTCCTCCGGCCCGGGAACTCCCCAATCCAGAAGAAAGACGTCGTAGCCTTTGCCGACCATATATTCCACGAAGCTATGGCCGGGGCGCAGATCCATGATCGTGGGGCGATTCATCAAGGCGAAAATGAGGATCAACGGTATCGGATATCGCTCCTCGGCTGGAACGACAGGAATGTACCGGTAAAGCTTGGCCTTGTTGAGCGTCCAGATCAGTTCTTTGGGTGTTTGCCCGATCGCCGCCTTGGTGGTCATCAGCCTGTTGAAGGTCTTGAGCTTCTGATCCAGGACAGTCCAGTCGTTGGACAATTCCGCAACTTGCGCCATATCGACCTCTATCGTTTTCTGCCTGTCGGCTTATGCGACTTCTTATCTTCCGCATGCGCCCGCTTTCCATCATGAGATACGCCTGCAGTCGCCGTCCGCGCGGCAGAAGACAACTCGACGATCCGGTCGAGCTTTGCATCAAGATCATCTAGTCGCATTTCAAGATTGGTAAAGCGCTCTGCCAACGCCACTACCTGCTGGCGCGAAGGCAGCGAGAACTGCTCCAGCGCCATGATCATGGCTTTATCCAGTGCCTCGCGAAACGGCGCGGACAAGGTCAGATAGTTGTTGAGCAAGGCACCGGTCGCCTGAGCATACTCCTCGGTATTCACCGCATCGATCATCACCTTCGACATGCCTTCGAGATAGGTGTCCCTCATCTTGCGAAAGGCCTCGAACGGATCGGCGGCTGTCGCGTTCTTTTCTGCAGCCATGTCCAACCCCCGGCTTTCTTGCACACAAAGCATATACCTGAATCGAGGCGAAGGCTTCCGCCTGCTCGCTGCCTAATGTCAGGGGCCAGGACGGCATGTTTCGCCCCGATTCGAGCCCCTGTCTGGTGGATTAGTGCAGGGTCGGTTCTGCCACCAGGTCAAGCAAATCCTTCTGCGCTTCGAGCACGATGTCCATTCCGCGCTCCATCGATTCGGCTGCAGTTCCTACCGGTGTGCCGGCATAGCCAAGTTGCTGCTTGGCGGTCTCAAACGCTGCTTTGGTCTGCTTGGCTGTGTAGTCCATTGCCGTCTTCTGGGCAGCGACGGAGTGCTCGATAGCTTCCTTGGCCCTCTTTTTGCCTTGCTCCATCGTGTCCGTAGCTTTGAACTTCCGCTCCTTCACCAGCTTGGAGAAGGTGCGCGTCTGATCTACCATAAGATCGATTGCACCCTTCTGAGTCTCTGCAAACCTCTCAAAAGCAGTGGTCGCCAAATCCAGCATCAACACGCCCGGTACCGGCAGCGTGAACTTCTTCCACGCACCTACTACTTCCGCATTGTGCTTTACAGCAATCTCGAGCCCCTTCTTCTGCATCTCTGCCAGACGCTCAATGCCGTTGGTGTAAAGCTCGGTCATCGAGTCGATTGCATCAACCTTGACAGCTTCCGCAGCCGTGACTGGTCCTTTCGTTTCCTTCGTCTCCATATCGTTCTCCGTCCTGCGCCCTCGCGCTGCGTTCTATGCTGCAATGCAGCATAACTCAATGCTGCGCCGCTTCTGCCAAGCTGTCAAGGGGTAGAATTGGAAAATTATGGCGCAAAAGACCGTTGTGATTAAGAAGTATGAGAACCGGCGCCTTTATGACACCACGAACAGTCGCTACGTGAATCTCGAAGAGGTGGCGCAACTCCTTCAACAGGGAAACGATGTGCAGGTCATCGATGCTTCCTCAGGCGAAGACATCACGCGACTCATTCTGACCCAGATTATCGTGGAGGACGCCAAAACGCCTGAATCCAATTTCCCGCTCGATCTTCTTCGTCAAATGGTAGTTGCATCTGGCCGAGCAAGCCAGGAAAGTGCATTGCAGTACATGAAGACGATGCTCGAAGTCTTATCAAAACGCTTATCGCGCGATTCCCAATCCTTTAAGCCCTTTTGACTTCATGCAGAATATCCGCACAAGCGGGGAAGAAAAGCCAGACAATGGAAAACAGTCCACCAGCATTGTGAAACCCGCGAAGCCGCAGCAACCAAAATTGAAACAGTCTGAAGCGGAAGATGTGCTGGAGTTGAAGAAGTCGCCTGGCTGAAGTCGAAAGGCTCGTCTCCAAGCTCGCTCCTCCGAAGAGGGCGCGAAAGCGGAAATAACCCGACATCTAAAGGACCGGCAACATGTGACACGGATGGAACGAAGTTCATCCAGCCTCGGGCGGCCGATCAGAGAGGTAGGTCGCCCGATCAGAAGATGCTTCGGGTCGAGCATCACGATCCCGTCTTTGACTAATGCTGCCAATCTGGCGAATTCTATATGCGTTACGGCTCGGTCGGAGCTATAGTTTTTGCGTCAGAGGTTTCATCCCCAAACGCGTGCCCACAATCTGATCCGATCAGCCGCCGGATGGCCGGTATCTAGTCATCTGTTCCTGAAAGTCCTCAGGAGGAATCAATGTCCGACCCCACAAAATCAACCCGCTCTTCACCGGAGAATCAACGTGAAAAACACGGCATCAGCCGCCGGGGTTTTCTGAAGGGCGCCGGATTGACTGCTGCCGGAACCGCTTTGATCGACGGGGTACAGACATTCAGCCGTGAGACCGCCGCCGCAACGAACCCGGGTGTCAGGGAATTGGGGCCCGGTCCAGTTCCGATTCGCCTCAAAATCAATGGCAAAGAGCAAAGCCTGGAGATCGAGCCGCGCACCACGCTGGCCGATGCCTTGCGCATCCATCTGGGAATGACCGGCACCAAGGTCATCTGCGACCGTGGTGCCTGCTCGGGGTGCACCGTCTGGCTCGACAAGATGCCGGTAAACAGCTGTATGACGCTGGCGGTGGATGCGATCGGTCACGAGGTGACAACGATCGAAGGAATTTCTGCCGAAGGCGAGCCGCATCCCCTGCAGGCCGCGTTTGTAAAACACGACGCCATGCAGTGCGGCTTCTGCACTCCGGGCATGGTGATGAGCTGCGCAGCGCTTCTCGAAAAGAATCCCCATCCAACAGAGTCAGATGTACGCCACGCGATTTCGGGGAATCTGTGCCGTTGCGGAACCTACCCCAAAATATTTGCCGCCACGCTTGAAGCAGCCGGGAACACGCAAAAGGCTTAACGGAGGAGATCATGCCGACTCATTGGAATGAGGAATCGATGCTCCAGCAACCAGAGGCCACAGCGAATGGAAAGTCCGACAAGAAGACCGTGAACATGCCGGTCGGTGTACCCGATTACACGCTGCGTGATGAACAGCGGGAGGTGCCGGTCACTGAGCCTCCGGTCTGGCCGATCAATAAGGATTTGAAATATGTCGGAAAATCGCCAGAACGGTGGGATGGCTATGCCAAGGTCACAGGCCGCGCACGGTACACATCGGACGTGCAACTGCCCGGCATGCTCTACGCGAAGTTCGTAAACGCCAACGTACCTCATGCGAAGGTCGTCTCTGTCGAAACCTCTGCGGCGGAGAAACATCCGGGAGTCCGCGCCGTTCACGTGATTGAGCATGTGCTGGGTAATGCATCTTTACGCGATCCCTCGCTTGAGCAGTCGAATTACCCCGTGGTGCGCTACGCAGGGCAGCCGATTGCCGCGGTTGCGGCAACCAGCCCTCATGCTGCGGAGGAAGCGGCCGCTCTCGTGAAAGTGAAGTACGAGACTCTTCCTTTTGTCGTGGACCTCGACAAGGCGCGCGCTGCCGATGCGCCGTTAGTGTTTCCGGGCGCCGCTGACCAGGGTGGAACTGCCGGAGGAGGCGGTGGCCCTCATGGCGTACCTCAAACCGGCAATGTGCATGGGCCTTCGATCCGTAAGGTTGCGGATATCGAGCAGGGCCTGAGGGATGCCGATGTAGTGGTCGAAGGGCGCTACGTGACGCAGGTGCAGACCCACTCTGCCCTGGAGACCCACGGCGTGGTCGCAGATTGGAAACCGGAGATGTTGACGGTTTGGGCTTCGACCCAGGCGGTTTCAAGCGTCCGCGAGGAACTTGCAGGGTTCTTCAAGATCCCAGTTACACAGATTCGCGTTCTCACCGAGTTTATGGGCGGAGGATTCGGCGCGAAGTTTGGAGCCGGCAATCCCGGCGTTGTCGCCGCGGCACTTTCGAAAAAGTCGGGAGCGCCGGTCCGCCTGATGCTGGACCGCGAGGAAGAGCATCTCTCAGTTGGCAATCGCCCCAGTTCCGATCAGATGCTGCGCATCGGCGCGAAGAAGGACGGCACACTCACTGCTGTTCACCTCGTCAGCTACGGCACAGCAGGTTGCGGCACCGGGGCGGGATGTGCAGGTCCTGCCGCGAATCTCTACAAGTATGCCTCACTCCACACTGAAGAGAATGACGTATTCACCAACGCGGGGCCGGGAGCGGCTATGCGGGCGCCCGGACATCCGCAAGGAGCCTTCGCGCTGGAGCAGACGATCGACGAACTTGCAGTGAAACTCAATCTCGACCCACTCGATCTGCGCGAAAGAATTGACGTACATCCGGTACGCAAGGTTGAACGCCAGATTGTCCGGGAAAGCGCACTTTGGAAATCACGAAACCCTGTGGCCAACGCGGATCACGGTCCCATGAAACGCGGCGTTGGATTCGCGCAATCGGTGTGGTATCGCTTCGTGAACTTGGATTCTGCCGCAGAGGTACGCGTCCACAGGGATGGGTCACTCGAAGTGCTCTCCGCGGTGCAGGACATCGGTTCCGGCATCAAGACTGTGATGGCGCAGATCATGGCGGAACAATTTGGAGTGCCACCCGAGAAGATTTCGGTGAAGGTCGGCGACACGAATTATCCCGTGGGTCCGAGCTCCGGCGGCAGCATGACCACCCTTTCGCTTACGCCTGCAGTTCGCGACGCGGCATGGCAGGCTTCGCAGAAGTTTCTGGAGGAGATTGCTCCCGCTTTCGGCACGACCGGCAGCGATCTGGAGCTGGTGGACGGAGAGATTCGCAGTAAGGCCGGGAAGATGCAGTCGGTAAGCTTCAAACGGGCCGCGGCCAAAATGAAGACGGACCAGATCTCGGTCCAATCCAAGCGAGTTCCCGACTACGATCGCAGCAAGTATCTGACCTACGGTGGCGTGGATGTCGCGGAGGTCGAGGTTGATGTGGAGATCGGGCGCATTCACGTCAAGCGCATTCTTTCTGTGCACGACTGCGGACGCCCGATGAATCCTGCGCAAGTAATCAGCCAGATCAATGGCGGAGTCCTGCAGGGGATATCGTACACACTCTTTGAAAACCGCCTGATCGATCCGGATTATGGTCTGATGGTGAATCCGAACCTTGAGCAGTACAAGATCACCGGATCGCGCGAGACGCCTGAGATTGAAGTGCGACTGGTGGAAGCGTATATCGGTCAGAGCTCTACCGATGCATCAGGAATCGGCGAGGCTGCCGGCATCGTCTCGGTTGGGGCGGCAATTGGCAACGCTGTCTACAACGCAATCGGCGTACGCATTCGCCAGACGCCGATGACGCCCGCGGTGGTTTTGGCCGCGCTGAATCAGCCTGTGCCGGGGAGGAGTTTGGCATGAACAGTTTTTCTCTCGCAGATTGCACAACCGTTGACGCGGCATTGTCGCAGTTGAAGGACGGTGCTGTGGTCAAAGCCGGCGGCGTCGATCTTCTGGGACGGATGAAGAACGGAACCATTCAACCGACGAAGCTTGTGAATATCCGCAACATCTCCTCACTGCGAGGAATTCGCGAGACGGAAATGGGACTTACGATTGGCGCGCTCAGCACGCTTGCTGAGATCAGCGAGCACACCCTCATTCGCGAGAAATATCAGATTCTCTCGGACGCGTGCGGACACGCCGCGACACCTCATTTACGAAATATGGCAACGGTGGGCGGCAATCTCTTGCAACCGGTTCAGTGCTGGTACTTCCGTTCGGCGGAGTTCCAATGCATCAGGAAGGGCAAGGAGTTCTGCTTCGCATTCACGGGGCTCAACCAGTATCACGCCATCATGGATTATGGGACATGCCCCGCGGTGGCGCCGTCGTCGGCGGCAGTAGCGCTGCTGGCGCTGAACGCTTCGGTAGAGGTGGAATCCGCGAAGAAAGGCAAGCGGACGCTCGCGATCAAGGATCTCTATGTTGAGCCTGATGCGAATCCCACGAAGTTCAACGTTGTCGCACCTGACGAGTTGCTTACCGCCATCACAATTCCCAAGCTCGCGCCGGGAACCCGCTCCGCCTATCAGAAATACGGAGAGAAGGAGAGCTTCGACTGGGCGATTGCGGATGCGGGAGTAGTGCTGGAGATGGATGGAAATGTCTGTCGCAAAGCCGTGATAACCATGGGTGCGGCATCTCCGGTAGTGCGCCGCTCGGCGGAAGCAGAAGCCTTGCTCGCGGGGAAGACGATTAACGAAGAGGTGGCGCGGGCCGCTGGTAAAGCGGCCATGACCAATGTGCAGCCGCTCTCGATGAACGCCTACAAAGTAGAACTCTTCCCGGTCGCCATTTATCGCACCGTTATGCTGGCTGCCGGACAAATGGACCGCGACCCGAGCGCGGCGGGCTAGGAGGTATTCATGAACATAGTCGATTCAAAACCGCTTCCCTGCCAGTGTCTGCGAACGAAGAATCCCTACGGCTCCACTCCAGCTGACGCGGAGTCGTGGCTTCCGGGCGTGCACACGTCTTCTAGCTATTGGTGCCTGCGCACCATGAGCCATGCGGGGCCTGATGAGAACTACGTGCATCTCGCGCGGTGCGTGCCGGGGCGCAAATGCTACGAGGAGACGGAGGAATAGAACCGGGCACCTAGACAGTAGGATTGGCTTTGCTGAAGAGCATAAAGTCGACGTTGTCCTTTGCTCCCATACGTGTGATGTACTGAGCTGCTCCAAGCGGGAGCAGAGCCTTCCCAAAAGGCGAGCGCCGGCCGGACTCACTATAGCCGGATTTTCACGATCTGGCTGTTCCATAGGGTGGGCTTCTGAGACGCACCTTACTTGATCGAGCGAGCAGGGCAACTCAAATTAATCGAAATTACTAAGCTACTCACTGCCGTGCTATCATGTGGTTCTCCGGCCAAGGGTTAGCATTCCCGGGCTCTTTCCCAAGACCTCCTAATCTCGACATTGGTCTACTGACTCTCTGAATGTGACCCATTGGTTGAGCTTTGATAGGCGGGTGCGCCATGCTTTCCGCTCACTGGGAGGAAGTAAAGAGCGTTTTTGAAGCTGCTCTTCTTCTGGAAGAAGGAGAACGGGAAGCATTTGTCTCGAGCCGATGTGGAGAAGATCACGAGCTGGCGCAAGGGGTCCACAGCCTGCTTGCCGCGGATCGGGAATCGAGCAAGTTCCTAGAAGAAGCTCTCTTACGTAGAGCAGCCGTGTATTCCTCCCTGACGGAGTGTGGGCATCTCGCCAAGGACGACATTCTTTGCGGCCGATTCAGAGTGCTCGCGTACCTTGGCGAGGGCGGTATGGGACGAGTCTACAAGGCAGTGGATCTCGAACTTAAGCAACAGATCGCTATCAAGGTGATTCGATCGGATATCGTCGACATCCCGGGCGTACTCTCACGCTTCAAGCGCGAAATAAACGCAACCCGAGTGGTGACTCACGCAAATGTCTGCAGGACATTCGACCTGGAGACCCATAGTCCCTCTGAAGCTGAGGCAGGCGGACTCGGGACTCCGATCACATTCCTCACGATGGAGTTGCTGGTCGGCGAAACGCTGGCACAGCGGATCCACCGAACAGGACCTTTACCTTCGGAACAGGTTCGAGTCTTCGCGATCCAAATTGCGCGAGCCCTCCAGGCTGCCCACTCTGCGGGCGTCATCCATTGCGATTTGAAACCATCGAACATTTTCCTGTCAGGCACACTGAACGACCCACGAGTCGTCGTGACCGACTTCGGAATTGCGAAGTTGATTCGCTCACAGGAGCAGACTCTATCATCGTCGCTCACAGCATCAGGATTGTCGGGCAGTGCGGCTGTGGGAACTCCGTTCTACATGGCGCCAGAACAGATCGAAACAGGGGATTGTTCGCCAGCTAGTGATTTGTATTCCTTCGGCCTCGTCATATATGAGGCGCTCACCGCTCAAAAACTCTCGCCCTATCGACGGTCGCGCAACGAGATTGAAACTACTTTGGGCAGCTCGCCTTTCTTTCCCGGCTCGGGACAACTCCACGCAATCGAGCCGGCCTGGATCGATATCATCGCGCGTTGTGTGCAGCCCAACCCCAAAGATCGATTCGAAAATGCGGAACAATTGCTCAGTTCGCTGGAGCCCGGGCCGAGAAGCCTACCTGCGAATTTGCAGGCGGATCGGACCAACTTCGGGAGTGCCGACAAGAGTGAGCGAGGAACGCGGCGCCGACTGAACTCGATATGGAATGCGATTCCCTGGACGGTCCGCGTGCTGGTGCTTTCAATTCTCGTCGTTGTCCCCTCGGTCTTCCTCTGGCGAAACCGTCCCGCGGCTCTCAGTGATGGAGTTAGTGTGGCTGGGACGATCTCTTCCGTTGCGGTATTGCCGATTATTGCCCGAGTAAATGACCCGCACGTGAATGCACTTGCTGAGGCCATCACGTTGAGCCTCACCAACGACCTTGCGCGGGCATCCGGGTTGAGGTCCCATCGCAAAGTGCTGTGCTCGATCTCGGCAAGGCACCTGACATTCAGTTGATAAAAAAACAGTTGAAAGTCGACACGATCGTGAATGGGACAATCGTAAGTGCCAGCGGCGATTCCCATTTGCAGATGGAACTGGTGGATGTTCGCACCGGGTTTCAAATTTGGGGCCACAGCTACACAAGCAAGCAGATGGAAGAGCCTGTTCTGGCCGAAGACATCGCGCAAGAGATCACATATCAAATCAGGACGCACAACCACCAGGGGTCGGCGAACAAGCGGTCGCGGCCGCACTCGAGCGTCCCTGCTGCCGAGGCGGCGTTCGTCCAAGGGCAGAGCGCATTTGCCGAATACACCAACGCCGGTTTCGAAAAGGCGGTCAAATTCTTCCAGCAGGCAATCGACGCCGACCCGAACTGCGCAGCCGCAATGGCGGAGCTCTCGCGGAGTTACGCGCTCATGGCCATTACTAATGGCAGGCCCGAGCCGCCCATCGCGCTTTTGAATCAGGCGGAGAGCACGGCTCGCCACGCTCTCCGCATTGATAGCTCGCTGGCTGCAGCTTACACTTCGCTCGCGCAGGTGGAGATACTCAGGGACTATAACTGGAGCGGAGCAGAAGAGGACTTCAAGCGCGCCGAAGAAGTCGAACCAGATTACATTCCGGCGCACCTCTCGTATGCTCTGCTTCTCTTGACCGCTCGAGGTCGTTTCGCGGAGGCTCGAGCTCAACTGACCTACGCGGACAGTGAAGTGCCGAAGACGCTTAGGACCAGTCTCCATGAAGCTGCTGTGGCCTATTTTTCAGGAAATTACGAAAGTTCAGTTCGTCAAGTCGAACAGATCAGAAACCAATTTCACACTTCCGCAGTGGCAATTGAGATGGAGGCCCAGGATTACCTGGCTCTCAACTTGCCAGCCAAGGCGTTGAACGTGCTGATTGAAGCGCCGCCAGACCCGTCAGCACCTCCGGACCTAAGGAACGCGTTGCGCGGGATTGCGCTGGCGCGAATGGGACAACGACGAAGTGCGCTGGCAGAGTTGAAGAATCTCGAGAGGTCAAATAAAGACGTCGACTCCAGCTACTACACGGCAGCACTTTGTGCCCAGCTGGGGGACAAAGACAAGGCGTTTTCTTATCTCGAAAAATCTCATGAAGACAGACAAACAAATGTGCTCTTCCTGGCCGTCGATCCTTTGATGGATCCGTTGCGGAGCGATCCACGATTCAAATCATTAATGTCGAAAGTCAACCTGCTTTGATTGATTTCTTTCCAATTGGGCAAGAAGATTTCAGAGATGAACGTCAAGAACAGCCAGGAGGTAACAAGCTATGCCTATGACAGCTGCAGAGATGTTGGCAGAAATGGGGATCAGCCAAGCAGATTTCGTTGACTATTGGGCAAAGACTCAACACTTTCATCGCAGGTCTCCCCCCAATCAGCAGGATTTTCACTTCAGAAGCCTACGGACGAACAGCCCAGGAAATTGCAAGAATCGCTCGGGCCTGATGCCACTGCTGCAGACGTCCAAAGGCTATTTGGCGCTGCGCCAGCCTCATGCAGGCGTCATCGTCATGAGTTGCTGTAAGTAGGTGATGCTCACGCAGCTAGAATCGAAGTCAAGTCGGCTTCGAAAGGTACCCGGAACTCAGCGCACAATAGCCCCCGAGGAAACGTACCGTCGGGTCTTCGCAGAGGCTTGTGCGCTGGGCGTAACGCGGCTCGGCGATATCACCGGCATGGACCGCATCGGTGTGCCTACCTATTGCGCCATCGTCCCTAAATCGGGCGATATCATATCCGTCTACACAGGCAAGGGACTCGAGCGAACCGACGCAAAGGTTGGCGCACTCATGGAAGCAATCGAGAGGCAAACAACCTTGCGTGCGCAATTGCCCATGGTGATCGGCAGCGTCGAGGCGCTGCGCCGAGACTATGCGGTTTTGGATCCGAAAGAGGTGATGCTCGAGCTCTTGCCTGATTATTCGGAGGCGCGTGAGTATTGCTGGGTATTAGGACATGAACTCCTCTCCCAATGCGACATTCTCGTGCCGGCCCGATTGGCGGGTTATTTCTGGCAGAACGTGTTGGCCGGTCCGTTTGTTCCGCTAAGCTTCACCAACGGCCTGGCGTCTGGAAACATGAAAGAAGAAGCCATTTGCCAGGCTCTGTGCGAGCTTATCGAAAGGGATGCTTGGACTCTAGCCGAAATGGGCGCCCATCTGATTCCCTGGGCCCGCAGACGTCTCGTGGAACCGGACACCGCCGATTCAGGGGAAGATGACTTCGAAATATTCCAAAGCCTGGAATTGGAGCAAGACCCAGTGCTGAAGCTTTTCGATACTGCCGGTCTGCAACCGGTTCTGCATGACATCACTTCCGATATTGGGATTCCCACGGTTATCGCTGCGGTACTCGATGAAGCGTTCCCCGGGTTCCCGATGATTCATGCGGGGCTCGGTACACATCCCGATGGCCATGTGGCTGCTCGACGAGCGTTGACTGAGGCCGCGCAATCGCGCTGCGTCGATATCCAGGGAGTGCGAGAGGACCTCTGTCCGGCGGACGCAGAGCAAACCGTCTTCAATTCCCACACGCGACGTATCTCCAGGGTGAACCGCAGGATTTGGACAATCAACCATTCACAGGTCCCAAAGAGCATTTCGGCACTGCCGTCGGTCGCGCACGACGACGTGCTGGAGGACTTGAATCACATCCTCTCTAACTTGAAACAGCGCGGGATCAAGCAAGTAATTGTGGTTGATTTCACTCCTAAGGGCGCCCCTTACTCCGTTGTGCGGGTTATCGTGCCGGAACTTGAATCCTGGTCAGTTAACCATTCCAAGCTGGGACGGCGTGCACTTGAATATTGGAAGACCCATGTCTAACATCGCCATCTATCTGGGGCCTACTCTTGCTGTTTCGACAGCGCGATCTTGGCTGGACGCAACCTATCTGCCACCGATTAAGCGGGGCGATCTTGCGGACCTTAGCACAGATACCGAGATTGTGGGAATCATCGATGGCGTATTTCATCAGAGCCTGGCGGTTTCTCCGAAAGAGATTATTGAGCTCCTCGAGCGAGGAGTGCGTGTTTATGGGGCATCCAGTATAGGCGCACTGCGAGCTGCGGAAACATACATGTATGGCATGATCGGCGTTGGTGAGATCTTCGAGATGTATCGTGATCGAGAGATCGACGCGGATGATGAAGTGGCCGTGGCCTACGATCCGGTCACTGATCGCGCGGTTTCCGAACCCCTGGTAAACATTCGCTCTGCGTTACGGGCTGCCGTTGCGCAAGGGATAATTCCCTCCAGAGAGGCTGGCGAAATAATCAGCACGATGAAAGGGATCTACTACCCGTCGAGATCGTATCAACTTGTTGGACGTATGTCTCCGGCTCTTGCGCCATTCCTCAAAGCTGCGCGTTATGACCAGAAGCGGGATGATGCCGTGCTTCTTCTTCGAACAATTGCCGCGCAGGCAGCTGCATTACCCACTTCGCCCTCTTGAATCGGGAGGAACATTACTAGTGGTTCGCCGCCGGTCGGACGCTTGGCGATCGAGTAGTCTGCGAGAGCTCGTGGTACAACCAAGCTTTCGCGATCCGCCATTCCCGCTTCACTGTTCGTTCCGAGATCCCAAGTTGCGCGCCGATCTCGTCCTCGCTGAGTCCTCCGAAGAACCTCATTTCCACCACTTTTGCCTGACGTTGGTCGAAGGTCTCCAGGCGTCCGAGCGCCTCGTCAAGTTCCACTATATTGACGGTGGACTCTGGTGCTGCGGACAATTCGCCCACCTCAATACTGACCTGATTCCACTCAAGCCCACGCTTTCCAGCGTGCTTGGCCCGCGCGTGATCGACAAGAATTTGGCGCATGGTGTGAGCGGCCACGGCAAGAAAGTGAGATCGGCTTTGCCAATCGATGGAATGCACCTTGCGGAGCCTGAGGTAGGCTTCATGGACCAAAGCCGTCGGCTGGAGCGAATGGTCGGCGCGCTCGTTACGCATATGACTCCCAGCGACCCGTCGCAAATCACGGTACAGAAGGGAGATCAAGCGCGCCTCGGCGTCTGCGTTGCCGAGCTTCATGTTAGCAAGAAGCTGAGTGATTTCGCCCAATTCGGAATTCAACCTGCACCTCCAGGTCGCCCGCTTTCGACCAAGTCTACTCCGTTTTTTGCGAATTGGATCTACCGTAAACCTTCTCCACCTCGGTAAAACAACTCGAATAACGTCCAGTCATCACTTCTTTCCACGCTCCCTTGGAACTTCGAAACATGTTCGAAGACTGATTCCATGCTGTACAGATGACTCCAGCACTCGAGCGCCGAGTCTCCAAACTGTTCGCCCTGAGGATTCTCTGCTTCAGTAATGCCATCGGTGAAGATCAAGACCCGGTCTCCAGGCATGAGCTCGCAAACCTCCGCTCTGTATTGCGCTTCAGGGATGAGCCCAACCACGGCACTACCCCCTCCGAGTTGACGCACGCTTGCGCCGTTCACCAATAGGGGAGGAACATGACCGCAGTTCAAATACTCAAGCCTTCCACTTTCCCAAATCTTCAACAAAACCATAGTTGCGAATTTCCCAATAGTTCGTGAGCACAGGAATTCATTCACTGTGGTAGCAATCATAGCCAGAGGCTGATAAGCCGAAATCCCGGCATGAATAATTCCCTGGAGCATGGCTGCCACAATCGCTGCTGGGATTCCTTTGCCGGAAACATCGGCGACAACGGCACAGGTGGCATCCGTCAACGCAACTGCATCAAAGAAGTCGCCGCCGATTGCGCGACACGGGATAGTCTTTCCTGTCAGGCGTGCGTACGAAACGCTCGGCAGTCTTATTGACATGAGCTCTGACTGAATGTGTGAAGCTAAGACGAGTTCTTCGGCGGCGAGTCGTACGTCAAGGTTCGCCTCGTCAGGCGTCACGTTCCTAAATAGTTTCCTGCCATGAAAGCGATATGGATTCGCGGATGATACCGGGTCGCCAATGGAGAGTTGCCTCTCACTGAGTGAGGTCCAACTCGGCTCCCTTTTGAGCGATTGAAGAGTGGTCGGTATTTGTGGATGCGACGTCATGGCAACCTCCGGGGATCACATGCACATGCTTGGTATCGAGTGGCAGCTGTTGCACGTTCGAGCAGAAAGAAACGCAGATGAAAGCTACAAGGACACTCAAAGGTGAAAAAGGAAGTTCACGGAAGCAGGTTATGGCCATGCGCAAAGGCAGATTTCCTAGGCGCATGGCCACGTAAATGGGGAAATCACCGCGCAGCAACCATAATCTGATTACCGCTGACCGGTCCCTTTGCCTCCATTGCACGCTCGCGAGCTCTCTTCTCTGCCTTGCTCGATGGGATCTGAAGATTCAGCGAAACGCGGTTGGGGCACAGGACTTGGTGGAGGAAGTACTGGTCGTCATACCTGTCAAACACCAGCTCGCTGCCAGAGTTCGACTCGGCGCCGCTTTGAATGCTTACTACCGACGCGATGTGGCTGCCCGACTTAAGTTCCAGAACGTCGTGAGTTGGGGAAGTGATTGTGTATTCTCCAGCTGGCATCCACGTATTGCCGACCGTAAAGTCGAACGGGATGTTAGCTCTCAAAGCCGGCTGTTGAGCGATTGCGCCGGTGCAGCTTGCGACCGAAGCAATAGCGAGAAGGGTAGTTGCTGAAATTCGGTTCATTGGAGTGTCTCCTCTCGGGGAAGCGTCGTTGATCGACCGCCTTCACTCTCTAAGGCGGAATGTTTCTGAAATTCGGGACACTAATTCTGGATCTTTTAGTTTTTCGCCACTGAATCGGCTTGGAGGAGGCTACAAGTGGTTGCGTCTTTCAAGAAATAGCTTGCCTGGACAACAAGACCAGTACGGGGAAACCGTAATGGTTCGCCGCACGTGCGCGTGACCAGGACGGGAAGAATAGCGAAGCAGTCGGCGGGCGCAGTAGAGGAAATCATCAACTTCGGACCAATCTTCCTCTACTAGAGCGGCCATTTTGGCCTCGTGAAGGACCGAAAAGTGCTTAAAGTATCAAGACTCGTTAGGGGACCCCGGTTCCCCCTAGGTCCCGGAGTTGGCCATTAACATAAGTCGATATTGAATCCCGATACTGCGCCCCGGAAATTGTTGCTATCGAATTTCGATGCTATGATCCTTCCCACAGGAGACCCACCGTGCGGCGGCAAACCCAGTTTGTACGAACCTTCGCTGTTGCTTTACTATTTCTGACCGTCTGGGCCGCCTTCGCGCAAACCGTCGCCCCTGCTCCCGAGAGCCATCCTCTCTCACTCGTCGATGCGCTGGCACTAGCGCAACAAAAGTATCCGGCCATCAAGGCGGCCATGGAGCAGCAATCTGCGGCGCAAGAGCAAATCGGGGTGGCAAGGACGGCATACCTTCCGCGGGTAGACATTCTGTGGCAAACCAATCGTGCCACCGACAACAATCGCACGGGGTTGATGCTGCCCCAAGGTGTCTTACCCTCGATCTCAGGCCCCGTAGCTGTCGATGCTCCCGGCAAAAGTGCATGGAGCAGTGCGGGAGGCACGCTTATCAACTGGCAGCCTTTCGATTTTGGCAAGCGAGCGGGACAAGTGGATGTGGCGGAAAAAGGAGCAGTTGCGGCAGCGAGCGCAACAGACCTGACCCGGCTGGGGATCGCTGCCAGAACCGCATCCGCCTACCTTGATGCAGCGGCTGCGCACGAGTTGGTTGCTGTCGCGCAGGCCAATGTCAGCCGAATGCAGACATTCGCAAACAGCGTCCACGTTCTGGTAGATAACAAACTCCGTGCAGGCGCTGACGCTTCGCAGGCAGATGCGCAACTTGCCATTGCAAAGACGCAATTAATCCAAGTACAAACTCAGGAGAGAATCAGGCTCGCCGCTCTTGCGAATTTGCTTGAACTCCCACCTCAACAGGTCAAGATCGATCCCGCGAGCGTACTTGCTGCTCCACCAGCCGCAGCCCCTGAGGCCACAGAGATCAATGCGCATCCAGCAATTCGGCAGGAGGCGGCGCTTGTTGCAAGCCAAACGGCTCAACTGCACGTCCTGAATCGATCATATGTTCCAGTATTCGATTTGCTGGGTTCGATTTCCGGCCGTGGCACAGGATTGGACAGTCAAGGCAACTTCCTGGGAGGAACTTCGGGCCTTGCACCTAGCACCTTGAATTGGGCCGGAGCAATCCAAGTCACCTTCCCTGCGTTCGATTTTTTCGGAATTCATCATGAAAAGAAGGTGCAAGCAGCGAATCTGCGCGCTGAGCAGATGCGTTACCGGCAAACACTGGACGACTTGTCGAGCCAGGTGGCCCAAGCGCAAGCAACGCTTGATGGCGCGAGACAGGTGGCACAGAACACTCCAGTGGAAGTAGCTGCAGCCCAGCAAAGCGAACAGCAGCAACGCACTCGCTTTCAATCAAGCCTGGCAACAGTTGTTGATGTGGCAGTTGCAGAAAGCCTACTGACCCAGGCTGAGAGTGATGATGCGATCGCACGCCTCAACGTCTGGCGGGCTCTGGCGGGTTTGGCCGTGGCGAGGGGAGATGTAACGCCCTTTCTCAATCTCTTAGGGAAGTAACTGCAGGTTGGCAGCCGAACACTGGAGTTCGAATTCATGTGGCTCATTCGCCTAGCTCTCCGACGCCCAATCACGATCGTGGTGATTGTCGTGGCCATAGGACTTTCGTCAATCCTGGCAGTTTTGCGAACACGTATCGACATCCTTCCGAACCTCGATCTGCCTGTCATCTACGTCGCCCAACCTTACGGCGGGATGAGCCCGCAGCAGATGGAGGGATTTGTCTCCTACTACTACGAGTACCACTTCCTCTATATCAACGGTATTGAGAGTGTCGAGGCAAAGTCTATTCAAGGTTCCGCCTTGCTGCGGCTCAGCTTCCATCCAGGCACAAATATGAGCGAGGCTCTGGCGCAAACGATCTCATACGTCAATCGTGCGCACGCTTTCATGCCTCCGGGCACCGTCTCTCCCTTCGTTATCCGTTTCGACGCCGGGACTTTGCCCGTCGGCTATCTCGTTTTCTCAAGTCCGTCGCGTACCCTGTCGGAGATCCAGGACCTGGCGCTTAATCGCGTGCGCCCCGTATTCGCAACATTACCTGGTGTCTCGTCACCACCGCCCTTCGGTGGCAATCAACGAACGATTGTCATCAACGTCGATCCGCAAAAGCTGCACGCATATGGATTGTCAGCCGACAACGTAGCGCAAGCACTCGTTACGGGGAATAGCATTCAACCGGCAGGCAATGCGGACATCGGCACGACCAATACGATGGTCACAACTGACTCGACCGTTACGCAAATCAACGATCTACTTAATATCCCATTGCATCTTGGATCAGGCGCTTCGGTCTATATGCGGGATGTGGGGAGCGTCAAGGATACGTCCGACATTCTAGCCGGCTACGCGTTGTTGAACGGCAAGAGGACGATCTACATTCCTGTGACGAAGCGTCCCGATGCTTCCACGGTGACGGTCGTGAACGAGGTCCGCCAGAGCATCGGGCGTTTCCAGTCACTCATTCCGGAAGACATCAAGATCACATATGAATTCGATCAATCGCAGTATGTGCGTGCTGCGCTGCTGTCTGTTTTGCGAGAAGGATTGATCGGCGCCGGGCTTACGGGGCTCATGATCCTTTTGTTTCTTGGCGACTGGCGGAGCTCTCTTATTGTTGTCATCACGATCCCCTTCGCTCTACTGATGGCTGTTGTTCTTCTCCGACTTGCGGGCCAAACGATCAATATCATGACACTCGGCGGTCTCGCGCTTGCTGTGGGCGTTCTGGTTGATGAAGGCACCGTGCTCATGGAAAACATCCATGTGCATCTCGCGCTCGGCGAAGAAAAGGCGCATGCCATTCTTGCTGCAAGCCGCGAGGTCGCGATCCCGCGCCTGCTGGCCATGCTCAGTGTTTTGGCGGTATTTCTGCCGTCCTTCTTCATGACCGGCCCGGCACTCTCGCTGTTTGTACCGTTGTCACTTGCAGTTGGGTTCTCGATGGGCGCGTCCTACTTGCTTTCGAGCTCCCTGGTCCCGGTTTTGTCCAATTGGATTCTGAAGCAGGAAAAGAACGAGCCGGAACATCCCAAAGAAGAGAGGTTCGAGCGCTTTCGCAGACGCTTTCAGGGCATTCTCGAGCGGATCATGGAATTTCCGAAACTGCTGCTCGGCGTGTACGCCATTGCTGCCGTGCTCATTTTTATGCTGCTCGGCCCTCTTATCGCTCAGGAGATCTTCCCATCGTCGGCATCAAAGCAATTTCGGCTGCGGATCGATGCTCCGGATGGCACGAGAGTCGCCGTGACGGAAGCCTTGGTTCAAAGAGTGCTCACGTCGATCACACAGGAGGCTGGCGCAGACAATCTTGATCTCACCCTCGGCTACATCGGAACCCAAGGTTCCTCGTACCCAATCAACACCGTCTTTTTGTGGACGAGTGGTCCTCAACAGGCCATCATCAATGTTGGTCTGAAGCCTGATGCCTCGGTCTCGTTGGCTAACCTCGAAGAAAAGCTCCGGCGGAAACTGCCACAAGAGTTTCCGGGCACACAATTCTCCTTTGATCCAGGAGACCTCATCAGCCAGATTCTGAACTTTGGCGCTCCTTCGTCTGCTGAGGTGGCGATCACGGGTCCCACGTACGCTGATGTTCAGAGTTATGCAGTTCGAGTCCAACAGCAGCTCGCCAAGTCCGGAGAGTTGCGCGACGTTCAATTCGAGGAACCGCTTCGTTATCCGACGGTAAATGTCCATATTGACCGGGTCCTTGCCGGGCAGCTAGGCGCAACTGCGAAGGACGTTGGCGCCGCTGTTGTTTCCGCCACTGCTTCCAGCCGCTTCGTCACCCCCAACTATTGGCGCGATCCCAAGTCTGGTGTGAGCTACCAGGTGCAGGTACAGGTGCCTCAACCACAAATGACCTCGATCAAAGACATCCAAGCCATACCCGTCAATAGCAGCACCGGAGCGCAGCCCCTTCTGAGCCAAATCGCAGACGTGCAATCCACGACCGTACCCGGAGAGCTGGACCGCCAGAATGGGTTGTGGATGATCATTGTTTCAGCCAACGTAGGAAGCAACGATTTTGCCAAGGCCGCAAAGGAGATCAACCGGGCAATTGCAAATGCCGGCTCAGCGCCTCGTGGTGTTGTGACTCAAGTACGCGGACAGGTAAATGCGCTAAGGCAGATCTTTACCGAGTTGACCATCGGCCTTACCTTGGCGGTGGTTGTGATTCTTCTTCTACTCACGGCCAATTTTCAGTCTGTTCGCTTGGCGCTTGTCGTCATCTCCAGTGTTCCCGCCGTGCTTGTGGGCGTCATACTGATGCTGCTGATCACTGGCACAACATTGAACCTCGAGAGTTTCATGGGCACGATTATGGCGATTGGCGTCGCCGTGGCAAACGCGATTCTGTTGGTAACGTTCGCGGAACAGAATCGTCGCAATGGAGCCGACTCGGTTTCCGCAGCACGAGCGGCTGCAGCGGAACGACTGCGGCCTGTGCTGATGACGAGCCTGGCCATGATTGCTGGCATGCTTCCCATGGCACTTGCCATTGGACAAGGCAGCGAGGAAACAGCGCCGCTCGGACGCGCGGTGATCGGTGGCCTTTCTGCCGCAACGCTTGCAACGCTCTTTCTGTTACCGACGGTATTCGGCATCGTGCAGAAGCGTGGATCTCTCAAATCCCCGTCTCTCGATCCTGAAGACCCCGGTAGTTCCTTCGCCCAGAAGCCGGAGATCGCCTCATGAAGACTTTCCTGATCGTCCTTGCACTTTCGCTTTCAATCGTGGGCTGCAACGGAACTCCGAAGTCCGATGCCGGCAAACAGACAGGCTCGAGTATCCAGACCGTGGAGGTTGTGGCTGTTACTTCGCAAAAATTGTCCACGGTCTTCACCCTTCCGGCGCAGCTCACTCCCTTCGAAACCGTCGACATCTATCCCAAAGTGACCGGGTTCATGGAGATGATTAAGGTAGATCGAGGGTCTCGCGTACACAAGGGCGAACTCATTATCCGGCTTTCTGCTCCGGAACTCGTCGCCCAGCGTGCACAAGCTGAGTCGGCGTTGCACGCGGCCGAATCGCAATTGACGACCGTCCAGGCGAAGCTCGCCGCGGACAGAGGAACCTATCTTCACCTGGCATCAGCGGCCAAGACTCCCGGGGTCGTAGCCGAAAACGATGTGATGGTGGCAGAGCAAAGTGCCTCCGCGGACCAAGGCCAGGTGCAATCTGCAGAGAGCAACGTAGCGGCAGCGCGGGAAACGCTGCGGAGCGTAACTCAGCTCGAATCATATTTGAATATCAATGCACCGTTTGACGGAGTGGTCACGACGAGGAACTTGCATCCTGGCGCACTGGTTGGACCCGCGTCGGGCCAATCGGGATCGATGCCCATCGTGAAGATCGTGGACACGAATCACCTGCGGTTAGTCGTTCCAGTTCCAGAGGCATATGTGGGGCAGATGCAAGCAGGTCAGCTGGTCGCTTTTAGCATCCCGGCATATCCCGGTCAGACATTCCACGCCCCGATTGCGCGAATTTCGCATGACGTGGATGTAAGTTCCAGGACCATGCCCGTTGAGCTAGACGTTCATAACTCCGATGGAAGATTGTCACCCGGCAGTTTCACTAGCGTGCAATGGCCTGTTCAACGCGCTGCACCAACGATGTTTGTTCCCGTGACTGCGGTCACGAACGATCAACAACGCTCCTTCGTGGAGCGAGTGCGCAATGGGACAGCAGAGTGGGTCGATGTAACTACGGGCCTGAGTGTGAATGGCAACATCGAAGTTTTTGGTGATCTCAAGGCCGGAGATGAAATCATCCGCAATGCCACCGATGCGATTCGCGCGGGACAGCAAGTGAAAGTTGCTTCATCGCATCCCGACCAAGCCAGATGACAGCAGTCGAAAAGGTGAACTTTGAGGACAAAATTCTACGAACTCTATTCCGGACTTGTTCGCCTCCACGTGCTCTATCACGCAACACGTGAGCCCGTTTTCGGCTTTGGCATGATCGAGGAGCTGAATCGCCACGGATACAAGTTGGGCCCGGGCACAATGTACCCACTCCTGCACGGAATGGAGAAGAGGGGCTGGCTTAAGTCTGATAAGGAAAACGTTGGCGGGCGTAGCCGCCGCGTGTACCTCGCTACCCGTACCGGGCGTCAGGCCCTCAAGGCTGGACAGGAGCGAGTGCGGGAGTTGTATTTGGAACTGACCGAAGACGAATCCTAAATGCCGCAAGATCGTGGGCGATTACCCACAGCGTATGCGGTCCCCGAGAGACGTCTGCGAGGTCCCAACCCCTTTGACCTCCCAAGTAGAACGGCGCGAGGCGAACATAGCTGTAGGGAACGCCGTCCACGTTTTCCAGATCATGCCGTGGAGAAAGCTACGCGAGACTCACAGGGCGCGATATCAGTCGTCGCCGAGACAGCAATACGCATCGATCTGGGTTGCAGTCGTTTCTGACAGCCCGGTCGGATCGCGGGCAATCCGGAAGTTATTACTTGGCAAACGCTCTCCAGGGCGAGCGATTAATTGACTCACATAGGGGCGGTCGCGCAACACGACAAGGATTGCTTGGACCTGTCCTGACAAGCGCCTTACTGAGCACCGAGCAAGTGGGCTGTAAGCGGAGGGGGTTAGGCTTCATGCTATCGGCGCGCCGGATTCTTCTCTGTGTTCATCGACTGCCCCTATGGTCAGGGTTGACCATGCAGATTGGCATTTGTTCATCCCAGATGCCGTTAGGTTCTGAAATGGTCACCTGCATACTTGCAGAGGTGATACCCATATGTAACGAGATGACGATACATAGTTCGTCAAATTCGTTGGTAAAGATGTGTTCCTGAGAATCGTACATTCTCATCTCCGCGGGAGAGTCTGAACAACTGGCTTTTCGAGAACCGTTCGCCTATAGTAGGCCCGATCCTTCGAAATCAAAACATCCCAGTTGTAACGTTCAATTGAAAACGAGTCACCTGGGTTTTGTTACCTTCGATCTCTGGCAAATTTTGCCTCTCGACGTGGTGATTTCCATATGGGCGGTAACTCGACCGGAATGGACCCTCGCGTCGTTTTCTTCGCATTTGGAGATATGCGAAGGCTCTTCTCTACCGGCGTTCTGGCGCACGCAGGTTGTCGTTCTACGCAAAGACCTTTTCAAGTTCGCGGCAACTCTGTGAGTATCCTGCCGCACGCCGCAACGCTGCAGACCCATCCGAGGCTCATCGGCCATAGCCTCGCGCGCGTTGCCGCACTCCCCGAACATTCAATCTGTGCGTATCTCAAGGTATGCTCAAGTGCGTGTCGCCGGGCATAATGTCGCGCTCGAGAGAGGCAGAAGGGATCGCATCGCGGCTGGTTCTGGCCTGCTTCCAATTGAGATGAAACATCGGGCCTGCATTCTTCAAATCTAATGTGAAATGCCCGTTCTCTGAATGCCAGTTGAGATCCACGATGCTGTTGCCAACGCGGACGTGTTCGACCTGGAACGACTGCCAAGAGGCGGGAACCTGTGGCTCGAAATGCAGCACGTTCTTTCGTCCATCGGATTCCAGGCCCAACATGCCGTGGATCGCTGCGGAAAGAAATGCTGATGAGGACCAGGTCTGCTCCGGTACGGATTCGCGCTGCGGTGTAAAAAAACTGCCGGACATCACTTCATGCATGTGGCCCAGTGAATCTGACTGACTCCCAAGGCACAAGACTTTGCCACAATGCGTTAGCAGCGTCTGACCGATGAGCTCGCCACATCATCTCGGCCGCCTCGGCCGTACTGAAGGCCCACACACTCCCTTTCGCATACCCGGTCGGATCGTAATCCGGAGCCGTAGTTGGCTTGCTGCGCAATCCCCACGCAGTCAAGTAAGGTGGTGTCATCTAGCATGTCCAGAGTTGCGGATGTCTGTTCCGGCGTCGAAGCGCCCGAGGCGATAGCCGCCAGATCCGCTGAGGATGTCCTCTCCGTTGCCTTACCGGAGCGGGAAAAGCCGCTGATCCAACGCCGCGCAGTGGAATCCCAATATCGCAATCGAATGCTATCCCGGGCGCGGAGACTCGCAGACTCCGCCTGCCGACTCAGTGCCTCATCGTGCATCGACGCAGCAAGTTCAGACATGGCATGGGCCGCACTCACCCAGGATGCGGAGAGTGTCAGTTCGTCAGTGAGGCGATCCTGCTCGTTGCCGCTCGTCATGTTCGCAGGAACGCGCGGGAGGCCGTCACTCTTATCCAGCGTGGAGAGGCAGTACTGATACGCTTTCAAGGTCGCGGGCCAGTGCTGGGCGAGGAAGGCTTGGTCACCGGTGATCCGGTCGTATTCTGCAAGCTCGGTCAGAAAATCGAAGGTTATGTCGACGTGAACATACATGTATGGATAGTCCTTCGCCCAGTTCAGAAAGCCTGCACTTTGAGAAATCTCGTGCCACATCATGCCGTCATCCGGCTTTTGATACCGGTAGAGAAAGGCGAGTTCGTCAGCCGCCCGCTTGTAGTTGCCCTCATGCAACAGCGCCTCAGTTGCTAACAGACCATCTCCAGCAAAGTACCAGGCGTACTGTGGACGGCGCGAAGTGTGCGATGGTCCATAGCCAGCGACCATAGCGCAGCCGAGCCGCGCATTGCACGTCCATGCCTGCTCCAGCGCTATCTGCGCCCATTTGATCGCACGATTCGTCTCCGCATCGGGCGTAGTGACTCTTACAATTTCCGATGAGCTATAGCGCTTCCGGTCGTCAATCGCAGAATCATCGGACGCACGCAGCAAAGAAGCTGCTGTCGCATGCACCTCATCCTCCTTTTCACTTTGCCCCGCAAACACCAGAGTCGCGCATTGGCCACCAGCACAAGGTTTCGGTTTGAGTGTAAGAGTGGTGGAACGATTGAAATCGCTGCCACGGCGATCATTATTCAATTCACTGTGCTCTACTGCCTGAGGCGACGAAATAAGGGCTCGGAACTGATGCGAAGGTTCGCTCAATAGGAAGCCTCGCGCATCCTGATCCCACGAGGTCTCCTGGCCACCGATCCCGGCCGGCCACATCAAATTGAGCGACGGCTGAAAGTGAACTTCAATCTGGAGATCACTGCGACCTTCCACGGTGAAACGAACGAGAATGCCGGGGTCTTCCGCATGCGTCGTAATACGTTCCCGCACGTGGAAGTCCGGCGCAGTGTAGATACGGGTTACTCCGAGGGGATCCACCTCAACCGATGTAAGCATGCTGATCGCAGAAACAGTGGGAGCTTTGGGCACCGCAAAGGAGAGGTGATATCCGGATACGATCTGTAAAGGAAAACTCCAGAATTCCAAACCGTCTTCGGAGTACCCACCGGCAAAGCCACGAATGCCATGCGCAGAGATATACCGGTTCGGCTGCGCCAGCCTCGTTGACCAAACAGGAAGGTCCAGCGCGCGCTGTGGCCCAGCCGCTGATGCTGCCGAATCAGCCTCTTGTGCAGAACCGAAGCTGCTGAGCAAGAGAAGGGTTACAAGTAGGCGAAGCATGGAGTCTCCGAAGATCGTTGTGGCAAGGCCTTGCCACTCAGTAGCGGCGTGCACCAAATTATCCCACTCGGAACAAGCTTGCCTCCAATTACAGTTGTTGGTTCCGAAACAGCTATCTTGCCCGATGGTTTCAATGGCGATCGCGAAAGCACCACACAAGGACGAATCCTGACCCGCGTCAATTTCGACGGGTAGGCGGTGATCCAACCGGAATTGCGCAATCGAGAGTTCTGCGGCAGATGTCCTCGATGCTTGCGGGTTCCGAGCGGATAGTGCGCAACCGGAAGTAAGCCAAAATTCGCCCAGCCAGCGTCCGCAGCCTGGAGACGCCCCCAAAGACCATAGCTACGACCCACCTAGATAACGAGCCAAATAAGGTCCCTTCGCTCCCCCAGTCTGTTCATCGGCCAGGCAACATCTTTTTTTGAAGTGATCCTTTAAGTTCACAACTTTTTGCAATTTGTTGCATTGTTGTGACACATCGCCGAGTTTCCTCGGCTTATCCTTCAATCCGATGGAAATGGGGCGTCTTTCTCCAAGAACGCACGAGGCGCCCTCCGAAAGCGTACATATGTTGAAATTTCTAGTTCGACGTTGGTCCGAGCGCCCACGCATGTTGGTATTCATGCTGGGAGTTATGCTGCCCGCGGCCGCGCTCATCGTGGCTAGTGCGTGGCACCTCAGGACCATACAGCGCGACAAAGCGATCGAGGCCGTCTTTCAACGGGAGTATCAACAGGTCCTGGCTATCGCCGAAAAGCGAATTGATGCGCGTGCATATGAGATCGCCGAGGAAGCCAGCGCGCAATTTCCCGATGCGGAGCATGGTGACGAACTCGAGGCGTTCATGGCGGCACACCCAGACATTGCACATGCGTTTCTGTGGACCGGGAAAGGCCGCCTTAAGATTCAATCTCAGCCTGATCGGATGAGCGATCCTCAATTTGAGGAAGAAGGCAAGAATGTCTCATCCATGGTCGGACATTGGTTTGATCTGGAGACCAATGACTACATTGCCAAGCTGAAGAAGATCAAGGCGACGGAAGGTCGGCACGTCTACATCACCCCCAATTGGGTTCAAAGGGGTGACAAATGGCAGTATCAATCTTTGGTGTTATTCATGCCTCGCGGTTCGACTGCGGAGCATCCTGCGCTGGCAGGATTTGTCTACGATACCGACTATCTTGCTAACAAGTTCTTTCCGCAAGCGCTGAGTGAAGTGCTGCCAAATCAGAACCCAAACGATACATCCCATTCTCAACCAGTGATCATGGTGCGGACTGCAAAGGAGCATGCTCCTTTGGCTGCTTCGATTTGTTGGGATGGGGGTTCGCCTGAAGTAGAGCGTAGTTTTGAAAGTGTATTCCCTGGGCTGATTTTGGGAATCAAGCTGCGCGGGACCACGATTGCGAACATCAGCAACCAGTTTGCGCGGACGGCCTACATTATTCTCGGAGCGCTTTCGCTGCTGATGGGTGGAGGAATGCTAGCTCGCCTACCGAAACATTGCGCGCGAACTTGCGCTGGCGAAATTGAAATCCGATTTTGTCTCCAACGTCTCGCACGAGCTGAGAACACCTCTGGCGCTCATCCGCCTTTACGCAGAGACGCTCGAACTGGGACGCATCTCCAATCCAGGAAAGCGTCAGGAATATTACGAGATCATTCGCAAAGAGAGTGAGCGCTTGACTTCGCTCATTAACAATATTCTGGACTTCTCGCGTATCGAGTCGGGCAAGAAGGAATACAGCTTCCGCGAAACCGATGTAGCCGATCTGGTGCGGGGCACGCTGGAATCTTATCGCTTTGAAATTGAGCAAAACGGGTTCCAGTACGAGCAGAAGATCGACAGCAATCTGCCACAAGTGTGGGTGGATCGTGAAGCAATCGCGCGTTCGCTGCTGAATCTGGTGAACAACGCGGTGAAGTACTCGGCGACAGAGAAATACCTTGGGATAAACCTCTACCGGCACAATGGCGGCGTCAACCTTGAGGTCGTCGATCACGGAATCGGCATTCCCACGAAGGAACAGCCCAAAATCTTCGAGAAGTTCTATCGAGTGTGCGATCCCCTGGTGCATAACACCAAGGGAAGCGGACTGGGGCTGTCTCTCGTGCGCCACATCGTGCAGGCACATGGCGGTGAAGTAGCGGTTGAGAGCGAGCCCGGCCACGGTAGCAAGTTCATCATTACTCTGCCGGTGCAGACTCCAGAGGTCCAGCAGGCGAAAGGGACGGCATGAGACAGCGAGAAAAGACGAAGATAACTGAAGTACCGAGGCCGAGCGAGAATTCTTGTCGTGGAGGACGAGCCCAATATGGTGGCTGGACTTCGAGACAATTTCGAGTTCGAAGGCTACGAAGTGATTACAGCGGGCGATGGAATCGAAGGTCTTCAGACGAGCCCTTGAGGAGTCCCCCGATCTTGTGGTCCTCGATGTCATGATGCCTCGGATGAGCGGACTGGAGGTGTGCAAGCAGTTACGCGCTCAACGCGGTTCCATCCCAATCATCATGCTGACTGCCCGTGGCCAGGAATTGGACAAAGTGGTTGGGCTCGAACTCGGCGCGGACGATTATGTGACCAAGCCATTCTCAATTCGTGAGTTGCTTGCACGAGTGAAAGCCGTGCTGCGACGCACGGCAGTCGTTCCCAAGAATCAGGATCAACACTCCTTCGGCGACGTGGAAATCGATCTGCGCCGTCAACGAGTGCTTAAGATCAGGCAAGGCTCTCGAGGTTTCCTCCAAAGAGTTCGAGCTGTTGAAATATTTCATCTGTCATTCCGGCGAAACGCTCAGTCGCGATCGTCTTCTGGAAGAGGTTTGGGGATACGAGAATTTTCCAACTACTCGGACGGTGGATACGCATCTGGTACGTCTGCGCCAGAAACTCGAGCCCGATCCCGAGCAGCCGCAGTATTTCCTCACAGTGCACGGAACAGGTTATCGGTTCGTCGGCTAAAGCAACGATCAGAATCTCGAAGGTGTGAATGATGAGCGACAGGGGAGTACTACCAAGAGCCGAAGGCAAGTTCCGGACTAACGGCGCGGGCCGACCCTCGATCGTGGCGTCGATGCCGCTACCGCCATCAAGTGTGCCATTGCGGGACGAGGTTGACTCCCTTCTGCGAGAGAAACTTCATCTCCATTCAGAACTGTTTGAGGCCGCCCAGATCCAGCGCAAACTAAGCGGCCCGCGTGAGTTTCGCCACGGAGGTTTACAGTTCGCAAGCGAGGTTTTCGCGGCGCGCTTTCTCTCCGGGGATTTCACGACGTTCCTGAAAAGCGGCTCCAAGGTTCTTATGGCGCATGGAGACATTGCTGGTAAGGGAATTGCGGCTGGAATGTGGTTCACCAATCTGGCAGGACTTCTGCAGCGTTACGATCGTCCCTATTCTGACCCGGCAAAGATCGCCTCGGAAATCAACCGCCACCTCTGCTATTTGCGGCCGGTTGCGCCGTTCGCAACGGCATTTCTCGCGCGAGTTAACTGCCGTTCTGGAGAACTGACCTACTGCAATGCCGGCCATTGCCCGCCAATATTGGTTCGAGCGGATGGTCGGGCCGATCTGCTCGAGATAGGCGGTCCATTATTGGGCGCTATCGAGAGTGCGGAGTTCGAGTTGGGCGAACTGAATCTCGAACCTGGAGACACGCTTGTCGCATACTCCGATGGTGTTCTTGAATGCCGTAACGCTTCAGAGGAAGAGTTCGGGTTGGATCGGATACTTGCGGCATTACGACACGCTGATTCGTTATCCGCTCAGGCCACACTCATGATGCTCCTCGCCACCTTGCAGGACTTTGCGAACGGTAGTTCGCTTTGCGACGACGTCAGTTTGACGGTGATTCAACGATGATTCGTATTTCAAAGCCCAACCTAAACATTCGCGCACATCATTTTTGATCATCGTGCAAACTGATTCGGTGCACAGCGCCAATCGGCCCTTTTGAACAATCTTGCGTGGGTCCAGATCTCGATCCCGGGTCGGGTGTCAGTCGGTGAATTCAAGCCAGCGCGCTCATCTCACACAGTGGAGCGGCTGCGATAGGGTTCCGATAAACGCCGTGGGGTTCACTGGTTCCACGAGGCTCAACCAGTGACTCCTCGATTCTCACCAACTGAGGCGTTTGCCCGTGATTCAGGAGAGTCTCAAATCTAGCCCTCCATGCCTGCGTATCAGGCATCGTCAAGTTGCGATCAATAGAAAGTTCACCCCAAAACTCAACTCTCGCGGAAATCTACGCCACTGATCGACGGGTGACTCAATGAAAATCGTGAAGCAGAAGCAGACATCGCCAGCCGTGAATCCACAAGGCAGACCAATCGCTCTCGGAGGGGCTGGAACTCTTATCCGATCAACGGGCGACTAGCAGTATCCACCCCGTCCCGATGGTCAGATAAACGACGAGAAAGAACAGCGTAGTCAGGAACCCGAGACGATAGAGTTCACGCTGCGTGAGATATCCGCTGCCCACGAAGATCACGTTCTGGCTTCCGCCCTGAGGCGTAATCACTGAAAAGTAGCTGCTGGCGAAGAACAGCGAAAAGGCCATCAGAGTTGGTGGAACCCCGCCCCGAATGCCCACATCGAGAAACACGCCCAGCAGTGCGAGGACCTGAGATGACTGGCTCACGAAAACATAGTGAATGGCAACATAGAGAACGACCAGAGCCACATAGGTAATGGGCCACGAGAGTCCTCCCATGTGGGATGCGAGCCGCTGACCCACGTAGCCCATAAACCCCAGTTCGTTGAGTTGGCCGCTTAGCGCGAATAGCACGGCGAGCCAGAGAAATGTGGCCAGGGTGTCGCCCTGCGTGGCGATGTCGTGCGCGGTGAGCACCCCGGTCATCAGCAGCAGGCCCAAGCCAGCGAAAGCAATGCTGGTGACATTCAGTTGCAGCTTGTCGGCAAAGACCCAGCCGCTGACCATGAGCACGAAGGCAATGGCCGTGAGCCACTCGTCGCGGGATAGGGGTCCCAGCTCCGCCAGCGATTTGCGCGCAGAGGCGGGAGCTTCCGGCGTGGAGCCCACCCCTGGGGGGAACAATCGAGCGAGCAGCCAAGGCAACGCGAGGATTATGAGGAGCGCCGGTACCGAGGCGGCGAGCAGCCATTGGCCGAAGCCGATGTTGATTCCGTACTGCTGCGCCACCTGGATTGCGATGGGGTTTGCAGACGTGGCGGTCATCCATAGCGCGGATGACACGGCAAGACTTGCCATGGCGCTAAACATCAGGTATCCGCCCAACCTGCGGCCCTTGGGATCATCCGGGCGCGAACCCGATCCCTGGGCGACGGACAGCACAATGGGATACAGCACTCCTCCACGCGCGGTGTTGCTGGGGAAGGCCGGAGCGATGGCGGCATCGGTGAGGATGATGCTGTAGGCAAGCCCGAGCGAGGAGCGCCCGAAGAGGCTCACCATGAAGAGGCTGATGCGGCGTCCCAGCCCCGACTTCACAACCGCCTGCGCCACCAGGAACGCGATCACTACCAGCAAAACGCTGGTGTTGGCGAACCCAGCGAAAGCCTTGGCGGGGGAGGTAGTGCCGGTAAGGACCACGGCTCCGGCTGCGAGCGTGGTGGAGGTCAGCAACGGGAGTAGCCCCAGGAGCACCGACAGGATCGCTGTGATGAAAATGGCGAACAAATGCCATGCCTGGGGCGTCAGGCCCGCCGGTACGGGGGAGAACCATATCGCCCCCGCAATGACGAATGGAAGCGCGTGCAGGATCATCCGGCGCAACTTGCCTGACTTTGTAGGTGCCGCAGGCGCGGCGGTTGTCAATCCTGGGCTGCTCATGAATGCGTTCCTCCCGGGCCGGCTGCCTGCGGCGGCCCCACTCGGACGCGTCCGTTCAGACCGATGGACTGGCCTTGCACTACCCCGTCCTCGTTCTCGATCATGAAGCGCCAGGAAAATGCATATGTGCCGGTCGCGCCCTGGTAGCGTCCCGTTCCGCCCACAAAATTCCCGTTAATCTTGTTTTCGGCGGCCGTGCCTTCTCCGCGCAACTCGCTGAACACCTGGTCGCCATGCTCATCGGTCCAAACCGCTCGGCCTATCATGCCGGTGGCGCTGTCGTTGAACACGACTACCTGAGACCGAAAGCCGACACCCACGCCCTTCGAATCAGCCATTACCAGCGATCCCTCCAGGGTGGAGATCGCAGCTTGGCGATTACTCCCCATGCGCATGATGCTGCGGTTGCCGGCGGCCGTCCAGGTTCCTGCAAAGTCGTGCCATCCTTCTCCCGATGACGAAGCCTGTTGCGGACGGTTGCATCCCGACAAGAGAAGGAGAATAGTGACTGCAAGACTGTAGAAAAGAGAGCGGACCTGTTGAATACCGCAGGAAGCAAGGGATGTTCCGGCGCTTTCGCCTGCATTCTTGGCTCCGCCCAAAGTCGAGAAGTGGTCAACGCCGGAAGACTTGCGGAATTCGATGCCAATTCGTTGCCGAATCAAGGCGAAGCCTCCGTTCGAGCTACGGATCAAAGAATACGAAGCCGAATGCTTGTGAAGAAACTGGTAAAACTTATAGGGATAACGCGCAATATGCAGAGATGGGGTGGAAGGCAGCGGCAGTCGGCGACACGAGGTCAGCGCCCGCAAACCAATGCCCGAACTTAATCACTTCGTCGCCCGTAAGTTGTATGCAAAATCGCGAGGCACCCATCGAAGCTGGATGATGCGCGTAAATCCCGGCTCTCCGAAATCAACTGTGGAGAGTTCATGCGGCGAGCGCTCCACTCGCACCTAGCCGGATCTAACCTGATTTCCGGATTAGCCGGTTTTTACGTCCAAATGGCCTGGATTTGCAAACACTGGCCAACATATTACGACCAATCTGCCACCGGTTTTTCGCTCAGGGGGTCTATCCTGCCATCGCCCGTCAAGTGACAGGCGCAATTGCTTGTTCTTGCGAATTTAGCGAAATCTGCGAATGAAGAGAGAGTGGCGATCTGATCGATAAAGGCCAAGCACGTACAACCCCGGTCTGCCAGTCGTGAAGTAAATCCTCTGACGAATCCGAAGAACCGCGGCATGCACAGGAATCTCCAGAAGCCGGGCTGTTTGAGCATCGGCAGTAGTGGCGTCCACTTCTTCGTCGGCATGGCCGATCTGAATCCCATACTCGTGCTCCAGTATGGAGAAAAGCGAGACTCGGTCCAGCCGGGCTTGCTTGAGGCCTGCGAACTCGTTGGCAGAAAAGTAACAAGTCTCGATGGCACACGGTTCATCTCCGCTGAGCCTTAGGCGTTCGAGTTTCACCAGCGGCTCTGTGGCTGGCAACGAGAGTCGCGCAGCAATTTCCTGTTCCGTATGAGTGATGCTGAGCGAGAGCATTTTTGAAGAGACAGCCAGACCTCGGCCCGACATCTGCTCCGTGTAACTCATCAACTTGTTGAAATGGATCTTCGGTGGAGCGACAAAAGTCCCTGCGCCGCGGCGGCGCACAACCATACCCTCGCGTTCCAGAGCGGTGAGAGCATGGCGTGCAGTCATCAGGCTGACGCCGTGAATCCGCGCCAGTTCGCGCTCCGAGTCTACAAGATCCCCTGGCCTCAAGAGGCCGCGCTCCAGCCGTTTCACAATCGCGCTCTGGATCTGCTTGTACGCAGGCAGCCCGTTCTTCCGAACATTTGACATTACAAAACGCCCCCACGAAGGTGCACCTTACTACTTACTACAAAGTGCTCTAGTGCTCCAACAAGAATCGTATGCACGGACACCCGGCAGAATCCAGAAGAGCTATATACCACTGCGTGGGCTGGCGGGTGATGGGATGTTTCTTGCGAGGTGTGTTGTGGATCATTAAAAAACCCCGATATGTATACTATTCGGCGCTAGAATGCCCGGGAGTGAACCTCGGCTACTCACCGAGTTGAACCCGCCAAACAAGTAAATCGATTCAATAGGATTTTAGGATTACAGATGCAGTTTTTGCTTGACTGGCGAGTCAACCCGCTATATAGCATTGCCTATGAAGTTTTGTTGAAATTTTCAGGAGGCATGTAATGAGGAGTTTCTCTGCGTTGTTCCGTTCACTCCTTCTATTTGCGGCTGTAGCCGGAATTTGTCATTCCGGCTGGGGTCAGGAAGTAACCGCTTCCATTACCGGCACGGTAACGGATCCAAGCGGGGCAGCTTTGCCTGGGGCTACGGTTACGGCAACGTCACAGGAGCGCGGTCTCACTTACACCGCGCTGACGAACGATTCGGTCTTTATCGGATCGCCCAACTTCCCGTTGGCACATATAGCCTCAAGGTCGAAAAGCGCGGGTTCGCTGTCGGCCTCGCTACCCGGCATTTGTGCTTACGTTGAATCAAGTCGCCCGTATCGACGTGGCGATGAAAGTCGGACAGGCGAGTGAGACGGTGGAAGTAACCGGCGCTGCGCCGGTGTTGGAAACGAGACGCACACAGGTCGACACCGATCATCAATGCTGCAACGAACGACAATCTTCCGCTGGCCTCGCGCAATTACGTCCAATTGACTCTGCTTGCGCCGGGGGCGGTATCGACCGATCCGAGCAGTTTCAATAACGGTAACAACACCGGCGGTTATGGCGGCCGTCCGCTGATCAACGGCAACCGCGAGCAGGCGAACAACTTCATGCTCGACGGCATGGACAACAATCAGGTGTCGGATAACCTGCTGGGTTACACGCCGGCCCCGGACGCGATCCAGGAGTTCAACCTGATTACAAATAACGCGCCGGCGGAGTTTGGCAATTTTGAAGGCGGAATCGTCAACGCGACAATCAAGTCCGGAACGAATGCAGCTTTCACGGCGATATTTGGGAGTTTTTCCGCAACGACGTTCTAAATGCGAACAGCTGGTCGAATAAACTTCACCTGCTCTTCCCAAGGCTAAGCTGCGCTGGAATATGTTTGGCGGCACGGTCGGGGGACCAATTATCAAGAACAGACTTTTCTTCTTTGCTGACTATCAGGGCCAGCGATTTGACATCCCAAGTTCGGCGACTTCAATACGGTCTTCACCGCTGCTGAGCGCAGCGGCGATTTTGGCGCTCTTTGTCAGGGCGGATTTTCCAATCGGAGTCTGTGCAGGGAAAGGCCAGCTGTACAATCCGTGCGCATCGTTTACCGCGCCATGCACTCCCTCATCAACGCCCGCCGCGACGACGCGCAACCCTTCCCGAACAACGTAATTCCGGCTGTCATGATCAGCCCTGTGGCGGCTAACTTATTTACGCTTCGAGTCTGTATCCGACTCCAGTCAACGGCGCGCTGCAACAACAATGCAGTGAAAACGACTAATTCAGCCTTCAATGTGGACCAAGGCGATCTGAAGATAGACTTCAAGGCTACACAGAAGAGACAATATTTCGTATCGCTTCACCAGGGCTTATCAAAACAATCCATCTACCAACTCACAGGTGCTGTTGTCGAATTCTACTCATCGACGCCGATTTACAACACGGTTGGCGACTGGACTCGCACGCATCAGGAACCAATCTGGTGAACGATGCCCGCGTTGGTTGGAGCCACATCACGCTGAATAGCGGCAACAGCCTGGGCATCCAGCGTTGGGCAGTTTGGCAATACGCTGGGAATCGGGAACGGCAACCCTGCAAATCTCGACGGCCTGCTTGCGTCTCAACTTCAGCAATACAGCCGTTCAGCAACTTAGGCACCCAGGAGAGCAGACTCAGAGCTTCGATGACCACGTCTGGCAGTCTCGAAGATGCGGTTGAGTTGGAGCCACGGACGGCACAATTTCAAATTTGGTGGTCAGTTGTGGCGTCAGATCATCAAGACATTCTATGCCGGTAACAATGGTCAACTTGGTCTCATGGACTTCGACGGAAGGTTCACCAGTCGCGCTATTAGGCAGCATCTGGACGGTGACGGTGGCGCCGATTTTGTCCTCGGCCTCCACTTTCAATACGGTCGCGGAGTGAGCACCGGAAAGACGTGGCAGCAATCCAGCAACGTCATCGGTATCTACGCCCAAGACACGTGGCGCGTCACGGATCGCTTAACCTTGAATCTCGGCCTGCGCTACGATGCGCATACCCCCTGGGTTGAAACCAACGATCAGCAGGCGAATTACAACTTCGCTACTGGCAATATCGACCTCGCCGGCAAGAACGGGGCCAGCCGGGCACTCTACAACGGTTTCTATGGAGGCAGAGACTTCCAGCCCCGCATCGGGTTCGCGTGGACTCCCGCAATGTCTGGGCGACCACACCGTGATCCGCGGCGCCTTCACAATCTCGTCCTATCTGGAAGGTACGGGCACGAACCTTCGTTTGACCACTGAATCCACCTTTCACTCCGGCAGAAATCAACGCTATCTATAACAATACTGCCGCTACCTCTGACCAATACAACCGATGGAATTGCGGGTTCGGCTTCGTCCGCATCTTGCGATCCGCCAGCTTATGCTTGCTACGCTCAGGCATTCCTCCGGGTCTGGGATCCCAATGTGCAGCCTGCGATCGCGGATCAGTGGAACCGACGGTCCAGCACCAATTTGGAGACAACACGACTTTCCAAATTGGATACGTAGGGCAGAAGGGCACTCACCTGATGGTGCCATTCGACTTCGCGCAGAGGGAGCTGCTTCCAAATTCAGCTTGCGCGACGCCACCGTGCACGCCCAGCCCCTATTTTCCAGCCAACCCACCCTCTATACCGTTTTGGGCAACCCTGCTCAAGGCGGCGAGGGTGCGACCGTTTCAGGCACCAAGTCGAACGGCAACATGAAATACAACTCATTGCAAGCCGTGCTGCAGAAACAGATGACGTCACGGTTTGCAGTATCAGGTCTCCTATACGTTCTCCAAGTGCATGTCGGACAGCACGGGTTATTACGGAGCGTGGAACAATGCCCTCAGTGCCTCGGCATACTGGCAGAACGTCTACGATCAGAGCGCGGAGTGGGCGCCATGCTACTACGATGCCACGCACGTCATTTCAGCCTATGCGGTTTACGACCTTCCCTTTGGGCGTGGCAAAGTCGTTTGCCAAAAACGTCGAATAAGGTCGTCGATGCGGTAATTGGAGGATGGGCAGGTCAGCCCCATCGTCGCTTTCCGCACCGGCTTGCCATTGCCCGTTTAGGGAGCTCAGGATGAGTCTGGCACATTCTCTCGCGGAGCGCGGGCAGACTGCAATGGCATCCCGAACGTTACCCCGAATGCGCCAATCCGGGAGCGTTGGCATTCAGTGGTTCACCAACAATGGAAACTTCACCACGCCGGCAGTTGGCACCTTCGGCAACTGCGCACCGCAACTCGGATCGTTGCGCTCACCACATTACACCGACGTCGATCTCAGTTTGCATAAGAACTTCCGATTACGGAGCGGTTCCGGTTGCAGTTCCGAACCGACTTCATCAACGCTTTCAACCACGTCCAGCTCAACGCACCGAACATGAGTCTGGGAGTCCACGATGGGACAGATTACAAGTGCCCAACCCCCAAGGAACATACAGTTGGCGTTGAAACTCTACTACTGAAAACAAAACACGTATAATGATGCAGGCGCGCACCTCGCCTGCATCATTTTACTTTAGCGCAATTCTCAGAGAGGACCTTCGAAGCTCAATTCAAGATGTATAGATACTCGGGGAAGGCCGCGTTTATTTCCTCCTTACTGGGTTGTTTGTGGCCCGGGCCGATCACTGCTGGCTCAGCAAGCGAAAGTGCTGCTCGCGCTCGCGATCCTGTGCTATCCCCGGAGAAAGCGCTCAGCTTGGCGGAGCAAGGGCGCTGCCGCGGAGAGTATTTCTGGCACTGAAGCATGCGATGAGCGGCCAGGTCCCTGCGTGAAGCCGAAAACAGGCTGGGGTCGCTCGGCGTTCGCTGTTCCTTGGCCATGGATGATCGCGACTCCGACGGCTCGAATTCATCCGGTTGCTTAACAGACAGTTTGCCCAAGGACCCGGACGTACTTTTTGTCGTCGTCCACGCCTATTCCGATCTATCGACGCGAACGGCCCAGGATCTCGGCCGCACTGCTCCGCAATCCATCGCTGCTCATAAGCTGAACGCTGAAGCCCTCGAAATGCAGGGGAAGTGGGAACCCGCTCAGCTTGAGTATGAGGGCATAATCCAAAAGGACCCGAGCGCTCGCGGCATCCACTTTTTGTTAGGCAGGCTGCTTCTCTCGCGGCCGGATGCCGGGCCCGAAGCGCGCGGAACGTGCCAGGGAGGAGTTCCTGAAGGAAATTGCGATCGATCCGAGCAATGCTGGCGCACACTACATTTTGGGAGAACTTGCGCGTCGGGACGGGAAATGGGAGGAGGCAATTCCGCAATTCTCCGAGGCGATCAAGCTCAATCCCAATTTTGCGGAGGCATATCTCGGCAAAGGGCTTTGTCTCGTGAGTTTGAAAAGATATGAAGAGGCAATTCCGCCATTGCGTACGCGCGGAGCGCCTCACGCCGGGAAATCCGGAGGTCCACCACACGCTTGCTACGGCACTCCAGAGATCCGGTCACAAAGAGGAAGCAGAAAAGGAATTCTCCATTCACCGGAGTCTCAGTTCTGGGCAGGGCTCCGACAACCCACAATAGCGATCAGGAAGATCCCCGCGCAGACTTATTCGACGCGCATGCGCAAACTGTTCCCTGTCGCTACTTCTTAACAAGTCTAAGCAACCCAAATCGTTCCGGCACATGAAAGCTGTTGCTCATCGGGGAGCGCCACGCAATCTGGTGCCGAGCCGATTCCGGTCCCTGGCTCCGAAACAGGTTGATCCGAAGCATATTGCCCTGCGCCGCCTGACGATTATCGATGGCAGAATAAGGAATCTTCATCGCCCCATACCAGACATGGGCAGCCTCATCGATTCGCGCTGAAACCTCAAAACCGGAGTTCCACTTCCAGCCATCCTCGTGATGCGGTTTGCTGAGATCAATCTCCAAATCGATCCACTCGCCCTGCGGAGAAATCTCAAATTCCTTGTAACGCCGGATGTCTGTGAAATCGGCTCCGATGAAAACTTCCGCCACATCCCACTTCCAAAGTTCGTTCGTCTCGGCCGACCGATTTGGATTTGGCTTCAGGTTGAGCTCTTCGTATGGGCATACGAACAGGAAGTACAGATTCTTTGCCGTCCACCGTGTTCGAACTTCCGTACCGATACCTCGGGTCAGGCTTCCCATGGGCATCGGCGTCCATATAGGCCGGTAATGAATCTCGCCAAAATAAAGATGCGGGATTCGTGTCAAGACCTGGATCCGAATCGGCCCAGTTGCTCTGAATGATCCGATCGTCCGCGAGCACTTCGCCGCAGCAAGTGAAGAGCATCGTCGAGACGAAAATGAACCCAATCACGGAGATTTTTGATCCCAACATTCTTAGTTGCCTAGGGATTGCTCGACAGTGCAAGCCGCGTCAAGTGATATGCCATCAGGTGGTCAGGCGCCAAAAGTGCTTCTCGAAATTCCTTCTGCGCCCGCTGATCATTGCCCATAGCGCTATCAAGCATCGCCCTATTGTAGAGCCACGAGGCGCTACGCTCGCCATCATTGTTCGAGTGCTCGAGGATGCCTTTCAGTTTCTGTTTGGCTGCGCTTTCATCGAAACCAGGGAGTTCCTTCGATGCTTTCCACGACCAGACTGCGTTTCCAAGACCAGATTGTTGAGCGCTGCGTTCGAAGCTGGCTCGGGCTTTTTCGTGCACGCCGCAGACCTTGTACACATTCCCAATAAGATAGCTAAATCTGGCGGAGCGCACGAACGGCTCGAGACCATCATGCGTAAACGGCAGATCTGGTACCGGTTCCGCGAGATGATCAACAAGTCCAACTGCCTCCGCGCATCGTCCGCTTTGTGCGAATGCGGTGGCGCGTTGTACTTCTAGTTCGAGCCAGACTTCTCGCACATTGATACCGCCTTCTTCGCGGGGAAAGAAACGATTATGGAACAGTGCTTCTGCTTTCTCGAACTCTCCGGCCTCGACCAGATTCAGAATCAATTCATAAACGAGATTGGAAGGAATGTGGGCATGATCGGGATATCGTTCCAAGGCCGCCACACGTTCCTGCGGTGGGCGTCGCAGGATGCTCAGCGCCTGATCCATGCCCGTGTAGAGTTCGATATTCGCAGGATCCGCGCGCAGACCTTCCTGAAACACGCTCAAAGCCTTCGCGGGGTCGTCCTCTTCATGCAGTAATGCGCGCCCCAGGCTGGCATGCAAGACCGGAATCTGCGGATTCAGCATGCGGGCCTGCTCCCACTCAGAAAGAGCTTCTCTTGTTAGACCTCGTGAGAAGTCAAGGGTTCCGAGCAAATAAAGTGCCGTCGCATCCTGCGGATTGAGACGGACAGCGGTCCGCAAAACTTCTAGATCTTCCGGGCGGTTGGGAAATACATAATTCGTTGGAAGGTGCGCAGCAGTATGGAAATCTGCTGAGGAGGATTGGCCGAGTTTCTCGCGACAATACGCGCGGTAGTAGGCCACCATTGGATGCTTTGCTAGCGGGAGCACTCCTGGTTCAGCTTGATCGGATATCGCTGAGGGATAATTGCGCGATAAAACATCAACCGCTCGAGCATACATCCCGAGACGCATGTATTCAGATGCGACATTCAATACGCGCTCAGCGTCATCACCAAGGTGTTCGCAGATCAGGCTTGCCGATTTGCTCCAGCAGAAAATAACGCTGCGGAAATCGCGCTAGCCATTCGTTAGCGAGGCTCTGAGCTTCTTCCTTCTTGCCTTCAGCATCCAGGACCGCCGACAACTCCTCTGCTGCGCGCGGATCATCCGGAGCAGAGCGTGTTGCCGATCGCAAATAAGATTCCGCCTGCTGCAGATTCTTCGCGCGGGCCGAAAGTTCGGCCAAACGCACTCCCGCTGCCGCACGAAAAGCCGGCAGCCGCTCGGCAGCTTCATAGGATGCGCGCGCCTCGCGATTCTGCCCCAAGCCTTCGTATGCAATCCCGAGGTAATAGAAGACTTCAGCATCAGTGCTATCTCGAGCCGCCACCGGCTCCAGTAGGGTCTTGGCTTCTTCGTAACGCAACAAACTCGCGCACAGGCGTCCTGCAGCTTTGCGTAATTGCATGCTCCCTGGAAATCGTGCAAGCGCGTCACGATAGGTTTTTAGGGCAACAAGTAGCCGACCGTCGAGCTCCTCTTCGTTTCCCAATTGGAGCCAGTCATCTTCTGTGCGATGCTCCCGGTCGGGGATGTTCACGGAAGGCTGTGGGCCGATCCTTATTTCTTCCGTCGGAGTCCAATCGTATTGGCCCTCGGTTTGCCGAAGAAGCAGAGCCCCTTTGCTGTCGCGGAGCTCGAATGTGTATTTCTGTTGGTCTTCGGCCTTTTCGAGTCGATGTGACCAGGTCTGCTGAGGACTAAGGTCAGTTTTCTGTTGAAAGACTTCATGATCCCCGGCCAGAATGCGAAGCGTAGCTTGGGGAACTGCCTGATTCACGTTCAGTCCGATAACAAGCGCTTGTTGCTGCCGGTCGAGATGGGCGATCCCAGTCAGGTTGGCCCTGGAAATTCCGCCAATATCACGCACCGGCATCCAGAACTCAGAGAATCGGATGGTCTGTCGCGGTTCGAGAAAGGCATAGGTCTCTTGATTACGGAAAAGGCCCGCCTGTACTTCGACGTAAGCGCTGTTGTTGTCCGACAGTGCCGTCCGCCAGTCCAGTCCATCCGGATCGGTGCCCCATGACCAGATCTTCTTCGCAGGAAGTTGCGCGTATTCGGCGTAGTGGACAACGCCCGTCTTCGTGTGCGGGTTCCAAACGCCCATAAAGGGCTCGCGGCTGCCATGCACAAATAGCGAGACAGGGCCACTCGTTTGATTCTTCACAATGCTCAGGTCGGCGCCGTCCTTCTCGATCGGCCAGGGCTCGACGTCTCGAAATCCGTGGCTCGCCGTGAATCGCATCGGATACTGAATGTGCGAATCATCCCAAACTTGCACGCCCGCGTTGTTCCACCAGTAGAAGCGATGCCGAACGTCGCTGCGATTGTTGAGGGTGACTCTCTCCTCGAGAACGGTGGAATGACGCATTAGCACGAGTTCCACCGACCATTGCATTCCGTACACGCGGTCAATATTGCCGACCTGAACGTATGCGCTGCCGTCGTCCTTTTGCCCGAAAGCAAAATCGACAGGAGAAAGACTCACCCAATTGTGGGAAACCGGAAAATTGAACTCGATGCCAAACGCAGCCCAGGCGCCTCGATAAGATATAGCTGCCTTTTTAATGGAGGGATTTGCGTAAAACATGGGCTGTCCGCTGATCTTATCGGTGCAGGTATAAAGATGACCTCCGAGGTCGGGCAGTACGGAGCACTTCAAGTACTCATTCTCCAAAAAGAGAGCGCGCCAGGCGATGATCGGTTCGTTGGTTGGTCAAATTCGTGCGAAGCGTATACGGATAATTGAATCGGTCGTTCGCATATTGATCAAACGGCGGATTGGGATCAGGCGCTGCTTCTTCATACGTGGGTAGTGTTAGAGTGCCTTGCCACACCCGGACTTGAGCAGTTGTCTGGCATATAGGAAGAAGCAGGAAAGCAGAGAGTAATTTCAGGCGCATCATCTTGGCAGGTGTGCTTGAAGCGCACTCCGCCATTATCTACGCCCACCAACGGGGATGTCAGATTTATTCCAAGGACGTCGAGTCGCGGCGCGACGCTCGAAAATCGATGCACCGAAGCCATCTTCGCTCCCGAAGAATATCCGCAAGGGAGCGTCTTCTGCCTTGTAAAATTTAGTCAACTTTCTTGAACGTTGCGCTTGGCTCTTGAGCCCGTTCAGAAGCAAGGAAGTTCATGCGAAACGGATCCGAACGGTCCTTCATCCGAATAAAGACACTCCAATTCAGCTGGCTCATTCCTGTTTCCGCTTCTTCTGGCTCCCTGTCTGAGCGCACAGGATACGGAACCCAACATGCCCATGCGAGCGCACTCTGAAGACGGCGCCGAATTTCGCTGGCTCAATAAAAAGGTATTGGATTCGCCGCGTGCTCGACGGTATGGAGGACCTTTCCTCATGGTCGTTCGCCGGCGACGGCGAGATGACGCTAACCACAGATCGAACCAAAGACGGAAAGTACGCTCTGCGCATCCGTTCAACCACGAATGTGGCGCTAGCGGGCGGCGATGAAGAATGGGAAGACCTGGTGGCCACCCGGAAATTCGCAAGTGAGGATTGGTCTCGGTTCAACCGCATTTCTCTGTGGGTATACCCCGACGTGGTCGGCGCTCCCGCGATCTCCTGCACACTTGTGCTTCACAATGACGGTAAACACAAACTGCCCGACAGTTATAACGAGGGCCGCCACGAATCCATCCCCGTCAAAAACCATGAGTGGAACCACATCGTGTGGGAGATCGCTCCTCTCTCACGCGACCGCGTCACGGCAGTCGACTTCGCTTACAGTCTTCCCAAGAAACTCCCCGATCCCGGCGACAGTACGTCTCTCGATATTGATCGGCTCGAGTTGCAGACCGTTGAGCCTGATCACGTCGAAGGCTGGGATGTCGCCGAGGGCAAAATCGCCTTCAGCCACAGCGGGTACACAGTGGGTACGCAGAAGTCCGCCATAGCCAGCGATCTATCAGCCCGTCAGTTTTCACTCGTCGATCAGGAAACAGGTCAGGTGGTTTTCACAAAGCTGGTCGGAGAGCCACGTACTCCGCTCGGCAAATATCAGACACTGGACTTTTCTGAGTTTCGCCGGCCAGGCACCTATGCGATCAAAGCCGGAAACACGCTGACTCGTCCTTTCCGAATCGGTGATGACGCATGGCGCAGCAGTATCTGGAAAGCAATCAACTTCATGTATAGCGAGCGCTGCGGAACAGAAATTCCCGGCATCCACAACCGTTGCCACCAGGACCTCTACACCACACATGGAGGCCAGCGAATCGTGGTCAATGGCGGATACCACGATGCCGGCGACCTGAGTGCCACCGGACATACGCCCGCGATGGCATACGCGTTGCTCTCCCTGGCTGACTCTCTCAAACGACAGGACGAAGATCCCGTTTTAACCGCTCGTCTACTGGAAGAAGCGCGGTGGGGTTTGAACTGGGTTCTCAAAACGCGCTTTGGCGATGGCTATCGCAGCACGGGACAAATCGTGAGTTATTGGACTGACGGCATCATGGGAACCGCGGATGATCGCTTCGGAAAAGCTGTCAACGACCCCGAATGGAATTTCCGCGTGACGACCGTCGAAGCTTTGGCAGCGCGTGTGTTCAAAGAAACCGACCCGGAGCTGGCAATCCGTAGCCTGGCGACTGCTGAAGAAGATTGGAAGTATGCGGTGGAAGGCCTGAAAACCGCGGCTCCGCTTCCCGAAGTGTATGGCGCATCCGACGAACTCGAGAGACTCTCGTTTGGAGTCGTGGCATCCATCGAACTCTACGAGGCAACCGGGGACCAACGATACGCCGATGAGGCTGTTGCCCTGGGAGATCAAGTGCTGGCGTCGCAGGAACGCAAACTCCAGCCGTGGAGCATTCCACTGACTGGATATTTTTATACCAGCCCCAAGCGCGAGAACCTGTTTCACCGTTTTCATATTGGACAAGAACAAGAGCCGATCATCGCCCTGGTCCGGCTCTGTGAAGCATTGCCGAACCACGACAAATGGATGAAGTGGTACTCGGCGGTCGTCCTTCACTCGCAGTACTATCTGAAGGCCGCGGCAGCCGTCGATGAGCCGTACGGTGTGTTGCCCGCCGCAGTCTATCGAGACAGTGAAGTCCGTCTCATTCCTGAATCCAAAACTTGGACCCCGCTGCGCGCCGCCGATCGTGATGCTTACGTGCAGGAAGTCCACAAGGGGATTCCGCTCGGCGGCGAATACTATCTTCGCAGATTCCCAGTTTGGTTCGATTATCGAGGCAACTCCAGCGTTCTGTTATCGCAAGCTAAGGCACTGTCAGCCGCGGGACGGCTGCGAGGTGATCTGGACGCCGAAGATCTCGCTCAGAAGCAGGCGCAATGGTTGGTCGGTCGCAATCCTTTCTCAACCAGCCTCATGTATGGCGAGGGATATGACTGGACGCCGCTCTACAGCGTTCGTTCTGGTCAAATGGTGGGCGCGCTCCCGAGTCGGAATCGAAACCAAGGGCATGGATGACGCCCCCTACTGGCCAACACAAATCTGCTGGACCTATAAAGAGGTTTGGGTGCAGCCAGTTGGGCAGTGGATATGGTTGATGCAGGATATCGCGGTGCCCGCCACCGTCAGAGGAGCCGTTTCGCCGTCTAATCATGAACCGGTAGAGTTCCGGGAACAGGGAAGCGGCCAGGTAGTGACGACGACACCAATCGACGGAGCCTTCAGCCTCCATTTGGCGGAGGGCCGCTACGATGTTCGGCAAGGCTCAGTTCATACCAACCTTACGATCTTACCCGGTGGCTACGACTCAATAGATCTACGCCCGGAACACTTCCTCGATTTCAAAGTCTCCTTTCAGGATGTCGGTCAGAACGAGATTCTGGTGCGAGTGTCTGCTGAAGGGGCTGGTCCGCACGCGTTGTCGATTCGAAGCGATAATCTCGCCGTGCGAGAGCAAGCATCCCTGAAGGTTGATCTAACGGCCGGCAAGGCTCAACAGGTCGTCTGGCACGCTCACGTTCTCTCCGCAAATACGCCATGGGTCGCGGTAGTGATACCTGACGATGTGCTGGCTGAACGCCGCGAGGTCACAGGGGCGGAAACGCGTCACTGAGTGAGAGAACCCGCTTTACCCGTCAGAGGTGGATATCATTTTGAAGCACCGGATTGCGGAAACATCTCGGCAGACGAACCAACCGGCGCATCCACTCGTCATGCGTTTCTTAACCGTGATACTCGCCGTCGGTCTCGTCGCCACGGTCGCGCTGACTCCGGCTTTAGTCAAACTGAACGCCTCGGCACAAACATCCGGCAATTCGGCGACCATCCGGTTCGAGGACATTGCTGCCAAAGCAGGCCTGCGATTCACGACTCAAAACTCCCCGACTGCAAACAAGAATCAGATAGAAACCATGGTTGCCGGAGTCGCACTGATCGACTACGACGGCGATGGTTGGCTGGACATCTACCTGGTGAACGGCGCGGCCATACCCTCACTGCAGAAAGATTCGCCGAAATTCTGGAACCGTCTCTATCGAAATAATCACGACGGCACATTCACCGACGTCACTGAGCGTGCCGGGGTCGCCGGCTCGGGCTACGGAATGAGCGTTGCTGTGGGCGACTTTGACAACGACGGCAGGCCGGACATCTTTCTTGCCAACGTTAACGGTAACCAACTGTTTCACAACAACGGGGATGGCACATTCACAGACGTAACCGCGAAAGCAGGGCTAAGCGGTGCCGAGATGAACGGCAAGAAAATGTGGTCGGTCGGGGCGGGTTGGTTCGACTACAACAACGATGGCTTGCTTGACCTGTTCGTGGTCAACTACTGCGGCTGGGAGGTAAACAAAGATCCGGTATGCCTGCTGAAGGACGGAGTGCGGGCCTACTGTCATCCGAAGAATTACACTTCGCTTCATAACACCTTGTACCGCAATAATGGCGACGGCACCTTCACCGACGTTTCGCAGGAGACGGGGATCGCCGCGCATATGGGCAAGGGCATGAGTGTGTCCTTTGCTGACTATGACGGCGACGGATTTCTCGACGCCTTCGTGGCGAACGATACAACTCCGGCGTTCCTCTTCCATAATCTCGGCGGCAAAAAGTTCGAAGAAGTTGGCAACACGGCTGGAGTGGCCTACTCTCCGGAGGGCTTCACGCTTTCGGGAATGGGATCAGATTTTCGGGATGTAAACAATGATGGATCGCCGGATATCTGGTACACGGCCGTAGAGCACGAGATGTTTCCCCTCTTAGTGAACACCGGTGGCGGAGTCTTCGATGACGCAACTTACACGAGCGGACTACGATCGACGAATGAAATGTCTGGATGGGGCAATGGTATGTTCGATTTCGATGATGACGGGTGGAAAGATCTTTTTGTTGCAAGGGCCAACGTGCTTGATAACGTCAGCGAGTTGACCCCGAGTCGAAAATATCCTGAGCCAAATTCACTGTTCCGTAACCTGGGCAAAGGTAAGTTCATCGATGTCGGCAGCACGGCTGGTCCCGATTTCCAACTTGCAGCCCCTCATCGCGGGGTTGCATTTGGCGACCTATTCAATGATGGACATATTGACGCTGTGGTGACAGTGCTCAACGGACCGGTCAAGCTTCTTCGCAATATCTCCAATACAGGGAATCATTGGATCCTTTTGAAACTTGTAGGGACCAAAAGCAACCGCATGGGAATCGGAGCACAGATTCACATTACAAGTGAAGATGGACGCCAGCAGTGGAATGAAGTGACGACAGCGGTAGGTTACACGTCCTCGAGTGACAATCGGGTGCACTTTGGCCTGGGTGTCAACCAGAAGATTAAAGGTATTGAAATCCGTTGGCCAAGCGGGCTTCGTCAAGTGTTGCACAATGTTGCCGCTGATCAGTTCCTCACCATTGAGGAGCCTCAGCACTAGCCGTCGGCGAGTGTAGGGCCGAACAGGCGAAAGGCAGAGTTGAGTATTTCGTCTTTGGACCACTACTCGCAACGATTCGCCCAATAAAGGTTCTGACCGCTTCCGTACGGGGGAAGCGGTCGGCCTACCTCGACCGATTCGTAAAAGCAACATGGTACGCTGCTTCATGAAGGGAAGAGGCGATGACAAAAAAGAGAACAGCAACAAGCGTGACGGTCAATCAGGTCTCAAAAGTCGAGCTGACCAAAAGGGGCAGTCAAAACTCTTTAGAAATTGAGGTGCATCGCGGTGCTGATCTTCTCGGCACGCTCTTTTTGGGCTCGGGCAGTGTGCAATGGTGGCCGCGTGGAAACAAGGCCAACAAGTTCCAGAAAAGCTGGCAGGGCTTTGCAGCTCTTCTTGATGCCGCGATAAAGTAAGGCGGCTCGTGCACTCACGGCAGAATTATGAATTCCTCTATCCTAGCCGACTTAGGGGGACTAATCCTCTTCATTGATTGCAGATTCGATTGACACCAACGCTGACGTTGCGACATCCACTATGGAACAATCGGTGCGGAGCCGAATCCCAACTTCGATCCGATCAGCCTTCGGCTGGGTCATCTCAAAGGCATATTTGTGCTTGTCACTATAGTTTGACAGGTGTTTCCAAATGAGATCTCTATCTCAATCCAGGGGAGCCAGAGTTCCATTTCGGTGCAAGTTGAACCGCCTGGCGGATGGCTTCAAGGAGGCTACGTTCATCAGCCTTCCCGGTTCCTGCAATATCAAACGCAGTTCCGTGATCGACCGATGTTCTAACTACTGGCAGACCGATGGTGATGTTTACGCCAGACTCGAGTCCGAGGACCTTTACCGGCCCATGGCCTTGATCGTGGTACATGGCTATCACCAGGTCGAAGTCGCCGCGTTGAGCGCGATAAAAGAGGGTATCGGCCGGCAGCGGACCCTCCACGTTCCAGCCACGGCGGCGACACGCCTCGATTGCCGGCACGATCTTTTCTTCCTCTTCGCCGTGTCCGAAGAGGCCATTCTCTCCGGCATGCGGATTGATGCCGCATACCCCAATATGCGGATTCGCGATGCCGGACTTTTCGAGTGCATCTTGGCCGCGCGCGATGGTGCGTTCTACAAGGCCGGGCTCGATGCGTGCGATTGCGTCGATCAGCCCGATGTGCGTCGTCACGTGCAGGACCTTCATTTTCGGAGTGGTGAGCATCATCGACACCTCAGGTGTTCCTGTGAGGTATGCAAGAGCCTCCGTGTGGCCAGGAAATTTGTGCCCGGCAGATTGCAGGGCTTCCTTATTCAGTGGCGCCGTGCAGATCGCGGCGACTCGCCCGCCCATGGCCAGATGCGCCGCCAACTCGAGATATCGATAGGCCGCTTCGCCGGCTTCGCGCGAGAGTTTGCCCCAAGGGAGGTTCGCCGGTACCAGCTTCAGGTCGACACAGTTGACCGTGTCGGAGGTGAAGTTCGCCTTTTCCAGGTGCGGTCCAGCATACTGCGGACCTCGAGTTGAGTTCCAGTGATGGTTCCCGCAGTGCGCAACCGGTCTGCATCGCCAATCACAAGCGGGCAACACAGTTCGTGGACCTCGGGGTGAGACAGGCTTTTCATGATGATTTCGGGCCCAACCCCGGCAGCATCGCCCATCGTGATTGCAATGATTGGTTTTTTCATATCAGCTCTTGTAATCCAGCAACGGATCCTTTGTCTGGAGACGCGCAGGCACGCCTTCGACTTTCCGCAGAAACTCGAGGCAGCGAACTAGCGCCTGTGGCGAGCCAAATGCGCCTGCCTTTGTAATTACCGGCAGGGGCGTACCCAACAATCGGCAACCGAAAATGGCAATCCCGCTTCAACTTCACCGAGCAGCCGCAATCGATGGATCCCCAGGGCATCCAGGACTGCTCTTGCCGTCTCTCCGCCTGTCGCAACAAGTCCGCCGAGGAATTGCGCGCACTTTGAGACCAGATCCGAGAGCGCCTGCAGCAGGAACTGCCAATCGTAGTTCGAGCAATGCTCGCCTTCGTCCAGCATGAGAAGCACATCGCGGCTGGACTGAAGGCTTTGAAAGATAGCGGTGTGCATCATCTGCGAATTGAGAAGGACTGCGGGTGTTGCATGGAAGGTTGCTATCTCCGGAATTGATTCAAGCATCCGCGCCTGCTGCCGCGAGACCGATGCTGCGGTACCGACCACGAATAGCGTGGGGCCCGCTGAGAATCCAAAGCCGCGAGACTCGGGGTCCGGCGCGATACCGATTGCCTGTGGAATTTGAGAGGCCAGGCCAGCGGATCCCACCAATGCAGTGAGTGTGGGCTCACCCAGAGAAGCCTGTAGCGATTGCGCCAAGATCGCCGTCTGTCTCGGCATCGCAGATAACTACATCATTGTGCTTCGCGGAATGCAAAATGGCTTTTCGCAGGCGGACCGAACCGGACCGGACCCTGTCTAAATCGATCAGCCCGCAAGAAAGGCCAGCAGTGGCGAGGAGCTTAGGAATATCCGATTGGGCCGAGCCAGCCTCCGCTTGCCAGAGGTCTGTCTCCTCCAGAGGCACTCCGTGCACCAGGAGACGACCGCCAACGGTTGTACGGCCTTGCGCAGGTAATGCTGGAGCCATAAGGATTGACAGCTTCGCATTTCCAGGTTTTATGGAGCGGCGAGCATGCAGCAGAGCAGCAAGTTCACTCGCCACGTTGCCCCGCAGCGTTGAGTCAATCTTCTTGTAAAGGATGTATCCAGGGCTGTCGGCACTGTGGGAATCGCATCGAAGTACCAATTGGGCTGTTAATTCCGACGCTTGTCCTTCGGCGAGACAGCGGCTATTGGCATCGATGGAGATGATGTCAGTATCTGGCCAGGCTGCTTCGTGCTCCTGATCCTCCGGTGAATGCAAAAGGACCATGGCCCTGCATCCGAGCGCAGCGGATGAAGCTGCGCAGTCGGCTGCACCGGTTAAGTCGTCCGCAATTACCACCATCCTAGCCACGTTCAGACTCCAGAGCTATCTACTTCGAGGATATCCGCGAATGCCACCAAGCCGTGAGGAACGGAGCGGTAATGGCGGTTATGATCACGCTGCACGCCACAAGGACTGTTGCGGGAGCTGCTGCAGCAGCATATTCAGGGTTCGCTGCGGCAACCAGGGCAGGAACAGCCGCAGCATTACCGGCAGTTGTTGAAGCCGCTATTCCAGCAGTCCCTGTGCCTCCGCTCAGTCGGTCTGCGATTGCGAGGAAGAAAGCGGAAAGGATCAGCACGGTGATTCCCAGAGCAAGTCCGGAGAGGCCCGCCTTCCAGACGAGTTTGAGATTGAGAGTGGCTCCCAGTGCAAATGCGAAGAACGGAATAAGCACCGGCGCTGCCTTGCCAAGGAATTCGCGAAGATCGGGATCGAGGTTGCCGAGGAGCATGCCGATCGCAAGCGGCAGAATTGCGCCAACCAGGGCTTGCCACGGAAACGCCGACAGGCCAGCCACACCAAGAGTGACCATCGTCAGGAATGGACCCGATTCGAGCGACATAACTGAGTAGGCGGCCGCATCCTCCGCGCGACCAAACTGGTTCATCAGGGCCATGTACAAGCCGCCGTTCGTGTCATTGATAGCTGCGACTACGGCGAGGGTTGAAAAACCGGAGAACCATCCTGCCGATACCGGCTCTATTCCGATCAAATGCCCGACGAGAACTCCCGCGGCAATACCGAGCAAGACCTTCGTCCCGAGCAGGACTCCGCCTTTTTTAAGTACACCCGGAAGAGAGCGAACTGAAACGGTCGCGCCAATGCAGACGTAGAAGACCGCAAGTATCGGCAACGAGCCGGTGAAAAGGGCGCCGGTAAAAGAACCGAACATGCCGGGCACCTTTGGTGCAAAGGTGGCCAGGAGAGCGCCTGCGGCAAGGGGCAGCGTCATCATGCCGCCAGGCACACGATCTACGAAGCGCTTGATCGGTATGGACATTAGCGCCTGTCTGGCTTCAGTAGTGTGAGTCGGATGCAAGGCAGGGCTGAGTGTAGCACGGTCACTGAGTCTCGCTGACGGACCGGCGAACCTTAGCAAAAGTGTACGGGCCTTCGGGCACCAGAAGGACTCTTGCGCTTCGCGAGAGATTGGCAGTCGAAGCCGTGACTGCCGCCTTCAGGGTGGGGAAGTATCGATTTGCCATGATGCCTAGATCTTCCGCCCGAACGCCGGGTGTGTAAAAGAAGAGTTCGCTTCGAAGTGCCGCGAGCGCCAGCTTCTCAACCTGCCACTGATCGATCTGCACGGGGGCACGGGCAATCTCGTCGAGGTATGCCTCGAAAGACGAAATCTTTTTCAGACTTGTCGCAAATTCCGTCGAGCCCACTCCCTCAGCGCACTCCGCAACGACGAGGATCCTTCCGCCTTCTTCACCAGGTGCTGAGCGGCCGTCACCGCCTTGACGCTCTGATAGTAAGTAAGGTCGAGAGGGAAACCGGCTGAACTCGTAATCACCAGATCAGACGGTTCATCGAGATACGCAAGACAAGAATCCTGAACAAAACGAACGCCCGCCTCATGGGCAACCACAGGATCGCCTGCAAATACTCCGGATATCTGCCTGTCGCGTGTCAACGTCACATCAAGAATGAAATCGTGATGCGCAATTCGAGCGATCTCCAGCAACTCCTTGTGTAGGGGATTGCCGTCGATGGAGCCTTCAGTGGCCAGGGGCTCACGCATGAACAGAGGGGAGTGAATGGTTTTGATAGTCGGTTCCGCTGCGATTCCGGGGACAACCAGCTTTCTACCTCCGGAATAGCCGGCCATCAAATGCGGCTCTATAAAGCCCAGGGTGATACGGAGGTCGGCATCCACGAAGTCGTTGTGAATATGAATAGGCGTTCCGCGATTTGTAGTTCCGAGATAGCGATGCTGCCCATTGGCTCGCGCATCATTGCTGATAATTCGGTAGGATCTGGCAATTTCGCGGCCGACGATCTGATCCACTTCGGCCGGCGTGGCGGCCCGATGCAAGCCCGTTGCGATCAGAATTGTTATTTCGTCACGGCTGATTCCCGACCTGTGAAGCCGATCGAGCAGAGGCGGGAGCGTAATGGAGTTCGGCGCAGGACGCGTTATGTCGCATACCACGATGGCGACTCGCTTCTTGCCTCTGGCAAGGTCGCCGATTGGAGCAGACGCCAGCGGATGGTCGAGAGCCTGTTGCAGCGAGCCGTTCGCATCGGCAAGCGGCTCTACATCCCTGCTTTCGAGGACGTCACATTCGCAGTTGTCCGGGACTTCTACCTCGATGCCGATTTTGCCGAACGCAAATGTCGTGTTCATTCTGGTTGAGTCCACAGTGCAGAGCTATGATAAACGCTCGGTCCAATTCCGCGGCCCGATTTACTCAGCGCGAATCTCTACAAGCGCGACCATGAATGGTTCCAGATCCACAGAGAATTCCTTTGCGTACGAAAGTGCCCGGCTTTTTGGCGCGATCGCATCCGGGCGTTCCAATGAGGCGGAGTCCGTGAGATGCGCGCTAATGGTATGCAGCGTAGCCACGGCTTTTGTGGGAAGTCCGGCGCCCTGCAGCCTAACCAGCAATGCATTTCGCTGGGCCGAGTAGTTGACGGCCTTAATGATGATTCGGCGTCCGTCAGTGCTCATTGTGGCGATCGCTTCAGTCGAGCCGGGGGCCCATTGCTCCGGTATATAGGTCGAAATCTTATCGAACAAGCGGCCTCGGTCAGGGACATCTCGAATTGCGCCCGTTGCAGAAGCAACAAACCGCTCTGCATAGTGCTCACGGAACAACTTCTCCACCACATACCCCGCACCTGGGAACCAGGAAACGTGATCGTGATAGATAAAGGAAGTCCACTTCGGATCGTCCGTTGTGTTTCGCATCAGCAACGCTGGGCAGCTCATCGTCAGGCCTGGGCTGAGCTCTTCAAAGAGCATCAGGCTTCCCGCTGTATGAAGGCCCGCACGCCAATCGTAGGTGTGCTGCAGGCTCCATTCCAGGACGCCGATCTCGATATGCGGATGTTTTGAAGCGCGTACGTAATCTCGCAGCTTTGTAAGGTAGTCGCGAATGCGCCTCAATCCTGTTTCAAAGTTATTGGGCTCGTACTCGTAGTTATGACAGCCAAGTATGTCGAAGTTCTCTCCCGCTAGATCGATGACCGTCTCGCTCCAGTTCATGTCGCTGGACCGCTTCTGGCCGCATGCCACGATACGTGCTTTCGGAGCAACCTCGCGCAAGCGTCTGCCGTATACGTTGACAATCTCCGCATAAGTCTCCGGAGTAAATCCGTTGTTCATCGGCTCGTTATCGATCTGGAACAGCGTGACCCCGTACGGTTCCGGATGCCCGTTGGCTGCCCGTTTTCGTCCCCACTCCGTGGATGGCGGGTCGTTGAGATAGCGGACCCAGTTCATGGCATATTCAACCTGATCCGGTTTTGTACCGGGCGCGGCCAATACGATCAGGGGCTCTGCGCCAACCTTTTGGCAGAGGCCGAGGAACTCGTCTGTCCCGAAGCCGAAGTAGTCTGAGTAGCCTCCCCAAAAGAGATTGGGATGATAGCCGCGGGCTGCATACGGGCCGATGCCTTCCTGCCATTTATATGTCGAAGCAAACGATCCGCCGGGCCACCGGATGAACGAAGGACGAAGATCACTGCAGAGCCTGCAACAGGTCGGGCCGCAGCTTGCCATCCCGACGAGCATCCGAACGCATCATCGAAACGAAATCCAGAAGGATCGTGCCCTTCCCAGCTGCCACGATCTCAATGGACGCCTGCGTGTCCCGTACCTGGCTGGTAAAGGCGAACGAAACCTCCTGCCAGTCCGAACCTTTCACTACCAGTGGAAGACTCGCGATTGGTTCGCCTCCGGCAGTCTTGACTCCAAGCGTCAACTTCGGCGATCCATCCTCGCGTTTCAGCCAAAGCGATCCATCGTACTTCACACCCGCGTCCAGAAAGAGACGGCTCTGCCGGATCCCCGCGCTTCCGCCATTGACGTGCAGGCGCACGGTCTTCGTGCCATTCTGGAAGTTGACGTTAGCAATGCCAGCCTCGCCACGGTCCGCGAAGGATTCCCAATACGTCTTGAAGTCTTCGCCCTCAAAACCAGCGCCGCGAATCTGCTCGGCAAAAAGTCCGTCCTCGACGGAATGGTTGATGTGCTCGAGAAACTGTCCATAGATCCGCTGATCGATCGAGGTTGTAACCCGGTCAGTGTCCACAAGGAGAGGCATGACTCCAGGCTCGCCTGCGGACTCGACAGCATGGGAAACCAACGCGCCCAGGAGGCTCCGTGAATGAAAGCCGGCGCCCGCTACCATCGATTCCTTGAGGAATTTTCGTCTATTCATGGGCAGGATTATCCGAAACAGATCAGCATACTCGCACCGCTCAAATAGAGAGCGAGGGCCTTCGACATTGTTTCGATATCGGCTGTTATTCTAGCCGACGATGCGATGGAGCCGCGAAAACAATACGGCTGCAGCATCGGCTCAGATAGATTCACAGTCCAAATTCATTTCGGAGTCTTCTATAGATGAAGCCTGATGCGGTTCGCGCGATGCCTCGCAGAAACTTTCTTAAACTCGCCGGCGCGGCAGGGGTGTGCGGGTTGTCGCAGACAGGTTTCGCGGCGCCTGCAAAGCGAATCTGTCTGATTGTCGATCCGGAAGATTCAGCCGCAGCGAGCGTACCGGCGATGAGAGCCATCGCTCGACTGGGTGAGGCACTTGGCGCGAAAGGCGTGAAGCACGAAATCGTCCGATCTGCAGATGCAGCAGAAGGCGCGGACTTTTGCATCGTTATAGCGAATGGGGATTCGCTTCTCGCTCGAGCGTTCCCGCGCACAGCAACGGGTTCCGCGCCAGAGAGTCTAAGAATGACGGCCGGAAAGGTCGGCGGAGTACCGGCGGTTCTCGTTTCCGCCAGCGATCCAAGAGGCTTTGTCTATGCGCTCCTGGAACTGGCTGAACGGGTCCGATATGGTGACGATCCATTCAGATCGCTGCAACTGACGAACCCCATCGAAGAAAAGCCGGCAAACGAAGTCCGCAGCGTGAGCCGCTATTTCTGCAGTGAATTAGAGGATAAGCCGTGGTACTACGACCGCGAGTTTTGGAGCGCATACCTCGACCACCTGGTTACGAGCCGCTTCAATCGGTTCACGTTCGCCTTCGGGTTGGAGTATGACTTTCCGCGCGGGGTGACAGACGACTACTTTCATTTCGTCTATCCGTATCTTGTCGAGGTGCCTGGCTATCCACAAGTCCGCGTAATGCAGCTTACGGCCGCGGGCGGGGCCACGCTGGCAACTCCGACGCCGCTGAGCACCGCAGAGCGCGAGAAGAACTTCGAGACTTTACGTTTTGTGGCGGCCGAAACAGCTGCAAGGGGGCTGCAATTTCAGCTGGGCATCTGGACGCACGCATACCAGTGGACCGACAGTCCGAAGGCCTATCACCGCATCGAAGGCTTAACCCCTGACAATCATGCGCGCTACTGCCGCGATGCCCTCGCTGTAATTCTGCGGGAGTGCCCCCAGATACATGGGCTCACTATGCGCGTGCACGGCGAAAGCGGGATCCCCGAAGGAAGCTACGACTTCTGGCAGACCGTTTTTGAGGCAATAACCGGGGCGGGCCGCACGATCGAGATCGATATGCACGCCAAGGGCGTGGATGAAAAAATGATCGACATTGCAGTGGCTACAGGGATGCCGGTCAAGTTGGGAGCAAAATACTCTGCCGAGCACCAGAGCCTCGGATATCAGCAGGCTGACATTCGTTCTCTGGAGATTCCTCACGGAACGCTCTCAAAGTCAAATGAAGCGCTGTTCCGCTTCAGCAGCGGCTCCAGGAGCTTCACCCGCTACGGCTATGCGGATTTCCTCCGCGAAGGTGCGCGTTACAAGCTGTGGTTTCGCCTGTGGCCGGGAACACAGCGGCATCTGCTTTCAGTCGATCCCGAGATGGCTGCGGCATACGGCCGAACGGCCAGCTTCTGCGGAGCTGCTGGTCTCGAACTGATGGAGCCTTTGACTTTCAAAGGGCGCGAGGGCTCCGGCCAGCCGGGGGGACGGTGCGCTTACGCCGATCGTCGCTAAATCCGAGGCAAGATTGGCAAAAGTACGATCTCTATTATCGCGTATGGGGCCGCAAACTGTACAACCCCGACGCAGAACCGGAGACATGGCGTCGGGCCATGCGCAAGGATTTTGGCGCCGGAACTGAGGCGACAGAGGCCTCGCTCGCGCACGCATCCCGGATTCTTCCGCTGCTTACCTCGGCTCATCTGCCTTCGGCGAGCAACCATGATCTCTGGTACGAACTACCAACGAATATGCCCGTCGTGGAGGGCAGCGAACCCTCTCCTTACGGAGATACTCCGATTCCGAAGATATTCGGAACCGTCAGTCCGCTCGATCCACAGATGTTCTCCACCGTAGCCGAGTATGCGCAGTCGTTGATTCATCGAAAGCCAAGCGCGAAGTATTCACCTGTCGACGTCGCGCGTTGGGTGGAGCAGTGCGTAGACAATGCGAAGCTATTGGTTGAACAAAGCGACAGGAACAACAAAGGCTCGTAGCGGAAGTGCATTCCGGCGGATTGAGGAAGATGTTCTTATCCAGATCGGCTTGGGGACTTTTTTCGCGCATAAACTGCGCAGTGCTGTTCTCTATGACATTTTTCTGGCCTCGAATGACACGAACGCGGCGGATGCAGCCCTCGAGCATTACCAGAAAGCAAGAGACGCATGGGCGACGATGGCGGAGCGCGCGAAGAACGTGTATCGCGCGAATATCTCATACGGCAGCATTCCGAAGCGAAGCGGCCACTGGCTCGACAGGTTGCCTGGCATTGACGGCGACATCGCAGCGATGAAGACGAAGATACAGCTGAACAAAGCCGAAACAATCTCGCGCCGCTCTGCTTCAGAAGAGATGAATGCCATCGCCGGGAAACTGCCTCTGGCGGTCCCTGGTGAAGTGCAGTCACACTCCGCCGACAAGATTCACGCCGGGAAATGCGCTTGAGCTCAGGCTTTTCATCTCGGGCAAGTCGAGCGGAGAAGGCATCAAGTCGGTGCGTTCTGTTCGGCTCCGTTATCGCCACGTAAACCAGGCAGAGCGTTGGAATGTGCTTGACTTGAATGGTGAAGACGGCACATATGCCGCCACGATCCCGCCGGAGCTGAACTTTATCCAGCTCGAATTTCCACCACCACAACTGTGTATGGCTCCAAGTCGACGGAAAAGTTCGTCGCGTACTCAAGCCTCCGGCTCGTTGGCGCGATCGCGTCCGGGCGTTCGATAGATGCAGAATCGGAAAGCCCTGCGCTGATGGCATGCAGGGTAGCTGTGGCCCTTGTCGGGATCTTCGGAGCCCTGCAGCCGAACGAGCAGGGCGTTTCGACTGCCGGAATAGTTGACCGCTCAGAGACTGCCTCCAGGAACAGGAGAATTGCAACGAGAGACCTTCGCAATCTGGCTCGGCTGGAGAAGAGTCACCAGCCGAGAAGCCAGTGCATACGGACCAAACACAGAGAACAACTGCTGCGAACTAGAACTGGTATTTCGCCGCCAGCTGCAATTGGCGCATCGAGCCAGTGCCGGTAATACGGCCGAATGTAGAAGAACTGAAGTTCAAAGTCGGATTGTTCCAGTTGGGATGATTGAGAGCGTTGAACGCCTCAAAGCGAATCGACAAATGGTGCTTTTCGTTGTAAGGCATCAGAACGCCTTATGCAGCGAGGCATCCAAATTCGTAATGCCAGGGCCAGTGAAGCTGCCGCGCTGCAGGGTGCCGTAGAAACCCGGAGCGAGCGTAGACATAAGCGGCCTTATTCACCCAGGTATTAAGCGATCTTGCGCTGCCGCTGAGGTATGGGCTCTTCCCGGTTGGATTCGGCCGATCGAAGTTGCCGAACTGGCCCCCAGTACTGCCATTGTCAGAACCGCGTGAGGAGTCGCGACAGCACCGGTCTGGTGGGTGAAGATCCCTCCTACTTGCCAGCCGCCGATCAGTGCGTTCAGTGCTCTGTTAGTAACCGGTACCAGCTTGCCCGGTCCGATCGGCAGCTCATAAAGCGCCGAACCAATGATCCGGTTCTTAACATCAAAACCGAACGGCCGTATTCGCATGGAATGCAGTAGGGGTTCTGCGGATACAACAAGTCGTTCCCCTGATTGCGGATTCCGCTCGTATCGTCCAGGGATTTGCCCAGGGTGTATGAGGCGATCACGTTGAGGCCTTTGCTGAAACGCCGGGTAGCCTTCACGCTGAATGCGTTGTAATTGCCCGAGCCTTCATCATGCACCGACTGGATCCCGCCCATGTTCGCGAAAGGTGTACGGAACTTGACTGAAGTTGGGGAGCCGTGCCAATGTATCCGTATGGGGTCATCGAATTCACGTTCTTGAACCCATAAAGGTGCCGGCTCACCGCGCCCTGGTATCCCATCTCGAAAGACCAGTCTTGTCCAACCTGTTGCTGGATATTTAGCAGGAACTGCTCGGTGTAGCTGGTCTTATGGCTGATTGCGTTTGCGAATGCAGTGGACGGACCAAGAGCGGAGATGGCCCCGCCCCCTCCCGGCGCCGCGTTGTCCCACGTCAGATTGGAATTTCCGTAAATTCCGGTGGAGGTGTTGCATTCGTCGCTGTCACACGCCCGGCGACATTGCGCGCCATGTCGAAGTATGCGTTGCCAATGTCCTGCGTGTAGAAGATGCCATAGCCGGTACGGATTACCGTCTTGGTGGTCGGTGAGTAAGAAATGCCCAGTCGCGGTGCAAAGTTATTGTACTGAGTATCCAACAGAGGACCATTGGGAAGCAGTCCGTTGCTGCAAACGGGCGGCGGACCGAGGGGGGTTATCCACCTGATTGAGAGACCCTCGTACACATTTGCGGGGGCACAGTTTCCCTGGCGAACATAAAAGGGCCATTGGCTCTGCGGATAGGTGGTGCTGATGTCGCCCATCTTCGGGAACACCTGCACCTTTACGTTGAAGTTATTGCCGTATGTGTCGTTCCACGGAGGAGTGAGTTCGTACCGGAGGCCTGCTGATATGGTGACGTTAGGCAAGATTTTGTACGTGTCGTCGATATAGTAAGCCTGCACATTGCGCACGTAATTCGCATTTGCCACAGCCACCGCAACCGTTGAGCTTTGCAGATTGCCGAGCAGGAAATCAGCGAGCGCATCGCCTTGAGAAAGCGTGGCGTTTCCAGGCGTGCCTGATTGCAGGGCGGTCGCAAAGGGTCCGGAGCGCGAATTGGCCGCGCGAGAACTGATTGCCCAACTGGTTAAAGGTCTGCCGATTGTACTCAAAACCGAAGCGCAAAGAATGCTTGCCTCTTACCCAGCTGATGTTATCGACGATCTGCCAATTAGGATCGGTGACAACATAGGGGCCATCCCCTCCGCGATCCCCAAAGCCGCTCCAGATGTTCTTTGTAGTACCCGTTGGTCCCGAGTTAAAGGCAACATCTGGAATTCCCCACGTTGCGGGTTCGCCGCCTTTAAGGTTCGGAATTCCCAGGGAGCTAACCACGTCAGTCGTGAATGCCGACAACAATCCGGTCGAGTTGTAGAAGTGGCTATAGCCGAATCGTGCTTCGTTGACAATGTGGGGCGAAATGGTCCAGGTGTGTGATCCCAAGTACTGGTAGTAATTGGTGATGATCTTGCTCGCCCGCTCCAAGCAATCCCGTCGTTAGAATGTCTTCTTTTCCGGAACTGTAGCGGAAGGCCAATTGCGATTTAGCGGATTGGTTGTAGTCCCCGCGAACAGCCAAACCCTGGCGATTCTGCGGCTGCTCGAGTGCGAGTAGTGAATAGTTGGAAATCACCTGGCCTTGGCTGTAGTACGGGTTCGTGCTGGTCCCTAGGTACTTCAGCAACGCCGTGGACTGTGGCGCGATTCTGCCTGAAGGAATGGTGTTGTTGGGAAAGGGCGTTTTTCCGAATCCGTTCGCGTCGCCGGTAGCCGGATCGTAGATGATGATCGGTGCTCCCGCAGCCGTCGTGTAACCCTGAAAGTTGCCGTTCGCTATATGCGGGGGTTGGCACAGTGCGTTAGCCTTGATTCGATGGAGCGGATATTTCTCCATTCGTCGTCGACCATGAAGAAGAATTTGTCTCTGCCGTCGTAAAGTTTCGGAATCCTGATGGGACCGTCAAGCTCAAATCCATAGTCATTCCACTTGTAGGGGAATACCTTCAGGGGGGCAGTGTTGTACGGAAAATAGTACGGGTTCGCATCCGCAGTGTTGTTGCGGATGAAATCGTACATGGCGCCATGAAAGCTGTTGGTTCCGCTCTTGCTGACCACGTTGACCTGCGATGCTTCGTGACCGAACTCAGCCGAATAAACCCCTGTCTGAACTTTGAATTCCTGAATGCCATCGAGCGAGGGCAGACCAATATAGGTGTTGAAGTCGGGATCGGTATTGTTCACACCGTCCAGCGTGTAGTAGTCGAACATGATGCGCTGGCCGCCGACCGAAATCGACTGGCTGGCTCGATCGCCTCCCAGGCGGCTTCCAGCCTGGCCTGATGCCGGTGACGAGCGTGTTGACATTGGACGAAAGAGCAACCAGTCCAAGATAGTTTCTGCCATTCAGCGGCAGTTCGTTGACCGCCTTGTTCTCGATGACTGTTCCGACGGTTGCGTTTTCAGCCTGGAGAAGCGCGCCGGTTGACTCAACCTCGATGGATTGCGTCACAGACCCGACTTGCAAACCGAAATCCATGCGGATTGACTGTTGGACCTGCACTTGCAGATTGCTAGTCGCTGTCCTGAATCCCGGGTGGGTAGCGCTGATGCTATAGGCACCCACGCGAACTTCGGTAAATGTGTAGTCGCCTGTCCCGGTAGTAAGAGTTTTGCGCTCCGTTCCGGTACCGACATTCTTCAGCGTGATGCTTGCGTTAGGAACGCTGGCGCCACTCTCATCAGAAACGTGTCCGGAGATCGTTCCCGCCGTTTGTGCTAACAAGCTTTCAGCCGATGCCATGGCGAGGACAAAGGCAAAAATGAGGCAGGCGATCAGCGCATTGCCGCGTCCGAGTTGCCGGAAGAACCTCAGAGCCGCCTGCGTGTATCCATACGATGTCTCGGTGACGAAGGGATTGGGAATGAGAGAGGGCTCGATGTGCCGACTCCCAGATGCACCACTGGCAAGATTGTTCATAACGTAGATCTCCTCTGTGCTGCATTGGGCGGGTCTCTGTTCGATTCAGCTAGCTGACGAGCTGATACGGTGCGGCTTGACGTGAAAACCACACCCAGGAACGGGTCCTCGATGCGTATTGGTTTCAATTTGTCCCAGGACTATGGGGAAGTGACCCCGGGGAGAGACTTTGCGAAGCGCAGACCTGACTGACTGGTGTGTAAGCTACACGGAAGGAAACGCTTACCGAGGAGGTTCAGCAACGTACTGTCGGGTATTGTGCATCCTTGCTGAAGCCACTAACTTTTTTCTTGTCAATGGCATTGGGAAGACGTACAGTACGCACGTTGGCGAGCAGTTCTGTACGTCTGAAATCGAAGGACCGAGGGCATTCGTGGAAAACTCAGCGACGGAGGTCGTCTTCCCTGTCCGGCAGAAAAGTTCGGAGGAGGTACCTGCCTCCGAAGTCCGGAGAACCCTGACTGCGATCCTGGAGAGCACGCCCTTTCGCACCAGCAAACAGGCCAAGGAGTTACTTCAGTACGTGGTTGATGAGACGTTGGCCGGCCACCCAGAGAGTCTCAAGGAACGGATCATTGAGTATGCGTTTTCAAGAGACGCCTTGATTACGACACGAATGCTGATCCTATTGTTCGCCTGCGAGTTGCTGAAGTCAGAAAGCGACTTGCGCTTTACTATCAAACAGCAGGCGAAGAACCCGTCCTAATCAGCATTCCGTCCGGCTCGTTCAGGGCTGTCTGTGAATGGGCTCGCACGAGCGCTGCACAATCCCACCCGGCTCCGCCGCGAGGGGAAGAATCGGCACGCGCCCCCATTGAGCTGATGCCGCAGACGATCGTTCAGGAGAGTGCACGACCCACGCACCCGAAGTCCCCCGCACGATTCTGGAAGCGCAAACCGTGGATCGTGATAGCCGCCTCGTTAGCCATGGTGACCTTTGCTACATTGCGCTATCTTCCATCCCCGAGGAGCGCGCCTTTAACAAGTTCTGGTCTCCAGTTTTTGAGAGTTCCAACACGGTGTTGGTTGGAATGGGGAACAATCCCCTTTATGAACTTTCTAACGCAGGGGAAGATGAGTATTACAAGAACCATCCTAAGACCCGATTTGAGGAAATGGGGCTCCATTCTTATATCCCGTTATCTCCGGGGATGCCGATTGACAGCAAGTACATAAACCCCGCTCCGAACACCTACCTTACGATTGGTGATGTCGGGGCACTCTCAAATATCGAATACATTCTGACGCAACGACGCATTAAGCTCGATATCCGATTTGTGAATGATGTGACCTATGGGGACCTTCGTCAAAGTCCCACGATCCTGATAGGTGCGCACAACAACGTTTGGACGCTCAACATGACTGAGAACCTCCGCTTCGGTTTCCAAGGGCACAGCACCATCGTCGACAGGTTTGACCATCAAAAGCAATGGACTGCCAATTCAGATCGTTCAGAGACCTACGGGATTGTGGCGCGAGTTCTGAATTCATGGAACGGAAAGGTGGTCATCGTAATCGGGGGAGTCGGATATTCATCAACACGTGCCGCTGGAGAATTCATCAGCAATCCGCAGTCCATCGCGAAAGTGGTGAAGTCCCTTCCCAAGGATTGGGAAACGAAGAATATCGAAATTGTCCTGCACACCACCGTTAAGAATCAGGTTCCGAGCGCTTCCGAAGTTGTTGCTACTTATTGCTGGTGAACGATGGCTGCCCGGATTCGCCGCCGATTGGCTGCCGGCGGATGTCGACGGAAAGCATGAGCACCCCCACTTCGGCGAATTGTGCTCGAAATGCAGATTCTCGGGAACTCTGAAGGTCACCTGGGTGGCGACTGCACAGTTGCGCTCTTCGCCATGAATCCCGGTGTTGCCGTCCATGTACACCCGAAGCGAATTTGGGCTCGAGTACTACTTCGAGCTGGCAGACGTCGGGGGACGAATAGTCGCCAACTGGGACACTTGCCGGTTCTACGTCCAAGTGGATAACTTCCGAATTGCCCGTGATCCGGAAACAATCGATTGCTTTCGACAGGCCGATTTGCCATTACCAATCCGATCGAGAAAATTCTTTCCATTACTTCTGTTAGCCGGCAATCGGTCCATTGACTTGAGGGCCGCGCAAAATTCCCGTTTTTTAATCGAAAGAAGAGCCCACCCGATCGTATGTGGGAAACGTCTCCGAAATGCAGGCTGCCGGTCCAACCCTAGGAGCCGCTACGGTCTATCTCTCGAGTCAGCTTGCCAAACAGCCAAGCCTTGGCCATCTTCCAATCGCGCTTAGCGGTCTCCGGCGAAATTCCCAGGACCTCCGCAGTTTCCTCGATACTCAATCCGCCGAAGTAACGCAACTCTACCACTCGGGCTTTGCGAGGATCGAACTCGAACAATGACGTCAGAGCCTCATCAAGAGCCAGTACGTCAACCTTGTGTGTCTCGGCCGCAACCACTCCCTCATCCAGCGGTATCTGCACGGCGCCTCCGCCTCGCTTGGCATACCCACGATTGCGCGCGTGGTCCACGAGAATGCGCCGGATGATTTGCGAACAGAGTGCGAGAAAGTGCACGCGACTTTCGCAGCGGACGCCACCCTGCGCGCTCCAATTTGAGGTAAGCCTCATTAGCCAAAGCGGCCGACTCCAAGGTCTGGCCGGGCGGGCGACATCCCAGGTGCCGCCTGGCAATTCGCCGCAGCTCGGGGTAAACGAGGGGCATCAGGCTGTTGAGCGCCTGTTCCTCTCCTCTGCCCCAGGCGGCGATTAGCCCGCTGATATCCCGTGGACCCTCGACGGTCATGGCGCTGCCGCGCTTGCCATAAAGAAACTCCGCTCTGTGACCCCTTTTCCCTCCCGTTCACGGAATACAGGCAGGAGGAAACTAATTTTCACCTCTGCCCCACGAAGTTGCAGCAGGGCTTACCCGATGTCCAGGGTAGTCCTTCATATTCAGGCCGTCACCCGTCAACTAAAGGAGACTTTATGAAAACCATTCGCAATCGGAAACTCTTCGCCTCGTTCGTTGTCGCGATTATGCTCCTACTCAATATCTCATCCGCCTTGGCCGGCGGCCAGCGTGAGACATCGGGAGACAAAGGGAGATTTCGTGGTCGCGTGGAAGTCATCTTCACAAAATGGATAACTGACTTCCCAAACATGGCAGGCCTCGTCAGTGGCGATGTCGGCGGCGGCACTTTTGCCGGGGAAATTCTCAACATCACGCCTACGACCAATGGCGAAATTATCGAGGCCCTTTACCACATCAACGGCGGGGCATACCACTTTACCGCGCACAACTTTATAACCCAAGACAATCTAAAAGGCACTGCCGTGATCGACGGGTTAGTCCTGGATGGGCCGCTGAAAGGCGAGCGAGTGCGTGGGGAATACCAGGTGATCAGTCCGTGCGGTGTAATTAACGCACAGAACGGCTCGAGCGGCGACGTGTGTTTTCAGGGAACCCTCAGCATTAGGGTAGGTTCTGGAGACTAAACTTCCGGCAAGGTACTGAAGCCGCCAAGTAACCCCGTTCGGCCGTGAGCTGAGCGGGGTTGCAAATGTCTTACGAGGTTGGATGGCGTGGTCCCGGGAACTCCGAGTTCACCGCCGTAGCAGACATTGCCTTCCTCATGGCGGTTTATGTTGTTGATGGAACTGTGCCGCTCGCCCATGGCTCGCGGATACAAGACTCATGGAATAGGGATGCGGTACAGGTTCCGCTGGATCGTACTGCGATAAAACGCATAGACACCAACAGACGGGCCGGGCACTACCCCTTGGGCATCGATTTTCCGCGCTCCCGCAGTTGGGCTATCTCCTCGTTCGGAATGAAATCCTCCTGCGGGGATTCGCGGTAGGGCCTCGTTCGGCGGCAGTGGAATGAGATATCCACCAAGAAACGCAGAGCGCCCATCAAGCGACCAGAGAAACGCAGAGCGCCCATCAAGCGACCAGGTCAAGTTGTGAAGGAGCCGCCGATTTGGATTGGAGGACCCCCATCGAGCGGGAAGGCCTGACGTTGCTGGTGTTCCGTTGCCGGGAAGCGGAGCCCAGGCAGAGATCCAGCGGCCGTCCGGTGAGACAGCACTCATGAGGAAAACAGGTTTTGCGAGCGCCTTCCGCAATCCGGTGCCATCCGGCGAACGCGGTACACAAACTCGGACGTCCCTTCCAAGTGGCGAAAGAAGATTTCGCCGCTCGGCCCGAATCTCGGCTTACTGACCCTCCACATTCGGGATCTGTACGGGCGACGATCTCCGATCGACCGCGCGCCACCCAGAGCCGCGGTTTCCCTTCGAGGTCCATGGTCTCCATCACTACCTGCTGACCATCGGCGGAGATGTCATAGTCAAGCGCCTGAAGGCCGCGCACCAAGGGCTCGGAACGTCCCGATTCCAGGTCCGCTACCCACAGTTCGCCTGGGTCTCTATACAGGTCGAACTCGTTTGGAGCCTCTTTCACGATCCGGTAGCAAAGCTTTTTACCATCCGGTGTGAACTTCGGGTTAGCGCGGCGTTGCCTTCCAGCGAAATCTGATGCTCGCCCCTCGCATCGTGAACCCACACCGAGGTGTTCTGCAGCGCCACCGCCGTGACAAAGGAGCGGCCGTCCGGCGCCATGGCGATGCCTTCCTCCTCGGTTGGCCCGGAGGTCATCTGCTCCGGTTGGCCATCAGGAAAACGCTGCCGCCAGATGTGATTGAGCCCTCCGGCCTTGGAGGTAAAATACATCCATTTGCCATCGGGCGACCATGCTGCCAAACGTGCAGCCGCCCCCGAGAGGCCCTACCTGGCGGCCTGGCGAACCGCCGTCCATGGGAACCACGCGGCAAGGCACCCAGTAGCGTGGTCCTGGTCCATTTCTACCAGCAGCACCCATTTCCCATCGGGTGACACGTAGGCGCGGTGCGCCATCTCGCGGTTCAGTCGAGAGGAAGGTAAACATCATGCTCTCCGATCCGGCTCTCGTCGGCCGTTACTATCCCCATGTGCGAGACTGTCTTGATCTCCGAAAACAGCACCTGCCGCGGACCGGTCCAGACCAGATCGGAGGCGTTACGTAGCCATAGTTGCGGCTCGCCGCCCAGCACGGGAACCACCCAGGTGTCCCAGTTAAACTGCGGGTCCACCACGGTATACGCGATGCGCGTGCCATCCGGTGAAAACATCGGGCTCATTTTCTTGAGGTTGTCGTGCGTCAGTTGTACGGGCTCTCCATCGGGAAGTATCTTCACGTAAACCTGGCCAGGCCCAAAGAAAGTGGAGTGACTGCGAATAAACGCCAGCATCCGGCCGTCCGGCGAAAGCGCCGGCTGGGTCACAGGATCGGGGAGCTTCGTGAGCTGGAGCCACTGCGAGCGGCCCGGCAAGTCGTGTGGCGTTACGCAGCCACAAGGCAGCGCCAATGGCAAGCATCGCCAGCGCCGCTGCCGCAATCGCGGCGACTCGCCAGCGGTTCCATCCACGCTGCGCTTTCTCGATCGTTCTGCGAGCGTCCGCGATGTTGTGCAGCCGGCGGGTCGGGATCCTTTTGAAGACACTGCCGCAACAGTTCGCGGACCTGCGTGGGGGTATTCGCAGGCAGGGCCTGCCAGTCCGGCTCGCGTTCCAGCACGGCCGTAATCGTGTCTTGTGGAGTCTCGCCCGGAAAGGCGCGCTTGCCTGTTAGCAACTCGTATAACAGACATCCGAAGGCCCAGATGTCAGCCCGCTTGTCGACGTCTCTTCCGCGCGCCTGCTCCGGACTCATGTACCCAGGCGTACCGACAATCTGCCCGGCGACGGACTCTACGCCCTGTCACGACCGCCAACTGCGAGAGATCCCGGTTCCCCTCCGGCCACCAGATCGCTTTCGCCAAACCGAAGTCCAGCACTTTCACCCTGCCTTGGGGGGTGACCTTCACATTGGCTGGTTTCAGATCGCGGTGAATGATTCCTTTGTCGTGCGCCGCTTCCAGTGCCGCCGCCACCTGGCATGCGCGGTCTAGCGCGGTTCCAACAGGCAGAGGACCGCGCAGCATTTCCCCCTCCACCAGCTCCATGACCAGACAATCCGCCTCCTCGGACTCCTCCAATCCATAAATCGCCGCAATGTTGGGGTGGTTCAGGGAAGCCAGCGTGCGCGCTTCGCGGCGGAGGCGCGATAGCCGCTCCGGGTCGCGCGCGAACTCATGAGGCAGTGTCTTGATGGCGACATCGCGGCCGAGCTTGCTATCGTGCGCCCGATATACCTCGCCCATGCCGCCGGCACCTAACTGAGACACGATGTGATAGGGTCCGAATTGCTGGCCCAGCAGGGACCCCGCGGCCGTCAGCGTGACAGGCATGTTCTCAATTGCAGGTCGTTTCCAGGAAACTTCCGGCTTGTTCTTCCTTCGCCAGCAGCAGATCGACCTGTCGTCGCAGGTCGGTGTCTCCGTTGCAAGTCCCGTCGAGAAATGTTTGCCGCGCATCCGGCGTCCGCTCCAGCGCCGCGTGAAAGAGCTCCTCGACTTTTCGCCAAAGTTCCTGTTCCATGGCGAGTCCTGTCCAGCGGACGAGATACGACAAACTCAATCAGTGTGCCAACCGAGCGTGCTGCAATGCCACGGAGCCTGTCAATCGCAAAGAGACACGCGCCAGATCCGGATGGTCCTTCCCACGAATGGCCGGCCTTATCGTTGGTCGGAATTATAGGCTCAAACCCCAATTGGCCGAGAGCTGACTGGAACGAACAGCGGTTCGTGGCCGCCGCCAATACAACCAATGGCCACCAACATTGACACGAACAGGCTGCTCTTTATTGTTGTTGCTCGCAGATAAGGCGACGTATGCAAACGGTGGAAGGAGCGTCCAAAGTCATGGCGATGCGCGCAGCATTGCTGGTGCCTCCGCCCTGAGACAGGCCGGCGCGAATTGATCGTCATGCGATGGGGACTCGTGCCCTTCTGGTCGAAGGACGGAAAGGCATCCTTCAGCACGATCAATGCGAAGTCCGAACTGTCGCAACGAGCCCGGCGTTCCGCGAAGCGTGGAGACAGAGGCGCTGCCTTGTACCGGCCGACTGGTTCTACGAATGGCAGAAGAAAGACGAGAAGAACAAGCAGCCATTCGCGATCGCTGCGAAGGACGATGCCATGTTCGCGTTCGCGGGACTCTGGGAGACTTGGAAGGACAAGTCGACAGGGCAAAAGCTGAGAACTTACACAATTCTCACCACAGATCCCAATGACCTGATGGAGCCGATACACAATCGAATGCCCGTGATTCTTCATCGACAGGATTACGAGCGATGGCTGGCACCTACTGATCCGGCACATCTGCCTATTGATCTGCTGAGGCCCTATCCCGCTGAGGAGATGAAGGCGTGGAAGGTCGGCAAGGCAGTTGGGAACACACGGAACAAATGATCCGAGCTTGATTGAACCTCTAAAAAACGACGAAGTCGCCTCTACCCTGCCTCTGTTCGGATGACATCCGCCGACCATTGCGACGACATTGCACAACCTCCCATTTCGGAAACTCCGCCACCTCTTCCGGGATACGCCTGACGGACTGGGAGATGGTAGCTCTTCGCGCGAGATTTCTAAATTCGGATCAAGCTGGCAGAAAGCACATCGAAATAAATCGTCAGAGCAAACAGCATTTCTTGTATTTTGGCCGCTTCGGCATGGGCAGGGGCATTGGCCGATCTTGCTAGCTCGACCATCGGGCGCCCTCATATCAAGGGATAAACCGGATTTGGATAAGAGCTGAGGAGCCGTTCCATATCTCGGTCTGTTTCCCATGCGAATTAAAATTGACGAATCGCAGAATCGGGAGCAATGCAGATTCCGTACCATCGGGCTGCCCTAGCTTTGTACTTGCGAAGCAGGCAGTGCATTTCGAGTCTAGGCCCTGCGTCCTGGACGGAATCGTTATTGCAGTAGGCATACCTTCTCCGCTTTCTCCCATCGGCATAGTCAGATCGTGATGTTGACGATCGAGGCTCGTTAGTCGGGCCATTCTTTCGATCGCATTGCTGAGGTTGATTACGGCGTCTTCGGCCAATTCAGGAGAGCAAAGCCTTGATCGTGCCCCGATCCTGTCTGGATTCGATAGCTTCAATAGATCTTTCCTACCCTCGTGGCTTTGGTGCGAGTCAAAATCCCATCGGGCGTGCGCGGACCCGGCGCTCCTTCTCGCCGAACCATCATCGCAATATCGAGATCAGCAGTGTAATCCTCGAGCTGAACCAAGTCGTACTTCTTCTCGAACCAGAGATTCCGCTTCAAGTGGTAAGCGAGGATGCTCAGTTCGTGAGCAGCAAAGATTTTTTCCTGATAGTTTGTCCGTCTATTGACGTAGCCGAGGAACAGGATCGGTGTATCGAGCATTTCCGCCATCGCATCAAGCGAGAAGATGTCGAGAACGAAAGGGGGCTGAATGAAGGAATTTGATTCATACTTAAGAAACTGTCGCGCTTGAAAGCTCAGCGCCGGACGTGAGCTGAGACCACACAGAAGATGTAAATCTCCTTGAACTTGTCTGGTACTTTGATCTCCGCTTCGTAGGCCCGATCTAACATTCGCTTCGCTCAGTACTTCAGCACTTCGAGTCCTGGTCGTAAGTCCTGAACACTTGCTTCTTGAAATCATTCCTAATGAGATTGTCATTGCCTTTCCTCGCGTCAATGGTCAAGCGCTTGGACTTTGCCTGCACGACGATTGCGCGGTCCGCAAACAGCACCAATGTGTCGATCTCGCCGATATCTTTGCCCTTGGCCTCAGGAATTCTCACATTGGCAAAGACGGCCCCCTTCCCGAAAACCGCTTCGAGACGCATAAATGTAAAGGACTCAACAAATCTGCCTCTATTGAGCAGAGCTGTGTCTTTGTAGGCGAGGTCATCGCACATCCAATAGAACGGCGACTCATAAAGCGATTGCTCGAGCGTGTAATTTCGAGCAGCGGGCGGTCACGGTCAATCGCAATGATCGGCATTGCCGATACGACGTTGAAGTCATCGATCGCCCCGAAGCTCGCGTTCCTTTCCTCGTCTGGCAGGATAAAAGCGCTTACTACCCGCTCAATCAGACTCTGATCGATGCCAGAGTTCTCCGCGAGCTCACTTGTCGTGAAAGCAAAGCAGGGCAAGAAGGACCACTCTTTCGGATTGAGATCTGCAAGAGTAGGAATGATCGAAGTAGACTTCTCGTTCTGCAGCTTCCCGAGCGCGTGAATCACGTCGCGGGCGTCCTGGATTGTGAAGCCCTTCTGCTTCTCAAGCCATGGGTCGTCGGCATGGTCCTTCGGAACAGAAAAGTCGCGGAAATGGAACGAATACGCCGATTCCCCTCCATAGAAGATAGGTTCACGCAGGTTCGATCCTTTGGCGAAGAGATTCACCTTTCTGATCGTGAGTTGAAGGCCGCTTGCAGCTCGATGCTCATGGGCAACAACATGCTTTCATGGAGTTCCCTGAGCAGCGCCTCCGTTTCGTCAATGTAGTGCTGAGTAGTGTGGGGATCCGGCAGCGACCAGTCGATTTCTCACTTCACCATGAGTCCGATCAAGGTCGACGTTTCGGTCCGGATAAGTCGATCCGGCGAAAACAATTGATCCATATCCTTAGCGCGAAGTTGGTCTGAAAATTTGACAATATTGTCTCGGAAGCACAGGTACGCCAAGGCATGAACGTAGCCTGGAGAGGTGCAAGGGCGGACAGATCCCGAAAAATCTCGTTTTCTTCGCGCATTGAGGGCTGTATCGATTCTAAGCTCGTGCCAAGTCCTCAATCCGTCGGAACTCGGGAACTCTAAACCATCCGCGCATTCGGCACACAACCGAATGCTCTCGAGATTGTTGATTCCGCAGCTCCGCAACGTATGAGTTGCGTTTCTCACGGTCCGCCAAAGTCGTAGGAGAGCAGATGTTCACCGCGCACATATAGATGCTGCAGGCTCAGCAAGCGAGCTGTCGACAGGGTGTATCTCCGCCGGACGCTCCGGCGCACTGACCGCACACCGCACAGGTCCCATCCAGAGAATAAGCGCGGCTTTCCAGGTCGTTGTCTACTGACGGGCCAGTCATTGGCCCCTACAATCGCTACTTGGGTGGACAGGCGCAACTGGTTCTGGGCCACTTGTCCGAAATGGCGACTATACAGACAAGTGAACCCTTCTTGTTTGGCGCTGAATGCCTTGGCAATTTAGCTAGCCGTCAGTGACGGGGCCTGTTTAGCGCAACTGCTTCGATCGAAGGGCCGTTGATCCTGCCCGCGTGTTCGGCATAAAGAATGAAGCCGCGCTTGAGAGCGTCGGAGGCGAAAGCTTCGAGATGAGCGGTTCCTATCGCGGGCGCTAGCCTGGTCTCCACCTCACCGAGGGCGAGTCGAGCTTCGCATTCCCCGGTGTAAAACCCGATTTGATGCGCCCGCTGAATCAAGAGCACGCAAATCCCGCTCAATCGCGAGCAGTATTTCGCGGTTTCCAGTTGCGGCTCCGGCAGCCTTAACGCGCAGTTCCAGCAAATCGAGCGGCATGGCCAACACGGGGAATTCATGCAAATCGGTAAGGCTCTTCGCCTTATCGATGGCAACCTTGCTTTCTGAAATCTTGCCTTGAGCGAGAAGAGCTCTACCGAGTGCGAGATATCCGCCGAGTTCCTCTCCGGCATTCTTATCGCTCTCGAAATCAGCAATGGCATCGCGCACCAGCCGATCCGCCTGTTGGGCATGTCCTCGATCGATTGCGAGCTGGGCAAGCGCTACCTGATTGTTGGCGGCTGACGCGTTTACGCCCTTGAGAATTTCCGCCGACTCTTCGTAGCTTTTTTCCGCGCCATCCAGATTGCCCTGATGTCGCTGGATATCGCCGAGGGTCGTAAGGGCATTTGCCGTTTGCCACGGATCTCCAGCCCACGATCGAAAAGACGCTATTTGTCCTATGGCTTCGGCGTTGGCATCAGCCAGTTCGCCTTTCATGAGCAACAGCCCGGTGTGGCCGAGAGGCGGGTATTGATCCATCGGAAGCTTCGCTGCTTTTGCGAGTTCCAGGCACTCCTGGTACAACTGCTCAGCCCTCTGGAAGTTTCCGCGCGAGATCTCAAGGTTTGCAATGTTGGATGTCACCACCGCGAGATTTACGCGATCATTGACCAATGCAAAATTGTGTTGTGCCTTGCGGTATTCATCCTCGGCCTGCGCCCACTGACCACGATTCTCCAGCGCGAGAGACAGGTTGTTCCGCGCAACGCCTTCTCCTTCGTAGTCACCAGCCTCGTGCAACATTTGAATTGCCTGCTGATAAAGTGGAATGGCGTCCGTCTCGTGCCCGGTAAGTCTCTGATTTTCGGCCATGATCTGGAGAGTGGCTGCGGCAAGGTTGCGATTGCCGGCTGCCGTAAATATGTCGTACGCCTCGTGGCACTCCGGAGGGCTCTGCAGGTGTTGCCGGTTCAAAAGGCATAGACTCTGCTGAGCCTTTGCGTAAACTTGCCTCTTATCGTTTGCAAGGGCCTTTTGGGCGGCGCTGCGGACGAGCTTCTCTGCGTCACCAAGGCTTTTCCGCATCACAATCGACGCCTCGCGCAGGTCAATCAATGGATCGTCGCGCACCGGCGATGGAAGCTGCCGCAGTTGTCTGATGGTCTCCGACGCCTCATCGGGATGGTATGAGTCCAGTTGCAACTTTGATAGTTGCAAGCCGTAATCGAGACTGTCAGGAAACATGTTAAAGAGGACTCGGTAGATCTCAGCCGCCTTGCCCCGGTCGCCTCTCGCCTGCTCGTAACTTGCCTCGATTTCCATGCGCTGTGTCCGCGGCAGACCGGAAGCGAGGTCGAGTCCGTGCTTTGCCTCAACCTTCGCCCGATCAAAATGGCCGAGGTACATGTCTGTTCGGGAAAGCATGGAATGGGCTAGAGGGAATTTAGGATCGGCCGCGATTGCCTGTTCAAAAAATCCTCGGGCCACGTCAAATTCGTAAACGCGCAGCTTCTGCAGTCCGAGCGAGTAGAATCGGGCGGCTTCGGGATTCGCCGGCAAACTCGCCTGAGCGGTCATCTCGTCCGACTCGAATGTGTGCGGAATGCCGAGCCGGTTTCTCAGCTTGCTGCCGATACGAGACACAATTCCGAAGAGATCTTCTGTCGCGCCAATCTCTGCAATCTCTGTAATTACCTCTCCGGATTTGCAATCCTGCAAACGAACGTCGACTCGCAGTTGCCCGTGCTCAGACTTTCCGATGATCGCGTATGAGCCCAGCACCAGCAGGTTGCTGCTGAGAGCGGTTCCGATTCTGGACGTAGTTGCTTGATCGAGCGTGTCTGTTTTCGCCCACGGAGAATATGCGCGGAGATTGGCAACATCTTCAGAGGAAACAAGACGGAGCTTTTCTCCACTCGCCAGCTCCGTGCTCAGCATTTCGCCCAGCGCCGTGCCCAGCCAGGAATCACCCTCAATTTCCGAAAGGTTGCGAAAGCCCAGAACAGCGACTGATCTTCGCAGCTGAACCGTCGCAGGCTGTGGAGCGGCTGTTGAAGCACTTGCAGTCGATCTCGTGCCATTGAAGTGCGTCCACGCCGCAATGGAACCACAGATCAGCGCCAGCGATGCCGCTGAATAGACGAGCCGCCGACCGGCTGGACCACGCTGCATGGGTTGCGATAGAGAACTTGAATCGACTTGTGGAGCGACCGGCTGATCGAGCGAGATCGGAGTCGGTGGCTCAGTGCGGATGGTTGTGACGGGCGCGATGAATCGATATCCGTGTCGCGGGACAGTCTCGATAAATCGTGGATTGTCCGAGTCATCGTCGATGGCGGCACGGAGTTTCTTGAGAATAACGTTGAGGCTTCCATCGAAGTCAACAAAGGTCCCATCGGGCCAGAGGCTCTGCCGCAACTCCTCGCGGGAGACAATCTCTCCGGGCCGCTCGAGCAATAGGAGCAATACACGGAACGGTTGATCCTGAATTTTCGTGCGCACACCATTGCGCGTCAACGTCTTGTGAGGAACATCCGCCTCGAACAAGCCGAACCGGAAGCTGCGCGCCGGGGAAGGTGCCTGTTGCATGATGTGCCGACCCAAATCGGATTGGGCCATCATAGCACGAAACAATTTCGATTCGTACGGTTTCCAAGCTACTCATTAAAAGGAAATTAGCCTCCTCTCCGCTGGAATTAATTTCGAGCCCGCATTCAACAGATTTCTCTCCGAAGAACCAATATGTGTCCTTAATCCTCCATTTGCGCCGTTTCAAAAGCCATTTCTCATTGGCTGTGTGCCTGCCGGACCAATGACCCAGACCCTTGCGGCGTACTGCGACGAATTGAGAGTGAAATTGAAGGCCGGGTTCGCGGACGAAGTACATGTTTCCCTCGCCCATGAAATGGAAAAACCACGGGGCGTCCAGGTTGCCGCCCAGGTTCCCTTCGATTCCGCGGGGACTTGTTTCCTGGACACCGGACCCCGAATTGATTCAGTTGGAGACTCTCAACCACCCATCCTGGGCTTAGCTGCGAGAAGTCGTAAAGATCACGTCCGGACGCGAAAGGCTCCCGATCTGAGCGGACTACGAGAACGGACGATCCAATAGCATCGCTCGGAATCTCCTCGCTCGCAACCGGCGGCGTTAGATACTCGAGTTGTGTGATCGGTCGCGAGGATGCAAACGTTGCGTCCAGTTTGACCCACGCCGCTGGGATCGTTTTGAGAAACAGCGGCTCTCCGCGCACGGCCACAAACATGCAACCCGCAGAGGTACTTCGCGGCCGTTCGCCGGTGAACCACCATGTCAACGGGAAAATCGGAAACGCCGCTGAGTGTGGGATCGATGTGCACGGTGATCTCATCGTCCGTCCAGCCGCCCGGTGAGTCCAGTTCCATCGAAAGCGACCGTGAGCTCGCCCCGGTTTGAATATTGCGCAGATCCGGTTGCAACCGCACGCTTCCCGGTGCGCTTCCGAATCCGCATCCCTCGATTCGGTAGTAATACTCTGGTTCTATCGGCGTGAATACGACACCCGGAATTCCTTCCATTCACTGATCAAATCGTTGGGGATGAGCACGAAATTCGCTGGGGAATTCTGGGCAGTGGGGGCGAGGCGTTCGGTTGCGAAGGCGTGCCGGAATTGCCGCGTGAGGTGCCTGAAAGCGTTGTTCCCTGGCTTTGCAAAAGCGAGGAGTCAACGGACTGCATCGCGACGTGCGACTGCAGGTATATTCGCTGTTCAGCCACAACAGCCAGAACGCTAGAGTCCACGCCAATCGTTGCAAGGTGCGGGTTTCTCGTCTTCGGACCAACGATCATCCGCGCGTTTGCAATTTCTGCGCGCGCATCCTCTCGTATTCGCCGGCCGATAAATTACCTTAGCAGGCGCCGTCTGCGCGACATGGAGAGCCGTGGATCCACTCTTGCTTGCGCCGGAATGGTCTCCGCGAAACCCGACTGAGGAACACAACCAGAGACTGATGCTCGCGAGAATGACAAGGAATAGACGCATGCCGGGTCTGTGTCTCCTGAGATGAGTGCATGCGGAGAATCCGTCACCTGGAACGGGCAGGCAGACGGACCGTTGCAGGAGAGGATTCTTGGAATAGGCCAACTCGCTCCTCTCCGTCAAAGGAACTGCGTGTGACTCTTCGCTGACTTGCTAAGTGGCTTTCTTCATCGAAGTTTGCGAAGGCTGCTGACGTGGGAATTCGAAGGGAATTCGTGGGAGGCGGATGGCAGTGACGCTAACTCTGCGGATTCGCCCCTATATACCCTATATATAGGTTGCGGTTGAACGGTTTGGATCGCATCGGAGGCTGTTCCGTTGTCATCGGGAAAGCTGGTTCAGGGTCCGCTCGAGGGAAACCACTGACGATGCGGACTGGCACCGGACATGCGTCCTGGATTGTTTGCCGTATGTCAGGCCTCGGCAAATCTCTTTTAATTGCGCATCGGCCCAGGGATTGTTTCGTGGTCCCCAGCCGAAGCAGAGGAAAATCACCGAGAGGCTTCCTTGATCAGCTCCTGTATTCAAGGCGAATCGGCGTTGATACGCTGGTCAGCTTTCCGGAAAACCCGCGCGCCAGCAGCAACTTAGCAAGTCAGCTTCGTTTCAGTTGCAGTTCCTTTGACCTTCATCCGCGATGCGCCTAATACTGGGCCCATCAGAGGTCGATCCCCCATGCAAGCCAGTTTCATCGCGAAAATTTATGCCCGAATCCTTACCGGTGCCAATGCCACTACACAGGTTTCTCCCTCCCCCACTGAAATGCAAGTCATCACGCCCTGGGATTGCGATCGACAACTGCCGGATTTTGAGGCACGCTGAAACGCGGAGGGCGGCCAGGTAGAACAATAACGACCAAATTGAATTGCTCACTGTTTTAAATGCGGGGCCACGATGCCTTGGATAAGCGGATTAATCGCAGTGAAAGGAGTAAAGGTAATGAGGGCACAAACGACAACGCTGATCGCGACAACTTGCGCATCCGTCGCCTTGCTGGCCGGCACGGTTCTGGCACAGCAATCCGCAAAGCCGCTCACCAATGATGACATTCTCGCCATGGTGAACAAGAAAATGCCGGAGTCAGTCGTCGTGTCTGCAATCAAAAGCAGCCCCGCCAATTACGACACTTCCACGAGTGAACTGATCCGACTCAACGCTGCTGGAGTTACCGAAGGTGAGCTGAATGCGCTGCTTGCGGTTGCTCACAAGAGCGCTCCCGATGCTCATGCGGCCAAGGGTTCTACCGAGGGCGAGACCACTTCTGAATCAAAGTCGCGCATGCCCAAAGTGATCGTGACCCAGGGCACGACATCGCAAGAGCTAAAACTCGAAAAGACACAGCTTGCGCAGACAAAAAGCAAGCCTTCTTCGATGAAGAGCCTGGCCGCAGACTCCACGGTTACCCAGGCGATGCAGGCCGGCGTTAGCACTGCCAGCTGGGATGCCGCTATGCACATGAACTCGGTGGTCGGCGGAACGGCTGTAGCAGAAGCGGGCAGTGTCTTCTCTGGAATGCTTGCGCACCGCACGCCCACGGTCACCTACGTTTGGGGTGTTCCGTCGTCTGCTTCCAGCAACGTGTTGCAAAGTGTCAGCCCCGTATTTGCCGTGGATTTCTCTCGTACGCCGGGAATCAATCCAGATGATTACGAACCCGCGATCGTAAAGCTGACACCCGCTCAGAACACCTGTCGCATCGTTGGGGCGACCCAGGGAAAGGCTGATGCAGGGGGAAGCCCGGCAGCCGATTGGGAAGTCTATTCGCATTATCTCGAGGACCAGGTAGCAATCAATCCGCAGAAGCTCGGGCCAGGCAAGTACAAGGTTGCAGCAGCGTCGGAACTCTTGGCTGGCGAGTACGGGCTTGTCATTCGTCCAGTTTCTAAGACGAAGAAGTTTTCCGGCGGCGATGTAGCTCGCGCGCAGGGCGACGGGTTGATGTTCGATGCGATCTGGACGTTTCAGATCTCAGCCGACGCGCAATGACCACGCACGAAGGTTACGGGAGGCAGAAAGTGTTGAGCCTGAAATTCTTCGGCAGAACTGTAACGACACTCCTCGGTGCAGCGGCCGCTATTCTCATCGCCGGCTGCAGGCATGAGAGTTCGCCTCCCTCGTTGCAGGCGGCAGGAGCTGCCACTGCGGCGCAGCCGGCGCAACAAGTTCGGCGGCTGGCCATCGCTTCTCACGCTTCAGGCTACGCTCACGTCACCTATCGCTCCAACGTTCGCACCATGGAAGCCGACGAAGGCAAGAAAGCCCTGATCGGCGTCAGCACCAACGGCGCGAGCCTGCTTTTCGACAGCTCCAATGCGATCGCGCGATCGCTCCATGCCGGCGATGTCCTGCTGATTAAGGGCCTGATGGCGCGAATGGTGCTCGGCGCAGAAGAGACACCCGACGGGGTTGTCGTTCTCACCCAGCATGCCCTTCTCACAGATGTTGTGCAAGACGGGGAAATCAAGATCCATGCGCCCGTGCACTTCGGTGCAACTCGCGCCTAATTGGAACCGCCGATCGTTCCGCTGCCGACATGGCTTGATTTGATGGCCACACCAGCTTACGCGCAAAGTCCCGACGGAGTAATGGCGCAGAACGCCGAGGCAAAAGGGACGATGGACGCCTACGGAAACATGGTTAAAGGCGCATTCAACTCCGTTGTCAGCGGATGGGACACCACCTTCAAGGCCACTCCGAGCGAAGGCCAAACCGACCTCGACATTACGTTAAAACGCGATGTAGGAGGATTCGTTGCGCTGATCACTGGAAAGGGATTCATTTCAAATTTCCAATTCGATTCGCTGATCAACATCAAGCAGAGCGTCCTGCAGAATATGGACACGAGCTTCACCAATTTGAGCGGCAGAATGAATTTCGATTGGCAGGTGGCGAAGGATACCGGAGGCGTGATGGCAGAGGAAAGCAAGATCAAGCTGCCTGGCGCAATCGAGGTGCCGCTCTCTGAGTTTCTTGAGGGACTGCCTCTGTATCTCGAGGTGAGCGGCGCGATTCTCATTCATCCTGCGATTACTGGGGGCAAGGAAATCACCAAAGGCCAATTCCAGATCACGTACGACGGGAGTCAGCACTTCACGGTGAAATCCGGCAGCGTCAACGCCGACGGAAACATGTCAGGAGATATCCAGCTTGGGGACCACCAGGAGTTGTCGCCCACAGCCCCGCTTGGCATGGTAGTTGCGTTTGCGGCCCCACGCGTTGAGCTGACACTGGGTCTGAACAAAATCTACGATGCAAGCGACATCAAGAAGGCGGCGGACTACGTCGACAAGATCGCAGACATTGTCGCGAAACACCTGTTGAACCCGCAGCAATACGCCAATTATCAGCAGAACGGAATGCATCTTGGCGATGTGTTTAAGAATGCTCTATCGACAGACGGAGCCGCCTACTTCCAGATGGTTGGCACTTCGGCATCCAGCTACACAGGTATGTCTGCGATCTCGCCTTGCGCGCGTTTTGACCTGATTCTCGTGGCCCAGGTCGGCGCCTCCGCAGAAGTTTGGGGCAAGAGCGTCGGCACGCTTTCGAAAGAGATCTTCAAGAAGAGCATGACGAAGGTGGATCCACCCGGCATGAGACTCTGCGAAAACATCGGCAAAGGTTAATCAGAAAAGGAGCAACTCCATGGCATTTTGCGGAAACTGCGGTGCATCAACGACACAGGCAACAGGCTTCTGCGGGACCTGCGGAAAGCCAATCGGCGCGTCGGCCCCGGCAAACGCGTCGCAAACAGTAAACCCAACCGTTGGCGCGCCCGCTGCTGGCTGGACTCCGGTTGCTTCACAATCTGCGCCGACTCCTCCGCGATCTCATCCGGTGGATGGTCGCCTGCGCCTAGTCCACAGCAACAGAGTGCGAGCTGGACTTCGACACCTGCGTCTCCGGCTGCTTCGTCGCAACCTGCGAGTCAAGGATGGAGTTCTCCCGCCGTGGGTGCGGCTACTGCGAACTGGAACTCCGTAGGCTCTCAACCCGGCGTGGCTGCACCCCCGATGGTTGCAGCGGCAGGAACCGGCCTGACTCCCAACATTGCTGGCGCTCTTTCCTATTCGCTGGGAATCTTCACAGGCATCCTGTTCCTCGTCCTCGAACCTTACCGGCGCGATCGCTTCGTTCGATTCCATGCCATGCAATCGATCCTCTATTTCGTGGCTGCCGTGGCATTCAACATCCTATGGAGAATCATGATCGGAACCCTGATGTCCATCAGCGGCTGGATTGCGGTCGTGGCATTTCCGATTCGCATGCTGATCTCGCTCGGATTGTTCGGACTGTGGCTTTTCCTGATGTTCCAGGCATTCAACCAGCGCGAATTCAGCTTGCCCATCATTGGAGCGATCGCGAAAAAGCAAGCGGGATGAGCTTAAATGTGAAGTTGTCGTCCACAACGAAAAATATCTGGAGGCTGCCGTGAATGCGAAGAGTAGATTCTCATGGGGACTGGTTCTGATTGTCGCTTCCATCGCGATATTGACAATTGGCGGATGCAGAAAACATTCAGCAGCAAGGGAAGAAGCCGCAAAAGCTGAGGCTGCGAGCTCTCCGACCCCCTCTCAACCTATCGGTGGAACATATTGTCTCGACACCTTTGCCCACGGCGCGGCGCTCGCCCAGGCGGTTCACTTCTCCTATAAGAAGAGCGAAACCGATGGCTCGTTCAAGAACTTCGAAGGAGACCTCTCAGGCGACAACCTCGATTCCAGTGTCCATGAAAAGCGACCCGCCACCGACATCGACCGAGAGATGAACAAGGAAAAAGCGCTCACCCCCGTCCCAATTGTTGACGGCTTCGTTGAAACGACTCGCACCAATCACTACACACGTAGCGACGTATCGGCATGGTCGATGGGTTCAGGTGGCTCCGTTCAGGCCTTCGCCCCGTGGGGCCTTTTCATCGCCAAGCCTGAGATCAAGCAGGTCGGAACTGAGAACATTGCCGGATTCGACGCGGTGAAATATTCCGTCGACACCTCGCAGCAAAGTCAGTTGGATAAATCGCCCATGACGATTATGGGTGGACTGAAGGACTACACCATCAAAGGCAACGCGTGGGTCGACAAGAATCAACAGTGCATTTTGCAGTACACCATCGACTACGAGGAAGACGGAAAAGACGGTACCGTCAAAAAGACCCACTACGAGGGAAGCACGACAAAGAAATAAAGTGCGAAGCATATTCGGGCGTGATCTCAAACAGAGCTCAACCGAAGCGCACACTTGGCGATTCAATTCGAGACGGAGGCTAACGAAGATGATTTGCCAGACTTGTGGAGCGGACCTGGCAGCGGGCCTTTCTTTCTGCACTAGGTGCGGAAGTAAAGTCAGCGCGCTCCCGGCAGCCTCCACAAAACTCTGCAAGGCATGCGGCGCTTCTATCTCCCATTCAACAAAGTTCTGCGAGGCCTGCGGCGCTCCGATGGATCAGATCCAGCAAACCACACCTGTCTTTCAGCCCCTCCCCTCATCTCCATCTACACCCGTGTATCAGCCACTTCATTCTGGCGGCAGCGCATCCGCGTGGCAATCCGCAACAGCAGTCACAGCCTCGATGGGTGGAGTTACTCCCCCGCAGCGCTCCGGCGGACTGACGAAGCTCTTATTCGCCGCCGTTGCTGTGCTTGCGCTGCTCGCCGTCACGGTGGTCGGAGGCATCGCCTACCTTGGCTATCGCGCCAAAAAGAAAGTGGAGAAGATCCAGCAGGCGTTCCACGACAAGGACGTCAACAAGATCACCAGCGAACTCGCTCTCGACAAAGTGGCCGCGAAGATTGCTCCGACTCGGCGCTTGCCGCATCCGATGATGACCGCTCATTCGATATCAGTGAGGCCGCCGGGTGGAAGGCCTACACCGGTTCTCCGACCCCTGCGACCTCTACGCTGGTTCCCATGAAGGTTGGCCTCGTTGTTGCTGGCGCATCCTCCCAGAAGGGAAGACCCAGATTACGAAACCATCATCACCACACGCGATGTCTCTGCCGGCGGCATCGATATCGACTACACCTACTTTGGCCCCCGCGCCGGTACGCCTGAAAATGCGCACACTACCAATTCCAATTCAATTCGAGACGTCGTCACTCAGCGGAAGGTCCTGTCGCAGGATCTGGCAAGCGCTCACGAACAAAATCTCTACTATAGCGCCCAGGATCCCCACGTATTTCCCGGCACCACTTCGCTGCGCATCTCGCGCGACGTGTTCACTGAACTCAAATCAAGTGACGGAGCCCAATTCAGTTACAAGGTGTATCCTCCGCCTTCGATGCAGGGTCTCGTATCGAACCTTCTGAATAAGGCTCAAAGGACTCCGGCAATCTCTCGTTGCAGGACGTCATGGGAGGGCCATCGTCCTCTACCCTCGTCAAGTGCACTTTGCAGCGCGCAGCCCCCGAAGATATCGCTTATCCCGTCATTCTCAATGACAAGCCGGTGGAACTGCCGGCCATACACGCCGCATGCAAGAGCGACGAGGATGATTTAGAGCTCTATGTCCTCGATCAGATGAACGATCCTATCGTGCTGGCCGGCAGTTCATGTCTTGGACACCTGCGCGGAGAGGTCATCCGTATCAACTATCCCGAAGAAAAGGCCGCCAATCCGATCGAGCAGGATCTGAAACAAAGCGGTCGCGCCCAGATATACGGAATCTACTTCGACTTCGCCAGCGCCACCATCCGGCCGCAGTCACAAGTCGTGCTTGCAGAGATCGCTAAGGCAATGAGAGACAACCCTTCCTGGAGACTCGATGTCGAAGGCCACACGGATAACATCGGCGGCGACGCATCTAATCTCGATTTATCCAAACGCAGATCTGCCGCCGTGGTGCAGGCCCTGAACACTCAGTACCGCATCCCGGCTGATCGCTTCTCTAGCCAGGGATTTGGCGCGTCAAGGCCGGTAGACACGAACGACACACTGGAGGGACGCGCTCGAAACCGTCGCGTCGAGCTTGTTCGTCAATGATGAATACGCAACGTTCGGCGTCACCCCGCGTCCGAGTCAAGCCGCCAACTGAGTCGAAAACGATTGGGCCCAATGATCGCGCAGTTTTTCGAAACGACGCGCGCGAGGATCTTCGCGGTCAGTGATCTTCGGTCTGGATTCGGTGAGGAGAAGACGATGAACTTTTGCACGAAGTGTGGGAACCGGCTCGCAGCAGAGCTCAAATTCTGCACGCAATGCGGCGCGCCCGTTCCGGAGCCGACGACACCGGAGGGTGCTGAAGCAGACAAGGATTCCCAAGTATCCGACCCTGTGCGGCAAACGCAAGCGGTCGTCGCTCCACCGCCTCTGTCGGCGGTTGAGTGGCAGTCTTTGCCAGTTGTCCCGGTGCAGCAGAACACCCCAGCCACGAATAGCGGTTGTCTACGCACAGTTGTGGTCGCGCTCTGTATGCTGGCGGTCATTGCTGCACTTGGCATCGGCGGGTTGGTTTATCTCGGCTACAAGATGAAACAGAAAGCCACCGCAATTCTGCATAAGGCTCAGGACGGGATAACAGCGCCAAACTCGCAACCTGCTATCGGACCTGATGGCAAACCCGAATCACCGGGCGCGAGTTCTCCGGACAGCCCCACCGGAGTGCTTGGCGATCTTGCCAGAATGTTGGGAGGCGGCAAGGGAAACGGGAGCAGCGACATCAATGACGGCGACCCCGTGCCCAGCGTCTCTGAAAGGGATCCAGTCGAGCCGTGCACCGCGGCGCCCTTTCCGCCTCAGAGCGGCGCGCGCATTCCGCTGCAGGAAGGAACCGTGATCACGACCGCCTGGGGTGTCAAATATGAAGATGTAGAAAGCCGTGTTTCCCTGGAGCCGGTTACGCCCCTTTCCATCAGCATGTCGAATTCCACGGGCGCCTACAAGTTGGACAACGGCGGTGAAGCGCGCCCATCCAGCTACACAAATACAGTCTGCAATGCCGATATTGCTTCCGCTGGCACATATGTAACGGTGGTAGGCATGCATGTTCCTCACCTCATTCATGGCGTTACGCGACTCCGGCTATCGGATAAGTCGTTCAACGAAGTGAAGTCATTGGGCAAGATCAATTTTGAGTATCTCGATTACATCCACGCAGGCAATGACGCGGAAAAGCCAGTTCACGATGCAGGTCTTTTGACTCGCGTCGAACCCCAGGATGTTCCTTACCCCATGATCGTGAACGATGAACGCGTCACCCTTCCCACGATTCATCTCGCGGGAATCACCGACCCTACTGGCAAAGATCCGAGGCCGAAAAAGTGGCGCCCTAACCATGCCGCGGCCGATCTCTACGTTCTCGACGATCCTTTGGATCCGCTTGTTCTGCTTTGGAAAGAGAAGGACCCCAGCCTTGCACGATGGCAAGTTCCGAATTGAGGTCGTCAAGATCGACTTCAAAACGGACCGCCCGGTCAACATCGTTGAAAAGCAATTGACGGAGCAAAAGCGCGCCGTCACCTACGGCATCTACTTCGACTTCAACAAAGACACCATCAAGCCGGAGTCGGAGCCGGTGTTGAAGCAAATCGTCCAAGCCATGACAGACAATCCAACATGGAAGCTGACCGTCGAGGGTCATACCGATAACATTGGCGGCGATTCGTACAATTTGGACTTGTCCAAGCGCCGCGCGGCAGCCGTTAAACAAACGCTGATCGCGCGGTATCACATCTCTCCTGACCGTCTCTCAACCGATGGCTTTGGCGCTTCGCGACCGGTCGAGCCCAACGATACGCTCGAAGGCCGCGCTCGTAACCGCCGTGTCGAACTGACTCGCGAGTAAATCATACCGGTGACGCTAGACAGCAAACCGCAGTCATGAAGTGTGAGGGGGCAAGCCGTGAAAGGCGTCAAAGCGGTGAGTGAGATAGTGGGGATTTTCGTTGGGAACCTAGACCGAAAATGGCATGAATTGGCATGTGTCCGACGATCTGTTCAGGTGCCATCCTCGGTTGACGCCGGCAGGCCAATTGCACTCATTGAGCTATTCAAGTCGATCAGTGTTCTAGGCAAGTGGCTGTATAACCGGCTTCTCGTAGATTTGACTCTTATACTGCGCGAGGCAACCAATCCAAGTTCAAGTTGACGAGTAGGCGACTATTCGTCCAAGTGGGTCCTGGAAACGGTGAACAAAGGCGTTTTCGGGGAATAATCCTGAGAATTGCGTGTAAACGGAGATCTGCACGCCGGGTGCGATGTGGCGGGGACTGGAAACGGATTAACGATCGGGCTAGTGAGGCACTCCCAAGAGGAAACGCGGAGAAACGGCTAGGCTCGGCCTTCGGAACACCGGGCCAGTTCCCGACCCGACTGGGTTGTGGCCAAGAAGATGAGTCCCACAAGTTGAGGGATCATTTCTCCAGGTAGTCTGTTTGCCATTTCCCGACGCCAGTCAGCTGAACGATGACAGCGCCTTCCTTGGCGGTGACGAAATGAGGGACGCCAGCCGGAATGAAGACGAAACTACCGGCCGGATATCTGTTCAACTTTGCTGCGTCGAATTTCGTTCCCTCGCCCACATACCAAGTGCCTTCGATCACCGTCACGAATTCGTTCTCTGGGTGCGTGTGTGCAAGGACACGCGCACCACCTGGTATTTTCACTCGATCGATCCAGATGCCGCCTCGGCTGGAGTCGCCGAACAGGTGCGCTCGCTGTCTGCCGTCGTTGTAGTCCGGCGGCGTAGACCATCGTACTTCGTTCATGGTTAGCGCGACGATCTGCTTCTTGTTTTCTTCGCCCAAGCTTGTTTCCCATGCGACAGTTGCAACGATTGTGACCACGGCCGCGGTTGCAGAAAATACTCTCTTCATCTCTTCTCCTCTTGCGAAACTGGGATTCTCCGGTCGCATCCTTTAGGCAGCAGACTGCGTGTCAATTCTCGGGGTCAGCGGCTTCAATACTCAGGCTCCCGCCTTCCGGATGATCATGATTTAGCTGTCCCCAACCTTCCCCACGGTTCGGTTGCGCCACGTGCTCTAGGACATACTGTGCAATCGCTGTTCCCATTTTCCTGCCAGCGACACAAGCCGAGCGGAAGTGAATACCCGCGTAAATTCGGGCGAGCGTGATCTCGTCGAGTGCAGAAGAGAAGCTGTTGTATGTTCTGAACACGCCAGGCAGGCTCACCGATTCGAGAGAAAACCTCGTGTCGTCGCCGAAGTAGGCCGCCAGCACGCCCGCGGAAGCCGAGCTGAAAATCGCGTGCGCCGAAACATATTCGGGGTGCCTGGGAGTCACTAGTACAGGCTGCCAGTTCAGATCTGCCACAGTTCCCGGGTTCAGGCTGTCGGCGAGAGGAATGGCAGTGACGGGCCGCCACGACATAAAGTGCAGCTTCGAGTCCCATCCGGCTATGGTCGCATCCGCCAAGGCAACATTCATCAACGCGAATAGCCGCGCGCCTTCTGACAGTGTGGTGTGATGGGAAATGGCCACAGAGGAGGCGACGCGGTTCCAGGAAATAGCAGCGCTTCCGGCCCAATAATTTGCGATGAGCGCCTGTTCCGCTGTTCTGCCAGAGCTGGTGGCGCTTCCCAGAGCCTTGGTTTCGTTAAAATCTGCCGCATATTGGGCGCTGTTCAGGGCGGGAGGGCCGGCCGGACGGAACTGTGAGGGTGACGCGATTGCGTAGGTCATCATCGTTGCTACCTGCGGCGTAGCCATGGATTGGAAGGCGGGCGGAGTGGGCCGCCATTGTCCGGGCGCCAGCCCACCGATAACCGGAGGCATCACTGTGTCGAATCCGTCACTGCTGCGCCAGGCCAGAATGTCGCTGGCTACCTGCTGTCCCCAGGCAAGCCCGCGATAAATCGACTGGCTGTTTTCGCGATCATCATCAGCCGACAACGAAGCCAGCGAAGATAACAACTCAGCGTCCATAGTGGATTTTTGCGACGGGAACAGCGCCAGCAAAGTGGTGTAAGCGGCTGCGATCGCCGCCGCCCGCCGCGAAGCTCCACGTGGCGCCTCGGCATCCACATGGTACGGCTTGTAGTGCCGCTCAATGCCATTCACAGCATCGAAGATGCTGACGTGCATCAGTACATACACCCGTGCCGCCGCCGCCCCGCTTCCACTCACAGCTGGAGTGGCAAGGATTGCCGTTTCCGCGATGTGATTCCATTCCGTAATCACGTCCTGCGCGAAGGAGGAGGCATTCAGTATCAGGGTAAGCGCGAAGAGCCAAAGGATTCTCCATGGCCACATTCGGGAGGTCCGCTTTCCGGTGTCGCAACTGGTTTTCATAAAATCCTCCATGCCCGGTACGAGTTTGTTGGCAACTGTTGTTGCGCCCGTCCGTCGATCCGGGAACTCGCCGAGGTAATGGCGAGACTTGATTGCGACTTTGCGTTGTGGGATCGCGCCAGTCCATAGTTCGCGTATTGAACGTTTCTTACCCATCAAGTCCTTTTGCCGCCATATGCTTGCAGACAGGGATTACTTGTGCCTTCACTTGTTAATTGCGATATACTCCCCCGCAGAAAGCGAAAGGGGGCTTCGACGTGCCTTCGCCGACAGCAGGGCGTGTGTTGCGCTTTGGCGCTTTCGAGGCTGACTTGGAGGCCCGCGAGCTGCGCAAGCAGGGCATGAAGATCAAACTTCAGGATCAGCCGTTTCAGCTACTCGTAGTTCTTCTGGAGTGCGCTGGTGAAATTGTCACGCGCGAGCAGCTCCGCCAAAAGCTTTGGCCGAAAGACACTTTTGTGGATGTTGACAACAGTGTCAACGCAGCCATCAATCGCCTGCGCGAAGCCTTGCATGACTCCGCGGAGAGTCCGCGGTATGTGGAAACTCTACCCCGTCGGGGATACCGATTTGTGGCTCCGGTCACGGCAGCTTCGACCCCGGACCGCGGTTCTGGCCTTGGCAATACTCCGTCAGAAATCGCGCAACCCGAGCTGCCAGCTCCCTCGAAGGCCAGGGGAGTTGCGGAACCTCCAGCTCCAGTCACTCGAAAGATAGTCCGTTCCAGGCGCCTGATAGTGCTGCTCGGGATCGTAGCAGTGACGGTCATTCTCACCATAGCTCTGGTAAGAGATCGAGGCGGTGTTAAGAGCTCGAGCCAGCCGCAAATAAGGTCTCTGGCAGTGTTGCCGCTGAAGAACCTCTCTCGTGACCCGACACAGGAATACTTGGCTGACGGAATGACTGAAGCTCTCATCGGACGCCTCTCCGGAATCCGTGAGCTGCGCGTCATTTCTCGCACGTCCGTGATGCGTTTTAAGGACACACAGCTTTCGGCGCCGGAGATTGCGAGAATGCTCGCTGTGGACGCCCTGGTCGAAGGATCGGTGATCCGAGAAGGCAACCGCATTCGCGTCAACGCGCAGTTGATTCGCGGCCCCGCGGATGAGCATTTCTGGTCGGAAAGCTATGATCGCGAGCTGCAGGACGTTCTTTCCCTGCAGAGTGATGTGGCGCAATCCATCGCCCGAAAAGTCGAAGTAACCGTCACCGGAAAGGAACACGAGAGACTCACCGCAGCACACTCGGTTTCGCCTGAAGTTTACGAGAGCTATCTTAAAGGCCGGTTCGCCTTCAACAAAAGCAGCAACAGGGGACCGGCCGGGAAAGCAGGCATAGAGGAGAGTATTCGGTATTTCGACGAGGCGATACAGCGAGACCCAGCTTTTGCGCCAGCCTATGTTGGATTGGCAACCGCCTACAGGCGACTGGGCTCAGTTTTGGTTAACGTTCCGTCCAGTGAAACACGTCCAAAAGTGATCAGCGCGGCGCAGAAGGCGCTGGCATTGGACCCTGAGCTGGCCGAAGCGCACGCCCGGCTTGCGGACATATATCAGCAACTGTTCCGGTGGAGCGATGCCGAAGCTGAGTACAAGCGAGCCCTTGAATTGAAACCGAACGACGCTGCTACGCACCGCGCATATGCATTCTGGCTGGCGTGCCAGGGGCGTACGGAGGAGGCGGTTCCCTGGTCCCGGCGAGCCCGGGAGCTAGATCCGCTCGGGACCAGCGGCAGTAGCATCGGCCATATTCTCCTCTACGCTCGTCATTATGATGAGGCCGAGCATGAATTGAGCAGCGTGCTCGCCTTACAGGCCGACGATGCCGAAGCTCTCTGGTATATGGGAATGGTGCTTATCGCCCAGAGACGACCTGAGCAGGCGATCCCCGTGCTGGAGAAAGCCCTTTCCGTTTCCGACCGTAGTCCCATCATCGTCGGTTTTCTGGTCAGGGCGTACGCCTCGGCCGGCCAACGAGTTGATGCGCTTCGTCTCCTTGCGGAATTGAAGAGACGCAGGCAAGAAGGCTACGTTAGTCCGGCTGCCTTCGTTCATGCTTACCTGGGACTGGGCGAATACGACCAAGCATTCGCCTCGTTTGAGGAAGCGTTCCGGGAACAGTCAAATATGCTGCAATCGCTGAAAGTACTACCGTTTTATGATCCCTTGCGCGACGACCCCCGTTTTAAAGATCTAGTCCGCCGCGTCGGACTGAATTAACTGAGCCCCGTTGCTCGAAACGCTGTGGCACGTTTCAGGGCAAAAATCTGACAGTTCAATCTTGGCAAGCATGCCAAATCGCGGTCCAGTCGGGAAGGATTTCATCTGAATCGAGGATTTGTCCATACACCTCGTTAGGTACTTAAATGTCGGCATTGCGACTGGGATTTCGTACCTGTTGGCAGGAATGAATCGCCGTATCTGACAGAAATTGCGCGCGTGGCGGCCCGCAATCTGAGGGGTTTGCAGGACTTCCACGGCCCACGACACGCGAGCGAACCTCGGGCGCATTCTAAGCAATATTTCCGCGGGACCGCGTCTCGTGATCGATGGGAATAAAATGAGGGCGACTCATGCGTGCTCGAATCCTCACTGCTGCTGTCGCTCTTCTCCTCCCCACTTGCGCCAGTGCCCAAGCTGGCGTCAGCGCCTCCGCCGATAGCACGGCGATTCACGATCTCCTCGGGCAGTATGCCAAAGCGGTCGATAGCGTTGATCTCAAGCTGCTCGCCGAGATCTGGTCTCGTTCCCCCGATGTCTCGTTCATTTACCCATTAGGCGAAGAACATGGCTTCGAGGCCATTGAGCAGCATGTCTTCAAGAACGTAATGGGAGGAATGTTTTCGGCGCGTGACCTCAAGATGCATGATGTTGCGATTTATGTGAACGGCAACTCCGCGTGGTCGGAATTCCACTGGGATTTTCACGCTACCTTGCGCAAAGACGGCTCGGCGGTAACGACACACGGCGTCGAGACCCAGGTTTACCGTAAGGAAAACGGACAGTGGCGTCTCGTCCACGTGCACTACTCGGAAGATCGCCAGACAATCCCGTAGGGCCGGCTAAGGACTTGCGACAACTGCACACAAGGCAGGAAGCGCATCAGAGAGATTGATCGGGCGCTATACTCACCGTGGAACTGGGGCGAAGGTGCGGGCATTTTCCAATGAAGACCGAACGAACAGTTTCCGAGCCCAAGGGGGCAGAGGAGCAGCAACTCGCGGGTTTCATCGCGAAATTTGACTCGAAGCACGCGGCGCTGATTCGTGCCTTGCGTAGAGCATTGCGCAGGCGCCTGCCCGCGGCCCACGAACTGGTGTATGACAATTACAACTTCTTCGTGATTGGATACTGCTCGACCGAGCGGCCCTCCGATTGCATCGTCTCGATCGCCGCTGGCGCGAACGGAGTTGGGCTCTCGTTCTATTACGGAGCCACGCTCGCCGATCCGCATCGGTTGCTACTCGGCAGCGGTAGTCAAAACCGGTTTCTCCGGATCGAATCCGCACAGACGCTATTGCGTCCGGAGGTTGAAGACCTGATCGCTGCCGCGATTGAGCAAGCGCAACAGCCATTGCCGGCGAAGGGCAGGGGCAGACTGATCATTCGATCCATCTCGAAAAAACAGCGACCACGCCGCAAAGACGAGGACTAGCGCGATTCTCTCGCGAGCCATCGAAAACTCGGATATTTGGTACTCGGCCCCAGCTGACGAGTCACTTGCCACTCGCCACTGCTCTCGACCGCGCCAGGCAGAACCACGCCTTGGCGCCGTGAGCGCGGAACTCGGCGGCACGCAGTTCGACAATCTCGAGAGCCGGTTCGATGGCGAGAGCGATCTCCCGTGCCGAGCGCTGCGGCGGACCCATCTCCCGCGGCCCGCCTTCGGTCGAACCGATAAGGCTCAGCCAGAGGCCACCGGGGGCCAGTATCGCTGCAACGTGTGCAGCGAACCGAGTGCGCTCCTCGGATTCATCGAAAACATGAAAGCAACCGCGGTCGAAGACGAAGCTGAATGGATCGTTGGCCGGGGTGTCGGCAAGAAAGTCCGAGGTTGCGAAGCGGCAACCCAAAGCGCGCCCGTCCAGCTTTGCAGTGGCTCTTTCGATCGCGAGCGGAGCGACATCGATGCCAAGTACGTCGAAGCCGCGCTCCGCCAGCCAAAGTGAATTCGTCCCCGTACCTGCGCCGATCTCGAGCGTCAGGGTGGGCTGAACGCGACCCGAAGTGACGAACTCGACGAGCAGCGGCTCTGGCTCGCCCGTATCCCAGGGAAGCTCTCCCGCTGCGTAGCTCTCGTTCCATGAAGGGTGCGGCATCACTCCACGAGTGTAGCGCCCAATCAACTCCGACAGCTAGCCGGCGTCGATGGGCCAAGCGCCGGGTGTCGAGACAAGGGGCGCTAGTGCAGCGCCGGGCCCTCAGTTGCCGATGTCTCTTTCGTCCTGTCCGGCTATTCGTACCGGAATGTCGGCAAGCGGGTGGAATCTACTGAGATCCTACGGTGTCTGGTTCCAGGCCAATTCGATCATTGACTGCGTTGCGGAATCGTTGTTTGCAGCCCAAGTAGCGTTCCGTCGTTTGTACAGAAACGTGTCCCAACAAAAACTGAATCTGCTCCAGTTCGCCGCCAGCCTGATGGCACAGACGGGCGCATGTCCGCCTAAGATCGTGGGGCGCGAGGGTGGGAATCTCACAAGCCTTTGCCTTCTGCTTCACGACACCCCAAATGACCTTAGGGCTGAAGCCTGTTCCCCAAACTCTGCCAGCCTTGTTGATCGAGCGAAGGAGAGTGCCAGTGGTGATTCCGGAAGCCCCCGTCCAACCGTCAATTCCAGCTTTCACCCAATCCGGGACCGGAATGGTTCGTATGTGGCCGCCCTTGCCGACGAGATCAGCGATGACCCAGTGCTCCTCTCGCTGTTGAATATCCTCGACGCGTAACGCAGTCAGTTCCGCCCGGCGTAAACCGCAGCCAAGCAAAATAGCCAGTGTGGCATAGTCGCGCTTGCCTCTAAGACTCGCGCTGTCCGCTGCCAACAGCAGGCGCTTGCCCTGTTCCGCCGTGAGCCAATTGCCAACAGGCACCCCCAAGCGCTTTGCACCCTTCACCCGGCGGATGCCAGCAGCCAGGTCCGCACTGAGCAATCCACAATCGGCAGCCTCGTATGCCAACCTCCGAACTGCCGCCAGCCGCAGGTTGATGGTTGTTGACGCGTAGTGCCTCTGTTCCAGAGAAATTCGGTACCGGGTGACCACGGTCTTGTTGAAAGCGAGCCTGGGTTCCGAGCAATACCATTCGATGAATTCTCTGATTGCATGATCGTAGGTTCGTTGTGAGCTTTGAGATGTCAGGCTGTTCAATACGGCTGACTTCGATTGCTCAAGATCCGGGAGCTTCAGAACATGCTTGGGTGTCCGTTTGCGCGTTGCCTTGCTCTTTGCCATGGGTACGGCCCTCCATTCGCCGGCAAAAAGCATGAGAGATCTCGGCCTATCGCACCCTGGGGCGTTTATAAGGACTAAAGGTTTCCGGCCAGTTCTCAACCGTAGAGGATGCCTGATGTCCACTTTTTGACATCGATGTGAGGATGATTCGCGAAAGTCTCATCGATAGCCTGAAGGCTTGATTCATTCCACCCGCTTTCGGTCGTGCTGAACATCACCATCGTTGCACCAATCTTTAGTGCCAGATCTCTGTAGCGTTCGGCTGTCTGTAAAGACGTCAGATGTTTCCCCGACAAATCACCGTTGCTCTTCGCTTCGCCAATGCAGAGTTTGCCGTTCGCTATGCAGCAGATGTCCATCTCCAAAAAGGTATCGTTGCCTTCCTTCGGGAGTATGCGTAGTTCGTGGCAAAAGAGGAAGCCCTCCTTGGATGAGACTCGCAGCTTGTTCAGAGTAAGCAACGGAACATGGCCGTTGTGCTTCAGCATCAGGTAGACCATTTCATCCAGTTTGTAGAACCAAAGAGGTTCATTGGGCGTCTTCCAATGCCGGTGCTTGTAGACCTGGTTCATGCCGCACCTACGGCACGTAAAAGTCTGATCGACTTCGGCAATGGAGTGCCAAGCAGAATCCGAGCAATTCTCACAGCCAAAAATGTACCCGCGATATAGAACGCCGTTCTCAACGTACTCGTCAATGAGCTCGTAGCTCACTTCGTCGTCTTGCATGATCTTGCGGATCGATGCGAAGTCCATATAGCGGCGTTGATCGCTCTTGAGGTAAACCCCTTCGTCGTACACGCCTTTCTGTGATTCTGACTTGTCGAGGAATTTCTTGAGGAAGCAGTAATGCTTGTCGGACCAGAGGGCGTAGCCGGCCTTTTCAAGGCCACCGAACTTTTGTACCGTCGTGAGTTCGTAGCGTCCTTTGTCTGAAGTCTTTGAGCGATAGTCGCAGTCTTCTAGAACGATGCGGAATATTTCATCGGCATCAGGCACATGTATGTTGGGACGAAGCATATTCGTCTCCATGTGATTGCCCCTGACGAACGCTCCGGGACACATATAAGACACTTCTTCCCGTCCGGTTCGAACCTCGCCTACGTTGCCTCCTGTGATGACTGTCTGACCAAGGGCAGGGTGGCGCGGGATCAGGTGTTCCAGAAACGTAATGTCCACTATCCATCTATGGTCGAGCGGGCTGACCGGATTGAGCTTTCGTGGTAAGGGTGAATCAAAGGCGCCTGGAACATTGTTTTTGACGAGCAGGTGAGTTGTTACGTCGCCAAGATTTCCATCCGCATAGACCCGAGAGGGGTATTCAAGCCACCATGCGACGGTTTCTGGAATGATCTCGTCGATGGTTATCGTTGTTCGGTACATGTGGCCGGTGATTCTTTGCTTCAACTCCTCAAGCACGGGCCTATCGGCTGAATGGCTTACAAAAGAAAGCCGCTCGTTGTGCTCTAGTCTGCCGTTAGACTCTGCTTCACGAATAGCCGTCATCAGGCGATTCGAATGTGAATCGTCTTCTGATGTAAACCACGATGGAAGCCAAATGGCTCTTCCGTGCAGCCAATAGAGAGCATGATAGAGGCAAAAATCCTGAACCGAATCACCGATCACAACGACTGTAGGCAGATCGAACCGCCGCGCGCGGCTTGACATGACGGGCGTAAGAATTGACGATGTCAGCCCGAAGGGAAACGGCATTTGAAGATTAGCGCGTGGACTGATACCCCACTTGATGATTTCGGATTGACGGTTATGGCTCATCAATACCGGCATGGGCACGACTTCAATCTGATTCATCTCCATGAAGTAAGCACTATCGCCGCTTCCAATCGTGGCTGCAAGCCAGAGAGGTGGCGGGGCCACTGTGTCATCCACGTCGCGCACGATCTGAACGACGTTCTTGGGTCTCGCGCTGGCTCTAAGAACATCTGCGATTGCTGTATGCGGGTACCCTGGCCTTGAATGACGTGAGATGTAGGAGATATTGAGCGCGCGTTTCGGCATGCCGTGAAATGGCTGTTTTGCGAAATGGAAGGGCGCGATGCGCATGATGAGTTGCTCGCGCAATTCTTCCGTAACATGCCATTCGTCGAAGGTCGCCTCCAGCATCGCCTTCTCAACTCCCTCTCGAATTTGGTCTTCTTCGCAGCCAATCTGCTTTGTCTCGTCCGCAACAGCATCGGCCACCAGTTTCTTAAACCCTTCCGGGTCTCGAATGCGCTCGTCCTCGCCGGTTCGCTGGTATCGGTAGATCACATCTGGGTCATGGGAAGACAGAACTCCCCAGAAAGTCTCGTCGATGGTCTTCCCATCGGTCGGGATGATGACGCAGTGCGTCCCGCCCCAAAGCTTCGTGAAGAATTCGATGATGCCAAGGCAGGCGATCTCCCAATGGCGATCGGAAATGCGCTATGAAGTGGAACCGGAACGGAACTACGGATGGGCACTTTCGCCCGATGGAAGCAAAGTTGCAATCATGAAGAAATCAACTGGTGACATTCACGTACTCTCACTGACAACAGGGGCGGACGAGAAGATCAAAGTGGAGCACTGGAATAACTTGCAAAGTCTGGATTGGACCGCGGACGGAAAGGGATTCTTCACTTCCAGCCTGCAGCCTAGCGGAGTCCTACTCCATGTGGATATGCACGGCCATGCGGATGTTTTATGGGAACCAAAGGGGGTGAGCATGCCGTGGGCAGTGCCTTCTCCGGATGGCCGATACGTAGCGATGCCATACTTTGCTCACAATAGCAATGCATGGATGCTGGAGAATTTTTAGGCTGAACTACAAATCCACGTTTTCGTAATGCTCTTGCGCGGTATTCAAATCCTTAGTCGCCAACGCGGATTGTAGGTTCGCTCTGATTGGCAGGTGTACGACAAGGCGACTATTCATCCAAGTGGCGAGTCCCTCACAGGAAATCAGTGGAAGCTAGCGCGTTCCTGACTCAATCCCAGGTGAAGACCTCAACCCCAGGCCAGGGTTATTTGGGGATTTCGCCGAACAGCGTGGTATCTAAGTTGTTTGTTTTGGAACGTGATTCTGCGGATGTCGATGACCGGAGACGGCCTTCATCAGATGCCAGCAGGCGCTGGTTACGACTTCACTAGGCACAGCTCCAAACCCGATCCGAGTGACTTTCATCAGCCAAGGGTGTCGACCGAGCCATGCGGTCTGCTTCTCTTTCAACATCTGCACATGCCTGACATTCACCTTCGAAGGCATCGCTGCCGGATTCTGCTGGGAATTAATGAGGCCCGACGAAAACATGCCAATCAGAATCACGGCAACGGGAAGTAGTGCCATCGCTTTTCGCGCGGCACGCAGCCGTGTTTGTTTTCCAGCCTGAAATGTCATACATTTTCCTTTCAATCTGCGAAAGACTCTCTTTACTTCGATGGGCTCGCATTCGCGGGCCGCTTAATCGTGGTCATGGATTGCTTGCTTCGCTACCCAGGGTGCCTGCAGGATCTGGATCTGCCTGCGATATGGCCTCCTTCGCGAATATCGTTTTGACAAGCTGCGTTGCTTGCGCTCTCCGGATGGCCATTGACAGCCCTGTCCACACCAGAACGATGGCGCCGACACTGGCGATGGCGGCGATGGTTTCTCCGAGGAGTCCGAACTCCTCGCCGGTATGCGTGAATCGAGCCCAGGCACGCAGCTTGCGTCCGGCGCTGTTGTCGCTGAAGCGTTTGATCGCCTGCACGTGTCCGGTCTGACGGTTCAGGATGAGTTGAGAGGACTGTTCGGGCTGGCCTCCGAGGCTCGTGTCGACCGAGACCGTCAGCATTGAATTCGCGAGCTGAGGAATTTCGATAGCCATCGATTTCCAGCCGGGCACCTGCTGTTTTGCGATCCGAGCGAGTTCTTCGAGACCGAGAAATTGCGGAGTCGAAGATTCGATTGGCGCACTCGGATGAGTTGTTTTGTTCGGTTGAGGGGGACGCTCGCCTCTCCAGTTGCCCGCGGGCGGTTGCGAACCGGTCATCGTGAAAAGAAGGTTAGAGGCCCATGGATACGACATGATCACACCGGTGAGGACGATGAATAGCAAGGGAAAGGCAGTCCAGACGCCTACGACGTGATGCCAGTTCCATTCCCGCGCTCTGCCCACCAGGGCTCCGCGAAGCAGAACACGGCTCTTGAGGTTTGCGAGATTGAAGATTTTTGGCAGCCACAGGTAGAGACCCGAAAGAAGCATGAACAGAAACACCAGGTTCGCAGCGCCCGTTGCACCTCGTCCGACTGCACTCTGCATTCCGAGGCCGAGGGAGCGATGGACGCGCTCAACCGAGCTGAAGAACGTGCGCGTACCTTCTGACGGCTCGCCGATGATTTCACCGGTCCAAGGATTCAGGTAGAGCGTGCGCTCGCGTCCAAACCGCGCTTCTACAGGTGCTTTTGGGCTGCTGTGCAGGATCAGCTCCGAAGGAACCCCCTGGCCATCGTTCTTTAGATTGGCGAGAACCAAGTCGAGCGGTGCCTGGCCGGTGGCCTGTGACTGGCTCTGGAGAACAGCGGGCACATCGGCCCAGGCATTGACCTGCCGCTCGAACGCTAGCAGAACGCCCGTCACCGACATGGCAAGAATCACCAAGCCGGCAAGGCATCCGAGCGCTAGATGAAGCCAGAAGACAATGGTTCGAACTTTTCGCATCTGGGGACCTCTCTTTATCGAGATCCACTATGCACGACGAACCTGAAAGGTATCTGAAACGCTCATTGAAAAACTTCCGAAGAATCTGCCGAGTTCAAGCGCACTATGAACGAGGTGCCCCGGCCGGGCTCACTCTGGACGGAGATTGTTCCGCCGTGTCTCTCGACGATCTGTGTGGCAAGAGAGAGGCCAAGGCCGGCTCCGCCTTCGGAACGTGATCGTACCTTGTCGGCGCGCCAGAAGCGATCGAAGACGTGAGGCTGCGCTTCTTTGTCGATGCCGATTCCGGTGTCGGCCACCGTGACAGTGACGCCGGTGTTGTCCGTGGCGAGCGTCAGGGCGACAGACCCCGACTCAGTGTATTTGATTGCGTTATCGAGGAGGATGAGGAAGAGCCTGCGCATCTGCGTGCTTTCGCCGATGACGACGAGATCCTCGTCTGGCAGAGAGGAAGTAAGCGTAAGTCCCTTCGCTGTGGCGGCCGGAATCAGTTCGTCGCAAAGGCCGCGCAGAATGTGCACAAGATTTACCGGCGCAAGTTCGGTGTGACGTTGGCGAGCATCTCCGCGGGCGAGATCGAGCAGATTCTCAACCAGATTTGACATGTGGCGAGCTTCGCGAATGATCTTGTGCATCACTTCGGTCAACTCCTCGCGAGAGCGTTCACGACGCAACGAAACCTCTCCGGCCGTCATGATCAGAGCCAGAGGAGCACGAAGTTCATGCGATGCATCGGCCGTGAATCGTTCAATCGAGCGGAAGCCATTCTCGATTCGCGCGAGCATCGCGTTCAGCGTGCATGCAAGGCGCGCAATCTCATCGTCTGTCCTGGGGACCCGGAGACGTGCTGTCAGGTCAATGGGATCGATGGCTTCAGCTTCCCTTCTAATTTGCTCGACGGGAGCCAAGGCTTGCCGACTGATCCAATAGCCAGCTGCGGTGGTAAGCAACAGGGCGGCAGGGATCAGAAATGCGAGATAGAAGCTGTATTCGTGAAGTGCTTCCAACATGTCGCGAAGCGGTTCGACGACGTGGACTGCCAACTTTATGCCCTCGATCGTGACGCACTGAGTTGCCACGCGAACGGGCCAGCCGTGCTCCCCAATCGTGGTGAACGCGAGAGGTTCGTCTTGCAGACATGCGGGAAGAGCCGGCACTCGGTGCGCCTGCAGCACATCCGATTGATAGAGGATCTGACGCTGGTCATCCGTGATCTGCACAAAGACGCCGACCACGGACGAGTCCGATGACTTTGCGAATGATCTCTCGAACTGCTCCCGGGTATTCAGTGGATGACTTTGAATGAAAGGTATTACTGCCTTGATCCGGTAGCCGAGATCACGATCGATCGAGTGGTACATGCTCCTCTTCATCACGAACCAGCTGCCAGCGGCGAAGAGAGCCACGATGACGGCAAGGCTGAGAAAGTACCATGCGGTGAGTCGAGCCTGGATCGTGAGGTTTTTCAATCGGAGTCTTCTTTCAAGCTGTAACCAAGCCCGCGCTCTGTATGCAGCAATTTCGGCAGTCCTTCCCGGTCAACCTTCGAGCGAAGATACCGGATGAATACATCGAGATTATTCTCGCTAACGTCGCGGTCTCCCCAGACCAGTTCGATAATGCGGTTGCGGGTGACCACGCGGCCCGCAGCGCACATCAGACACTCAAGGATGGAGAACTCCGTGCGAGTAAGATCGAGATGCTGGCCGGCGCGAACTGCCTCCCGCTTCTCTGTATCGAGAAACAGATCGGCAAAGCGCATCTGCCCAGTGCCTTTTGTCGAGGAGGACCGAGTCCGCGCCCGGATACGCGCGAGCAAAACGTCAAATTCGAAGGGCTTGGTCAGGTAGTCATCGGCTCCTGCATCAAGGCCCTTGACGATATCTTCGGGAGCATCCCTTGCCGTTAGAAGCAGGATGGGTGTTCGTACATTCTGCATCCTGAGTCGCTTTGTCACTTCGAAGCCGTTCAGGACCGGAAGCATCACGTCAAGCAGAATGATATCGAACGCGTGAAGCTCAGCCTGCCGAAGTCCCGCGCCGCCGTCATAGGAGACTTTCACGATGCAGCTTTCGTCTTCGAGCCCCTGGCGGACAAAGCCGGCGAGATCTTTATCATCCTCAACCAGAAGGACGTTCAGAGCAGACTTGAATGCCTCGCCCATGCGCATCACCTTTCAATGGTGCCGAACCGTGCGGCCGCCGTCCAAATGGAACGCCAAACCGACGATCGGAGTCATCTGCTCGGCACCAGGATCCGAAGACGGTTTTCCGTATTCATTGTGCCAGTACCAGAAGCCCGCATGAACTTCGAGCAGCTGGTCCCGATGGAAGAGCGGCGCACCAATATCGATCGCGAGGAAATTCCGCACCAGGAACTCTCCCACAGTTTCGCTTCCAAATGAGTCTTTTCCCTTTGCAGTGTTGTAATCCGCGAAGCCGGAGTACGCAAGATGCATTTTGCCCAGAGCAAATGGGATCATCCAAGTCGGTTCGACATTGAAGTCTGGATCGTAGTCCTCGGATCTTCCAAGCACGCCTTCATGATTCCATTCCTTGCGCGCATGCAGGCCCACGTTGAAAAATCCGCGAGGCAGCGCGAAGTCGAGCCTGGGGCCAATGTACAGAGTCCGCTCCCCCGGAGCGTAGGAGGAGTTCTTGCTCTCGAGGTTCGCTCCCACTTCAAACGTGATATCGCGCAATGCGCCCTTACGGAATATGGCTGAGCCGGTAAGCGCGTCCAGACTTACGCCAGGCCGCAGAATCGCATACAACTCAGTCGCTCCGGTGCCCCCATTGGCTGCTGGCTCTGCCATATCCGATTGGTTCATCGTCACGTCTGCGAAGCTACTCAGAATGCCAATCGCTCCGGCGTGTGTGTACTCGATGGAGTTGCGAGCGATGTCCTCGGCCTTTCCGGTCGCCGGGTTAACAACGAAGGGAGTGTGATAGGTGGGACCGTACCAATAAGTAAGGACATCAGAGCTGTGTTGCTGGGGCTGCACTCTCGGGCTCCCATCGTGCGCCTGCCCTGAAGTGACATCCCCTGTCTGCGACGAGGTTGTCACGGATTCCTGGGCAGTCAATCGGGGGAACGTTGCGAACAAAAGGAGCGATAGACAAAATCCCGTAGATTCCACAACTACAACAACTTTTTGCAAAAGCGGAGATCTTCTGACGCAAACGCTTTCGTGAACCGACACGGTGAACTCCTCAGATTCGAAGAGAAGCATGACAGAGGGACCTGAAAGTACTCTGAAAGCAGGTCAGCCGGAGATGCGCTGCATGGACGAACAGTTCCAGGAACACCGGATAATGAACGATTGCAGATCCGATCCACCTGGCCGTAAAACCGGCTAATCGTAGATTTGATTGCCTGACCGGTGTGAGGTGGCCAGCTCAAGTTCAAGTTGACGAGAAGGCGACTATTCGGCCAGGTGAAAGTCCCTTCTTGGAATCAGTGAACACTAGAGCGGCGTTTTCCGGTGACGAACCAGAAAGTGTTTACTTCTATGTAACTGACGAGTGGTCCACGATCCGACCTGAACCGGTCAAATTGGCATGCTTCCCGATTTGAATGGCAGGCTGCGGTCCGTTTCATTGCCGAATGTCCATGCTCTTGATCACACTCGGTTGTACGCGAAGAGCAGAAGCCTAAGGCGCAAATTCCATCATCTTGATGACGCTTTGGCGGTCGTATTGGGTGAAGTAAAGGGTCTTGCCGTCGGCGCTTGCGCTGAGGCTGGGCTGCAGGCGGGCCGGGCGCTCGTCGAAAATGTGCAGGGCTACTCAATAGCACGCAAGAGGATCGACTCTTGCGCGGCTCTCCGATCTTGATTCGTTCTCAAGTCATCGGCCTTGGCGTAGTAACGCGTTTATTCCACTTCTTTGGTCGTTCGATTTCTTGAGTGAATGGCGACGGTTTCTTGATAGATGATGAGGTATAGAAATGGAGTGCGCTTAGCTCCTTAGGAGCTAAGCCCCGATGAGCCGTCCAGTGTCCAATGCGTTTTCCCCAAGGTGCGTTTTTGGCCGCTCAGTTCGACCGGAACCGGTCCTGCGGGATACCTGCCGCCTGCGAAGATATCGTCGCGCGAAGCGTCGAGCTGCCGGCGCAGGTGGGGAAGGTCCACGTCGAGCAGTTTCCCTTTCCACTTGCGCACCTTGCCCGCGACCATCACGGTCTCGACGTTAGAGCGATCCATCAGCGATACGACCGCACCCGGCACCTGATTGAGCGGCGCAACGTTGATTGCTTCGGCGTCGAGGATGATGATGTCGGCCTCTTTGCCCGGCGTGAGCGAGCCGACCTTGTGGTCCAGCCGCAGGTGCTTTGCGCCGTTCATCGTGGCGTGGCGCAGGACATCGCGTGTAGTAAGCAGGCCCGGTGTGCCGGCCGGCGGTGTTGGCCACCAGTTGCCTGTTGCAAATCCCGGATCGAGGATCATCTGGTTCACGAGCACGTGCTGCAGATTCATCATGGAGCGCATCTGGGTGAAGAAATCCGCAGTCAGCGTGCACTCCACGTCCGTGCTCAAGGACGGCTCCATACCAAGGCTTTGCATCTTAAGGATAGGCGGCATCCCGTGCCGCATATTCATCTCGATCGGGACAGCGAGCGAGACCTGCGCGCCGGCGTCTTTGACGCCTTGCCAGCCGAGGTCGGACATCCCAGTCATGTGGATGAACAGATTGTCGGGCCCGAGCCCGATGTCGTTGTTGACGCCACCTTGGCCCCGGGCTAGCAGGTCCAGGATCGGACGGATCCCGAACGGAGAGAGGATGTGCGCCGCAATTTGGAGATCCAGTTGGCGTCCGATGGTCCAGGATCGCGAGTAGATTGGAGTTCCAAGGTAGACCTCGCCGCCCATGATCATGGTCACGAGCTGGTCACTCGAGGAGAACCACTGCTTCTTGATGCGAACCGCGTCGTCCGGGTACTTGTTGCTGGCAACGCCACTCGCACTCTCGAAATAGCCGAAGGCGGCCCGGCGCCCCGAATCCATGATGCCCTGGATCGCGGCGTCGGAGTGTTCGGGCGAGTGATTGATCTGCGAGACGTCGTGCACCGTCGTGACGCCCGCGTCGAGTTGGCTGAGGGAGCCGAACAGCTCGTTGATGTACACGTCCTGCGGCCTGTACACGGGGGCGAACGTCTGGAGAATGTATTCGAGGTAGGTGACGTTCCCACTCGGCGTGTTCGAACCATCGTTGATAAGTATCCCGTCGGCGAGGAAGCTGCGCAGTGCCGTCTCGAACTGGTGATGGTGCGTATCGACGAATCCGGGCATGACGATGCGGCCGCGGCCATCGATCTCTGCGGCACCGCCTGCGTGGAGGTGCGGCCCGACGGCGATGATCTTGTTGCCTTCGACCAGCAGGTCGGCCTGGGGAAAATCACCTACTTTCGGGTCCATCGACATCACAGCGGCGCCGCGGATGACGTAGCTCCGGCCCCGTCGGCCGCTATCGTCGGGAGGGTCATCGCCCCCGTTTGTGGCCGCGCCAGACGGCTTCAATAAATTGAATCCCGCCGCTAGTGCGGTCGTCGTCGAATTCTTCAGGAAATCGCGCCGCGAACCGTATAGTGAACTGTTATGGTCCAGCGATTTTTCTTCGTCGCACATCTTGGACTTTTTTCTTCCCCTCTCGGCAAATGGAGGGCCTACGACTATAACGAATCCGGCCAGCCTCAAGTCTATATTCAGGCGGTTTCACCCATCGGATCCAAATGGCAAGTTTCCAATGCGGGCGGTCTCAGTTCTTATGCAAACAGGTGGCAGGACGAAACCGGTCATGTCCGCGGTTGCCGGCAGTCAACGACCGCTGTAATTACATCCATTCAATGACCGCCGTGGTCGATTTCCAATTAACTGAGGGCGGCCCCCGCAGTTCCTCCTACTCACGCAATGACAAATCCGCACCAGGCCCAATGGCGAGGTCTTCTTGAGAATCCGGCAGCGGATAGGAAACTTCCGAGTTGCCCACAAACCACCCGAAACGCCTGTGAAGTGTCCGGTTCATGCGACTTGGCAACGTTCAGGAGGCGCTTCAAAAACCACAATAAAACCTCTATGATGGTCGGGCAGCCACCTGGGGCAAGACGGGCGCGGAAGGCTGGGATGTCGACACTTCTCCTATTCCCAGCCGAATAAGGATGAGGACTGTGATGTCGTCGTCTTGCCCGAATTCGACCGCCGCTTGGGTAGCTTGCGCCGCTGTGGGTTTCGTGGCAAAGAGAGTTTGCAGGCGTTCAAATCCGTAGAGTTCTCCAGAGCCGCTGCGAGCCTCGAGCAGGCCATCGGTGAAAAGCGCCAACCGGTCGGAACTGCGAAGTTGGAAGTGGACCGTGTCATACGCCACGCCATTGGCAATCCCAAGCGGAAAAGCTCCGGGCAAACATATTCTTCCTCATTCACGAACGGCGGCAGATGACCCGCACAGGCCAGATCGCAGTTGCCCTGCGAATCGAGCCGCAGGGCAAGGGCCGTGGCAAATCCACCTTGTAGCCTGCCGAACAGGCGCTCGTTGACTTCAGCAAGCAACTTGCCCGGGTCGGAAATCATCGGCGCCAATGCTCGCACCAATCCAACAATCAGCGACACTGCCATCGCTGCTTTCAATCCCTTGCCGCTAACGTCACCCAATACGATCACTGTCTCCCCGTTCTCGTCCGGGATGATCTGGAAGAAGTCGCCGCCTACTTCCATTGCGGGCTTGTAGGCGCTGGATACAGAGTAGCCCGGGAGCTCAGGCATGCTCTCCGGAACGAGCAGCCGCTGCACTTCCTGCGCGTTGCGGAATTCCTCGCTCAACCGGTTCTGCTGCTGTGTCTGCTCGGTCTGATAGCGCCAAACGGCATAGATGATGGCCACAAGCAGGAGTGAGTCCAGAACTGATATCGCGTCGAGCCGATTGCCCAACACTGAAAAGAGGGGCAGGTCAAACAGCACCCAGAAGTTCTGGTGCGTCCAGCGGACACCGAAACTGGACCAGTTCGCGAACACCTGGGACAGGTTGGAAGCATGGCCGCGAGTGCCAGGAACCAGCGTGCAGCATCGAGAGGGCGGGAGAAGGAGAAGAGGACAAGGACCACGCCCCAGGCTTCCACGAGGAGCGAGGGAGTTGTAAGACCCACGTCGAGTGTCAGGAAGGCGTGATCCGGCCAGGTGGTCCAGTTGAATAGCCGGATTGCGCCGAGGCCGAAGTAGCAGACGAATGCGATGGCAGCCATCCACCAGGTCCAGCGGACCAGGCGTGGGTTGTCGCGCAAGCCGAGCAGGTAGAGGAGGAGGTACCAGAGAGAAATGTCTTCAATAGCGAGGAACGGACAGGTAAGTGCATAACCCCACCGGAAGCTAGACAGTCCGGGAATGCGAAATATCAATAGCTGCGCTAGCGGATGTATGGTGTACAGAGCGAGCCAGAGCAGGATTCGCTGGCGTCGATCGCGCAGCCAAGCCAGCAGCGCCAGCAGGGATGCGACACCGGAGAGAAGCCCGATGCTCAGTTGCCAGAGGCTGGCCCGCAGCCAGCCATACCACCGCACTGAATCGAGCGAGGCAAGCGCTTCTTCGCTGCCCAGCAGCGGCGTGACAGTCAAGCCTCCGTGGTTCGGGAAGCTGAAGCCGACATAGGGCGCCGTCCAGACCCGGATGGCGACGACGCCGGATTGCGGTCGTCCCAGCGGAACAAACGCAGGGTTATGCAGACCAAGCCCCCGGGTAAGTGGGTCAAGCCCGAAATACCAAACCGGACCGGGAGGAAGCTTGCCGTAGCTGCCGACAAGACGACCGTTCCAGTAGATTTCCCCGGCATCGTCGACGCTCGGAAGCGCCAGCGCGAGTTGCCACTCCTCATCGGCTGGGAGGTTCTCGAGCACGATGCGCGCCGTTACCATGCGAATCCCGTGTAGTCGCGATGGCCCTGTTCTTCCCATGATCACCCACCTCGATCGGTTGCCAAGTGGAGTCGTCGAGCGCAGGAGAGGCCCATTTCGGATCATCGCCAAGGCGAAACTGCCAGAGACCATCGAGCGAAACAGCGGCTTTGCCCAATTCGACGACGGAGAGTGCGGGAGGCTCGGGCGAGATCGCGGAACGCTGCGCGATGGCCAAAGGAGCGAGCCAAAGCGCGATGGCCACGGCAGGCAATCGCAATGAAAGGGCCATTGCAGAGCATACCTCGGGGTCTTCTGGTGATTAGGTTCCACTCGAGGACACCATTGCTATTTGTTTCGGTCTTTCAGACCTGACTCAGTGGTGGCGCCGAGGTTGAAGTGGGCGGGGATGCCGGTGGGCTTGTACTGATCGGTGTCGTTGGTTTCGAAGGCTGAACCGGAATGGAGGAGCAGCACGCTGCGCATGGGTGACACTTAGCAGTGAAGTGCGGTAGCGGAAAGTTTTTCAGCGCGATAGGCCAGCGGCGGCACTCGGCGCTTATTCGGGGCGAGTGACCGCCTAACCGGAAGTAACCCCCAAAATGGAGGTTACCTGCCGTTTGGCCACGATCGACCCAAACTTACCGCTTCATAAGCTTCACGCACCGTAAGCGAGTCGTCTTCTAGAGTTGCTTGAAGGATGCGATGGCTGAGGTTTCGTCGTCGTATACATCGAAGACTGTATAGAGCTTGGTCAACTGGAGCAGGTCGTGAACCTTCTGGGACAGCTTCAGGAGTTTCAAATCGGCACCTTCGTTCTGGCCGAGGTATAGGCGCCTACCAACTCGCCCAGCCCTGAGCTATCGATGTAGTTCACGTCTCCAAGAGCAGGATGCTCTTCTTCCCCTCGCCCACCAGACCTCGAATGGCATCTCGTATTTGTACGCTGCCTTCGCCCAGGTTGATCCTCCCTTTGAGGTCGAGAACGGCAACGCCGTTCAATTCACGGAAGTAATTGTCAGTGCCATAGATTTCCTCCCATTGTCGTAGCACCGTTATAGCACAGTTTGGGAGATGGTAATTGAAGGCCCCAGCGCCACAGCCCAATCAGGACCTCCCTGCGGTCCAGACATTCCGATCAAATGCACACTTGGCAAAGACGCGGCCATTCTGCTGGGGTACGCTGGTGCGGGCTCCTCGCGGTTTATCTTGGCTATCGCTTAGATCATCATGCCGATGGAATGATGACTTTGGTGGAAGACAACACGCAGACGCTCTATTCGCTGACGCCGGTCCCCCAAAAAATTAGAGCGGGAGAGCGAGTAGTTCTTCGGGGAAAGAAGAAGCCGGATACCTCCGGAAGAAATGTTCTTCATGTGAGAGAATTCGTTAAGGACGAGGGGCCCTGCGAGACGCAAAGCCCGAGTGCAGAAAAGGAAAATGGTCCGTAGGCAAAGAGGGCGATGGGGTCGCTCTCTAATCGCAAGGATTGCCGCCGTATTGGTCACAGTGGGCATAGCGATCTGGCTGACTGGCGCGGCGATGGAACGGTCCTTTCCATTAATGCCGAACGCGGATGAGCAAGATTGTTGATCATCAGCTTGTACTCCATACTTCCGTACCTCTTGTTGGATTGTGTCCCAGATACGCGGTAATGGCTGCGGACATGTTGCATCATCAGTTGCTCGAGGCGGTTAAGTCCAAATTGTTCATCGCTGTCGTTTTCCACTTCCGATACGCCATCGGTGAAAAGCAGGAATAGATCGCCCGGGCAGTAGGGAATCCGCTGGCTTTCATATTTACCTCCTGGAATCAAACCAAGCGGAAACTGTTCCATCGATAGCTCCTTCACATCTCGGCTTTGATGACGATAGTGCAGGATTGGCACATGCCCTGCGATTGAATTGGCTTCATCCGAGCCGTCGAAGCGGAGTAGCGCCAGGGTCGCGTACATGTTCGGCTCTTTCACGGCCGCAGTACTTGATCGGCAGCCTCAAGCAAGACCGAGGGCCGTTGGTGGAATTGAAGCGGAACTCATGGCGGTCTTCAACATCCCCATCAACTGACCGGCGGGAAGGCCATGGCCTGAAACGTCAGCAACATATGCCAGCAGGCATCTCTCGCTCTCAACAACATCGATGATGTCTCCACCCATTTCCGAGCTGGGAATCGATCGGCCATATGCCTCAAAAGATTTGTTCTCGAACGAGATTGTTGGGACAAGCGTGGACTGAATCGCATGGGCCAGCGAGAGTTCCGTCTCCATTCGGGTCTTCCAACCCCTGTTTGGTGATGAACGAAAGGAGCAGGCGGACGCCCAGCGCCGTCAACAGCCAGATCCCAACTACGTCGAAGACGACCCGCGAGTAAACTTTGTCTGGAAGGTGGATAGACACCGAAGCAAGCTCGTAATGATAAGCCAGCATTGCGAGCACCATCAGTGCCGCCCATAGCGAAAGGGCGATACGAGAGCTTTCATTCTTGCGGTAGAAACGCTCGCGGCAAATGCGCCGGCGAACGCCGGCCAGAAAAGACCGTGTATCCAGGGAGCGTGATTGAGGAGCAGAAGATCAACAACAAAACCGATCCCGGCTCCGATGAAAAAAGTCCCGGCGACGAGATTTCTCAAACCCTTCATTGGCAACCTCCGCCAATAAGGGCTGGCGGCGCCCGGATAGGCTGCGCTTAAATGTCTGCCCCAGCGGCTGTGCCATTTCTCGCTCAGATAACTCCTCCATTCGCTGTTTCTGGTGCCAATCCGAGTCGACCTGCGTAATTGAATCGTAGCTGACGGTTGACCGCCAGCCCGGAAATTAACCGTTGATTAACAGCAACGCGAACTGTTGACGAAAACATAACTTCCGGGTAGCCCACCACTCGACCGGAACGGCATTGATTGGGATTTCAGCGATTGAAGGCTCCAAGAACAACCTCAGGTAGTGAACCGTCCTGATATCTTCATTCGTGAATTGGTGTGCACGTCCTCGAATCGCCGGAGGTCGTTTTACTGATGAATATATGGAATAGACGGAATGTAGTCCTGTCCATTGCGGGACTCGTGAGCTATGGAGTCAGTCGGCCGCAAGGTCAGCAAACGTCCGACCGGGCGGCATTTAAGGGTAATGTTGAGCAGGCACTGTCAACATTCCTCGTGGCATTCGATAATCTGGATTGGCCTTCGTTTCGAGTCTTCTTCGCAAGCGACGTAACAATATTTCATCCAGCGCGCCGAACATCAAACGAATCGATTCGCCAGAGGACTTCGAGAAGGCGTGGCTCGGTGTGTTTGCCAGAATCAAGAGGCAATCGGGACGCAACAGACCGCCGTACATGAATCTGCAGCCCCAGGACCTCAGAATTCAGACTTTGTCGCCGGAGATTGCGTTGGCAACCTTTCACCTAATCGATGGCGATACCACTAGCCGTCGCTCAATCATGTTCAAGCAATACTCTGATGGCTGGAAGATCATTCATCTTCATGCGTCGAATATCACAGCAACGACCCCGTGATATCCGAAAATGCTGTCCACAACAATTGCACCATTTTTTGGTAGGTCCGGTTGGCCCACAATCCAACCTGAACTCGGAAGGCATGCCAGCATAGCCCCACAAGGACCAATAGATACAAAGGGAAACCAACAAGCTGAGAGCGTTCGATCTATTCGCGAAAAAGGACTATGTTCACGTTCGGTTCCCTTGCGTTCTGGACAGGGATTAGAGTACGTTCGGCTGACTAAATTAACCCCGAAAATGGCCGCCCGCTCACGGGGAGATACAGAGGAGTGCTTCGCACAGATTCTCTCGTAGATGTGGCTTTCCTGTTCACGCTGAAAGCTGCTCAACACATACCCGCACAAAATATCGACATTGCAGTTCTTGGTGATCTCACCCCATAAGTGTTCGACCTCAATCGCTGCATCTGCCTTCCCTTGCTCCCACAAGGTAGGAGCACATTCACCACAAACTGCAACACGAGGGCGATCCTCCCTCGATGCTTTGGCGGCTCCGGCGACCAGACTGCCCGCGACTTTCAGAAATCGAGCCGAGTCAGGCTGATCATTCACCATGAAAGTCGAGAGCATATCGGCAACATCTACGGAGACATAGCGCCCCGTTCAACAGCGGAGACAATATCCACGCCATTTTCTTGCAAACTCTGGAGAAGACTCTTTCGATGTGACTCGGTCGCAATCACAATAACGGCACTTCCGGACTCCAGAGCGGCTCCGATGAAACGAGTGGCGCCACCTACAAATGCTGCATCATCTGGATAGAATTCAACCCCGTGACTGCGCGTGATTCCGTTCTTTCCGGTGCAGGTGGTGGGAGAGATTCACTGGAGCCGTCGAGAATTTCGAATCTGGCGCGGGAATGAAATATTGGCCCGATAACCCGCTACTGACAAACTGCCTGCCTTGAAGAGCCGCTTCCACAGCAGGTAGCAGTTCACTTCCGGCATGAGCCTTGACCACATAGCCCAGTGCGCCCAAGGCGAGAGCTTCCTGCACCACATCGGATGAAGATTCTTGGCTCATGAAGAGTATTTTGCTTTTGGGAGACAGCTTGCGGATTCGTCGAGCCGCGTCTATTCCATTCAGCGAAGGAAGCCCGATGTCGAGCAAAATCAAGTCCGGTTGGAGTTCTTCGGCTTTCTGAACTGCTTCTAATCCGTCCGTGACCTCTCCGACGATCTGAAATTCCGGTCTTTCTCTCAGCGTCGAACAAATGAAGCGCCGAAACGGTTCAAAATCTTCGACCACGAGAACCCGACATGATTGCGTTTTCAAGTTGTCCCCTTACAAGGTCTAAACCGATTCTGTGAGTCAAGTTGCTAGTTGTATTGATAATCCATTTCGCAATTCAAGTCGTTGCTCACGCGCATGGACGAACCAGCGACAATTCCGGCTGGGGGACTGGTACGAAAAGAGTGATTTAATACTACGACTCTTCATCTTCGTGTGCGGCCTGTGCCTGTGCATTTCTCGCTTTTCCAAAGGGCAAGGTCTGCTTCCCCTGTTTGTATTTAAACCGGCGAGACAACCGGTTGCGTGGTCCTGCGGACTTCGCGCAACCGGTGAGGCTAACCCATGGGGGAGGGAAGGGGGCAGCCACGAAACATCCTACCCGCATGCCTCTCGATCGAGACCTGCCAAAAATGCTAGTTGC
>CAWALE010000025.1:0-33828 GCA_963782775.1 uncultured Acidobacteriaceae bacterium
GTTATGCCCTGTGCTTCGGCTCATTTCTCGTATTGCTAGGCCAATGCGCTCATAGAGACTCACTTTGCCGCCAAAAAATCAGATCATCGGGCTTTGCGCCAATCAAATTGCGGGTTCCAGTGAATGTACGCGAATTCCTAAAGCAGAGCCGACATATCGTTATAATTCGGAGCAGCCCCGGTTCCGAACCCCTGCCGAATCTCTCCGCTCGTCCCTCGATATACACTGGATTGCAGCCGATCGCCACCGGCGGCGGCTCAACGGATGGAAGGCATAGTCTCACAATTCGCAGGCATCTACCGCGAGTGGGCGCCGCACGCGTCGCTGCGCGGGCACGTCCGCTGCCTGTGGATCAACGACCTCTCGGGATCGCGCAGCGAATGTCTGCAGGTTGTGCCCGACGGCTGCGTCGATATCGTCTGGACCGGCGAAACACTCTGCATCGCCGGCCCCGACACCCGGCCCATTCTCGCTCGCATGCCGCGCGGTGCGATCGTTGTAGGAGTGCGCTTCCATCCCGGGGCGGCCTCTGCGTGGCTGGGCCAGCCGCTGGGTGAGATCGTGAATGTTCGAGTACCTCTTGCCGAGTTCTGGGGGGACGATGCGACACGCCTCCTCGATCGAGCCGCAGCAGGTCGCAGTGCGAAACAACTGGCCGAGGACCTCGAAGCCTTTCTCGTCGGCAGACTGGCCGCCGTCGGGCTCGCCGACCCGCAGATCGCGTTCCTGCGACGGGCCGCAGGCGACAACTGCGTGCCCGCGGGACTCAGGCTCGATCAGCTGGCGGCGCATGTGGGCTTGAGCGAGCGCACCCTGCGCCGCCGGTGCCTGGATGCCTTCGGCTACGGATTCAAGACGCTGGACCGCGTGCTCCGCTTCCAGCGGTTCTTCCGGCTCGCGGCTCGACCCGAAAGCCACAACCTGGCCGACATGGCCGGGCTCGCTGGCTACGCCGACCAGGCGCACATGACCCGCGAAGTCCGGCGCATGAGCGGCATGACCGCGGGCGAATTCGTCGCCCAGGCGCAGGGCGGGTTGGCCGATTCGTTCAAGACAGCCGTGGCTGGACACGTGTAGCGTCTCGTGCATGAAGAGACTGCGGAGACATCGTCCATCGCGCCGTCGTGATGGGATTACTGAGCTGCGCCTGCGGCAGCCGGCTTGCTATCGCCGCCGGCACCCAAACCGTCACGGTCGAGTCGCGCACCATCACTGTGCGCATCGACCGGCCGTTCGACAAGGTGTACGAGTTTCTCGTCGATCCCGCCAACTGGAACCAGTGGGCCTTCGGCCTGGGCAGGAACATCCGGCACTCACAGGACGGCTGGATCGCCGACTCGGACGGCGGAGTCGCCAGGGTGCAATTCACGCCGCGGAACAGCTTCGGTGTTGTCGACCATACCGTCATCCGCCCCTCCGGCCAGCGCGTTTACGTCCCCATGCGATTGATCGCCAACGGCAGCGGCTGCGAGCTGCTGTTTACTCTCTTTCGCGAGCCCAACATGTCTGATGCGCAGTTCGCCTCCGACGCCGGATTTGTGCAGCGCGACCTGAACGGGTTGAAGAGGCTGCTCGAACAATGAGACCGCGTCCGGCACTCGCGGCCGTCGCAGGGGCCATGCTTCTGTCCCTCGCTGTACCTCGCTTGATTCATCCGCAAAGCACGAATGAAAGCTCCCAGCTTAGCACCCCGATAAACAGCCAACAATGCTCAGCCAGGAGGGTGGCGGCGGAGGCTAAGTTCGTCGCGCTACTGGTCACTTGGCCGATAAGTGGCCAAGTCGTACGTATCAATGAGTGTGCGATGTTGGAGGAAAGGCGGTTTTACGGCCAAGTGTCATCACTTTACCCTTGCTGACTTCCCGTTCCTTTTCCCATCAGTAAGTGCAAACCAGTGGTTCACATCCGGACCTCGCTCCTTCCAGCCAGGCAGGGGCAGCCTGCGTACAATCCCATCGAGCCCTTTAATAACCCGCTTGGTGTACCAAGCGCATCTCTGAGTGTCGTAGTTCTCCTTGCATGTCCCCACGGCGCATGTAATCATCGCCACGTTCCCCTATGCACCCGCGCTCTCTTATCTTTTTTGCGGTCATCTCTCTGACGATCCTGCCCGCCCGAGCAGACCTTAGCGCATCCGATCCCGGACCCCTTCCGATGACCACTCTCCCGGGTCCGTGGCGCTTTCATGCAGGCGATGACCCATCGTGGTCCAACGCCACGTTTGACGATTCATCATGGTCCCGGCTCGATGCCGGTGAGCCTTGGTCCCGGCAGGGCTACAGCGGGTACAGCGGCGTCGCCTGGTATCGCTTACGGCTGACTCTTCCTCCACATCAGGCTCTGTCGCTCTTGATCTCCCGTATGTCGAAAACAGTTGTCAGGTTTTCGCCAATGGCCAGCTTATTGGCAAGATCGGATCACTTCCGCCTCGCCCTGCCTTCTATATTCAGTACAACTCGCTCTTCCCCATTCCCGCTGAAGCCATCTACCCCGGCCGTCCTGTCCAACTCGCGATCCGCGTATGGCTCGATCCCGCGTACGCGGGCTCCAACTCTGGCGGGCTCGTCGCTGTTCCCCGCGTCGGCAATGCTGCAGTAATCGACGAATGGCGCCAGCTTCAGATCCATGACAGATTCTGGCGCGTTGCTGGTCGCGCGGCAGACGTCGCGATTAACATCTTCACTGCTTTAGCCGGCATCGGACTCTTCCTTCTTCGCCGTCGAGAGCGCGAATACCTGTGGTGGGGCGTCGCCAGGCTTTCTGGGCAGCCTTCGCTGGAATCAGTCTCGCAGCCAACTTCTTCCCCACTCACTACAACACAGCCGTAATCGCCTCAGTCACGGTCGAGATACTTGCCTACTATCTGCAATTCATCTTCTATGTCCTATTCCTGCATCAACGGCGAGCCAGTCTTTTCTGGATTGCCGTCCTGTCCACCATTGCCGCCAAGGTTCTTGACCTTGGCCTAGCCTATGGCTTTGCTCGACGTACGGCCACCCCGATTCTGATGTTTTCCCTCGGCGTCCTCACCCAGGCCTGTGTCGTTGGCATTCTCGCCATTGGGGTGCGTCGCCGCGAGCGGGACGCTGCTATCCTCCTCATCCCCAACTGCGTGATGCTGGCCTGCAACATCCTTCAGACGATCGCCTCATTGCCCCAGCTCTACGCTCAGCCGTTCGCGAGCTGGATCCGCCAGCTGCTTTCCCAACTCATCACGTGGCCTTTCAACGTTGGCGCATTCCAACTCGTCGGGGACCTGGAGATGCTCGCCGTGCTCGTCATCCTGGTCCGCCGCTACGCCCGCAGCCGCCAGGACGAGGAGAGGCTTGAGTCCGAGCCTGAAGCCGCCCGCGCCGTTCAGAAGGTCCTGATCCCCAACGAGGTCCCGTCTATTCCGGGCTTCTCCGTCGAAACCGTCTACCAACCCGCCTCCCAGGTCGGAGGTGACTTCTTCCAGATCATTCCTCTGGCCGGAGGAGGCGCGCTCATCGCCATTGGAGACGTCAGCGGTAAAGGCATGCCGGCGGCCATGACCGTATCGCTTCTGGTGGGCACGCTGCGCACGCTCGCGTACTACACACAATCGCCCGGCGAGATTCTCGCCGCGATGAATCGACGCATGTTTGCACGCAGCCACGGCGGCTTTACTACCTGCCTGGTCCTTAGGATCGAGTCTAGCGGCGATCTAACGATTGCCAATGCCGGCCACATCGCGCCGTATCTGCAGGGCTGTGAAATCGAACTGGAGAATGGGCTCCCACTACGGACTGGCCGATTCCGCCGCGTATCCCGAGATCAGAGTCCGACTCGCTCCCAAGACCCAGCTCACCTTGCTTACTGATGGAGTAGTAGAAGCGCGTAATCCGAGTGGCGAATTGCTAGGCTTCGAGCGCACGCGCGAGCTATCCATACATTCGGCCCACCACGTAGCACACGCCGCCCAGTCGTTCGGACAGGAGGACGACATCACCGTCCTCACCGTCTCCATGGCCTCCGCGTCGGTTGCGGCGTGATTGGCTCGCTCAAAGCAATCGAAGATAGCAGAATGTGCTCTTCAGTTTATCTCTCAGGCTGAGAGATGACCGGAGTCCGGCAGGGTGCAACCAAGTTCGCCTTGGTAGATGGGGAAAGCTGGCGCCATTCCGACTTCCCGTTCCTAATCGAAAGGCTGAGTTTCTGAAGAAGTCACTCCCCAGAGCCCACGTAACACGAGGCAATAATGTTTAGCCACAGTAGCTTGAATTTCAGCACAGGGTTCTCGGCGCCAAGCTACGAGGGAAAGCCAACGCGTTTGATCAGCTCTTGAAAGCGGGGATCAGCACGTAGCGGATCGAGGCACGGATCAATCTTGAGATACGTCAGGCCCTTATCTCGATTCTCAAATGAGCGTTCGAGCCACTCAAATGCCTTGTTCGTGTCGCGGAGTCCGGCGTAAACAAGGGCAATCTCATATCTTCCGATGCCGGACTTCTCGACCTCTTGCTTCAATTGGCCGATAATTGCCTGCGCGTCGTTGACCCGCCCCTGGCGAGCATAGATGTTTCCCAGATGACCGGTGGCGTGCGGACCCCCGAGTTCCCGGAACTTCTGCTCTGCTTCGTGATAGAGGCCTTTTTCCACGAAGATATCGCCGAGCGCGAAGTGAAACTCCTGGGGTGTATGCGGTAGGCGCTCGGCTCGTTGCAGATCATCGAGGGCTGCGTCATACCGCCTGGCGAAATACTTGATGTAGGCGCGATCCATGTGGGCCCGGCTCGAGACTGGGTCCAATTGCAATGCAATGTCGGCATGGGCGATAGCCTCTTCCGCGCGCCCGGTCCGAATCAGATACTGGGCATAAGACCAATGTGCACTGGTCGAGTTGGGGCTCATGGCAACCGCGCGCTGCAACTCATTCTGGCAAGTTGCCCAATCCCAGTTCTGGTCCAGGGCGGCGAAAGCCAATTGGAGGTGAGGCTCGGGACGCGAGTCGTCGAGTTCAATTGCCTTGAGTGCTTCCTCTCGTTGCTTAGCGAATGCTTCCGCATACGACATCCGGCCTGATTCTCCTGCCCATCCGTATGCTTCGGCCAGCGCGGCGTGGGCGGGGCCGAACTTAGGATCCTTTTCGACCGCCTGCTCAAAGTCGTGAATTGCGTCGTGCGGTCTTACGCCGTTGAACTGCTGCATGCCTCGCATGTACAGTTCCAGAGCCTCTGGGTTCACCTGTTGGGTCTGATTGAGATGGGCTGCCTCCGCAGGGGTGAGTTCGGCACTGATCTGATCCGAGATTGCACGGGCCACCTCGCTTTGTAATTGGAGCGTGTCCGTCATGTCGCGGTCATATGCATGAGCCCAGAGGTGCTGATCGCTTCGCGCGTCGATTAATTGCGTAGTGATGCGAACCCGGTTTCCCTCACGCTCGACCGATCCCTCGACAACGGCGTCCACCGAAAGCTCATTCGCGATCTGGGGGATCGTCTTCTGGGTACCCTTGTAGGTCATAGAGGAGGTCCGCGAGATGACGCGCAGCGAGGAAATCCGGCCTAACTCCGTAATCAGATTCTCAGTCATGCCATCGGCGAAGTAGTCCTGCTTGGAATCTCCAGAATAGTTCGCCAGGGGCAGGACCGCGATCGAGCGAATCGGGCCTCGCGAGGGCGGGCGCTTCCAGATAAAAACGGCGATCGCGACGGCCACTGCAACCAGCGCAAGCCCGGCCGACACAAGGAACAGGCGCGACAACCGGAATCGAGAACGCAGGGCAGGCAGCACTTCCGCCGGCCCCGACGGTTGGGCGTCCACTGAGGAGCCAGGCACCGCTGGCGGTGAAGCGTCGAAGGAGAACTGGGGAACATACGAGCCGGTGGGAAGATCGATGCGAACTGGCGGAGGGGCTTCCAGAGTTCCATAATATTGAGCGAGGCGTCGGCGGACTTCAGAGGCCTTGACGCGCACCACAGCGTCGTTCGCGGTGTCGTAGTCCACGGGGCGCCCGAACATCTCAGCACCGAGCATGCGTTCGCGCAGACTATCAATCCGGCCAGCCAGCGCGTGTTCTACCACAAGCTGCAGAAAATCCTGTGCCCGCTTGCCGCCTTTGAATGCCTCGCTCGCGAGAACGTTCCGAAGTTCATCGCGGACCTTGGATGCACGGTCCGTGTCCGCCGCATTCGGCTTCCATTCGCCGAGCATTGATTTACCTCGGAACTTTCGACGAGAGTCTAACACAGCGTTTGTTGGGTTGTTTATGGCTAGTTTTGCCAAACAGGCACGTTTGCGACCGCAGAAGTTGGCATCTCAAATAACACAAATTAGACAAGTAAACCTCCGTTACAAGCCAACAAACAGTTTGTTGCGCGCCCAGATCCGGTCTGATCCAAAGTCCTAGTGTGCAATCGCGCCGGTACATGAAGGATTGCATGGCGCATTGACCTTGGTTCAGTGTCATGCGTCGTTCCTGAGCATGCATTTTTGGGGAATTTACTTCTGTGCAGGCGAACGGAATGGACAGTTCTTTCTTTAAGTATAGGTAAATAGTAGAGATGCACCATCGAGGCAGGAAGCAAACAGTTTTTCGCGTGCCCGAACTGTTTCGAACATTACGCCCAACTGGACGGTCCCCTAACCTCGCGAGTAAGGGAAGGGTCAAGCGGGAACGGGCCCACTACTCCACATATCTCGATATGGAGTAGTGGGCCCTTCCCAGGGTCTTTCTCAAAGATGGAGATGTCAGTGAACCCGTTCCACGATAAGCGGCAATCGGCACAAATCTATGAGCAGGAGCCATCCGAATTCCGTCGGTTTACGCTGCAGCCTGTCGTGGGCCGGAATAAGCAGCGGTTCGGGAGCGAGGCCCTGTTCCGCACCGGGTCACAGGATTCATTTGTCGCCGACGCGAATACTGCATCGCGGATCATGTTCGACAACTGGCTTCTGTACGGATTTGAAGAACTGATCAGCGGACGTGCGATCTTCCTGCATTGCACGCGTGAAACCCTATTGAGCGGTTTCCTCTCGCTGCTGCCGCACTCCGCCGTCTTCGAGATCCCGGAATCGCTCAGGCCAAATGATGAGGTGTTGTTAGCTTGTCGATCATTGAAGGCGTCCGGATACCGTTTCGCACTTGATGATTTCGAATCGCCCGAGAACATGGAGAAATTTCTAGATCTGGCGGACTTCATCAAGGTCGACTTCCGGAATTCCCGACATAGAAAGCGTGCTTCTATGCTTCGTGACCTGAAGCTGACGCAGGCTACGCTGATTGCGGCCAAAGTCGAGTCTGAAGAGGACTTTCGCCAGGCTGTCGAAGATGGGTTTGAACTCTTCCAGGGATCTTGGGGTGGAGAGAGTATCACCTACGAGAAAAAGGCGGATCCGCTGGACCTAATGAAATGCACGTGCATTTTTGGCGCCGTCGAGGAGCCTATCTTCGCCGTGGACGAATTGGCCGAGTTGGTCAATCTGGAGTCCGGGATTCAGTGCCGACTGCTGCGCCGGGCAAATTGGGCGAGCTCGCCAAGCGTAGTGATCAACTCGACGCGAGATGCGTTTGAGGTGGTCGAAAAGGCAGACCTTCAAAAGATTGTGACGCTCGCGATGACGGCAGCCTCGAAAGAAAGCATTGGATTCCGATCCGCACTCCGCAAGAGGACCGCGACGAGCTACTACGGCGCTGATGCCCTTGTCCAATGGATGGATACGCTTTCGCGGTACGACGCGGGTGAGACAGCATACTGAGAAGTTCGATGAATCGATGGGAAATCGGGACGCATCCATTCGTTGCCCGATAACCTGGCGTTTCGAATTGCAGCGAGGAGTCGAAACGATGCAAACCATACTCAAGTTAGTGCGTAATAACAGGGGTCAAGCCGGCATGATTGACGACTACCTTGCTCAGTACTGCGCAGAGACTACGAACGAGGCGCTGTCGATCGAGACTGGCTCCTCCGAGAGCGACAACGTCGCCTTTGTGCGGGATGACGCGGACGAGTTTCGCGACAAATCTGCAGAACAAAAGCGCGCACAGTTAGGCAGTTTCGAGTGGCCGCCAAACCAGTCGAACAGCAAGATACTACACATATATATGAACCCAGTTATTCTCTTATATCGACCCAATGGGCAGAATCTGCGTGTTTGGGTTGCAAGTACCTTCCCCGGGCAGACGCGACACCCAGAATCGGAGTAAAGAAGCCGAGAGTCGGCAGGATCGGTAACGGAAATCGAGCATTTCGCCCGCGCGGACGTCCGTCGGATCGCATTCGCAGATGCCGACTTCTTGCCACTTATCCTTAAGAACAGAGCAATTAGAGCGCGGAGATAAGCCATTCCGTGCCGTCCGGAGATGAGCCTGAAGGTGAAACGTTCTCGTTCCTCGCATCCAAATTCCAGGCAGGCCTGAATCAGAGCTAGTTGTGCGCTCGCATGACCGTCGGTACGGATCCGCCCGACTCACATTGCAGGTGGCTGACAGGAGAGTTCTTGCTATAGAATGCGATGCCATCGGGCGGGAAGAGCGCGGCCTGCGAATCTCTTCGCCATGGGAGGGTCGATGTCAACTCCCGATATCGTCTGGAAGGACGGCAAGTTTGGACAAACTTCGCGGCGTGACGCCTGGTGGCTCTCCCCGACGGCAGTCCTCCTGGGTTTCGGCGCGTTTCTGGTCTATGCCAACTGGGCGGCTTTTCAGAACAGCCATTACACCTATGGTCCGTATCTCTCACCGTTTTATTCCCCCGAGCTTTTCGGCAGCTCCCCGCACGCCTTGTTTGGCCCGAAACCGAGATGGTATCCGAACTTTCTGCCTTTTTCTCCGGCGCTGTTCATTCTCTGGATTCCGGGTCTGTTCCGTGTGACTTGCTACTACTACCGCGGCGCGTATTACAAATCGTTCTGGGCCGATCCTCCGGCGTGCGCGGTGAGTGAACCCCGCAAAACTTATCTCGGAGAGCGAACCTTTCCGCTCATTATGCAGAATTTTCATCGCTACTTTCTGAGGCTCTCCTACATTGTCTGGGGCTTTCTGGTCTACGACGCGTTGAGGTCATTCTTTTTTCCGGAGGGATTTGGGATCGGGATTGGAAGCCTCGTTCTGCGTCGTGAATGTCGTGCTTCTTGGCGGATACATATTCGGGTGTCATGCATTCCGACACCTGATCGGAGGAACATTTGACCAGATCTCGGATCACCCCGTTCGGCACAAAATTTACAATTTCGTGAGCCGGCTGAACGCGGGGCATAAGAAGTGGGCATGGGCGAGTCTTCTTTGGGTTGCTTTTTCCGATATATACGTCCGTCTCTGTTCGATGGGCATCTGGCATGACTGGAGAATTCTCTAGATGCCGGAATTCCAGCGGTTCTCCTACGACGTACTCGTGATTGGAGCAGGCGGAGCAGGCCTGCGCGCCGCCATCGAAGCCGGAGCCACCGGTGCAAAGGTGGGAGTGGTTTGCAAATCACTGCTCGGCAAGGCGCATACCGTAATGGCCGAAGGAGGCATCGCGGCAGCACTGGCCAATGTCGACGATCGCGATAACTGGCGGGTCCATTTCGCCGATACGATGCGTGGCGGTCAGTACCTGAACAACTGGCGCATGGCGGAACTGCACGCCAAAGAAGCGCCGGAATGCGTCTGCGAACTCGAGGCATGGGGCGCGCTTTTCGATCGCACTACGGATGGCAAGATTCTTCAACGAAACTTCGGCGGACACCGATATCCCCGGCTGGCCCACGTCGGCGACCGCACTGGCCTGGAGATGATCCGTACACTCCAGGACCACGGCATCCACACTGGGATGGAAGTCCACATGGAGTGCACGGTACTCAGCCTGCTGCTCGATGGAAATCGAATTGCCGGAGCTTGCGGATACGACCGCGAGAAAGGCCGCTTCCAGTTGTGGGAGGCAAAGGCAGTAGTGCTGGCCACCGGCGGAATCGGACGTGCCTTCAAGGTATCCAGCAACAGTTGGGAATATACAGGCGACGGCCTTGCATTGGCGTATCGCGCCGGAGCCGAACTTCAGGACATGGAATTCGTTCAGTTTCACCCCACCGGCATGGTCTGGCCGATCAGCGTGAGCGGCATTCTGGTAACCGAAGGCGTGCGCGGCGAAGGCGGCGTTTTGCGCAACAGTGAAGGCCGCCGTTTCATGTTCGACGACATTCCCGACCTCTACAAAGAGCAGACGGCAGACTCCGAAGAAGAGGGCTGGCGATATACGCAAGGTGATAAGAATGCGCGGCGTCCGCCCGAACTGCTCACAAGAGATCATGTTGCGCGGTGCATCAATCGCGAAGTCAAAGCGGGCCGTGGCTCGCCGCACGGCGGTGTCTTCCTCGATATTTCCTGGATCAAGGAGCGCATGCCGAAATCAGAGGAGCATATCAAGCGCAAGCTCCCCAGCATGTATCACCAATTCAAGCAACTCGCCGATCTTGACATCACGAAAGAACCGATGGAAGTCGGTCCCACGACTCATTACATGATGGGCGGAATTCGTGTCGATGGCGATTCGCAGATGTCCAATGTGCCCGGGCTTTTCGCCGCAGGGGAGGCGGCAGCAGGATTGCATGGCGCGAATCGGCTGGGCGGGAATTCACTGTCGGATCTCGTCGTATTCGGAAAGCGCGCGGGACGTTTTGCCGCAGAATTCGCCAATGCTAACGGCCCGGTAACGATCGACGAAACGGAACTCCAAGCCACTGCGACAGCAGCCCTCGCTTCCTTTGAACGCGGCCCTGCCGGCGAGAACCCATATCAGATTCAATACGATCTGCAGGAAACCATGCAAGACCTCGTCGGGATTGTGCGGGTCGAGAGTGAAATGCAACAGGCGCTCGACGCGATCGGGCAATTACGCACGCGCGCGGAGCGAACAGGCATAGCGGGCAATCGCGAGTACAACAACGGCTGGCACACGACGATCGATATCGGAAACATGATGATCGTGTCTGAAGCAATTACCCGTTCTGCGCTGCTGCGAAAAGAAAGCCGTGGCGCGCAGTTCCGCGAGGACTTTCCCAACAAAGACTCGGAGTGGGGAAAGTACAACATCGTCATCAGTCGCGGCGTGGAAGATGAAATGCGAGTCGAGAAGCGCGCACTTACGCCGATGCCGGATGAGTTGAAGGCGGTAATCGAGGAGATGAAATAGCCGGGAGACGAGACCGATGGCCACACCAGCGACATTTCGCATCTGGCGCGGAGACCCCGCGGGCGGCGCGTTCCAGGATTACACAACGCCCGTTGAGGAGGGGATGGTTGTTCTGGACGCGGTGCACCGCATTCAGGCGCAGCAAGCACCCGATCTGGCGGTGAGATGGAACTGCAAGGCCGGCAAGTGTGGATCGTGCTCTGCCGAAATCAACGGCATGCCCAGGCTCATGTGCATGACTAGGCTAAGTGCCATCGATCTGAATATGCTGGTCATCGTGGAGCCAATGCATGCGTTTCCGGTAATACGCGATCTGGTCACGGATGTTTCGTGGAATTTCCGGGCCAAGAAGACGATCAAGCAATTCAAGCCCCGCCCGCCCGACGCGGCCGATGGCACATGGCGCATCCAGCAGGCCGACGTCGAGCGCGTGCAGGAGTTTCGCAAGTGCATCGAGTGTTTTCTCTGCCAGGACGTGTGCCACGTTCTGCGGGAACACCACAAGCACGACGAATTTATCGGTCCGCGTCTGCTCGTCTATGCTGCTGCACTCGAAATGCATCCGCTTGACACCGAAGACCGGGTCAGCGATTTGAGGCACAAGCACAACATCGGTTACTGCAACATCACTACTTGTTGCCGGCAGGTGTGTCCCGAGTCGATCACGATTACAGAGAACGCGATTATTCCCGCTCAAAGAGCGCGTGGTGGACCGTTACTTCGATCCCCTGAAGCGGCTTTTCCGCATCCTCTAACTGAAATCTCGATTTCTTTCCAAATTGTGGTGATTTGCTATTTCGGCGGGGTGTCCTGGCTGCTCGAAGGGGACCAATTCCTGTTCCAACTCTCCCCATTCATAGGCTGGATTTTGAAGCAGCCGCACGCATCGATTCCAGCGAAGGATGGCATCATCGTTTTCTGCCGGACGGATTTTCTCAGCTTCTGCGAAAGAGTGTAGTGCGTGGTCAAAAAGCGCCAAAAGGGAATAGGGAGGTTGCCCAGCGTTGAGCTGCGCCTTTGCGCGTCGCTCGTGCAAAATCCCAGCGTAGTAGAGCCGCTCGTACGGATCCTCGAGCTGCCGGAAAATTTCTTCGGCTTCCCGGTAACGATCGGACCCATGGCCGGTGAACTGATCCGTAAGGGAGAGCCCAAGTAAGCGCAATGCGAGCTGATGCCGCGGTTCGATTGTCAGGATATCGCGACAGATCGACTCTGCCTCTTCCGGTTCATTCAGCGAACGATAGAGTTCCGCCTTCGCGAATTGCCTCGGCGATTCCTGCTGTCGAAATACGCTTAATCCTGTATTCCATGGATCTCTCCCTCCACGTCCGGATTTCCCTGCCGCACGTGAATCTTGCGAACCATGCCCATTTTCAACCCGCGCGTCAGGCGCAACCACCTGGGACGAGATGTGCACGGATAGTCGGCTTCCGCCTTGAGTACTGTTATCCCCATTTGTTCAATATCCTCGGCTAAGAATTGATTCAGATCGTCCGCCATCTCAACGACAAGAGTTTCAACGGGGGGCACCGCGTCAGCCTTGACCACGACATTATGCTTCTTTCCGCGAGGGTAGTCCAGACTTGATTAGAGCCTCGCCGACCGCCTTTGCAGCTCTACATCTTTGAAGATCGGTATCGGAAAACGCCCAAGCGTCCAGACCCTTGTGAAGGAATCGATTTGGGAATCGTTCCGACAAGCCGACTTAGCGTTACCGATCTTGCCTCGACGAGCGATTTGGCGATATACCACCCGTTCGAGAAAATCGGAGCGAGTCAATTGGCAGAAATCACTTGTCCGCGAAGCCGGTTTTACGTCCAAGTGGACTGGATTTGTAAACACAGGTCACTCATGACCTATGAATATTCGATTAGTGCCGCGGCGATTCTGCGCTCATTGGGAATCCATCGCAGGCATCAAATCGTTAGCCGGGTGAGGGGACTTACCAAGACCGGTCAAAGCGGGAGGAGTGATCTCCAGGCCTGTCCTTCATCGAATGCTTCCGCTATTTCACGTGATCCTGAAATCTCCGCAGGTGACATGCCGTCGTTTTAAGGCCTTTTCCGAGTTCAGGCTTAATACACATCACGGTGATAGCGATGATCCTCTCTCATCGATTGGACATATTCGTCGGCCGCATGCGAAGACATGTCGCCCTGCTCTTCGACGATTGAATGCAGTGCCGCATGGACGTCCTTCGCCATCCGTGACGCATCGCCGCATACGAATACGCTGGCTCCATCCTGCAACCAACTCCAGAATTGCGGAGCCTGCTCCATCATCTTGTCTTGCACATAGACTTTATCCGCCTGATCGCGGGAGAACGCGGTGTCAAGTCGTGTCAGGTGACCCTCTGCACGCATGGCCTCAAGCTCCTCGCGGTATAGAAAGTCGGTCTTTGCGCTACGCTCGCCAAAGAACAGCCAATTCCTGCCTTTGGCACCGAGAGCACGCCGCTCATGCAGAAAAGCGCGAAACGGCGCGATCCCCGTGCCGGGACCGATCATGATGATGGGAGCATCGGCCTTCGGCAGCCTGAATTTCTTGTTTGGCTGGATGTAGATGGGCAAGCGGTCGGCAATCGAAGCGCGATCCGCGAATAGCGTAGAGCAAACCCCACCGCGGTCACGGTTATGCGAGCTGTACCGAACAACTGCGACCGTCGTGTGCACTTCACCCGCGTGCGCCGCTGGGCTTGAAGAAATGGAGTAGAGTCGCGGCGTAAGTTTCGGAAGCATAGTGACCAGATCTGTTGGATCCTCAACAACTCCGGGAAACTCGAGCAGCAAATCAATGAGGCCGCGATCGAAGACGTATGCGTCAAGCTCTGCTCGGCGCTCGGGTGCAACCAATTCGAGCAGGCGCGCGCGCTTTCCAAGCGCGGCATAATCGCTCACTGTCTTGCGATTGAGACGCGTGATCTGAAGATGGTTTGTCAACGCATCGTGCAGAGTCGTGATGCCGGCCTTGCCGCAGGGCACACACTCGTTGCCGTTGAATCGCAGCGACTGCAGTATCTCAGCGACTAGGTTGGAATCGTTGTGAGGAATGACAGCGCAGGAATCTCCGGCTTCGTATTGGATGCCCGTGCCTTCAATCGAAAATGCAAGATGCAATGTCGTTTTTGTCGAGTCACGGTGAACAAGGTTCTTCTTGTCCACGATTGCAGCTAGCGCAGGGCTATCGCGCGAAGGGATTTGAACGGATTGCGCCTTTGCAGGTGAGGTTTCATTCGTCCCAATTTCTCGGGCCGATCCTTGAAGGGAGCCCGTTTCGGTAGAATTCGCTTCGAGGGAAAGTGAGTCTCGCTTTGTGGAGATTTCGCTTAGCCGGGGCATCAACGCAGCCTTCCACCGCTCGAAGGGTTCGGACACGTCAACGTCGCAATCGACTCGGTTGCATAGACGGTTCGCGCCAAGTGCAGCCAGCTTAGCGTCAAGCTCGCTTCCAAATTTGCAGAAGTGTTCGTAGTGGCGGTCGCCAAGGGCCAGTACAGAATAAGACAGGTTATCGAAACGAGGAAAGTGTTCGAGGCACAGTTGCTCGTAAAACGGCTGCACGCCATCAGGAGCATCGCCGTCGCCGTACGTGCTGGCAATGAGCAGAGCATATTTCTCCGCAGCCAGGGCTGCCGAAGTGTAACCCACCAGCGTCGAAACGGCTGGCATGTGCCCCTGAGCCTTCAGTTCCTTGGCAAGCTTGCGTGCCAATCCTTCCGCAGTGCCGGATTGCGAGGCATAGAGCACCGCGATCCGATGCGATGGCTTGGCGGGTACATTCGCCGCCGCAGGTGCTGCGGAAAAGATTCCCGCAAGCATGCCATTGAGCCAGGCTCGCTGCTCGGGCGTGAAAGGAGCGTTATCTGGAATGAACGGAATATTGGCGGACATGGCTACACCTGCTCCCTCACACCACAAAATGATTGAAGGTCCTGAATACTGTGCCTGCGGCTGAAGTCCAGAAACGATTCCTGCGGATTGTGGCGTTCGGTGTATTCGGCGAACAGCGTATCGAGCATTGGTGGCAGATCACTGAATGGAATTGAAGCAATCAACTCACGCGCTAGCCCTCGATCCTGATCGGAACCACCGCCAATCACCACCTGATAACCTTCGCCACCATTCACTTTTGTGCCAAGAAGACCGATGTCGCCGATGTAGTGCTGGGCGCAGGAGTGCGGACAGCCGGTTACGTGCAGATTCACAGGCTGGTCAATCTTGAACCGGGCATCCAGAAGGGTCGCAATTTGCACAGCATGAGACTTTGTATCCGTGGCCGCATATTTGCACCCGCGATTGCCCGTGCAAGCCACCGTCCCACGCATTACAGTTCCGGCTGACCACTCCAGACCTGCCGCACCGATCTCCGCAAGAGCACCCTCCAGCCGATCTTCGGGAATATTGGGAATCAGCAAATTTTGCCACACGGTGAGCCGCAGTTCACCGGTACCGGATTTGTCGGCGACATCGGCGAGCGCAAGCATCTGAGCTACAGGGAGCTGCCCTACAGGAACCGAGACGCCGATGTAATGCAGACCAGTCTGTTTCTGAGGGTGGACACCGATGTGACCTGCACGGTCGATCGGGTTGCGCGGCTCGCAGTTTTCAGCGGGATAGCGCATCAGCGGAAACGCCAGTCGCTTCTCGGTTTCTTCAATGAATCGATCGACGCCCCAACGATCCACGAGGTACTTCAAGCGCGCCTTCTTGCGGTCCGTTCGATCGCCATTTTCAGAGAAGACGCGAATCATGGCTGCGGCAACGGCAACGGTCTGTTCCGGGAGCAGCAACAGGCCACAATCGGTAGCGAACTGCTTGTGTCCTGTGATTCCGCAAAGCAGGACACGGAAATACACACCGGCTGGAACATCGCGTCCTTCGGCCACGCGGGTGGCGATAAAGCCAATGTCGTTTGTATCTGCAACAACGCTAATTGCGCCGCCGTTATCGAAGGCCACGTTGAATTTGCGCGGAAGGCCATACATGTCGCGTGAATTAAGAATGTAGTGATGGAGTGCATCTGCGAGCGGCGCTACGTCGCACAGTTCGGTCGGATCGATGCCGGCAATCGGCGAGGCCGTTATGTTGCGAATGTTGTCGGCGCCGGATCCGCGCGAGGTCAATCCCAGCGATTGCAGCTTGTTGAGAACTCGAACTATGCTTTTCGGGCTGAAATTCACGGATCTGCAGGTTCGCGCGGGTCGTGATGTCTGCTCGCGCGGAACCCCAGTCTGCCGCCATCGCCGCTAGGCCACGCATTTGGTGTGCGGTGAGAATTCCTCCCGGAATTCGAAGCCGCAGCATGAAGGAATCCTGTGCCGGAGCAACATAAAAGAGACCATGGAATTTGAAGCGGAAGAGATCATCCGGGGCAGGTGCGCGGTCTTCATTGGCGTGGGCGATCAATTTGTCCCAGATATCGAGCGGATTCTCTTCATGCTTCCAGATTTCCTCTCTGCAGAGGTCGGAAACCGGGGTGCCGAAATACGTCTCTTCCTCTTGGTCCGCATCGTTGACCGTTGCGAAAGTGGGATTGTCTGTAAGCAGCCCTGTGGCGGTATGGCCTACGAAGGGCTTTGCCCGATCGGCAGCAACGCTGAAAAAGCCCAGCAGGTACTGCTTTTGCTCGTCGGTAAATTCCTGCGACTTGAAAGGTTCCAGGAGTTCCATTTCGCATGTCCTTCCGTGAGTTCGCGGTCAAGAAACACCTGACGGTCGCTCATTTGCCGCAGTGTCGCGCATGGAGCGCAAAACAGCGGAGAGATTGAATGCCGCAGACAGTGCGGAGAATTCAAGGCTCATCGCGGAGCATGGAAGTGCTGGAATCTGTTTGGAGGAGACCCGAACACGGCTTGGTGCTCGGAGGACATGAGGAGGAGACAGCACTGTCTCGCTCGTAGGCTTATGCTACCTCAACTCTCTGTTGCATACAAGAAAGTTGAGTCGGTGAATCTCCTCAGCGCGGTTCAAACCTTGGAAGGGCCATTTGCCTTTTGTGCCGGGGTTTCGCGAGCCGGCGCTTTGCCATGGTCGCCAAGGCGGCTCTTGCGAAGATCCTCGTTGAGGATAATAGCTTCGGCGATCTCGCGCATGGATTTGCGTCGCTGCCGGCTTTCACGCTGCATGGCCTTATAAGCCGACTCTTCATCAAGGCCGAAATCGCGCTGTAAAACACCTTTGGCCCGTTCGATGTGCTTGCGTGATTCAAGACGATCAGAAAGTTGCAGGTTCTCCGTTTCAAGCCGGGCTCTCTCCAGTTCGGCTCCTACGAGATGACCGGCCGTCGTGAGCAAACGAACTTCACTCTCCGAGTGATAGTAAGGTTTTCTATGCTGCAGGTTGATGACGCCGACGAGCTTGCTGCGGCACAAGATCGGCACGGAAAGAAACGCCTCGAAGGTGTCTTCGGGCAGGTCAGGGAATCGCTTGAAGCGTGGATCCTGCAAGGCCTTGGCGGGAATTGCAACGGGCTCTCGGTGCCACCCAACCCATCCGGTGATTCCTTGCCCCAGCCAGATCCCGAGATGATCGACGACGTCAGCATGAGGATTCTTGGACGCACGAAGGACGAGTTGATCGTTCTCAAGCACGTAAACAAAACATGAATCGCAACTGATCACCGAACAGGCAAAGTCGACAATGCGATTCAGCACCGTATGGAGTGAGTCCGACGCTGCCATCTGGTTTCCGAGTTGGTGGAGCAGGTCAACTGGGGACAGCGGCGCCTGTCCGGCAGTTGCGGCAGTTCTTTCGCTTCTCAGCAGCGGGCTAACCGGCGGTGCCGGGCTCGGAGACACATGGAGAGCAGCGGCGGAGCGCTTTTGCTCCAAGAGTGCGGCCGCGTTCAGCGCCATCTCATTGATCAGAAAGCCCATTTTGGATTGGGTCGGCTCATAATCCGGCTGCAATCCATACGCTGAAAGCCCTTCGGTCGTGCTGGGTCCTATGGAGCCGATAACCGTAGAGCGAAAGCCTTCGTGGAGCGCGTCCGTGTATCCCATGCGCTCCGCAATGAGAAAGAGATGGGTAACCTGCGCTGCATTCATAAAGAGCACAACATCAATGTGTCCATGTGCAAGCGCGAGAACAGCCTCCCGCAGCGGTTGAACATCTTCCGGCAGTGCCCATTGATAGACGAGCAGGCGCGTAATGGAAATGCTCTTCTCCGCAAGCGCGGTGAGCAGTTCAGGATTAGAGGTGCCGTACTCCTGCACCGCTATATTCATGCCTTGCAGTGCAGGGCCAATCTTTGCTTCCAGGGCAACCATCAAGGAGCGCCAGGTGAAAGGCTCTGGAGCGATCGCGGCGATTGGAATCTGCAGTTCCCGGAGGGCCGCAGAGGACTTCGGTCCGCGGGCCGCGATCTTCACCGAACGCAATGCAGTTAGAAACGCTTCGCGATCGTAATGCTCGGAGACGATCTTGACCAGGGACCGCACGCCCACTCCGGTGGTGAAGATGACCAGGTCGAAGGCACCACGCATCAAAGCTTCAGCGAATTCGAGAATCGGATGATTCGAATCGAGCGGAATCTCGCGCATGGCGGGGGCTGTCAGCGGTTCGCCGCCATAGGTGCGGATCAGCTTCGCGACTTCGACCGACCTCCGCGATTCGAGGGAAAGAACCCGCAAACCGCCAAAGTTCGCCTCTGGCATGTTGTCTCTCCGACTAGCAATTGCAAAGCGACCAAACTGGGAAAGTAAAGCCGACGTGTGGCTTGAGGGAAGTCAAATAGTGCAAATTCACATGAACAATTCGACTCTTGCATATAGATTTTTTGCCGAATTGAGCCTATGTTAACACCACCCATCGTGAGGCTTAGAAGACAATGCGCGAAGTAAACGAGAGGCCGTGGTTGTAGGAATGGTAATGCGAAACCGCAATCTGCTCACCCACGCCAAATACCAGCGCAAGCCTGTTGTGCGACTCCGTCTTGAATTTGATTTTGCTGACCATCAGACCGGGCGATACAAAGACCTGCACCTTGCCGTCGTTGGGACCTCCACGGAAGAAGGTCGAATTACACTCGATCTCTGGCCAAAAGATCTTCCCCACCTTCTGCTGTATGACTGAGTTCCAACTCACGGGCCGCCCCAATGTCCGCGTGTGGCCCGTAGGCAATGACTCGGAAGCGGCTGTTTGGACGTCGAATCGGCCGAAGCCTTTGCCCAGATAGATGGTCGGTGAAATCGTTCCATCTGACGCTCCATTCTTGTAGCTTCCTGTTGGAGCAGTGGCCGCCAATCCCGCACTGATCGAATATGAGCCCTGCTGTTCGTTTGCAGCCAGAACGCGATATTTGAGCAGCACAGAAAGATCACTGGCACCGTCAAGAGCCGAAGGGCTATTGTGCTGAATATAGGCAGGCAGGTTCAGATCTACTTCAGTTCTGTACCACGGAATGAGATTGAACCCCTTGCTTCCCCCGTAGTTCAAGGTCGTGGTGTGCGTACTCGTGTATTGGCGAATGACGTCTGCTCGCACCAGCTGTACAAGTCCTGAAGTCGGCGTGAAGACCGGAACGGCCCACGACGGCTGCTTCGCCGATGTGGCTCGCACACGATTTTCCCATGAAGTAAAGAGATTGCTTTGAGCATATGAAGCCTGGTCTCTCAGAACAGCCAGAAAGAAGATGGCAAGAAGGAAATTACGCATAGTCTTAGACCTCGATTCAATGGATGAATTACATAGGCGATGCTGGGGCACCATGCTGGCGCAATGGGTGCGCGATGCACCAAGAAGGTCGCGGCACTGGAGAAATGACCATGAGATTAGGCGGCGCAGCATCGGAGTGCGCTGTAGAGGCGAGGAGGAAAACCACGGTTGGCTACTTTTGCCGCGATTCCGCTCTTCTCGACGCCTTCAGCACGGCAGGGTGCTGGAAGGGAAAGAGGATTGCTTGAAACTCTGATTAACACGTATTTGAACAACAAAGCAATAAGGGAGCCGTGAGGATTTATAGATTTGTACCCATTAGACCGAATGAAACCTTGCCAACCTTTTCCTCTTGCGCTCAATCTTGATTGCCGTTATGCTCAGACGCAATCACTCTCCGCAGAGCGGGTTTTTAAACAACGCTCTGCTCGCATTCGATCAGCTCCGTGTGCTGGTCTCTCTACCCGGAATGCGTGATCTCATGTAGGCTCCGCGAAGAGCCTGGCTTCAGCGCCCAAAACAAAACCGAATAGTTACGGTTTATTTACGTTTGGATGCCGCCTCGTCCGGCGAATCCGGCGTATCCCGCAATCACACCTCTTCGCATTTTGCGCCAGACGTGCGCATCAATGGAGCCATCAATGGAGCTACCCCTACTCGAACGGACACAGGCGGGCGATGCGGCTTTCTGCCTGACCACGGCGATAGAAACTGCCGAGGAGTTAGTGACTTCATTGTGCGGTGTGGGGTCCACTCTCAAGCTGCCACCGCCGCCGGGCCCTGGGGAACAATATCGCTTTCACTTCGACATGACGAAGTGCATTGGGTGCAAATGCTGTGTAGTGGCGTGCAATGAACAGAATGGAAATCCCGCGGATATTCTCTGGCGGCGCGTCGGTGAAATAGAGGGAGGAGTCTATCCCGACACACTCCGGCACTATCTCTCGATGGGTTGCAATCACTGCCTCGAGCCGACCTGCATGACGGGATGCCCGGTGGATGCGTACTCAAAGGACCCGTCACCGGCATTGTGCGCCACAGTGCCGACGCCTGCATCGGATGTCAGTACTGCACCTGGAATTGTTCCTATGGCGTACCACAGTACAACCCAGAACGCGGTGTTGTTGGCAAGTGCGATATGTGCTACGGCAGACTGACTCAAGGACAACAGCCGGCCTGCGCCTTCGCTTGCCCTGAGGACGCTATTCGCATTGAGACTGTTCGCACTGCAGAGTGGCGCGAAGAATATCGGTCTGGCGCGAACTCTCCCGGAATGCCCTCTGCGGATGACAGCCTTTCAACAACCCGAATCACACTGCCAACGCGCATGCCTCGAGATGTTCGCAAGGTCGATCAGTATCGCCTTCGACCTGAGCAACCGCATTGGCCCTTGATCGTAATGACCGTGCTGACGCAACTCTCTGCCGGCGCGTTCACTTCGATCTGGCTCCTGGAGATTCTCAGCGCGCGCATTCATCGCTCTGCCTCTTTGGTTGCATTGTTCGTGGCAGTTCTGGCCTTGTGTGCATCCACCCTGCACCTGGGCCGTCCTGTTCATGCAATGCGCGCATTGAAGATGTGGCGTCGTTCGTGGCTCAGCCGTGAAGTGCTGATGTTCACGCTCTTCGCAGGCGCCGCAACTGCGTACTCATTGACGTTATGGCTCGGCTTGAGTGAAAGCGTCTTGCTCGGCGGAGTGACATCTCTGTTCGGACTGGCCGGCGTTTACGCGAGCGCTCGTCTGTACCTCGTTCCGGGCCGCCCGGCCTGGAACTCTCCCTTTACGGTCGCGGAGTTTCTTCTTACCGCAACTCTGCTTGGCTCCGCCGGCGCGACAATCCTGAGTGACGCGTCCTCTTTCGCTCGATTGGCCACAGCGGTCGCCGGTGTTGCCACGCTCCTCGTTACCGGCTCCAAGATGTTCTGGCTCAAACAATCGAGCGGCCATGAACTGCGCGGGACCTTCCGCCTTCTCACCACTGTTCTATCTGGTCGTCTTTCGTGGCGCATTTTGGCACTGATCACGGGCTTGTTCATGCTGCAATTTGCGCACACCCGCTGGACTGCCATTCCAGTAGCCTTTGCGCTCATTGCCGGTGAATTCATCGACCGCTATCTCTTCTTCGTCAGTGTCGTTCCGACGAATATGGCCACCGAGTACCTTGCTGCGGAGGCCGCATGAGTCTACGCGAATGGCTGGTGCGGAAGAGCGGACTAGACAACCGTTCCGCGCAATACAGTTACGGCGAAGATGCAATCCTTGGATACTCCGCGACTGCGAAGCACGCCGAACGCTGGGTCAACACCACTTGCGGCTACTGTTCAGTCGGCTGCGGAATGCAACTGGGCGTACGCGAAGGCAAAGTCGTCAGCGTACGCGGCAATCCCAATCATCCGGTCAACCTCGGCAAGCTCTGTCCAAAAGGTCTGGCGGAGCACTATTCGATCGAAGCCGAAGATCGCGCGAAATACCCGTTACTACGTAAGAAAGGCGAGCTCACGCGGGTGGGCTGGGATGAAGCTCTCGACACTCTCGTCGAGAAGTTTCGATCGGTCCAGAGCAAACACGGACCAGATTCCCTCGGAATCATCAGCACTGGGCAACTGGTCACGGAAGAATTTTATGCATTAGGCAAACTTGTCCAGCTTGGCTTCGGCGCTCGCAACTATGACGGCAACACTACTCTCTGCATGTCTACCGCAGTGGCTGGCTATAAGCGATCCTTCGGCAGCGATGGTCCGCCGGGCGCATATGAAGATCTTGAGGTGGCCGACGTCATACTGCTCATCGGAGCCAATGTCGCCGAGAATCATCCCATCCTCTGTACACGTATCGAGGCCAACACCACGAAGACACTGATTGTTGCAGACCCACGTGTAACCAAGACCGCGATGATGGCCGACGTCTATCTTCCTTTGAAGCCCCGTTCGGACCTGGCTTTGATCAATGCAATCGCCCGCATTCTGATCAACGAGGAACTCTACAACAAGGAATACGTCGAACGTCATACGACCGGCTTCACAGTCCTTCGCCAATCACTGGAACCGTACACGCTGGAATATGCGGCGGAGATTACCGGCCTATCTCCCGAAGTGATCCACAAAACCGCCCTTCTCTACGGCAATGCAAAGTCGGCATTCATTGGTTGGACGATGGGTGTTAACCACAGCACAAAGGGCACCGAGACGGTCAACGCCATTAATAATCTTGCGCTGCTCACGGGAAATGTGGGGCGCGCAGGAGCCTCGCCTTTTTCTATTACGGGGCAGTGCAACGCTATGGGCACGCGCGAGGCGGGCTTCTCATCGAGCCTGCCTGGTTATCGCAAATTCGAATCCGAAGAACACCGTCGGCAACTGGCCCAGTTGTGGAATATCTCACCCGAGCGTATTCCCGCGAAACGCGGCCTCGCCTATCCAGACATCATCGAAGCTGCCGTCGCCGGAAAGATTCGTGCACTCTGGATCATCGGCACGAATCCACTGGTCTCGTTTCCTAATATCGACATCCTTAAACACGCGCTCGGAAATCTAGACTTCCTAGTGGTGCAGGATGGCTTCCACCCGACTCCAACGACCGAATTAGCAGATCTTGTGTTGCCAGCGGCGATCTGGGGCGAGAAAGAAGGCACCTACACAAACTCCGAACGCCGCGTGAGCAAGGTAAATTCCGCAACGGCACCGCCGGGCGAAGCACGAAGCGACTTCCATATTTTTCTGGGCGTCGCCGAACGTCTTGGTTGTCGTGAGGAACTCTTTCCCGACTGGACAGGCCCTGAAGACGCATTCGCCGAATGGCGTCGCGTTTCACAAGGACGACTCTGCGATTACTCCGGCATCACGTACTCCGCACTGGAAGAGAGCGATGGGATTCAGTGGCCATTTCCGGTAGGCGCACCGAACCCGGCCGGTTCGCGCAGACTATACGGAGATGGAGATTTCGAGACCGACGATGGCCGCGCGAAACTGTTGCCCACAGAGTGGGCTCCCTTTCCAGAACAGCCGAACAAAGAATTCCCTCTTGTACTGAATACAGGGCGAACGGTAGAGCACTGGCATACGCGCACTAAGACCGGGGGGATTTCGATCCTTCAGCGCATGTCCCCGCGCGCCTGGCTCGAGATGAATCCAATCGATGCTCAAAATCTAAAACTGAAACCTCACGATCGCGTTGAAGTGATTTCGCCTCGCGGTCGTGTCAGCAAGGTTGAGTTACGCATTACAGAGATCGTTGCCCCGGGTCAAGTCTTTCTTCCTTTTCACTTCGTCGAGAGCAACGCGAATCAATTGACCCAGAGTGCATTCGATCCCATCTCGCGCGAACCCAACTACAAACAGTGTTCGGTGCGCGTTGAGCGCAGCCTGCTGAATTCAACGTCGGGCTCCTGATGTGAACAACCCCAATTCAAACTCCTTAGGAGGATCAATGATGGACAAGAAGTCCTTTGCGAAGAGCGGCCACCTTCCTACCCTATTTTCCGCATTTCTTTATTTTGATGTCAGCTTCATGGTGTGGGTCCTCTTCGGACCCATGACGCCATTCATCGCCGATCAGATGCACCTATCGGCCACACAAAAGGGGTTGCTGACAGCGATTCCGTTGCTTGGCGGCTCGTTCTTTCGGCCGATCCTGGGTCTGCTCGCAGATCGCATTGGCGGACGGCGCGCAGGACTGACCGGCCTCACGCTCACATTGATTCCTTTGATTTTGGGATGGCACTACGCGAGCGCGCTTTGGCATTTCTATCTCATCGGCTTTCTTTTGGGCATCGCCGGCGCGAGTTTCGCGGTTGCGTTGCCTTTGGCCGGCCGCTGGTATCCTGCCGAGCATCAGGGACTGGCGATGGGCATCGCCGGCGCGGGCAACTCAGGAACTCTGATCGCAACTTTCTTTGGTCCTCGTCTTGCCCAACATTACGGCTGGCACTTTGTATTTGGTCTCGCGCTTGTTCCCATTGTTCTCGTCCTATTGGCGTTCTTCATCTTGGCAAAGAATAGTCCTTCTAAGAAGGCTCCGAAACCGTGGGGTAAGTACGCGCAGCTGTTCACTCAGGCGGACACTTGGAAGCTCTGCTTTCTCTACAGCCTTACGTTTGGTGGGTTTGTGGGTTTGGCAAGTTTTCTATCGGTCTTCTTTCACGACCAATACCACCTGACAAAGGTACAAGCAGGAGACTTTACGACAGTGGTTGTGTTGGCTGGCAGCTTTCTTCGTCCGGTCGGTGGCTGGCTCGCTGACAGGATTGGTGGGTACCGACTCCTGCTTACACTCCTCGCAGGCGTGGCTCTCTGCGTTTTGACTGTCAGCAGCCTTCCAACGATTCTCATTGTCGTGCCTGTTCTGTTTCTTCTGATGGGGATGCTCGGCATGGGTAACGGAGCGATCTTCCAGATGGCTCCGCAGCGCTTCCCGGCCGACATTGAACTCATTACCGGGATCGTTGGCGCGGCGGGTGGCCTGGGTGGCTTCTTTCTCCCCTCCGCACTTGGCGCGCTGAAGGATCTATCGGGAAGCTACGGCACCGGACTGCTCTGCTTCGCGATTCTCATGATCGCCAGCGTCCTGCTACTTCTGGAGTTTGGGGTCCAATGGAAATCTACCTGGCCGGTTGCCGCGCTGAATCGCACCATGGTCTTCAGCTACAGAAACTCTCGACCGGCTGGTTTGGACGAGGCGGGAATTCCATGCGAGACTGCGAACGCTAGAGAATGAGAATTCGAATTGACCTCTACATGTTTGGGACTTGCTCACATTTGCCCGATTTCTCGCGGACAATAAGAATGGTTCTGATGACCTGCCCCTTTTCCGCACGATGAATTGTCTACCTCTAGGAAAATCAAAGAGATAGGATTCTTTTCCTCAAGAGGGACCTCCGGTGTTCCGACGCTGTCTCGGCTTTTACTAAGAGGTTGCTTGTTCCTCGATCGGGACTGACTGAACTGTCTGCACGACGGCCTGCAAAATCGCGGCGGGATTTGGCGGACAGCCTCTAACCGTGTAATTTACGGGGATGACATTCGCAACGGCACCTCTGCTGGCGTAGTTCTCTCCAAAGACTCCGCCGCAGCTTCCGCAGTCCCCGACAGCAATAACCAATTTGGGATCGGGCACGGCATCGTAGGTGCGTTTCAGGGCCTCCTCCATATTCACGGATACTGGACCCGTGACGAGCAACAGGTCTGCATGTCGCGGGCTCGCAACGAATTTGATCCCGATGCCTTCGAGGTTGTAGTAAGGATTGTTGAGCGCCTGGATTTCCAGCTCGCATCCATTGCACGATCCGGCATCGACATGGCGAATGCACAGCGCGCGGCCAATAATCCTGCAGTAGATCATTCTGAAGCGTATCGACGCGCCGGAATCTCTTCGAGACGGAGTTCGCGGAGGCTCCGTCAATATCCCCGTGCGAATCATGCGTGAGAGAACGTCAAACATTCTTACCTCATCCGTCCTGTCCGCTGTAGGACAGGTTGAAGGATTTGTTGATCAATGGAAAGTCCGGAACGATGTTGCCGAGGATTGCATATTCAAGAGCCGGCCAGTTTTGCCAAGAAGGATCATGCGCGTGGCAGCGCCGGATTCCGTCCTTGTGGGCCGGTTTCAAGAGCGATCATCACCGGCCCGCGCCAACCCTCGATCAGACCGATACCAAGTCGCTCTGGCTCTGCTACAGGAACATCAACCCGAACGGGCCCGTCCGGAGAATTTCGCAAGGAGGGCTCTGCAGAGACGGAGAGATTCAAAGACCTCGTCGAACCGCACCTGAACGCGCGCGGCCACATCACCTGAAGATTGAGTTACCAACTTCGGTTCAAGCTTGTCGTAAGGCGGCCAAGGATGGTCGACCCGAAGATCGCAGCCAATGCCCGACGCACGCCCCACCAATCCGAGTGCACCGAGTTTTTCTGCCAATTCCTGCTTCAAGAATCCGGTTTCGCGGAAGCGATCCTGCAGTCCAGCATGCTCGTCATAGATGGAGCGAAGTTCCGCCAGCGGCCTGCTCCAGTTCTGCGTAGAGAGCGATCAGCAGTTCATGGGCATCGCCTGGCAGATCCGCGGCAACTCCACCTGGCAAAATGTAGTCAGAGCAGGTATCGCGCCCCAAAAATGTGGCATTGCTGCGCAGAAGGTCTTCTTTCAGACGCATAGAAATGCGTGAGCCCAAACGCAAAGCCCGCGTCATTACCAAGAGCGCCCAGATCGCCCAGATGATTTGCGATGCCGCTCATGTTCCAGAGCAAGGGCACGCAAGTTCGCTGCGCGCGGAGGACAAGCCGCGCTCGGTGATCGCTTCCAAGCGCCGCGCAATATGCCCATGAGAAGGCGACGGCTGAATCACCTGAGATGCGCGCCGCCAGACGATGTGCCTTCGCTCTGGCGCATTTGCTTCAAATCGCTTAGCGATTCCTTTATGCTTATAGCCAAGGCGCTCTTCAAGCCGCAGCACCTTTTCACCAACAACGGAGAAACGGAAATGTCCGGGCTCGATCGTGCCCGCATGGACAGGGCCAACAGCGATTTCGTGCACGCCATCACCTTCCACCTGCACAAACGGATACGGCTCGGACTTCGAAGGGATATTGTGCTTTTCCATCCACATCCCGGCGCAGGGGAAAAACCGTCTCCGGCCATCCGCCATGGCGCAGCCAGCCACGCTTATCCGTCGCGGTGCTTGCAATTCCAAGCAGGTCGTACGTCGCGCGTTCCATGCGCGGGGCAGCATGGGAAGAGATCAGCGATGACTCGGATAGGTGGGGTGCATCCGAGGTACCATCTGCGTGCTCGAGAACTGCCACACTGCCTGCAGGAAGTAGATACAGCTGCGTAGATGCTGAAGCGGTCGTCTCGATCGCGATCATCTGCACCCCAGAGAGTGAGCAATCGGCCGCCTGCATCCGAAGCTCTTCGCCCGTGCGCCTCCACTGCAACGGCTCCAACCTTCGCACGAGCTGCAAGTCAGATTCGATGGAAGCTGTTTCATATCTGTTCGAAAAATTCTACGCTCATATCGTGTCACCCGATCGAGTTGCGCGGCAGCACGATACCAGGCAGCAAGCGCCGGCGGAATGTATATCCCCAGCATCAGCACAATCGCAAGATGAGCGAATACCGGGATGAGTGCTGGAGAATGCGGCAACGGTGGCGCATTGCTGTCACCAAACACCATGGGCTGAACCCGGCTGAAGATCGCTGCGAACGCGACTCCAAGCGCGATCAGCAGCAATGGCGTTGTCCACGGATGTTCCCGCATTGCCGTGGTAAGAATGAGAAACTCGCTTGCAAATACTCCAAAGGGAGGCATGCCGAGAATGGCAAGCGATCCCAGCGCAAGTCCCCAGCCTATCGTCGGGCTGATGCCGAGCAATCCGCGAATGCCGTCCATTTGCTGTGTTTTGGCTGTTTGCGATGCGTGGCCGGCTGTAAAGAAGATGGAAGATTTGGTAAGCGAGTGAACCGTCATGTGCAGCAGCGCGGCAAAGTTTGCCACTGGGCCGCCTAATCCGAATGCAAACGTGATGATGCCCATGTGTTCAATGGACGAGTAGGCAAACAGGCGCTTGATATCGCGTTGCCTCCAGAGGAAGAAAGCAGCGAGGACTGCTGACAAAAGTCCGAAGGTCATCAGCATGCGACCAGGAAGAGAAGCACCGACGGAACCCTCGGCAAGGATCTTGCAGCGAATGACCGCGTAGAGAGCAACATTCAGCAGAAGTCCGGAAAGAACCGCGGAAACAGGTGTCGGGCCTTCCGCGTGAGCGTCTGGTAGCCAGTTGTGCAGCGGAGCCAGGCCTACTTTGGTTCCATATCCGACTAGCAGAAATACAAACGCGAGCCCCATTACCCGTGGTTCAAGTTGGCTCTTCACGGCATTCAGATGCGTCCACAGCAGCGCGGTCATGCCTTCGCGGCCAAATGCGTGTTCTGCGGCAAAATACAGCAGGATCGTGCCAAACAGTGCCTGAGCAATGCCGACGCCGCAGAGGATGAAATACTTCCAAGCCGCTTCAAGGCTCGCGCGCGTGCGGTAAAGAGAAACCAGCAACACAGTGGAGAGCGTGGCAGCTTCCATCGCCACCCAAAGAAGTCCGATATTATTGGTCAGAGCGCCAACAGCATGGCAGCCATGAAGAGCTGATACATGCTGTGGTATAGGCGCAGACGGCGGTGAGTGACGCGTCCGTGATGCTCTTCAATGCGCATGTATGGTCCTGAAAAAAGCGCAGTCGTGAACCCGACAAATGCAGTCAGCGCGACCAGAAAGACATTGAACGAATCGACGAAGAATTGCTCGTGTCCTGCCAGCATCGGACCATACCGGATAACGTGCAAGACCAGGAATCACGAAGCGATCAGCGTGGCAAGACTCATCCCGGCATTGATCTCCGCGGCGAATCGTCGTGCGCCAAGAAGGCCAGCAAAATGGATCCCAGCAGCGGAATCCCAAAACAAAAAAAATCTCCACTTAATCCTCCTTGAGCGATTCCAGGTGATGCAGGTCGAGACTGTCGAATTGCTCTCGAATCTGAAAGAAGAAGATGCCGAGAATAAACACGCCCACCAGCAAATCAAGAGCGATGCCGAGCTCGATCACCATGGGCATTCCGTACGTTGCGCTGGTTGCTGCAAAGAACAAGCCGTTCTCCATAGCCAGAAATCCGATGACTTGCGACACTGCTTTGCGACGCGTGATCATCATCAGGAAGGCCAGCAGGATCACGCTGAGAGCGATTCCGATATTGTGGCGCGTGACGGTCGTCGCCAGCATGGTGATTGGCTGCGCCAGACCAAAAGCGAAGATCACCAGCACCAATCCCGCCAGCATGGTGGTGGGAATATTGACCAACGGCTCGTTGTCCCATTGCGCGCCAAGCCTGATGAACAAGCCTGTGCAGGATCAGCGGCAGCACGATGACTTTCAAAATCAGGGTGAGTGCTGCGGAGTAATACGGCTCCCTCAGGCCCGAACTGTACGCCACCAGAAAGGTCGAAAGAAACAGGATACCGCCTTGCCACGCAAACAGAATGATCAGCCGTTGCGTGCGTCGCGCCGAGAGCATTGCGAACGAAATCAGCAGCAGACCTGCGGCCAGGACCTTTAGCAATTGCGAGATTAAGGGGAATGTGCATCTCGTTATACTCCCTGAAGTAGATGAACCAGTAATCCGAGTACGGCGAGCAAAAACGCCATGGCCAGATACTCCGGAGCCCGAAAGATCCGCAGCTTGGCAGACAATGATTCGATGAGCGCCAACGCTGCTCCGGCAATCACGAGCTTTCCCATCAACGCGGCAACGGCTATCAACAGAGGCATGCTCCATCCGCTCCGTGCGTCGCAATACCCCACGGGATAAATAGTGCAAATCCCATGCAGGCGTAGTTGAAGAGTTTGAGACTCGATGCCCACTCCACTAGCGCAAGATGGCGGCCGGAATACTCGAGAATCATGGCCTCGTGAATCATTGTGAGTTCAAGATGAGTTGCCGGATTGTCAATCGGGATGCGAGCGTTTTCTGCCAGCAGTACCATCACAAACGCGATCGCCGCAAAGATCACACTGGGATCGACAACGGATCGCGGTGCGCTCGGATCCTTCCACAAGACTGGGCAATGCCGTCTTCCCAAACAGCAAAAACGCATTGAACAGCACCATCAGGAGTGCGGGTTCGGCCAGGAAGCCGATCATCATCTCCCGCCGTGCGCCAAGGGTTCCGAATGCGGTGCCGATATCCATGGCGGCGAGCGAGAGGAAGACACGTGCCGTGGCAAAAAGGCCGATGAGAGCAATCGAGTCGGCCATGCGCGCAAATGGAAGATCGGTAACCAGCGAAGGGATGATCCCCGCTGCAAGCACCATCGTTCCGAACAACACATACGGCGTTGCGCGAAAGAGCGGCGATGCATCCGTGGCCAGAGCTACATCTTTGTGGAAGAGTTTGCGCAGCATTCGAAAAGGCTGCCACAAGGGAGGCGCTGATCGGCTCTGCATCCAGGCGCGGCATTGAGCAATCCATCCGCTGAATAACGGCGCGATCGCAATGGCCAGCCCAATCTCTGCGAATTGTCGAACGAAGCTGATTCCTCTCATAGGACAAACACCAGCAGGGCGAGCAACGTCATGAAGCTATAAAGCAGATAGATCGACAGTCGGCCGCCTTGAAGAACGCTAATCGCGTCCGCGAGACCTTGTACGCCTCGGGCAATGGGCAGATAAATCCCACGCCACAGTCGATCCTCGATATAAATGCGATATCGCGGGACACTGTCGGTCGGTGCAGGCATATCGCGTTCCATGCGAAAGAAAATACCGAACATATGGCGGATGGGTTGACCGAACCCTTCTGCCGTATCCTGCATGCGGGGCGTCTGCCATGGATAGCCGCAATCCCAGGCGGGAGTGCGTCGTACGCGCCCGTGAGCAAGAAGACGTACCAGCACGAAGGTGACACCGACAACACCCACGATTCCGCAGAGTAATATCAGACCGCTATAGGAGGCCTGTTCCGGTGCAATCGGGGCAATCCACCAAACGGTGGATCCGGATGCGACGGACTGGTTCAATAAGTTCTGCGTGACTTTTGCTGCTGCTCCTAATGCGATCTGAGGCAACACGCCAATGAGGATGCAGCCTGATGCCAGCCAGCCGAGGCCAAGGCGTTCGAGCCAATTGGCGTCATGCGCGTTCACAAGGGATGCTTCGCGCGGTTGTCCCAGGAAGATGACCCCATAAAACTTCACCATCACATAAGCTGCCAGAGCGACAATCAAGGCCAGTGCCGCTGCTCCCAGCGGGATAAGCATATTGAGGAAGGCATGCGGAATCTGCGGAGTGAATAAGAACGACTGCAGCAGTAGCCATTCCGACACAAAGCCGTTGAACGGCGGCAAACCCGCAATGGACAGTGTGCCGACCAGCGCCAGGGTAGCTACCCATGGCATGCGACGGATAAGGCCGCCAAGCTTTCCCAGGTTACGCGTCTGAGTTGCGTGCAGAACAGAACCTGTGACCAAAAAGAGCAGGCTCTTGAAGAACGAATGGTTCAGCGCATGAACGAACGCAGCAGTGAGAGCGAGCGCCGCAAACAAATGCAGGTTGCATGTCTCAAACAGAATCGACAGGCCGATGCCGGTAAAGATCAGCCCGATGTTTTCAATCGAGGAGTACGCCAGAAGCCGCTTCATGTCGGTCTGCACGGCCGCAAAGATAGCGCCGAACATGGCAGAGAAAAATCCCATCACCAGCATCAGCACTCCCCACCACCAGAGCCTGACGTGCAGCAGGTCAAAGCTGATCCGCAGAATCCCGTAGATCGCAGTCTTCAGCATGATTCCGCTCATCATGGCCGAGACCGGTGAAGGTGCTGCTGGATGGGCTTCTGGCAACCACACATGCATCGGCACCAGTCCTGCTTTTGCTCCAAAACCGACAAGCGCAAGCAGGAATGCGGTCGTGGCCAGGAAGGGCGTGAGTGAGGCTCCGCGCATCGCGTCGAACGTGAACTGCCAGCTGCCCCCTTGCAGTACACCGAAGCTAAGCAGGATGCAGATCGCACCAACATGTGCCATGACCAGGTAAAGAAACCCGGCCTGCGAATCTCAGGGATGCGATGATGCGACGTGACCAGAAAGTACGAACTCAGCGCCATGGTCTCCCACGCCACCATAAACAGGTACGCATCGTCGGCCAGAATGACCAAGGCCATGGCTGCGAGAAACACGTGATAGTGAAGGCCGAGCAGAGCAGGAGCAGTGCCTCCCCCGATCGGAAATACCCGGCCGCGAAAGTGGAGATTCCGGTACCCGCCAAGCCCAGCAACAACAGGAAGAACCCAGACAGTGCATCCAGTCGAATGTGGAACGGGAGATCGGGCAGCCCGAGCGGGAGAACAATTACTTCGGGCGCCTGGCCTGTAGCCAGGAAAATTCCTGCCAGGAATGCGACGCCAAGACACACGAGAGCTCCGATAGGAAAAAGCACCCGTGCCACATACCGAATGCTATGGGGCCGGAACCAACCCAGCAGTCCCAAGATCATCCAGATCGCTACTAGCATCAGGATGAACCGAAGACCGCTCGCGGCAAGACTCGCCGTTTCCTCCGAGATCATTTGAAGAAAGCTCAATGACAACCCTCAGATGACAAGGGGCAAAGGTGAAAACCCCAAGTCGCTGTCTACCTCAAATTGGATAAGAGCAGGTCGGCATCTTGCACCGATGAATCCAATTTCGAATCCTTCGCCTTATCGAGATTTCGCCCCTGCCGCTACGGAGTTGTCACCCATCTCTTTCAGCAATCCTTGTGTCTCTTTCAAATGCTTTTGGAAATAGCGACGCATCAGAGCGAGGACTTGGGTGATGATTGGATCGCGAACAGAATAGAAAACCTGATTCCCTGACTTGCGGTTTACCACAATCATCTTGGCCCGGAGTACTGATAGGTGCTCGGAGACGTTTGCTTGTCCAGTCCGAGCTTTTCCATAAAGTCCCCCGGCTGACAGTTCGCCATTCTTCAGCAGTTCAATAATGGCGATCCGAGTCGGATGCGCTAGAGCTTGGAAAATATCTGCTTTGAAGCGACGCAGCGAACCAGGCATAACGCTACTGATGATAACATTCGAATATTCGATATTACGAATGTGTTGGCAGGATAGGAGGACAGTGTGTAACGGGAAATTACATCTCGGTTCGAGTTTGTGAACTAACGTTACCGAAGCGCTCTTGTGCCAGCGCATTCTCGGGCGTTTGGCGAGCCTTTCGGCTAGTCGCAATTGCGTCGCACTGCCACAAAATCCAAAGCAAAGGAGAGATGTGCCGGAGATGACAGGCGATCTGATTCCTCTTCGCATTGTGATTCAGCAGCTAGGAGTCTCTGCGGTGCCCGGTTATCGCGTCATTGTTTATGGCGACGAGTTTAAGCCCAGGCATTCTGACTTTAGTAGTCTGTTCGCTCTTCTTGAGGCACTTGAAGCCGCAATACCAGGACTCGATGTCTCGCAGCTACGGCTGAATCCATTGCAGGAGGGACAAGGTTCCATCGTCTTCGA
>CAWALE010000026.1:0-108089 GCA_963782775.1 uncultured Acidobacteriaceae bacterium
CCGAATATCGTCCATGGATAGAGTTTACCGGGTGATTCTCGAGGCGAAGAAGTGGAGCAATTTGCGATGCTTGGTGCCACAGCTAGTCCACAAATACTCGAGTGAATGAGTGCCTCGGCGATTTTTCGCCAATGATCGACAGAGACCGTCGACTCTGTTGACACTTGCCGCCCGAATAAATATGTTTCTTCGCAAAGGGGCATGCCACATGAGACGAATATTCGCGATAGCCGTCGTGGTTTTCAGCGGCAGCCATCGCCTCAGGGCAAGAGCAGGGCGCGATCAGAGATCAAAAAGCATCGCTGAGCAGGTCATCAGGAAACTGGACAACGAACGCATACAAGCACAGATCCACGCGGATGCGGCGGCGCTGAGAACGGATCTACGCTGATGATTTCATCGGCGTAGGCCCGAGTGGGACAGTGCGAACTAAGCCGCAGGTGATTTCCGATTTCACGTCAGGTGATTTGAGATTTCAGTCCATAACCACCGATGACGTTCGAGTGCGCGTTTATGGAAATGCGGCAGTAGAGACCGGCCTCTCAACAATGAATGGGCAAGATAAAGGCAACGCAGTTCCCCACGACACTCGCTTTACCAGAGTGTGGGTAAAGCAGCATGGGGGCTGGCGACTGGTCGCCAATCACTACTCGTCCATTGTGTCGCATCAATAGGGGCTGATTGTCGCTAATGGCCCGCTGAACGACTTGCAGGAATGGCGCGCCCTGAGAGAGGCGAATTCCTGACCTTCTAGGCAAGGTAACGTCAATAGTGAGGAGTTTCCAACTACGTAGCTGTCGAAAACAGGCCTTATCACGTTTTGACCGAAGGCCATTGAGCGATATGGCAATATGCTCTCATGGAGACCTAACGGCTTCGATCTCAACTGTGACTTCAGGCCGATGCGCTCATCGAGAACGACATGGCCAACTGTTTTGGTGTTCTTCTGGCGGGAACTATCGCATCCCGGCGAACTCCGACCGATGCCGGCTATAGAAGAAGTAGATCATCAGGCCGGCGATCAGCCAGATGAAGAATGCTTCCCACGTCAGGACTTCAAGCCCCATCATCAGCATGATGCAGTGTGGCCGGAGTGATCGTGCCTTCGAGATGAAGATGAAGTTCGGCCTTAGGCAGGCGGCGAATGAACGCCCGAATATCGTCCATGGATCCAGTGTAGGCGAGTTCACGCGTAGGTCCCACTCAATCAACCTACGACAAAGCGCGCATTCAACCTTTGGCTGGAGCCTTCGTAATTGTGATTCCCAACCGCGAATAGGGCGCAAGGATTTTCTGCTTTGTCCCCGCAGCGACGATCATGCCAGTGATCTCAGAGAGCGGAGCGATGACATAGGGCGAGACCGCATTCAGTTTTTCAGGCGAAGCAAGGACGATTGTTTCAGCAGCGCTGGCGCTCAATGCTCTTTTGACGTGCGCCTCCTCAAAGTCGCCGGTGGTGAGCCCGGCCTCGGGATGGATTCCAGTCACGCCCATGAAGTAAATCTCGGCACGGATTCTCGCGATGTTCTCAATTGCCGGAGCGCCCACGGCAACCACGGAGTTTTGAAGAGCCTGCCTCCGATGAGAATCACTTCAATGTTCCGATGTTCCACCAGTTCAATCGCGATGGTCGGGCTGTGGGTCACGACCGTTGCCTTCAGATCCGCTGGAAAATGCCGCGCGATCTGGACAGCCTCTGTTCCGCCGTCAAGAATGACGACCTGGCCAGCGCGAACCATTCCAGCCGCTGCCAATCCAATCAATCTTTTTTCGTCAGTCGCCACGTTCAGTCGCGCGGCAAAATCCCCGATCGCGGGCGACGCCGGAAGTGCTCCGCCGTGAACCCGCTGCAGCAGACCCTCCGCCGCCAGCTCTCTGAGATCGCGGCGAATCGTATCTTCTGAGAGTCCCAGTTCCTGACTCAGATCCTTGGCGACAATCTGCCCGGACCGGCGCAGAACCTCGAGAATATGTTGCTTGCGATGAGTGGTAAGCACTTCCGCTACTATCGCACATTTTCGAATTCGTTATGCACGAAACTGCACGATATTGCACGAAAGTGCGTTTCAGTGATATTGTGCGGAAATGGAGGCCGCAATGGAAGCACAGAAACCCCTCATCATCTTGATCGCCGGGCCCTACCGCTCGGGCACAAACGACGATCCATATTTAATGGCGCAAAACCTGGATCGGCTTGGAATCCTTTGCGCTGCCCATCTACCAGGCCGGGCACATACCGATGATTGGGGAATGGGTCGCGCTGCCGGTGATGAAGCAGGCCGGCTCGATCGCATTGGGCGATGCCATATCTGAACAGTATCTTTATCCCGTCGCAGGCCGGTTGCTGGAGCGCTGCGACGCAGTGCTTCGCGTTGAAGGAGCGTCAAAGGGGGCTGACGAAGACGTCCGCATTGCGCGCCAGCGGGGCTTGCCGGTTTTTAGCAGCATCGAGGATGTGCCGGTTCTTGCAACGCAGCAACACGCATCGTGAGCGTCTGCGTGAGTGCGCCGACTTTGATCGGCGTTGACATATTTTCCTGGCCTCGAGAATATACGGGAGTGTCCGAGACAGTTCATTGCGATACCCACGGGGAAACTCAGCAGGCTTTTGTATGCGAGCATCTAACCGGTGAATCATTTGGATTGGGGTTCAACCGAAATGACGCGACGGATGAGAATCCCTTCCCAGATGCATGGTGCGACAACTGCGAGATTATCCGCGCTGCACATGACGGATGGGAGGAAGTTCCAGACGAACTGTGCCAAGATTGTCTGCTCTGTGCCGGATGCTACGAGCGACGTGTATTCGGAACACCACCGCCCAACAGTCACATTTCAAGAACTGTCGAACTTACGCTGGAAATGTGCCAGTTGCGATGAGTGGCACAGTGGGCCATGCCTCGACTTCGGATTCGCGGAGCCGTACTACTGGAACAAAGATCACGAGAAGGCGAGTCGAAATGGAAGCCAACCTCAATCCGCGAGGGTTGAAGAAGCCGAGTAAGCATTTCTCGATTTGGACTACTGTTCTATTGAGGATGGAGCTTTGTGCGCAGGATTGATTCATTTGCCGATTATCGGCGCAGCGGATTCCTTCTGCTGGGGTGTTTGGGGATCACTAAGCCGCGCAAACTTCGAAACACTCTTAAATGCGGATGAAACACCAGATCACGTCGACCTTCCACCCATCGTTTTCCTGGCTCAGTTCGCAGATTCCGGGCAATCCTGACACGCTAAGCCTCAAGATGTATGCACAGTTCAAGAGCCGGGAACCCGTCGCATTTTCGTCTCGACCGTGGTGATCACCCGGTATGTTTGAATGACCATATGGCATCAGTCCAGCGCCAGGTGGAAAGAGATCATGCTTCAACGTTTGCCGGCGCTTGAGTCATGAATATTTGGCTCTTTCTCTCGGGATGATTTCTGTTGACCGCGCGGATTTTGAAAAGCAGGTCCTTCGCTCCGCTTACCCCACGATTGCTGCGCAATCGCAGGGTCCCAAGCTGCTCCGCTCAGGATGACACGCTTTGTTTGGAAGCGATTAGCGTTGAGGCGCGAATTCGCTGCGATGCCGGCTGTAGAAGAAGTAGATCATCAACCCGACGATCAGCCAGATGAAGAATGCTTCCCACGTCAGCACTTCGAGTCCCATCATCAGCATGATGCAGAAGATGATGCTCAGCACCGGGAAAACCGGTCCCCACGGGGCGCGGAACGAGCGCGGACGATTGGGCTCGCGGTAGCGAAGAATGAGCACCGCAATCGAAACCAGCACGAACGCGAACAGCGTGCCGATGTTGGAAAGATTCGAAACGGTGCCGATGTCGAGCAGCCCGGCGGGGACGCCGACGACGAATCCTGCAACCCAGGTGGCAACGGCCGGCGTGCGGTAGCGCGAGTGAATCTTGCCGAAGACCTTGGGCAGCAATCCGTCGCGCGACATGGCGAACCAGACGCGCGCCTGGCCGAGCTGAAACACGAGAATCGACGAGATCATGCCCAGCATGGCGCCGACCAGCACAACCAGCTCCACCCAGCGCAAGCTGCTGCCACCCGGTTGGAGTGAGAGGCGCTTGAGGGCGTTCACCACCGGTGCGCCGTCGCCCATGATGGAGTTCCATGGCACGATGCCGCTGAGGCAGATGGCCACGCCGCCATAAAGCAGCGTGCAGGCGACAAGCGTTGCGAGAATGCCGAAGGGCAGATCGCGCTGCGGCTGCTTGCACTCCTCTGCCGCGGTAGAGACGGAATCGAACCCGATGTAGGTGAAGAAGATGATCGATCCACCGGAGAGCATGCCCGTCCAGCCATTAGGCATGAAGGGATGCCAGTACACCGGCTTGATGAAGCTGGCGGCCGCAAAGATGAACGCCAGGATCGCGACGATTTTAACGAGGACGAGGATGTTATTCGTGCGGGCTGACTCGCGGATACCGCGCACCAGCACGACGGTCAGCACCATGACGACGAGAAAAGCTGGGATGTTGAAGCCAAAATGCCAGCCGGGTGCATAGAGGTCTTTGCCTGCAAAGTCCTGCAGGCCGGTGGGAAGATAGGCCGGCGAGATCCATTTCAGCGCAGGATGGATGCCGAACCACTCAAGCAGCGCCTCGATATGCGCGGCAAAGCCAACGCTGACGCTCATGTTTGAGAAGGCGTATTCAAGAATCAGATCCCAGCCGATAATCCACGCCACCAGTTCGCCGAGCGTGGCGTAGGTATAGGTGTAGGCCGAGCCGGCGATGGGGATCATCGAGGCGAGTTCTGCGTAGCAGAGGCCAGTAAACACGCAAACGATGGCAACGAGAACGAGCGAGAGTGCGAGTGCCGGCCCTGCGCCCGGCCTGCCGGCCATGGCCGTGTGCGTCAACAGGTAATGAATCAGAGGAGTGTTGCTGACCTCAGGCGTGTCGAATTTCTGTCCCGCCATCGCAGTTCCAATGACGGTGAAGATGCCTGAGCCGATAACAGCGCCAATGCCGAGAGCGGTAAGCGACCAGGGGCCAAGCGACTTCTTCAGCGCGTGTTCAGGCTCTTCCGATTCGCGAATCAGCTTATCGATGGACTTGCGGGCAAGCAGTTGGCTTGGCAGGGCAGTTCTCCTCGTCCGTTCCAGGCGCGCAGAGTTAGATATGCAAGGCGGTTACCGTGAGCTGTGGGAAACCTTATGCGGAAGTTTACATGATGGAGATTGAGCGAGCGGACAGGGCTGCGGGTGCGGCGGGACGGTCTGGAATGAAGGATTTGAAAATCGGGGCCCGGACCGGCATTTGTGCCGGTCCGGATCGACCCGAATCTTGAACGCGTCCGATTAGCGCTTCGACTGGCCGCGCGCCGCTTTTTTGAGCTTCTTTTTGTTTGACCCGCGCGGTGTGGTGCGCTTGGCCTTCGGTGCAGCCTTCTTGCGGGCAGCGCGTTTTACTTTTTTGCGTTCTAACTTGTCTTCAATCTTCTTGGTATTTGCCAATGACAACCTCTCTTACTGAGTCAAATCAATGTGTCCCGCGGATGCGGACGATGCGAACTTTATGGTAACAGGGATGTCTCTCCAGAGAAAAGCCGGGAGTCCGCTCCTCATGCAGGAGAAAACCCGCAGACAATCGGCATGTTCGAGCCGCGCGCCGTGCGAATTAACGCGAGATTCGCGATTTTCCGCGTAGAATCAAAGTAAGACGCGATCTGGTATCACCCAGCCTGCTCGGCCTTTGGCCGTTCCCCTTGCTTCAGACGAGCTCCGTAGCCCACGCAGCAATCACATGTCGTCGGTTCAACAGTCGGCATTTTCCCCGTGAACGGAGTTATTCATGCGTTCTGACAAGATTCATCGCGCCCTAAAGCAAGGTATGAACCGGTTTGAAATGTGCCAGCTTGTTTCAAAAGGCGTGAGAGCCACGCACAAGACCGGCGGACGGTTCGAGGACACCATCAACAGTGCTTTGGATTTTCTGGGTTCCCACAAATCAGACCGGAAGACGATGCACCCTGCGGCGAACAGTGCGGGGCAAAAATCCCTGAAACCCGCCGCATAAGCGGGCTCAGCTTCGCTATACATACGCATAAAAATGAGAAGGACGGCTGTTATGCCGTCCTTTTTTGATCTCACTTCGAACTCTCGTCCGGAATTTAGACAGGCTGTACGTTCTCAGCTTGCCAGCCCTTGGGGCCCTTGGTCACGTTGAACTGGACCTTCTGGCCTTCCTGAAGCGAACGGAAGCCGTTTGCCTGGATGGCGGTGTGATGGACGAAGACGTCCTCGCCGTTTTCACGGCTCAAAAATCCAAATCCCTTGGCGTCATTAAACCACTTGACTGTGCCTGTTTCCATTGTGTGTTGTTCCTTTGATACTGAAGTACCCGCGAACGCAATGAGGAAGTTTGCAAGTGAGCGGGTAAGCGATACAGGCAATGACTTCTAGATCGAATTCTACGATTGCTCTAAGTATAACACATCATGCAACCTGACGAGCTTTTTTAATGCCGCCAGCTGGATACAAACCACTTGCGCGATTCTTTTCTGAGAAAGGCCAGCCCAGTGAAAGAACTTGGAAACCGTCCTGGACTGCGATCCGGCCCGATTGCGACATAAGCGTGGATTTGAGGGTCGAACCGCTCTATGGTGCACGTATGCTGAATCCCGGAAAAGGCCAATCCGGCAAGTTGAGATCCTATCTTTACCTCTGTTGCGCAGTGATTCTCTTCGTGGTCGGAGTCTGGCTCCTTGTCGAGCCCGTCCGGTCACACGGTCAGTCGTTGCGAGATAATGTGGTCGCCGGCAACGGCTTCCGGCGCTTGATCGCGAACCCGGTGATCCGGCAAAGCAGTGGCAAGCGAGATTGAACGTGGCTGCAGCAAAACCACAAACCGGCGAATGGGGCGGTCCGGAAGAAGAGCGGCGAACCAGCGCCCTAGGCCGCATCGCGACGAGCTGGTGGGGACTTGCGATCATCGGCGCGGTCGTTTCCACCACTGCTGGAATCCTGTTTGCGCTGCCCGCCTTTGGAACCAACCATTGGCACGACGAACTGCGCATCTACCTCGCCCAGTTCTGGAGCTGGGCTCTTCTCACTCCAGCCATCGTCTTGCTCGATCGGCGGCTCCCCTACGCGGGCAAGGCGCTCGGCCGGCGTCTGTCGGCGCATATTCTGGCAAGCCTGTTCTTCACGGAAATCTACTTCTATCTGTTCACCACCATTCGCGCGCTTTTCGGTGTAACGCCGTGGAGTTCGCTGAGTCCATCCAGAATCTTCAGCCCCTCGGTGATCGGCTGGCAGCTATGGTGCTGGCTCATCTACTGGGTCATTCTCGGCGGCATACAGGCCTACCAGTATTACCAGCGCTACATGAACAGCGAACTGCGGCTGGAGCGGCTGGAACACAGTTACAGCGAGGCGCGGCTGAATGCGCTTCGCATGCAGCTCGATCCGCACTTTCTGTTCAATGCGCTGAACACCATCTCCTCGCACGTAGAGCGCGACCCCAAGCTCACTCGCCGCATGATCGAGCATCTTGGCGATCTGCTGCGCATGTCGCTTGAATCGAAAGACAGGCAGGAAGTCCCGCTGGCGGAAGAACTGGCATTCCTGGAGCATTATCTGGAGATTCAGAAGATTCGTTTTGGCGATCAGCTCCGCGTGGTGATGGATATTGCGCCGGAGGTGAAGTACGCCGCGGTTCCTTCAATGTTCATTCAGCCGTTGGTGGAGAATGCAATCCGCCACGGCATCTCCCGTAGAGCCGCAGGGGGAACCCTGGTCGTGCGCGCAAAACCGCTGGGCGACCGGCTCGAAATCCGCGTACTGGATGACGGGGTGGGCCTGCCGCTGGGCTGGACGCTGGAGGGTTCGGAGGGACTGGGCCTGTCGATCACGCGGCAACGCATCGCCGGGCTTCATCCAAATGGTGCAAGCCGATTCGTGGTGAAAAATCGCGCCGAAGGCGGCACCGAGGTTGAGGTTTCGCTGCCTTTGCGGCTGGGAGATGTGGCCAATGAACGCGCCTACGCTTGAGCCGATTGATGTCCTTGTTGCCGACGATGAGCTTCCGGCGAGGCAGCGGCTCATGGATTTGCTGCGGCGCGATGACCAGGTCGCATCGGTGACCGAAGCGGCGGACGGCCAGACAGCCGTCGAAATGATTCAGCGCAACAATCCCGACCTGATCTTCCTCGACGTCCAGATGCCGGAACTGGATGGCCTCGCCGTCATTGATGCGATCGGCGCGGCGCAGATGCCGCTCACCGTCTTTGTCACCGCCTACGATCAGCACGCGATCCGCGCCTTTGAAGCCAACGCGCTCGACTATCTGCTGAAGCCCTTCAGCGATGAACGGTTTGAGGCAACCATGACGCGCGCAAAAGCGCGGCTCGACGAGCGCAGCATGAAGGAGTTTGGCCAGCGCGTAATGAAGATGGTGAGCGCCGCTCCAGCCTCCCCCGAGCGCAGACTCGATCGGCTGGTGGTGAAGGCCGGCGGCACCACCCGCTTCATCCGCGTCATCGACATCGACTGGATCGAAGCTGCCGGCGTGTACGTGACCCTCCACGTAGGCGGAAAGGAACTGCTGTATCGCGCCGCACTGAACGATCTGGCCGAGAAGCTCGACCCCCGAAGATTTGTGCGTGTCCACCGCTCGGCGCTGATCAATATCGAGAGCGTTCTGCAACTCGAGCCGATCTCCCACGGAGAATTTGAAGCGGTGCTCAAAAATGGCTCGCGCACCCGAGTCAGCCGGACATACAGAGTGCAACTGGAAAAGCGCCTCGGTCAGCCGCTGTAGATCTTACGAGCAACCAAATAGAGTCGCCGAGACAAGTTGCGAAAGAAGAACCGCTGCGAAAGAAAGCTTCCGTTGCCGGAAATACGTCCGTGAGCTAAAGCCCCGCCCAAGTTTGCGAGTTTTGGGACCATACATTTCCAATCGGCGGTGATTCACTCGAAGCACGCCGCCGCACTTTCGCCACGAATCCAGACTCCGTTGGATTCCTGGACGGATTCATCCGAAGAGGATGTCCCTCACTAACGCTACATTCTGTGCGTGAAGTCGCCAGTCGGTTCGCAGGATCACCTCTTAATTGGTTCCTCTCGGCTGATCTCACTTCAAAAACAGGCTCTCATGAAGAGTTACATATCTATGACGAACCAATGACAAAAGCGACGAGTAGAGCGCATAAGGTCTTGTCACACGGGACAGAAGTTGCGTGTTCATTGATTTGAGTAGAAGGAGATGTTTCATGGCACAATTCAAAAACTCGATCGACAAAGCTTCTATGCAAGACCCTAAGCCGGAACATGGCGAATTCATTGTCAAGGCCAAGAGGCAGATTTGAAATGAAAGCCTTAAAGAATAATGACGGCTCAAGGAGGGAATGCCAGGAGATCGCGACGAGTTTAATGGCGGCCGTGTTGGGTATGGGAGTGGTGTGGCTAGCGACACCGGCGTGGGCGGGCACCTTTTTCTTCACCACCGGTAACCCCGATGGAAAGCTGGGTGCGCTCTCCAGGCCTGCCGGTTCCCAGGGCCTCGAAACCGAAACAGCGGATGATTTTTTCCTGACTCAATCCACAGTCGTTAAGTGGGGCCACAATTCACGGGTTGATCCCTAGTGGAACTGCAGTCTCCGGCATTGCAAGAGTCGAGGTGGAGATCTACCACATCTTCCCCATAGACTCCGACGCTGCCCGCGCAGCAGAACGTGCCGTCGCGACAGAACTCGCCTTCTGACGTGGAAATCGACGCTGCCACACACGATTCCAGTAACGGTAGCCTGAGTTTTATCGCAACGGAAATTTCGCCCTTCACAGTCCAAAGCACCGTGATCAATGGCATCACACCACTGACCCATGGCGAAGGACCGGCGAGTGGCGAACAGGTCGAAATTAATATCACCTTCAATGCCCCGATCTTTCTCCCGGCAGGTCACTATTTCTTCCGCCCGGAGGTTCAGCTAAACAATGGCAATTTCCTGTTCCTCTCGGCGCCGAGACCGATCACTTCGGGTACGACGTTTCCTGCCGGCACGACCGACTTGCAGGCATGGATCCGCAACGCGAACTTGGCCCCGGATTGGCTGCGGATCGGCACCGACATCATCGGGTGGTACCGCGTTCAACATGACGTTCAGCCTGGCCGGGAATACCATTCCCGACGCCGGTACGCCCGGGCTGGCGAACTGTCAGGGCCAAACCATCTCTGCGATGGCTAAGGAATTTGCGGGCATAGATGCGTCCGCTTCAACCCTGGGATATTCCAGCGTGGATGCGCTCCAGGATGGCGTCGGGGTGTTTTGCAAGCAGTAGCACCAAAAACAAGAGGGACGGCTGTTTGGCCGTCCCTCTGCTGTTTCGAAATCTTACAGCTCTGAATTAGAGAGCCTGGACGTTCTCAGCCTGCCAGCCCTTGGGTCCCTTGACCACGTTGAACTGAACCTGCTGGCCTTCCTGCAACGAGCGGAAGCCCTGCGACTGAATGGCGGTGTGATGGACGAATACGTCCTCGCCATTCTGGCGGGTGATAAAGCCAAAACCTTTTGCGTCATTGAACCACTTAACTGTGCCTTGTTCCATTTTGAAAATGCTCCTTTAAAGCTTTTACCGCGAACGCAATGTGGAAGTGTTGCGTGTGGAGCGGTAACTCGGAACAGGCAAGAACTTCTACTCGAATTCTGGGATTGCAAAAAGTGTAGCATGGCTGGGGAGATTTGCGTGCCACACCAGGGTAACCGTGTTCTCGTCATCAATCCCGGCTCAACCTCAACCAAGTTCGGTGTTTTCAACGCTGAAGGCGCGGAATGGACCAGTTCGGTGCACCATGGAGACGAGGAAATTAACCAGTTTCGCGGCCGCTCCATGCTTGCCCGAACCGGCTATCGCGCTGCGCTGATTGAAAAAGAACTCGCCGCAGCAGGGTACGACGCAACCCATTTTGCTGCCGTCGGCGGTCGCGGCGGATTGCTGCCCCCCATGGCTTGCGGGACCTACCTGGTCGACGAGGCACTCATCGAAGAACTCCGCCTGGCCCGCCGGGGCGAGCACGCCAGCAACCTCGGAGCCGCACTTGCCCTTCGCTTTGCGCAAGCCGCCGGGGTAAACGCCTACATCGTCGATCCCGTCACCGTGGATGAATGGCAGGATTGTGCCCGTATCTCCGGTCTTCCCCAGATCGAACGTTCCTGCGTCGGCCACGCGCTCAACATCAAGGCCGTGGCGCGGCGATTTGCGCGCGAGACTGGGCGCCCATACGGCGATCTCCGCCTGATCATCGCGCACATGGGCAGCGGCATCACCGTCTCGGCTCATCGCGGTGGCCGAATGATCGACAACAACACTCCGCAAGAAGGCCCGCTCGGGCCGGACCGCACGGGATGGCTGCCCGTCCGCGAACTCATCAAGCTATGTTTCAGCGAAAAATTCTCTGAGACCCAACTCGACCGCAAGGTCTTCGGCGAGGGCGGCCTGTTCGCCTACCTTGGGACACGCGATCTTGAGGAGGTCGAACACCGCATCGATGCAGGCGACTCCAAAGCAGCAGCCGTCTACGAAGCCATGATCTACCAGATTGCCAAAGAGACTGGCGCCATGGCCGCAGTGCTCGAGGGCCGCGCGGATGCACTGCTTCTGACCGGTGGCATGGCGCACTCCCAACGCCTGGTAAGCAAGCTACGCAAATACATTGAATGGATCGCACCCATCACGGTCTATCCCGGCGAAGATGAGTTGCAGGCGCTGGCAGAGGGCGTCTTCCGCGTGCTCAACGGCGAAGAGCAGGCCAGGCGGCTTGAAACGCACTCTCTATCCGCCATCCACAAAGATGCGCTGGTCATCGGCCTGGAGTGATCAGACAGAACTTTGGCCCCGTTTAACGATCTCTCGGCGTGCTGTTGTTAGCAAATAGGTCACTGACAAATAGTCCACAATCTAACCGCAGAGGCCGAGAAGTGCACTCGCCCGAAACTATAAAGCATAAGCCCAAGCGTTTACATCTTCAGTCTCAATCTCGCTTGATCGTTTAAGATCCGTTCTCCAAGTCAGAAGGAGTGCACGCATACCGCACGAATATGCACCCGAGAATTTTCACTTAGCCAAAAGGGGACAGCCGAAAATCTTAGAATGCCGGTGCGTCCGGGATTTAGATTTTTGGCTGTCCCTCGGCGAAGTGAACAATTGTCGGCTGTAAATGCGTGCGGTATGTGCTTCAGTTGCCCGTTTCCCGCAAAACCAATCGTGCTATCAGTTCTTGCCGACCCCAACGGCATATCCGGCCATGAAGAATCCTGGAGGCGCTGCTGCGTTGGTCTTTCCTCGCAGAAGCGTTCGGAAGCGATCCCCCAGCTTCCCCAAGCTGGTATTGCTGCCCGGAAAGAGAAAACACCGACACGTCTGTCACCGTGTTTATGTTCACGACGCTGAAATCACCTGTCGTTGTATCCAGAATCACCTGTTGCTGCATGGTCGAGGTCTGTATCGGCGTCCCGGATCGGAATGACTCAGGGTCAGCGAAATTGGCCGGAGACGAGGTTAGATAGACGGTGGTTGTGCCGGTGCGGTCTACAATGCGCAGGGTTTCCGTTCGTCAGTGACGCGTTGCGTCACGGCTGCCGTATAAAAAGTGAAATTGGCGGTTGCTGCGGTTTCGGGAGTGTCGTTGAACGCAGGTATTTGCGTAACAAAGTTGAAATATCCAAACTGATTGGAGTTGGTGCCGCTGTTGTTGACATTACCTATAAATTCCAGGGCAACGACGTCTTCATCAAATGTGACATGCTGGACGTTGCCTTGTTGAGCCGTGGCGAAGGCCGGTGTGAACATGAGCGTCGCTGCCAACGCCAGCGGTGACAATTTGCGCAAAACCATGGGTCGTTCCTCTCGCGGCGTTGTGGATTCTCACCGCAGGTCTCCATTGCTTACCTGATCCGCAGTAGGCGTCAATTGATTCCATCTGAATACCTGATCGGCAAGAGATTGAATAGACTTGCAACCGATTGAAATAATTCTATTTGAGGTGATGTAAAATATGCGGCACCCCGAGGAGCAGCCGAATGCCCGTTGCCGAATTTATTCTTCGCTTCAACGACACGGAGCTTGATGTTGGACGCTATGAGATTCGCCGAAACGGCCGATCATTGAGGCTGGAACGTTTGCCGATGGAGTTATTGATTCTGCTCGCTTCAAGGCATGGCGAACTCATAACGCGGGAAGAGGTCATTGAACGCCTTTGGGGCAAGGGCGTCCATCTCGATGCCGACCAAGGGATCAACACAGCCATTCGCAAGATTCGATTGTGCCTGCGCGACACAGCCGAGAACTCCACTTACGTTCAAACGATTGTGGGCAAAGGATACCGGTTTGTCCCACAGGTAACAACCTCACATCCCCCAATTCCAGCCTTCCCTAATGAAAAGCTCGCCGAAGGTTGCACGGCCAGGGCCGTCTGAGATCCCTAAGTCAGGTTTCTCCCGATTGGGCACAAAGAGATGGATCGCCATAGCAGCTAGCATTACGGCAGCTTTATTCGGCTTTGCCTGGCTTTGGACCGCGTATCGCGTGCCTCAGTCCACGCCGATCAGGACTATTGCGGTGCTTCCATTCGAGAACCTGTCTGGTGATCCGGCCCAGGATTATTTTGCAGATGGTATTACTGACGAGCTGATCACAGAAATGGCCAGGATGGGCGGCGTGCGCGTGATCTCCAGGACGTCGAGCATGCAGTTCAAGCATGCGAAAGAGAACCTAAAGATTGCGAGCGAACTCGGTGTCGATGCTGTCGTGGAGGGTGCCGTTTCGCGCTCAGATAACCGCGTGCGCATCACCGCACAGCTCATTCGTGCTACTTCGGACCAGCACCTTTGGGCTAATTCGTACGAACGCGATGTCTCGGATATTTTGGCGTTGCAAACTGAAATTGCGGCGGCGGTTGCACGTGAGTTGCGTGTAGAGCTGGCACTTCAGATGCCAATGCCACCGTCACAAAAACCCCTGAATCAGGCGGCATACGCGGAATACTTACGCGGACGCTACGCCTGGAACCTGAGACGGGAGCCGGCGCTACTGGAGGCGATTCAGCATTTTGAAGAGGCCATCCGTATTGACCCGAGCTTCGCCCAGGCTTACTCAGCCCTCGCCGACTGTCATACCGCACTTGGATACCTGAATGCGCGCTCACCCGAGGATACTTTTCCGCATGCACGACTCGCAGCTCGAAAGCGCTCGAACTGGACAGTTCTCTCGCAGAACCGCATGCCTCACTTGCTTACTACTATTTCTACTATGAACGAGACTGGGAGGCTGCCGAAAGAGAGTTTCGGAAGGCCATCGAACTGAACCCCAGCTATGCGCTTGCCCATGACTGGTACGGAGTCTACCTCACCGCCAGGAGGCGGTGGAGCGATGCGCTGAAGGAGATGGAAAAGGCACGTGAATTGGACCCATTGTCGCTGCCGATCAGTACCGACGTCGGGTTCTCGCTCTATTACTCCGGAAACTACGATGCCGCGATCGAGAGCTTGCGAGGAACCTTGGAAAAGGACCCTGGCTTTCCACTGGCTCACCTGTGGCTCGGTCGCGCCTACGAAGAGAAGGGAATGTATGCCGAAGCAGTAGTTGAATTTGAGAAGGTACAAAAGGCTCTTCCAGGTTGGCCCGTGGCTACTGCGGCAGCCGGGTGGGTGTATGGAAGCTCTGGGAAGACATCCGAAGCTCGTAGGATTTTGACCGAGCTGAATGCGCAGTCGAGACATCGCTATGTGAGTGCGTACGCAATCGCTCTCGTCCACGCTGGCCTGGGCGACAAGGACGAGGCATTGCGGTTCCTCGACCTCGGCCTGAAGGAGAGGACCAATTGGATGGTTTGGACTGCTGTCGATCCACGATGGCAGCCAGTTCGTAGCGATGCACGATTCCGACAGCTGCTGCGTAACATCGGGCTTTGAAGGAGTCGGACCTTGGGACGGCGATTGAATCCTGCTTCTGCAATGAAAAATCAATCGTTTCAATTCAAGCAGGATCACGCATCAATCCATGTCAGGCGTAAATGGGTTGCGAGTGAATTACCGTCTAACCGGAAGTAATCCCAATATTGGGTTATGTCCGGATTGACCACAAACCGACCGGATCGCGTGGTTGCGAGGTCTTGTGAGGAACACCTTCCGCTTGAGTGGTGTCTAATCAACTAGTTGAACTAGCCCATGATCGGTCGTTTTGCTTCGCTTCTTTTCGCAATATCGCCAATCGTGATCGGAGCCGCCGCGCATTCTCAGGCCATGAATGCGCAGCCGGCCTACGTCCCAAGAACACTCAGTGAAATTCCTTCCATCATGAAAAAGCGAATCCAAAATATATTTCAGTTGATGCGGAGTATGTGAGCGCGATTCCTCATGGCTTGTACCTCAATGATCGGCGTTGCACGAAGAAGGCGCTTCAAATCAACTTCGCAGATTCCGGCCTTGACGCAAGCGTCGCTCTTATCAGAGACCACATGTGGGAGATTCACCGAGCGAATGGAACATTTCGAGGAATACTCAGGAGCTGCCGCAGCCGGACTAGGCTCTGTCTTTGGTTGGATTCGGTGGTCAATTTCCGATCCACTCATTATTTGCCAGAACTCGACACAGGAGAGCCTATCCGTCTACCTGACCCGCCGTTACCCAAATGGCCCCCAGCCCTTAGTAGGCTGCGAAATCGCGGGGTTTCAGTCTTAACTGTCCAATAACCGGCAATCCGGCAATTACCACTTAAGCAACATTCTGACGACCGGTCGCTAACCGTAGAACGCTGCAACATTTGTAGCAGGCAAATCGCGGGTGTGCCTAATCGGTGGGCGCGCATTGGAAGGGCGTGATCCAATGCGTCTCTGCATCAGGCGGAGAGCTTGCGCAAGCTGGTCGAAATAGGCAGCCCGATAATGAACATGTGGACAAGCAAGCCCTGAATCAACCCGTGCAGTTTGAAAGGGCCCACGGCGTGCAATGCGCTGAGCGGCAACACCACCAGGTTCATTACGAGAAAGAATCCGATCCCGTAAAAGATTCCGCAGACGATGAAGTTGTCCTTCAGGATCGTGAGCTTGCGACTGGCAAGGCAATAGACAGTCGCCGCTGAATACGCGATGAAGTAGTGGAGGAAGACGCCGAGTATCCAGACAGGGACGCTGCCGCTCTGAATCACCTGCCGCCCCAGCAGCCCGGCCGCAATGGCGCGGGGGACATTGGGGCCGTAGGAAATGAACGCAGTGATCAGATCGAGCGTGCCGGCGATGGCGCCACCCACAAGGATGGGCAGGGCAATGCTCGGGGTCTTGGCTTCAATGGAATCAGGTGCGGTAGACATTGCGACCTCGTCAGTTCGGAGAATGGGCGGAAGACTTCGTGGAACGATGGTCGTGGTGGCCGCTTGATTCCGGCAATGTGTTTGGCACAAGACGGATGGACTGGCAGGCAGAGTGGTTCGAACGGTCCGCAATGCGGATCGGCTGAACGGAGGTGCGGTTGTCAGCCGACTCTCTAAATCTCTCGAGATTGGCGAACTTCTCCATCAGCTTCTTCAAGCCGTGTCGCGAAAATAAAACGGTGAGCTTCGCTTCATCGCCGTCGCCTTCGCGCATCACAATCTGTCCTTCTCCATACTTGCTGTGGCGGACGCGCTGGCCTTTCTTCAGGCCCGCCGCGCCCGTTGGCTCGGGAATATCCATCTTTGGACGAGACGAAGCCGGTCGGACGAACGAGCCGGGTTTCACACCCTGTCCGCCAAAGAACCGGGCAATGTTGTCGATCGAATTGCCTTCCCCTGGGCTCTTGCTCTTTGGAGAGGAACTGTGGCCGCCTGGAACCCTGGTCACTTCCTGGCTCTCATCCTCGTAGTTGTAGTGCCGGCTGTCGAACTCGTTCAATTGTCCCTGGCGCTGTCTTGCGCCATAGCTGCTTCCACGGCCGTTTCCGTATGCCGGGACAGACCAAGCCGGCGTACGACCCCCAAGGTTTTCGATCAGCTGGTTGGGAACCTCTTCAAGAAACCGTGAAGGAATGCTTAGCTCCGGTGCGTCGTTGCCGTACCGCCTTCTGTAATGCGCGCGCGTCAGGATCAGCGTATTCATTGCGCGCGTCATTCCCACGTAGCAGAGCCGCCGTTCCTCCTCAAGCTCCTCGGGATTCTGCAGCGTGCGCGAGTGCGGGAACAATCCTTCTTCAAGTCCGGCCAGAAACACCAGCGGAAACTCCAGTCCCTTGGCCGCATGCAGCGTCATCATCGTCACGCGCGCATTTGGATCGTACTGGTCGGTGTCGGAAGCAAGCGCGGCATGATCCAGGAACTCGGCCAGCGTCTCGCCACGAACTTCCGCATCGTGCGCCGCATTCGCAAGTTCTTTCAGGTTTTCAATGCGGCTGAAAGCCTCAGGAGAACCTTCCACCTCAAGCGCTTTGATATAGCCAGTTCGATCGATGATGAAACGAATCAACTCTGGAAGTGTTGCCGGATCGCCCGGCGCTCTGAATGCAGGCTTCTCTTCTCCTCGCCCGGCTCATCGCTGGCGGCCGATCTATATCCGTTCCGCCGTCTGGCTCCTCAATCTTCTTCGGCATCTGCAGAAACGGCCGAATCGGTTGCTGCCGGGCAACGGTGAAAAGCTCGAAGCATCAAGCAGTGGAATCTGGTCTCGGCTATCCGCCGAAATCGAATGCAGTATCGGCGTCCGCATTCTCAGTGCGTCATTTGTCGTGCCAGCTTGCTCGTCCGCGCCGGCTCTGTGGCGTCCAAATCGAAACCCGTGTCAGCGTCTTCGTCCTGGGCGACGTCGCCGGAGAGCTTGCCGGCAAAATCCGGATCCATCATGGCCTGCGCATCGAGAATCAACTGCCGGAATGATCCAGCGCCGTCAGCGCACGCGCCGGGATCAGGCGGTTGCGTAATAGCGCGGCACTGAGCGCCTCCCAGGTCGATTGGCCTGTCTCCAGCGCCAGCCGCTCCAGCGTTTCAAGCGTGGTTTTCCCAATGCCACGAGCAGGCGTATTGATCACGCGATTCAGCGCCATCGAATCGTGCGGATTGCGGACCAGTCGCAGATAGCCAAGCAGATCCTTGATCTCTGCCCGATCGTAAAAGCTGAACCCGCCCACCATGGTGTAGCTGATGCTGTAACGGCGAAGCGCCTCTTCCACCAATCGCGACTGCGATTGGTCCGATACAAGAACTGCGCAGTGAGGACTTCGCTCCGGATCTCCGACGAACTGGTTCGCGCAGAAATGTCTGTATGCGATCGGCAATAAACAGTGCTTCATTTTCGCCATCCGGCGCTTCGTAATATCCAATCAGCGAGCCGCCCTGGCCGATCTGTCCACAGCTGCTTGCCTTTGCGGCGAAGATTATTGGCGACCACTGCTCCTGCCGCTTCAAAATGATCTGCGTCGATCGATAATTCTGCTCGAGCCTGATGATGCGCGCGTTCGGAAAATCCTTTTCGAACTCCAGGATGTTGCGAATATCGGCGCCGCGCCACGAATAGATGCTCTGATCCTCGTCGCCAACAGCGCACACGTTTTTGCGTTTCGCCGGCAAGCAGCTTCATCAGCTCGTATTGCGGCCGGTTCGTGTCCTGATATTCGTCCACAAGCAGGTAGCGGTAGCGGCGCTGGTAGCACTCGCTTGTTCGCCTGAAACTTTCAGCAGCCGCGACCGCCTCGAGCAGCAGGTCATCAAAATCAAGCGCGTTGTTCTTGCGCAGTTCGCCTTGATAGCCCTTGAAGATATGCGCGATGCGCTCGCTGTCCGGATCCTTCGAACCCAGGTAATAGTCCTGCGGATCGACCATGTGGTTCTTGGCCCAGGAAATGCGCCCAAGCACCGTGCGCGGCGTCAGCTGTTTTGTGTCCAGCCCCATGCGCCGCATGACCTGTTTCACGATTGCCCTGCTGGTCGTTTTCGTCGAAGATGGCGAAGGTAGCGAGTAAGGCCTCTTTGCCGCACTTTCAGAGCTTCGATGTCGCGCCGCAAAATGCGCACACAAAGCGAGTGGAACGTTGCGATCAGCGGCTTGGCCAGCGATCCTGCCTCAGCAGCCGCTCCACGCGCTCGCCCATCTCCGGCGATGCCTTGTTGGTAAAGGTAACCGCCAGAATCGAATCCGGCGCGACGCCCTTTTCCTGGATCAGCCACGCAATGCGGCTGGTGATGACGCGGGTTTTGCCCGAACCGGCTCCGGCAAGAATGAGCAGCGGGCCGTCGGTGGTTTCAACGGCTGCACGCTGTTCTGGGTTCAGTTTTGCGAGGAGCGACGGCACGGCTGGTCCAGGCGGGAAGGATTCCTACTCCAGTTTACCTGTAGAGAAGGGTCTCTAGCGGTGGCGCCGTGCTTCTGCTGCGACCCGCGTGGAATCTGTGATTTAGGGCGAAGGGCGGGTTCGAGGCGCTGCGGTGAGGTGTGAGCGTCGGCGCTATTCTGGATAGACAATGAAATTAAGACGGGTGGCCGTATATTGCGGATCGGCTGGCGGCACCGATCCAGCGTATCTGGAAGAGGCAAAGGCATTAGGAACCGCCATCGCGGAAGCGGGTTTGGGCTTGGTTTACGGCGGCGCAAGCGTGGGGCTGATGGGCGCGGTTGCCGATGCAGCACTCGCCGGAGGCGCCGAGGTGATTGGGGTGCTGCCGGAGATTCTTTCCGGCAGCGAGATCGCCCACCGCGGGCTGACTTGCCTTGAGATGGTTCCGACGATGCACGAGCGCAAGGCGCGCATGGTAAAGCTGGCTGATGCGTTCCTGATGCTGCCGGGTGGCTACGGAACACTCGACGAAATGATGGAGATTGTGACGTGGAAGCAACTCCGGCTACATGACAAGCCCTGCATTCTGATCAACACCATCGGTTATTGGGATGCGCTGCTGGCGTTTCTGGATCGGGCGGTGGAAGCGGGATTCCTGAAGGCGGAGAATCGGTGGTTGCTTGAGGTAGTGGCTACGCCAGAAGAAGCGGTAAAGCGAGTCCTGCAAAGTCCGTAGGTTCCAGCGCGGAGCAAGTGCGATTCTGGTTAGGCGACTCCATCTGCGGCTCTTGAGAAGAGAGCAATAGTCGCCTTCGCTGGCACCTCGAACGAGGCGGCCCCGTCGCCCAGGGATGAGGGACGCTGGACGCCTCGGTAAAGGGGTATTCAGATGGCGCTACGTCGCCCGCTTAGCAGGTTGAAGACCAGGACTGCCAGGGCTACGACAAGCAGGATGTGTATCAAGCCGCCGGCGATGTGGAAACTGAAGCCGAGAAGCCACAGGATCAGAACGACAACAAAGACTGTCCAGAGCATGGTTAACCTTTCTTACAGCTGTGGGCGTCCCTGCCATTGGTGTTGAGGGACGCCCACGATTTTCAACAGTATCTTGTTATTTCGAAGCGACCGCCTGCGCCTTTGCGCTGCGGACCGCGTCGAGGAAGGAATGTGCCGATGCGGGCATGGTCACTTCGCCCTTGAGAATCCGGGCATTCGAGACGTTGTGGCCGTAGATCGCCCGAGTGGAATCTTCGTCGTGACGAATCGAAGAGCCTTTGAGAGTAACCCCTGCGAAAGCGCCCCTGGCTCGCGAGTAGGTGAGGATCTCGGCATTCAGTTTCCAATCGGTATTAGCAGAAGCATGACGGCCGACCGGTCCGGCGGCCACCGAAGCGTCTCCGCCAAGCTCAAATTTGCTGGAGAGTAGCTGGCGCATTCCGCGCTCGTTCTGGATGATCATGACCAGGTCCACGCCCTCGACGCCGATCTGCAATCCCCAGCTGCCGCCTGTAATCGAAAAGAATATTGGCGCGCTCCAGCCATTCGCGGATCTGCAGGTAGCTACGCCGCGACCGTTTTCCGCGCCGAACACGAAGCCGCCTTTCAGGAGATGGGGAACAACGGCAACACACTTGGCGTGCTCAAGAACTTCCTCAGGAATGCCCTTATCCGGCGCGTCCATGATCTCGTGCAGCACTCTGCCGGCATGATCGAGCCGGTCGTTGGTTGCTTCACGATTGGTTCCCGCCCAGCCAATGCCGGTCATGCTGAGGAGTGCGACGAACGTAATGACTTTCTTCATGTAATACACCTTGTTTTCTACCTGTGCGGGGCGTTTCTTTCTTTACGCGTATACAGAGCGCATCCGGTAATTCCGATACTATTCGGAGTCTTCATGGCGAGTCTGAGCACTAAAGCTCACTTCTCAAGAGATACTGGTATTAACTGATTAGCCCGATTTGAGCATTGCAGCTTTACCATCCTGTCTGATGAAAGGGGGCCCTTGTTGGTTCCGTTGAAAGAAATCCCGTTTGATGCCGGGGTCTTCCTCGCACAGGCGGGGCTGGGGCGAAGGATCGTCACCTTTGCGCCGAAGCAACCATTCTTCTCGCAGGGAGACCCTGCAGATTCAGTCTTCTATCTGCAAAAGGGCAGAGCCAAGGTGACCGTTGTTTCGGCGGCTGGAAAGGAAGCGACGATTCTGATGCTCGCGGCCGGCGAGTTTGTTGGGGAGGGCGCTTTGGCAGCGATACCGGGGCTGCGACTATCCACTGCAACTGCGATCACCGCCTGCAGCGCGATGCAGATCAAGCGTAAGGAGATGATTCGTGTTCTCCACGAGGAGCACGGATTCTCCGATCTGTTTGTCCGATTCCTGCTGGCGCGCAGCATTCGCATCCAGGCAGACCTGGTGGATCATCTTTTCAACTCCAGCGAGAAGCGGCTGGCGAGGATCCTGCTGCTAATGGCGGAGTTCGGAAAACCCGGCCATCAGGAGACGCTGATTCCGCACATATCGCAGGAGACTTTGGCAGACATGATCGGGACGACGCGCTCCCGGGTGAGCTTTTTCATGAACCGCTTTCGCAAGATGGGCTTCATCGACTACAAGACCCGCATCCGGGTGCACAAGTCGCTGCTGAATGTGATTTTGTTGGACCCGATCGCGGATACCTAAGCTTCGCGATAACCAGGTCCGATCGTTTCCAAACGATAGTTTTGCTGATCGCTATTTGCGACGAGCACGCTCGCGCTGCAGTTCCCGGTATACCTCGCTTTTCGACTGGCCCAACTCACGCGCCAGGCGCTTAAGCGCTTCCTTTTCGTCCAGGTTCGATTCCGATTGGAGACGGTCAATTCTGGCAGAAAGCGTCTCCCGCGTCTGAAGACCCAGCCCTGAGGCACCCGGTTTTTTTGCGGGGGCTTCGATGAGGAGGACGAATTCGCCGCGGATGCGGTCGCGTGCGGCGAGTTGCTGGCGCACATCGGCGACCGTGCCGCGGAGGAATTCTTCGTGGAGCTTGGTGAGTTCGCGAGCGGCCACTACGCGGAGAGCCGGACCGAAAACGGCCTCGAGATCGGCGAGCGTTTCGGCGATGCGATGAGGAGCCTCATAGAAGATAAGCGTTTCGGCAGAATCGCGAGATTGCGCGGCTAATTCTTCGAGGCGTGTGCGACGGGCGCCGGCTTTCTCCGGCAGGAATCCGAGAAATTGAAACTGTTCTGTTGACAAGCCGGAGGCGATCAGAGCGCTCAGAGCTGCGTTGGCGCCGGGGATGGGGAATACCGTGATGCCGGCGGCGATCGCCGCCTCGACCAGCCAGGAGCCTGGATCGCTGATGCCCGGCATACCGGCATCGGAGACCACCGCGATGGAACCGCCGTCCTTTAGCGCCGAGATCAGTTCGACCGCACGATCACGCTCGTTGTGCTGGTGGTAGCTGACCGTGGGTGTAGCGATGGCGAAGTGATTAAGAAGCTTTTGCGTCTGGCGCGTGTCCTCACACGCGATGCGGTCGGCTTGCTTCAGGACTTCAAGCGCTCGGAGGGTGATGTCGCCAAGGTTGCCGATGGGCGTGGCTACCAGGTAGAGGCCGGGAGCGAGTTTTTCTGACATTGCTTACAACATGGTAGTTGAGATTAGTAGTCTCCCCTCGTGCCATCCTGAGAGGAGCGCGTTTGGGACCCACTCGCGATGAATCAGCGGGTGGGGTAGCGAATCGAAGGGTCCGCTTTTGTACCTTGAGAACATTGGATGTGCTTGACGGTTATTCGGAGGCGTCTTCAGCTTCGATGCGGCGCTGTTCGGCCAGCAGGGACATGGAACTCATCAGGTTCTGCACGCTGACGATCCCGACGACTTTGCCGCTTTCGGTGACGGGAATGAGCGAGAGGCCCTGCCCACCCGAGATGCGGCGGATGGTGGTTCCGAGGGTGTCTTCGGGCCTTGCCACCTGGAAAGCACGCGACATGATGGACTGGATATAGCCATTGCCGTCGGCGTGCAGCGCATCGACAATCCGCTGGCGTGAGACGATGCCGACCAGTTGCGGACCGCGAACCACCGGGAAGTCCTCCTGCAGGGAGTGAACGCAGCGGAAGAGCGCGTCGGCCAACGTGTCAGACGGAGACAGTGTCGCAAAGTCGGTGAGCATGACTTCGCGCATGTGCACCGTATCGACGACCGATTGGAAGAAGACACCCTGATCCTCGACTTGCGCGCCGATCATGATGAAGAACCCGGCAATGATGAGCCAGTAGGCGTGCAGCGCCATGCCGCAGATCATCACGGCAAGGGCGATCAGCTGGCCGATTCCTGAAGCGGCGCGGCCCGCCGGCGCCAGTCCGTGGGCGCGGGCAAAATTACCGCGCAGCAGCCGACCCAAGTCGAGTGGGTAGGCCGGCAGCAAATGAAGTGCGCCGAGGCCAGCCTGCATCCAGACCATACTGCGTACCAGGTGATCGGACGTGACGAGTGGGCGCGCCAGCAGATGCACATCGCCGCCGGAACCAATGAAAGCGCCCGCAAGCATCAGTGCGGTGATGCCATTGACCAAGGGCCCGATAAAAGCCATGGCGAACTGGCCAAAGCCCTGGTTTGCGGCTTCCTGGCTTTCGGGATTGGCGTATGCGAAGAGTCCCCCAATGGGAAGCAAAAGCACGGCACGCAGCTTCAGATCGAGGTATGCGGCCATCATCAGGCGCGCGGTCTCACGCACGATTACCGCAAATACGCAGATGAAGAAAAGGAGCAGGCCCCGAAAAACCCCGGATGTGGCGCTGAGGCCAAGACAGACCAGCGCGAGGGCAGGGAAGAAGACGTGCATACGCATCTCCACGCCCATCCAACGACCCAGCGGTATGGTCCAGCCACGCATCACTAAATTGTAGTGGCTCAACCCCGGCTATCGTTTCTTATATCCTTGTTCGCGATGCGGGTAATTGCGGGAACGCTGCGGCGAAGGACGCTGGAGGCTCCGGCAGGGCTGAAGACCCGGCCGACAAGCGATCGGCTGCGGGAGACTCTGTTTAATATACTTGCGCCGCGAATCGAAGGTGCCCGGTTCCTGGATCTGTATGCGGGGTCGGGCGCTGTGGGAATTGAGGCGGTGAGCCGCGGAGCCGCCAAAGTGGTGCTGGTTGAGCGGGCCGAACCGGCGTTAAAGGTCCTGCGCGAAAATCTGGAGAAGCTGGGGCTGCGCGGTGCAGTGCGAGTGGAGGGGGTAAGCGTCGGGGCGTTCCTCCGTCGTGTCCGCCCGCAGACTGCGCCGCTCCTGTTCGACATCGTGTTCCTGGACCCGCCTTACGAGGCGGTCGATGAGTACGCGACAGCGCTGGGCCTCCTGGGCGGTGATGCGGCAGGAATGCTGGCAGAGGAAGCTGTGGTGATTGCAGAGCATCGGCGGAAGGAAAAGTTGGAAGACACGTATGGTGCGCTGCGCAGGACAAGAGTTTTGGAGCAGGGAGATGCGGCGCTGAGTTTTTATGGAAGAGCTGCGAGTTCGTAGCCTTCAACCAGTTCTTACTTTGAAGATGCAGGACTTTCGTGCGGCGCGAAGAATCGCACGCCAAGCGTAAGATGAGCGGGTTAGACGGAGTCATCGCGTGAAAGACATTTTGAAATGTATTGCTGGGCTGGTTGTGCTTTTCGCAACCGCAGGTACCTGGGCGCAGAGCGCACCGCAGTGGGTGATCGGGCCGTTTGGGCGGCCGGCAACGGGAAACCCGGTGGTGTCGCCGACTGCGGCCTCAGTGTTTCAAGACCCCATCGCAAAGGCGTCCGTGCAGTGGGAGGCACTGCACACGTTCAATCCCGCGGCGATCGTGCGCAAGGGCAAGGTGGTCGTGCTCTACCGCGCTGAAGACAACTCAGGCGCGATGGAGATTGGCGGGCACACCTCGCGGCTGGGGTTGGCAGAGAGCGGCGACGGCATCCACTTCAAGCGTATGGGCGAGCCGGTTTTCTATCCGGCAGAGGATGACCAGAAGGCGCGGGAGTGGCCGGGCGGTGTCGAAGATCCGCGAATCGTTGAGCGCGATGATGGCACCTATGTTCTGACCTACACGCAGTGGAACCGCGAAACCTATTCGGTGGGAATTGCAACGTCGCGCGACTTGAAGCATTGGACGAAAGAGGGTCCGGCCTTTCTAACCGCATTGGGCGGCAAGTACGCGAACCTGAAGTACAAATCGGCCGGAATCGTGACCCAGTTGAAAGACGGACGGCTGGTTGCTGCAAAAATTGCCGGGCGCTACTGGATGTACTGGGGAGAGGGGTCCATCAAGCTGGCCACATCCGATGATGCGATTCACTGGATTCCTGTTGAAGACATGCACGGAAATCTTGTAGAGCTGCTGCGTCCGAGACCGCGGCATTTCGACAGCACGTTCCCCGAGACCGGGCCTCCGCCGGTGCTGACCAGCGCAGGCATCGTCATGCTCTACAACGGCAAGAACGCAGAGACGGGTGGCGATCCTTCATTGGGACCCAACGCATATGCGGCGGGCGAGGCCCTCTTTGAAGCATCAAATCCGGCGCACCTGCTGACGCAGACCGATAAGCCGGTGTTGAAACCCGAATTGCCATATGAGAAGACCGGACAGTACGCGGCGGGAACGACGTTCGCAGAAGGGCTTGTGTTCTTTCACGGCAAATGGTTCTTGTACTACGGGTGCGCGGATTCGCTGGTAGCGGTCGCAACGGCTCCGGCAGAAGCGATGAGTGCGGACACTCTCGAGATGCCTGCAGCGACGGAGAGCCCTATGGCAACGTCAGTTGCGCGCAAACCCGATCGCAATGCCACCGGGCGCCGAAACAAATGCTCGGGGGTTCTATCTGCATAAAGGCGACACCGTGGTCTTCTACGGCGACAGCATCACCGAGCAGAACTACTACAACCAGTGGGTGGAGCTGTACACGGCAACGCGTTTCCCGTGGATGCGGGTGCACTTTTATGGCGCGGGTGTCGGCGGCGATCGCGTAACCGGGGGCAGCGGTGGCCCGATCGATCAGCGCCTGGAGCGCGACGTCTTTTCTGAGAAGCCGACTGTCGTGACCGTGATGCTGGGGATGAATGACGGCGGATACCAGGCCACAACTGACGCGATCGAGCAGACCTATGTTAAGGGTTATCAGCATCTGCTCGATTCAATTCGCGATCATGTACCCGGTGTGCGGATGACGCTGCTGGGGCCTTCGCCGTATGACGATGTAACGCGCCCCGTAATCTTTCCAGGCGGATACAACGCAGTGATGCAACACTTCGCGGAAGTGGATCAGTCTCTGGCAGACAAGAATGCCGCAGCCTTTGTGAATCTGAACCTGCCCGTGGTTGACGCGATAAAGAAAGCCGACGCAATGGATCCCAAGTTGGCTGTGCTTCTGTTGCCCGATCGCGTCCATCCCGATCCACTGGCCCACTGGGTCATGGCGCAGGCGCTGCTGAAAGGTTGGCATGCGCCGGCACTGGTTTCCGACGTAACGGTCGATGCACATGCGGCGACGGTCACGCAAGCTCGCAATGCTACGTTGAGCCCGGTAGAACAGGCGGAAGGTGCATTGAAATGGACTGAGTTCGAGAATGCGCTGCCGCTGCCATTGACGCGGAGCAATGCAAACACGGCCCTGCTTGAAGATCTGACCGATATCGTGCAACAGCTCAATCAGGAAACGCTGCGAGTGACGGGATTGGCTGCCGGCAGGTACACGCTGAGCATTGATGGCGATGTGGTGGACACGTTTTCTCCTGAAGCGCTCGAGAGCGGAATCAACCTGGCGGACTATGGAACGCCCATGTTTCACCAGGCGCAGCGGGTCAGCTGGCTGGTGCGCGATCGCGACGAGACGCATTACATTCATCTCCGCATGCGCGTGCGGAACGCGGAGATAGGCGAACAGGCCGGAAAGCCCGACGTAATGCAGGCGTTCGAGAACTCCCTCGAAGACTCGATCTATGAAGCTGCGATGCCCAAGCCGCACGTGTTCCGATTGATTCCAGCTGCGACAGGAATAACCCAGAGCACGCGGTAAGGCCACACCGATACAAACGAGAAACATGAGGAGGCTGTAATCCAAGAGATTTCGTTGAAGTCGGTGCTGGAGACGGAAACTGCGGATCTGCGCGATGTCGCGACGCATGCGGCAGGCCCGGCGGGTGCGCTTCCGCTGACGGCGGAGATGCTGTTGAAACAGCCGTCGGGAAATCTCTTCGGGCTCAGTCAGAATGCGGGGATGGGTTGGGACCCTTCGCGGTTGCTCGATCCGGAGTTTCTGATTCTCAGCACGCACGGCGGGCTGCGCGCGGAGGACGGCCGGCCGATCGCGCTGGGATTTCACACCGGGCACTGGGAAGTGGGACTGCTGGTTGCCGAGGCCGCGCGCGAGTTGAAAGCGCTGCATGGGGTGCCGTTTGCAGGAGCTTGTACCGATCCATGCGATGGCCGTACCCAGGGCACGACAGGCATGATGGACTCCCTGCCGTTTCGCAACGATGCAGCAATGGTGCTGCGACGCCTGATGCGGTCCTTGCCTACAAGTAAGGGAGTGCTGGGCGTAGCGACATGCGACAAGGGACTGCCCGCAATGATGATGGCTCTGGCTTCGGCCGGACCGCTTCCCGCAGTGCTGGTGCCCGGTGGAGTGACGCTGCTGCCGGAAGCAGGCGAGGACGCAGGCAAGGTACAGACCATCGGCGCCCGCTTTGCGCAGCAGCAGATCACGCTGGAATACGCGGCAGAAGTAGGATGCCGCACATGCGCATCGCCGGGCGGCGGCTGCCAGTTTTTGGGCACGGCCGCGACCGCACAAGTTGTTGGCGAGGCACTGGGATTGTCGTTGCCGCATACGGCTCTGGCGCCTTCCGGTCAGCCCATCTGGCTCGATGCGGCAAAACGTTCAGCACGTGCAATCATTCGGTTGCACGAATTGAAACTGGGTGTGCGCAATGTGTTGACGGATGCGGCGGTACGCAACGCAATGGTGTTGCATGCGGCCTTCGGCGGGTCAACCAATTTGCTGTTGCATGTCCCTGCCATAGCGTTTTCGGCGGGCTTGCAACGGCCAACGCGTGCGGACTGGGAGAAGGTTAATCGCGAGGTACCGCGGCTTGTAGACGCGCTGCCCAATGGCCCGCGTGGATTTGCGACCGTGCAGGTGTTTCTCGCCGGCGGCGTGCCCGAGGTGATGCTTGCGTCTGCGCGCAGCGGGTCTATTGGATACAAGCGTGAAGACCGTCAGCGGCGACACGCTCGATGCCAGCCTCGACTGGTGGCGCGACAGCGAGCGGCGACGCACGCTGCGCGGCAAATTGAAGGAACTCGACGGCATCGATGCCGAGGACGTAATCATGACGCCGGAACGGGCGCGCGCGCGCGGGCTAACGGCGACTGTCTGTTTCCCTGTCGGAAATCTTGCCCCTGAGGGGGCAGTCATCAAGAGCACGGCCATCGATCCTTCGTTGATCGGTGACGACAACACATATCGCCATCGCGGTCCTGCTCGCGTGTTCACAACGGAAGCGGCTGCGATTGCGGCCATCAAAGCGGGCCTCATCGGCCACGGCGATGTGGTTGTGCTGATCTGTAGCGGCCCAAGGGGCGCGGGAATGCAGGAGACTTACCAGGTAACATCCGCATTGAAGCAATTGCCGCATTGCAAGCACGTGGCCGTGCTGACGGATGCGCGGTTCAGCGGCGTTTCGACCGGCGCGTGCATCGGACATATCTCGCCGGAGGCGCTCGCGGGTGGTCCAATCGGCAAGGTCGAGGATGGCGATCTGATCGAGATCACGATCGATCGAGGAAAGCTCACGGGATCGGTGAACCTGGTCGGCGATCAATCAGGCCTGTTCAGTGCAGACGAAGGCGCGCGTACTCTGGCGGCCAGAAAGCCGCGACCAGACCTGCAGCCTCATCCGGACCTCCCGGACGATACGCGCTTGTGGGCGGCATTGGTCGACGCGAGCGGCGGTGTGTGGGGCGGGTGCGTGTACGATACCGACAAGATAGTGGCTGCGCTTGAGAAGCGCAACTAAGCGGTTGCGCATTGAGGGACAAGAATGGGCGTTAATGGAATAAACCGGCGGAATTTTCTGAGCGGGTTGACGATGGCAGGCGCCATTGCCGGTTCCACGGCAGCCTCGGGACCAATCGCCGCTGCTGTCCAATGCCCCCCGAATAGCGATGGGCTTCGCCCCCTGAAGATCGACGCAGTTGAACTGTTGGAACTCCATGGCCACTACACCGAAGAAGCCGGCGTCGACCATCAGCCGCAAGTCAATCCCCTGGACGTGTATGACGCGTTGAGGCCGCCGCCCTACAAGGACAAGCCCGATGGAACGCGCGAAGTGCAGTACGAGGCAATCTACATCCGAATCCGCACCTCAGCGGGGTTGGAAGGCTTGTACGGGCCGATCGAGCGCGAGCCGGCAACCATCGTTCTCGAAGATCTGCAGCATTTCCTGATCGGCAAAGACGCGCTGGCGGGCGAGGTTTTGTGGGACCAGATGTACCGGTCAAATCGGCAGTCGAGGGCTGGCATATTTTTAATGGCCGTAAGCGCAGTGGATAACGCGCTGTGGGACTTGCGTGGCAAATTCTACGGTGTACCGGTGTGGCGGCTCCTCGGAGGCCCGTCGCGCGAAAAAGTAGAGATGTATGCAAGCGCGCTGGGCTTCTCGCTGGAACTGGACTCAGTGCGAAAGCGTGCCACGGAGTTGAAGAACCAGGGATTCCGCTATCAAAAGTGGTTCATGGGATACGGTCCCGGCTCCGGGCCGGAGGGCATGCGCAAGAATATCGAACTCGTGAAAACGCTCCGCGAAACGCTGGGCGAGGATTACGAGATCATGTTCGACGCCTACAGCGGATGGGATCAGGATTACGCGCTCGAATGGGCCCGTCAGGTCGAGCAGTACCGGCCTTTCTGGATGGAGGAAGTCACGCATCCTGAAAAGATCGAGAGCTTCGCGGCCATCCGGCGCGGAACGACGGTGCCACTGGCTTCGGGCGAGCACTTTTACGGTCGCTGGGAAGTGGAACGTTATCTCCAGGCCGGCACCGTGTCCGTGGTGCAGGCCGATCCTGAATGGTGCGGTGGTACAAGCGAGCTGGTGAAAATCGGCACCGTGGCCTCGCTGCACGATGTGCGCGTGATCCCGCATGGACACAGCCTGCGCGCGGCGGTGCACGTGATTCTGAGTCAGTCGCCAATGACATTTCCGCTAGGCGAATATCTCGTGACGAAGATGCGACACTATCACCACTTCGAGAAGAATCCGCCAGTAGTGGAGCAGGCCCACATCGCGCAACCTACAGGGCCGGGGTTCGATATTCAGCTCGATGAAACAAAGATCGATTCACAAAAACTGCTAAGCGTCTCGTGACGACGCCGATTTCTCCCCCGCGTGCGACGATCTAGCTCTTCAAAACCGGAAAAGCCGTGATGCGCAACTTTGCGGTTGCATAAGGAATCAGCGTGATCTCCTCTTCCGCCTCGCCGCTAGCGACAGGGCTTTGCGGTAGCGAATTGGCGACACCATCCTCCGCCCGCCATGCCGGAATTTTGCGCGCCTTGACCGGAGCTGGACGGGAGTAGTTTTGCGCGAAAAAGGAACAGCACCAACTTCAGATTCGGAGACGGCGATGCTGTTGCGCGGGTTACTCAGATCCAGTTGCACAGCATAATTCCACGGAGTAGACGGATAAACTTGCCAGTCAGCCGTCATTCCTCGCTCGCGCAGCTTCACCCAGCTTTCGCCGATGCCATATGAAAACACCAAGGGCCCGCGCTCAATCGCGACCGAGTCATTGAACCAGCTTGAGACCCGTGGCTGCATGGGAAATCTAATTTCAACCCGGTCGCCGGGTTTCCATGTGCGCTGGATGCGCGCGAATGATCCGGCTGCAGGTTGGGGTTCACTGCGGCCGTTGACGGCGATCGTGGCGCCCGCTGCCCATGCGGGGATGCGCAACTGGAGAGGGAATTCAAGCGGCGTTGCCGGGCTAACAGTGAGTAGCACTTTGCCGCGAAACGGATACTCGGTTTCCTCGAGGATGTGAACGGAAGTTCCACGCAACGTGGTGCGAAGTTCGCACGGAGCATAGGCCGCCGCAACGATTCCATCGTTCGCATCCGAGTCCTGGTCGCCGGAGAGCAGGAACAAACTGGCAGCAAATTTAGGCCAACCCTGGTGATAGTTGGCGGTGCAACAACCGAAGTTAGGCTCGAGGCCGAAGAGATTCGATTCCGGCCCGTCACTGACCCACGGCTTGTGGTGCAGACTGCACTCCACCTGGTTTGGCTCCTGGTTGTATTGGTGCGCCCACATGTCGTCTGTGAGGGTGCCGGGCAGTGCGTTGTAGGCCAGCTTTTCGAGCCGGTCGCCAAACGCCGGGTCGCCCGTAATCGCAAGCGCCCGCTCCAGTGAAAACATGTACTCGACGACAGTGCACAACTCCGAACCCTGCGAAGGATCGCGGCCCGAGAGATGCTCATCGCAAGAGAACATGCCGTTAGGCAGGCCGTGGTACCTGTCGAGTTCGGCGATCATCTGCGCGGCGGCTTTGCGGTCAGTATCTGAGCCGGAGACGAGCGACCACACCGGGCCAGTCTTCATCGCCTGCCCATTGTTCACGCCGTGCGTCGCGAGCGCGAGATCCTTCAGCCCTCCCCCTTCATTGAGCTTGATGAATTCGGCGGTGATCTTCTCCTTGTACTGGAAGTTCGCATATTGCGCCGTCCAGTCGTAGCCCTGTTGATGCAGAACCGTGCGAGATCGAGCAGATATGGTGCGCCGGTGCGGTTATAGAGCCAGATCACGCTGAGCAGCTCATCCTGCCATCGGAACTTCCCCCAGTCCCGCAGCGGACGTTTGGGCAATTCAGCGAGCTGATAACGGAAGTAGCGGTCCATGAGCGGAACGACACGCGGATCGCCTGTGAACTCCTGGTATTGCGTGAGTGCTTTCAGCGCGACGATGCGCGGCCACCAGTCGTCGTTCGATGCCGGGCCGATCATGCCGTTGGCGGCCTGATGTGTGAGGATCCAGTCGACGTACTTCTGTGCCTTTGCTTTCAGGCGCGCGTCATCCAGCAACCACGCAAGAGGAATGAGCCCGTCGAGGTAGTACGGTCCGCGCTCCCACGATTCACCCGTGCCGCCAAGCCATCCGCTATTCGGACCGACGTCGGGCCATGTTTCATCCAGATGACCTGTGAGGCCGTTCGCCTGGATCTCAAGCTGACGGCGCAGCCATCCGGTGGGCCGGATATGCGTGAGAGGCAACGGATAGAAGGCGCTTGGTGCGAGTGGCGCACGGTTTTTGACGACGTCGTGGCCCGAGACAGAAGTGGAAGCGAGGAGAGCCGGCGAGGGCAGCGCGCAGGCAAGACCAGCGAGGCTGGACTGCTGAAGGAATCGACGGCGAGTGGTGCGAGATCGTTGCGACATGGGCACCTGATTGCGACCGTCAACAGGGTAATTGACAGCCGGAGGCGATAGAGTACTTGACATGAAAAATCCTCGGGTTCTTGTTGTCCTGTTTTTCTTTCTGACGATGGTGATCGCGGTTCCTGCGGTTTGGTCGCAGGGTTCAGTCGGTGATGCGAAGATCGGTTCGTCGCCGCAACTGGTGATCATCGATACCGATATAGGCGATGACATTGACGATGCTTTTGCACTGGCGTTGGCCTTGAAGAGCCCCGAGTTGAAGATCCTGGGCGTGACGACGACATTCGGCAATACGGAGATGCGCGCGCGGCTGCTCGATCGCTATCTGCAAGCGGTGGGACGGAGCGACATTCCCGTGTTCGCCGGTCCCGCTTCTAAAACAGACAACGTGATGACGCAGGCGGCGTATGCGAAACAGGTTCCAGAAAAGAAGCATGGAGACGGAGCGGAGTTTATTTTGCGAGCGGCGCGCCAACATCCGGGCCAGGTCACGCTGATCGCCATCGGGCCACTGTTCACCGTGCAGGCGGCAATCGAACGCGACCCGGCTGCATTCAGGAAATTGAAGCGCGTCGTGATCATGGGCGGCAGCGTTGAGCGCGGTTATGGCATGGACGCGCAGGGCAAGCCAAAGCCGCCCGAGCCGGAGTGGAATATTCTTTGTGACCCAGCCGGAGCGAAGGCCCTGCTGGCATCCGGGGTGCCGGTCTTCATGATGCCGCTCGATTCGACCCAGGTCCCACTCGATGCCGCGAAACGGGACGCAATATTCGCACACGGTTCCCCGCTTACAGACCAGTTGACGCTGCTCTATCACCAGTGGCTGGGCGGAACTCCGAACCACAGCCCGACACCCACGCTGTTCGACCCCGTCGCCGTGACCTATACATTCCGTCCGGACCTCTGTCCGGCCAAGCCCATGCACATTGATGTCGACGACAAGGGCCTCACCAGCGAGGGACCGGGAGCGCCCAATGCGCAGGTGTGTCTTCAGTCCGACGAAAAGGGCTTTCTGGATATGCTGATGAAACGGGTGCCCGTCCAATAAGGAGGCAGGCGAAAGGGTAATTCCTAAATGCCAGAGGCTGAATCCACAGGAATTTACCCGAAATCCACTGATATGTGCCGGTTGTCACATGCAACTCCATTGACAGGGCGTGAAAGTAAGAGAAAAATGGCGGGTCGTTGGAAATCTGATCCTACCCATGCACGTAGGGAGAGAGTGTGAAAAGAATGCTGAATTGGAAGACCTTAAGTGTGGTGTTTCTGGGAATATCGGGCTTCATTGTCGCGGGTTGCAAGTCTGCGCCGGATCTGACGCCGGGCGCAGGCGTTGGCAATGGTGCAGGCAAAGTATGATCAGACGCCTCCGGTGGGCACTCACATCCTGGTCAATGATCCGGGAATGCTGCGGGGGGCTACGGCGAAACTTTGGGACCGGACGAAGATCTATCCCAACAAAATCTGGGCAGATTTCAAGCTGACTCCTGAGGGGAAGAAGGCAGTTGTACTGCCCGGCGGCGGCGATGTAATTGAATGGCGTCCGGCAAGCCTGGATGACAAGAACTATACGATCCTGGTGACGACCGTTGCTGCCAACCATCTGAGGGCGCGCGATATGGGTGATCTCCAGGATGAGATGCTGGGGGGATCGGGCACATCCAAAGTAGGGAAATATACCGAGGGAGTGAACCTGACAGGTGTGCCGGAGGTGCTGCAGGACATCGCTCACAACCCCGGAAACAGGCTGAGCACGAAGAGAGAAGCGGATTTTTCACTCGAAAATGGTGCCTGGGTGCTGAAAGCGATCCGGTAAAGAATGAAATTGCACCAGGGATGGGATCGAATTCGTTGACCCCATCCCGGTTTCTTGTTATCTTTAAAAGGTTCCGCAAGAACGTGCCTCTCCGTGTGTGCTAACGGTTGGTGCGTAACGGGGGATCCCCGGTCAGCAAGTTTGGCCAGGATCTGCACCCGAGGCCGCAGGTAGGAAAGACGGCCATGTCCTGAAATAGCTCTCCTCTTGCGAAGGGCTGGGACGCATCGCTCACCCGGGTGAAGGAAAGACGGGAAGGCGATAGATCGCATCGGTGCTCGCGCGTTTCTCCACCTTGGAGGGCTATGCGAGCCGGAACCGGCGAAACGGAGTTGGCTTTTCCCGTTTAAAAGCGGAAAAACGACCGGCCACCGTCTCGGTTCTCGTCTGGAAGTGGAACGAAGGCAGACGCGAAGCAGAAACCTGGGCTTCCGTGCGTTTACGCGTTTAGAAGACGCTGGCGTGCGAGAACGGCCCGAAGGGCTCTGCGCGCGGCTGAATGCAGGTTGGGCTTAAGGTTTTTGGGGTAAGGAGTTTTGGTTTGCCTACTTTTAATCAATTGGTTCGCAAGGGGCGTACCGCCCCCCGGTACAAGACGGCAGTCTCCTGCACTGCAGGCTTCGCCGCAGCGGCGCGGTGTTTGCACCCGCGTGTACACACAGACCCCCAAGAAGCCGAACTCGGCTCTGCGCAAGGTAGCTCGCGTGCGGCTGACCAACGGGATCGAGGTCACCACCTACATTCCCGGCATCGGCCACAACCTGCAGGAGCACTCGATTGTGCTCATCCGCGGCGGCCGTGTGAAGGATCTGCCCGGCGTCCGCTATCACGTGGTTCGCGGCACGCTGGATTCCGTTGGCGTTGCCAACCGGAAGCAGAGCCGCTCGAAGTATGGCGCGAAGCGTGCCAAGGGCGGCGCGCGGCAGGCAAGAAGTAGTTATTGCGGTGCCCGGGCGGAGTGATGGAACCGGGACTGGGGCAGCACAACGGCGCTTAGGCGCGAAGGATTTTGAGGGACTATGCCGAGAAAAGGGCACATTGCGAAGCGGGAAGTGGCACCGGATCCGGTTTACGGGTCCACGCTGGTCACCAAGTTTGTGAACTCGATGATGTGGGGCGGCAAGAAGTCGACGGCCCAGGGCATCTTCTATCAGGCGATGAAGAACCTTGAGGAGAAGGGCGGCGGCGACGACGCGCTCAAGCTCTTCAAGAAGGCAGTTGAGAACTGCAAGCCGCTGCTCGAAGTCAAGACTCGCCGTGTGGGCGGCGCCAACTACCAGGTTCCGATCGAAGTGAATCCAGATCGGCGCACCTCGCTGGCGATTCGCTGGCTCATCACCTACGGCCGCGCCCGTGGCGAGAAGGGCATGATCGACAAGCTGCGCAACGAGCTGCTCGACGCGGCCAATGGCCGTGGCGCGGCGATGAAGAAGAAGGAAGACGTGCACCGCATGGCCGAGGCCAACAAGGCCTTCGCGCACTACCGCTGGTAGATCGCCGGTACTGAAAAGCTTCTAGTCCGGCATGGAAGATGGTCCGCGCAAAAGCTCTGAACGGAATGGGCTGTTGAACTGAAGGAAACGGCGGGACTCGAGTCCCGCAAGGATGAAGATAAACCGTGGCTCGCACCATACCTCTAAATCGTTGCCGGAACATCGGAATCATGGCGCACATCGACGCCGGTAAGACGACTGCGACAGAGCGCATCCTCTTCTATACGGGCATCACGCACCGCATCGGCGAAGTGCATGAAGGCACCGCGACCATGGATTACATGGAGCAGGAGCAGGAGCGCGGCATCACGATCACGTCGGCTGCAACGACCTGCATGTGGAGCGACATTCGCATCAACATCATTGATACGCCTGGTCACGTGGACTTTACCGCCGAGGTGGAGCGTTCGCTGCGTGTTCTCGACGGCGCGGTTGCGGTGTTTGACTCTGTCAGCGGCGTGCAGCCGCAGACCGAGACAGTCTGGCGGCAGGGCGACAAGTACAAGGTTCCGCGCATCTGCTTCGTGAACAAGATGGACAAGAACGGCGCCGACTTCGAGCACGTTCTCGACACGATTCGCAAGCGGCTTGGCGCGCGTCCCGTGGCACTGCAGATTCCAATTGGCGCAGAAGCGAATTTCAAGGGCGTCGTCGATCTCATCGAGATGAAGGCCGATCCTCTGGCACGACGAGACGATGGGCGCCGAATATTCGAGTCGAGCCGATTCCTGCCGATCTGCAGAAGAAGGCTGAGGCTTTCCGTCTGCAGCTGATCGAAGTCATCGCCGAGACCGACGATGTGCTGCTCGAGAAGTTCCTCGAAGGCGAAACGCCGACCGATTGAAGAGCTGCAAGAAGGGCATTCGCCAGGCCACCATCGATCTGAAGGTTTTCCCGGTCATCTGCGGAAGCGCATTCAAGAACAAGGGCGTTCAGACGCTGCTCGACGCGGTTGTCGATTATCTGCCCAGCCCGCTCGACAAGCCTCCGGTGGAAGGCATCGATCCGCATAACATGGCACAGACCGTCATCCGCAAGGCGGACGACAGCGAGCCGCTGTCGGCGCTTGGTCTTCAAGATGATCAACGATCCGTTCGGCAAGCTTTCGTTCATCCGCGTCTACTCGGGCTCGCTCAAGACCGGCGACACAGTTCTGAATCCGCGCACCGGCAAGACCGACCGCGTCGGCCGCCTGGTGAAGATGCACGCCAACAAGCGTGAGGACATCACCGAGATTCTACGCGGGCGATATCTGCGCTTGCGTGGGGCTGAAGGAACTGAAGACCGGCGATACGCTTAGCTGCGCCGCAACATCCGATCGCGCTCGGCGCCATCACTTTCCCGGAGCCGGTTATCTCGGTAGCCATCGAGCCGAAGACCAAGGCCGACCAGGAAAAGATGGGCATCGCGCTTGTCGCGACTGGCCGATGAAGATCCCACCTTCAAGGTGCGGACCGACGAAGATTCGGGTCAGACGATCATCAGCGGCATGGGTGAACTGCACCTTGAGATTCTCGTGGATCGCATGAAGCGCGAGCACAAGGTTGAGGCGAACGTAGGCGAACCCAAGGTGGCGTTCCGCGAGACCATTCGCAAGTCGGCTGAAGCGGAAGGCAAGTACATTCGCCAGACGGGTGGTTCGGGCAACTACGGGCATTGCAAGCTGCGCATGGAGCCGAACGAGCCGGGCAAGGGTTACGAGTTCATCAACGACATCAAGGGCGGCGTCGGTTCCGAAGGAATACATCAAGCCTATCGATCAGGGCGTGCAGGGAGCGTCTGGAACTGGGCATCCTGGCCGGCTACCCGATCGTGGACGTGAAGGTGACACCTGTACGACGGCAGCTACCACGAGGTCGATTCGAACGAAATGGCATTCAAATTCGCCGGTTCGATCGCGTTCAAGGAAGCTGCACGCAAGGCGCATCCCGGTGCTGCTTGAGCCGGTGATGGCCGTCGAAGTCACGGTTCCCGAGGAGTACATGGGCACGATTATCGGCGACATCAACTCGCGTCGCGGGCGGATTGAAGGCATGGAGCATGCGGCAGGATCGCAGGTCATCAAGGCGATCGTTCCGCTGAAGGAAATGTTCGGCTACGTGAACGAAATTCGTTCTTCGACGCAGGGCCGCGCGTCGTACTCAATGCAGTTCGCGCGATACGAAGAGGCGCCGCGCATGATCGCCGATGAAATCATCGGCCGCGCGCAGGGCAAGTAAGAGCAAGGTTTATGGGGTCAGAGAGCAGGAACTGACCCGAACCGAAGCCGAACCCTGAGTTTGGGACGAGCGGAATGCGGCGCCCGAAAGGAGAGCACTTGAGAAGAGAAAATGGCGAAGGAAAAATTTGATCGTTCAAAGCCGCATGTGAACGTGGGCACGATTGGTCACATTGATCACGGCAAGACGACGTTGACGGCGGCGATCACGAAGGTATTGCGAAGCACAACCCGAAGAACACGTTCCGTTCGTTTGATTCGATTGACAACGCCCCGGAAGAGCGGGAGCGCGGCATTACGATCGCGACGGCGCACGTGGAGTACGAGACGCCGAACCGGCACTATGCGCACGTGGATTGCCCCGGTCACGCCGACTACATCAAGAACATGATTACCGGCGCGGCGCAGATGGACGGCGCGATTCTGGTGGTCGCGGCGACCGACGGCCCGATGCCGCAGACCAAGGAGCACGTTCTGCTGGCCCGCCAGGTAGGCGTGCCCTGCATCGTGGTGTTTCTGAACAAGTGCGACGCGGTTGAAGATCGAAGAGCTGATCGACCTGGTGGAGATGGAAGTTCGCGAACTGCTGTCGAAGTACCAGTTCCCGGGCGACGACGTTCCGGTGATCCGCGGATCGGCACTGGGCGCCTTGAACGGCGAAGCGCAGTGGGAAGCCAAGATCGACGAGCTGATGGATGCGGTGGACAAGTACGTTCCGCAGCCGGAGCGCGCGGTGGATCTGCCCTTCCTGATGCCGATCGAAGACATCTTCTCGATCTCGGGACGCGGCACGGTGGTGACGGGCCGTATCGAGCGCGGCAAGGTGAAGGTGGGCGAGGATGTCGAGATTGTCGGCTTCCGCGAGACCCGCAAGACGGTTTGCACGGGCGTTGAAATGTTCAAGAAGCAGCTGGACGAAGGCCTGGCGGGCGATAACGCCGGCATTCTTCTGCGCGGCATTCCGAAGGAAGACGTGGAGCGCGGCATGGTTCTGGCCAAGCCGGGATCGATCACGCCGCACACCAAGTTCAAGGGCACGGTGTACGTGCTGTGCAAGGAAGAAGGCGGCCGTCATACGCCGTTCTTCAAGGGCTATCGTCCGCAGTTCTACTTCCGCACGACGGACGTGACGGGCGTGGCGGAGCTTCCTGAAGGCACGGAGATGGTGATGCCGGGCGACAACGTGGAGCTGGTGATCGAACTGATTACGCCGGTGGCCATGGAAAAGGGTTTGCGGTTCGCCATCCGCGAAGGCGGACGCACCGTAGGCGCCGGCACGATCGGCCGAAATTATCAAGTAAGAAAGCTAGCCGCGTCGGGCGGACAGCTCTTCGGCGCGCACGAACGACGCGGCAAAGCGAAACTGATCACTGGTCACTGACCACTGTTCACTGGAAAGAAGAACGAATGGTAGGACAAAGGATTCGAATTCGGTTGAAGGCATACGACTATCGCGTGCTGGATACCTCGACCGGCGAGATCGTGGAGACGGCCAAGCGTACCGGAGCGACGGTAGCAGGACCGATTCCCTTGCCGACGATCAAGAACAAGTACTGCGTGCTGCGTTCGCCGCACGTGGACAAGAAGTCGCGCGAAGCGTTCGAGATTCGCACGCACAAGCGGCTGATCGACATTCTCGAGCCGACACAGCAGACGGTAGACGCGCTGATGAAGCTCGATCTTCCGGCCGGCGTGGACGTCGAGATCAAGGCGTTTGAAAAGTAGGACTGGCCGTCCAGGCGCACGCGCTCTTCGAGCGCAAGTCGGCGCATACGCAATAAAAGTGGAAGCCCGAGAAGGGCCCGGCAGTGCGAAGCGAGCAGCATCGCATGATGAGGCGAGGAAGACATGGCAGTTACAGGAATTCTGGGAAAAAAGATCGGCATGACGCAGGTCTTCGACGATAAGGGTGACGTTCACCCGATTACGGTGTTGCAGGCCGGCCCTTGCGTGATCACGCAGTTGAAGACGCTGGCGAAGGACGGCTATGACGCCGCGCAAATCGGCCTGGTCGAGTTCATCAAGATCGAAGAACGTAACCAAGCCGCAGGCGGGCCACTTCGCCAAGACTGAAGCGTCCTCCGGTCAAGCTGATCAAGGAAGTGCCGATGTCGAAGCCGCAGCAGACGGCGAAGAACGAGACCAAGGCGGGCGATCGCGTTCTGGTGGACATCTTCTCGGATGCGAAGTTTGTGGACGTGATCGGCACTTCAAAGGGCCGCGGCTTTGCTGGCGTCGTTCGCCGGCACGGATTCGGCGGCGGACCCAAGTCGCACGGACACATGTTCCAGGTGCAGGGTTCGATCGGTGCATCGTAGCTTCCCGTCGCGCGTGTTTCCCAGGGCAGCGCATGCCCGGCCACATGGGCGCGGCGCAGATCACGGTTCGCAACCTGCGCATCCGCGGCATTGATCTCGAAGAGAATCTTGTTGATGGTGGAAGGCGCGGTTCCCGGACCGCGTGAAGGATACGTGCTGATCTCGAAGGCCAAGGCTCCGCCGCGCGAGCGTCGTGGATTTGCAGGTCCGGCCACGGTCGATCCGTTGAAGGCTTCGAAGAAGGCACACCGAAAAGCGCAAGTAAGCCAGCCTGCGGCGGTGGCAAACGCGCCTTCGGCGCACGGGATGAAAGAGCGGTAGAAAGATGCCAGGGCGAGATTCAGAGCCGGAGGCAAGAGCGGCGGAAGAAGAAGACGATGGCAAACGTTAGACGTTGTAAATCTGAACGGCGAAAAGGTGGGCTCGCTCGAGCTGGCCGATGCAGTGTTTGACCGGCCAGGTGAACGAGGCTCTGCTGTGGGAAGCGGTGAAGCATTATCGCGCCTCACTGCGCCAGGGCACGCACAAGACCAAGAGCCGCACTGAAGTCGCCGGTTCCGGCAAGAAGCTGTGGAAGCAGAAGGGCACCGGCCGCGCTCGTATCGGTTCGGTCCGCTCGCCGCTCTGGCGGCATGGCTGACACGGTCCACGGACCTCAGCCGCGCAGCTACGACTATGCGTTTCCGCGCAAGAAGCTGCTGGGCGCGTTGCGTTCGGCGCTGGCTTCAAAGCTGGCCGATGGCAAGCTGACGGTCGTCGACACGCTGGAGCTCAAGGAGGCGCAAGACCAAGCTCTATCGCGCAGGCGCTGGACAAGCTCGGACGCCAAGCGCACGGCACTGCTGGTCGAAAACGGCAAGACGCTGACGCAGGCTCTGATGCTGGGCGCGCGCAATCTCGAAGGCGTGTGAGCTGGTGCTGAACAACGAAGTGCACCCTTACGATCTGCTGCGCTACGAGCGGGCAATTTTCTCAAAGGCCGCCATCGAGCAGCTGACGGAGGCGCTCGAAGAAGTCCGTGTCGAAGCGCAAGCTGCTGCACAGACGGAGGCCGCGTAATGCCGACTCTCTATACAGTGATTCGCCGCCCGCTGATTACGGAAAAAGGGCTGGGCGTAAAGGAAACCGAGGGGACGCTGGTGTTCGATGTCGCCGCCCGAGGCGACCAAGACCGAAGTCAAGCAGGCTGTCGAGGCGCTCTTCAAGGTGAAGGTGTCCGCAGTTCGCACCGCGAATGTGCTAGGCAAGGAACGCCGCCGCGGCAAGTTCGCCGGCTTCCGGCCGGACTGGAAGAAGGCTTACGTCCGACTGAAGGCCGGCGAAAAGATGCCGGAGTACGTGAGCAATCTGTAAAGGCAGATGTTGAGTCGCAGTTATGCAATTGCTGAATCGGATGCCGGAGCGAGAGAAAGAGGTTTGGAGCAGGAGGACGGGAGAGCGACGCAGAAGTCAGGCGAAGGCACTCCAGGACAAAAGACGATGGCAATCAAGACATACAGACCGATCACGCCGACGCTGCGCTTCCAGACCTCGCTGGTCAATGACGACCTGACGACGGATCAAGCCGCACAAGCCGCTCCTGGCAGTCCGCAAGCGTACAGGCGGACGGCGTAATACGGGCGATCTGACCATCCGCCACCACGGCGGCGGGCACAAGCAGAAGCTGCGCCTGATCGACTTCAAGCGCGACAAGTTCGGAGTTCCGGGCAAGGTAGCGACCATTGAGTACGATCCGAACCGTTCGGCGCGTATCGCGCTGGTGCACTATGCGGACGGCGAAAAGCGCTACATCCTGCAGCCGGTGGGCTTGAAGGTTGGCGCGACGGTGAGTCCGGTCCCGAAGCCGACATCCTGGTGGGCAACGCGTTGCCGCTGCAAGAATATTCCTGCCGGCACCACGGTGCATGCAATCGAGCTGCAGGCCGGGCAAGGGCGCGCAGATGGCTCGTTCGGCCGGTGCGCAGGCACAGTTGGTTGCCAAGGAAGGCGACTACGCGCTTCTGAAGCTGCCTTCCGGCGAAACCCGCAAGGTGCTGGTCGAGTGCCTGGCGACGGTCGGCCAGGTCGGCAATACGGATCACGAGAACGTTTCGATCGGCAAGGCGGGACGCAACCGCTGGAAGGGCATCCGCCCGACCAACCGCGGCGTCACGATGAACCCTGTGGATCACCCGCACGGCGGCGGTGAAGGCAAGACTTCCGGCGGCCGTCATCCGGTGACCCCGTGGGGCCAGCCGACACGCGGATACAAGACACGCAACAACAAGCGGACCGATGCGTTCATCGTCAGCCGCCGGGCGAAGTAGAGGAGCTGAGGTTTATGGCACGTTCGACAAAAAAGGGCCCGTTCGTGGATGCGCACCTGACTGTCAAAGATCGAGGTGCTCAACCGGCCAACGATAAGAAGGTCGTGAAGACCTGGTCGCGCCGCTCGACGATTTTCCCGGAGTTCGTGGGCCACACCATCGCCGTGCACAACGGCAAAAAGTTCGTTCCGGTGTACGTGACCGAGAACATGGTGGGACACAAGCTGGGCGAGTTTGCTCCGACGCGCACGTTCAAGGGGCACACGGCGGCGGCGCCAAGTCGCGGAATCTGCCAAGCCGGCGGTCCGCGGTAGAAAGCAGCGAGCTGGACAGTGAGCTGAAGCTATTGTAGAGCAAAGATTTGAGGAAGAGACCAATGGCAGTCGAGACAAAAGAATACCGGGCCGAAGCGAAGTTCCAGCGTGTATCGCCGCAGAAGGCGCGGCTGGTGCTGGATCTGATCAAGGGCCGGGGGGTTCAGGAGGCGCTGGAGACGGCGGCCTTCACCAAGAAGCGCATTGCCCCGGTGATTCACAAGCTGCTGGGTTCGGCGGTGGACAACGCCAAGTACGTCAGCGGGCGAGCAGGGAGTGGACCTGGACGTGGACAACCTCTATGTCAAGACGGCCATCGCCAATGACGGGCCGCGCATGAAGCGCATCCGCCCCGCTCCGATGGGCCGTGCTTATCGCTACCAGCGCAGGCTTACGCACATCTCTTGTCGGTGGCCGAGCGCGACGGCGGACACGCACCTGGTGACCAAGGTTGGGACGGCCGGCCGACGGCGGCGAAGCGCCGCGCCAAGAAGACGGCGGCAAAGAAGGCTGCCGGCAAGAAGACAGCGGCGGCAAAGAAGCCAGGCTTGCAGCAACGAGCAAAAAGGCCAAGTAAGAAGGCCTGGAAGTTTTTGAGAGGAAATAGCATGGGACAGAAAGTCCATCCTTACGGATTCCGGCTCGGAGTAAACAAGCCATGGCGTTCGCGCTGGTTCTCAGAGCGCGACTACGACAAGCTCCTGGTCGAAGACGTCAAGCTGAAGGCTGAGCTGCGCGAAAAGCTCAAGGCTGCCGGCGTCAGCTCGGTCGAAATCGAGCGTCCGGGCAACAAGCTGCGCTTCCTCATCCGCACGGCGCGTCCGGGCATCGTCATCGGCCGCAAGGGCGCGGAGATCGAGAAGCTCAAGACCGAACTGCGGCAAGCGCACCAACCGCGATGTGTTCATCGACATCATCGAGGTGAACAAGCCGGAGCTGGACGCACAGCTGGTCGCGGAGAATATCGCGCTGCAGCTGGAAAAGCGCGTCAGCTTCCGCCGTGCAATGCGCAAGAGCGTGGATTCAGCGCTGCGTTTCGGCTGCAAGGGAATCAAGGTGCGTGTGTCGGGCCGATTGAACGGCAACGAAATCGCCCGCTCCGAGTGGTATCTGCAGGGGCGTTTGCCGCTGCACACGCTGCGCGCGGATATCGACTACGGCTTTACCGAGGCGCACACCACCTACGGCGTCATCGGCGTGAAGACGTGGATCTACGCGGCGATATTTACGAGCAGAAGCGCCGCCAGCCCGCGCTGCAGGTGGTCGGGAGTGTTTTAAAGAGCAGCTTCTAGCTCTGGGCATTAGCTCATCTAGCTAAGAGTCTGGAGATCGAAGTAAGCGGCTGGGTCAAGATGAAAGGTTTGAAGCTAGTGGCTGAAGTCGCTAATAGCTCGAGTTTGAGGATTTCGCTATGTTGATGCCAAAGAAGGTGAAGTATCGCAAGCAGCAGAAGGGCAAGCGCCGGGTAAGGCGTGGCGTGGTGTCTGACGCTGTCGTTCGGTGAGTACGGTTTGAAGGTCATGGAGTGCGGCTACATCACCGACCGGCAGATCGAAGCCAGCCGTATTGCCATGACGCGCTTCATCAAGCGCGGCGGCAAGATCTGGCTGCGCCTGTTCCCGGACAAGCCGATTACCAAGAAGCCCGCCGAAGTCCGTATGGGTTCGGGCAAGGGCGCACTGGATCACTGGGTTGCAGTGGTTCGCCCGGGCAAGATCCTCTTTGAGATGGAAGGGTGTCGGCTGAGATGTTGCGCAGGAGGCCATGCGTCTCGCGTCGAACAAGCTGCCGCTTGAAGACGCAAGTTCGTGCAGCGGCCACGGTGCAGAAAGGTTGCGGTAGCGGCCAAGTAAGGGCCGGCAGCACAGTAAGGACAGCGGAGTGAAACGCCCGGTGGCCGCTCTCGAAGAGAACGGCTGGTCCAGAGAGAGATAAAGATGGAAACTCGAAAAGATCCGCAGTTTGAGCGACGGCGAGCTGCAGCACCAGGAGCAGACGGCTGCTGAGCAGATGTTCCGGCTCCGCTTTCAGGTCTCGCTGGGGCAGAACGAGGGAGTGAAGAAGCTGCGCGAGCTGCGAAGGAGATCGCACAGATGAAGACGATCGCGCGCGAGCGCGAACTGGGCATCCGCGGCGGAACGCCCGAAGGCCGATCCGGCGACGCCCGCAAAGACCAGCCAAGAAAGCAACCAAGAAGCGAGCGCACGCTGAAATGATGAGCGACGCCACGGTAACGAACAGCACAGGCGCCGAAAAGCAGGCGCGCCGTAACGAGAAGGTTGGCAACGTGGTTTCGACCAAGATGCAGAAGACCATCGTGGTCGAGGTCGAAATGCGCAAGGCACACCCCAAGTACAAGAGGATCATGCAGACCAACAAGAAGTTCTATGCGCACGACGAGCAGAACTCGGCGCGGGTTGGCGATGTGGTTCGGATCCGCGAGACCCGTCCGCTGAGCAAGCTGAAGCGCTGGTCGCTGGAAGAGATTGTGCGGCGCTCCTCATTGGCCAGATTGAAGAAGAGCACGCGCTGCTAGCAGCGGCTGCCGAAGCTGGCCGGAAGATGCCGGACGCGGAAGAAGGAGAAGAACCCATGGCAGTGCAAATGAGAACCATGCTCGCGGTGGCCGATAACTCCGGCGCGCGCAAGCTGCAGGTGATTCTGCCGCTGGGCGGCGGATCGGCAAGAAGGCCGGTCTCGGCGATATCGTTACCGCCGCGGTGAAGGAAGCTTCGCCCGATGGCACCGTGAAGAAGGGCAAAGTCGTAAAGGCGGTCATGGTCCGCACGCGCAAGGAGCATCGCCGGCGCGACGGAACGTATATCCGCTTCGACTAGAATGCCGCCGTTTTGATCAACGATGCGCACGAGCCGGTTGGAACCCGCGTCTTCGGTCCGGTTGCCCGCGAACTGCGTGAGAAGAAGTTTTTGAAGATTGTTTCGCTGGCGCCGGAAGTGTTGAGCTAGCCTTCAGCTCTAGTTTTCAGTTTTCCACGTGAGTTGATAGGGCGAAGCAAGGAGCTGAAGCTGAGGGCTAAAGCTGAAAGCTTGGAGAAGAGATGCCGAGTTTGAATATTCAGTCGCAACGATATGGTCAAGGTTCTCACGGGCACTGATCGCGGCAAGACAGGGCCGCGTTCTGCGCGTGTTTCCTGACAAGGGCACCGTGCTGGTAGAGCACGTGCGCGTGGTGAAGAAGACGGTCTCGACCGAACCGCAGAAGCGCACCAAGGGCGGCATCGCCGAGCAGGAGTCGCCAATCAACATTTCGAACGTGACGCTGGTTTGCCCGAACTGCGATCCGTCGCGCGTGGGTCACAAGATGAAGGCGACACGCAAGCGTGCGCATCTGCAAGACAGTGCGGACAGACATTGCCGACGAAGAAGTAAGCAGCTGAGCCATTCAGCTAACAACGCTGAGCAGGAGCGAAGCATGAAGCGGGATCGATATAGCTGACGGCTGAGAGCGAAGCCAAATTGACCCCTTCCGCAACGGTAAACGGGATCGTTAGGGCGACCACTCCGAGGACCGGAAGAAAGAGAGCAAAGGAAATGGCAGCAAGGTTGAAAGAGAAGTACGACAAGGAGATCAAGCAGGCTCTGAAGAAGGAGCTGGGCATCGAGAACGCGATGGCGGTGCCGAAGCTCGAGAAGATCGTCATCAACATGGGCCTGGGCGAAGCCACGCAGAACACCAAGATGCTGGATCCGCTGGTTGCGGATCTGGCGCAGATCGCCGGACAGAAGCCGGTGACGACCAAGGCGAAGAAGTCGATCGCGGCCTTCAAGGTGCGCGAGGGCATGTCCATCGGCGCGATGGTGACGCTGCGCGACGACAAGGCATAGAGTTCTGGACCGCCTGATCTCGATGGCACTGCCGCGCGTTCGCGATTTCCGCGGCGTGTCGACAAAGAGCTTTGATGGACGCGGCAACTACACGCTCGGCCTGCGCGACCAGCTGATCTTCCCTGAGATCGATTACTCCAAGGTGGACAAGCTGAAGGGCATGAACATCACCATCGTGACCACGGCGAAGGACGACAACGAGGCGCGCGCGCTGCTGAAGGCTTCGGCATGCCGTTCCGGCAGAGGCAAAGCGATCAAGGCGAGAATAAGAGGATTATGGCAACTACTGCAAAGAGAGTGAAGGACGCGCGGAAGCCGAAGTTCAGCTGCCGCAAGCACAACCGGTGCCAGCTCTGCGGGCGTCCGCGGGGATTCCTGCGCAAGTTTGGCGTATGCCGCTTGTGTTTCCGGTGCGCTGGCGCTCAAGGGAGAGATTCCCGGCGTCGTGAAGTCGAGCTGGTAAGAGATCAGCCTACTAGCTGCTAGCCATTAGCTTCTAGGCTCATCGTGCGAACAGCTGATGAGTCACCAGAGGCAAGATGGAGCTAGAAGCCAGGAGCTAATAGCTAGTAGCTGTTGTAAGACATTCCCGCTGGTTCTCCTGTCAGAAGTGAGACCGGGAGCGAACGGGGAATGAAGGAGAAGGAATGAGTCTGACCGACCCAGTAGCAGATTTTCTGGCGCGGATCCGGAACGCGATCCGGGCGCGTCATCAGAAGCTGGATGTGCCGGCTTCAAAGCTGAAGACCGAGATTGCCCGCATTCTCAAGGAAGAGGGCTATATCTCGAACTACAAGACCCAGGAAGAGGATGGCAAGCTGATTCTCCGCGTGTACCTCAAGTACGGCGGACACGAAGCGGCCATTCGCGACCTCGCGCGCATTTCGCGTCCCGGCTGCCGTGTCTACATCGGCCGCGATGAGATCAAGCGCGTCCAGGGTGGCCTTGGCATCTCGATCATGACGACCCCGAAGGGCGTGATGACCGGTCGCCAGGCACGCCGCGAAGGCGTTGGCGGCGAACTGCTCTGCGAAGTTTGGTAGGAAGACTAGCTTTCAGTCCAGCCGCTGCTTCAGCTGGTTCGTGCGAGTTGAGAAGTTGCTCGGACTGAATGAGCTAGAAGCTGATGGCTAGCAGCTAAAAGCTGCTTTCCAGGCTGCAGTGGAACGAGGGGCAATCCTCTCGGGACTCGCAAGCCAAATGAAGGATTAGATCGATGTCGCGTATTGGAAAGAAAGCGATTCCGCTGCCTGCGGGCGTGAAGTACAAGGTCGAGGGCAACACGGTCCTGGTGGAAGGGCCCAAGGGCAAGGTATCGGCGCTGATTGCCGACGGGCATTTCGCTCGAGACCAAAGGATGGCGCTTTGCACGTGAATCGCGCGAGCGACGACAAGGCGGCGGTCCATGGGCTGACGCGCGCACTGGTGTTCAATGCGGTGCACGGCGTAACCAAGGGCTGGAAGAAGGAACTGGACATCGTTGGCATCGGTTATCGCGCCGAGTTGAAGGGCAAGGGCATGGTGGTGTTTACGCTGGGCTACTCGCACCCGATCGAGTTTCCGCTGCCCACGGGCATCGAAGTGGCGATCGATCCCAAGCAGACGCACCTGACCGTGTCCGGCATCGACCGGCAGAAGGTCGGCCAGGTTGCAGCGGACATGCGTTCGCTGCGCAAGCCCGATCCATACAAGAACAAGGGTGTGCGCTACTCCGACGAGAAGCTGAAGAAGAAGGCCGGCAAGACGGGCGCGAAATAGCTAGCGAGGGCTAGTGGCTAGCATCGCTAGTTAAGCTGGGAAGGCTCGCAACCCAACGGGGCCGCAGGGCGGCTCCGCTGATAGGAAAAGAGATGAGCAATGATCAAGAGAAACGAAATTCGCCAGCGCATCCACTCGCGCATCCGCGCGAAGCTGTCGGGCACCGGTGAGCGTCCCCGGCTGAACGTTTACCGCTCGCTGAACCACATCTACGCGCAGGTCATCGACGACCAGAAGGGCGTGACGCATCGTGTCGCGCCTCCACACTGGCCGTCGAAGCTCGAAGACCGGCGGCAATGTGGCGGCAGCCAAGGAAATCGGCAAGGCGATCGCCGAGAAGGCACAGGAAAAGGGCATCAAGAAGGTGGTCTTCGATCGCGGCGGCTTCCTGTATCACGGTCGCATCAAGGCGCTGGCCGATGCAGCTCGCGAAGCAGGACTGGAGTTCTAAGCGCTCCGCTGACTTTAGTGCTCTGGTTGAGAAGTTGAATCGTTTGCCAGGGTGAATGCGCAAGCTGACCGGAAGGCTCAGAAGAGAGAGCAATGACGATCTTGAAGAAGAAACTCGATGCCAACCAGTACAACCTGAAGGATCAGGTGGTTTCCATCAACCGCGTGACCAAGGTCGTAAAGGGCGGCAAGAATATGTCGTTTGCCGCGCTGGTCGTGGTGGGCGACGCCGCTTCGGGCGTGGTGGGATACGGTTCGGGCAAGGCCAAGGAAGTTCCCCAGGCAATTCGCAAGGGAATCGAATCGGCCAAGAAGAACCTGTTCCGCATCAACCTGACCGATACCACAATTCCGCACCAGGTGCTGGGCCGCTACGGCTCGGGCCAGGTGCTGCTGAAGCCGGCTCCGGAAGGAACGGGCGTGATTGCCGGCGGCGCTGTGCGCGCGGTCATGACTTCGGCCGGCGTGCAGAACGTGTTGACCAAGAGCCTGGGAACCGCCAACCCGCACAACGTCATCAAGGCCACCTTCGACGCGCTGGTGCAACTGCGCGACAAGAGCGATGTCGCCAGCGCGCGCGGCAAGACAGGTTGAGGAGCTTTAATCATGGCCGAGACCAAGAAGATTCGCATTCAGTACTACCGCTCCAAGAACTCGACCCCTGCAAGCATAAGGCTGGTCGTGAAGGGTCTTGGCTTCACGCGGCTCAACCAGATCGTCGAGCGCGTTGACAACGAATCGATTCGCGGCATGGTGAAGGCCGTTCCGCATCTGGTGCGGATTCGTGGAAAGCTAGTTCAAAAGCTATTAGCGTTAGCTTTAGCTTACTGCTGGAGCCGTCATTTCCAGCAGATCCACAAGTCAGGCTAAAAGCTAAAAGCTGTATCTCAGAACGCGAGTCGGTGGAACTCAATTTCACCGGCGTTATAGCGAGGAAAATCATGGCAAAGAATCTTTCGAATTTGCGCGCGCCCAAGAAGGCAAACACCGGGCGCAAGCGCGTGGGCCGGGGCATGGGATCCGGCATGGGCAAAACCTCAACCCGCGGCCACAAAGGCCAGGGTTCGCGTTCCGGCTTCAGCCTGATGCGCGGTTTTGAAGGCGGCCAGATGCCGCTGCACCGCCGGCTTCCCAAGCGCGGCTTCACCAACATCTTCCGCACCGAGTACACCGTGGTGAACCTTGACCGCATTGCCGAACTCTCTGTCAAGGAAGATCGGCCTCGACGACTACAAGAAGCTGGGCCTCGTCTCGAGCAAGAAGGCCCTGATCAAGGTGCTCGGCTCCGGGGAATTGACCTCGGCCATCACCATCCATGCGCACAAGTTTTCGAAGTCGGCCATCGAGAAGATCGAAAAGGCCGGCGGCAAGGCCGTTGTGGCGGGAGCGCCGGCGGCAGCGTAGGACACCGATCCCGGGTCGCGAAATCGAGACCTGGGATCACCCATTGTGTCCGGGAACACCGCCAAGCTGGTTTCCAGGCTGCCAAGATCGAAAGCTGAAGGCATCCGGCGGAATTCAGGGACACGTGGCAACCTTCGCACTTACACTGGATTTTAGCGAGATTCGAGCGGCGTCATCGCCTGAAGCGGAAAACCACACATGCTTGAAAAGTTTCTGAATATCTTCCGGATTCCCGACCTGCGCAAGCGCGTTCTGTTTACATTGGCATTCTTGCCGTCTACCGTCTGGGTGCGTTCATCCCCACTCCCGGCGTGAACACCCACCAGCTTGAGCTCCTCTTCAATGCGCAGAGCGGATCGGCGCTCGGGCTTGATGGACCTGTTCGGCGGCGGCAATCTGCGCCGAATGACCATCTTCGCGCTGGGCATCATGCCCTACATCACCGCGTCGATCATCTTCCAGCTGCTCACCGTCGTATATGAGCCCCTGGCGCGCATCCAGAAGGAAGGCGAACTGGCCGCCGGAAGATCACCCAGTGGACCCGCTATATGACGGTCGTCCTGGGCGCACTGCAATCGATCGGAATCGCGGCCATTCTCACCCGGCAGGGCCTGGTGTTGGACCCCGGCATCGGCTTCAGCCTGATGACGGTGCTTACCCTGACCACCGGCACGGCGTTCATCATGTGGCTGGGCGAGCAGATTACGGACCGCGGCATCGGCAACGGCATGAGCCTGCTGATCTTTGCTGGCATCATTGCCGGGCTGCCCCGCGGCATTGCCGAACTCGTGCGGCAAGGTGCAAACCGCCGCCTGGGGAAACTTCACCATATTCGCCGTCATTTTGATGTCGCCTGGGCATGATCGCCGTGGTGGCATTCATCGTCTTCGTCGAGCGCTCTGAGCGCCGCATTCCCATCCAGAGCGCCCGGCGCATCGTCGGCCGCCGCATGATGGGCGGCCAGTCGAGCCATTTGCCCCTCAAGGTGAACTCCGGCGGCGTCATGCCGGTCATCTTCGCCAGCTCCATTCTGTCGGCCCCGCTGCTCTTCGGCGCAGGTTGGAGTGGGTGCAGAACAACCGCTTCTTCCAGCCGATCATTCAAGCGCTCGCACCAGGCTATCCGTGGTATGAGCTGCTCTACATGCTGGGCATCATCTTCTTTGCTTACTTCTATGTATCGATCGTGATGAAGCCGGACGATATCGCCGACAATTTCCGCAAATCCGGATCGTTCATTCCCGGCATCCGTCCCGGCAAGCGCACTTCGGACTTCATCAACGACATCCTTACCCGGATCACGCTGGTCGGCGCGCTCTACCTGATCATCATTTCCCTGGTGCCCACCTTCCTCATTTCGGGCATTCGTTTTGACAAGATATGGCTGATCGGCAGGTTCTTCGAAAGCTTGCCGACATGGGCTGACACACGGTCTGGGCGTCAATTTCTACTTTGGCGGCACCTCGCTGCTGATCGTAGTGGGTGTCGCTATGGACACTGTCAACCAGATCGAATCGCAGCTGATCATGCGCCACTATGACGGCTTTTCCCCGCGCTCCGGTCGTATACGCGGAAGGAAAAACTGGTAATGTCGTCGTCTGCAGCAAGTTTGAAAGTGCAGTAGAACAGTAGAAGGAGATCGAGGGTCGGCAAGGATGATCGTACCCGGACCGATTCTTCTGTTGGGTGCGCCGGGCGTGGGGAAGGGTACCCAGGCCAAGGAACTGGTGCAACATTGGGGGATTCCTCAGATCTCAACCGGTGATCTGCTGCGCGCCAATGTGGCTCAGGGTACGCCTCTGGGCAAGACGGCCAAAGAGATCATGCACCGGGGTGAACTGGTTCCCGGACTCATCTGGTCAACGAGATGGTGGCCGTGCGGCTGCAGCAACCGGACACCGTCAACGGCTACATTCTGGACGGGTTTCCGCGGACTCTGGCACAAGCTCATTGGCTGGATGGCCGCCTGGCAATGGGAGCCCGGCGGGTCTTGTCGCAGGGGTCACCGGCGACCCAAACACAGGCTTTACCGGTGGTTGCCGTCAGTATCCAGGTGGATTATAATCAGTTATTGCGCCGTATTACGGGGCGCAGGAACTGTCCAGTCTGCCAGACCATCTACAACATCTATTCGAAGCCGCCCCAAAGGGCTGGCTTTTGCGATGTTGAAGGGGCTGCGCTGATCCAGCGATCCGACGACACGGAAAAGGTATTTGCGGAGCGCATGCGCGCCTACGCGGCCCAAACCGCGCCTGTGATTGAGCATTACCGGGAGCTGGGCCGGTTTATCGAAGTGCCCGGAGACGGGCCGATAGCCGCGATTGCGGCTGGAATTGTTGCCGCCGTTGAGCGGTTGCGCCAATAGCGCAGCGCGCGAACGGTATTTTGTGCGTTTTATGAAGGACGGGTAGGCGAAAGTGGCAGTCGTGTTGAAGTCGTCGCAAGAGATCGAAAAGATGCGCCGCGCGGGCAAAGTCGTCCGCGAGGTGCTGGAGTTGGTGCGCAGCCAGGTCAAGCCCGGCGCGACCACTCTCGATCTTGAGAACGTGGCTGAAGCGCGGATCGCAGAACTGGGCGCCAAGCCCGCCTTCAAGGGATATCACGGTTTTCCCTGCGTGCTCTGCACTTCGGTCAACAGCGAGGTGGTGCACGGTATTCCATCGCAGAAGCGTGTCCTCAAAGAAGGGGACATCGTTTCGGTGGACTGCGGAGCAGTCGTCGATGGCTATTACGGCGACGCGGCCATTACGGTGCCGGTGGGCGAGAAGATCGCGCCCGACACAGCGCGGCTGCTTGAAGTGACGGAGAGCGTCGCTGCACGCAGGCGATTCGCGTGGTGAAGCCGGGAGCGACGCTGGGCGATGTCGGCGCCGCGGTGCAGGAAGTAGTCGAAGCCGAAGGGTTCTCGCGTGGTACGCGATTTTGTGGGGCATGGCATCGGCAGCCAGATGCACGAAGATCCGCAGGTGCCAAACTTCGGCGAAGCCGGGTCACGGGCATGAAGTTGCGGGCCGGCATGGTGATTGCGATTGAGCCCATGGTGAACGCCGGAAAGCCGGACGTGCAGGGTGTTGCGCGATGGCTGGACGGCAGTGACCAGACGACGGCAGCATGAGTGCTCACTTTGAGCACACGGTGGCGGTTACCGACACCGGCGCAGAAGTTCTGACTGAGTAGTATTCAGTCCAAAACTCGAAGGCGCGGAAGCGTCAGAAGTGGATACAGTTTGTCGAAGGAAGATGCGATTGAGGTCATGGCAACGGTGGTTGAAACGTTGCCCAACGCGATGTTCAAGGTAAAGCTCGAGAACAACCACGAGGTCCTGGCTCATGTCTCGGGCCGAATGCGCAAGAATTTCATCCGCATCCTTCCCGGTGACCGCGTAGCGGTAGAGCTCAGCCCGTACGATCTGAATCGCGGGCGAATTGTGTACCGCTACAAATAGAGCTTTATGAATCCGCGTGATTGCATAGCGGGATGCGCAGGAGAAGGCGCAGTATTAGTAGGAGCGTAAATGAAGGTCCGTGCATCAGTAAAGAAGATTTGCGTACAAGTGCAAGGTCATCAACCGCCGTGGGGTGGTTCGGGTGATCTGTGAAAACGCAAAGCACAAGCAGCGCCAGGGCTAGTCGCAGTCGTGTCAAGCGCGGGAACGTGCAAACGCCGAAAGGCAGGGGCTAGTTAGCTTGAGTCAAGGCTTGCGATGAACCCCGGAGATATCCGCAATAACCCGTGCGAACCGGCTAAGGCCGGAGGCACCAAAACAGAAGCAGCAAAGGAATCAGAATGGCACGTATTGCTGGCGTCGATCTGCCCCGCAACAAGCAGGCTCGGATCGCGCTCACATACATCTACGGCATCGGCAACCCTCGCGCGCTGAAGATCCTGGAGAAGGCGAATGTTGAGCCTTCAAGAAGGTCCAGGATCTCGGCGAAGAAGAGGTAAACCGCATCCGTCAGGTGATTGAGGACGAAGGTGATGTCGAGGGCGATCTCCGCAAGGACACCCAGATGCACATCAAGCGCCTCATCGATATTCAGAGCTACCGCGGCACCGTCATCGCCGGTCGCTGCCGGTGCGTGGACAGCGCACCCACACCAACGCCCGCACCCGCAAGGGTCCGCGTAAGGGCACGGTGGCCGGCAAGAAGAAAGCGACGGCGAAGACCTAATGGCGAAACCAGAGCAAAAGGCCGGAGCCGGCAAAGCTGGCAAGAACAAGAAATTCAAAAAGCGCGAGCGCAAGAATGTTCCGTTTGGATTTGCCACATTCAGGCCTCGTTCAACAACACCATCGTGACCATCACCGACCAGGTGGGCAACACGCTCAGCTGGAAGAGCTCGGGTTCGCTCGGCTTCCGCGGATCGCGCAAGGGCACGCCGTTCGCGGCGCAGCAGGCTGCGTCGAACGCGGCCAACCATGGCGCGCGATCACGGTCTGCGTTCAGTCGACGTGCGCGTCGCCGGTCCGGGATCGGGCCGCGAGTCGGCGATCCGCGCACTGGCAGCAGCGGGCATCGATGTTCGCTCCATCCGCGACGTCACGCCGGTGCCGCACAACGGCTGCCGTCCGCCGAAGCGCCGCAGAGTGTAAGAAGGGATCAGCGAATAGCGTTTCAGCGGTTAGCTACTAGACTCGATTCTGCGCAGATGCTACCGTGGCGTTGATGAGCATGAACAGCTAGGACCAAGCTGACCACTGTAAACACGGGACCGGGAGGAAGTGTCCGCCGGAGCACGTAAACCGGCCGTCATCCGAAGTCAGGAGAAAGAAATGGCTCGTTATACCGGAGCAGTATGCCGCCTTTGCCGTCGCGAAGGCACCAAGCTCTTTTTGAAGGGCACCAAGTGTTTATCGGACAGTTGCCCCATTGAGAAGCGCAACTTTCCTCCCGGACAACATGGCAAGGACCGCAAGGCCAAGATCGTGGGCTACGGCCTGCAACTGCACGAAAAGCAGAAGGCCAAGCGCATGTACTTCACCCTCGAAGGCCAGTTCCGCGAGTACTACGAGAAGGCCAACCGCGCACAGGGCGTCACCGGCGAATTGCTCATCCAGCAGCTCGAGCGTCGCCTGGACAACGTGGCTTTCCGTCTCGGCTTTGCGATGTCGCGCCGCCAGGCACGCCAGGTCGTTCGTCACGGACACGTTTCAGTCAACGGCCGCAAGGTGAACATTCCTTCGTTCCAGGTGAACGTGGGCGACGAGATCGCGATTCGCGAATCTGCGAAGAAACTGATCATCATCGAGCAGGGCGCGCAGAATTTGCCAGCGCAGAACCCGGTTCCGGCGTGGCTCGAAGTCGAATTCGACAACCTGTCCGGGCGCGTTCTCGCGCTGCCGAAGCGCAAGGACGTCAATTTGCCGATCAACGAGCAGCTGATCGTCGAACTGTACTCGAAGTAAGCAACTGCACAGGCGACAGCGTCTGGCGTCGGGCTCAGCCGAGTAGTTCCGGCAGGATCAAACTGAGCCGTGCCGCTGAACTCGAAACCTAAATCCGAAGGAGAACTTGCGCGGCCGCCGCAAAATGCATCGCGACGTACCTGCCGCGCGGGAAAAGAGATAACGATATGCTTTGGAGAGGATTTCAAAAACCGAAGCGCCTGGCAGTCGATGCCGAGACGCTCAGCGAGACATTCGGCAAGTTCAGCGCCCAGCCCTTTGAGCGCGGATTTGGCACAACCATCGGCAACGCCCTGCGCCGCACGCTGCTCAGCTCCATCGAGGGCGCCGCAGTCACCGCGGTTCGCATCGAAGGCGTGCTGCACGAGTTCCAGTCGATCGCCGGCGTTGTAGAAGACGCGACCGACATCATCCTGAATCTCAAGCAGATTCCCTTCAAGCTCGCGGCGACGGTCCCAAGGCGCTGTACCTGCGCGCCGACCAGCCCGGCGTAGTCACCTCCGGCATGATCGAGGCCGACGGTGACGTCGAGATTCTGGACAAGAACGTCTACATCGCCACCGTCTCTGAAGGCGGCAGGCTCGAGATGGAAATGCGCCTGAAGCGCGGTCGCGGATACATCTCCGCCGACAAGAACTTCGACGCCGATCTGGGCCTGGGCTTCATCCCGGTGGATTCCGTCCACTCCCCGGTGCGCCGCGTGAACTACGTCGGTCGAAGCTGCTCGTCTCGGTCAGATCACCGACTACGACAAGCTCACGCTCGAAGTCTGGACCAACGGCGCGGTGCTTCCCGCCGATGCTGTGGGTCTGGCAGCGAAGCTGCTCAAGGACCACATGAACATCTTCATCAACTTCGAAGAAGAGATCGAAGCTGAGTCGCGCAGCGAAGAAGGCCGCGTGATGCTGCGCAACGACAACCTCAACCGCTCGGTTGAAGAGCTGGAGCTGTCGGTCCGCAGCTACAACTGCCTCAAGAACGCCAACATTCAGACCATCGGCGAGCTGGTGCAGAAGACCGAAGCCGAGATGCTGAAGACCAAGAATTTCGGCCGCAAGAGCCTGAACGAGATCAAGGAAATTCTCGCGCAGATGGGCCTCTCGCCTGGGCATGAAGATCGACGAGAGCGGCAACGCCGTTCCCGGACCGACCAGCATTCCTCCGGCGACCGCACTGGCTGCCAACTACAGCCACTACGATGACGAGGACGAGCCGCTGGATTCGGTCGATCTCCAGCTGCCCACCGAGACCGAGAACTTCTAAGGTTATCGTGTTGTCAGGACTTGGGTGCCGCCAGGTCTCGATCTTGAGACCTGGTGAACGCTGCCAGAAAATTTCGAAAGAGAGTTTCACCATGCGCCATCGCAATGCAGGATTCAAACTCGGACGCAACACCAGCCATCGCCGCGCTCTGCTGCGCAACCTGGTCACGTCCGTCATCGTAGAAGACCGCGTCGAGACCACCGTGGCCAAGGCCAAGGCTGTGCGTCCCCACGTGGAAAAGATGATCACGCTGGGCAAGAAGGGCGACGTGCACTCGCGGCGCCAGGCGCTCAGCTTTCTCATGACCGACAAGGCGGTAACGCGCCTGTTCGACACCGTGGCTCCGCGCTACGGCGATCGCCAGGGCGGCTATCTGCGCATTGTCCGCACCGGCTTCCAGAAGGGCGACGGCGCCGAAAAGGCGTTCATCGAACTGCTCGGCGCCGAAAAGCAGCTCGACGAGAAGCGTCAGAAGCGCGACGAGGTCAAGGCCAAGAAGCGCGCCGAACTCGAGAAGCAGCTCGAAGAAAGCAAGAAGGAAGAAGAAAAAGGCGGCGAAGAAGCCGCGTAAGCGTCTTCGTTGCATTTCACCGTCTATCCTGTATCGCGCGGGCGCATCCCCATCGCGGAATGCGCCCGTCGTGTTTCTGCTTTGATCTCGCAACCGTTTCCGCTATGACAAGATCTTCCTATGGAGATCAAAAGAGCAGTTTTGCGCATCCTGTGCGGCGGCATGCTCCTTGCCGCAGTTAACGCATCTATTCCAGCCGCTCCTGCCCAGGCTCCGGCGACACATCAGACAGAAAACGTCGTCCTCGTCATGATCGACGGTATGCGCTGGCAGGAAGTGTTTCGCGGCGCCGATCCAGAGCTTCTCGAAACGCTCGGTTCCGATATGCCGGGCGACGCAAAGGAACGTGCGGAACTCGCTCGCCAGAGATACGCGCGCCCCACAGAGGCTGAGCGGCGGCAAGCCCTGATGCCGTTTATGTGGAGCGTAATCTCGAGCCAGGGACAGCTCTTCGGCAACCGCGATCTCGGCTCGGACTCCCACGTCATCAATGGCTTCAACTTTTCTTATCCCGGCTATTCCGAGACTCTGACGGGTCTCGCAGATCCTCGCGTCGACTCGAATGACAATGTGCCGAATCCCAACGCCACCGTGTTCGAGTGGCTCAATCAAAAGCCCGAGTTCGCTGGCAAGGTGGCTGCCTTCGGCGCCTGGAACGTCTTCAACGGCATCTTCCGGAGCCAGAAATGCGGCTTCGTGGTCAATGCAGGATATGATCCTCTGACTGCGATTCCTGCAACCCCGAAGCTCGATCTGCTGAACACGCTGAAGCGCGAAACAGTGCGCATCTGGGCAGACGAGCCGTTCGATCCAGTCACGTTCCATACGGCGATGGAGTATGTCGAGGCCAAAAAGCCACGCGTGCTGTTTGTCGGCCTGGGCGAGACTGACGACTGGGCTCACTCCGGTTCGTATGCTGAGTACTTGAATGCGGCGCACCTCGCAGATGACTATCTGCGGCAGATCTGGGAGATGGTCCAGTCCATGCCGGAGTACCGCGGCAAAACCACGCTGATTGTGCTGCCGGATCACGGTCGCGGCATGGGCATGAAATGGACCGATCACGGCCAGAAAGTTCCCGAGTCGATGCAGACCTGGATGGCGTTTTTAGGACCGGATACAGCCCCACTCGGCGAGCGCAAACAAGCGCAGCCGGTTACCGAGAGCCAGATCGCTGCCACCATGGCGGCGCTGCTCGGAGAAGACTATCGCGCCACGGTCCCGACGGCCGCCGCGCCGATCCGTGATGTCATCGCAAAGTAGAACGGCCGCAACGAGCTCGCTCAGGTTCTGTACGTCGAACGGAGCGCGGCTTTCGACTTCTCGCTCCTTGCTTCAATGCTGACGACAAGCGCATTGCCCCATTCCGGGCGATGCGCCTTTCATTTTTCTGAGAGAATTTCTTCGCCACCCTGAACCTTTTCCGTCCTGCGCCCGAACTACAGATCGGAGACCGCACTTGCTCGACGAACGGGAACTCTGGAAGAAGATCTCCGCAGGCGACGCCCAGGCATTTGATGCCTGGTATCGCGAATCCGCCCCGCGCCTGCGTCTCTTCCTACGCCACCTGCTAGGCAATTCGCAAGCGGTCGAGGACGTTATGCAGGAAACCTACACGCACATCTGGCGCCGTCCCCAGGGATTCGATCCTGAACGCGGAACCTTACGCGCGTGGCTCTACGGCATCGCTCGCAAGCAAGCGGCGGAGTGGTGGCGGAGACAGAGACCAACCGACCCGCTTGAACTTGAGAACAGCGCGCCCGGACGCGCCGAGTCATCCTCTGTCATGGCCGACCTCCTCAGCCAATTGCCCGCCGAGCAGCGCAGCCTGCTCTGGCTGCGCGAGGTTGAAGGCCAATCCTACGCTGAACTCGCCGTCATTCTCGACATCCCCGTCGGCACCGTCCGATCGCGGCTGTTCGTTGCCCGTGAAGCTCTCCGCGCCATCTGGCACAGCGCGCCGCAAGGAGTTCCCCATGATCTGCACTGAAGCTGCTGAGTTTGTCTCCGCACTCTGCGATGGCGAAATCATCCCGCCCGTGGCTGCCGAACATATCGGCACCTGCCCGGGATGCCAGGCGCAGCTTCGCGATTATCTCGCGATGGGCGTCGAGCTGCGCCGCACAGCCAGCCTCGAACAGTCCGCGTCCATCCCAGCCCACACCCCTGACCATATTTGGACACGTCCGCAAAACCCACTCAAGGCATTCCTCCAGAAAGGATGGGGAACCATGCGCATTCCACGTCTGGCCTTTGCTGCCATGATCGCTGGCATCGTCGCCCTCGCCAGCACTCTTGCTGTCGTCAAGGTTGGCGCGAATTCCAACGGAACCGTAGTCCTGTTGACTACAAGTGGGCCAAGCGGCCGGCTTATGGATTGTCCACTATCGACGCTGGACAAGAATCAGGCAAGTTGTACGATATACGGCAAAGCTGGGTCGGTGTTGCTCGGATACAAGGTGAAACTTATTTCACGCGGAGGGAGGTCGCGTTCTCCTCGAGATTCGTTCGCGAACTTATCCAAACACGCCAGGAACCCATACGTTCGGTGCCTTTGAACTCGACAACGATCCTGCAAAAGAGATCTGGCTCGAACCAGGGGAACCGTTGAAATTTGATGTACCGGATGTGGGCACGCTTACGCTGTCCGGTGAGTGGTTGGATCACATGCCGATTCTTGTTGGTATGCGAAAGCAGGACCTGAGTCCCGATCAAGGCGAAATTCGGTTCGCCAGTCCTTTGCTGCTGAAAGATAAGAAACTGGTCGGTGACCTCGTGGGTTCGATTGGCGGCATCTTCAGCACGGATAACCTGGACTGGGCGTCAGCAATTTACCTGCCCGGAGAGGGTCGGTTTCTCATTGCACAGGTGCCCATGAAGGGTGCTGTTGAGGCACATGTCGCAACAAGCCGAATCTCTTTCGAGGAAGGCGGGCACGCTTGGGAGATCGCGAACGGCGTTCCAATTACCCGCGCCGATCACCTTTGGGTCTTGCATCAGCCACAATTCAAACCGGCGGGTGAGGCCAAGTCCGGTGGGGCGACCTTCGGCAATCAAAAACTGATGCAGACCGAGGCCGGCGTTTGGGAACCGGCTGCCACCTTCAAGTAACTGACCGTCGCAATTTTGGCCGGACAGAATCTTCCTAACGAAGTGCACTCGACGACAAGCTGCCATCCGCAAACCGGATGGCCATGCTTTCTTTGTATGATCGATAAATACTGACTGCTTTGTAGCCAATCGCAGCCCGCGCTCCCCTCCCCGCGCGCCCGAACGAGGTCAACAATGCCGGAAAGAATCGTCCCCATGATCCATGTTCCCGACGTCGCGTCGACGGCGCAGTGGTACGCGTCGATCGGCTTCACTATTCGCGATATTGCAAGAGAATCCGACGAAGGCGAAGAGATCTGGGCGTTGCTTCGACTAGGCGAAAGCACCATCATGTTGAGCGCAGGTGGCAAACCGAGCGACGCGCCACGACGCGAATTCGACCTCTACATCTATGTAGATGACATCGACGCAACGCGCCAAAGGCTCAATGGGAAAGTCGACATAGTCGAAGACCTCCACGAAACGTTTTACGGAATGCGCGAATTCATCATTCGCGATTGCAACGGCTTCTGGATCACCTTCGGCCAGCCCGTCAGCACATAAGCTCCGCCACACCATCCACACAGCCTCCCAGCGCAGATCGACACGGCGACGGGCGTTGCTCGAACAAGCCGCAGCCAAGCGTTTCGCCTTATCGACGTCAAGGCCGGCCTCTCCCGGAATTCCGCCTCATTCTCTAGGAGATAAAGTCCCTCGAAGTTTTGCAGCTTATTTCTCCAAAACCCCTACACTCGGATCAGTGGCGAAAGCGGCGAAATGCGCGGCGCGATATCAATTCCAAGCCACCCGTTTCCGGGGACGAATTCACAATATGGGACAACCTGCTGCAAAGCCAGTGCAAATCGCCAGAAACCAGCCGCCAAGTCTATATTTATGACGACTTTACGCCTTAACTTCTTTGGTTTCAATTGTTTGCGAGACCCCCATGAAATGCTAAACCGAATAGAATGACGAACTTACCCGAAAAGACGAAAAAAAGGAGAGTTGAAGAAATGATCATCGCTAACTGAGCTCGGCGATTCGCCCGCTCAGGCTCTGCGCATCGAACGGCGCGCGCGCCTTATTGTCATCGTCGAAGTACACAAACACGTCGCGATAAGTGTGTTCAGGCCCCAACTCCGAATGAACCCGGGTGCCGTCCAGCACCTCCTCGCCACGCGACCACGCGATAATTCGACGGGCCCACAGATCGATGCCCTCCGGAGTGTATCCGTCGGGGTACACCTTCTCGCTTCCATGCAGGCGGCAATAGACAAAATCCGCAGTCGTATCCATCATCACCGGCCACTTCACAGAGTCAGCCACCACCACTGCCACTCCATATTTCCGCAACAGCGCGATGTACTCCGGCGTGGCGAAGCTTTTGTGGCGGCTCTCCATTGCATGTCTCAGAGGCAAATCTTCTTCAACCTCCAGCCACGACCGGCTTGCCATCCACTCATCTCGTTGCTTCGCATATGCCGCAGCCTGCCTCTGCGTGTGCGGCAACAGCTTGAGAAACTGCTCAATCCGCTCGGCATTGAACGACGTCTGCGGCGGAAGCTGCCACAGAATCGGACCCAGTTTCCTGCCGAGACAAAGCATTCCCTGCGCAAGAAAATTCGCCAGCGCCCCTTCCACATTCTCCAGCTTGCGTACGTGTGTAATGAACTGCGAACCCTTGATGGCGAAGACAAAATCCTCCGGCGTCTCCTTGCGCCACGTTTGAAAGCTCTGCGGCTTCTGCGTCGAGTAGAACGTGCCGTTCAACTCAATGGAGTTGAGTTTCCGCGATGCGAATTCCAGCTCACGTCGCTGCGCCAGATCCTCGGGATAGAATCCGCCTCGCCAGCCATCGAAGCGCCACCCTGAGATGCCGACGCGAATTTGTCCCCGTTCACTCATGCAGTCCGGCTCCGCAGTCTGTGGGCTCTCTGCATTACGCCCGCAGTGCAACCGATTCTATCTGAACTTTCGGCGCTTGCCTCGATTTGATCCACTCGTCTGCGTAGCGCCTCCGCATCGAAAGGCGCCCGTACCTTGGCATCGTTGTCGAAGTAGACGAAGACGTCACGAAAAGCGTGCTTCGAAGCCGGCTTGGGGTGCGCTCTTTTTCCATCAGCGACCTCTTGCCCGCGTGACCAAAGCACCACTCTGCGCGCCCATATGTCAATCGCCTCGGCCTCGTAACCACTGGCATAAAGCTGCTCGCTTCCGTGCAGCCGGCAGTAGACGAAATCCGCTGTCACATCCATCAGCAGCGGCCACTCCAGCGTGTCGGCAACCACCAGGGCAATGCGATTCTTGCGAAGCAGTGCGATGAACTCCGGGCATTCACAACTAACGTGACGAATCTCAATGGCATGCCGAATGGGGAGATCGGCTTCGACCTCCAGCCACGAGCGCCCTTTCAGCCGCTGATCGTGCCGACGGGCAAGCCGGGCGGCCTCGTTCTGCGTGCGTGGCAGCAACTCAAAAAAGTTCTGCAACTTTTCAGGATTGAATGCGAACTGCGGTGGAAACTGCCAGAGAATCGGTCCCAGTTTCTTGCCCAGTCGCAGCAGGCCCTGTGCAAAGAAGTTGGCCAGCGGCGCTTCCGCGTTATTCAGCTTGAGCATGTGCGTGATGTAGCGTGAACCCTTTATCGCGAATAGAAAATCGTCAGGCGTCTCGTCATGCCATTGTTTGTAGCTTTGCGGACGTTGCAGAGAGTAGAAGGAGCCGTTCAATTCGATGGTGTTGAAGTGCTGCGCGGCGAATTCAAGCTCACGTCGATGCGGCAGATCCTCCGGGTAGAAACTGCCCCGCCAGCCCTTGTAGCGCCAGCCCGAAATCCCGATGCGAATTCGCGCAGTCCGCCGCATGCAAGGGTTGGACGCACAAAACCAACTGTGGAATGCCTCGAGATCCGGTCATCCTTTGTAAGCCGGCAGATCAGCCTCGGTCAGGCGGAACGCGAGCGGCGCTTAGGCGCCCCGATGCGAAGGGCGATATACGCCAGCAACAGAAGCACAGAAGCGCCGCAGCAATCCAGCAAAACGTCAGATGGAATACCAGTGCGATTCGCGAGGAAGGACTGATGGAACTCGTCAGTGCCGGCGACAATTGCGGTTCCGATCAGCGCAAGTATCGCATCCAGCAGCAGGCCGGCGCGCGGCAGGCTCATTCGCCAGGCGCGCAACCAAAGCACGCCCATCGTTCCGTACCCGATGAAGTGACCGGTTTTCCGAATGTAGTGATGCACAATGTCCCAGTTCTGGTCTGGGACGCGGCCAAACAGGTGTTCCCACATCCAGCGTAGCGGGCCGGCGGTGTGGTCCGCTCCCAGGTAGGAGGTTGATTCGAGAGCGATGATGCAGATGCCTGCCGCCACAGGCCACCACGCACTAATCCAGTAGCGCTTCGATTTTCGATCAGCCGCCTGTGCAGGTTTACTCAACGTGATAGTTCGGCGCCTCGCGAGTGATGATGACGTCGTGCACGTGGCTCTCGCGCAGGCCCGCATTTGAAATGCGCACAAACTGCGCATTCTCCTGCAACTCGGCGATCGTGGAGCAGCCGAGGTAACCCATGCCGGAGCGCAGCCCGCCAACAAGCTGATACACCATCGCCTCAAGCGGCCCGCGATAAGGCACACGCCCTTCAATGCCCTCGGGAACAAACTTGCCGAGACGGTTTTGTCCGTTGCGCTCGCGCTGCACAACGCCTTCCGTGTCAATTTCCTTGGCGAGATCTTCAGCGCTTTGGAAGTAGCGTTCTCCGGATCCCTGGCTCATCGCCGTCAACGATCCCATGCCGCGATAGCTCTTGAAGCTGCGGCCCTGGTAGAGAATGGTCTCGCCCGGGCTCTCGTCAACGCCTGCGAAAAGCGACCCAATCATGACTGAACTTGCCCCCGCTGCAATCGCCTTCGTCACTTCGCCGGAGTACTTGATGCCGCCGTCGGCAATTACCGGAATGCCACGTTCGTGCGCTGCCCGTGCCGCCTCGGCGATGGCGGTGATCTGCGGCATGCCCGCGCCCGTCACCATCCGCGTCGTGCAGATAGAGCCCGGTCCAATCCCCACCTTGATCGCATCAGCGCCAGCATCCATCAGCGCAATCGCACCCTCGTATGTGGCCACGTTCCCGGCCAAAAGTCCAACACCGGGGAAACGCTTCTTCACTTCGCGCACGGCATCAAGAACGCGCGACGAGTGTCCGTGAGCCGAATCGATAGCGAGCACATCACCCGGGCGTTCACCAGTTCTTCCGCACGCTCAAGGAAATCGCCGGTAGCGCCGATCGCTCCGCCGACGCGCAGCCGGCCTTTTTCATCCTTGCTGGCGCTGGGATATTTCAGTTTCTTCTGGATATCTTTTACCGTGATCAGACCCTTGAGGTTGTACTGATCGTCGACCACCAGAAGCTTCTCGACGCGATGCTTGTGCAGAATCAGCTCGGCCTCTTCCAGCGTGGTCCCTACGGCAACCGTGATCAGGTTCTCCTTCGTCATCACGTCGCCAACGGGCACATCGGTCCGCGTTTCAAACCGGAGATCGCGGTTGGTGAGAATGCCAACGAGCTTGCTGCCTTGGTCACGGGCACGCCGGAGATCTTGTAGCGCCGCATCACCTCGAGTGCATCGGCGATCTGTTGATCGGGCCCGATGGTGACGGGGTCGACGATCATGCCGCTCTCAGAGCGTTTCACCTTGTCGATTTCGCCGGCCTGCGCCTCGATGGTGAGATTGCGATGAACCACGCCGATGCCGCCCTGCTGCGCCATCGCGATGGCCATACGCGACTCGGTCACGGTGTCCATTGCCGACGAAAGCAGCGGGGTGTTCAGCGTAATGTCGCGCGTGAGCTGCGTCTGCGTGCTCACCTGCGCCGGAACTACCTCGCTGTACGCAGGGACAAGCAGAACATCATCAAAGGTGAGGGCTTCCGTCAGGTTTTTGGCTAGCATAATGCTCTGATGCGCCTGGCGGCCCCGGGATTCGAATCCAGGGACGGCAGGCGCTTATTGACATTGTAGCGGAGGGGACCATTAACCTGACATATCCAGAAATTCAGAAGATTCGCCTTATTCTCCCGGAATAAGCGGTGTGACGATTCGATAGCAAATCAGGGCGTCGTACGAATCCGCCCAATAAATGAGGTTCGTTTGCAGCGAAGTACGCTCCTTTAGCGGTATGGCGTGCAACAGCTGCCTGAGGGGCCGGAGATCAAATATCGCGACATCCGACTTTGCTTTTTCCGCGAGCAAAGCGAATGCAGGTTCATCTCCCCGCTCGTCAGCATTCCAGGTTTCTCCCAGGAGCGACTCTTTTCCGCCCGCTGCAAATACGCCGACATTGAATGCCCGCTGGCCGTGAGCGACGGCGTACTCAGCCACGAAGTTCCCCAACGTTGAGATGCCGCGCGCATCGTATCCCCGGTGCAGATGATTGCGTCCGAATCGGAGGAGGACCTTTGATCCTTGCAGCGAATCATGCCGTAGGTGTTGCAGAAGCTGCTCCTTCATTAACAGCTCACGTTCATTTTGAGCAAGCATCTTTGTTGCGGGATCAGTACGGGCCTTATCGATCTGGAGCGTTGCGATCAGATTCTGGCAAAGCGAGATACCTCCCGGTTGTTCGTCCTTGAGCCCCGAGAGCTTTTGCGCAAGTTCCAGGAGCTCGGGTGACCGTTTTCTGGAGTAGCCGCCACTCTTTGTGATTTCAGCCATCTGCTGCAGTTCACGGTTGTGTGGATTCAGTCTGAGCAGTTCCGCGATGAGCGCCTCCGGCTGGATCTCTTCCATGTCGCAACCCCACAGTACTGTTGCTCCTGAGGCGGAAGGGATGCGCGCGTCATCTGCTTGACGACGTGTCCATAGTCCTATGATCTTTGGACCTTGTGCGTTCTCGGGCATTTCAAGCTGAGACGCTGCCCATGGACTGATTTCGGCGCCGATATGCCGATAACCGTCCTTCCACATCTGAGGCCAGATTGACCGAAGAAGAGCAGGTATCTCGTTTTCGCCGTGCAATTCGCCGAGGAGAAAATAGTCGCTGTCTCGAGCTTCATTCAACAAGAAATCTCGCCCGGTGGTAGAGAGGTCGAATTGGTGGTTGCCGATCACCTCTGAGATTGCGCTGGACGGGTCGGTGATGCTCTGCGCAAATCCCGACGCCGCGCAGACATGAACGAGGAGGGCGAACAACAGGAGAGCGCGAATGCGGAAAGGCATGCCGTATATACGCATGGCTAAGTCGCTTGTTCCCTGGCCAAGTCTATTGAGGGAGCCAAATAGACGCGACGTGGCTTCTCTACACCCCTACCGGGAACGGCTTCGGGCTCGATTCATCCGTATTCGCTTCGGTTCCGCTGCGCCAGCGCTCAAACCGCCCTTGCAGCAGGCTCATCAATCCCGTGTACCAGTAGCCAAGCACGAACAGAATCAGAAACGGCAGCAGTGAAGTAGTTGTGGTTCGTGAAGGTGTAGATGATCGCCAGCAGGAAATAGCAGCCAATAATCAGCTCGATCCACGGCGCCAGCTTCAGGCGTTTGCGATACTTCGCCGCCTGCGACTTCTCTCCCTTTTGCGCCACGCGATATTTGGGGGTGCGCACAAACGCGCTCTTGATGCCGAGCAGCGCTTCAATCACGGCCTTCGAATTGGTGACGGTGAGACCGATGCCCAACGCCATCAGGAATGGAAGATAAAAGAAAGTCTTCATCCATGTCTTCGGATAGATCTCGCGCTGGCTTGCAAGATAGAACACCGCAATCGAAGCCGATGATGCCGTGAACAGCGGAAAATCGATCAGCAGCATCTGAAACCAGCCCTGGTAGAAGCGGACGATCATCGCCGGAATCAGCAGCGCAGTCATGATGATCATCAGCGGATAACTCAGGTTCGCCGTCAGGTGATAAACCGCCTCAATCTTGATGCGGCGCGGCACATTCGAGCGCCAGATGCGGGGCAGCATCTTGATCGAGGTCTGGATAAGCCCCTTGGCCCAGCGCGCCTGCTGCGTCTTGAAGGCGGTCATCTCGATGGGCAGCTCGGACGGGCATTCGATGTCCGGGCTGGTATTTGAATCGCCACCCAGCCAGCTGCGAGCGATAACTGAGGTCAGTGTCTTCGGTAAGCGTGTCGTGCTGCCAGCCGCCGCCGTCTGCGATCGCCTGCCGCCGCCACATGCCCGCAGTGCCGTTGAAATTGAAGAAGTCCCCGGTGCGCGCCCGGGCGCCGTGCTCCAGGATGAAGTGGCCGTCGAGCAGGATGGCCTCGATCCGGGTCAGCAGGCTGTAGTCGCGATTGAGGTGAGTCCAGCGCGTCTGCACCATGCCCACATCCGGCTCGCCGAAGTGGTGGATAACCCTCATCAGCCAGTCGGGCGGAGGAACAAAATCGGCGTCGAAGATGGCAATAAATTCGCCGCTCGCTACCTTCAGCCCCGCATCAAGCGCTCCCGCTTTGAATCCGTGCCGGTTGGCGCGATGGATGTAGACGATCGGATGGCCGAGCGCGGCGTACCGCGCCACAATGCCTGCGGCAACCTCGGTCGTCTCGTCGGTGGAGTCATCGAGGACCTGGATCTCGAGCTTGTCCTGGGGATATTCGAGGGCGCAGACCGCTTCCACAAGCCTGTCAATGACGAACTGCTCGTTAAAGATGGGCAGCTGAATCGTGACCCGGGGCAGCTCCTCGAAGTACTTGACCGGGTTGGGGTTGTAGTTTTTGCGGTGCTTGAAGTAGAGGTAGCAGAGCGTGTAGCGGTGCACGCCGTAGATCGCCAGCACGATCATCACCAGGAAGTAGGGAATCAGAAGCGCTGCGTCAAACCAGTTCCAGTAGTGGCGCACCGTGGAGAACGGGTCGCTCAGCAGCATCTTCACCTGGTGGCGAAAGCTGTTCTGCTGGCTGCCGGCAAGAAAAAAGGCGGCTTGCGCAGGCAGTCCGGAGGCCAGGCTGACCATCATTTTGAGCTCGGCGAGCAGTGCAGATCCTCCATAAACGGGATAAATGCATTGTATGCGATGGCAGTGATTGAAGCTGCGTTGTGCAACGTGTCCTCTTCAGGGCGATTCAAACCTGGAATCGGAGCTGCTTCCTGCGCTACTTTTCCTGATCCTCTGTCTCATCTGGACCGACATTCACCTCCTGACGGTTGCTCGCTTGCTCCGGATTAGCGTAATGTTTCCATACAGTTGGAGAGATCCCCATGTCTACGACAGCCGTTTCTCCCGTTGTTGCCGCCAAAGGCGGCAGCTTTCTTATCGAGCACTCGCACCCCCGCCGAGGTCTTCACCCCGGAAGACCTCAACGAAGAACAGCGGCAGATGGCGGCAACCGTAGCCCAGTTTGCCCGCGACGAGGTTCTCACGGCCTCCGAGGACATCGACGCCAAGAAGCCCGGGGTGCTGATCGGACTGCTGCGCAAGGCGGCGGATCTGGGGTTCGCTTCCGTCGATATTCCCGAGGAGTACGGCGGCCTGGGGATGGACAAGACCACGTCCACGATCATCACCGACCATCTCTCGGTCAATGCCAGTTTTTCAACGGCATTCGGAGCCCACATTGGCATCGCCACCCTGCCCCTGGTCTGGTACGGCACCGAGGAGCAAAAGCAGCGCTATCTGCCCAGGCTCGCCACCGGTGAGTTGATCGGCGCCTATGGCCTGTCAGAAGCCACCTCCGGCTCCGACGCCATGAATATTCGCACCCGGGCGACCCTCTCAGCCCGACGGCAGCACCTACACCCTGAACGGCGAGAAGATGTGGATCACCAACTGCGGCATCGCCGGCCTCTACACGGTCTTCGCCAAGATCGACGGCGAGAAGTTCTCCGCATTCTTGATCGAGCGTGACACCCCGGGCTTGACAGTCGGCGCGGAAGAACACAAGCTGGGCATTCGCGGATCCTCCACCTGTCCACTGGTGCTGCAGGACTGCAAGGTGCCGGTGGCGAACCTGCTTGGCGAGCCGGGCAAGGGCCATCACATCGCGTTCAACGTGCTCAACGTGGGTCGTTACAAGTTGGGCGTGGCCTGCGTGGGTGGGGCACGTCATGCCCTGGCTCACATGGCCCGCTATGCAAAAGAGCGCAAGGCGTTTGGCAAATCCATCGCGGAGTTTGGACTCATCCGGCGAAAGATCGCAGAGAGCGCAACACGCCTGTACGCCGCTGAAAGCATGGCATACCGCACCGTCGGCATGATCGATGCCAGTCTCGAGCAACTCGGCGATCACGCGACGCGTTCCCCGCGCGACATCCAGCGCCGCATCGAGGAGTACGCGGTTGAATGCTCCATCTTGAAGGTCTACGGCTCTGAAATGCTGTCGCTGGTGTCCGACGAGTTGGTCGCCACCATGGGTGGTTACGGCTATGTCGAGGAGTATCCGGCAGAGCGTTTCTACCGCGATGCGCGCATTAACCGGATTTTTGAGGGCACTAACGAAATCAACCGCATGATCATTACCGGCTGGATGATGAAGCGCGCCATGGCAGGCGAACTTCCCCTCATGCCGGCTATCAAGGCTCTGATGGATGAAGTGATGCAGCCGCCCTCATTCGACTCCGCCGAAGATACCGGCGAAGTGCTCCAGCGCGAAGCGGCCATCCTCGCCGCCATACGTAAGATCGGCCTCTTTGCTGCCGGAGTCGCGAGCCAGCGATACATGACGGCTCTTCAGGATCAGCAGGAAGTGATGGCCGATCTGGCCGACATCATCACCCAGGTGTTCGCACTCGAGTCGTCGCTGCTGCGTGCCCGGAAACTGGCCGCCTCCGTCAAAAGCACAGCGGCAGTCGCCGCTGCCATCACAAGCGTGCTCGCCGACGAGAGCATGGCGCTGGCAGAGCAGTCCGCGCGACGCGTGCTCGCGGCCTGTGGCGAGGGCGATATGTTGAAGACGCAATTAGCGATTTTGCGAAGGTTGACGCGCTTTACGCCAATGGACTCAGTTCAACTAAGCCACGCCATTGCAAAGCAATGCGTGCAATTGGAGCGATATCCGCTCTAGCGCCTACGACGGGTACGCTCCAGCGATATAGCCTTCGAGGGCCTGGATGGTCTGTTCCTGGCCCGAGATCACCCACTTCACCAAGTCGCCGATGGAGATGACGCCGATCACCGTATCGTTCTGCACAACCGGCAGATGGCGGAAGTCGTGCTCCGTCATTAGGGTCATACACTCGTCCACCGTGTGTTTCGGGCTGACGGAGATGACCGGGCTGGTCATGAGCTGGCTCACCTTGGTTTCGCGCGATGTATTGCCGCCCAGGATGCCCTTGCGCGCGTAATCGCGCTCAGAGAAGATGCCCACCAACCGGTTGTCCTTACAGACCAGCAGAACACCGATGTTGTACCGGGCCAGTGTCTCCAGTGCCTCGTAAACAGACTGGTCAGGATCGATGGAGAGCACCTTTCTTTCGGGGCGACACCCGATCAAAATGCCAATTGTGTCGTTGATCTTCATAGGTGCCTCCAGGGGCATGTGAGTTGACGGTCACTATAGCCCATTGAGATAACGGCGGAAAAGCAAGAAATTCAAGAGATTTTCAACCTCAGGGCAATTTGTTGAAAATGGCAAGTCCTGAAGGCCTGCTGCCGTTGGAATCTGCCATCCCAGTGACCGGTTGCCCAGCCGGATTTAAAATGGTCATAGAGGTCGCGATTTCCCCTTTGAAATCTTGGGAAAATCCGGCTCGCAGCGGAACTGGAGAGACTCTGATGGCTCTGTTTAAGACATCCAATCCTGCTTTGGGTAACAAGGCGTTTCAAGACGCGGCTGGCCGAAGTGGTGCGCTTGACGTCACTGACCGGATGACCTTGAACGGTACGGTTAACCGGACCGGCATCCTGCTGATCTGCGCTTTTGCCACAGCGGCGTACACTTGGCGCACCTTCATGCAGACGCATGACCCCTCCGACGTTTCGGGACTGCTGATGCTCGGCGTCTTTGGCGGGTTCATCACCGCCATGGTCACGATTTTCAAACAGAGCTGGGCACCCATCACGGCTCCGATCTATGCGCTGCTGGAAGGACTCTTTCTGGGCGGCATTTCAGCTTTCTTCGATCTGCGCTACCCCGGCATTGCCATCCAGGCCGTCGGGCTTACTTTCGGCGTGCTGTTGACGATGCTGGTGGTCTACAGTACCGGCTTGGTCAAGGTGACGAACAAACTTCGTATCGGCATCATCGCCGCGACCGGCGGGATCGCGCTCTTCTATTTGCTTCAGATGATCCTGGGCTTCTTCGGCTTCCAGTTCGTCACAATCAATGGCGCGGGCCCGATCGGTATCGCGTTCAGCTTGTTGGTCTGCGCCATCGCCGCGCTCAACCTCGTTCTCGATTTCGACTTCATCGAGCAAGGGGTCAACTACGGTGCGCCGAAGTATATGGAGTGGTACGGCGCTTTCGGTATCATGGTCACGCTGGTCTGGCTATACCTTGAGATCCTGCGGCTGCTCTCGAAATTGCGCAGCCGAAACTAGCATTCACGTCATCAAGAACAAAGCGGCAATCTCCTCATGAGGTTGCCGCTTCTGCTTTTAAGAGTGCTCATTTCAAACTTCAAAGACCAATGCGCTAGCCCTGACTGCGCATGAGCGCATCGAGTTCATCAATCTGAACTTGCAGTTTGTTGGCGGCCCAATTGTTCAGCTTCCATATAGCGAAGAAAACGGCTCCAATGCCGGCTGCTATTAGCGAGAACGCTGCAATCGCGGCCACGAGAGGAAAGGGCTTGCCCGCAGCTCGCGCAATGCCCATGACAAACTCGAAGAGTCCGCAAAGAAATACGCACATGCCGGGAAGGAATGGAAGCAAATACCACGACCATACGGATCGCAGTGCATCGCGCTGGCGCACGAGTTGCCAACGCTGAAACTCGGCGCAACTGCTTGCCGCGAGCTCATCTGGCGCAGGTTCAGCCGAAGCTCTGCGATGCAGCTCATACATCACATATGAGACTCCCGCGATGATGAGGACGCAGCCGATGCGAACAAGCAGTGTCGGAAACTTGAACGTGTAATATCCAAAAATGACTGCCACAAATGCGCCTGCCACATACTCTCGAATGTTGCGCCATGCAATCTTGCGTTCAAACTTCCGCATCTTCCGGTGAAAGTCTTCGGGTGCAATTTTCTGCGGTTCGGTGGGCTGGCTTTGCCATAGCCCTTCAACGCTGGAAGGAGAGAATTCATTCGACATGATGTCCTCCGTTTTTGAAACGCTGAGTCAGAACGTTCTTGATGCGATGAATCTTCGTCGCGACGTAGCCTGCGGAGATGCCTGTAACATCCGCAATCCCACTGGCATCCAGACCCTCAAGAAAAAGCAGAACCACCTGGCGATCGAGTGGTTTGAGGTCGCGAATCAAGGCGAGGAGGCGCTCTAACGCCATGTGACGGTCCGCAAGAGCCTCGGCATCGTCCCTCAAATCCGGGACGTCGACCGCTTCGATACTGACGAGTTGGTTCGATTTCGCCCGGCGATCGTGCGCGACATGAGACGCGGCAACATTGTGCGCCACGCGGTAAACCCAGGTACGCATCGTGCATCGCGCGTCGTAGGTTTCAAAACTGCGCCAAAGCGCAAAGTGAATCTCCTGCAACAGGTCGCGTCGCGCTTCGGGTTCAGCTTCGTAGGCCCGTGCGAGGCGATCGAGCGCCGATCCATGCGTCCGGAACGCCTCCTCATACAGATCGTCGCGCCTTGCCATTTCTGGAGATTTCCCTTCTGTATAAGGTAGTCTCCGGGCCCTGGGATTTCTTACAGACGGAAGAGAGAATTCATTGAGTGGGGCTGTGAAATGGGAAACGGACAGGAAGTCGATGAGAGTGAGATGTAGTTTGGCCTCCATCCCTTCACGCTGAGCGCGCAATCGGATGGAGGCCAAGGGCACACGGTGCGCTATGCGTGTGCTTCCACACCGTGCGCAACAGACTCGATAATCGCCTTGTTGAACGCCGGAATATCGTCAGGCTTGCGGCTGAAGATGAATTGACCATCCGTAACAACAGCCTGGTCAACCCACGTGCCGCCCGCATTCTTGATGTCGGTCTTTAGCGAAGGCCATGAAGTGACGGTCTTTCCCCTCAGTGCGTCAGCTTCCACAAGAGTCCACGGTCCGTGACAAATGGCAGCAACCGTCCTTCCAGTGGACACAAACTGCCGCACAAAATTCACCGCCGCCGGGTCCATGCGGAGATGATCGGGGTTCATCACCCCACCGGGCAGTACCAGTGCGTCGTAGTCGTGTGGATTTGCATTGGCAAGTAGTAGGTCCACCTTCACCGCCTGTCCCCAATCCTTCTTGTTCCAGCCCTTGATCTCGCCGCTCTTCGGAGCGATCACCACCGTGGTGGCTCCGGCATTAGTCAGCGCTTTACGAGGATCGGTCAGCTCGGACTGCTCAAATCCATCGGTAGCTAAAATCGCGATCTTCTTGCCCTTCAATTCTGAAGACATTTATTCCCTCCTCGGTCGGATCGTTCAATCCATTTAGAACGCCCAAGCGCTGGGTAGGGTTGCGCGATTTCGTTCAAAAGGGCACCATTTTCAAGGCATAGGGGACCTGTTGATCCTATTGAAGTGCGGTAGCGGTGACCACCACTTGCACGCTGCCTTTGCTGTCAAGGGAATCTGACGTAAACACGACCGCCGCCTTACTGATGGGGATCAGAACCGACGCCTGCCATTTGTTTTGGCGGATCACAGGCTGATGAAGGTTTGGATCATTTGCTGCAGCCACACTACTCACGTCCGCAACCAGATCGAGTGACAACTGGCGGCCAATTTCGCGTGCATTGCGCGCATCAATGTTTACACCAACATCGACGTATTGCCATTGCGTATTGACGAGTGCCTGGTTGCTGCTGGATGAGGAAGATCCAGTGGCAATAGGAATTTTAGAGCCCGTGCGGATGGAAGTTGACCAGTTATGTGGATCAGTGCTGATGGTTGCTGTATATGAGCGGCTGTTCGTGGGTTTCCCATCCGAACCCAACTCCTGCACGACAAAGTCGAGATGGTAGAAGTGCGCCGGCCCCTGCGAAGCTTTGGCTGGCTCCGGTGCCGGTGTTGAGTCCTGTGCCAGCGTCTTGAGCCCGAATGACATCGTGAGGATTGCGAAACAGCAAACGAGAGCGAGCTTGCGCATGGATATCTCCTTAGTTCTTGCCGGTATCGGAAATTTCGAGAGGTTGAATGCTGAATGGCAGCGACGTTGAGCGGTGCGTCGTCGCTTTTTTTGCGCCGCCAGGACGGCTTGACGTTGCTCTTCGGGAACCTGCGTTGCAAAAGCGTAGAGCGCCTGTTCTTCAGGCGAGAGCGGTTGGGGGCGCGGGAACACGTCGAGCTTCGGCCGGGCATCTGACTTGGCAACCGCGGAGGCGGATCGGGGCTGTGTGTAATGTCGCTCAGGGCTTCGCGTCTTTTGCGCGTGCATGCCGTTTGCAACCTTGGGCACTTTGTTTTCGGCGCTCGAGGATGCGGCCTGCGGCAGGCGGGCTGACTGTTGCGTGTTTCTCGGCCCCGCAGACTTCAGTAGGAGGAAAGTCAACAGCAGACAAGCCGCTGCCGGAAGAGCAGCCCACACCAAAAAGCGGCTGCGCCATCTAGGTGCGGAGCGATACGGATTCTCCTCGCTCGAGGCGCGTGCCAGAATGCGCTCAGCGAGTCCCAGTTCCGCTTCGTGGTCCATTCCCGGGTCGCCATAGCTTGAGAGCGCCGACTCGAGCATCCGATCCAGCTGGTCTTTTTCAGGCATAGCGCGACTCCTGGATTGAAGTGAGTTTCTGGCGCGAGAATCTGCCGGGCGCGCTGCAGTCGGGTGCGACCGGTCCCTTCGGAATTCCGAGAATCGATCCGATCTCCGGCGAACGAAGTTCCTCAAAGGCCGAGAGTGCCAGCGGTACTCGCAATTCTTCAGGGAGTGCATCGATCATCGCGTGAATCGTCGAATTCTGATTTGCGAAAAGCAGTGTTTGCTCCGGCCCCGGTTGCAACGATGGTGCTTCATCTGCTTCCAGCGATTCGGGACTTGAGACCGAGGCCAGCGAACGGAGCGGACGCAGATCAACTGCCTCACGCCACGCGACACGAGCCAGGTAGGCACGCTCGTTCTCCGCCTGCTCCCATCCGCGATTGCGATAAAGCTTCAAAAAAGTCTCCTGCACCGCGTCTTCGGCGTCGTAAGAATTGAGCAGAACTGCATAAGCCACCCGAAAGACAAAACGCGACTGACGATGAACGAGTGCAGTGAACTCGGCATCCGGATCAATAGCCAAAACTCGCGCGCTCCCTCGGGCTGCAGATCGTTCTCAGACGCAGCGTTCGCGTTGTACACACCCTAAGACCTGGGAAGAGGCGAAAGCGTTCGAAAATCTTTCCGAAAAAGAAGAAACCCGCTCCTCATGGCGAGAAGCGGGCTGTAAAGGATTGGACTTCTTAAGGGCTACGCTTTGGCTGACGTCAGTGCACCAAGATCGGCTGCCACCTTTTCCGTGACAAATGCCTCGATGATGTCGCCTGCCTTGATGTCGCTAAACCGCCAAGCCGATGCCGCACTCCATGCCATTGGTGACTTCCTTGGCATCGTCTTTGAAGCGCCGGAGCGATCCGATCTTGCCCTTGAACACCACAACGTTGTCACGCAGCAGGCGAACATCGGAATCGCGCTTGATGACGCCATCCAGCACTTGGCAGCCGGCGATGGTGCCCACCTTCGGAATGCGGAAGATGTCTAATGACTTCGGCGCGGCCAAGGTAAGTTTCCTTGAACGATTGGATCGAGCAGGCCGGTCATGGCGCGCTTCATTTCATCCTGCAACTCGTAGATGATCGAGTGCAGACGGATGTCCACCTTTTCCTGCTCGGCGAGTTCCTGCGCCTTGCGTTCGGGGCGAACATTGAAGCCGATGACTGATGGCGTTCGACGCTGACGCCAGCAGAATGTCGGACTCGGTGATGGCGCCGACGCCGGAGTGCGATACTTGATCTTCACCTTTTCGTTCGACAGTTTGCCCAGGATATCGGTCAGCACTTCGACCGAACCGCCCACGTCACCCTTTAAGATGATCAGGCAGGTCTTTCTGCCGGCGCTGACTTGATCTGCTCGGCCAGACCTTCCAGCGAAACTCGCGAACTCTTGGCCAATTGTGCCTCGCGCTCCACGACCTTCGCGGTATTCGGAAATATCGCTTGGCCTTTTCGCGGTCGGCGACGGCTACCAGGAATTGATCGCCCGCGTGCGGCAGACCTTCCAGACCGAGCACTTCCACCGGCGTGGATGGAGGCGCGGCTTCTTCAACGGCGTCCGCGATCATTAAACATGGCGCGGACCTTGCCGAACGATGTTGCCCACCACGAAGTTGTCGCCCGCGTGCAAGCGTGCCATTCTGCATCAGCACGGTGGCCACCGGACCGCGTCCGCGATCCAGCTTGGCTTCCAGCACCGTTCCGCTCGCCGGACGATCCGGCGTCGCCTTCAGAGTCCTGAAGATCGGCAACCAGGCAAATCATTTCCATCAGCAGGTTCAGGTTCGTCTTCTGCTTGGCAGAAACATCGACGAACACCGTGCTCGCCGCCCCAGTCTTCGGGCATCAGGCCGCGATCGGCCAGTTGCTTCTTGACGCGATCGGGCAGGGCGTCAGGCTTGTCGATCTTGTTCACCGCCACGATGATCGGCACATTCGCCGCCTTGGCGTGGTCGATGGCTTCGAGCGTCTGCGGCATCACGCCGTCATCAGCTGCAACCACGAGCACGACGATGTCCGTGACCTTGGATCCGCGGGCACGCATGCGGGTAAACGCTTCGTGGCCTGGGGTATCGAGGAAGACGATCTCGCGGCCGAAGGCCGGAGAATTCGTGTCGGTGATGCGCGACCTTGTAGGCGCCGATGTGCTGCGTGATGCCGCCGGCTTCGCCTTCGGCGACGCTCGGTCTGGCGAATTGCGTCGAGCAGGCTGGTTTTGCCGTGATCGACGTGGCCCATGATGGTGACCACAGGAGGACGCGTCACCGCGCCGACACTGGCATTCTTCGCCCGAGACCTTCCGCGGAGTGGATCTTTCGCCAACTGCTCTTCGAAAGTGATGACCTCGGTGCTCGCGCCGAAATGGCGCGCCATCTCGCTGGCGAGCTCGGAATCGAGCGTCTGGTTGACGGTGGCGAACACGCCGCGCGCCAGCAGGCGTGCAATCAGGTCCTTGGCGCGGATTTCCAATTTCTCCGCCAGGTCCTTCACGCTGATGCCTTCCGGAATCGTGATGTTGCGCGTGATGGGCAACGGCTCGCTCGACAGCGACAGAGCGCGGCGGAGGAGTAAAGCCCTTCATCGGGCCTTCCTTCACTCCTCGCGGCACATAGCGCTGTCCGGGCCGGGCAGGGCGGCCCATAGGACGGCCTGTTGGCGGAGGGGGCAGCCCCGACTACCTGCTCCGGCTCCTGCGCCGAATCCGGGAGGACGCATACCAGGAGCTCCTGGGCGCGTAGGATGCCGGGCCCACGGCGTTCGCCGGGCCGCATGGGCGGACGGCCCGTGCTTGGGCCACCAGGGCCGCCTGGGCCGGCTCCCTGTCCGGGATACGGGGGACGGGGACGCTGGAAGATCGGCTTGCCACGCTCGGGCAGCCCGTGCGCGGAGGTGCAGTGCTGGCCGCCGGGCGTGGCGGCGCGGCATACACGGGCCGCGGGCCCGTCTGCGGGACAATGAGTCGCCGCTGCGGCACGATGGGCTTGTGCGCAATGGGTGCGGGCTTTGCTGCGGCTGGCGATGACGTCGGCTCTGTCGCCGGGCTGTCTCGCCTGCCCTTTCCGCAGTCGCGGCGGTCGCCACTGACGCGGCGCACCGGCGCAATACTACTGCCGCCGGGGCTTCAACGGGCAGCGGCTGCAACTTCGGCCGCGGGTCGATGCTGCAACGGCCTCTGCTGGCTTGGGCGCCTCGGCAACAGGCGAGGCTGCAGGCTTCTCGGCCACAGAAGGCGCCACGGGCGCCTTGGGCTGGAGGAAACGTTACAGTGGCCGGAGGACGCGCAACACTCTGCGGCGTGAATGAAGGTGACGCGGCCAGCTAGGGCTTCGGCGTCTCAACCGGAGCGGCCGGAGCAACGCTGGCAGCCACGACAGGCGGCTTGGCTACAGTGCTCGGCGGGCGCGGCGGCACGGCAGCAGCGGAGTCGCGCTGGTGCGAGGCGGCGCTGCACGGGACGGCGGCTGTGGGACGCGCAGATGCCGCGGGCGGGGCGGCCTTTTGTGTGATCGCCTTCAACACATCCCCGGGCTTCGAGATGTGCGAGAGATCGATCTTGGGCTTGAACTCGTCTGCTGCCGCGCGACTGGCGCGACTGGAGGAAGAGCTGCCGGGCTCCCCGTGCTCGGCGTAATACTTCTTCACGCGCTCCGCCTCATCCACTTCAATGGAGCTGGAGTGCGTCTTCTTTTCCGTGACCCCGACCTTGATCAATAGATCGAGTATCACTTTGCTTTTGACCTCAAGTTCCCTCGCCAGGTCGTTAATTCGAACCTTTTGCTGCATCCGCCCTGTTGCCTCCGTATTGTCCCGTCCGCCTATGCGTTCATAGCATCCTCACGCCTTCGTATTTCGTTTCGCGGTTGGGCCGGGTTCCGCGCACCGCCGAACGGCACTGCGGGTGTAAGACACCGCGAATCGCAAATTCCTAACGTTGTTCACCGGGCAATTCCTCGTCCGGGACATTTTCACCTTCGACTACGGGCCGCTCGTGGGTAGTGACTTCCGCCACATCGGCGTCAGGAGCATTTTCCACGCCATCGACCACTTCCGCCTCGAAGTACTGACCTTCGTCAACCAATTCTTCGACCGACTCAGACGACGCCTGGGCCTCGCTCGAAAGCTCCGACAGGTCGCCCGAATCGACGATTTCCGCGGGCACTTCGCTTTCGCTGTCCGCTGTCACTTCCGCGGCTTCGTCCGAGAGCGAAGACTCTTCGGCGGCTGGTCCCTCTTCGAGCGCCTCTGCGATCACCGCTTCCTCGCTGTCGACTGGTGGTTCGCCTTCAGGCGCCACCGTGCCGTCGAGGATGGCGAAGTAATTGTTCACCGCGATACTGATCTTCTCCACCGTCTTTGGTCCGACGCCTGGAATCTCTTCCAACTGCTCCGGCGTCATGTCGGCAACCTGCTCGACGGTCGTGATGCCCGCTGCCACCAGCTTCTCGATGATGCCCGGCTCAAGCTCGGGCACGCTCTCGAGTCGGCGTGGACTGCTGCGTCATCACTTGCGACATCTGCGCCTCGACTTCCTGGCGCTTCTCTTCCTCGCTCTTGATGTCGATCTTCCAACCCAGCAGCTTGGCGGCCAGGCGAACGTTCTGCCCTTTTTTGCCGATGGCAAGCGAAAGCTGGCTGTCATCGACGATGACTTCAAGATGCTTTTCGTGGCCGTCGAGCAGGGTCACCCGGCTGACCTTGGCAGGCTGCAATGCCTTCTCGGCAAAGGTGACCGGATCTTCGTGATACTCAATGATGTCGATCTTCTCGCCACGCAGTTCGCGAATGATGGACTGCACGCGCATGCCTTTCATGCCGACGCAGGCGCCCACGGGATCGACGTCTTTATCTTTCGACATGACGGCAATCTTGGTGCGCTCGCCCGCTTCCCGCGCGATGGCGCGAATCACCACGGTGTTGTCGTAGATCTCGGGCACTTCAGACTGGAAGAGGTGCGAAACCAGCTCCGGCACAGCGCGCGATACGATGACCTGCGGACCCTTCGCCGCCTTCTCCACGCGCAGTAATGGCCACGCGCGCGCGCTCACCCGGCGAGAACGACTCCAGCCGCGATTGTTCTTTCTTCGGCATGCGGGCTTCAGCTTTGCCGAGGTCGAAGATCACGTCCTGACCTTCGACGCGCTTTACCGTGGCATTGATAATTTCGCCGACGCGGACCAATGTATTCGTTGTAAATCGTGTCGCGCTCAGCCTCGCGCACCTTCTGGAAGATGACCTGCTTCGCCAGTTGCGCGGCAATGCGGCCCAGCGGGCTGGTATCGCGATACATGCGCATCTCTGCTCCCACTTCACGCCTGGGGCCAGTTCGTTCGCTTCCGCAAGTGTGATCTGGTTACGGGTCCTCGACGTTCCTCGTCTTCCACAACCGTTTTGTAGATGTAGGCCGTAATCTCGCCGGTTTCCTTATTTAGTTCGCCGCGCATGTTCTCCTGGGTCTTGTAGTACTTGCGGGTGGCCAACGCGATGGCTTCTTCCACCGCGCCCACAACGATGCCCGGGTCGATGCCTTTCTCGCGGCTCAGGAGCTCGATGCTTTGATACAAAGGGCTGGCCATACTCTGCTTACTCTCTCAATTCCTTCCCGGCGTACGGGAACCGCTTTGCTGATTCAGTTCCAGATCCGGTTCAGTTTGGGTTTGGGTGAGGAGCGCGCCGCGCATCCTTCTCCTGCTTTGATGTTTCCGAACGGTTTTGCGTTCAGAGTGGTGCTAAATCTCCGGCACCAGCTGTGCCTTTTCAATATTGCTCAGCGCAATCTCAATCGTCGAACGCCCGTCTTGCGACTCTTGCTGTTCTGCTTCACCGCGTTCGTGTCGAGCGTAATGGCCTTGTCCGCGCTGCCTTTTGGCCCTTCAATCAACCGCCCCTGCCAGTGCCGATTGTTGCGCAATGGCTCAAAGGTCTGTACCTTCACCAGACAGCCCTTGAACCGTTCGAAATCTTCCGCCTTGCTCAGCTTGCGATCCAGTCCCGGTGAGCTTGCTTCCAGCGTGTATTCAGTTCCGGGAACCAGGTCTTCCACATCGAGCAGAACTCCGAAATCCCGGCTGAACTCCGCACAATCCTCGTGCGTCACACCGGACAACTGCTCGATGCTCAGCTTGCCTTCTGCCAACCGTTCCGGCAGTTCCCTTCGGTGCCTGCCTCAATCGTCTGCTTTCAGCTTCGCCCGGCCCTCGGCGTTCTTTTCCAGATAAACCCGCAGAACGCGCTCTTTGGCGGGACCTACAAACTCCACGTTCACCACTTCGAGCCCGTGCGAGGCAGCCACTCTTTCTGCCGCCAACCGAATTTCATCCAGCTTTGCCGCCATTCATCCAAGCCCGTCCGCTGGACCCTTTCCTCCGGGGGTCCAGGTCAAATCACCGGCCGTTTCCGGGCGAAGTTTGCCCCAAATAAAAAGTGGGCTGTGAGCCCACTCATCTCTCCGCCACCGGTGTGCTCACGGCAAATCAGGCGGACAAACTCGTCTGCAAGCTTAGCATAGGCCGATTTGTGGGAAATTCAATGCGCCCCCTCTTCCGGACAACGAGAATCTCGCAAGTCACCCATTCCATACGCAAACGTTTGGGATGCTCAGTCACGGGCGCAATCGAAATCCACGGGTTTTGCCTGACTGCACCTTCCGCTTAAGTTGTAAAGGCAAACTCAACCTCCAATTCTGGGAGCTTAAGTGCTGCTAAAGTAACCATCGGCTATCTTTTGCAATCAACTGTTTACGCCATTGGCACGGCTGTGGATATCGGGTTACCGCTATTGGGGAGCAGAAGGCAGAACCGATCAGGCTGAATGAAATGGACGAGCTAAATCATGCGGACCCTTGTCCAGCGCGTCGTAATCACAATGTGTGTCGACCATCCTGCTCGCCGCCTGTGGGCGGGCTGGGCGGAATCTTGCTGGGCCATTCGATTTGCCCTGAATCAGGTCAAGGACCGGCTCGATCTCTAGGCGAATCGCCTTTTGCTCGAAAGCGTGACCTCGACGGCCGAATAGCGCGCGCATTCTGGCGACGATGAATACCTCGGCCCTGCGACAGCGACAAAGCGGAAATCGAATAAGTTCGTCAATCTCATCTTCCTGTGGCAATTCCTGAGCGTCGCCGGACGCCTGCGCGATCGCGAATTGAATGTTCCAAGCAACTGCCGGCCGCAACGTCCTCGCTGAATCGCAAAGATACCCCCCCGAACATCTCCCGGCAGGATGGAACAAAGATCTATAACAAACCTGCCTCCTTTTCGCGTAGACGACCAGGACGTGATCTCGTTGCAAGAGGGCAACTCATTCATTGTTTACAACCCCTATATTCTGGCTTCGCAGGTGGCCCCACCCATGCACTTCACGACGACAGCCGTGGATGCGCCGAATCGTCAGATAGGACAGATACTGGGCGAAAGCCCCGATGTCTAGCAAAAGATTCTCACCCACGAAGGTAAGTTGCAATTAGGTAACAAGACACTTTACTGTAACCCGCTGCTCGATCGACGGCGCGACTTGCTTGACGTGCTTACATTTCAATTTCTGACGCGTTGGCCGTCACCCGCGGTTATTTCATGGCATGTCTCGCTATCGGTGCCGTTAGCAGGCTGCTCTCATCGGCTTGCTCTTCCCTTTGCTCTACAGCCGTAACAAGAGTGTTGAGCAGCAGTTGCTTCGCTCGCTCCGCTCCGACGCCCTCACTGTTGTGTATCAGCCGATTGTCGATCTCGCCACGGGCCATATCGTCGAGGCCGAGGCCCTGGTGCGCTGGACTGACGAGTATAAGAATGCGGTGAGTCCCGACGTCTTCGTGAAAATCGCCGAGGAGCGGGGTTTCGTTAGCCAGATTACAAAACTTGTGTTGCGCCATGCATTGCGCGACTTCGGTTCCACCATGCGTGCTCGCTCCACTTTCCGCGTCAACGTGAATATCGCTGCGTCGGATCTTGCAGACAGTGAATTCCTTCCCGATGCTCGAAAATGCTCTCGCTGGTGCTGAAGTCTCGCCGCGCAACCTCGGCATCGAGATCACAGAGAGCTACACCGCTCGTCAGCAGGTGGCCAGAAATACGATTCTCCGCCTCCGTCAGAATGGCCATTACGTCGCAATCGATGACTTCGGCACCGGCTACTCGAGCCTGGCTTATCTGCACGATCTTTCGGTCGACGCCATCAAGATCGACAAGGCCTTCACCAAGGCCATTGGAACCGACGCCGTCACTGTTTCCATCCTGCCGCAGATTCTTACCATGGCCGAGACGCTCAAGTTGCGGGTCGTAGTGGAAGGCATCGAAACACGCGCCCAGGCCGATTATTTCGCTGCGAGCAACCAGCAGATTCATGCGCAGGGATGGCTCTTCGGACGACCCGTTCCCGCCCGCCTGTTCCTCCAGATGCTCGATGAGGAAGAAGCGCGCCTCGCCAAAGAGCGGGAAGCCGAAATCCCCGACGGCGCTACTGTTGCCGCATTCTGAGTGTCCTGCGTACTTAACTCCTTCCCATGAATTACGGTGTCATTCTGAGTGAACGGGGCCCCAAACGCATTTCAGTTTGGGGGCGAACGAAGAATCTGCTTTTGCCTTTTCCGATTTTGCACCGAGGACAATACGACGTCAGCAACAATAGCTGAATGAAGATTGTCCGGCTGCGTTGCACCGGTTCTTGTTTTTGTTGCCTTCGCATTCCCCGCATCCCAGGCCCTCGAAAAACATCCCGCAAGCGACTACCACGCTCGCCGCGTTGCGCTGGGAAATGCGCTGCATGGCGGCGTTGCCATTCTCTTCGCCGCGGAAGAGCCGGTGCTCGATTTCGATCCCTATCGCCAGAACTCCGACTTTTACTACCTGACGGGCTGGAACGAACCGGGTGCGGCACTGCTGATTGTCGGTCCAGTCAACGAGACCGAGCGCACAGGTCAGACGGCCCATTCCCGCGGCTACAAAGAGATTCTCTTCCTGCCAACCCGCAATATGCGCATGGAGGTCTATACTGGCGCAAAAATGGACGCGGCGACTCCGGGAGTGTCGAAAGCCACCGGTGTCGACAATGTTGAGCCGATGACAAACCTCGCTGTAGACATCAACAAGCTGATTGCCGACGATCGCAGGCTTGCTCTGAATGTCTGGACACAGCCCGAAGTCAAAGCTGCCAAATCTCTCCTCGGCTATACGGCTACGACCCTTGGTACCAGCGCGCCCGCTCCCCGCGATGTGACGACGCTGACGATGCCGCTCCGCGAGGTGAAGGACTCCGGAGAGATCGAGCTGCTCAAAAATGCGTCGACGGCTTCCATCGCCGGTCAGCGCGAAATGATGAAGTCTGTTAAGCCCGGCGTGACCGAGCGAACAATCGCCGGCAAGATGACGGCGGCGTGGTACGAACAGGGATGTGAGCGCCCATCCTACGCACCCATCGTCGGCACCGGGAATCAACTCAACGACCCTGCACTACTGCTGAAAACTCCGCCTCCATCGAAGATGGTGATGTCGTCGTCGTCGATGCGGCATGCGAGTACTCGATGTATGCGTCGGATATCACGCGCACCGTTCCAGCCAACGGCCACTTCACCGCACGGCAGCGCGAAATCTACAACGTCGTGCTCGGAGCGCAGAAGGCCGCGATCGAAGCGTTCGTCGCCGGGCAAGTCGAAGATCAACGACTTCAACCATCGCGATCCCGACACGCTCGACACTGTTGCCTACAACTACATCAATACGCACGGCAAGGATCTGCATGGCCAGCCGCTTGGCAAATACTGGCTCCACGGTCTTGGGCACATGGTCGGAATCGACGTGCACGATCCAGCGCAATATCCAGCGGTGCTCAAGCCGGGTATGGTCTTCACGATCGAGCCCGGCGTGTACATTCCCGAGGAGAAGCTCGGTGTCCGTATCGAGTGTGATTTCCTCGTGCTGCCCGATGGCAAACTTCTCGATCTCGATGCCGATCTGCCCCACACCGCCGAAGAAGTAGAAGCAGCAATGCAGAAGTAGCGGTAAGAAAGTCCGTGAGTATGGACGATCGCGACACAATGGATCAGGATCAACTCGACAGGCTGAGTCGCATATTCTCTGAGCAACTCCAGGCTTGCCTCGAAGAATGTGCGCATGGCCGCACGCGGCCTTTCTCTTCTCGAAGCTACCGGAGACGATGAGCAGGAACGCGCATGGCCTGAAGCGGCGCGCCTCCGCGAACTCGCATTCGGACTGCAGCACATCTTGCCCAACAGGAACAGCGAAATGCCCTCTGCGATGAGTTCCTCGATCTATGTTCGATGCACGGCGAGAGCCATCCCGGCGAACCAGCGCTCGCACGAGCATTTCTCGCTCGCATTGAGCGCGGCGAAGTCGGCACTCCGACAGAGGAACCGAGAAAGCCATGGTAGCACTGCACGCATTCTTCGCTCTGCTCGGCGGATTTGCCACAATGGCTGCTCTAGTTGCGGTAATCACAGCGTTGCTCCAGAAGCTCACTCCGGGATGGGTCAGCGAGAAGGGCACTCCGAAGCCGGGTTACATCTTCGTCAATCTCGGTTACTCATTTCTGGCCGCGGCCGCGGGAGGATACGTAACAGCGTGGATCGCGGCGGATAACCCGCTCGTTCACGTTCTAGCGCTGGCAATCACCGTGTTGCTGCCTCGCCGCGCTCAGCGCCATGCAGCAACGCGGAGAGCAGCCCATGTGGTACATGCTCGCGCTGGTTGCGTTTACGCCTATAGGCGTATTTGCCGGCGGCATGGTTCGGCTCCGCGTTTCGGCATTCTCTAAAGCCATTCCCGCGTCTCCAATAGACGCAAAAAAGCCGCCCTGTCGAATCATCAACAGAGCGGCTCAGTGTCCCGTCAGGTACAAAAGCTCGCGTCCTGCTACCAGCGCAATCCGATCGTTACGGGAATGATCTTGGTGCCTTCACCAACCGTGGTGGTGCCCAGACCATTCGGTTCCGTTGTCACTGCGGGCGACAAAACATCAAGGTAGCGCGCTTCGGCAAAAATCCTCATTTTGCCATCTCCGTTCCAGCCTGCGAACCGGTGCTGAATGCCGCCGCCGGCGTTCCAGCCACCCTGGTTGCTGGAAAAGTGCCCCACTACTACGTCCTGGGTGATGATGCCGCAGTAGAAATACGTGCAGTAGATCTGTGGCTGCGGATCGGTGAAGCTCGTGACCTTGCGGTAGAAGCCTCCCCCACCCGTTGCATAAAACTCAACCGCACTCTTGGGATTGAAATCGTAATAAGGATCAAGCGTGAATGACCAGATGTTAGCGTAGCCACCTGTTGCGCCGGCCTGCGCAATGATCTCGCCTGGCAGCTTGCTGTGAATGAATTGGTACTCGAGATTGATAGCGAAGTGTTGGTCGAAGCGATAGCCGGCACTCCCAGTGAAATTCCAACCCCACGTGATGTAGGGTGAGGAATCGCCGGTCGGCGCATTGAATCCACCGCCCACCGCGTACGTCAGATGGCTCATGATTCCGCCACCACCGCCTGTTGGAGACCTGTTGTCGTATTGCCCCCCGCCGGATCCGTTTGGCGCGGAGGCTCCAGGTAGCGCGGCTGCAGCCGGCGCACCATCATCATCGACAAGTTGGAGTGCGTTGGAACTGGATTCCGCTGAAGGTGCAGCTACGGAACTCGAGGAATCGGGAGTCGTGGCGACTTGGGCGCTTGCGGAGCCGAGCGAGAGGGCAAGCGCTGTACACAGCAATCTTGTGTGCCTGAAAAGAGTCAGACCGCGATCTGAAGTCATTTTCTGTACCTCGCAGAAAGTTTAAATTGTTCTGTATGTGGGAGATCAAACAATCCCCGTGACAACTTAGACTCCGTTTGAAAATCAAAGTTGCTTCCAAAGTGCAGATAACGAAGGCCGGAGTCATCCTCCGGCCTTCGATTTCGACATGATGAAAAGCTGAATCCCTATCCTTGAATGTCAAACTGCTCCGGATGCAGGGTCGGATCGCTTTTGATCAGGATGTTCTTCCCGATCAAGCTCCTCAAACTCGTTAATCCAGCTTCGCGTTATTGGCCTTCAGCACCTTCACCGTCTCTGGATTCACGCGCAGCATCACGTCCGCACTCTCAAAATGCCGCTTCATCTTGCGCAACTCGATGTAGATCTCGTTGCACACCGTAGCCGGGCTCTTCACCATGCCGGTTGCCTGGCAAGTGGGGCAGGGAACTGAAAGTGTCCGCTCCAGCGATTGCTTCACGCGCTTGCGGGTGATTGCGACCAGTCCAAAATCATTGAACTGCAGAACCTTGGTCGGAGCACGATCGCTCTTCAGAGCTTCTTCAAGCGCGGCCATAACCTTGAATCGGTTCTTGCGCTCATCCATATCGATGAAGTCGATGACGATGATTCCGCCCAGATCACGCAGGCGAATCTGGCGAACGATCTCCGGCACGGCATCGAGGTTGGTCTTGAGAATGGTGTCTTCAAGTCGCGCCGATCTTGCCGACGTATTTGCCAGTGTTGATGTCGATCGCCACCAAAGCCTCTGTCTGGTTGATCACGATGGATCCGCCCGACTTCAGCCACACCTTCGAGCGCAGCGCCTTCGAGATTTCGTCCTGAATTCCGAAATGCTCGAACAGCGGTGTCTCCTTGGTGTAGAGCTTCACGCGCCGCACCAGCGATGGCGAGAAGCGATTCAGGAAGCGCACAATGCGCTCGTAGTCCGCTTCTGAGTCCACCCAGATCGACGAGAAGTTGCTGACTTACCTGGTCGCGCAGAATACGCTCGATCAGCGACAGATCGTGATAGATCAACGCCGGCGACTTCGAACTGATCTGAGCGCTGCTTGATCTCGTTCCACAGGTGAATCAGGAAGCGAAGATCGGCGCGCAACTCCTCTTCCGATGCGCCCTCTGCCGCAGTGCGAACGATAAATCCGCCGGAGGCCTCGCCGCGCTCGTGAGTCAGAATCCGCTTCAACCGCTGGCGTTCTTCGTCCGATGCGATCTTGCGGCTCACGCCAACATGCGTCACCGTCGGCATGAACACAAGGAACCGACCCGGAAGCGCGATATGACTGGTGATGCGAGCGCCTTTCTTGGCAATGGGCTCCTTCGCAATCTGAACCAGGATCTCTTGCCCGGGCTTCAACAGATCGCTGATGATCGGCAGGTCCGAGGTCTGCGCCGAGCGCCGAGACTGCCGGCCTCGTCCGCGGCCGGTGTCCACCGCGTTCGCCGCCGCGATCTCCACGTCCGCGCCGTCCACGTCCGCCACGATCACGCCGTTGCTGGGTCTGGCCGTCGGTGCTGGTGAGCCGCGGCGTTTGCCCTTCTTCTTCTTCCTCTTCTTCGCCTTCGAGAGCTTCGTCTTCGCCGTTCTTATCCTCAAAGTTCATCTGGATGCGATGGTCGAGGTGCGCTTCCTGCAACATCTCGCCCAGTTCGCCTGAGCGAATCTGCGTGTGGAGCTTCTCCTCTTCCTCGTAGTCATCCAAATCGTTCTCGTCGGATTTGTGGTGATGGTGCGGAGTGTCGTACTCCTCGCCTTCGATCACTTCTTCCTCAACCAGACCCGCTGCCCGGTGAAAACGAGGAAGCTACCGGGGTGAACGCCGGCCTGCTCTCTTCCGGCACAGGCGCCAGCGGCACGTCTTCCGGTTTCTTCTTCTTACCCCCAAGGCCAAAGAGCCGGAATTCCACCGGCGGCAATGGATCGACATTGTGCGACGCGCTGCGATCACGTTCAGGCTCTGCGCTTTCGTCTTCCGTGCCTACTGATTCATGACGCGCGGAATCTTCGACCGGTTCGCCCGCAACGGCGTGAGGTTCAGATTCAATGGAAGACGGCTCGAAGCTTTCCTCCTCCATGTCGTCTTCAAACTCGACCGACGCCGGATGAACGTGCGATTGTGCGGCCGCCGACTCAATCTCGTCCTCGGGGACGGCAGATGCCATCTCCTCGACGAATTCCTGCTCTTCAACCTCGTCTGCCGAGCCGTTGTCGATTTCCGGAGCGAATGCACTCGAAGACTGCTCTTCCGAACTGAAGACTGCTCTTCGGCTGCGGATGTCTCGGGCTGGCGATTCCGATGCCGTGAAAGCGACTCGCCGGGAAGCAAGCCGCTGCCATCCCATACGATGGGCGATTCGATCAGAGTGGAGGGTTTGTATGAGGACGCAGGTTGCACGGGCGCGGGCGCTTCAAACTCCGCTTTCTCTGCCGACTCCGCCGGAGCACCGCCATACTTTCTCAGCGATTCGCCGGGCAGAACAAAAGGACTCGGGCGCACGTTCAGTCCGTTCAAACCGCTCGCCTCGCTCAGATCGAGGACTTCGCGGCGAAGCCGCCGAGCCTGGATTTCCCGCGCCTCTTCGGGTTCGGGTTCCGCGGCCTCGTTTACATGGGTCTCGATAAACTCCTGGCTCTCCGCCGGAGTGCCGAAACGTTGCTGCCGCCACGGCCACCACGACGGCGACGGCGTCCGCGCCAGCGCTTTGCGCCCCCCTCGTCCGGATCCCTGTGTGGCATCGGATTCCTCTGCCGTATCGAACTGGAGCGGCGAAATCCGCAGCGCTGGATTCCGAGGTGATTTCGATAGTAGGCCGGCGCTCGCGTCCGGGTGCGGTTCCGGCCGTCCGGGCGCTGATTGCCCGCGATGGCCCTCGTGTGGCGCACTTCGCTGGGTGCCTGATTGGCGCCGCTTACCGCGGCTTTCTCAAGCTCGTCCGTCTCTTCCTGGTCTTCCAACTCCATGAAGTCGGTGACGTACAGGAAGGCGTCGCGCTCCAGTCCAACGTCGACAAACGCCGACTGCATGCCAGGGAGAACCCGCGTGACGCGTCCGTTGTAGATGGACCCCGCCAGCGTGTACTCGTTTTCGCGTTCGTAATAGATTTCCGCGAGCTGATCGTCTTCTAGAATTGCAAGCCGCGTCTCATGCGGCGTGCTGGAGATACAAATCTCTTTTGCCATCGTGCCTTTCCGCCCAGCGGACTTCGCCTGCTGGGGCCTGCGGCAAGGATGGATGGAGACGCGTGCGGACGGGGAGGAAGGGAATGTGCGGAAGGGATGGCCTGTGCGCTGGTCTGCGCAGCCGATAGCCTTCGGCCGTCAGCCCCGCGAGGGGCGGCGAGCCGACAAGGCTTCCGAGCCAGCAAACGTTTCGAAACAGTGATCCGAATAGCAGAGAGTTTGTGGCCACCCTGAAGGTTGGCGCCTGCGATCCTTCGCCGCATCGTGCGCAACCAAGCCCAGCCAACCAGATGATCGACATGAGCGGGGCCGTTAAATCCGTTGGCGAGTGCAGCTGCCTGGTCCGCGCCGCAGAAACCGAAATCCCCGCGCGCTCCATGCAGCCTTGAAACCAGCGATGCCGGGCGCCTACGCGATCAACCTCGTCGATGCGGTCACCCGGTTTTCCCGTCTCTGCGTGCTCATTGAACCCAATCCTGCCGGGCGCTCGGTCCTCCGGGACCTGGCCGGATTTTGCATCTTCATCCATGCTGTGCGCCGCGGCTCCCATCAAGTCCGCCGAAGCTCTTGGTTAGCGACTGGACTCAACAGGGTTCCACGATGCCATGCATCGATGGCGATGCTGTAAATACTTAAAATCTTTCTCTTGCGGTCCGGACCGTTCCGGCGATCCCCAAGAGGGCGATGCCTTGCAATCTTGCCTTCGGACCACTGGGGCCGAATCACATTCAGTTTACAAACCGGCGCATGCGGACGTTCATCACCACGCCCAGCGCCAGGAACGTAAACAGCACCGAAGATCCGCCGTAACTCATTAACGGTAAAGGGATTCCGGTGACTGGCATAAAGCCTATGACCATGCCCACGTTGACCGCGATCTGGAAGGTCAACACAGCCACGACCCCCATAATAATCAGGGACCCGGGCAGGTCGGCGGCTGTTTGAGCGTTTTGAATCAAACGCATCAATATGAGGAAGTATAGCAGCAGCACAAATACCGCGCCCACAAACCCATGTTCTTCGCCGAAGGCGGCAAAGATGAAGTCCGCATGCGGGATGGGGAGAAAGCGCCCTGGGTTTGTGTCCCTTTCTCGGCTCCTTTGCCCCAGATACCCCCGGACCCCACTGCGATTTAGGACTGTCGAATCTGATAGCCCGCGCCCTTTGGATCGTCATCGGGGTTGATAAAGCTCGTCAGACGCGCCTTTTGATAGGGTTTCAGGACCTTTCCGCTGTTCCACGCGCCCGCAACCAGCACCAGCCCTGCGGTGATCAGAATCAGCGCCTGCCTGACGTTGATCCCGCCCAGAAACAGCCCCACAATCAGAATCGGCGTATAGGTCAGCGATCGTGCCCATGTCGGGCTGTGATCAGCACCAGCAGCATGGGAACGCCCACCAGCGCAAACGCCTTGAAAATCTCTTTCCAGGTCAGGTTCTCGCCCGCCGAGGTTGGCGAAGTAGCGAGCCACCACCAGAATCAGGATCAGCTTTACCCACTCCGACGGTTGAAAGTGCATGGGCCCGATCTTGATCCAGCGCCGCGCGCCCAGCACCTTCGTCCCGACCAGCTTTCACTGCAATCAGCGAGATCAGGAAAACACCGTATGCCCACGGAACCCAGTCGATGAGCTTGTGGTAGTCGATCTAGAGAAAACATGAACATCATGATCACGCCGCCGACGATCCAGTAGATCTGCTTGGTGTGGAAGCCCGCGATATTTCGTGTGCAGTGTGGCCGAGTAAATCTCAAGCACGGAGATGGTGCAGAGCAGCGCCACCATTCCGAACAACGTCCAGTCGAAGTCGCGAAAACTCATGATGCGGCGCATCGGGCTCATTGGCATTTCACTCGGCGCTGCCTTACCCGGCAAGGGAGGCGAATTCAGCTTTGCCGACTCTGGTCCGGCCTGCACTGGCTTCGCTGTCTTTGCGGTCTGGTTCCTGGAAGATCGAGGCGCGGCCTGCCCCATCTTCGCGTTTGCCTGCTGGCCAATCTGCGATCCCTGCTGTACCACGCCATTCGGGCCAACGAAGAATTGCCCGCGTGCAGCTTCGCTGTCGTCTCACCTTTTGCATCTGGTGTTGCATTGGGCGTCGTCCACACCGCACCCACTTCTACGGGTGGCGCTGCCAGAGCCTTTACCGGAACCAGGTTGTGCGCCAGCCGCCGCTGCTTTTCGACGTATGCCGCCACCACGCGTGCACCAAGCCGCGCCGGATAGTAGCTGAATTCGCCGTGCTCCCAGAGCACCGCGATGACCAACTCGGGATTGCGCCGCGGTACCACGCCGACAAACCAGACGTTGGGCAGCGTGTGAGGCCCTTGTTGGTCTTGTCGAGGGCCTGGTGGCTCATCACCTGTGCGGTGCCGGTCTTCCCGGCCAGATCGATGCCTTCAAGATGCGCCGAGCCCGCGGTGTGGAAGTATCCCGGCTGCGTCACAGCTGCCATTCCATCCGTGATCGTCGCCCAGTTCTCGGGATCGATCGGAAGACTCACATCGCCAGTGCCCGGAAGGCTCTCGTAGAGATCTTTGCGGAACTCTGCCGGCAACTGATCCGGGAAAACCACGTGCGGCCGAACCAAGTGCCCTTCCGATGCAATACCGCCAATGATCCGCGCGAGTTGCAGCGGGGTTGCCGCCACAGCGCCCTGGCCGATGGCGACGTCCAGCGTCTCGTCCGGATACCATCTGCGGTGATAGTTTTTCGTTAGCCAGCGCTGGCTAGGCATCAGGCCCGCCTGCTCGCCGGGCAGGTCAATCCCCGTCTTCTGCCCAAATCCAAACTGTGTCGCATACTTCGCAATGCGGTCGATCCCCAGCTTGTCGCCCAAGCTGGTAATAGAACGTGTCGCACGAGAACGGGAATCGCGTTATGAATATCAACCGCACCGTGTTTCTCGTCGCAATGATGGTAGTACCCGTAAGGTCCCCAGCCGCCTGCGCAATTCACATGCATGTCTTGCGCAATGCCTTCCTGCAGTCCTGCCACCGACATCAGGATCTTGAAGGTCGAACCCGGCGCCAACTGCGCCTGGATCGCCTTGTTCATCAGCGGGTGATCCGGATCCGTGATCAGCTTGTTCCACTCCGCGCGTTCGATGCGGACTGCGAACGCGTTGGGGTCGAAACTGGGCCGCGACACCATGCGCAAGAATCTCGCCGTTGCGCGGATCCATGGCGACAATCGCGCCATTGCGATCGCCCAGTGCCAGCTCCGCAGCTTTCTGCAAGTCGTTGTCGATGGTCAGCTTCAGGTCCTGCCCGGGAATCGCGTGCTGCGTCCCAGGAAGCCCACCTCACGGCCGTGGCTGTCCACGATCACGTCACGCGAGCCGTCCTGCCCGCGCAGCACCTGGTCGTACATCTCCTCCACGCCGCCCTTGCCCACCACATCGCCCGGCTCGTATGCCGCATAGCGCGTCTGGTTCAGATCTTCTTCGCTGACTTCGCCCACGTAGCCGATCAGGTGCGCGGCAAATCCATCGCGCGGATAGAGCCGTCGCTCGCCTTCGATCGTTTCCAGCTCCGGCAGTTCATTGCGATGCGCCTCGATAAACGCCTGCTCATCGGCGGTCACGTCTTGCTTGATGGGAATCGGCTGATACCCGGGAGACTTGCGGTAGCGGTGCAGCGTGGCGCGTAAGTTGTTCCAGATCCAGGTGCAGACCGCGCGCAATCATGCGGCAGATCGGCGTCAACGTTACGGTTCTGCTCGCGCACAAGAAAACACGAAACCGAAGGATAGTTATCGACCACCAGCCGGTTTTCACGGTCAAACAGCTTGCCCCGCGGAGCCAGCACCGGCACTTTGCGAATGCGGTTCTGCTCTGCCAGACCTTGAAGTTCTGTGCGCCAAGAACCTGCAGCCGCCACAGCCCCGCGGCAAGCCTAGCAGCAGCGCGAGAATCGCATACTGCACCACCGCCAGCTTGAGGGTGGGGACTTTCTCGCCGCGTGTGACCTTGTCATAAACCATGGAAAGCTGTTTCTAGAATACCGCTATCCTGCATTCTGCTCTTGCTCCGCTGTTGCACGCGAGAGACGCCGTTTCGCAAGAAGAACCAATGTACTCAATCGCGAATTTTCGTCCGGTCGAGCAGTGGAAACACACCAGCGCAATCAGCGAGTTGCCCAACGCCTTGTAGAGCTCCATCAGCCAGCTCGTATCGATTGTCATGCCCAGCAGAAAACGAACCACAAAGAAATAGGTCGCGCTGCCCACGAGCGAGAGCACAAACGTCAGAACCAGCCGGATAGCGTGATTCTCGACATTCACCAGCACGCCGACCGATGCCGCAAGATAGCCGACCAGCGTTTTTGCGATACCGTTGATTCCAATAGGTCGTCCCGTCAGCGCATCCTCAAAAATGCCCAACACGCCGCCGATGATCGAACCCTGAATCGGATTGCGCCGACGCAGCGCGAAAAACACCGTCATCACCAGCGGCAGATCGAACCACGCAAAACGCCCCAGCACTCGCGGCAGCCACGCCTGCAGCACCAGCGCCCCAATCGGCACCAGCGCGTAAATCAGCACCGGGTAACTGTGGATCTCGTAATCGCGACGGCTCTCCGCTGAAAGGACCGACATGGCTAGCGATCCCCTTGCGGCGCGGGCGGTTGCGTTGTGGTCGGGCTGCTCTGCGGCGTTTTTGGAGATGCCGGCTTCTTCTTTGGAGCATTTTGATCCGGCTGCTGTCACCGGGCTGCTGCCGGCGCCGCCGGGTTGCTTGCCGGAGTCGCAGGAAGGCTTGGGGCTACCGCCCTGCCGGCGTAAACCGGTCAGGATGCAGCGGCCACGGGCGGGCGGACACCGGATTGGGATTCGACGTTCATTCATCGGCTGCTGATCAGGGGGCAGATTCGGATCAATCAACCCCGGCAGCTTCTCCGCCATCCCCTCCGACGTTTTCTGCTTTCTCTGCCTCTGCTCCCTTTAAAGCCTCGCTCGTTGCGATGTCCTGCTGCTGATCGCGGCGGGAATCGCGGCTCCGTCGAAACAATCACCAGTACTTCGTCCAGACTGGTCGAGATGCGCGGCCGACTTCACAATCACTTGGATAAACCCGTCGCGCTCCGGATCGGGATCACATGATCCACCACACCAACGGGAAGCCCACGCGGAAAAATCTGGTCGCCGCCCGCCGTCAGCACATTCTCGCCCGTCTTGATGCGCTGATCGCGAATCACATCCACGACCTGCAGCTGTCCCGCTGCATTGCCGCGCAGGATGCCGCGAATCCTTGTCGATTCCAGAATCACGCCCGCACCGCTGGACTGGTCATTGATAGCGAGCACCTGCGCGGTGTGCGGAAACACTTCGCGAATCTTGCCGACGATACCGTCCGGCGTAATGACCGCCATGTCGCGCTCAATGCCTGCATCTTTTCCCTTGTCGATGTAAAACACGCGAGACTGTTCTGTTCCGCTGGTGCCAATCGCCTGCGCCGCAACCGTCTTGTAGATGTACTTCTGTTGAAAATTAGCAGCGCCTGCAGGCGCTGCCCCTGCTTGCGCATCTTCCAGCAAAGCTGCCTGCTCCAACCGCAAACGGTCTAGCGTCTTCTGCAGATCGGCGTTCTGCTGCCGTACATGGCGCAGATCGATATAGTTATTCCAGAACCAGGAGATGCCCGAGCCCGATAGAGTGAAGCAGCCCGCTCAGGTGGCGATACCACTGAGTTGGCCCAGTAGCGGATCAGCCGAACGCCGCTTGCATCGCCGGGATTATTTCCCGCTTGCCCAAGGTCGAACGGCGAACCTGCATGGCAAGGCCCAGAATCTGCGCTACCAGCAAAGCCAGCAGCACCAGGAGATTCCGATAGCGAACGAGAAAAGATTCCATGAACGGATGACAGTTCCCAGTTGTCAGTCCTCATGGTGCCAGTCTAGCCAATCCGCATGACATCTGACAACTGAAACACTGAAAGCTGCATTTAGTCGATCTTGATCTTCCGCAGCAGTCGGAAGTCGGACAGCATCTTGCCGGTGCCCAGCACAACCGAGGCCAGCGGATCGTCGGCCACTGAAACCGGAAGTCCGGTTTCCTCGCGAATGCGCTTGTCAAGATTCTTGATCAGTGCGCCGCCGCCGGTCAGCACGATGCCGCGGTCGCTGATGTCCGCGCACAACTCCGGCGGTGTCCGTTCCAGCGCAACGCGAATGGCATTCATGATCACCGCAATGCACTCCCCCAGCGCCTCGCGAATTTCGCTGTCGTCGATGGTGATGGTCTTCGGCACGCCTTCAATCAGGTTGCGGCCCTTGATCTCCATCGTCAGCGGCTTGTCCAGCGGATAGGCAGATCCGATCTCGATCTTGATCTGCTCTGCCGTGCGCTCGCCGATCAGCAGGTTGTACTTGCGCTTCAGGTAATTCATGATGGCCTCGTCCATCTGGTTGCCGGCCATGCGCACCGAACGCGAATAGACAATGCCCGAAAGCGAAATGACGGCAATATCCGTCGTGCCGCCGCCGATATCGACAACCATGTTGCCGGAGGGCTCCGTAATCGGCAGGCCCGCGCCGATCGCCGCCACCATCGCCTGCTCCACCAGATAAACTTCGCTGGCCTTGGCGCGATACGCCGAGTCTTCAACAGCGCGCTTTTCAACCTGCGTAATCTCAGACGGCACGCCAATCACAATGCGCGGATGCACCAGCATCTTGCGGTTGTGCGCCTTCTGGATGAAGTAGTTCAACATCTTCTCGGTGACTTTGAAGTCGGCGATCACGCCGTCTTTCATCGGCTTGATGGCCACGATGTTGCCGGGCGTGCGGCCAAGCATCTCCTTGGCTTCCTTGCCGACAGCTTCGACTTCACCGGTGTTCTTGTTGATGGCCACGATCGAAGGCTCATTGACAACAATGCCCTTACCGGCGCGCGAAGACCAGCGTATTGGCGGTGCCAAGATCGATCGCCAGATCGCTCGAAAACATGCTGAAGAGCGAGCGCAGGCCATGCGACCGCGAAGACGCGAAGGATAACCGTTCTGAGACATGTATGAGTGGAATCTACCTCAATTAAGATTGTACGGCCAACGGGTAACGCAGCGAAAAACACCGTTGGTAATCAAGATAGAGGGGAGCTTTGTAAATAACCCTTTCTAGCTACCCGCCAAATTCAGAGTTATGATCGGCCGACCGTCGTCCAGCGGACTTATCACCGCATCGATCACGCTGAAGCGAATCGATACCCCGCCCCGATGCGCTAAAATCAAGTGTTTTTGAAACTTTGCCGTGCAGTGCGCCGCCAGCTCCCCAATTCAGGCGGACCGCGCCGAAGACTGATAACTGGCGGCTGACACTCAAACTACGAACCAAGAATGAGAACTCATCATGACCTATCCCACATTTCACAATCTGATCGGCGGCGAATGGATGCCAGCCGCGAGCGGCAAAACGATGCTCAACGTGAACCCGGCTGACCATTACGACATCGTTGGCGCCTTTCCTTCCTCCGGCCCGGAAGACGTGAACGCCGCCGTTGCCGCCGCGAAAAAGGCCTTCGCCGACCTGGCGCCTCGTTCCCGCTCCCAAGCGCGCCGAGATCCTCGTACCGCGCCGGCATACTCTGCAGCAGCGCAAGGAGCAGTACGCCCGCGACATGACCCGCGAAATGGGCAAAGTGCTGGCCGAAACGCGCGGCGACGTGCAGGAAGCCATCGACGAGGCCTTTTACGTCGCCGGCGAAGGCCGCCGCCTCTTCGGCCAGACCACGCCCTCCGAGCTGCCGAACAAGTTCGCCATGAGCATCCGCATGCCAGTAGGCGTCGTGCGGCCTCATCACGCCGTGGAACTTCCCCATGGCCATTCCCAGTCTGGAAGCTTTTCCCGGCGCTGGTCTGCGGGAAACACCTGCGTCATCAAACCGGCCACCGACACACCGCTCTCCACCTACAACCTGGTGCAGACACTGGTCGATGCGGGCCTGCCCCCGGGCGTGGTCAACATCGTCAGCGGCAGCGGCACCGGTGCCGGAACTCCCTCGTTGAACACCCCGACGTCCGCGCCATCAGCTTCACCGGCTCCAGCGAAGTGGGTTCGCATGTTGGCCAGCGTGCCGCAGCCACGATTCAAGCCTGTCTCGCTCGAGATGGGCGGCAAGAATGCGCAAATCGTTCTCGACGACGCCAACCTCGATCTTGCGCTCGACGGCGCGCTCTGGGGAGCTTTCGGGACCACAGGTCAGCGCTGCACAGCCACCAGCCGCATCCTGCTCCAGAAAGGGAATCGCCAGGAAGTTCACCAACGAGTTCGTCGCCCGCGCTCGCGCCCTCAAAATCGGCAATGGCCTCGACGAGTCGGTCCAGGTCGGCCCGCAGGTCAACAAGAGCCAGATCGAAACCTCAGCCAAGTACGTCGAGATCGCTAGCACCGACGGCGGCAAGATTCTCATGCGGCGGCCACGCTCTTTCGAACGCTGCTTATGCCAAAGGCACGTTCTTCGAGCCCACTGTCGTCGGCGGAGTCACCCCCACCATGCGCATCGCCCGCGAGGAAGTCTTCGGCCCGGTGGTCAGGCTACTGGAGTTCGACACCTTCGAGGAGGCCATTGAGATCGCCAACTCGATCGACTACGGCCTGTCGACGCGCTCTACACGAAGGACGTGAATCGCGCATTCACCGCAATTCGCGATCTCGAAGCCGGCATCACCTACATCAACGCTCCCACCATCGGAGCCGAGGTGCACCTGCCTTTCGGCGGCGTAAAGCACACCGGCAACGGCCATCGCGAAGGCGAACGGCGCCATCGACTTCTTCACCACTTGGAAAGCCGTCTACGTCGATTACTGCGACAAACTGCAACGAGCGCAGATCGATAACGCGGAGTAAATCCAGCTCTCAACGACGAACACATTGGGTGCCCCAGGTCTCGATTCTGAGACCTGGGTTTTCATCAAGCGATTGCCGATCCTCTCCCATCCAGTTCCGCCCCGCAAGCTCCCTCCCACGTACAACCAGTCTCCGTTGAAGACGCGCTGCGCTCCTGATACGCTCGCAAAATCACGGGAGGTTTCCGGCGATATGCGTCCTTCTCAGCGGTTCTCTGTCTTCTTCCTCTTTGCTATCAGCGCCACGTTTGCGTTTTCTCAGGCGGCTCCCGATCCGCATAACACGACACATCAAGACCTTAACCTCAAAGGCCTGTTCACGGTGCCTGCGTCAAAGCTCTCTGAAATCTTCGGTCGGAACAACGCCCTCCTGCCGGGCGCCCGCGTGAATCAGAACTACATCTCCGTGCCTGCTGCCCCGCTGATATTCACGAGCCCAGTTTTCAATCAGTCCATCTTCGATAACTCCACTCTCGTCCAGACCTCGACGGCGCAAGGCGATCCCTACGTCACACCCGTTACGCGCATCGTGTCTTCCGACTTTGGAGTCAACGACACAGCGCCGCTCTACACCTACCACAACTGCAACTACACCGCCGCGAACTCGGCGGCGCCCTGTGTAGGAGCATTCATGGTCTCGCAGAACAATCCCGGCGACCTGCACAACGGCGTATGGGGCATCAATCCCATCGCCATCCAGCGCCATGGGAGCACAAACTCCCTCACCTACGGAGTTGAAGCCAACATCTTCAATGAAACAGGACTCGATCCCGGTCCTCCCGGCAAGACCTCCACCGCGATGAGCCAGATATTCGGCATAGCCGCCACCATGAGCGGCAACACCTCAGGAATCACGCACGGGACTTCAGCCTTTCTGGTGACCGATCAAAACAGCGGCTCTTACTGGTACGACGGCATCTGGGTAGAACGAGCCATTTACGCGGCGCTTGAAGCCGGCCCCGTCGGCGGAGGTTCCGACCTTCAATGGTCCGTCGTCTCCAATGCCATCGGGCGCGCAAGTCCGCACGCCAACTTCCCCAGCATTCCCCAGGCCGACATCGAATCCTGGTGGGACGGGCACGCATCGGTGCTCGAAGTCTTCAAGCGCCAGTTCATGCCCAGCGCGGGAGCGCATCCCATCGGCTGCTATAACTACACGTTTTCGACTGCCCTTCGGCAGCAGTTCTGCGATGACGGAAGCAATGTCTTCCTGCCAGCGTCGAACGCGGCAGCCATCCGTATCACTCCCGATGCCAATGGAGAAACCAGCCCCGCCGTCTCCGTCACCAACGCTGCCAACAACGCCTACAGCTTCCTCGTCCAGAAGAACGGAGCCACCACGATCGACAACTCTCTCACGGTGAACAACTCGGCGCGCGCCGCTTCTTTCCAGGTCGGACAGCATACGGTTTTACCTGCGAACCTCGATGGCTTTCACGGTTCTGGCGCAAGGGTTCAGATCAGCGACGGCACCGGAGCGAGCGGCAACTTGACCAAATACGATTCGGCCGGCAACGTCACCGACAGTGGTGTCTCCGCCGCTCAGGTTCCAGTAGCTTCTCCCAAAGCCGCCGCAGGACATGTCGCGTGCATAAAGTCCCTCGGCCCGCCCGTCCAGATCGGTTCATGTTCCACGCGCCCCGATGCAACCGGAGCCTGTTCGTGCGAGTGATCTGAAAGATGGAACTGCGACAAACCTACGCACTGAATCAAGCGATGAAACAGTGCCCCATTCATCGCAGCTTCATCGCGATGAGTGGGATATACAATTATCAAGTCCCCTCGGACAGTCACAGTCGCAACATCCCCGGCAGCTTTCTAAACCCCTTGATTGACAGTCGCGCAATTCCCGGTTCAACTCTCAACTGAGAGGTCGCCCATGACATGGAAAGATGTCCTCATCGCCGCGCGCATTCTCGCCAGGCGCCCGGGCTACACATTGACAGCCGTCCTTACCATCGCGCTCGGCGTCGGCGCCAGCACCACCATCTTCAGCGTCACCAATGCGGTCCTGCTCAAGCCGCTTCCGTACCACGATCCCGGCAAATTCGTTATCGCCGGCATGGACCTGCGCAAGCGCGACGTCCACGATCTCCCCTTTTCCAATGCCGACTACATCGACCTGCGCGAGGGCACAAAGGCCTACTTCTCTGATATGGCCGGCGTCTTCACTGGCCGACATGGTCGTCCCCCAGGAAGACGGAAGCCCCGAGCAGATCAGCTTTGCAGTTGCCACCACCAACTTCTTCGACGTTATGGGCGGCAAGATCATGCTTGGCCGCGACTTCATTGCGCAAGACGGAATCCCGCAGCCGCAACCTCCGCCCAACGCCGCAGCCAACGACGCGCCCGCTCGCCTGCCCGGCACTGCCATCCTCAGTTACGAGTACTTCCGCAGACGCTACGGCGCCAACACCGCAGTACTCGGCCACAACATCACCATCCCCGGCCAGCCCGGTCCCTTGATCGTGGGAGTTCTCGCTCCGGGCTTCCGCCTCTACTTTCCGCCCGACGCCGACGTCCAGCCGGCACCTGACATCTACATCGCAAATCGTCTCGGTTACGACTCCGCGGAGCGCAACGACTTCTCCATTCGACCCATTGGCAGACTCAAAGAAGGAGCGTCGCTGCAAAGTGCCCAGGGTGCAGCCGACGGCATCGCCGCCCAGGCGCGGCAGACGTTTTCCATCGACGAGACTGCCGGCTATTACATCCACCTCGCGCCCATGCGACAGCATCTCGTCGCCGCGGTGCGTCCCGCCATCCTCACCCTCATGGTCTCGGTGATCTTCCTGCTCCTCATCGCCTGCGCCAATGTCGGCAATCTTCTCCTCGTTCGCGCCTCGCTGCGCCAGCAGGAGTTCTCTGTGCGCGCTGCCCTGGGCGCAAATCGCTCCCGGCTCATCTCTCCCATCCTCATTGAAGCTGTCCTCCTCTCCGCGTTGGGCACAGTCGGTCGGTCTCGCCCTCGCATGGGCCGGAATTCTCGCATTGCGGGCTCTCGCTCCAGCCAACCTTCCCCGCCTTGAAGATGTGCGCATCGACGGCGCAGTGCTCGCCTACAGCGCGCTTGCCGGTCTCGCCTCCGCGGCCATCTTCGGCATTGTTCCCGCCTTGCGCGCTTCGCGTCCGGGGCTCATGAATGTATTGCGCGGTGTCAGCCGAACCTCCGGCATCGGCAGCGGAGCCTTCCTCCGCAATGCGGTGGTGATGGCCGAAGTCGCGCTCTCGTTCATTCTCCTGATCGGTTCGGGATTGATGTTCCGCAGTTTCCTCAAGCTGCAACAGATCGATCCGGGCTTCAATCCGCATCATCTCCTCACCTTCCAGCTTCAAGGCATCCGCCTTAACCGGAAGACTCCGGAGCAACGCGCCGCCTTCATGCGCGTGATCACTGAGCAGCTCAAATCCATTCCCGGAGTTCAGAACGTCACTGGCTCGTTTCCATTTCCGCTCACCGGCGAGTTCAGCCCCATTCGCTGGGGCAGGGAAGATGCTGCGCACGACCCAAGCCGCTTTCAGGCAACCGATTTTCAAATCGTTCTTCCCGGTTACTTCGAAACCATGCGCACGCCCCTGCTTGCGGGACGTACCTTTACCAGCGAGGACAATCTGCCCGGACGCGACGGCATCATCGTCGACGATGCTCTCGCCGCAAAGGCCTTTCCCGGCCAGTCCGCAATCGGCAAGCATATCCTCATTCGCATTCGCACGCCTGAGGCAGAGAAGGTGCAGATCATCGGCGTTGTCGCTCATCAGCGCGTTAAGTCGCTGGCGGAGGTCGGGCGCGAACAGATCTACTTCCCCGACGCATTTCTTGGATCCGGCGTAATTCAATCCTGGGCTCTGCGCACCGGCAGCGATCCGGCGTCCTACGAAAGCCAGGTCCGCTCAACTCTCAAGGCACTCGATCCGCAACTCCTCGTCAGCAAAATGGAGACGGTCGACTCCGTCGTCTATGACTCCCAGGCCGGCACGAGATTTTCCCTCCTGCTGATCTCGGTCTTCGCAGTCATTGCTGCCTTGCTCGCGGGGGTTGGCCTCTACGGCGTAATCTCCACCTCGGTCCGGCAGCGCACCTCCGAGATTGGTGTTCGCATGGCCATGGGAGCCGAGCGCGGCGATATCCTTCGCCTCGTCGTCGCGCAGGGAATGCGTTTGAGCGTCGCCGGCATTGTCATTGGGGTGATCGGCTCCATCTTCCTGGGCCGCGTCATCTCCGCACTGCTCGTGGGCGGAATCAAACCCACAGACCTGTCAACTTATGTGTTTATGACAGCAGGCTTCCTGGCCATCTCCGCACTCGCATCCTGGCTTCCCGCGCGACGGGCATCCAGCCTCGATCCTGTCAAGGCGTTGCGCGAACAATGATCGTGGGGTGGTCAGCGATCGTTCCGATTGAAGTTCTGACGCAGAGTGCTGCAGCTACTTATTGCAGCCGCGCGTGTAACACTGCCGCCTGGCCCGCAGCCGTCAGTGCGCAATTGGCATGCTGGTCGCATTTGTAGTGAATCAGAGTGTAGTTGCCTGCCCACGCGCTTGCAGTAGCCTGCCCGAGCCGCTTGTCGATTGCGAAGGTTTTTTGCTCGGCCCATAGCAATCCACGCACGGAGTCGTATCCCGTCACCCGATCGTCACCCTGGATTACAAATCCATCTCCCCACCTGGCAACGGTTCTCTTCTGCCCGGGAGCCGCCAGATCCTTTGCGCGTTGCGCCGCCGCCTTCGGATCAAGCAGGTCGGCCTGCTCTGCGAGTGTCGGGAAATTCGTGTTGAAGTCCCAGTAGTTCGCGCGCTTGTACTGATCGGGAGAGCAGGGCAGTGCGCCCTGGGCGTTCACCGCGGTGACCTGTCCTTCGTCCGAAGCTTGATTCTGGAAGATGTCCTTCCCTTGTTCCCGTGTTGTTTCCGCGGCCTGCATCTGGGTGACCTGGCTTTGGCGCGCTGCTTCCAGGGCCGCGCCTCGCTCGGCCAGCGAGAGCTTCTTCCCGTTAGCGCCTATCGGCGACACTGAAACCGGCACTTCGGCATGCTGTGGATCGAACCTGAAATCTACTTCTTTCCCACACAGCGCAAAGCCCGTTTGGTCCAGCAGCCGAATGTTCACTGACAGCGGCACAGGCGAAGCAGTTATCGCTTTTGAGAACCCCGCTCCCCAGCGATCCTCCATAGGTTCAATGCGCAGTTGATAGACCAGCCTGCCCGTCTTCGCATCGCCGTCCCACCTTGTGTCCAGATGCCCGCGAAGTCCCGAAGCCGCAACGATGCCGGGACCCAGATCACCCGGCGGCGGGCCACTCGACTTCGACCGCATCGTAAACAAGACAAAGATGGCGAAGACGACGAGCGCCGCAAATCCACCAATGAGCACCAGGTTAGGTTTCTTCTTCGGCGTCGCCTCGACGACCGGCTTTTCTGCCGGATCGACAAACTCCAGATCTTCCGCTTCGTCCTGAGGTTCTTCCAGCTGTTCTTCCTCGGGCTCCTCTACGATCGGTTCCTCGACCGCCACCCGGTTCGCTGCCGGAGGCGCGACCGTTGCGGATGCCCGCGCGGCAGAGGCAGTCGCGACCGGCGTTGCCACCGCGGTCTCCGTTGGCGCTGCACCCGAAGGCTTGGGAGGAGATGGTGGCGCGGGATGGCTTACTTCCGCGTACTCCTCGTCAAATTCATGCTGGTCAGACTCAAACATAACGGCGCCTTCCAGGGGGTCAAACGTGAATTCTCCCACGTTGGTAACATCAAAAGCAAAGTACCGGCGTAACCTCACTTTACCGCCGGCTCAAGCAAATCGCACCCGCCATTGTCCTCAATGAATTGACTAGCTAGGTTCGTCAGGCCTGACCCTAAAGGCGGCTTCCATCCAGTACATCTCGCAGCGCAAAGCTCGTCTCCAGCCGCGTAACTCCGGGAAGGCGCGAAAGCTCATTCTGGTGCAGACGTCCGTAATCCTCGATTCCCCCCACACGCGCTACCAACATGTAGTCGTACTGTCCGGCCATCAAGTGGCAACTTACGATCTCATTGCAGTGCCGTACCGCTGCCTCAAACGCACCAAGCACCGAGGCCGACTGCCGCTCAAGAGTCACGCGGATGTAAATCGTCATTCGCTTTCCCAGCAGGCGATCATCCACTTCCGCTCGATAGCCTCGAATCGCACCGGCACTTTCCAGCGCCTGTATCCTCCGCGATGCGGCCGACGCCGAAAGGCCTACGGCCTCGCCCACTTCGTAGTTCGTGGCACGGCCATGGCACTCGAGATAGCGCAGAATTGAGGCGTCCAGCTCATCCAATACGGTGCTTTGATGTGAACCGGTGTTTTCTTGCATGTAAATCCCCTTCTTCCTCACATTTTGTGCCATTCAGAATGTTTTAGCACGTTATTTGCACACATTGGAACCCCGGAACGCCTTAGGATGTGTCCAACTGGAAACAGCAATAATCGCGCGCCGGACAAATGCCCTCCTCCAGATCGCAAAACATCCGGCGCGCATCTTTCCAGCCATGTGACAGCCCTCCCCCCAGAAGCGATAGAAGAAGATAGCCGGAAGAAGGAGCCAACGATGATCATCGGAGTTCCCAAAGAGATCAAGGACAACGAAGCCCGCGTTGGTGTAACTCCTGCTGGCGTCAAGGCGCTTACTGAGGCCGGGCACAAGGTGCTTGTCGAAACCCACGCTGGCGAACTCTCCGGCTTCATCGACGCAAGCTATCAGGACGCCGGCGCCGAGATCGTCGGCGATGCCGGCAACGTCTGGGGCAAATCTGAGACTGTGGTCAAGGTCAAGGAGCCAATCGAGCAGGAGTATGTCTATTTTCGCGAAGGCCTGGTGTTGTTCACCTACCTTCACCTCGCTCCCATTCCCGTTCTCACCAATAAGCTTCTCGAGTCCAAAGTCATCGGCATCGCCTATGAAACCGTGCGCGATCGCCAAGGCACACTGCCGCTCCTCACGCCGATGAGCGAAGTGGCAGGCCGCATGAGCGTGCAGGTCGGCGCCACTTATCTCGAAAAAGAGCGCGGCGGCCGCGGAATTCTTCTCGGCGGCGTTCCGGGTGTTCCTCCGCCAACGTAACCATCATTGGCGGAGGCATCGTCGGCAGCAACGCGGCGAAAATTGCCCTCGGTTTCGGCGCTAAGGTCACGCTGGTCGACGTCAATCTTCATCGCCTGCGCGAGCTCGACGACCTTTACAGCGGCCGTCTTTACACGCTGGCTTCAAACAGCTACAACGTCTCGCTGGCTACTCGCGAGGCCGACCTCGTCATTGGCGGCGTACTTATTCCTGGCGCCACCGCTCCCAAGATCGTCACGCGCGCCATGGTCTCCGCAATGAAGAAAGGCGCGGTGATTGTCGACGTCGCCATCGACCAGGGTGGTTGCGTTGAGACTGCCAGGCCAACTTCACACTCCAACCCAAGCTATGTAGTCGACGGCGTGGTTCACTACTGCGTGACCAATATGCCGGGGGCGGTGCCGCATACCTCCACGCTGGCACTCACCAACTCTACCTTCCCGTACCTGATGCGCATCGCTACTCTCGGTGCACGCGAAGCCCTCAAGCGCGACCCTGGTTTCGCCGAGGGACTGAACACGTATCTGGGCACACTCACGCATCGCGGAGTAGCGGAGAGCCAAAAGCGCGAGTGGACAGGAACAGATATCGTCCTCGGATAGCGCATAGCAGACAGCAGCTTCGCGGATCGTCAGTGCGGGTCCTGACGGGAGGCGTGTCTTTATACTCCCTATTCCCCATTCCCTGACCTCTGTTCTCTATAATCCCCCCATGCCCATTGAAGACGGCTCGCGGCGGCGTTCTGTTGTATTCCTCGCCGCAGGGGTGTTGCTCTTCTTCGCCGTGCTGGGTGCTCTCCAGGCCTTCAACCCCATCCCCTTTCTCAATCCCGAAACCTCCGGCGAGACGCTCGCTTTCACCGGCCTTACCGTCGTCGTATTCCTCTTGCTGCTTGTTTTGCTGCTTCTGCTGTTGCGCAACATCCTCAAGATCTACGCAGACCAGAGCAGCAGCGCGCTTGGCACACGTCTGCGAACCCGCATGGTTCTCGGCGCCGCACTCATCGCGCTCACTCCAGCGGTGTTCATGTTTCTGTTCAGCTTTCAGCTCATGAACCGTTCCATCGACCGCTGGTTTTCTCCCAACACCTCAGAACTGCGCGAAGACTCAACCCGCGTAGTGATCGAGCTGGCTCAGTACGTCACCAGCAATGCTCGCGGAGAAGCGGAGTCCATCGTCTCTACCGGCGCTCCCGATGCTGACGAAGCCACGATGGAGAAAGTGCTCGCTTCGCATCGCCTCACACTCGACGGTGGTTTTGTTCTTGTCTACGGCGGTGACGATCGCGTTCTCTCAAGCTTCCAAGCCCCGGGCGAAAACAATGCGGCCAGCTTGATTCCATGGCTCCCCGAGAAGCCCGAAGCTGCGAAATTCCAGTCGGTCATCACGCTTCAGGGACCGCTTTCGATAAGCATCCTGACCGCGGCCCAGCGCAACGACTCTCCTGTCATCCGCATTGCCGGTCTGGACTATGCACTCGGGAAAGCGATGACAGCTTCTGGCAAAACCGTAATTGCCGCTCTCCCCATGCCTCAAGGACTGAGCCAGACCACTGCGCGCATCCG
>CAWALE010000027.1:0-27744 GCA_963782775.1 uncultured Acidobacteriaceae bacterium
CCAACATCAGCCGGATCGGCGCTATTGGTGTCGTCGAATAGTAACTGTACCGGTTAGCACCTGTTCGTGCCAAAATGGCGTAATGGCTCGTCCTCAACGTGTTCTGCTTATAGGCCTAGACGGCTTCGATGCGGTTCTCGCACAGCATTTCGCGGAAGAGGGTCTGCTCCCGAACTTCGCGCGTCTGCAGAACCAGGGCGCTTCTTTCAACCTCGATCACGGCAGAGACAAATATTCTGGTCTCTCTTGGGAACATCTCAGCTCCGGCATTCGCCCGCGCGACGGCGGCCGCTGGTCTGCCGTTACCTTCAATAAACGCACTTACCAGGCCACCCAGGACCACACCGTAGTTTGTCCCTTTCTCGCAGACCTTTCGGGCCCTTCGCTCGGTTATCTTCGACTTTCCGTATTTCGACCTATCCAAGGCACCAAATGTTCGGGGCATTACTCCCTGGGGAGCTCACGACCCTGGCGTCGCTTCGGCTTCGCGCCCCGATGGCCTGGATCAAGAAATGACCAATCGGTTTGGCCCGTATCCCGCCCCCGAATGGATCTATGGATTTTGCTGGCCCAGCGCGCAGAAGGCGCAGGCTGCCGGCGAGGCTCTCGCGCAAGCGGTAAAGGTACGTTCGCAAGCGTCCCGCTGGCTATTACAACAGCGCTTACCCGACTGGGACCTCGGTGTCGTCGTTATCAGTGAATCCCACTCTGCGATTGAGCCGCTTTGGCATGGCGTTGATCCAAACCATCCGCTCCACGGTTTGCATTCCGCTCCGCCCGCCGGTGCTGCCTTACGAAAAGTTTATTCTGCAATCGACGATTTGATCGGCGATCTCTACCAGGCTTTTCCGGACACCGTTCTCGTTCTCGTCGCAATGCATGGCATGGGACAGAACGACAGCGACGTTCCTGCCATGGCATTACTCCCGGAATTGCTCTACCGTTTAGCCTTCGGCTCCGCATACATGCGCCCGTCGAGTTTCCCGAGTTTTTGCCCGATGGTACTCCGCTCATCGCCGAAGACAGTCACTGGGGCGACCTTCTTTCTCAAGCCATCCCACCTCCCGAAAGCCCGACTCAAGTTCCACCAGCGTGTGGCGAGGCGAATCAAACGTACCCTTGCCAACATCAATCCCAGTCCTGTCGTTGCCAACACGAATTCCAGTGTCGACCTCGCTTGGATGCCCGCGGCCCGCTATTCTCCCTTCTGGCCGAAGATGTCCGCGTTTGCTCTGCCATCGTTTTACGATGGACGTGTACGAATCAACGTCGTTGGGCGCGAAGCTCGCGGTAAGATCCGAGCCTCCGAATATGCAGAAACCTGTCAGCAGATCCGCGAAGTTGTCTCCGAGTGCCGCAATCTCTTGAACGGAAAGTCCGTCGTTTCCGAAATCTACTGTCCAAAGCAGAATCCTCATGAGGTTGGTCCCAGTGAAGCGGACGTCTACATCGTTTGGGAAGGCGCGCCTCTCGGTCTTTCTCATCCACGTCTGGGCAACATCGGTCCGCTCCCCTATTTGCGAACGGGAGGTCACACCGGCAAATATGGCTTCCTCAGTATCGTCGGTGACGACATTCCCGCCGGCCAACATGGTGTTGTTAGTTCGTTCGACGTTGTGCCTACGATCATCGAACTCCTCGGTCAGCCCCGCTTGTCCCGGGTCAGTGGCGATTCACTCCTGCAGCACGTCGTCCCAGTTCCCTCCTCCAGAAGGGTTGAGATGTCTAATTAGGCCGACCGCTGGGCCGAATAGCGTGGGAAATTGCCCGATCGTATATGGCGATGTTCGATACCTGCCCACGGTCCCGCACCCAGAAACGCGAGAGCAATCTGAAAGAGATGATCTCAACCTGATTGCTACCGGGACTCTTCAGCCAAATATTTGAAGCGAATGAATCGTCGGTGAATTACCGCCTACCCGGAAGTGTCGTTAGCAAGTAGAAATGTCCGCTTTTCGTAGCAAGTGAAATGTCCGGATTCATAAGTTAGTAGCCGTAGAGGCGGTGGGAAAGTGCGAATCCCGCGTCGTGTGCGGGATTTGCAAGTTGGGAGGGAAAGTCTGTTTTTGGACTTTTCCTCTCAACGTCTTTTCCACGGCCTTGATTTGTTTTTTGGTCAGCGGCGTCAACAGCTTTCCTTCCGCGCTGTAGTGACCGACGCGATGTCCTGCGATCATCAAGGTCAGGGTTTGGTCGAGATGCTGATGGATGATCACCTTCGATCCAGCCAGGGTGGGACGCCACTCGGCACGCTCGAGCTGCATGATTACGTTGTAAAAGCTCACCGTGTTATCCCGATCGACGGTGCGCTCGTAGCGTTGGGTGAAGACCATCTCCAGGTTTCTGTGCCGGCAGGATATGAAAGCCGTTCCGCGCTCGGCAGCCGGGACTGTGAAGCGGCGGTTGAACTCGGCGATGTAGTGCTCCCTGAGAAACTTGTTGGCCTCTTCCAGGGTTCGGATCCCGCGCAATCGCAGTTCCTGCGGTAGCCGTCCCTGCCAGGTAGAGAAGTTGCGCTCCGAGCGTCCCCGTGCCTGCGGAGAGTAGGACGGGATCATATGCACTCCCAGTTCCTTCATGGCACGACCCACTTGTGTCGGGCGCTCATAATCGACCTTGCCACCGCTTTTCGGTGTGTACCAGAAATGGGCTCCGCGGTCGGAATAGAGCGAACAGAACAACCCCTTCCGTTCGATCACTGCCCGCAGCCCGGCCATCACGGTCGCGGTCGTCTCTTCCTCGGCCAGCTGCGCATAGTAGATCTCGCTGGTGGCATCGTCCAGGATCACGATCAGATCGTGCCGACGCTCATCCTGAAACCACTGATGATCGCTGCCGTCGATGTGCAGCATCATCCCCGGTAGAGGACGCCGCTCACGCCGCTTGCGATGCACGCCCCGTCTGGCCTTGCGCTTTACCAGGCCGGCCGCCTGCAAGGCCTGCTTCACCCACGTGTAGCTCAAACCGATCTGGTGTTCTTCGCCGAGCTTCTCATGAAAGTGCCGCACGTTCAGATCGAAGTACCGGTCTCGATACAGACTCAGAACCTCTTCGGCCTCCGCCTTCGGTACTCGTCTGGAGCTGGGCTTCCGCCGTCGCCGGTCCAGCAATCCCTTCGGGCCTTGCTCATCCAGCCGCTTGCGCCATCGTCGCATCTGCCGCTCGCTGATGCCGACCAGCTCCGCTGCCTGCCACCACTTGATCTTGCCCGCCGTGGCTCTCGACAACACTTCCTGTAGCTTCATCGCCCGCTCCGCTGCGGTGATCGGATAGATCTCCATGCTCTCGCGCATGGCTCCATCCTCACCGCCCGAAAAGCGGACACTTCACTTGCTAAAAACACCGGACATATTATGTGCTAACGACAGTCGCCAACCCGGAAGTTACTACTCGGAATGATTATCCCCTTGACGCATGACACGTTTTGACACAAGATATGTTGCATGAGGTCAGTGATCAATCTGTATTCCCTTGCTCGGAAGTTCCCCACCGAGAAGCACGCACTTGAACATCTGATCCGGACACGTTGGCCGAACGGGGTACGGTGCGTGGCCTGCAATCACCATCAGTGCTGGTCGATCGAATCGAAGAACAAGACCGGCGGACCGCGTCGGCTGTTTCAGTGCGCCGCCTGCAGGCTTCAGTTCAGCCCTCTGACCGGTACCCTGTTTCATGATTCCCATTTGCCACTGAGCAAGTGGTTTGCGGCCATATCGCTGATGTGCGACGCCAAGAAAGGCATATCGGCCAACCAGCTCCAGCGCCATATCGACGTGACCTATAAGACTGCCTGGTATGTGGCCCACCGGATCCGCGAAGGCATGCGGGAGGCCAGAGATCTGCAGCTGGGAGACAAGGGGACAACGGTTGAGATCGATGAAGCCTACATCGGCGGTCAGCTTCGCCACAAAGGCTCGAAGGTAGCCAAAGCCGCCAAAACCATGGTGATCGGGCTAGCCGAACGCGACGGGAGGATTCATCTTCAGTCCATGTCCAACCGCAGATTCGAATCCATCAAACCGGTACTGGATGCAAAGCTCGCAGAGGACACCAAAGAAGTCGTCACCGATGGCAATCCGACCTACAAGCGCCTCATCGCGGAACAGAAGCTCTCGCAAGGCAATCACGGCAAGGAACTGAAAGAGGGAAACTGGACGACGACCCAAACGGTAGAGAATGCATTTTCACTCTTCAAGCGAGCTATTGTCGGCAACTACCACAAGCTCAGTCCCTGGCATCTGGACCGCTACATGCGGGAGTTCTGCTGGAGATACAATCGGCGTCGTCTGCAGTCGTCGATCTTCGACCTGGCTCTGGACAGCATGCTCAACCGGGCTCCGTTACCCTACAAAACTCTGGTCGCTTTCTAACTTCTCAACCGCTTCGATCGGCCAACTTGCTTTTCCTTCTGCCGGCTTTCCGCCGCGCTCGGATCCTCGCGCTGATCTCTTCTTTGGACAGCGGCTTGGTCGTCAGCATCGCGCTGAGAACCATATCGAATTTCTTCGCTTTTTCGGCCTTGCTCTTCATCGCTTCATAGTAAATAGCTTCACGCTACATGCGTGTTCGGGATGATCATTCTCAGGTAACTTCCGGATTGACCACAACACGACCGGAACCTTCTTCTGGTGGCGTCAGGCATAATGATGAGCAGCGAAGTCTCCCCACTAGGCCCTCATGGAACTATTCGGCATCGCCCTGTCAATTCCCGGCGCGTTCGTCTTGAGCATGATCTATTGCTTCGTTTTGAAAAAGGTCATCTCAAGGTTCGATCAAGTAAATTCGGCGTTTCGAGTTGGCTCCTACATCGTCCTGGCCTTGTTCGGGCTGGAAGTAGTTTTCCTGATCACTTGGGGTGCAGTGCGCAGTCGCGGGATTTTCGGGCCAGGATTTTATGGAGTGCATCTCCTCTGCTTCTTTCTCGGTACGCCCGCGTTAGCGAATCTGTTGGTCCTTCGGCGTAGAGGTGGATCAATCGCGAAGTGGTACCTGGCTCCAATTCTTTGCACGGCGTTCGCTTTCTCCTGGTCCTGTTGCAGTATGGAGTTTCTGAAGCCCTGTACGGGATCAATGGAGACGACGGCCCTTACAGCGGGCAACATGGTACTTCGATTCCCTGAAGACAGTTCGAGGAAACTACAACGGCGATCCCCCAAAATATCGCCTGATCGGCTTGTTTCTCTGTCCGCCCGAATCACCGTCTAACCGGACATTACTCGAAAATCGGGGTTATGTCCGGGTTGCCCACAACACAACCAGAACCCGAAAACGAACCTCAAATGATTGTCCAAATGGTTCCTAGTGGCGCGGCGGTATGATGACGGGAATGAAAGCTGCATGTATATGTGCTCTGCTGATCGCGTCCGCTTCCGGGCAATCTGGCCCCGCCCTCTTTAAGTGCCATATGAGCGTCGTTGACTCGGAAAGTGCTGGAATTGGCAAGGCTCATCTCTTCGTTCATCGTGATCCAGTTGCAACCACCGCAGTTCCTGATCGAACGCTCTATGCTGATGTGACTGGCAGGCTGGAACTTGCTTTGCCTGATGGCTTCTACGATGTTTGTGTGATGTCCCCTGCTTTCACCCCAACGTGTCGCAAGCTCGTTGTTCGGAACCATGACACAAAGTTAAAGTTCCGGCTTTCCGCCGCATCCGAAGTGCTTGAACAAATTGGAGACAAGTTCCCAACGCGGTAGCACAGAGAAGTTGCTCCCGAATGACCGCCTACCCGGAATGTATGGTCCGCCGCCTTGCCGCAAGCGAAAAGTGAGAGTGACAGGTTGGTCTGCGCAAATGTATTCGGCCTTTGTTGGAGCTGTGCTCCGGGCCAGGATGGAATGCGCTGCGCTCCGTTCCCCATTAGTTACGCAGTCTCGAAGGACTTCTTCCGGGTTCGGGTTTGGGGAGCGCCGGGTTCGACCGTTGTGCCATCTCATGATTCGCCAGCAGACCTGGCAGGATCCTAAATTTCGCAGTCGTCGCTGGTTTGCGGATGTGGGAATCGCAGAGCGATTTCCAAGCCTGGCGTTAGCCAGGCGTCATCTGCAGACCGGTCAGGTCAGGCCAGAAGCTGGAGGCCGATAAGACTTCGCCTCTGGCCAGCACGGCCCATGCCATGCGTGCCAGCTTGTTGGCCAGCGCCACGCCGACGACGTTGTAGTGGCTTCGCGATGACAGTTCTGCCAGCCAGTGCCTCAGACCGGAGCACTGCTTGTCTCTGAACTGCAGAACCGCACGTGCACCCTGAACGAACAGTTTCCGCAGATAACTGTTGCCGCGCTTACTGATGCCGAGCAGCTTCTGCTTGCCTCCGGTGGAGTGTTCGCGCGGAACCAGCCCGACCCAGGCAGCGAACTCGCGGCCTTTGCGAAAGGCTTCGCCGTTGCCGATGGCGGCAATCAGAGCGGTCGCTGTAAGAGGTCCGATGCCTGGGATCGCGTCCAGACGCTGGCAGGCTTCGCTCTGCTGCGCGGCTCTCTGAATCAGCGTCTCGGCTTGTTCGATGTGGCCGGCCAGCTGTTCCAGTTCCGCTTCAGTTCGACAAGCAGGAAGCGAAGTGCTCCCGACAGAGATGTCGAGCCATCTTCGAGAATCCTGGGCAAGGCCGCATCCAGATGGCACCTTCCCGTCCGCACCGTGATGCCGCGCTCCAGCAGCAGTCCGCGGATCTGGTTCACCACTGCCGTACGTCGCATGATCCAGCGTTCGCGCACTCGATGCAGCGACTGCATATCCAACTGCTCGTCGGTCTTGATCGGCACAAAGCGCATCGAGGGCCGGCTCACAGCTTCGGCGATCGCTTCTGCGTCGATGAAGTCGTTCTTGTTGGTCTTCACAAACGGCTTTACATACTGCGCCGGCATCAGCCGCACTTCATGGCCCTGCTCGCGCAGAGCCTTGCCGAGGAAATGAGAGCCTGCGCAGGCTTCCATCCCAATCAGATCAACCTGCACGTTCGCAGTGAAGCGAAGAAGTTGGGTGCGCGAGAACTTCTTCCGCACCACCACCTCTCCGGTCTGGCTCAGACCAACAAGGTGAAAGACTGTCTTGCCCAAATCGATGCCGATCGCATGCAGGTTCATGGGACGCCTCCTTGCTCACCCTTATACTCCGGCTAGGAGTCAAAAGGCGGCGGACCATCCCATTAGTTACCAAGTAGTAATTTCCGGGTTGTCCACAATCCACTCAGAACGCTTCAATGAGCGCATTGCTCGTCGCCGCTTACAGCGATAACAAGCGGTTGCAGTGTCGGTGATCAGTTGTCAGATGAGTTTGATGTTCGCGATGGCTGGTTCTCATCCGCGATGACAAGGTAATACGGGCATGTTGGCGCAAAGGTGTGCCTCAGCGATATAGTGCGAACGTGGGGAGGGCACGCGGTTGCGATATTGGGTCATTGCTGCGGTCGCAGTTTTACTTCTCATCCAAATGCGACATTCGCAGGAGCGGGTTGCGTCGGCGTCGCTCGGAGAGGCTCCAGCGAGGTACAGACACGGGCCCGACCCGAACCGAGCAAAGGCCGAATTTCCTCAAGGGCTGAAGCCCAATTTCTGACAGCTCCACCCTCCATAGCCGTAGCCTTTCAAAACACCGCCGGACAAACCTCGACGCAAAATCAGCGCAGCCAGGCGAGGGATCCCGTGCAAGCCAGCGCACCAAGTACCGATCCGGCGTTTGGCGGGACGTATGAGGCGCTGAATCCGCAGCAAAAGAAGCTGATGGACGAATGGTACGCCGACTACAACAAGTTGACCGGAGACCATGCCAGTCCGACGGAGTACAACCAGTACTCGCTTTCCACTCGCACAACGTATGAGGCCGTTACGCATGCGCTCATGACCACGAAGCTGACCGATCAGTCGGGGAAGCCGATGGGGTCGGCGTTGGATTTGGTGGAGGCTATTGAAGCGATCAACGGCAAGGTTCCGCGCGCGCGAGGGGACCTGCAGTTTCGCATGTACGTGGTGCTGAAGGCGAGCGCGGTGGAGAAGCTGAAAGAATCGCAGGAGTTCTTTCGCGATCGCGACAACACGGTGTATCACAAAGGGTATCCGCTGAACTATCGGCAGGACGGCACGCCCTCGATTCAATTTTCGATGGCGAAGGACGGGCGGCATGCGGACATCGATGTCGATTACCGGTCGTCGCGCATTCCGCAGGGGCTGTTCAACGGACACTTGACGGCGGCGAATTCGGATGTGCGCGCGGGCAACAATACGCAAGTGCATCTGCAACGCTGGCAGGGTCTGATGGACTGGTGGCGGAGTCTGTTCGGGTTGCCCAGCGCGACCGACGACCCAATTGAGGACGTTCTGCCGGGCGATGTGCCGCCGGTTCCACGCAAGGGAGACGGCAAGCTCGAAGATGCAGTTCAGGATTTTCTGCAGGCCTGGCTGGTGGAAGGCAAGCCGGAAGTTGCAGCGTCGTATTTCTCGACGAGATCGTTTTCGTGCTTGGCGGAGTATGGGGCGAGTTCGGGGAAAATCGTGAATGCAGGGAATGCGCCGTACGTGGCGGCTAAGCATCTTGGGAGCATAAGCAAGTCGATTGGGACGGTGAGGGCGACTGGCAATGCGGTGCAGCCGGAAAGCTTGACGGGACGTGACATCAAGCCGATGAAGCAAGCGTATATGACGACATTTGTGTTGTACCAGGTGACGAACCAAATGGGGTTGGATTACGAGTGCGATCCGGATGCGGCGTATGAAGAACAGGAGAAGGCGCGAGCCGCGAAGAACGAGGGCGAACTTGGGACCTATTATGCGTCGGTGTTTGGATTGAGGAACAACAAGAGCAAGAGCGATGCGATCACTCTGATCTGGACGAAAGAGGGCAGGTATTGGAAGGTAGTTGCGTGGGAGGTGGAAGGTGAGGGGAGCAGGCCGGGAATTGGCCGCGATACGCGGGTGGCAAATGCGGCGGAGCGCACGGCGAAGCGGAAGATAACAGCGGACCCAGCAGTAGTGCAGGCGTCGCATGACTTTTTGCATACGTGGCTGGTGAACGATGACTATGAGAAGGCATCGAGCTATCTGTCGCAAAAGTGCAATGCCTGTGTGGATATGTTTCTGCCGGAGGGGGAAAAGCTGCCGAGTGGACAGGAGCAGTATCTTGCATACATCCGGGAGACTCTGAATAAGGTGGCGCAGAAGGTGGGGAAAGTCGAGCTTCTGAATGAGGCTCTGGAGCCGGTAAAGCCGGCGCATGAGGACTTGCGAACGGTGGAGCATGCCGACGAAGGAGCGTACACGCTGGTCGCAGTGCCAGATGAACTGGCGAGCTCGCTGGAGTGCGAGAAGCGGTCAAAGAAGCATCCGTATGCGGGCGATGAGGCGGCGACGAAGGTGTACGGGAATTACTACGCGACGATGTTTTCGTTTCGGACGCCTGGGGAGCATTCGGCGGCACTTACGCTGCTGTGGGGCAAAGACGGCGGGCAGTGGAAGATTTTGTCGTATGAGCTGGAGACGCCGTAAACAACAGTTGTCAGTTGTCGATGGTCAAGCAGTAAGTAAGCAGGAAAAACCAAAAGCAGCCGCTCCGCGAGATTGAGTCGAGACAGCGCAACTGGCGGAGCATTTTGTCTTTCGCTTTTGCTTGGAGGACTTCGTTTTCGTCTTGGTCGAGTGACCGCCTATTCGGAAATTGCCTTTTATTAATAGAATGCGAAACTGTTAGCGAAAGAGTAATTTGCGTATCGGGGACGTTACGAGAGAAATTCCGTTCAGCGAGGACAGCGAAAGATCTGTTGTTGATCCGTGTGGTTAAATGTCCCCAAAGGGCCTAATAAAGTGGAAGTCTTGCTGATCCTGCTCCCTCTTTTCCTGATCTTCCCTGTTGTATTCGTCGTGCTCGTTGTCGCGTCTGTACAAGCCAAAAGACGTGAAGCGGAAGAGTCGAAGGCACTGTCTCCCGAAGCAAGGGAAGAGTAATATCTTCCGCTTTGGCCGCAGTGCTGTTGGATACCGCCCAACCGGAAGCTACCATCTGGTAAACAGAGCAAAAAATCTGAGAGGCCGATGCCACGAGGCGATTGTTTCTGCCGACGCTTAATTGTTTTCGCATCGAACTCTCGTTTTGCTCCCTTTAGAATGTCCTTCCAGAGGCCCTTATGGAATCGATCGGCAACTCGGCGGAGTCCATTGCGCAGGCATTCATCCGCGCCATCAACCGGCAGGATGCGGACCGGCTGGCTGCCCTCATGTCGCCCTCTCATCGCTTCATTGACTCACTGGGCAAAGTGATTGAAGGCCGCGACAAAATGCGTGAAGGCTGGGCATCCTACTTCCGCATGGTCCCCGACTACTCCGTCGCCATCGAAGAGCTCTATCCCAGCGATCCAGTTGTAGTCATGCTCGGTATGGCCAGCGGCACCTACACGCGCGACGGCAAACTCCACCCCGAAAATCGCTGGCAAACCCCCGTCGCCATTCGCGCACTCGTCGAAGACGGCTTGGTGGCCGAGTGGCGCGTCTACGCCGACAACGACCCAATCCGCAAGGTGATGGCCAGCGGCAAATAATGCGTGCTACTCTGGCCGCGTTGACCACGAAACCAACTCGGCAACTGCTCGACTACCTCGCCGCGTACAATCCGCATGTCGCGACCCTGTTCCTCGCTCTCCGCGAAATCGTCCTCGAAGAAGCCCCTGCCGCGATCGAATCAATCGCTAAAGGCTACGCGCTCGCAGTCGGATTTTCATTCACCGGCAAGCCGATGAAAGATGGGTTTTGCCACATCGTGGCTTATAGCAGCTACGTCAATCTCGGCTTCAATCGCGGTGCCCTGCTTCCCGACCCAGGCAAAGCTCTGGCCGGCACCGGCAAATTGATCCGCCACCTGACGATCCACAATCACGATGATCTGGAGCGGCCCTCCGTCCTGCGATTCCTTCAGGCAGCCATCCAGCAGGTCAATGAATCGCCCGCACAGCCCGCCCCCAAGACCGCGTCAAGGGAATCAAGCCGTCATCCCTAACGAAGCGCAATCGAATGACCTGCCTTCAAAATTCCAAAGGGCTGAGGCGAATGCGAAGGGAGCAGCAGCCTTCTCGCATACGGAGGGAGCAGCAGCCTTTAGGCTGCTGAGAATCAAGCGCACTGAGCACAGGGCCTTTAGGCCCGGGTGCTTCGCGTGGCGCAACGCACCATGAACAACAGCTGGTACTTTTGTTTTTGCCAGATCAGAATTACTCGTCGCTGACCATCGTCTCCACGATGTGCCCCATCTTCTCCTGCTTGGTCCGCACATACGCCGCAAACGTCTCTTGCGGCTCCACCTCTGCCGAGACGCGCTCCGCAACCGTGATCCCTGCCGATTCCAACGCAGCCACCTTGTCAGGATTGTTGGTCATCAACTTGACTGAGGTGACACCCAGCATCTTCAGCACGCGCGCCGGCAGTTCATATTCCCGATAGTCGGCCTCGAACCCCAGTTCGACATTGGCTTCAACAGTGTCGCGTCCTGCGTCTTGCAACTCGTAGGCCTTCAGCTTTGCCATCAAGCCGATCCCGCGGCCCTCCTGCTGCTCATAAAGCAAAATGCCCGCACCTTCGTCGGCAATCTTTGATAGCGCCAGCTCAAGTTGCAGCCGGCAATCGCAGCGCAACGATCCAAACACATCCCCGGTCAGGCACTGCGAGTGAATCCGAACCAACGGCGGCCTGGAATGAACATCCCCCATCACCAGCGCAACCAGCCCTTCCACTTTGCCGGCCTGCGCAGTCGAACTGACCTGGTCACCCGACCCCGACGAGCCCGGCAGCGTCCCTTCAAATCCGAGGATGCGAAAAGCCCCCCAGCGAGTCGGAAAATCGGCCTCCGCAACCTTCTTCACGCTTTCAAATGCCATAGTTCCATTCTACTTGGCGCGTGCTAAGCAACCAGCGGCGAACGTCGCACCGCACCAGCTTCACTCGCGAAACTACCCTGCAAACCGCTGACCCACCGCAGGTTTGCATTTGGGCGTGCCTCCATGGCGCGATACAGTTGAGGAGTGACCGACCGGATCATTCTGATCACCCTGCTCGTGAAACTCGGGGTGATGGCATCTGTAGCCAGCGTGCTTGCACGCGCCAGCACCTTCCGGCACCTTTTCTTCGCCGAGCATCGCCGACCCCGGCAAACCCTTGCCCTGCTCGCGTTCTTCCTCGTTCCCCTCACCCTCGGCGTCTGGATCCGATTCTCGGTTCCGAATTTCCTCGCCGCCGACATCTCGTTTGAAACCATCATTCTCCTCGGCCTTCTCGTCGGACCGCGCTGGGCAATGCTCGGCGGCGTCATCCTTTCCGCCCCCGCGCTCTACCACGGTGAGTATCTTGCGCTCCCCTTCAATGCCGCCGTCGGGCTGCTCGCCGGAGTGCTCGGCGCACTTCGTGGAGCCAGAAGAAATCTGGTCCTTCACGCCGTTCGTCGACCTTAGCCTCTATCGCTGGGTACGCCGCATCCTGCGCCGCCCGCGCGTCGACCGGCAATTCCTCATGCTCGGCCTCATTGTTCTCGCCGAAGCATGCCGAGACCAGCTTGCGCGCATGTTTCCCCGCAAGCTCTTCGCCCTGGTCGCCCCTCAGCCCTGGGTACAGGTGCTGGTTTGGATCAGCGCTCCCATCGTCGTCGGCATTGCCATCAAGGTCTGGAACGCTCTCCGCATCGAGATGAAACTCGAAGAGCAGAAGCATCTCCTCCTCGAAGCACGGCTCGACGCGCTGCAGCGCCAGATCAATCCGCACTTCCTCTTCAACACTCTCAATTCCATCGCATCCCTCGTCCGCGTCAAACCCGAATTGGCCCGCGAGATGACCGTCAAACTCGCAAACATCCTTCGCGCCCTTCTCAAGGACCACGACACCTACGTCCCTTTGCGAGATGAACTCAATTTCACTGACGACTATCTCGACATCGAAGTAGTCCGCTTCGGCGCCGACAAACTCCATGTCGAAAAAGAAATCGATCCGCAAACGCTCGACATACTCGTTCCCAGCATTCTGCTGCAGCCGCTCATCGAGAACAGCATCAAGCACGGACTCGAGCCGCGCATTCACGGCGGCACCGTCACGCTGCGCAGCAAACTCAACGGCGATCGCGTCCTCATCGAGGTGGCCGACGACGGCGTAGGCATGGGCGACCGCCCCCGCACAGGACTGGCAAGTAATGGTGCCGGTATCGGCATGAAGAACGTGCAGGAGCGCCTCGAAGTGCTCTACGGCACGCAGGCCACCTTCAACATCGTCAGCAACCCCGGCCGCGGCACTCTGGTCTCCATCGAAATCCCCGCAGACCTTCTCGACACCCGCTAGAAGTCAAGCCGTCCCCGGCGCTCGGCCACCGCGTATTGAAAAGATCCGGTTGACCCGGCGATCGCAACTACTCGATCCGCAGTGCCACCATCGGCTCAACTCCCGCCGCACGGCGAACCGGCGCTACCGACGCTATCAGCGCCGCAACCGCAAGCAGCACCGTAGCGCCCGCCAGCATTCGCGGATCCCACGGCTGCACGCCGAACAACTGATCTTTCATCAGCTTCCCCGCCAGAACAGCCAGCGGAATCCCAAGCCCCAGGCCGATGCCGATCTGCCACAACGCGCCGCGAAGAATCATCTTCACCACGTGTCCGCGATCGGCGCCAAGAGCCATCCGCAGTCCGATCTCGTTGGTGCGCTGCTCCACCGTGTAAGCCATCACGCCATAAAGCCCCACCGCCGCCAGCGCAAGGCCAAGCAATCCAAACAGAGAGGTCAGTGTCGCAATCATGTTCTGCTGCTGAAAGTCGGCGCTCACCACCTTGCCATATGGATCGACGCCATTCACCACCAGGGTCGGATCGACGCTGGCGATCGCCTTGCGCACTTTTTCTTCCATACCCGCAGGATCGCCCGGAGCCCAGATCACGATGTTGTAGAGAAAGTGCGACCACTTGTCTCCTTGCGCCCAGACCGGATCGTCGTACTTTGCCGACTGCATCTCCGATATAAAGAACATCGGCCCGACAGGCTGCTTGTAGTCATAGGTCATGTACCGCATGTCTTTCACCACGCCGACAATCTCATACGTAGAGGCGTAGCGCAGCCGGTTTGGACCGAAGTGCTGCCCGATCGGGTTCTGGTCTTTGAAAAACCGCCGGACAAATGCCTCGTTGACAACCGCGACATTCGGCGTCGCCTCCGTATCGTTCTCATTGAAAGACCGGCCCATCACCATCTTGGCGTTGATGGCCTCAAAGAACCCGGGCATCGCTCGCACGAAGCCTGCGCCTGTGTCTTCCTTGGGTCCCGGCTCGGGTCTCCCCTGAATGCGAATACCGTCATTCCAGCTATCGCCGGTCATCGGCGCATACAGCGCTGGAGCCGCCGCGCGCACTCCAGCACTTTGCCGCAGTGCATCGTCGATCTCCCGAAACAGTTGCGGCATCTGCTCTGGCTTGTGAGTGCCGAGCGTCGGATTGACCCACGCAATATAACGTCCCTGCGTGTCGAAGCCGAAATTCTGATGCTCCAGGTTGCGCAGACTCTGCGCCAGCAGTGCTGCGGCCGACAGCAGCACAAGCGACATCGCCGCCTGCGCGATCACCAGCGATTTCTGCGCCCACGAACGGCCTCCGCCCACCGAGCGGTTCGCCCCGCGCAGCGCCTCCACCGGATCAGCGTGCGAAGTCATCCACGCCGGAGCCGTTCCAAAAATGATCCCTGTCAGAATCGAAATGCCCAGCGTAAACAGCAGCACGGGCCACGATGGAGTGGGGCTCACGGGAACAAAGTTATTTGGCCCGCCGATCTGGAAAGCCAGGTACAAAATCAGCCGCGTTCCTGCATACGCAACGCCGATTCCCAATGCGCCGCCGATCACCGCCAGCAGTACGCTCTCCACCAGCGCCCTCCGCACCAGCCGAAGCCGCGAAGCGCCCAGTGCGACGCGCACCGAAATCTGTGCACGGTTCTTCAATCCACGCGCCAGCATTAAATTTGCGAGGTTGCCGCAAGCCACAAGCAGTACACAACCGGCTGCGATCAGCAGCAGCTTGAGTCCGTCCTCAAATTCGTCCCGCATCGCCGCCACGCCCCCTCCCCCCGGGGTCAGGTGAAGCGTCTGCTGCTGCCATAGCTGCTTCTCGCTCGGCTCCATATCCGCGACGTGGCTCGCCAGCCAGCCGTGGAACTCCACGCGAAGCTTGGCCTCGAGCGACTGTGGATTCACGCCTGTGCGTACTCTGCCCAGCAGGTCGAGATAATTTTCGTTGGCCCGTTTGGGCCGCGCCACATCCGTAGCAAGAGCCAGCTCCGCGGTGATCGGCAGCCACATATCCGGCATTCCCCAGCCCGCAAGCTTGGCGCCATAAAATCCCGGCGGAGTGACCCCGATAACGGTAAACGCATGTCCGTTGATCTGGAAATTCGCGCCAACCACCGAAGGGTCGGAGCCGTACTTGCTCTCCCACACGCGGTAGCTCATCACCGCAACCAGCGGCGCGCCCACTTGATCGTCGGCATCCGTCATCAGCCGCCCGATCCACGGCTGCACACCGAGCGTGCGGAAAAAATTCCCTGACACGTACTGCCCATTGCGCGTATCCACCGGCGCCTGCGATCCGCCGCGCCGTACGCCTAGCGGCGCATTGCCGGCCTGCAGCGCTGCCAGGTCCACGAACTCCGGCGTATGTTCGCGGAAATTCTTGTACGCCTCCCACGAGAAGAGCGAGAAATTGCCATCGCTGCCCTGCGTGTATCCACCCCAGTTGCAGCAGCGGATCTTGTCCCCAATCCTCCACAACTCATCGGGATTCGCCACCGGCAACGACTTCAGCATCACCTGGTGAACCAGCGTGAAGATCGCCGTCGTAGCCCCGATTCCCAGAGCCAAAGTAATCACAACGGTCGCCGTAAATCCGGGCGCCTTCTGCAATTGCCGCAACGCATCGCGTATGTCCGCCAGCATCCGCACTCTCCCCTACCCGGCCAGTTCCGTCCAGGCATTCTAATCCCACTAACTCATCGTGAAAGCACGACGTTCGCCGTTTGCGCCGGCCCCGCCAAGCCCCAAAACGTTGACTTTACGAAGAGATACGAAGATCTTCCCTGTCCGAAATCAATATCCCATGTTCAAAATCGAACAGCCGCCACAAGACACTGCATCGACCGCGGAGATGAAAGCGGTGTACCGTGACCAACATCATCAGGGATAGAGGCTTAGCGCGAACTGGTCCCATCGCGGCTTAAACTCGGCCATGAATTGTTCGTACTCCGAATTGCCAGCCAGCTTTTTCATGCTTGGGTTGTCGTGGAAGAGCGGGTAGTTAGGCATGCCGATTTGCGAGGTGCGACGCAGCCACTCCACCGCCTCGTGTGGCTTGCCCATCTCGGCGTACGCCGCTGCGATTATGAATGCCGCATGGTGAAAATGGTCGTCGCTCTTGCCCAGATTGATAGCCTCCCGAATTTCATGATCAGCCTTTTCGGTGTCGCCATCGATAGCGAACAGCAGCGCCCGTACCGCGGGAAAGTCCTCAGGAGAGCGAAAGGCTTGCCCACTCTGCGGCGTCAACTCCGTCACAAGATCCCAGGCCCGCTGCCGTCGTCCGAGGTAGATCAGTGGAATCGCTTCCTCAATCGCCTTGATGTTAAAGCGATCGTAATTCTGGATGGACTCTTCGAACCGCTCCGACTGCCACAGTGCGCGGCCCAGGCGGTATTTCACCGGGTCGTTCAGCGGGTCCAGCTTTAGCGCGGCTTTGTACTCTTCGATGGCTTGGTCATGTAAGCCGGCGTGTGTCAGTTCCGATTCGAGGAAATGATGCGCCTCCGTGGAATTCGCATTCAGCGCGATGGCTTTCCGAAAGTTCGCGACGGAGTTGACGATATCGAAGGCATGCAGATGGTTATAGTAAAGGGCTCCCCGAACGACATAAGCGTCGGCGAGATTCGGGTTAAGAGCGATCGCCTTATCGAGTGCCACGATGGCTTTCTCATCATCGTCTTTTCCGCCTGCCCAGCTGAAGACCTGCTGTTGGTGTGCGAAAGCAACCGCGAGATAGGCCTGTGCAAAATTCGGATCGAGCTCAACGGCGTCTTCTGCTGCTGCAAGGGATTTCACATTGTCGCTCCTGGACATGACTCCAGCATTGGCGAGGTATCTTGCCCGCAGATACGCGTCGTAAGCGGCGGGATTCTGCGTAGGCAGGATCCCCAGACGATGGGCCTCGGCCGGGGTGAGAGTGACTTGAATCCGGTCGGCGATGGCGCGGGCAACCTCGTGCTGCAGGCCGAGCACATCATCTCCGTTCCGCACATAGCTCTCTGCCCACAAATGCCGGTCCTCCCGGACATCGATTAGCTGTGCGGTGACCCGCACCTTACCGCCAGATCGCGCAACCGAACCTTCCACGATAGCGTCGACTCCCAGCTCCTGCGCAATCTGCCGAAGCGGCATGGTTGTCCCGCGGTAGTGTAAGGCGGAAGTTTCGGAGATAACGCGCAGGCCGTCAGGCCCGCCTCCGAGCTGGGCGAGACTCGTCGTCAGCTCGTCCGTCATACCGTCCACGAAGTAGTTCTGCGTCGCATCGCCAGTCAGGTTGACAAGCGGGAGCACTGCTATCGATCGAATTCTCGGATGCGGCAATTGCGATCTTTGTGCCCACCATCGCTGCCCGGCCCATAGCCCGCCGATGATCATTGCGACGACCACACCTGCTGCAAGCCACCTCATACCGAGACGCGGTTTCGTCATTACGACCGGAGCCACGGGCTCGGCAGCGGTTTCCTGCTGGTGAGTCACGACACTTACCGGAGCAATAAAGCGGTAGCCGCGCCGCGGCACCGTCTCGATGAACTGGGGCGTCTCCGCCGAGTCATTCAGCGCGATGCGCAACTTGCGAACTGCGGTGTTCAGGCCATCCTCGAAGGCGCCGAAAGCGTCGGTCGGCCATAGCCGGTTGCGCAGTTCCTCGCGGGAGATGAGTTGACCGGGACGCTCCAGCAGAGCAAGCAGAAGCTGAAGCGGTTTGTCCTGGATGGCGACCGAGACTCCGTTCAGCCGAACGACCTGCTCGCGCAAGTCGATTTCGTACTGAGCGAACCGCACAACCGCAAGGGTGTCGGGAGTTACGGCCACGGCAGAACCTCGAGACAACGCTGCTATCGGGAGTCGATTGTAGCAGGAGGTTTCCCTCTGCTTGTCAGAGTCAGCCTTACCGCCAACCCTGCATCTTTCACCATTTTCAATGGATAGCCGAGTTCAGCATTTGTTCAGCCCCAGTTCAGACTCGCTCCATTGCTGTTCCGCCCTCGGGCGGAGACACTGCATGCCGAGATACGCAGGCTATCTGCGACCTGAGAAAAGGAGCGAGCAATGCTAAGACCAATACACACGATTCTTCTCACTGTCCTGGTTCTCGCTGGACTGGCAACTGCGCAAGCGAGCGCTGACGAGGTGACCGACTGGACCCAGATCATGCTTGCGGCCAATCACACGGCCTCCGCCAGTGCCCCGGTGGCTTCACGCAACGGTGCGATCGTCGAGGCCTCTGTCTTTGACGCGGTCAATGGCGTGAAGGGACTCTACACACCCATCCATGTGGATCCTGCCGCGCCGAAGGGCACCTCAGCGCGCGCTGCGGCGGTGCAGGCTGCCTACGTGAGCCTGATGCACCTTTATCCAGCTCAAGCCGCGACCTTCAACGCGGCTCGCGCGGCATCACTCGCAGCGATCCTGAATGTAAATGGGGGAGATAACCGGCAACGGAATCTGCTGGACGCGGTCAACGCCGGCATTCTGTGGGGACAGCAAGTCGCCGACGATATCTGGAACTGGAGGCTCACCGATGGATTCACGCCTGCCCCGTCGCCATATCTCGGCGACACCAACGTTGGGGACTGGCGCCCGACGCCCCCGGCATTTGCAGCCGGGGCAGTGCCCCAGTTTGCCACAATGACGCCGTGGGTCATTGCAGCGCCAGGCCAATTCCGGCCTGCTGGGCCGCCAGCGTTAGGCAGCGCTCTCTACGCCCAGGTCTTCAATGAGACGAAAACGATGGGCAGAAGCCAGGGCAGTCCCCGCACTCCCGACCAGACGCTGCTCGTACAGTTTTGGCAGTCCTCGAACGCAACGTATTTTTGGAACGCTGTTGCACTTCGATTAACGGCTGCGCGGGATGCGACACTCCTCGACAACGCGCGCCTGTTTGCAGCGCTAAACGTCGCAATCGCCGATTCGGTGATCGCGAGCTGGGATGCGAAGTACTACTTTCACTCCTGGCGTCCAATAACGGCAATTACCCTGGCCGATACGGATGGGAATCTCGCAACGATCCCGGACCTGTCATGGACTCCGCTCATCGCAACGCCCAATCACCCGGAATATCCTTCAGCACACTCGTCCTTCAGCGCCGGCGGAGTCGCAGTGCTCGTGGCCTTCTTCGGTGAGAACACGCCCTTTACCGTCGACTCGGATGCTATGCCCGGAGTCACGCGATCCTTCGCCAGCTTCGACGCGGCGCTGGCAGAGCTTGCCGACGCACGCGTCTTCGGTGGCATCCACTTCCGCACTGCCTGCGATGACGGCAAGACACTCGGAACCGCAGTGGGCAGCTACATACTTCACAATGCCTTTCTGCCGGGCCATGGCAATGGAAGTTTCGACGACACCGACGACTGAGCGCGAAGCATTTACCAGACTCGCCATAAATCGGCACAACGAAAAAGAGGATCATTCGTTGTGCCGGTTCTGTCGTTCCGATTTCTTTCGTTGCCCCACAATCGCCTTCCGCCCTTAGCCCGCCAACCATTTGGTTCCGACCAATACTTGATATCTGGAAATCACTCGCACCCAGAGCCTTAGAATATTCTGACGAACTTCGAGTGCGAATTGGAGAACCCATGAGCCACCCTGACGTCTCCCCCACAACCGCAAACCTCGACAAGATCGGCCAGATCGCCATCACCGTCGATGACCTTCCCCGCGCCAAAGACTTCTACCAGAACACCCTCGGCATGAAATTCCTCTTCGACGCGGGCGCCCTCGCATTCTTCAAGTGCGGCGACATTCGCCTCATGCTCTCCACATCTGAAAAACAGCAGCCGCGCGGCGGTACCATCCTTTACTACAAAGTGGAGGATATCCACGCCACGCACGCCGCTCTCCAACAACGCGGCGTCACCTTTATCGACGCCCCGCACCTGATCGCAAAGATGCCCGACCACGATCTGTGGATGACCTTCCTGAAAGACACCGAAGGCAACACCATCGGCATCATGTGCGAGCTGCGAACCTAGACCGCATGCCCGCCTTTTGTCCCCATGAACAGGGCCAGTCAAAGTTGACCTTATCGCTGCTTCGTAGACAGGGTTACAATGACTTCAACTTTCAAAACATATGCGCAGACCTACAGTACGACGGGCCTCGCTAGTCACTTTGACGAGCATCTTTACGCTCGCATTCCCCCTTAACGCTCAGCAGTCAGCCCCGCCACCGATCCTCTTCGAGTTGAAACCGTTCCCTTTTCAACTTGACAGCAACGTGAGTCCGGCATTCAATCCCCCCGAGTCCATGGCTGGCGGCGTGGCGGTATTCGACTACAACGGAGACGGGCGTCCAGATATCTTCTTTACGAATGGCGCCGATCTCGCAACACTGAAAAAGTCTTCGCCGAAGTACTCAAATCGCCTCTTTCGCAACGAAGGCAATGGACTATTCACAGACGTCACCTCGAAAGCTGGACTTGAAGGAACCGGATTTAATATAGCCGCCGCAGTGGGCGATTATGACAACGACGGCCATCCCGATCTCTTTGTCACTGGCGTTCACGGCAACACCCTCTATCGCAACAACGGCGATGGAACATTTACAGACGTAACCAGCAAATCCGGTCTGGATAAGTGGAACGATCCCCAGTTTGGCCCGCTCTGGGGAGCAGCGGCCGCATGGGTCGACGTGAACAACGACGGACTGCTCGACCTCTTTGTCGTCAACTATGTTCGATGGACTTATCAGGACAAGCCTGTTTGCAACGATTACTGCCACCCCCGCTACTTCAAGGGAACTCCCAGCCAGCTCTTCATCAACCAGGGCAACGGAACCTTTTCAGATGTCTCGAAAGAGTGGGGCATTCGCGATTACGTCGGCAAGGGAATGGGAGTTGCGGTTGCCGACTACGATCTCGACGGCAAGCCCGACCTCTTCGTAACCAATGACTCCAGCGAAAATTTCATGTTCCACAATCTTGGAAACAAGTTTGAGGAAACAGGCTTCCAGACCGGCACCATGCTGCCGGCCGAGGGCCAGCCGATATCCGGCATGGGGCTCGATTTCCGCGACTTTAAAAACGAGGGGTATCCGGGCATCGTTTACGTCGCATTGAATGACCAGACATTCCCGATTCTCACAAACCCGGGCAAAGGGCAGTTTGAGGAAATCACTGCCTCCAGCGGAATCCGCGCACAGAGCCTATCCATGTCCGGGTACGGAGCTGCGCTATACGACTTCGATAATGATGGGTGGAAAGATCTGTTTGTAAGCCGCGGACACTCGTCCTGGAAATCTGTCCCGCCCGGCGTCAGCCCCATGCAACCCAACAGCGTATTTCGAAATCCCGGGGCTAGAGGAAAGTGGGAAGCGCTCACTGCGCAGGCAGGCTTCGTGGAATCAACCGCCGCCCACCATCGCGGCTGTGCCTTTGCTGATCTCGATGGCGACGGCCGCATCGACGCGATCGTCACTTCACTCGAAAAAAACGCGGAACTCTGGATGAATCGCAGTCCGAAACCAAACCACTGGATTGAGATAGAACTTCATGGCGTCAAGAGCAATCGCGATGGCATCGGTGCGCGAGTCAAAGTCGTGACCAAGGCGGGCGTGCAGCACAACCACCAGACTTCCGCTGTCTGCTACGCATCGTCGAGCCTCGGCCCGGTCCACTTCGGGATAGCCGGTGAGACCAAAGCCCTTTCAATTGAAATTCACTGGCCCAGCGGCATTGAGCAAACGCTAAGGGACGTCGAAGCTGATCAAATCGTAAAGCTGACTGAACCTGCGCCGGCGCGATCACCTGAGAAATAGATAATTGGTCGAACCGAAACAAGTTCCTTCGCGGTTAACCGCTGGCCTCGTAATGCACAGGCTCTCGCGTTATGCTCACTTCATGGTGCGATTCACGGTGCTGGCGTCGGGCTCCAAGGGAAATTGCTCCGTTGTCACCGGCGGCAATACCCGGATTCTCGTCGACGCTGGCCTCAGCTGCCGCGAACTCTTCCGGCGCATGCGCCTGGTCGATGAAGATCCCGCGACGCTCGACGCCATCATCATCACCCACGAGCACTCCGACCACGTGGCTGGCCTTGCCGTCACCGCACGCAAACTCGGCATTCCGGTTTACTTCACCGAAGGTACCCACCGCGCCTGGGTGCGCTGGCTCTCGCCTCGCAAGCAGATGACCTACACGCAATGGCTTGAGCAGTGTCGCAAGCAAGCGGCAGCACGCATGGCCGAAGCCGATGCGGCGATGAATGACGAATGCGATCCAGAAGAAGCCGAAATGTCCGCCGAATCAGCCCCCGTTGAAACCGCCGAGCCGATCCCCGCTAAAAGCAGCCCCCGAAAAGGACCCCACTTGGCTGCCCTCAATCCAGTTCTTTCAGGCTGGAACGCCGCTCCAGATCGGCGACATCTCCGTCAGCCCATTCACCATCCCGCACGATGCCGCAGACCCCGTTGGGTTCGTCTTCCAGGCTGAAGGCGTACGCATGGCCGTGGCGACCGACCTCGGATACATCCCGCCCAACGTAAAGGCCCAGCTCAAATCCGTTGATCTTCTGCTACTTGAGTCCAACCACGATCTCGAGATGCTTCGCGACGGCCCCTACCCCTGGTCGGTGAAACAAAGGGTGCTCTCCCGAGTCGGCCACCTGTCCAACGAGGCGACCGCCACCTATCTCGAAACCGAGTACGACGGCCAAGCCACCTACGTCATTCTGGGGCATCTCTCTGAAAGCAATAACCTTCCTGAGCTGGCCCGGATCTCCGCCGAGCGCGCATTGAACGGCCACGCCACTCTTCTCGGAAATCACCTGTTGCTCGCAGCGCAACACGAACCCTGTCAACTATTTGCTTCTGACCGTTCTCGCTTACAATGGTAATTGGGAGTAATGTGGGTCAGGTGCTTCCGTACCGGCATTTCTGATCTGCAAGTTCTCTTTTATCAAGGGCCTTCCCGTACGTTCTGTATCAACCGGTACCCACGAAGCATCCAAGAGTCGAAATTGCACCGTCGCGCTCTCGAAATGCAAACGCGGCGATTCAGTAGATTCATCACAGGTGAGTCAAAACTATGGCGAAAATTCAATGTACCGACCGCGTTGTTGGCGCGATTCTGGCGAGCTGGCGGTATGACATTTCCGGGATCTCCCCTGAAATGCGCAGGGATTATGAAAAGCATTTCGCCGATTGCAGCCGCTGCCGCGCCCGCTTGAAATTCCATCGCAGCCTCGATGTGTCTCTTGTCGTTCTAACCTCTCTTTCGGTGTTCTTCTCGCTCTTCGCACTCGCGGTTCTGCGCCACATCAAGCCGCTTGAGCACGTGGCCTTCAACGTCCTCGGCCTCGACATCGCCGATACCTATCACATGCTGGTGTCAGCCGCGGTCGCCGGAGTCTGCTTCTCGGTGATTGCCTTTGTGCTGGTCCTCACGGCAACGCCTGTGCCATCGTATCTCGGCGGAATTGCCGCGGAGCGCGCCCGCATTCTCGAAGAACGCTTCCCGAGGCCTTGGAACGCCTGCCTGACGCCATCAAATCCCTGCGTCCGCGCTAACCGGCATTAAATCCAAAATTAGAGGCCTCCTTTTCAGGAGGCCTCTTTCGTTTCCTCAGTAAGCATCAACTCACCTCGGAGTCAGAACGAGTCGCTTACTTCGCAATCGGCACCCGCAAATCACCGCCCGTCATCTCTTTCGGCAGTCCGAGATGCAGCAGATTCAGCAGCGTCGGCGAAATATCCCGCAGCGAACCATCGGGGCGCAGCCGGTAGTGGTCGGCCTCTTCGCCGATGTAAATCATCGGCACCGGATTGGTGGTGTGCGCCGTGTGCGGTCCGCCCGTCACCGGATCCACCATCAACTCGGCGTTGCCGTGATCCGCGGTGATCAGCCAATGGCCATTCTTTTCCTTGATGGCCTTATAGATGCGACCGAGCTGCGCATCCACAGCTTCGCACGCACGGATCGTGGGCTCGAGTTTGCCGGAGTGCCCCACCATATCCGCGTTGGCGAAGTTGGCGACAACAAGATCGAACGCCGTATCGTTGATCGCTTTCACAATCGTGTCACCGATGGCTTCGGCTTTCATCTCCGGCGCAAGATCGTAGGTTGCGACCTTCAGCGAAGGAATCAGCGTGCGGTCTTCGCCGGGAAAAGGCGTCTCAATTCCGCCATTGAAGAAGTACGTCACGTGCGCAAACTTCTCCGTCTCCGCCACTCGCAGGTTGCGCAGATTGTGCGCCGACAGGATGTTCGCCAGAATGTTGTCCATCGACTCCGGCAAAATAATCATCGGTAGCGCGTAGAGCTTGTCATACTGCGTCATGCACAGGTAGTGCAGGTTTTTCGGAATCTCGCTGCGCGGAATCGTTTCGTCCAGCGACTCCCACCCCTCGAGATTGCGCCCGCCTTCCTTGTTCAATCCGCTTTCGCGCGCCAGCACGCGGGTAATCTGCCTTGCGCGATCGGCACGGAAGTTGAAGTTGATGCAGACATCCTCGTCACGAATCTGCCCAACCGGCTTTCCTGCTCCGTCAACCACCACAAACGGGATGACGAACTCATCGGTCACGCCGTTGTTGTAACTTTCCTTGAGGCGCGCCACCGGATCGGGATACGCGCCGCCCTCGGCCTTACCGTTCACCATCGCATCGAACGCCTTGCGCTCGCGTTCCCAGCGCTTGTCGCGATCCATCGCATAATAGCGGCCGTTGATCGAGGCCACCTTGCCAACACCGTACTCGCGCATCTTCTGTTCGAGCTTGGCAATGTACCCGGCACCCGAATCTGGAGCGGTATCGCGTCCATCCATGAAGGCGTGCACAAACACCTGGTGCAAGCCGTACTCGCGAGCCGTACGCAGCAGCGCGTACAAGTGTTCCTGATGGGAATGGACTCCACCATCCGACACCAGTCCGAAGAGATGCAGCGCGTGTCGCCCATCGCGCGCCTTCTGCATCGCCTGCACGATCTGCGGCTCCTTCTGGAACTGCCCCGAAGCAATCAGCGCGTCGATGCGCGTGATGTCCATCTGCACAATGCGGCCCGCGCCAATATTCAGGTGGCCCACTTCGCTGTTGCCCATCTGCCCATCAGGAAGGCCGACAAAATGATCCGAGGCCTGGATCAGCGTATTCGGAAACTCGCGCAGCAGCTTGTCATAACTCGGCTTGCGAGCAAGTGCGATTGCGTTGTTGGCTGTATCGGCGCGATAACCCCATCCATCAAGAATGGTCAGAACCAGAGGGTGTTTCGTTGAAGCCACGAAGATACCTCGTAATCAATCGATGTACTTGATATCAGGATAAATGCTCGATGTGTCGCGCTGCGTGGCGACCATCACATCGCGGCACCGCAGCGCCCTACCCCGGTCCGCAAACCGTGAAAGGCGGATGTCATATTTGAGGAGAATCATCCGGAAAGGAAAAACAGCCGTCATCGGAGTGTACCGAGGTAGGAAAAACGCGAGTTGTCATCTTGAGCAAACCCTGGAGCGGAGTGAAGAGGTAGGCGAAAGATCCGCCCCGAAAATTCATGTATCGGAACGAACAAGGGTGCCCCATCCAAGCTCCGCTTGGGTGGGAAAGCACGAGCCCACCTGCTTTTCATGATCTAGTGTGTCGCAACGCGCCATGAACTCCTGCGATTGCCTTTTGTTCATATCAGCAGGAAATTGGGTGCCCCATGTCCGGGGTCCCCACGAACGGGTCTTTGTTCGTGGGGTGGATGTCTCGATTTTGAGACGTGGGAAAGCACAACTCTCAACTTGGAAGAGCGCGACTATAAGAGGTCGCTCGAATCCATTTTCAGAATCTAAGGTGGCGCAACGCGCCATCAATGACTGCGGTTGTCTTTGTGAAATTCCAGAGAGCGCAAAAGCTTTTACTTCCGGTTAGGCGGTGATTCGCCCGCAAAGCTCGCCTAACGCTGAGGAAGGCGCTGGGCTGGGGTTGTGGGCACATGAGTCGAGGCTGTCGAGTTGGCACGGTCAATACCTGAAATTAAACCTCGATGGACATCCTGACCGGAACGGGCTGTTTCCCTTTCATGGCCGGTTTGAAGCGGAATTTTGCCACCGACTCGAGCGCCTTCTCGTTTAAGACTTCGTTGATGCCTCGGATCACCCTGAGATTTTGCGGTATTCCGTTCGCATCCACAATCAGGCTGATCAAGCAAATACCACCGATTCTCGCATTTCGCTCGTCAATCGGGTACTCGGGTTCTGGAGTGATGCGAGGAACCGGAGCGGAAACGCTTCCACCGGTTTGGCCGGTTATCGGTTTTCCGTAGCTTTGGATGATCGCCTTCGATCCGGCCAGGGTATGGCGCCAGTGAGCGCGCTCGAGCTGCATGATTACGTTGTAAAAGCTCACCGTGTTATCCCGATCGACGGTGCGCTCGTAGCGTTGGGTGAAGACCATCTCCAGATTCCTGTGCCGGCAGGATATGAACGCCGTTCCGCGCTCAGCAGCCGGGACTGTGAAGCGGCGGTTGAACTCAGCGATGTAGTGCTCCCTGAGAAACTTGTTGGCCCCTTCCAGGCTTCGGATCCCGCGCAATCGCAGTTCCTGCGGCAGCCGTCCCTGCCAGGTAGAGAAGCTGCGTTCCGAGCGTCCCCGCGCCTGCGGAGAGTAGGACGGAATCATATGCACTCCCAGTTCCTTCATGGCACGGCCCACCTGGGTAGGACGCTCATAATCGACCTTGCCGCCGCTCTTCGGCGTATACCAGAAATGGGCTCCGCGGTCCGAATAGAGCGAACAGAACAGCCCCTTCTGTTCAATCACCGCGCGCAGCCCGGCCATCACCGTGGCGGTCGTCTCTTCTTCGGCCAGTTGCGCATAGTAGATCTCGCTGGTGGCGTCGTCCAGGATCACGATCAGGTCGTGCCGGCGCTCATCCTGAAACCACTGGTGATCGCTGCCGTCGATATGCAGCATCATCCCCGGTAGTGGACGCCGCTCACGCCGCTTGCGATGAACGCCGCGTCTGGCCTTGCGCTTCACCAGACCGGCTGCCTGGAGAGCCTGCTTGACCCACGTGTAGCTCAACCCGATCTGATGTTCCTCGCCGAGCTTCTCATGAAAATGACGCACGTTCAGATCGAAGTACTTGTCCCGATACAAGCTCAGAACCTCTTCGGCTTGCTTCTTCGGCACCCGCCGGCTGCTTGGCTTCCGCCGTCGCTGGTCCAGTAACCCCTGAGGGCCTTCGTCCTCAAGCCGCTTCCGCCAACGACGCATCTGACGCTCGCTGATGCCAATCAACTCCGCCGCCTGCCACCACTTGATCTTCCCCGATGTGGCTCGTAACAACACTTCCTGCAACTTCATCGCCCGCTCCGCCGCGGTGATCGGATAGATCTCCATGCTCTCGCGCATGGCTCCATCCTCACCGCCCGAAAAGCGGACACTTCACTTGCTAAAAACACCGGACATATTATGTGCTAACGACAGTGGCCTACTCGGCAGTTACCATCTTGTCAATAGCGCCTTATTCCGGTTGTTGCTG
>CAWALE010000028.1:0-95472 GCA_963782775.1 uncultured Acidobacteriaceae bacterium
CAAGATCAAGGACAGAGATCTGTCTGAAAGGCTCGCTGACATTCAGGAAGACTTCCCGAACAGGTGATCGATTTCGATGACAAGCTTCGCGAGTTGGTGGATTCCGTCTCAGAGATGAGCGAACTACCTGACGAAGTGAAGCAGGTTGCGCGCGAAATAACGGGTGGATTCCGTGACTGCCTTCACAACCGCATCAAGTCGCAGGTGGAAATGCTACTGCCGATAATCGACGACCTAAAGAAGGAGATGATCCCCTCCAACCTTGATCAGGATCTCAATCGCGAGGAACTCGAAAACATGCTAAGTTCTTGAACCGGGAGCTTGCGTCTCTTTCGAGCCGATCAATCAACACTGAGTACCGGAGTGCGCCACGCGTGTGAATATAGATGAGTGTCAGACCGCGCCTTCTTGCTCTTCAGCACTCACGGCGTCGGAAATTGTGATCATCTGAATTCAAGCAGCGCGCATTCAACTTCGCAGTATGGCTGTGCATTCCAGATCACTTGAGGACCGTCGGTTCGTATTTCGCTCCTGTGTGAAGGCTATTGAGTATCTGCTGCGAGCGCGCGGGCGCAGGCGCTCCCTTTTCAGGCGTGAAGTTGTAGTGCTCCGATTCGATCAGCGTCGTCGGTTCCGTGGGACCGGGAGACCTGGTTCAGGGCTGTCCGGATTCCCGCCGACGGAGAAACGGTATCGATGAACCCCATGTTTGCCATCAGTGGAGCCTTGATGCGCGAGGCGAAGTTGACTGGATCAACTGGAGTGGGTCGCGTCGTTAGAAACGTACGTAATCAAAGATGATCCGCCGCGAACCCGCAAACAGGAGCAGCTTGGTGCAGATTGAAAAAGGCGGCATTGCATCCCTAAATCTCAATCCCACACTTTTCGACGTTTTAATCGTACGATCCAGCACTGACTACCGGAGCGGACTTGCATTCATCTTGCCGGCGGAACGATTGCCACTGCCTGCCGACACGCTGCTGCCATATAAACCGAGCAGGCGCTGCGAACGAAATGAGCTTGTCTGAGAGTTTGGCGAAAGCCAACTTCAATTGGCGCATAAAGCATTCTGTGTCTAAGTTGCGGCGTGACTTTCCGAACTGCCTTGCGGCAGCATCAAACGAGGTTGCGCAAGATCGTGAAATCTTAGTGATTCTACCTCTCGGCTGCGGCGGGCAATGCCCGTCGGAACAACTTCGTCCGATCACGGACTCGCCTAGCGTATGCCTGCGAGCTTCGAGATTGCAAACTCATTCAGGTAAGTGGACGATTGACTTCACAAAGAAAACGCCTCGAAATTCCCAAATCATCCTACTCGACCCAATGAGCGGTAATCTCCAATAACAGAGCAAATCAAACTTGCCGCAGCTCCGGGAAACTCCTCCCACGTGAAGCGAGGGGGATCTAGTCATTGGGTCCCATTAGCCAGATACTCCCCTACAAAATGTAGTCCAGCTGGATGTAAAACCGGCTTCGCGGACAAGTGATCTTTGCCAATTGACTCGCTACAACTTCTCGACGAGCGGTAAATCGCCCGGACACTCATCGAGCAATGGACCGCAGAATTCCGAGGTTCCGTCGGATAACCGCCTAACCGGAAATTACTCGTTGATCAATAGCAGCGCACACTGTTAACGAAAACATACTTCTGAGTTGACCACCAACCGCCAAGGACAGCGCAGTGGTAGCATCGATACCATTCGGATGAAAAGCATTCTTGTCGCGCTCACGGGCGTGATCATGGTCGCCTACGATAATGTACCGGGGTTTCACGACCCTCGTGATTCTCCCGTTTACAGTGCCGCTTTTCAGTCTTAGTGGAATTTATTTTCCTCCTGCTCATTTTGCTTGCTGCGGGTGCGACTGTGCTGAGTTTTGCGCGGCGCAGTGGGATCGCCGCATCGCTCGCCACCGTTGTGGGACTGATCGCGCTTAGCCAATGGTTTCGTGACATCTTTGTCGCACCTGTGTGGATTCGGTCAAACTTCGTCTGGCTCGTTGTGCCGGAGGTTTGCTTTTCACTTGCGGTGTTCTTTAACTGGTTGGTCCAACGTCCCCGGATTGCCGACCAGTAGATGTGTTTTTTGTTTTTAGGGCGAATCACCGCCTACTCCGTCGAAACTCATCGACTCCAGATGATTTTCATCCATATAGGTGGGTCGAAGACCCATGCAAAACTCGGAAGTTACTGAGTGGTAACTTCCGAGTTGGCCACTGTCATTAGCACATAATATGTCCGGTGTTTTTAGCAAGTGAAGTGTCCGCTTTTCGGGCGGTGAGGATGGAGCTATGCGCGAGAGCATGGAGATCTATCCGCAGACCGCAGCGGAGCGGGCGATGAAGTTGCAGGAAGTGTTGTTGCGAGCCACAACGGGGAAGATCAAGTGGTGGCAGGCAGCGGAGTTGATCGGCATCAGCGAGCGGCAGATGCGTCGCTGGCGGAAGCGGCTGGATGAGCAAGGCCCGCAGGGATTGCTGGACCGGCGACGGCGGAAGCCCAGCAGCAGGCGGGTGGCGAAGGAACAGGCTGAAGAAGTTCTGAGCTTATATCGGGACCGGTACTTCGATCTGAACGTGCGTCATTTTCATGAGAAGCTCGGCGAGGAACATCAGATCGGGTTGAGCTACACGTGGGTGAAGCAGGCCCTGCAGTCAGCTGGCCTGGTGAAGCGCAAGGCCAGACGTGGGGTTCATCGCAAGCGCCGTGAGCGTCGTCCCCTGCCGGGGATGATGCTGCACATCGATGGCAGTGAGCACCATTGGTTTCAGGATGAGCGTCGGCACGACCTGATCGTGATCCTGGACGACGCCACCAGCGAGATCTACTACGCGCAACTGGCACCAGAGGAATCCACCTTCACGGTGATGGCCGGGCTACGGGCGGTAATCGAACGGAAGGGGCTGTTTTGTTCGCTCTATTCCGACCGTGGAGCCCATTTCTGGCTGACTCCGAAGAGCGGCGGCAAGGTCGATTATGAACGTCCCACGCAGGTGGGCCGCGCTATGCGAGAGCTGGGAGTGCATATGATCCCGGCTTACTCTCCGCAGGCGCGAGGACGCTCGGAGCGCAACTTCTCAACCTGGCAGGGACGGCTGCCGCAGGAGTTGCGGTTGCGCGGTATCCGAACCCTGGAAGGCGCCAACAAGTTTCTGAACGATCACTACATCGCCGAGTTCAACCGCCGTTTCACGGTTCCCGCAGCCGAGCGCGGAACGGCATTCATAGCCTGCCGGCACAGGAACCTGGAGATGGTGTTCACTCAACGCTATGAGCGCACCGTCGATCGAGACAACACCGTACGTTTTCACAACCTGGTCATGCAGCTCGAGCGCGCTCACTGGCGCCATACCCTGGCTGGATCGAAGGCGATCATCCATCAACACCTGGACATGACCCTGACCCTCATGATCGCGGGGCACTGCATCGGGCACTACAGCGAGGAAGGAAAACTGTTGACGCCGCTGAGCCAAAAACAAATCAAGGCCGTGCAAAAGACGTTGAGAGGAAAAGTTCCTTTCCCTCTCAACATGCAAATCCCGCACACTACGCGGGTTTTGCACTTTCCCACCGCCTCTACGGCTACTAATTTATGAAACCGGACATTTCACTTGCTACGAAAAGCGGACATTTCTACTTGCTAACGACACTTCCGGATTGGCCACAATCCGACCTCGACCCGGTCGATGCTACATTCCCGCGTAGGAAGCGAGACAAGTGCGTCGATGATGCATTAAGTCCACCATTCGAGTAAAGCGTGGCCGCCCCGTATCGGCCTGTTTGATCAGTGCGGTCAGCATTCATGACAACTGCTTCGGCATTAAGAATGCCGGTTAGACGATTCCTTTGTGGGGCGTCTTTCTACGCTCTTAAGCGCCGGGGTGATAGCCTTCGAGTGTTTAGCGCTCTGGAGACTAAGAACACTTCCGGAGGGGTCGATGCGCATAGTCCTGGTTTTTGTGAGCATGTTATTTGCTTTACTGCCGGCACTGGGACAGGAACCGGCAACAAAGCAGGCCGATATCAACAAGAGTCTGGTGCGTCGCGCATTTCAGGCCATGGAGCAGGGCGACCTGAAAACGCTCAATGAAGTGTTCAACACTAGGGCCAATCCATTCGCCGCAGGGAAAGATCTTCCAGCGGGGCGGCCCATTCGCGGATCTGAAGAGCTCCTGTCCAATGTGTGCGGCTCTGAGCAACCGCAAAACGACGATTGACTCCTTACTCTCGGAGGGCGACCTGGTGGCGGTGCGGTCCAGCATGGAGCGGGAAGTATTCCGGAACATTCCGAGGAACAGCGGTCACGGATAGAAGGTGAGCGTTCAGTCGTCTACCTGGAACGTGTATCGCATTGCGGACGCGAAGATCATAGATAACTGGTACCTGTCGGACAGCCTTTATCTTGCCGAACAACTGGGCATGAAACTGATACCCGCGGAGACCGCCAGTGAACAGGAACGGAGAATTCGTTCTGCTCCGGTAACCGTCCACCCGTAACCTGCCCGATTTAGTCAAAATACTTGCCCAATTTCCCCATCAGCGACTACCGCTCAGGGAATCAGGACCAAAACTGTCCTCGCTGCGCGTGAAACGACCGTATTAGCGCCTATTGACCGGCCTGGGCAATGATGTTCAGTGGTTGCCGGAGAAGCAAAGCGGCTCAGGCGAAAGTTCCAGCCCCACTCTGTCGCCCACGTTGCGAATGTATGACCGGCCTTCGTCATACTCTTCAGCGGTTCTCAGATGTTCGAGCATCAGCGGGACCTCTTCTTCCAGTTTCGCCAATTCACCGAAATACGTGGAATAGTCCAGCTGCCCTCGCCCGGGAACGACCTCCTCAAAATGCACGTTCATTTCAACGTCCCAGCGCAAGTCTTTCGCGTGGCATGAAATGATGAAAGGCCCCAGCTTGCGAAAGCACTCGCGGATGAAGTCGGCGCTATTGTAGAAGCGCTGCGGGCAATTGATGCCATTGCACACGTCAAGATGGACCGCAAAAGCTTTGCGATTGACCGCATCGATCAGTTCCAGATACGCGTCTGGCCCGTCCGGGAGATTCCAGCCCATCATTTCAACTGTAAAGCGCGTGCGGGTCGGTTTGACGGCATCTAGAATATGCCGGCAGTTTTCGACAGTTGCATCGAAGAATTCGCGAGAGAGGTGCTGGGATCGGCCCGGATACCATGTGGATCGATTGTACGATCCGGCGATATCTACGCAGCATAGGGCACCAATTGCATCTGCTAGGGCACAGCGCTGAGTGACATAATCAAGGTTCTCACGGCGCTTGACCGGATCGGGATAAGAAGAGTCCCCCAGGCGCCCACTTCGGCGGATAACAACATTCTCAGTGGCGAAAGCGCGATCGATCTCATTCAGCAGCTTCGAATCGGAAAGCGTCGCCATCTTGGGGCAATAGGCTGCGCTATAGCCAAGGCGCCGATGTTCCCGAGCTAAGGCAACCGGATTGGCGACTTTGGACGTGGTAAAGATCGGTCCGCCTAGCCGAATGGGAGATTTCGGAGCCCCCCGCCACTCTCCGACTGGGAGATAGCGCAAGATCCACGCCCACCGCTGCTGGACGAGGTGAGAAAGACTCGTCTGTTCATGCCTGCCAGATTAACTCAATTCGCGGCGGCGCAGGCAAAACCGCTGCCGCATCTTGCTGACTGTCTTCCGCACGGTCAGAAGCTTCGCCCGCGATTGCGCAGCGGCCCAGACGACGGTGTTCCTGTACTCGTTTCGTCACTGGAATATCTGGTTGCCTTGACCTGGTTCTCTCGCGCAATTCGCACAATCGACGCACCAGGAACAAGTGCGACAGGCGTGCTGCTGGAGAGACCCAGATCAAATGCGTCCCACGGGACATGCCGAAAGGCCCATATCGGTTTTTCGTCGGCCAGTAAATTGGATTTGTAAACACTAGCTGACATATCGTTACTAATTCGGAGCAGGCCCGGTTCCGAACCCCTGCCGATCTCTCCGCTCGTCGCCTCCATATACACTGGATTGCAGTCGATTGCCACCTGCGGCGGCTCAACGAATGGAAGGCATAGTCTCACAATTCGCAGGCATCTACCGTGAGTGGGCTCCGCACGCGTCGTTGCGCGGGCACGTCCGCTGCCTCTCGATCAACGACCTGTCGGGATCGCGCAGCGAATCTTTGCAGGTTGTGACCGACGGCTGCGTCGATATCGTCTTGGTCCGGCGAAACACTCTGCATCGCCGGCCCCGATACCCGGCCCATTCTCTCTTGCATGCCGTGCCGCGCGATCGTTGTGGGGATGCACTACCATCCCGGGGCGGCCTCTGCGTGGCTGGCCAGCCTCTGGATGAGATCGTGAATGTTCGAGCACCTCTTGCCGAGTTCTGGGGAGACGATGCGACCCGCCTCCTCGATCGGGCCGCAGCAGGTCTTAATGCGAAACAAGTGGCCGATGACCTTGAAGCCTGTCTCGTCCGCAGACTGGCCGCCGTCGGGCCCGCCGACCCGCGGATCGCGTTCCTGCGACGGACCGCAGGCGACAACTGCGTGCCCGCGGGACGCGAGGCTCGATCAGTTGGCGGCGCATGTGGGTCTGAGCGGGCCAGGCCTGCCGCCGTCAGTGCCTGGATGTCTTCGGCTACGGATTCAAGACGCTGGACCGTGTGCTTCGCTTCCAGCGGTTCTTCCAGCTTGCGAGCTAGACCGAAGCGCGGGCTCGGCGCGACGTGGCCGACCGCCGGCAGGCTGCGCGGAGCGCGGCGCACATCTGGCCGGCGAATCCGAGCATGGAGCGGGTGTGGTTAACCGCTGGACTTGCGTAGCCAGCACGAGCCGGCTGGCCGAGTAACCGGAGGTGGACGCGTAGGCGTTCTTCTCGGCGTCGAAGGACTCGGATGCGTCCGTCGGCGCCAGTTGTGATGGGATTGCTGATCCGCCTGGATGGCTCTGCTCTCGCGCTGACACCGCATCATCAGTCACCCCCATGGTATTCAAAATCAACGGCAAGTTCGACAAAGTGAAGCTCTGCGTGATGTCCACAGTGGAAGCCGGTGGAGCTCACTCTCAGCAGAACACAGCCTGGGCAGGGAGCAGCTGAAGTGGCATTGAGGGACGACGGAGGTCAGCGCGGGGTGCAAATGTACACCACAACGTTCGGTGTTGTCAGCCATCGTCGTCCACCCTCACAGCAACACGTTGCACGTTTCAATCAATGATGGCCGAGAACGGCGGCGAGCTCGGTTAAATTTCTTTTTTTGGCAGCCCGCGACATGTCGTTCTCGATCACAGTCACTGAGACGCCGGGGTTTGTCCACGCGATCTGAAACGGGTTGAAGAGGTTTTCGAACAATGAAGATACATGCATGGCACGGCGGTGCCTGGGGAGATGCTCTGGCACTGGCTGCACTCACTGATCATTCACAAAGCCCCAAGTCGAAGGCTGCCCGCCGCGGCGCTCCAGGATAAAGCCCACACTTAAATCTGGCCCAAAAAGGCATTTCCAGGCCGAGAGTCTTCTGACAAAACGTTCCCAGCCTGTCGACGCCTCTGTTCATTCTGTTGCGCCAGCGAGTGGCGGTGACATTGAGGTGAAGGAAGACTCCAAAAACGGACAAAGCTAGCCGAGATTCGCGGGTGGTCACGAAGTGACACGCACTGGTGCGGCCTTGGCCAGGACCGCTGAAGATGAGTTGGACTCGCCAATCGAAACTTGACCGAAAGCCGACAAGTTTGCATGTCCAGATTCAAACCAAGCGACTTCATATAAAAGGTTCAGGCCCGCTGAATGTCTTTGACATGATATCGAAGACCCAAACCCCGATATGAAAGCCTCTGTCGTCTGAGGTGATTCCGACTTTTGCTGCTCGTTCTGCTGTATTGAACTCATAGGTAGATACTTTCCGGTTGGCCTGCTTATTCGCTTTCGTGATCCCGCCCGAATTCGCCCGCTCGGCACATTTTCGCCACTCGAATCCACAGACCTTCGTTTAATCGGGATCGCTATCGCGTAGCGCCCGCGCCAAGTGGCGTAACTTGTCGGGATTGCGCACCACGTACAGCGCCTTAATAACGTCATCCTCAATTTCGAACGCAGTAGTTTGCACCGGTCCCTCGGGTGCGTCCACGACGATACCGGGTAGACCGTTGACGAGTGCAAAGCGCAATGTGAAGTCGTCGCGCCACCACGCATCTGGGCGTTTGCGCGTGACGTCGACCAGGAACTGGGCAACGCGATCAGCACCATGGATCGCGTTCAACGCCGCTGGCAATTTGCCGCCACCATCTGTTAGGACGTGCACATCGCCCGCTAGCAGTTGCCTCAGCGCATTGAGGTCTCCCGACTGGGTTGCCGCCGTGAATGCGGACAGAGCCGCGGATGTTCCGCATCGATCCTGCCCGGCCCTGTCACACCGCGTGGCCGGGCTGCGCGCACGTTCGCGCGTGCGCGGACGGCAAGTTGGCGGCACGCTGCCTCGCTCCGATCTAGTGCGGCGGCGACTTCGCTGAACGAGAAATCGAACACGTCGTGCAGCAGGAATGCGGCCCGCTCGAGCGGCGACAGCCGGTCGAGCGTCAAGAGCAGCGCAATGGACAGATCCTCGGCCAGCTCCGTGCGGCTATCAGGAGTGAGTGCTGCCGTATCGAAAATTGGCTCCGGCAGCCACGGGCCGACGTACTCCTCGCGGCGGGCTCGCGCCGAGGTCAGCATATCGAGACAGATTCGCGTCGTCGTGGTCATGAGAAACGCCTTCGGTTCTGACACTTTGTCACGGTCTGCCCCATGCCAGCGCAAGTACGCTTCCTGCACTGCGTCCTCAGCGTCGGCCATCGAGCCAAGCATGCGGTAGGCGAGGCCGAGCAGACGTCGGCGATACGGCTCGAAGCTCCCAGCGGGATTCGACATTTCGCTCTTGGAACTCAAGTCATGCGCCTCGGTTGTAAGGCGGTGCGACGGGAACGGGCGAGAGCTAGCCCGCCGAGGCCCAGTGCGATCAACCCAAGCACGAACGCCGCAGCGCCACCGACTACTCCGTTACCGGTGCCGGGACCGCCATTGGCAAGAGCCAAATTCAGCCCCCCATTAACCACTCCGATTAGCCCCGCCACCAAGACTACGATGGCTCCGAGTTGTCCGGAGGCGGTGCCGAAACGACTGGCGGGGCGAGCCAACGCCAACCCGCCGATGACCACGCCGAGCAGAGCGAGCACAACAGAACTCGTTGCCCAGAGTCGCCGTGGAGTGAGGCCGTGAACAGTGGTGGCTGCTAGGCTCAGAAACATGCGCGGCCACCAACCGGCATGCACGAGCATTCCGAACAGAGCCGCTGCAACCAGCCCACAAGGATAACAGCGAAGGTTCGTTTCATTGGTTTCCCCTCCTATAGTTTCCAACGGTGAGACGGGATAGAGCTTCGAAATGTGACATGGTTGCCGGCGAGGCTGAGATCGGCGGAATGTCGGGGCAAACGCTGGTGAAGTGCCTGGCTCTGAGATACGCGAAAGTTTCCAAATTCAATGGTTTGGAAACGTGAATTGGCGATTTTCGCTAAGCCGCTAGCATGGCGGGGTATGCTTCTGTGGCATTTGGATAGAGTGTTGAACACCGAAAAAGGTGTCCATGACACACCTGCGCCAGCGCAATGCAGGAAGTGGCCCCGAGACACCGTTTCATCTCGTTCTCGCGATGCGGGACGGAGCATTTCAAACGGGTTAATTCAGCATAGCTGTCAACGATCTCTGAACAAAGCTGCAGCAATAACAATACAGGCGAAACCACAGAGGGCGGCCAGCGTGCGGATGTGGTTAAAGATTAGCCATCGATGCAACAAGCGCTCATAATCGGCGGGCGGCGCCATCGCCGACCATGTCTTTATCAGTCTATTTATCGGCACGTTTCCGAAACGGGTGACGAGAAAGGAAATCGCGGCAAGCACTGACGCTGAGATGGCTAGCCAGCGTGAACTCATTGATCTATCGATTGTGAACGCCCACCATAAGGGAGTCAGAATACTACCAGCCATGACAATCTGCATGTAGATCCCGTTGTGTCTCATTAAGGCATCACGGTAAGTGAGGTGCACTTCGAGCGGGACCTCATAAAAAGTGGGGACCACGGCGAAGAAGCCGTACGCGAAAGCACCTGCCAGTAAACCACTTGAAAGTAGTGCAGCAACACTTGCCAATCGCTCCATACAGAACCTCAGATTTACGAATTGCGCTCCAATACCAATCTTCTTTGCTGCCTTCCTTCTTCAACGTTCTCAAACTCGATTGTTCTCAATTGACCTGAAGATTCAACTCTCGTTCAACATCGCCGCGGGTCATATATCCCATCAGCGACAGTTGCTGCGCAATCTATGGCGCGGCTTTTGCTGCTGGAATTGCTAACCGTCGAAACAATGCATTCATCTCCTCCACAGAAGGCCGGTCTCTACTTTCCAACCACCAGGCCAGCAGTCCGATGAGGCCACCCGCAATGAACTCGACGACTGCATCATTAACAGCGCGACGGCTTTCGTTTCTCGCAACCATCGCTTTCAGATCATCTCGTACAAGGTCGACGACAAGCTTGCGAAACACATTCTGAACCGCTGCTCCGCTGCGCTTGCCTGCCATGGCCTTCAAAAGATGACGATATTCGTCTACGTGCGCAATCATGTCACGACTAAAGGCGAAAGCCTGCTCATCCAGAGTGGTCGGGCTCGACCGCGCCTCGCGCTGACGCTGCCTCAGCGATTCTCTGAAGGCATCAAAACCGCTCAGGAGAAGGTCTTCTTTATTGTCGAAATGTGCATAGAACGTCGCGCGACCTACGTTAGCGCGATCAATGATGTCCTGCACCGAAACCTTTTCGAAACCCTTCTCCTGGATGAGCCCGAAAAGAGCCGTGCGAAGGAGTTGCTGAGTCCTCTGCACGCGTCTGTCCTCATTTTTAGTCATCACACCTCCTGATTGCTGGAACAGTTCTGCTTGGTTTGGGCCGTTATGGAACAAAGAGGCCGAGTTTGTCTCGAACCCGACCTCGAGCCCTGAACATCTTATCACCTAAATGAATGGATGTTCGTTAGCGAACATGATGTTCAACAAAATCGCAAAGGGCAGGGTGGGGGACGATGAGGCATATACCAGCCGGTACCGTCGTGAAGCGGCGTGAGCTTTTGACGATCCATTCCGAGCGTATTTGCGTACCCGATCGGGAACTGATGGTGCATCTGCAGTTCAGGAGATTCGCGGGCTGCCCCATATGCAATCTGCATCTGCATTCGATCGTGCAGAGACACGGCGAGATCCAGGAAGCCTCGATTCGCGAAGTGGTGGTCTTTCATACCAATGCGGAAGAGCTTTTGCAGCACGCCGGCGACTTTCCTTTCGCTGTGATCGCGGACCCCGAGAAGCGACTCTACGCGGAATTTGGCGTCGAGTCTGGACCGCGCGCACTGCTCGATCCGCGCGCCTGGTCACCCATACTGAGGGGTTGATTCGCAGCTTGCGCGCCTTATTCCGTGGACGGCCCATGCCGCCAACGAATCCTCACGGAGGGCGGCTCGGTTTGCCGGCAGATTTCCTCATCGCACCCGATGGAAGTGTGCTGGCCTGTAAGTACGGATCGCACGCCTACGATCAATGGTCTGTCGACGACATACTAGCGCTCTCTCGGGCCAAGGGCGCCGATCCACTGACACAGAGCCGAACGCAGGCCATCACCAGCTCATTCTGAACAAAGAGAAGAGGATCAAACATGAAGAGCAGAGCCCCACGGACAATAGAAGCTGCGAAGCGAGCCACACTTGCATCGCTGGGCATCTGTGCGGTGACCACCGTCCACCATGTGTACGGAGCGTACCTCTATAACACCCCCTGGCGATTGCATGCTGCACTGATCAGCACCCTCGCGACAGCGCTGATCGCTGTGCCTGCGGTTGCTTCGAAGACACGCAAACAACAGAATCGGCGTAGCCGCGTCCTGTACGTTCGTGACGGTCACATTCCTGGTCCCGTTCCTCGGCTTCGGTCTGTTCGAGGGCGTCTATAACCATGCGTTAAAAATCGCGCTCTATTTCGCGCACACTTCGCCGGTTCTATATGGCTCGTCTGTTTCCCCCGCCAACTTACGAGATGCCAAACGACGCGTTCTTTGAAGTCACGGGCGTGATGCAGGTGATCCCCGGTATCGTCACGGGCTACTACCTCTATCGGTTTGTCCAGGGCCACAAAAAGCGAACCGAAGTTACCAACGACTCACGGGTATATGCCGAGTGAGTCCTGCAGTCAGCCCACGTTGTTGTCAACCAGTCGGTATTCGCAACCAACACGATGAGAGGAGATATGTCGTTACATTCAGTCGTTTTGATCACACATATTTCAGCGGTCTTCGTACTGTGCTCGGTCTTGAGTATCGAAGCACTCTCCCTGGTACGCTTGAGACGAGCCTTCACTTTAGACGAGGCTCATCCATGGATTGAGCCGGTTCGAAGACTACGCGTTTTCGCCGTAGGATCAGTACTCCTTATTCAGTTTTCCGGTATCTACCTTGTTTATCGAGCATCATCTTTCGGACAAGGCTGGGCAATGGTCGCGATGGGCGCCTTTCCTCTACTTATGGCGCCGTTCGGCAACATGACAGCTAGGCGCATGCGTGTCATACGGGAAGCGTTTCGATCGAGGAATGTGAGCGAGATTGAAGTCTTCCAGATGTTGCGCGCTCCCTTCCTGAAACTCTCGCTGGGCATCCGCGTCGCGGCTTTTCTCGGAGTCTTTGTTCTCGTGACTGTTAAACCCGGAATGCGGGCCGCAGTCGGTCTTGTGGTAACCTCGTTGAGTCTTGCTCTCCTTTTATCGTTTTCGCCGTGGCGGCGCATTGAATCACCATCAGGCCGAAGCGCATAGATGGACGCCTCGCATGATGAGGATGGCGACGGCTTTCTATCGCCCTTCGCTATCGTGAGTGACGAAGCGTTTTCGCAAACTTGCCGGATATCAGTGAATCGATCGTCTCCAAGTGGAATTCCAAACCATGAGAAATAGAGCTCGTTGGATCGGCGTCTGCATTGGGCTTGCGTTTTCGCTGGGAGTGACAGGCGCGGGGAAGCCTCTCGCGAATGCAGCCGATTGGCCGCGCAACGTAGCGCGTGTGAAGACAGGCATCTTCGAGTATCGCGACTCGAATCACGGCAAGAACGTGGGAAGCAGCACGATGACGATTCAGCGGCTCGCCGGCTCCGGGAATCTGAGCTTCATCAACAGGGCGGACCTTCTCGGAGAGCTTCTCCGGCTTTCAGAGCCAGCGATGGGAAGCGGTTACATCTCCGGAGTTCCGGCCGATTCTCGCTAAGCTCGCCTTTCTTCGTGGTGACGAGGTGGTTCCGGTCTTCGAACTCAGTTACGAATTCGGCAAAGTCACCGGCTTCGTTGTGAGTCGCAAGGCTTCCACTCAGGGCATCAAGCAAACCGTTGATGCGCTGGTACCCGGCGGCATCGTCGATCAGAGGATCGACTGGGCGGCGATTCTTGCAAGCGATCTCGAAACGGGTGAACATATTGAATTCAAAGTCTTCGATCCTAGTAACGGAGTCAGCCGTGTGACCGCTGAGGTCGGGCCGTCTGAAGAGTTACGGGTCCCTGCTGGGACGTTCAGCGCCTTTCGAGTCGATTACCGAATGGAAAAGCCCAACGGGGCCGAGCACTACCGGTTGTTTGTCACCAAGAAGCTGCCACACATGATGCTCCGCGAAGACTTTCCCAACGGAGTGGTCTCGGAATTGGTCGGCATGCCGGAGTCCGATCCACGCCGCTAACCGCTTATAAAAGTCGCGCTTCTTGACCAATGGCTATGCCAACGTCGTCAGGTGAAAACTACGATCGTTGCGATCCGAAGAGCAAGAGATACGATCGATCAAGCATCGAGCATTAACGGGATCTGATCTCTGTCCCCGAAGTGGCTTCTGTGGAAATGAAATGAAAGAGAATGCGAAATCCACAGATCAACGATCCGCCAACAATAGCAAGAGATTCCAGCAGGGGCGGTTTCGCCGCGGTGAGCAGGATAGTCCCAGGCACGATCCATATCCGTGTGCTGAGAGATATCTTGAGAAATGAACTTCGCGTGAGGGAAATCCATTCCGGCCGATGGGACTTGTTGCCTGGAGCCGAATACCGGTTGCCTATCCATCGAGCACAAGCGTAAGACCGCGCGGCGAACATAGTTCTTCACGGATTTCCTGCGACCTCCATCGGCGGCGCGAATCTCTATGAGTGGATAAGCTCGGCCCCAAACGCCGTGAATCCCAAGGCATCACAGGTGGCGGATTGCTTACCAAGAGATGGATCTGAAAAACTGGCCGCATTTGATCAGCACATCGGTCGCTTTATTCTCCATCGCCTATCGAATGCTTGGCAGCGTTGCGGATGCCGAAGACATGGTTCAGGGACCTTTATCCGATGGCTGCAGGCTTCTACTGAAGAAATCCAATCGCCGCGGGCATTTCTGGTCACCATCGTTAGTCGGCTCTGCATTAACTACCTCCAATCGGCTCGCGTTCAGCGCGAGCAATATATAGGACATCGCTACCCGAACCGTTGATTACCGAACCGGCAAGTGATCCTGTCGACACGGTTCAGTTGGACGAGTCGCTGTCAATGGCATTTCTTGCCCTGCTGGAACGCTTGAACCCGACCGAGCGAGCGGTCTTCATCCTTCGTGACGTATTCGATTACGAATACAAGGAAATCGCCGAAGTCTTGAGCCAGAACGAAGTCAATTGCCGTCAGATTCTTCGGCGCGCGCGCCAACACCTGGCGACAATGCGCCCCAGGTTCAAGGCATCACCGTCAAAGCGGCATGAACTCCTCGAAAGATTCGTGCACGCGAGCGGTTCCGGCGACCTAAAGGCGCTGATCACGATGCTGGAGGAGGATGTGGTGCTTTACTCGGACGGAGGAGGCAAAGCCTTCGCGGTTCCGAATCCAGTCTACGGGGCCGCGAATGTTGCGCGAGCTATCGCGATGGGGGGATCGAAATTCCATCCAAGGGAGCCTGTGTTATCTCGGCGGATGTCGGTGAATGGAACACCGGGTGTCGTCACCTATCTTGCGGAAGACCGCTTTACGTCCTCACGATTGATATTCGCGGCGAACGCATCAGTTCGATCTATTTCGTCACGAATCCCGACAAACTGTCTCACGTTCCGGGCTTGGACGAGCAAGTGTCAACTCGGTCTGATTCGGCCACGCGAATCGCTTAGCACTGTCACGAACATTAGTCGTATCCTGTCTAAACGGCAGGAGACGAATTCAGATGAAGCTTTTCGTCCTTGGCGCAACCGGGCACACTGGAACTCACATCATTGACATCGCACTGTCACGGTCTCACGATGTAACCGCTTTTGTGCGCTCGCCACAAAAGATAACGCGGCGAGATCCGCGACTGAAGGTTGTGGCTGGCAATCCTCTCGATGTCGATCAATTGGCGAAGCAGATCGTGGGGCACGACGCTGTGTTATCCGCACTCGGCGTGCGTCCTCCTCAAGCATTCCGCGCTCACTCGTTGGTTGGAGAATGCGCAGCAAGTACAACAGCAGCCATGACGAGAACGGGCGTCAATCGAATTGTGCTGGTATCTGCCGCAGTCCTTTTCCCGGAGAAAGGTCTCACTTTTGCATTTTTTCGATGGTTGCTGCAACACATCAGCCGCGATCTGAAAACGGCTGAAGATGTGCGCTCCGCACAATTCGACTGGACAATTGTGCGTCCGCCGAGACTCACAAACGGACCTTATTCTTCATATCGCATCGCGTCAGATGCGCTGCCTATCAATGGCAACGTGGCATCGTTTCGAGCAGTCGCGACCTTTATGCTTGACAGCGTGGAGCGAGAGGAGTCACCTCCGCGAACTAGTCGGTTTAGCTAAATGATTGGTTTTGCGGCTAGCGCCGGCGGCAGATCTTAGAACTGCAACCGTGCGGGACATGCGGCCATTCGGCCTCGCGAAGTACGAAGCGACCAACGCCACAAGGTAAGCAAAGGTTCCAGTGCGAGAAGTCCGTCGCCTGAGGAGAAGTGCGATAGCAGGCGCTCAAAACCGTAATGGAGAATCCAGCGTAAGCCCATTCCTTGAATCGCGGCATACCTGGTGCTAAGAAAACGATGAGGCCAATGAACTTCCCAACACCCAGGATGTTTGCAAAGTACTCGGGATAGCCGAGGTGCTTCAGTGCCTCCATCAGCGGAGCCGCGTGCGCAATCGACATACCGCCTGAGATCCCGAGGATCAGCGCTACGAAAGTTGTTGTAAGCCAATATGTCGTTGTCTTCAGCTTCATTGGTCTTCTCCTCTTTTCATGAGCGACGCTTTGTTTGGCGTCACATGGAAGACCGGCAGCATGAACTTAATGTGACATATGGAACGTTCTGGAAAGTCAAACAAAAAGGCTGTAGCGTAGAAGGTTTGCGAGCTTTAACCGCGCGCAAACCGGTGCACGCCGGTGGGGTCGTCTTGCGCAAACGATGGCGGAGCCGCAGGCCGATCGCCAAACATGCGCCGCACGCGTTCCTGGATGAATCCGGTATCCCTTATGTAGCTGCGCATCTCGGCAGTCGTCCAGCCATGGGTGCGCAGAGCATCCAGGATCTGCTCTCCTGTAAGCGCATCCGGCGCCTGGACATGCCCCGAGGTGGTCTTTCTCCTGTCCGCCGGCGAGCGCTTTGGCTTGCCGTTGGGTCTGTCCGCTGACACAACCTACGCTGAGTCCGTCTTCCTGCTCGCTCCAAGTGATCAACTCACCCTGCTGACCGACGGCGTTGTCAAGCCCCCAACAAGACCGGCGTCTTGTTTGGCTTTGAGCGATCCGCAGCACTAAGCAGCCGATCGGCAGAAGCCATCGCCAGCGCAGCGCAGGCCTTTGGGCAGGCAGGACGACGACATTACTGCACTGACCTTGAGGTATGCAGCCGTTCAGTCCATTGCCTGAGGTCCTCGCCACGCCGAAATCGGTCAGTAGATTGAAATCGCGCGTCGAAACTTCGGAGTTCCGGGCGAGTCACCGCCAACCCTTCCTCTGTGACGCCGCCGTTTTGCAAGCGAAGAATGAGGTTGGCGAAAATGGTCTGCGCACATGTATACGGCCTTTGATTGGAGGATGACCTCCTGGCCTTGATGGAATGCGCTGCGTTCTCGTCCTAGTTAGTTACGCGGCCTTTGAAGGCTTTTGAAGGGTACAGGTTTCGAGAGCGCCAGATGAGCCGTTGTGCCATCTCATGGTTCGTCAGCAAACCTGGCAGGAACTTGTAAAATTCAGATCAGTCAGCCGCAGTAGATGGTTTGCGGATGTGGGAATGGCTGGAGCGATTTCCAAGCCTGTCGTTCGACAGGCGTCATCTGCAAGCCATTTCGGCGGGTTGGAGCAACAACGTTGGGCGATAAGCTTCTCCTTGGTCAAGACCGCCCAGACCATGCGAGCCATCTTGTTGGCCATCGCAACCGTCGCTACCTGCTTGCGTTTGCGTGCAGTGAGATCGGATCGGCCGCGTACTCAGGCCAGCCGATTGCTTGTTCTTTTGCAGTAAGACCGTGTGCGCTCCCTGTACGAACAGTTTGCGCAGATACTTTATTCCCACGCTTGCTGGTGCCGGTCAGCTTCTGCTTGCCGCCGGTGGATTGCTCGCCAGGAACGACGCCCAGCCAGGCTGCAAACTCGCGGCCCTTTTTGAAAGCTGCTCCGTTACCGATCGCCGCGATCGTGGCTGTCGCAGTGAGCGGCCCGATGCCGGGGATCGCGATCAGCCGCCGGCAAGAGTCCATCCCCTTGGCGATCTCGAGGATCAGCTTGTCGGACTCATCAATCTGTCTTCCCAGATACTGCATCTCCAACTGCAGTACGCCAGCAGCACTCGCAATATGCCCGAGAGCTTGTTGTCGGCGTCTTCCAGAATCGCAGGCAGTAAAAGTTCGATATACAGTCTTCCCTTGCGAATAGTGATGCCGCGCTCCAGCAGCAATCCTCGGATCTGGTTGATCACTGTCGATCATCGCACGATCCACCGTTCGCGAATCCGGTGCAATGACTGCAGATCTAACTGATCATCGGTCTTGATCGGCACGAAGCGCATCCTGGGACGACCCGACGGCCTCGGCAATGGGCTTTGCATCGATGTAGTCGTTCTTGTTGGTCTTCACGTATGGCTTCACGTACTGTGCAGGCATCAGGCGCACATCATGCCCTGATCACGAAGAGCTCGGCCTGAAAATGCGCTCCTCCGCAAGCCTCCATGCCGATCAAGCAAACTCGAAGGTTCGAAGTCGGCGCAAAAGCATTTGAGCTGTTGAGCCTCCTCTGCACTACAACTTCACCGTGCGCGTTTAGCCAACGAAGTGGAAAACTGTCTTCGCTAAATCGATGCCGATAGTGTGGATCTCCATGGGGACGCCTCCTGTCTACCCCTTATACCTCCGCTGAGGTCTAGGCGGCGGACCATCCCATTAGTTACTGCTGAGTAACTGCCGAGTAGACCACCATTCGCTCATGGGTTGGATAGCTGTTATTTTGCAATAGTGCGAGGGAGACATGATCGATCTAGCGGACGATGAGCATATGAGAAGCTTTAGAGCCTCTTGCGGAAGAGTTTTACGAAAAAGTGCTTCGCCCAGATGAGGAACCGGAATTGTGGGCGATCATGCATCGCCGTTGCCGAATATTCTCTTGCACCGTGAGAATCTGTTGATCGGCAAGATCATGACTCATTACGGCAAGACCGTGACAAAGTCCAGTTGCGCGAGTCTTCTGGTTGCTGCTGACACACCTCAATGAGGGCCGCAGATTCGAGTGACTGCGCCTCACGATACGGCTGTCCTTCGTATTTCGCGGTTCCGGGCGAATCACCGTCTACCCTTCCGTTACTCCTCAGTAACGTCCGAGTTTTGCATGGGTTTGCGACCCACCTATATGGATGAAACTCATCTGGAGTCGATGAGTTTCGACGGAGTAAGCCACGATCCATACAGAACGCACAGCAGCACAATAAAATCGATTTGCGATGCCAGTACATAAAGTGATCACTGCTGAAGACAGACGGATGCGCTTGCCGGTATGGGGATATATTTTGATCCCGGTCGGCGCTTTCTTACTTTTTGCCTTGTTCGACCATTTTGGCAAGCTGGCTCTTGCGCGTCCCACCGTTTTCTCGGTTTCGACAATCATTATCGCTGTTGCAATGAGGTGGAGGTTGAAGGGGCGCGTGTGGTTTTGGATTACCATGGCCTCCCTCGCGGCGCTTCATGCCCCGTTGATTCTGTTCGTTCCCTGGACCGCCAAGTGGATTCCGGTTCTCGTTATTATCCCTATCGGTATCGCGGATTTGTACGCGATGCTCTGGGTTGTTTCTGTCGTCGAGAAAGTTATGAGAGAGCCGACCGCTGCTCAGATAAACATCCATCATCTCGAAAGGCGAGTCAGGATCAAGAATGGTGACCTAGTTCGCGGTTGCGCCTGAATAACCGCCAACCCGGCAGTTACTCAGGAGTAACTAATGGGATGGTCCGCCGCCTAGACCTCAGCGGAGGTATAAGGGGTAAACAGGAGGCGTCCCCATGGAGATCCACACTATCGGCATCGATTTAGCGAAGACAGTTTTCCACTTCGTTGGGCTAAATGCGCACGGTGAAGTTGTAGTGCAGAGGAGGTGCTCTCGCAGTCAGCTGCTTCGGTTCACTTCGAACCTTCGAGTTTGCTTGATCGGCATGGAGGCTTGCGGAGGAGCGCATTTTCTAGGCCGAGCTCTTCGTGATCAGGGGCATGATGTGCGCCTGATGCCTGCACAGTACGTGAAGCCATACGTGAAGACCAACAAGAACGACTACATCGATGCAGAAGCGATCGCCGAGGCCGTCGGTCGTCCCAGGATGCGCTTCGTGCCGATCAAGACCGATGATCAGTTAGATCTGCAGTCATTGCACCGGATTCGCGAACGGTGGATCGTGCGACGCACCGCAGTGATCAACCAGATCCGAGGATTGCTGCTGGAGCGCGGCATCACTATTCGCAAGGGAAGACTGTATATCGAAGCTTTACTGCCTGCGATTCTGGAAGACGCCGACAACAAGCTCTCGGGCATATTGCGAGTGCTGCTGGCGCAACTGCAGTTGGAGATGCAGTATCTGGGAAGACAGATTGATGAGTCCGACAAGCTGATCCTCGAGATCGCCAAGGGGATGGACTCTTGCCGGCGGCTGATCGCGATCCCCGGCATCGGGCCGCTCACTGCGACAGCCACGATCGCGGCGATCGGTAACGGAGCAGCTTTCAAAAAGGGCCGCGGGTTCGCAGCCTGGCTGGGCGTCGTTCCTGGCGAGCAATCCACCGGCGGCAAGCAGAAGCTGACCGGCACCAGCAAGCGTGGGAATAAGTATCTGCGCAAACTGTTCGTACAGGGAGCGCACACGGTCTTACTGCAAAAGAACAAGCAATCGGCTGGCCTGAGTACGTGGCTGATTGATCTCACTGCACGCAAACGCAAGCAGGTAGCGACGGTTGCGATGGCCAACAAGATGGCTCGCATGGTCTGGGCGGTCTTGACCAAAGGAGAAGCTTATCGCCCAACGTTGTTGCTCCAACCCGCCGAAATGGCTTGCAGATGACGCCTGTCGAACGACAGGCTTGGAAATCGCTCAAGCGATTCCCACATCCGCAAACCATCTACTGCGGCTGACTGATCTGAATTTTCAAGTTCCTGCCAGGTTTGCTGACGAACCATGAGATGGCACAACGGTCGATCCCGGCGCTCTCGAAACCTGTACCCTTCAAAAGCCTTCAAAGGCCGCGTAACTAACTAGGACGAGAACGCAGCGCATTCCATCAAGGCCAGGAGGTCATCCTCCAATCAAAGGCCGTATACATGTGCGCAGACCATTTTCGCCAACCTCATTCTTCGCTTGCAAAACGGCGGCGGACCATACAGGAAGGGTTGGCCACCACACTCCCGGAAAGTTGCGATTTCAGTGGCAATCACATCCTGACTCGCCTTCTCGGAGTAACATTTGCGGCAACCAAGAAATCTCATACGAGGGTACATGGAGAGAAATTCTCTATCGGTCGCGCTTGTTGGAGCGGGTTGCTGGTTGTTGTGGTTTCCCTTGATAATCGTCGCAGGACGTGTATCCGCCCTGGTGGCTGCCGTTTCCCTTGATTGCGGGGCTGGTAGCTGTGGGAACGATCTTGTCTCGCGAGCGAGCGGTTCGGGTAGTAGTCGCGGCGGTTGTGGGGACATTCGCGGGAACCACGAGCGGATTCGTGATCTGGCAGCCGAAAGATGCAATAGCCGCTACCTACGTCGGACCAATTATCGCTGTCGATACGCTAGCAACTCTGGTTGTGGCCGTTGTGACATTCCTGCTGTTCAAGAAGAGCGGCGTGGATGGAACGTCAGACCCGCAGCCTGTGGCTAACTCTGGTTTTTTGTCCCGCGGTAGGCCCGCTGGCGCTCACTGTGACGCCTCTCATCCTTGCGCATCGCATATCGAGCAATGATCGAGATGCGGCCCTGCGCTTTCGAATCGCTCAAGCAAGCCGTAGAACAAACCCTCTCTGAGGATCGGGGAGCGAGCAGTCCATCTGTGATGGAAGGAATCTTCAGAAACGCTACGTCGGCCCTCCCTTTCGCGATGAGGCTTGGACCTATATCACAGGAAATGCCGAGAGGCAAGAGCGGCTATGTATTTGAAATTCATTGCAAGGGGATGAACGGATACGTGATTGATGTGCAGCCGGACCGAGGCGACTTGGATGGGACCCGGCACTTTTAGAGCGGACGAGTGCGCACGGACAGTCGGCTGCAGGGCGGAATGGAAGGGTTTGCGCTACCAGTGTGTTCCCGTGCTCTCAATGAAAAAGCGGCGCTTCGAGGTCGGCACGGAGAGTGGCTTTTGCGAGAGGCGCGACGAGCCCGATTAGTGTTCTGGGCGAATCACCGTCTGACCCAGAAATTGCTCTTTTGATCAACAGCAGCGAGGGCTGCTAACGAAAACATAACTTCCGAGTTGTCCACGACACGCTGGGGACGAAGAAATAATCATGTGATAATTGCTTGCGAATGCATTTGCCCGCGTAGGATCAGTTCGCCACGAGGAGAAGAGAATGCGCTTGAGAACCAGATGGTCAATCCTCTCTACCGACCACGAAGACATCTCTGAACTGCAATGGCGCGGCCATGCTCATTTCATCTAGCGAATTCAAGCTCGCTCGATCCCCCAATGCAACCCTTTCGGCTTCCTTAGCGGAGAGCCTGTCGCGCTCCATTCATGAAACTACCGGCGAACGGGCGATAGAGGAGCGTCGCGTCCGGCAATACGATTCCTCTACCCTGCTCACCCCGAATGAATGGTTGGCGAAGGCTATAGCTGCCGGGGAAAATTCATCGACTGCACTAACTCGTTAAAGCGTGAGTCGGAGCGTAAGGGGTCAAGGTGAGGGTCATCCCTGATGAAGGCAAGCATCGGGTTGTGTTCACGCGGCGAGCGCTCTCAAGCGACCGAAGGTTCGCTCGATCTCGCCCAGACAGTTGTGCAGCAACGCGAGCAAGTATGGTGAGATGTAGGTCTGTCGCGCCGCCGATTCCAGCTTATTTAGCACTGCACGAGCCTCGGCGAAATTGCCTGTTCGGCCATACGCGCAGCCAAGATAGGCCAATCCCCAGGCGTGCAGATCTTCTCCGCAGAGGTCAACTTCCCTTTGAAAATGCCGGATCGCCTCCTGGTACGATCCGGCTTGCAGGCACATCGCCCCCTGAAGTCGCGCCGCACCAGGAAACGTCGGATCCGTTTGCTTCATTTTTTCAACCTGGGCCGCCACCTCCTTATAACGATGTGCCCACCAGTTAGTCGTGCCTACAGAGTACGCCGCGGCCATCGAATCAGGCTCAAGCTGGCTCGCCGTGATCGCGTGGGAGATGGCTTCGTCGTGTCTGCACAAAGCGGATAGATACCATGCATACAGTCGATGCGCCTCCGCAGATTTCGAATTGCTCTCAATTGCATGACGGAAGTCCCGATCTGCACCCAACCAATCCCAATCGCCGAATGCCCGTACCCAAGCGCAGCAACTCTCCGCTTCGATGAGCCTGGCATCGAGTCTCAGCGCCGACTGGGCGGCCTGGCGAATCTCCCGAAACGCATCCAGCGGCGGCAAGGGGCCGTAGCCAAAACCGATCTGCAGACAGGCAAGGGCGAGTCCGAGATAAGCCTCGGCATAACTGCTGTCGCGGGAAATCGCTTCACGAAAATATTGAATGCCAGCAACTAGGCCCCCGGCGCTTCGCTTGCGTGATAGGTTGCCTTCAGATAACACTCGTAAGCTTCCGGATTCCTTTGCGGCAGAGACGCAAGTTGCGCATGATCCTCAGGAGTGAGTTCGACGTTGACCTCCTTCGCGATCGTACGCGCCAGTTTGTTCTGTAGCGCCAACACGTCCTTCCATTCGGCTTCGTACGATTCTGACCACAGATGCCGGTCCGTCGGCGCGTGGACCAGGTTTGCCGTTATCCTCACCCGATCGTCATAACGGGAGACGGTTCCCTCGACAACAGCGTCCACGTCTAGTTCTCGTGCAATTTCGGGCAGGCTCTTTTTGGTGTGCTTGAACCGCATCGCTGTGGTCCTGGAGATCACTCTCAGGGCATGAATCCCACTCAGAGTGCAGATGAGAGCTTCCATCATTCCGTCGGCAAAGTACTCCTGCTCAGGTCGCGTGAGAGATTCTCGAGGGGCAAGACGGCGATGGAATTGACTCGCAGTTGAGATGCGCGGACCGCCTCTGCGACTGGGCAGATGAAGCGGTAACCGACGGTAGCCACAGTTTGAATGAAGCGGGGCTTGGACCGGTCGTCGCCAAGGATTCGCCTGAGCGCCACGATGGTCCGCACCAGGGCATCTTCGGTCACAGCGGTATCGCCCCATACCGCATCCAGCAATTCGTTCTTTCGGATCACCCGCCCGGGATGGTGCAGAAGGTAAAGGAGGACCTTCAGGGCTTTCGGTTCCAGGGTCAGCCGCGAGCCGGTCCGCGCTATTGAGAAGTCGGTCTCGCACACCTCCACGTCGGCGAAGCGAAAGACGGAATATCAGCCTTCCGTTTGTGCTCTCATGAAGTCCTCGCCGCGTTCTCGGGAAATCATCGGGATTTCATCGAGACTTTGCAGGGGCCTGGGCGGAAGATGCACTCAGCAGAAACAGGCAGCCGGGAACCAAGCCACTAGGAGGATTATGTACCCGGCATTATGGAAAAGCCACAATTCAGCGGCCTGGAAGCTGATGGGCAGTAGCGCGTTGTGAGGACGCTCACACTCAGATTGTCGCAACTGCACAAAGCACAGCAACCAGGGAACCTGATTCTCACGAACTCTCCGAGAGAAAGGAAGAGCCATGAAAGTTGTGTTTCATTTCCTTGCAGCACTCGCACTCGTAGTTCTGGTAGGAGTCCCTCAGGCGTTTGCGCAAAATCCCATAGGCCATGGGCCGCCCTGCAGTCTGGACAGACTGGCTGGCGAGTGGGGATTCGTGAACATCGGAAAAATCGGTAGCGTCGATGTTAACGGCACAGGCACTTTTCACCTCAACAATGACGGGACGAGCAGTAGCCACCTGTTCGCCAACAAGGGGAACAGCTATGTCGATTTCGAGAGATTTGGAATCACGACGATTAACGATGACTGCATGCTGACGCAAACCTGGAACGACGGTGGACCAGCTGCCCATTGCGTGGTCGTGGATGACGGCAACGAAATTTGGTGCATTTATGAGCAGACGCCGGCCAGTCAGGTAACGCTAAAGCGGATTCACACGCGTAACTGAATAGCCAATTCAACAATGACGGGCCGCTCTTCGGGGCGGCTCGTTTGCGTGTTGCAAGACCACGTAAACAGAGTCCTCAAGCAGATCTGAGTGACCGCCCAGGGAACACTCCTGCCGGTAGCTAAAAGTTATTAATCAGCCGTCGTGGAGGCATTCGGGGCGAATCACCGCCAACCCGGACGTTATATCTGAGTAAACACCGGGATGAAATGAGATGGATGGGAGATGGCGGCTTGCGGACGATGGCTATCGAAGCGGTATCGGAGGCCAGCATTATCTCGATGAACTTTGAGGAAATGAGATCCTTTCTTGGCTTCGCCGCAACGACCGAACAAGTCTTGGTCATTGGACTGCGGTAAACATGAAGATCAAGTCAGATTAGCTAGGGCTGAAGTTATCCGATTTGGGTGCTGGTAATGCCACTGACCCCTTTTGAAAACAGGTTTATGCGCTGTTAAATTCATCGACAGTATCAATATAAGCGACTAATCTCTTTTGACTTAGAATCAGGACACGAGAAATTGGCTAAGGGTGCTCATCTAAATCCATATTTTTCAGTGCCAGCAAGGACACCGAAAAATTGGCAGTCGACACTCTGTTCACTGCTATTTTCTCCAACTAACGTGCCAAAAACTGTGCGTCAGCTCGGCCAGTATCTCGAGTCATACGGCGCATTCTTACATCGGCGACACAGCGGGTGTCACGCAAACCCGTCAAGATCTCTGGCCAAGTATATGCGAGCGGCCAGAACCCTCGCAAAGACGGTTCCACTGCCTGCGTTCCAGTTATTGCGCGATCGTGCGCCGAACGTTTTCACGTCGTCGCTAGCTTGAGTTTTGTGAGTTCATTTTGGCGGCGCGACGAGAGAAGGGCGGCGGACACTCTAGTCCCAGGGAGTTTCAAACTTCTTTTCCGGCTCCTGCGATCCACCTGGTTCTAGATCGTGAGGGCATGGGATGCTGAATGCCCAGCGCATGATGAGAGGCGTCAAAGGGGTCGTCAGGAGAATTACTGTCACCATTACGGCTACAAGCGCCTCATCGCGGAACAGAAGCTCTTGCAGGGCAATCACGGCAAGGAACTGAAAGAGGGAAACTGGACGACGACCCAAACGGTAGAGAATGCATTTTCGCTCTTCAAGCGAGCTATTGTCGGCAACTACCACAAGCTCAGTCCCTGGCATCTGGACCGCTACATGCGGGAGTTCTGCTGGAGATACAATCGGCGTCGTCTGCAGTCGTCGATCTTCGACCTGGCCCTGGACGACATGCTGAACCGGGGCTCCGTTGCCCTACAAAACTCTGGTCGCTTTCTAACTTCTCAACCGCTTCGATTGGCCAACTTGCTTTTCCTTCGGCCTGGCTTTCCGCCGCGCTCGGACCCTCGCGCTGATCTCTTCTTTGGACAGCGGCTTGGTAGTCAGCATCGCGCTGAGAACCATATCGAATTCCTTCGCTTTTTCGGCCTTGCTCTTCATCGCTTCATAGTAAATAGCTATCACGCTACATGCGTGTTCGGGATGATCATTTATCTGAGTAAACATCGCGATAAATGAGATGGATGGGAGATGGCGGCTTTCGGAGGATGGCTATCGAATCGGTATTGGAGACTGCCATATCCGATGGCCTTTGTGGAGATGAAAGCCTTTCTTGGCTTCGCCGCTACGACTGCCGCAGACCCTCTTCCAAACAGGTCTATGTGCAGATTAATCCATCGACGGTACTTCGGACTCGCGAAATATCCCAGATCCGTCGGTTCGGGTCGAGGCTTCTATTCGATCTTCATTGGACGAGATCCGACTCCTGTGGACCCAAAATCACAGCGCCGTCGTAAGTGCGATTCGTCAGGATGCCTCGTTTGCTGCCCTTGATGGAAATCTTCTTCTGTTCACCTGTGGTGTTTACATACATCGTCCGGCCTTCGACTACCCTGGCATACACTCCGTCGGGAGTCGACGGGCCGGGCTGAATGCCCGCAAGCTGAAGGAGGTGTTCAAGGATTGCTCCGATAGCGGATGCGTTGGATTCGGTTGCCAGATAGAGGGCACTTCCTTTACCAAATTTGTTGATTGTGATTGCGGGGCTATGATCCGGGATATTTGAAAATCGAGCGAGCACTGTGGCAGTTGAGGGTTCGAGCACCTCGTAGCGATGGACATTCGTGTCGATCGATTTGCCATCCAGCTCGAATTTCAATGCCGGCGAATCATAGAAGGCGTTGGTTTTCAGTCCAAAGACATCGCTGAGGCGGCCGGGCAGCGGAGTGTCGAACCATTGTCCATGCTCATTCACTTTCGCCGAGAGCGCTGTCATCAGGACTGTGCCGCCATTGCTTACGTATTGGCGGAGGGCTGTTGCGCTCGCCGCGTCCATCACGTAATCAGCCGGTACGACGACTAGCTTGTAGGGTGAAAGACTCTCGTGCCCGATGTTGATGATGGCCGTGTCGAGATTGGCACGGAAGAACGGCTCAAACGCGCCTTGGACCTGTTCGGTGTAGGGAGGTTTGAAGTATTGCAGCGTCGTATTGGAAGGTCCGTTGGGATGAGAGTCGATGAAGGAATCGAATGAATACGCGATGGCAATCTGGGGATGCGTATAGCGAGGGAATCCGTATTTCGAGAGCTGCTTAAATTCCGAAGCGATGCGCTGCGAACTCATCCACCTTCCATGAGGGAGTTCCGTCGTGATCGACGAGTCCGAAGAGCGCCTGTTCCTCGCCTCCCTGGTGGCTGTTAAAGGTCCAGGCCAGGATTCCTTGCGCTCCCATCATGAGTCCAAGGTTGGCATACATACGACTCCGGCCCGGGGTCCCGTAGTATCCGCCGCCGCCCGCAGTGAACTCGTTGAACCAGATGGGAGTAGGAAGTGCGCCTTTGGTCATCAGCGCGCCAAATGAGCCGCTGATTGGGTCTCCGGGATAGAAGCCTTCTGCTCCAAATGAGACGTAAGCCTTGTACGTGGAAAGGTAGTCGAAGCCGCGTCGCGGTGCGGTATCCCACAGATTTGAGATCGATGGAACGTCAGGCAGGTTGCGCTTTCGAATCGCGTCCAGTTCCTCAAGACGCGCCACTGTGACATCCGACCAATAGCGATGCAGATCCAGGTAACGCTCTGATGGTCCGGGGCCATCGGCGAGCGGCAGATCGACATCTTCAAAGCTGTTCAGCCGGCGCGACCATCTCTGCGTGGCCCAAGCCTTGTTCAGTTCGTTTATGGTGCCGTACTTCTTCTTAACCCATGCAATGAACCGCTGCCGGTCGGCCTCTGAATACGACATGAAGCCGTTCCCGATCTCGTTGTCGTAGCCGATGGCAATAACGGCAGGATGGTGCGCATAGCGCTTCATCAGCGCGTCGGCCATGATTCCAACCTCGCGGATGTAGTCGGGGTCGCTGATGTTATCCATGTAGCGCTCGGCGGGAGGAAGGCGCGTGCCGTTCTGCGCGACGATGTCGACGCCAGGATATGTGCGATGGAGCCAAATGGGCGCCGGCAAGCCCGGAATGTCGAGAATCACTCGGATGCCGGCTGCGTGCATCTTGTCCATGATGCTGTCGAACCACTCGAAGGTGAACTTGCCTTGTGAGGGTTCAAAGGAGTCCCACGACAGGTCGCCGATGCGTACGACATTGAAGCCGGCGCGCTTCATGATGGCGATATCCTGGTCGATCTGCTCGGGTGATCGATCGATGGGCTGATAGCACGCGCCAACAAATAGCTGTCCTGGACCGGGCCATGTCGGATGCGTCGATGTGTCCTCTGCGGCTGCTGTGTGAGGTGCGAATCTCAGAAAGGCGATCGCCAGCAATAGAAAGCAGAGAAAGCGAGAGCGCCTTGTGAAGAATGCTTTACATACCCTTTGCCTCATCGGCTCCTCTTGGAAAGTGAAATACGACAGAACAGCTTCTTGAAGAATTGGAGGCCTTGTGGCTCCGACGGGAGCCAGCCTCAGGTTCCGCAGCATCGCGTGCCTTAGCCGCTACAGGCCGTGCCTACTTCGCTGGAGCGGTTTTGGCCTGTTGAACCGGAGGCTGGAATAGTCGCGGTGCAAAGTCTTTCAAGTCGCGACGCCACGTCTGCCATTCGTGATCGGTGCCGGGCGACTCGTAGAAGACATGCTGGATTTTTCCTTCGTCCAGAGACGCGTTGAGATTCTCCAGTCCGGACTTCATGCGTTCGGGCTCGTTCGTTCCCACGCCGATCCACAGCAGGTGCACCCGCTTGGCAAACGCTGCCGGATCTGCCATCGCACCGTTGAATGCCGTCTTCGTATCCATTTTGCCGTTTCCGGTCAGAAACGCATTGGCGGCTCCGCTAAATCCGCCGATGTATGAGAACAGGTCGAGATGATTGAAGGTCACCTGGAAGGTCTGCATCCCCCCCATCGAAAGCCCTGCCATGGCGCGGTGATCGCGATCAGTAAGCGTGCGGAATGTCTTGTCGATAAAGGGAATCAGTACCTGCGTCATGTCGTCTTCGAAGGCGCCCATGCGTTCCTTCATCACCTTTAAGAACTCCGGGGATCCGAACGGCTTTCCTGTCAGATCGGGAACGACGTACCCAACGCGGCTCGCATACCCGTTCGCCATCACGATGATCATCGGTTTTGTGGATCCGCCCGCGATCAGATTGTCGAGAATGAAGTTCGCCTTGCCTTGCCGGATCCAACCGGTCTCGTCTTCGCCCCCGCCGTGCTGCAGATAAAGCACCGGGTAGCGAGTCTTGGCGCTGTCATAGTCCGGGGGCAGATACACGAGTGCATGCCGCCATGTTCCGGTCACGCTGGAGTGATACCAGACCTCACGCACTTGGCCGTGCGGAACAGCTTGCGGCAAGTAATAATCTGCTCCGGCTTCAGGTACCTCGACCGCGCTGGCCCATTTGCTGCCACCGAAGTAGGCCGTACTCCCCGGATCGCTCACCTCGGCGCCATCCACGATAATTGTGTAATAGTGGAGGCCCGGTGCCATTGGCGGGGTGGTGAAAGTCCAGAACCCGTCCGCCTGCTTCTCCATGTCCACCTTCGGACCGCTCCAGAAATTAAGCTTCACCTTCGTGGCGTCGGGCGCTTTGAACCGAATCTGCACGCGTGAGTTACCGTCGACTTTCGGATACTGCGCATCCAGAACGTTCGATGTCGCGGGCTTGAAATCGCCCTGCTCCTGCGCAAAACAGAAGCTCGCTGCCAGTAGCATCGCAATTCCGATTAATTTCACTGCGTCCCTCCGTACTCGTACTATTGCCGGGGCAAAGCCGCACCAGCACACGTGGCTCTGCTCTTTCCGATCATGGGCATAGTAATCCAGCGCTTGCCAACAATAAAGCGATTTATTTAACTTGTTCGCCGTGGCTTGGTCTGTGTATATTCGAGGATTCGAGGTCCGGAATACGTTTACCGTGGCCAAAAATCCCGAGCCGGACAGCCAGCGCGGTTCTGCCGTGCGCTCGTCTGCCGCCGGCTCAACGGAGGCATTTTTGTGACGCGTCGCGTTCTTGTAGTTTTGGGTTTGCTGGGTGTTTCTGCAGTCGCGCCTTTGATGGCGGCCGACAACGTTATTCACCTCACTGTCGACGCTTCGAAGCCCGGCCCAAAGATCGATCGGAATATCTTCGGCCAGTTCGCCGAGAATCTCGGCCATGGGCTCTATGAGGGCATCTGGGTCGGCCCTGATTCATCCATCCCCAACACGCGCGGAATCCGCAATGACGTAGTGGCCGCCCTCAAGGAACTCAAGGTGCCCAACGTCCGCTGGCCCGGGGGCTGCTTTGCCGACCAGTACCACTGGCGCAAGGGAGTGGGCCCACGCGACAAGCGCCCTGCCACGGTGAACTCGGCCTGGGGCGATGTCATCGATACCAATGCCTTCGGCACCGATGAGTTTATGGATTTCATCCAGCAGATCGGCAGCACACCGTATGTATCCGTAAATGTCGGCTCAGGCACGCCCGAGGAAGCAGCCGAGTGGCTGGAGTATATGACCGCCGCCGCGCCTACGGCTCTTGCCAAAGAGCGTGCCGCCAACGGACATCCTGAGCCTTACAAGGTCGGATTCCTCGGCATAGGCAATGAGAGCTGGGATTGCGGCGGCGCGATGACGCCCGACTACTACGTGAGCCTGATGAAGGTGTACAGCCGATTCGTGCTCAACATGAATCCCGCGCAGCGCGGCAAGGACCAGATGCTGAAGATCGCCGTTGGTCCTGGCACGCCGGACATCGTGTGGACTGAAGCCGTGATGCAGGCGTGGAAGAAGCACACTTGGGCATGGGACATTAACGGCGTTTCGCTGCACTGGTACACGGTTCCCAACGGCTGGCCGCCTTCGACGAATTCCGAGAAGTTCGGACTGGACGAGTACGTCAAGAGTCTGAAGTCCACGCTCTTCATGGACGAATTCCTGCGTAAGCAGGAGGTGGTAATGGACAAGTATGACCCGGAGAAGAAGGTCACTTTGAGTGTGGATGAATGGGGTGCCTGGCACGCACCGCTGACCGGCTCCAATCCGGCTTTCCTTGTCCAACAGAATAGCGTTCGCGATGCTATTCTCGCTTCGCTCAACCTGAACATCTTCGCGCGTCACGCCGACCGCGTACGCATGGCCAACATCGCCCAGATGATCGATGTGCTCCAGGCAATGATCCTTACTGATAAAGAGAAGATGGTGCTCACACCGACTTACTATGTCTTCAAAATGTACGTTCCGTTTCAGGACGCGACATTCATTCCCGTCGCCTTCGAGGCGGGCGCCTACACCCACGGCAGCGTAACTTTGCCGCAAATAGACGCCATCGCCGCAAAGGGGGTGGACGGAAAGCTGTTGCTCGAGATCACCAATCTTGACGCGGAAAACCCCGCAGTGATCAGCGCAGACCTGCCGGGCATCGCGGCAAAGTCGGCGAAGGCGGAGACATTGACGGGGGTGGCAGTGGATAGTGTGAACACCTTTGACTCACCGAGCTCAGTTCTGCCGAAGCCGTCAGCAGTGAAGGTTCAGAATGGCAAGCTGTCGCTAACGGTAGGACCGAGATCAGTCACCGTTGTTTCGATTGAGCAGTAGGCGCGAGAGGGGCCCCAATAAATTCAACGAAGCTGTTTCTGGCCTGCGCAATCACAGTGGCTGTTGCGCCCGGATTAGGGCTAGCTTGGCAGGTGTAGACCAACGTGCCCGACGTTGTGCCTGACGCAAAGCCTGTCACGGTCGAGCACATCAAGATCCATGGCACCGCTCTTGAGGAAAACCTGGAGGGCGACGTCGTCGATCGCGATGTTATCGTCTTCCTTCCACCCAGCTACCAGAAAGACAAGAAGCGCCGCTATCCCGTGGTCTACGCGTTGCACGGCTACTCAATTGGCGCGGAGCAGTGGACGCGCGAGATCCACGTGCCGCAGACGATCGAAGGCGCGTTCGCGAAAGGTTCGCAGGAGATGCTTGTCGTCCTGCCCGATTCAAAAACCATTTACAACGGTTCGATGTGCTCAAGCTCCGTCACCACGGGCGACTTTGAGAAGTTCATCTGGCACGACGTTGTCTCGTACATTGACGCGCACTATCGCACTATTGCCAACCGCAACAGCCGCGGCCTCGTCGGCCACTCCATGGGTGGCTATGGTGCATCGCGCATCGGCATGAAGCATCCTGACGTCTTCGGCGCTCTCTACATCATGAGTCCGTGCTGTATGTCTTCCATGGTCGACGGACCCGGACCTGCCGATCAGAGCAAAGGAGCGGGCGATAGCCAGCGAGAAGAAGGTTGCGAGCGGCCAAGTCTCCGGCTGACCTCGCGGCACAGTCGCCTGGCTTCGCCTCCGCACAATATGCAACAGCAGCGGCGTGGGCACCCGATCCCAAGAACCCTCCGCTTTACTCTGATCTGCCAACGAAGGACGGCGTTCTGCAAGCGGAGATAGTGGCGAAATTCACGGCCAACTCCCCGTTGGCCTTCGTCGATCAGTACATTGGAAATCTCAAGCAGTACCGCGCCATCGCGATGGATGTTGGGGACTAGGAGGGGCTGCGATTCGATGCAACCAAGCTGCACACAATCTTCGATAACTACGGGATCGCAAACAGCTTTGAGATCTATTCCGGTACGCACGTCAGCGCAGTTGCAGATCGTTTTCAGAATCATGTGCTGCCGTTCTTCAGCAAGAATCTTTGCTTCACCGCAGATTGCCGGTAACGCACGGGAGATTGAGCGGTCGCCGAGATAGCGAACCTTCTGACTGGCCTTGAATGATCCCGGTGGCACCGACTAGGAATTTTGGCAGTTCCGCCGCTTTGTTCGTTCTGATACCGTCCTCACGGGATGTGGCTCGAATGCATTCGTGCCGCACGCTGCTGCGCTGATCACAAGCCAGGAACACTCTTCGAACCTGACAGGACGGAAAAGGGGACAGAATGTCTTATACGATTCTGCCGACTTGGCTGACATCGTACCGAAAGGAATGGTTTCGGCCCGATGTGATTGCCGGAGTTACGACGGCGGCGGTCATTATTCCGAAGGCCATGGCCTATGCCACCATCGCCGGGCTTCCGGTTCAGGTTGGCCTCTATACAGCATTTCTGCCGATGGTGATTTATGCCGTTTTGGGCACTTCGCGGGTTCTCAGCGTAACTACGACCACAACCATCGCAATTCTTGCCGCCGCCGAGCTGGACGAAGTGGTGCCCGGAGCCGACGTTCCAACTCTGCTTGCCGCGACCGCGATGTTGACTCTGATGGTGGGAGCAATGCTTGTGCTGGCCTCTATCTTGCGGCTGGGTTTTGTGGCGAATTTCATCTCCGAGCCGGTTCTGATTGGATTCAAGGCAGGTATTGGACTCGTTATCGTCATGGACCAGCTTCCGAAGATTTTTGGAATTCACTTCGCGAAGAGCGGCTTCTTCCGGACTCAGATATCCCTGGTTAAGCATCTTCCCGATACGTCCCTGGTCACTCTCGCTGTTGGAATCGTGATCATTGTGACCCTTGTTAGTTTTGAACACTTCGCACCTAAGCTTCCCGCGCCGCTTTTTGCGGTCGGCCTGGGCATCACGGGTGCCTACTTGCTCAACCTGCATGCCCATGGAGTCGAACTCGTTGGCCATATTCCTCAAGGACTGCCTTCCCTTACTGTTCCCGCTTTTTCGCTGGCCGCGCAACTCTGGCCCGGCGCTCTCGGAATTGCCCTGATGAGTTTCACTGAGACGATTGCCGTTGGTCGCGCATTTGTAAAAGAAGGTGAGCCGAATCCGCAGGCCAATCGCGAACTGCTGGCTACGGGTCTTGCCAACGCGGGAGGTGCATTCTTCGGAGCAATGCCGGGCGGTGGAGGAACCACGCAGACCGCGGTCAATCGCTTCGCCGGCGCAGAAACTCAGATGTCAGAACTCGTAACAGCGGCGATCACCCTGATCGTGATGGTGCTTCTGGCACCGATGATCGCCTTCATGCCGCAAGCCACCCTCGCCGCCGTGGTTATCGTCTATTCCATCGGCCTGATCAAGCCGGCGGAGTTCCGAGCGATCCTCAGTATTCGGCGCACTGAGTTCATATGGGCAGTGGTTGCTTTCGCCGGGGTTGTTCTAATCGGAACGCTCAAAGGAATTCTTGTTGCGATCATCGTGTCTCTCTTTGCACTCGCCTACCAGGTCGCCGATCCTAATGTGTACATCCTCGGACGCAAGCGGGGCACTAATGTTTTTCGACCACGGTCGGAGGCGAATCCCGATGACGAGGAATTCCCCGGTTTGCTGATCATCCGAGTTGAGGGCCGGATCTTCTTCGCCAATGTCGGACCAGATTGCGCAGAAGATGAGACCACTTGTCGACAAGTACAAGCCCAGTGTTGTGGCAATGGATATGAGCGGAGTTACAGATATCGAGTACTCCGCTTTGAAGACACTAACAGACGCAAAGAAGACGATATGGCCATCAAGGCACCCGACTATGGCTCATGGGGATGAACCCGCATGTTCTCCAGATGGTACGCAAGACACAACTCGGCACAGACCTTGGAAGAGAGGGCATGCTATCAACCTTGAAATGGCCGTCGCCAAATATCAGGCGATTACTGCGGAAACGGCCCCGGCGAAGTAGGGAATCGATTAATCTCTGCAAGCACTATTGCGGGAAAACTTCGTCAAATATCGATCGTCAATGAAAAGGGGCGCCAGGAGTGGCACCCCGTTACACCGGCAAAGCATGAGATCTTGCCTGGGTTGTAATTCTTCAGGGGATCTTTCGGAGTCAAGGAATCAGAGGAATTTCAGAAGCGAGCTGAATGTTGATGATCATCGAAAGGCGATTGTCAACCTGGTAAAACTTGGCAGCCCTTTTGGCACCCAGTGCGGTCTCGAATTTGGGCAGATAGGTCTTCCTCAAGGTTTGCGTGTCGTCTTCAATCTGAAGCATGCGCTGGGTCAGACTGTTCGCTTGCGCATCGGTCATTGTGTCGTAGTGCTTTGCGTAATCCATGATCAGAGCAAGACGCTTATCGGCGATTGCGTGCTGCTCTTCGGCATACTGCTTGTAGACGGGCGCAAATGCGGCTGCTTCAGTCTCCGTAAACTGCATCGTGTTCCGGATAACATCGTCCTTGATCGCCTGAACATCTTGACGAATGAGCTTAATATCCTCATCCGTGATGGGTTTTGCCTGAGTCTGCGCGGTCTGTGCAAACCCTGAAACCGCGCTCATAAGCAAGAGCGCAAGCATGAGTCGTATTGTTTTCACTCTGTCCTCCCCTTGAGGTGTTGCTTTTGCGGTCACGCAAAGCGCTTGCCCGGAAGCGTCCTGGACAAGCGCTGAGAGTCGAACCACAAATGTATAGTCTCGTTTCCAGCCTTTTTCCGGAACTGTACAAACTACTAGCACGTGTTGCGCACCATTTTGGAGCGAAGTAATCGAGGCGGATCAGGGAGTACCTCTTGAAGTTTCCGGCCTCGCGTCGGAAGATCTTCTAGTTCTCCAAGTCTTCAACCGGCATTCATCTTCATGAGATGATCCGGATGTACTTGCTTCACACAGCGAAGCATCGAGGCTAACTTTCGATCTGACTCAGCGGTTTGGAATCCCCAAAGCGAGGAATAAGTCGTGAAGACTTGGCTAGTCATTATTTTTGTTATTGCGTTGCGGCTTTGCGGTCCGGCGCTTGCGCTGGCACAAAAGTATGAAGCCTCGGTGAACTACTCGCTCGTGGTCTACAATCCCGCCAAAAGCCTGGCGGGCAGCCGCAACTTGAATGGCGGAGGAGGATCCCTTACACGCAATCTCGGAGATTATTTTGCTCTGAAGGCGGATCTGCAAGGCTATGCAACGACGACGTTGACCTACCACGTACCTGCGGTTCCCGGTGTTGTTCCGAAGTCAGGCACATTCAGTACGCAGGCTAATATGTTCACGTATCTCTTCGGTCCCCAGTTCAATTTTGCTACGAATCGAGTGCGCCTGTTTGGCGAAACGCTGTTCGGTGGGGCATATACAAATGCATATGCGGATCTCTTCAAAGCCGCGGGGATCACGAGTCTTTCTGCTGAGAACAATGGTTTCGCAATGGCTTTCGGCGGCGGTGTTGATGTCAAGGTCGGAAGGCATACCGCACTGCGGCCGGCTCAGTTCGACTATCTAATGACTCGCTACGAGTGGAAGCCGATTGGAATCAATAATCAAAGCAATTTCCGCTACCAGGCCGGCGTGGTGTTTGCCTTCGGTGGCTCCTAACCCAGGAGCGCGGGGCCCAATCCGGAAGTCCTGATCCAGCAATCTCGTGAACGGCAGCTGCTAGCAGTTTTAACAGTTGCCGAACCTCGCCTTACCGCTTATTCTCCTCCGCGGAATACACCAATAATGTATCCCGATGCGCTACAGACTTCCGGGCTCTCAGCAGAGTTTTCGAACCGGAAAGGTATTGGCTCGTCTTTCAACTTAAGGAGCACGTCCTATGACCCCCTCACACGATAAAACCACTCCCTTGTCCTACGTGGAATGTACTGAGCAGAAGCGCCTGAACGAGACGCGAGAACTGGGCGTGCCCTGGAAGAAGTGGGGACCTTATCTCAGCGAGAGGCAATGGGGCACGGTGAGAGAAGACTACAGCTCGAATGGAGACGCATGGGCTTACTTCTCCCACGATCAAGCGCGTTCGCGTGCTTACCATTGGGGTGAGGACGGACTGGCTGGAGTTTCCGACGATCAGCAGCAACTCTGCTTTGCTTTGGCGCTTTGGAATGGCCGCGATCCGATTCTGAAGGAGCGGCTGTTTGGGCTGACGAACAGCGAAGGAAATCACGGCGAGGACGTAAAGGAATACTACTTCTATATCGACAGTACTCCCACTCACTCCTACATGAAGTACCTCTACAAGTATCCCCAGCGGGAGTTTCCGTATCGCGACCTGATGGAGACGAATGGCCGCCGTTCTAAGGAAGAGTTCGAATACGAGCTTTTGGATACCGGTGTCTTTGATGACGATCGCTACTTTGATGTGTTCGTCGAATATGCGAAATCGGATCCCGAGGACATGCTGATCAAAATCAGCGTCCACAATCGTGGCCCCGAGGCAGCAGAGATTCATCTACTTCCGACTCTGTGGTTCCGGAACACCTGGTCGTGGGGAGACCCGTCGGGTAAGGGGAATATACGAGCGACCGGAGAGAAGACTCTTCTGGCATCGCATCCAATACTCGTCGACCATACCCTTCAGTGCGACGGCAGTCCTGAGCTACTGTTCACGGAGAACGAATCGAACGCGAGCCGGCTCTGGGGGCAACCGAATCCGTCTCCTTATGTGAAGGACGCGTTTCACGAATACGTCATTGGCGGAAACAAGGAAGCCGTCAATCCCGACAAAACCGGCACCAAGGCCGCAGCTCACTATGCGCTGCAGGTTCCCGCTGGAGGGTGCAAGGTCGTTCGTCTACGTCTGAGTGCCAAGGCGCCAGCTAAGGCGTTTGCGGACTTTGACACCATTCTTGCCGCCAGGCTTGCCGATGCCGATGAGTTCTACGCTCGCATTACACCTGAAACCTTAAACGAGGATGAGCGGCGTGTTCACCGGCAGGCGCTGGCCGGAATGCTCTGGAGCAAGCAATTCTATATCTTCGATCTCGACAAGTGGCTGGCCGAACATGATGCCCACCCGATGACAGGGAATACTCATCGCAGTCTGCGGAATACCGAATGGTTTCACATGCTCAACCGCGACATTATCTCGATGCCGGATAAATGGGAGTATCCGTGGTATGCAGCCTGGGATCTGGCTTTTCATACCCTGTCACTTTCGCTGGTGGACTTCGATTTTGCCAAGGATCAACTGCTGCTGATGCTGCGCAATCTTTACGCGCATCCGAACGGCCAGATTCCGGCGTACGAGTGGAATTTCAGTGATGTAAATCCGCCGGTACATGCCTGGGCGACGTTGTTCCTCTACAACATCGAGAAAGAACTGGGACGATCTGACCTCCGCTTCCTCGAACGATCCTTCCAGGGCCTCATGCTGAATTTCAACTGGTGGGTCAATCGGAAGGATCCCGCAGGTCGCAATGTGTTCGCGGGTGGATTCCTCGGTCTCGACAACATTGGAGTTTTCGATCGCAGTTCGCAGTTGCCCACGGGCGGCCATCTTGACCAGGCGGACGGCACGGCATGGATGGCGTTCTTCTGCCAGAACATGCTGGAGATCGCGCTCATCCTTACCGACTACGATCCGATGTACGAGGACATTGCATTCCGATTCCTCGAGCAGTTTGTCTGGATCACCTATGCGATGGATCGAGTGGGTGATCACCATGACGAAATGTGGGATAAGGAGGACGGGTTCTTCTATGATCTGCTGCACTTCCCAAATGGCGATGCAATGCGGCTCAAGGTTCGCTCGCTGGTAGGGCTCTTGCCGCTTTGCGCATCCACGGTATTCGAACCAGGGATTCTGCAACGGCATCCGCGATTGCTGGAACTCGTCGAGTTGTTCAAGCAGCGGCATCCCGACATATTGAGCGCACCTGGCCGACTCAGATCATGGTTTGAAAGGCATCGGGGATCGAAGGATACTGGCCGTGCTCAACAAGAAGAAACTGGAGCGCGTTCTGGCGTACATGCTGGATGAAGACGAGTTTCTGAGTCCATACGGGATCCGTTCTCTCTCACGCAAGCATCTTGGCGGATCCTTTTGTATTTCACATCGTAGGCCAGGAGTACAGGGTGGACTATCTGCCGGCCGAGTCGAATACCGGCATGTTCGGCGGCAATTCCAACTGGCGCGGACCGATCTGGATGCCGGTCAATGGTCTGTTGATACGGGCCCTTCTGAACCTCTATCAGTTCTATGGAAATGACTTCAAGGTCGAGTGTCCAACTCGTTCTGGAAACTACATGACCCTCTTCGAAGTTGCGAAGGAGATTGCGCGCAGACTCGAGAGCATCTTCCTGCGCGACGCAAACGGCCAACGGCCGGTCTACGGCGGCTCAAAGAAATTCCAGGAGGATCCGTATTGGCGCGACTACATCCTGTTCTATGAGTATTTCCATGGAGACAATGGCGCGGGTCTTGGGGCCAGCCACCAAACTGGATGGACGGGGCTTGTAGCTCGCTTCCTGGATCTATTTGGGAGGCTCGACTCTGGCCATTTGCTTGAAACCTCGAAGTTTGACGTGATTGCCAAAATGACCAAGGAACAGGTTGTCGGCGATTGAGGTTTTACGGTGGATCGACAGCGGAGACGTTGTCACGCCGGTCGAACATAGGGCGGCAGTTCGATCCTGACTCGCACTGCTGCTCGTCCAGTGTGTCCATTGGTCGTGAGTGAACTCCAGCAAGCGTTCTCCTGCTCACGCCCTGCCGATTGAGCCTTAACGTAAACTGCGCTCCTGTCGAGACTTTGAACCCGATGTGAATCGAATGTTGCCCGAAGAAGTTGGGCTGTCGTGCTGCAGTTTACGACGTCCTTGCTAGTAGTTCTCATAGTGGGCTGTGAAGCAGGCCAAGCGTAGGTTATGGGGCAGGAAGAAGTCCATCTTCACGCTTACGGTGGTCCAAATGCTTAACCTGCAGCGCGCAGTCATTCTATTTTGCATTTGCCTGGTGTTAGGGAGTCCGACAAATATCTGGTCACAATCCACTGACCAAAATTCGGATAAGATACAAGCTCTTCAAAAGCGGCTTGATGAGATGAAGTCGCAAATGGATGGTGTTCAGGCGGAGATAAACGCACTGTCACTGTCATCGGCGGCTTCAAAGACGGCTACAGCACCGGCGACCGGCAAGACCGCGACTAACCAGACGACTGCACCTCCTGCGACAGGCGCGGCCACTTTGAATGCAGAACAAGATGCAGACCGACAGGCAGCGGAAACGAGGCTGACTCCTGCCCGTCCGGTGAATCCAGCCACGGCATCCTATCAAACCACTTCACAGGATCAGATCGCCGCGCCCCGAATTGATAACGCGCCTTTGGATCCTCGTTTTCCCGGCTATTTTCGGCTACCGGGAACAGAGACCCTGTTGAGGATCGGCGGCTATTTCAAATCGGACTTCATATTCGATCCAAAACCGGACGGAAACGCCGACAGCTTCATCCCGTCGACTTTTCCAGTTCCCAGCGTCACCACGGCAAATACCAGCACAGTATCGGTACGCCCGACGCGCATGAACCTGGATTTTCTGATTCCGGTGTCCACGACGAGCGTTCGCACATTTATAGAGTTCGACATGTTTGGTACGAATGCCACAACGCCACGCTTGCGGCACGCGTACGCGCAGGTGCTGAACGTTCTCCTCGGGCAAAGTTTTTCCAATTTCATGGATCCTGATTCAGGCCCCGACACTCTGGATTTTCAAGGGCCTAACGCGCAGGTATCCATCCGCAATCCGCAATTCCGGTACAGTTTCCCACTTTCCGAAAAGAGCAGCTTGAGTTTCTCGGTTGAAAAGGCATCTTCGGATGTGTCGTTCCAGACACCGGCATTCAATTCCTTGCCAAACAGTCCTGCTCCGGACGGCGCGATCAAGTTCCGGCAGAATTTCACAAGGGGCCACCTGCAGATCTCAGGATTGATGCGTGCTCCGTCGGCTTATCTTCCAGACGGCAGGAGCGAGTCGGTATTTGGCTGGGGCATTAACGCTACAGGTGCGCTCAAGCTGTTTAGCAAAGACGTTTTTGTATATCAAGGTGCTTATGGTGCGGGCATGGAGAGATACATAAATGACACTTCCGGCCTGGGCATCGATGCAGCTCCGGAAAACCCTGCAGATCCGCATCTCGTGGCAGTACCCGTGTTCGCGACCTACGGTGGGTATCAACACTACTGGAACAAGTCATTACGTTCGTCGGCTGTTTACGGCTTCGTGCAGGTGCGAGAATACCGATCTTGAGCCGGGTTCCACATTTCACAAGAGCGATTACTCGGCCGTGAACCTCATCTGGACCCCGTTCGCACTCGGAACGCTGAATTTGGGCACAGAGTTTCTGTATGGCGAGCTCATAGAAAAGAGCGATGCTCGAGCCACTGGGTCGCGCTTCATGTTCAGCGCAAAGTACAACTTCATCAGGACGGGCCCCGCAAAATCAAAGTAAGCGATGAGAGCAATGCATGGAGAGGACTAATTGTATGAAAACTGCGGAAACCCCCCAGGTTAGTCAGGTCGATCGCTTCTTTACCGGAACCGAAGCCAGGTACGACAGGTGGCGCAGGCTTTTGCAGTATGCAAGAGAATGGGAATCCGCGGCGAGTCAGCGGTCGCCTGAGGAGTCTCATCGTGCGCGCGTAGTCAGCAGCCTCGAGGAGTTGAGGCAATGGGAAGATTTCTATGCCTACCCGGGGTACACACTACTGAATTCACTGAACGAACGTGCCAAGGCAGGAGACGCGATCGGGACCACGCGCCTGGCCCGCATGATCAGCACAGCCATCGTCAGTCATTCGTTTCGCGAAAACCCTGGAGAGTGGGAGAAAGAGGAAGACGCCGCACCCACTCTGTCCGATCGACTCCCTCTGAGCGGAGAGCAGAAGACCGCGCATCGACCGTACTTTGAAGTGCTGATCGTGAGTCCCGCTCGTCAAGCAGCATGGAGGGAGCTTCGGGACGAATTTCGTCGCTTGCGCAGACCGCAGGACAAGTTTGTTTACGAGTCGGTTTTCGTAGACAGTTTCGAAGATGCGGTTCTGGCCGTGGTTATGAATGGCGGCATAGAAGCGGTAGTCATATACGATGATGTGCCATTCGCGTCGTCGCGCAACAATCCGATACTTCGGGAATTCCTGGCCTCTTATCTGAGCGCCAGCGGAATTGAAGTGAAGGCGTTGCACAAGGGCATTGACGATTGCGGAAGCCATTAAGCTGATCCGGCCGGAATTGGATATCTATTCGCTATCCGATCGGGAGGTGGAGAAAGCAGCCGGAAGCACAGAGGCGGCTTGCTTCCGTCGCATCTTCTACCAGGTTGAGGAGCCACTGGAACTCCATCTGAGTATTCTGGATGGCATCGCCGACAGGTATTCCACTCCGTACTTCGACAACCTCCAGGCTTACGCGCAAGACCGATTGGAACGTTTCATGCGCTCCCGGTTGCGCGAGGCAAGTCGATCTTCAAATCCAACTGGATACGGGATATGGGCGAGTTCTATGGGATGAACCTGTTCCTCGCCGAGTCATCCGCGACGACAGGAGGATTGGACAGCCTGTTGGAACCAACGGGAAACATCAAGGTTGCGCAAGATTATGCAGCTCGCGCCTTCGGCGCCGATCGTGCGTTCTTTGTGACCAACGGCACCTCGACTTCGAACAAGATGGTAGAGCAGGCTCTTCTGTCTCCCGGCGATATCGTGCTGGTCGATCGAAACTGCCACAAATCGCACCACTATGGCGCCGTCCTCACGGGTGCGCTGCCGTTGTATGTTGAGGCGTATCCGCTCACCGAGTTCTCGATGTATGGTGCAGTGCCGCTCAAGACCATCAAGAAAGCCCTGCTCGACCTCAAGGCGGAAGGGAAGCTTGATCGTGCACGGATGCTGGTGCTGACCAACTGCACGTTCGACGGACATATCTACAACGTTGAACGGGTGATGGAAGAGTGCCTGGCGATCAAACCCGATCTCATCTTCCTTTGGGATGAAGCGTGGTTTGGATTTGCGCACTGGAGCCCCTTCTATCGCGGGCGCACGGCGATGGGTGCCGCCGCCAAGCTGGAGAAGAAATTCAAGGATCCAGCGTACCGGGCCGCGTATCAGGCGCAGGCCGCCAAGTTTGGCGAAGATCTTGACCCGAAAGACAAGAGCCTTCTGGAAACACGGCTGCTGGCAAATCCGGATAAGGTGCATCTGCGGGTTTATCAGACGAACTCGATCCACAAATCGATGTCGTGCTTGCGGCAAGGATCAATCGTCCTGGTGAAGGATCAGGACTATCACACCGTGGAAGAGCAGTTTCACGAGGCTAGTGTTCACGCATGCCTCGACCTCACCAAATCTTCAAATTATTGCGTCCATCGACGTGGCACGACGCCAGATGGAACTGGAAGGCTATGAACTCGTGAACCGCGCCATTCAGTTGGCGTTAGACCTAAGGCGCGAAGTCAATACTCATCCGCTTATTTCGAAGTATTTCCGGATACTCGGAGCTGATGAGTTGATTCCGAGCGAATTCAGGAACTCGGGCTTCGTGGACTATTTGGCGCCGGGTGTGAATTGGGCGAACACTGTGAAGGCGTTCCATGAAGACGAGTTCGCTTTGGATGCGACTCGCCTCACGCTCGTATGCGGCACGGCCGGATTCGACGGTACGCAATTCAAGAATCTGCTCGCCGCCGAATATGACATCCAACTCAACAAAACATCGCGTAACAGCGTCTTGCTGCAAACCAATATCAATAACACGCGCAGCGATATCGCTCATCTGATCAAGGTGCTGGTCGGGATCTCGCAAAAGATCGAAGAGAAGCTTGCTCACGGAAGAGGCAGCGATGCCTTCGCCGCGCGCGTGCAATCCCTGATGCACGATGTGCCCAATCTTCCGAACTTCAGCTGCTTCCATTCAGCATTCCGAGAGAACGCCAAGAGCCTCACGAGTGAAGGCGACATGCGGACTGCGTTCTTCGGCGCTTATCGGGAAGAACAATGCGAGCATCTGAAGCTGGCCAGTCCCGAGATTGACGTGCGCCTAACGAACGGGCCGGAGATGGTTTCCGCGAACTTCGTCATTCCGTATCCGCCGGGTTTCCCGATCATGGTTCCCGGCCAGGTGATCAACGCAGAAACCATTGAATTCATGCGCAAGCTGGACGTAAAGGAGATTCACGGCTACGAGGCAACACTCGGACTCAAGCTGCTCAAGCCGTCCTTCCTCTCTTCCATCAATAAAAAGTCTCTCGATACGAAACGAGACAAAAAGCCCGAACTGGCGCACGCGTGAAACGAATCCGGAGCTGCTGAAACTGTAGAGTTCAGCAGCTCCGAATTCGAAAACGCGAATTTTGCGCCGCCGCAGGAAACGAACCTGATACGACGGTCCAAATCGAAAGTAAGCGGAGAAGAACAATGTTTACATGGTTCGCAACGACCCTAAAACAGTACCCGGAGATTGCGATCTTCCTGGTGCTCGCGCTCGGGTATTACTTTGGCAAGTTCACCTTCAAGGGGATTGGGCTTGGATCTGTCACCGCCACACTGCTGGCTGGCGTCCTCGTCGGCCAAATCGGACTCACGATTTCTCAGCCTCTTAAGGCGACAGTATTCCTGATGTTCCTGTTTGCAGTCGGGTACGCCGTGGGGCCGCAATTCATCCGAGGTGTCGCCAAAGATGGGGTGCCACAAGCTCTCTTCGCGGCGGTGCAATGTATCTTCTGCCTGGTCGTCCCCTTCGGAATCGCGAAGTTTGCGGGATACGATATGGGCTACGCTGCGGGCCTTTACTCGGGTTCACAAACGATCTCCGCTGCGATGGGTCTTTCGACTGACGCCATCAACCGGGTAGGAATGGCATCGGATCAGGCCAAAGCAATGCTCGATTCGATGCCGATCGCCTATGCGGTGACGTATATGTTTGGTACCGTCGGATCGGCGCTTGTCATCGCGCTGCTTGGTCCGCTGTTGTTGCGCATCAATCTGCCCGCGGCTTGCAAGGACTACGAGGAAAAACAAGGTGGCCTCAAGGAATATGGCGGAGCCGGTTCGGCGTGGCATCGTTGGGAAACGCGTGCCTTCCAGGTGCAGCATGGTGGGATCGTTAATGGTCTGCGAGCCGTTGAAGCCGAGTCACTGATTCCCGACGCGCGAGTGTTTGTTCTTCGCGTACGTCACGCCGATGGAACTATCGAAGATGCAACCGCGGATACGGTCCTTCGTGAAGGCGAGGTCGTGGCGGTGGTCGGCGCACGCGATGTGCTTGTCAACGTCTTTGGCGCCGGAGCGAAGATGGATGAGATTCTGGCAACCGCCCGCGCCGGAAGAACGGCAGTTGCCGGTGGTGTGGACGTGATCAAGGTGTCGCCGCCCAAAGAGGTTGACGATCGTGAACTGCTGAACATGCCGATAGAAGGCATCGATCTTTACGTGACAAGCAAGGCGATTGACGGCAAGACGCTTGTTGAACTAGCTCAGCTGCCAGCGGTGCGTGGAGTGTTTCTCAGGAAGATCACGCGTGGTGCTGTTGCAACCTCAATTCCGATTCTGCCAAACACGAAGATCTATCGCGGTGACATTCTCAACATCGTCGGTCGCACACAGGACATCGCGGCAGCGACGAAGGCACTGGGTATCCCGGATCGGCCCACGGATGTTGCCGATGTCGCGTTTATTGGCGCTGCCATCGTGGTCGGCGCACTCTTCGGCTCGCTGGTGTTGAAGATTGGCGGAGTGCCAATTACGCTGTCGACCGCCGGCGGTGCGCTCATAGCGGGAATCGTGGCCGGCTGGTTCCGCTCGATACGGCCAACCTTCGGCCGCATCCCCACTCCAACGATCTGGTTCATGAACTCTGTCGGCCTCAACATCTTCATCGCCATCGTTGGAATTTCCGCCGGTCCGGGTTTCGTGAACGGCTTGAAGACGCAGGGTGTCGGCCTGTTCCTGTGGGGAGCGCTCGCGACGACGATTCCGCTCGTCCTGGGCATGTTTGTGGCCAAGTACATCTTCCGCTTCCACGATGCCCTGACGCTGGGAATCGTATCCGGATCTCGTACAACAACCGCTTCGCTCGGCCTGGTCTGCGATTTGGGGAAGAGCCAGGTTCCAGCCCTCGGATACACGGTAACGTATGCGGTCGGAAACACATTGCTCACAATTTGGGGAATGGTCCTCATTCTGATGCTGGGCTAAAGAAATAATTTGAGTGATCAAGGAGAAACACCATGGCTGATTTGAACCTCCAGAGCTTCGAGAAGCTGAGTCCATTCGAAATCAAGGATGAGCTCATCAAACTCGCGAAGAAGACTTCAAAGACAACCCAGTCTGCCTTTCTGAACGCTGGCCGAGGCAATCCCAATTGGATCGCAACCACCCCACGTGAAGGCTTTTTCCTTCTTGGACAGTTCGCGGTGACTGAGAGCAAGCGCGTGATGGAGGATCCGGCAGGACTCGGAGGGATGCCCAAGGCGCGAGGTATTGCGCATAGGCTCGACGAATGGCTGGCGATGTATCCAGATATGCCCGGCGCGTCCTTTCTTACCGATCTTGTTCCGTTCGCGGTCAAGACATTCGGCTTCGATCCGGATGCTTTTGTACACGAACTCGTCGATTCAATCATCGGCGACAACTATCCGGTCCCCGATCGCATGCTGGTTCACAACGAGCGCATCACGCACGAGTACCTGATGTGGGCCATGTGCGGAGAGCCCAGACCAGCCGGCAAGTTTGATCTCTATGCCGTCGAGGGCGGTACGGCAGCGATGTGCTACATCTTCAAATCGCTGAAAGCGAATCGACTGCTGCATCCCGGCGACACCATCGCGCTGGGCACTCCGATCTTCACGCCCTATCTCGAGATGACCCATCTCGAGGACTATGACCTGAAGATGGTCACCATCGAATCTCCGCAGGAAAATCGGTTCCAGCCCACAGACGAGGCGCTCAAAAAACTCGAAGACCCCAAGGTTAAAGCTTTCTTCGTCGTGAATCCGGGCAATCCTACGGGGATGGCGCTCAATTCTGAATCGATCGCGAAAATCGCAAATCTGGTCAGGACCAAGCGGCCAGACCTGATGCTGCTGACTGACGACGTCTATGGCACGTTCGTGCCCGGCTTCCGTTCATTGCTGGGCGAACTGCCGCACAACACGATCGGGGTGTACTCGTATTCGAAATACTTCGGCTGTACTGGATGGCGGCTTGGGGTAATAAGCGTTCATGAAGACAATATTTACGACAAGATGCTCGCCAAGCTTCCTGATGCCGATCTTCGCGCTCTCGATAAACGCTATGGGGCTTTAACGCTCGAACCGCGCAAAATCAAGTTCATTGACCGCATCGTAGCCGACAGCCGCGACGTGGCGCTGAACCATACTGCTGGTCTCTCTCTGCCGCAGCAGGTGATGATGAGCCTGTTCTCGCTGAGTGAGTTGATGGACAGCGAAAAGAGCTACCAGACCGCCTGCCGGGAAATCGTATATCGCCGTCTTATACGCGATACTTGAGGGCCTTGGACCTGCAGCTTCCTCCGAATCCAAACTTCGATGCCTACTACGCCTTGATCGACTTCGAGTTCTGGGCGAAGAAGAACATCGGTGAGGATGCGGTTGCATGGTTGAAGAAGCATGTTCATCCGCTCGACCTGGCGTTCCGCCTGGCTGAGGATCACGGAATCGTCTTGTTGAACGGCAGCGGCTTCGAGGCACCGAACTGGTCGTTGCGTGTGTCATTAGCGAATTTGGACGATGAGGCCTATGAGGAGATAGGACGGGGCGTCCGATCCATTGCAAGAGGTTACCGGCAGGCATTTGAGGCCTCGAAGGCAGCGGGAGGAAGAAGCCGCGCCGGTTGGTGATTAGCCTTGGTTTTCTTTCTGGGTGGGTTGCTGGCGAAGGGCATTTCGGGGCGCGTTTGCGCGACCGGGATTCGCCAGCAGCCCTTCCCGGTTAAGTATTGTTTCCACTCCCCTTCAGCCGAATTGGAAAACGTTTTCGAAATCTCATGAGGCTGATCGAAAAGCGAGAACGAGCAGCTGAGACCTCGCGAAGAACGTTGAAAGCCAAAAACGAGGAGACAGTATGGAGTGGCTGGCGAAATTGTTCGAGAAGTATCCGGAGATGGGGGTCTATCTTGCGGTGGGTATCGGATACTTGCTCGGCCGCTTGAAGTTTCGAGGGTTTGGGCTGGGCGTGGTCACGTCTTCACTTTTAGCCGGTATCTTCATTGGGAACTTGTTTCACGTCTCGGTTTCCGACCAGGCGAAAGCGATGCTCTTCCTGCTTTTCCTTTTTGGCATTGGCTATAGCGTGGGGCCGAGCTTTTTTCGAAATCTGAAAGGAGAAGGTTGGCGTTGGGCTGTGCTTGGGGTCTTTGTGCCGGTTGTTGGCCTTTTGACCGCGTACACGATGGCACGTTTCCTCAAGCTTGATGTTGGGTTTTCAGCGGGCATGCTTTCAGGGGCACTCACAGAATCGCCGGCAATTGGCACAGCTAGCGAGGCTATCCGAGGATTGGCGATCACAGAAGAGCAAAAACAGCTGCTCGTTGGGCATGTCGCGGTTGCGGATGCGATCTGTTACATCTTCGGGACAATTGGAGTGATCCTTTGCTGCGGCACGATTGGGCCGAAGTTGCTTGGTATTGATCTCCGGACTGAAGCAAAGAAGGAAGAGAAGACGCTCGGCATTCGCAGAAACAAACTGGGCATAACGTCTGGCTGGCAGCCCATCGGGCTTCGTGCCTATAAGGTTCCGATGGGTGCGCCGATTGTGGGAAGGACGGTAGAAGCAGCAGAGAAATCCGTGACGGACGGCAGATTATTCATCGAACGAATTCGGCGCGGAACAGAAATTCTCACTGCAACTGGCGAGACGGTCATTCAAGAAGGGGATACGATCGCGGTGCTGGGACGAACGGAAGCGCTTGTCAAGGTGCTCGGCCCACTATCAACTGAAAGCGCGGATTCGGAACTGCTCGAAATTCCGATCGCTTCGTACGATCTATATGTGACTTCGAGAGAGGTCGCTGGCAAGACCCTGCAACAACTGGCTGACGGTCTGAAACAAGCCCGCGGAGTTCTGCTTCGCGGGATTTCGCGCGGCGGTCGAGATTTGCCGCTTGGAGCGAACCTGATTGTGGAGCGCGGAGATACGTTGCACGTCACTGGTCCCGAGGTTCATGTGGAAGAACTCGCTCCTGTCGTTGGCAGGAAGATTTATCCGAACGAAGATAGCGATCTCTCCGTACTGGGTATCGCAATCGCTATCGGCGTTCTGGCGGGCGCTTCGATCGTGATTCCTCTGGGAGGGATGCGCATCACACTGGGAACGAGCGTAGGCACTCTGCTCGTGGGCTTGACCGTGGGTTGGGCGCGCTCAACCCGACCTTGGTTTGCCAGATTTCCTGACGCCGCTATCTTATTCATGCGTTCACTCGGCCTGGCGGCATTCGTTGCCATGGTCGGCCTTAAGGCGGGCCCGATCTTCATTAGCGCAGTGAAGGAGTCTGGTTATCTTCTCTTCCTTGGCGGAATTGTGGTTACACTCGTTCCCCTCCTGTCGGGGATTCTGTTTGGGAAGCACGTCCTCAGGCTCGAACCTGTCCAACTTCTCGGCGGGGTTGCCGGGGCGCAGACAATGATCGCTGGCGTTGGGGCGATCCAGGAAAAATCCGACAGCCCGATCGCGACCCTCGGTTACTCGTATACCGTGGCACTCGGACACATCCTCCTGACAACGTGGGGCACAATCATCGTCACCTTGCTTACTTGACAGTCGTGGAGATTCCGCCAACTCGACCAAATGGCGACCTTCCTGCCTCGGCGGCAGCAAGCGGATTTCGGGTCAGTTTGTCGCTTCGAGCCAACCTCAAAGCGCTAATTAATCATGACTGTCAATCTTACTAGTAGTTTTTCCGATCGTTAGAGCTTAAAAGGGGCTTAGCTCTGACTCGACGTCTAAAGTCGCCAGGAGCGGAGTGCATCCAATGGAAACTCGCCAAGTCGGTCGAAAAGGATCATCCAGTCTGTTTATCAAGCACTTCCACCCGGCATACCTCCTCAGCGCACTGGTTATTTTGCTGGCGGCCTGTGAGAAGAAAGAAGCTGCGTCCCCTCCCAGTCCCCCGGATGTCAAAGTGGTCGACGTGGTTCAGCAGGATGTCCCGATCTATTCAGAATGGGTGGCCCAACTGAATGGGGACACGAACGCTCAGATCATGCCCAAGGTTCAGGGATACGTGTTGAGACAGAACTACAAAGATGGCTTCCCGGTGGAAACGGGACAGCTCCTCTTTGAAATCGACCCCAGGCCCTTTGAAGCTGCTTTAAACCAGGCCAAAGCGCAAATGGCAATGGCGGAGGCCAACTTGTCGCGCGCGCAGACCGACAAGGCTCGCGATGAACCGCTGGCGGCGCAGAATGCAATTCCCCTGAAACAACTGGATAACGACATCTCCGCCGAAGCTGCGGGCAAAGCGGAGGTAAAAGCTGCCGAGGCGATGATTGAGCAAGCGAAACTCAACCTTGACTGGACGAAGGTCTACGCACCGATCTCCGGCATCGCCGGCGTAGCGAACGCGCAGGTAGGCGACTTGGTTGGCCCCACCACGAAGATGACCACTATATCGAAGGTGAATCCGATTCGGGCATATTTCTCGATCAGTGAGAATGCGTATCTGGCGAACTCCGAGAGAGTCGCGGCGGTGATCACGGGTGCCGCGAAGGATGCCGGATTGACCGTGGAGTATATCGAAGCAAACGAGGTTCACTATCCGAGCACCGGCCGAATCATTCTCGTGAACCGCGAAGTAAGTTCGCAAACCGGAACGATCCAGTTCGCCGCAGAGTTTCCCAATGCAAAAGGAATCTTGCGTCCCGGCGGATTCGGGCGAGTCCGCATGAAGACCGGGAACAACAAGGACGCATTGCTTATCCCTCAGGCGGCAGTTATGGAGGTGCAGTCTGCCTACCAGGTAGTCGTGGTGGGTGCGGATAACAAAGCGAGCTTCAGGCCGGTCAAGGTTGGCGAAAGGGTCGGCAACAACTGGGTGATCACTGAAGGACTTCACGCAGGTGAAAAGGTGGTTGCCGAGGGATTCCAGAAGGTGCGTGACGGCATGACCGTCAATGCCGCGCCATTCGTTCAAACGGCAGCTGTTGAAGGCAGGTAACCGTGTCCAAATTCTTTATTAATCGTCCGATTGTGGCGATGGTCATTTCCATTCTGATGGTCATCGCGGGCGTCGTAGCGATGCTAGGCCTTCCTACGGCACAATTTCCCAAAATCGCGCCTCCTGAAATTCAAGTTCTCTCGACTTATATCGGCGCCGATGCTGAAACGGTAGCGCAATCCGTGGCAACGCCCATCGAGCAGCAGATGGCCGGTGTCGACAACATGCAATACATGTATTCGTTAAACGGCAGCGATGGATCGCTGAAGCTGACCGTCAACTTCGACATCGCCACGGAAACGAATACCGACCAGATTCTGTCGCAGATGCGCGCGAACCAGGCGAACTCGCAGCTTCCAAGTTCGGTCATCCAATACGGCGTCACGGTGCAGAAATCCACAGCCACACCGTTGATGCTGATCGCGCTTTATTCGCCTGCAAATTTATACGACAACATCTTTCTGGCGAACTACGGGATCATCAATATCAACGACGCCTTTACTCGCGTACAGGGGGTTGCATCGGTGACGGTGTTTGGCGCCGGCCAATATGCGATGCGGTGCTGGGTCAATCCGGACAAGCTGGCGAGTCTCGCAGTCACGGTCCCGGAAATCACAAATGCAATTCAAACCCAGAACACCGTGAATCCCGCGGGCCAGATCGGCAGCGAGCCAGTGCCGAAAGGTCAGGACTTCACCTACACGGTCCGCGCTCCCGGCCGCCTGCCCTCGGCTGAAGAATTCGGTGAAATCATCGTTCGGGCGCAACCCGATGGAGGCATTCTTCGCCTCAAGGATGTGGCGAGAATCGAGTTGGGTGCGCAGACTTATGCACTTCAAGGTCGGCTGAATGGAAAGCCGGCTGCCATCCTCGCTGTATACCAGCTTCCCGGCGGTAATGCGATCAAGACAGCGGCAGGCGTACGAAACCTGATGGAAGAGGCTAAAACACGATTCCCGCAGGGATTGGATTATGTCATCCCGCTCGACACCACACTAGCGGTTTCGGAAGGCTTGAAAGAGATCCAGCACACACTTTTGGAAGCCATTGTGCTGGTCATCCTTGTCGTATTCATCTTTCTGCAGGGCTGGCGCGCCACACTGATTCCGCTGCTGGCGGTTCCGGTTTCGCTGATTGGAACTTTCATCGTCTTTCCGATGCTCGGGTTTTCCATCAACACCCTTTCGCTCTTCGGGTTGGTGCTGGCCATCGGATTGGTGGTGGACGATGCCATCGTCGTGGTGGAAGCGGTTGAACATCATATCGAACACGGACTGTCGCCGAAGGAGGCGACGGTCAAGGCAATGGACGAAGTGTCCGGTCCGGTCATTGCGATCGCACTGATTCTCTCGGCAGTATTCATCCCTACGGCGTTCATCCCCGGGATCACTGGCAGGATGTATCAGCAATTCGCGGTCACGATTGCTGTTTCTGTCATCTTCTCGGCATTCAATGCACTGACACTAAGCCCGGCGCTCTCAGCGATGTTGCTTAAGCCACGCAAGCAGGGTGGTCGTGGTCCATTGGCGATTTTCTTTCGATGGTTCAATAAGGTCTTTGGCCGGGCCACAGATGGATACGTTTTTGCCTGCGGTCACTTGATTCGAAAAGTCGGATTGTCGTTCGTCCTGTTGCTCGCGCTCACTCTGGCTGCCGGATTCTTCGGCAAGAAGATACCGACGAGCTTTCTCCCAGATGAAGATCAGGGATTTGTCTACGCCGGATTGCAGCTTCCCGATGCATCGTCTTTGCAGAGAACTTCAGAGGCCGCGAGGCAGGTTGAGGATCTGATTCTGAAGACACCCGGCATCGCGCATGTCAGTACGGTGGTGGGATACAACATGCTGAGCGGCGTGAACAGCACGTTCAACGCATTCTTTTTTGTGAGCTTCAAGCCCTGGGACGAACGCAAGACCAAGGAGGAGAGCTACGAAAGCATCAAGGCCAACATCAACAAATCGCTTTCGAAGGTAACAACTGGCATTGCATTTTCGTTCCCGCCACCGGCAATCCCCGGCGTCGGCACATCAGGCGGCGTGACCTTCGTTCTGCAGGACAGATCGGGAAAGGACATCAGCTTTCTAGCGAAGAACCTGCAGATTTTCCTGGCGGCGGCACGCAAGCGACCGGAACTTGCCAGTGTTACAACCACAGCGCTGTTCGGCGTTCCCCAGGTGGGCGTGAAGGTTGACAAGGACAAAGTGCTCACCCAGCAAGTGAATCTCGGAAACGTATATCAAACACTGCAGGCGTTCATGGGTGGCTCACTGGTGAACTACTTCAATCGCTTTGGCCGGCAGTGGCAGGTGTATGTCCAGGCAGACGGTGACTATCGGACCAATGCCGAGAATCTGGGCAAGTTCTACGTGAAGAACAGCTCAGGCGATATGGTGCCCTTAAGCACAGTCACTGGAATTGAACCCCGGAGTGGCCCCGGATTTACGATGCGCTTCAATCAGTTTCAATCTGTGCAATTGAATGCGGCGACGGCTCCCGGCTTCAGTTCCGGTCAGGCGATTGCTGCTTTGGAGGAAACATTCAAGCAGACGATGCCCAATGAAATGGGATTCGACTACATGGGAATGTCGTATCAGGAGAAGAAGGCGGCTGAAGGAGTAAGTCCGGCCGTGGTCTTTGCGCTGGCATTCTTCATCGTCTTCCTGATTATGGCCGCGCAGTATGAGAGCTGGACATTGCCATTCGCGGTTTTGCTGGGAACGCCGATCGCCGTCTTTGGTGCATTTCTGGCACTATATGGCCGTCATCTGGCAAACGATGTGTACGCGCAGATCGGACTGGTAATGCTTATCGGCATGGCGGCGAAGAACGCAATTCTGATTGTTGAGTTCGCCAAGATGGAGCACGACAAGGGCAAACCTCTTGTGGAAGCATCGTTAACCGCCGCCAAGTTAAGGCTCAGGCCGATTCTGATGACGGCATTCGCATTCATCCTGGGCTGTGTGCCTTTATGGGCCGCGAGCGGAGCCGGCGGCCGTATCCCGCCAGGTACTTGGAACCGTGGTGATCGGAGGAATGTTGGCGGCCTCAATTCTGGCCATATTCTTTATCCCCGTTTCTTTCGTGGTGATCGAGAAGTTTGGGTATTGGATCGGCCTTGGAAAAGCAAAGCCGGAAGCTACGAGCGAGCCTGCATCAGAAACGAAGGGAGTACACGTATGAACCGGGCCGCGGCGTTGGGCGCTCTCCTGTTAGCGCTGCCACTATGTTGTTGCAAGGTAGGACCGAATTACCAACGGCCTGCGGTGACGCTGCCGGACCAGTATCGCCAATTGGCACCGAGATCTCCAACCAGACTGCAACGCCAGCATTCGGTGAGATGAAATGGTGGTCAGTGTTCCAGGACAAGGCCCTGGAAGCCCTGATCCGGGAAGCTCTCGTCAACAACTACGACATACGCATCGCCGCGTCGCGCGTGGTGCAGGCTAGAGCTGAGCTGGGTGTAACTCGCGCAGATCAGTTTCCGTCGGTGAGCGGTTCCGGTGGCATTGCGCAGGTGAGATCTGATATCAACCCAGGCGGGCCCACGTTCGATAGCTTATCTATTCAAGCGTCGTACATTCTCGACTTCTGGGGTCAGTATCGCCGGGCAACAGAAGCTTCGCGAGCAAGACTGACGGGCACAGAGTTTGGACAGGAAGTTGTAAGAACGACCCTGGTTTCAGATGTAGCGAGCGCGTATTTCAGCCTTCGCCGTTACGATGCGCAACTCGAATATTCGCAGAAGACGTTGGTAGCCAACCAGGCAATGCTCAACTTGAACACCATTAAGTTCAAGGGCGGGGAAAGCCCCAAGACCGATGTCCTGCAGGCCCAAATCCTGGTGCAGCAGGCGGAAGCGCAAATTATCAGCATTCAGCAGTCGATCGCGCAGACAGAGAATGCGATTAGCATCCTTCTGGGGCGAAATCCGGGACCGATCGATCGTGGCATCAGTCTTACTGAACAACCGCACATGCCTGAGATTCCTTCAGGACTTCCCTCTACCTTGCTGGCACGCCGGCCGGACGTGCGCCAGGCGGAGATGTTCCTGGTCTCGGCCAATGCGAACGTTGGTGTCGCCAAGGCGGCGTTCTTCCCGCAATTCGCGCTGACGGGTTCATTCGGCGCGCAGAGTACTTCCATATTGGCCTTCCTGGAAGGTCCGGCAACTTTCTGGTCATTGGCCGGGCAGCTTGCGCAACCGATTTTTGAGGGTGGGCGCATTCGCTCAAATTATGCACTCTCCTGGGCGAGGCGCGATGAGGCCGAACTGGCTTACAAACAATCTGTACAACTTGCCGTTTCGGATGTTTCGAACAGCCTGATCGGCTACCAGCAGTCGCAGAAGTTTCGGGCTAAAGTGCAGGAACAGAACGCGACATTCTACGAAGCCGCTCACCTAGCGGATGTGCGATTTAAGGGCGGCTCGACGAGCTTCCTCGAAGTTCTTGTCACGCAACAGCAGTACCTCATCTCAGAATTGGCGCTCGCAGAGGCATGGAACAATGAACTCCAGAATTATGTGCAGATCTATCGGGCCTTGGGCGGCGGTTGGGAACAGTAATGATTGTCAGAGGAAGGAACGAATAACTGATGGCAAACCACCATGGACATAAAAATGGCAAGGGCGGCAATGGCATAACCGGCGAGCATTATGAGAAGGAAATGCGGCGGCTGCAGGAAGAACTCTGCAAGTTACAGGCCTGGGTGAAAGCTGCCGGGGCACGTGTCGTTGTAGTGTTCGAAGGCCGTGATGCGGCAGGCAAGGGCGGCACCATTCGCGCAATCACCGAACGAGTAAGCCCCCGCGTCTTTCGGCTCGTGGCTCTGCCGGCTCCTTCTGATCGCGAGAAAAGCCAGATGTACCTTCAGCGGTATATGCCACATTTTCCCGCCGCCGGCGAAATCGTGATTTTCGATCGAAGCTGGTACAACCGAGCAGGGGTCGAATATGTGATGGGCTTTTGTACCAAGGAGCAGCATCGGCGATTCCTTGATCTTTGTCCTTTGTTTGAGAAACAGATGAAGGAGTCCGGCATCATTCTAATCAAGTACTGGTTGGAAGTTGGAATGGAGGAGCAAGAGCGCCGATTTAATGCGCGCATCAAGGATCCACTCCGCCAGTGGAAGCTTAGCCCGATGGACGTAGAGTCGTGGAAGCGCTGGTATGACTACTCGCATGCGCGGGATCTGATGCTGAAGGCAACCGATAAAAAGGACGCGCCCTGGTACATTATCCGGTCCGACAATAAGAAGAAGGCACGTCTTAACTGCATCACGCACCTTCTAAGCCTCATCCCTTACAAGAAAGTGCCCCACGAAAAAGTCAAGCTTCCGGCACGAAACCTCAAAGGCAAGTATGACGACCAATCACCTTTGAAGGGACGCCATTTCGTGCCTGAAAAGTTCTAGTACCGGCGTCGATCGAGTAGCTGTTCGCGCACAGAGAGCGGCGGATTAAATCGGCCAAAGGAGAATGAGGGATGCTGCAGATGCAGCATCCCTTATTGCTCCTTTAATTAATAAGCGTGAACCAGCGTGCCTCTAATTCGGAACAACAGCTGCGGTGGTGAGATCCAAATCAGACGGCCACTGATCGTCTGTCTCGTGCCAGCTTTTATCCGGATTGTAGAGCTCCATTTCCTTCGCGATCTTGAGCGTATCTCTCCCCAGGTCCTTTTGGTAGACGATTCCATCCGGGCCCACTATGAAGGATTTGACTCCCGTCACCCTGTAGTCGGCCGGCACCGCGAGGAGGGCAAAGCCGCCAATCATGGCGCCCTGGATCACGTAGTTTAGTTTGCCCAATGGAGCAGCGGGTCCCTGGCCTTTCAGGATTTTGTAATAGTAACCATGGTACGCGGTATTTTTCTCCAGGGTATAGCCCTCCGCGAGAGCTTTGGCCACCGGTTCACTGACTGAGCCTCCGGGTGTGCCGTCAGCGTTCACCCAATACAAACCGTCCTGCTTCCCAGGAGTGCTGATGAGTTTCTGCGCGTATTGATTTACGCCCGAATCGTCATGGATCGTCAAAGCGTATTGCCGTTGTGCCTCGGCATAGCCATGGCAAACCTGGATGGCATCGAGTTCATTCGTGCCGATGCGGCGATACAGGATTTCGGTGACCCCTGCGGAAGAGTCAAATTTCCATTTTCCGTCCTTCTTAACCAGCGGAACGGCGAAAGGATATTCGTCATCACCGACTACAAGAATCTGTCGCTTTGGGTTCTCTGGATCTGGCTGTATCGATGTCTTCTGACGGGCGCGGTTCGCAAAGCGCGATGCCGAGATTCTTATCGCGAACCGGATCCTTTGAAGCGACTATCTGCTCTCCCTCTGGCCCGAAGATCTTCATCAACTGCGGGACATCGTAATCGCTGAGGGCTTGAATAAGCGCGTCAACAGCGGCCTGCGGCGTAGAGAACGTCATCTGAGCGATTGGCTGTGTGATGCTTCCCGCCTCAGGTTGCGATTGCGCCTGGGCAGTAGAGAGATTCAGAACGGCGAAAGCCAATGCAGTTATCAGGAGCGTGCGTCTCATGGTGTTCAATCCTTTCGGGGTCATATCCTTGGTGGCCATCATTGGTTTCGCTATCTCCTGCGGCCCCCGCCGCCCCCGCCGCCTCTGCCCCCCATGCTGGAGGATCCGCGCGAACTGCTGGCGCGGGCTGAACTACCGCTGCCACCACTGAAGCCGCCTCCACCGCCTCTGGAACTCGGCACATCGCGATTGCCCACGCGATCGCCACCGCCCTCCAGAGGAGCCCCTGTTACCGCCGCGATCCATATTTCCGGCCGATGGCGAATTGCCGCGATTACCGCCACGATCCATGTTTCCGGCCGATGGCGAATTACCGCGATTACCGCCGGCGCCCGAATTCTGCCGACCTTGGTTCTGGCGAGCATTGTTTTGGCGATTCTGCATCAATCCCCACGCGCTGTTCCACCATACTTATTCGCAGTCGAACGGTCTGAATACGGAGCGCCACCGCGGTGTTGCGGATTATGCTGCCAGTTGATTGCCACGCCTTGTGCGTTTACCCTGTTGCCGCCATTAATATTGCTGTTTTTGACGAAGTTGTTATTGACGTTGATATTGACGTCGTTGCCGCCCCAGCCGCAACCCCATCCACCGCCGCCCCAAGCTGCTCCCACCATCATGCCCACGCCGAATGAGATTGCCGCTGCGGCGACATACGCTCCCACAGGCGGATAAACGATTGGAGGATAAGGATAGACAGGTGCCCCATACACGACCGTGGGGTTGTAACTCGGCACATAAATAACTTCCGGGCTAGCGGACTCAATAACGATTACCTGTTTGCTCTCAACGACCTTGGTTTCGACCTTCTGCTGCTCGCTGGACTTGAGGTTTCCTTTGTCCTTTGCTTTACCGCGCATGCGCTGAACCGCGTCCATTACGTCGCTTTGTTGCGCCAGGAATGCATTTCCCAGGTCCGTCGTCCACTTGATGTTCTCCGCAAGCTGTTTCACCAGGTCGGGAAGCACTGCCATCGCCTGCACACTCGGGTCCCAATCCTGCTTCATGGCAGCATCCGTCAGCGCCTTGTCTTTCAGACCCTTGTTCTTCTCAAGCCACTGCTGCAGTTGAATGATCTCGAGCGGGTATGTGGATGCAACAAGAGCCTGACTAAGCAAGGAATCCGGATACAGCGCGATTGGCGCAACCAGCGCATCGAGTTGGTCGGCCGGAAGTTTCGCAGCTGAATCTGCTGCAGCCTGCTCTTGCGGCCCAACAACAGCCCACACTGCCTCACCTGGTAACAGCATGAGGGAACAGAGAATAGCAACGAAGCAACGGCCGGCATACTTGCATGAGGCAAATTGCAAACGTTTGAATTTCATAGTAGGCATTCGATCCCTTCCATTGCGGTGCGGATACCACCTGACATCACCAGATCAAATCGAGCTTGCGCCAGCGCATCTTGCCATCACGGCATCCAGAGTGGGTGCAGAGGCTTCGTTATCGTTTTGAAAGTGTAGAACGCGCAGGAGTGCGAGGGTACTGTAAGAACTACTAGTGCGCGCAACTAGTTTGCAGGAATCCTCCGGCGATCCCCAGCGCAGGGCTCGTGCGATCGTGACCGGAGACCCGGAGGGTCTGGTCAACCGCGAGCCGCACATCAAACCGGTTGAATTTGCTGGCAAAACTGCTAGTTACTCTGAGCCGCGTGCGCTGTTAGCTTGCATCTCGGGAAGCCGCACGGCGCCTGCCGACTCCGTGCAACGCGAACGTTGGTGTGCAATCTGCCGTCGATCGAAAACCGATGTTCGCGTCAGGAGGAAATACGGTGTCTTTATCTGTGTCAAGCGGCAGAAAGATCAAGTCCTCATTTTCGGCATCTCGGCTAGTGCATTGGGTATGCGTAGGCCTGATATTTGGCGGATTCTGGTCCGACGACGTTCGAGCCCAGCTTCCGAAGCCTGCGGTCGTCGCTAGCCAGCCAGCTCAAAACCAAACTCCTCAGTTGCCGGAGGATCCGCTGGGTCGCACTACCCCGCGTGGCACTGTTCTCGGTTTTCTCACGGCCGGGTACGCACACAACTACGCGGTCGCGGCGCAATATCTGGATACACGTCCGCGTGACAAAAACGCTGAATCGTTGGCAAAGAAGCTCCTCCAAGTGCTGGATCGAAGGCTGCCCGCGAAGCTGAATAATCTCAGCAATGATCCAAATGGATCAATGTCCGACCCCCTCGATTCGCGGCGTGAGCACGTAGGAACCGTTCAGAGTGAGAATGGAAGTGTCGAGATCTATCTCGAACGTGTCGATCGTCCAAATGGAGTTTCAATCTGGCTCTTTTCGCGACAGACCCTTGCGGCCATTCCCGATATTTATGAAGAAGTCGACGCAGTCAAGGTCGAAAACGTCTTGCCTGATTTCCTGCTGCAGAGGTTTTACGGTTTTACTTTGTTTGGATGGTTGTTTTTCTTCGTTCTTTTACCACTGACTTACCTAATTCTCAGTGGTGCCAACAGGGTTCTTAGCCCCCTCATCGGCTTCGCATTGCGGCATCTGACGAAGCGACCAGATATCACCGATCCAACAGTACTTCCGCATCCCGTTCGCCTGCTGATTATCGCCGGTTGGATCCGGTGGCTGCTCTACCACTACAGCATGCCTCTTGTGGCGCGACAAGCAGGCTCGACCACGGCCGCAATTCTGACGATTGTGGCTCTCGTATGGATCCTGATTCTTGTCAACATCAGCTGCGAAGGCTATCTCAGGAGACGGTTCGAGCGTCGTGGGCGGATCGGTACGGCTGCGATCCTGGCGCCTGCCCGTCGAGTTGTGGATGTTATTGCTGCGCTGATTGGCTTTATGATCCTGCTACATACTTTTGGGGTCAACCCATCTGCGGCGCTAGCAGGATTAGGGGTAGGCGGAATTGCTGTCGCGCTGGCCGCTCAGAAAACGCTGGAGAACGTGATCGGCGGTGCTTCCCTGATTATGGACGAAGCAGTTCGTGCCGGAGACTTTTTCAAAATGGGAGACGTGACGGGCACCGTCGAGGCGATCGGCCTTCGTTCCACTCGAGTGCGGACGCTTGACCGAACCGTGGTGACTATCCCAAACGGCCTGATGGCCACCATGGTTCTGGAGAACTTCTCTGCGCGCGACAGCTTCTGGCTGCGGCATCTGGTTGGGTTGGGCCATGACACATCGCCTTCAGTATTGAACCAGGTTCTTGAAGATGTGCGCCGATTGCTCGATCAAGACCGGCGAGTGCTTCCTTCGTCGACACGGGTCCGTCTTCTGAGATTTGGTGCGTCGAGCCTGGAATTAGAGATTTTTGCCTATGTTCTTGCTCATGAATGGAGCCACTTTCTCGAAATTCAGGAAGATCTGTTGATGCAGATCAGGGCGATTATTGCCAAAAACGGTGCGGAGATGGCTTATCCGTCGCAAACCGTCTACCTCAAAAGTGACTTCGAACCGGAGAATCCTCCATCGCAATTGATGCACGAGGTCTTGCCAGGAAAAGATTGAGATAAGCCTTGAGCTTAGGATGTTTAAGCCCGTTCTAAACCCATCTGTATAGCCGCGCCTTCCCCTCTATCCAGTCGCAGCGCATCGCCAGCAACCCATTGCTCCGGCGCAATTTATGCCCAACTGGCAATATTGACAGTTCCCGTACGGATGCCTAGCGAACTAAGGTGAAGTTTGATAGGGCGCCCATGCCTCGAAGGATCAACTAAGATGCATGTCATTTGTTGTCGCGGCGGCGTAAGCTCTGTGCAGGATAGCGGTGTCGAGATGTGACCGCGATCCTTCTCTCGACAATTTGAAGAACTCGGGCCACAAGATGGAACAAGAAAGCGACAAAAGAACCGCTTAGTTAAGCGGTCCACATCAGTCCGGAGCTGGGATGATGAGGGACAAAGAGGCAACACATTCGCGGCTCGTGACCGCTCCCCGGAATCAGAGCTCTGATGCCGCTTGTATCGGCACTGTCCTCGATATTCCTGCGCAGAAAATCACACAAGAGGAACTGGCGCAGGCATCTGCGCTATTGCCGGCAATATTTGAAGCAAGTCCGGATTGTATCTGGGCAGTTGATCCAGAGACCTTTCGGTTGGTTGCCTTCAACAAGGCCGATGCGGATTTCCTTCTCAGTGCGTTTGGAGTCCAGGCCCGCCTCGGTATGGGGTTGGATGAAATCGTCCCGGGAATGGTGGAGCATTGGAATCAGTTCTACAGAGACGTGCTAAACCGTGGAGAGTTCGATTCCGATCAATATGTTCGTGAGACGGGGCAGACGTTTCATGTTGTGTCGCGTTGCCTGGTTCGCGACGACGGCACCGTCTTCGGAATTGTCGTTTTCGCTCACGATGTCACTGATCGAAGGCGGACCGAAAGAGCATTACGCGAATCGGAAGAGAAATTCTCCAAGGTTTTTAATCACAGCCCATTAGCGATCATGGTGACAAGCCTGATCAATGATCGCTACCTTGATGTGAACGAAGCCTTCGAACGTGGCGACCGGGTACAGACGAGACGAGGTCATAGGTAAGACGCCACGGGATCTCGGGAATCTGGGTGAGCCCGGAGCAACGGCTCAAAATGAAGGAAGACCTGAAGGCGAATGGTCATGCACGGGTTGAAGTTGCCTTTCGAACCAGGCTGGGCGAGGAGCGAGCCGCGATAGGCTCCGCCTCTTTGATAGACATCGATGGCGAACCTTGCATGCTCGCCATGGCCACGGATATCACCGACCGCAAGCGCGCGGAAATGGCCCTGCGCGACAGCGAAGAGAAGCTTCAAATCGCAATCCTCTCAGGCAAGAGATATGCGTTTGAATGGGATATCGAGACCGACTCGGTTCAACGTTCGGGCGCATATGCCACTATTTTGGGCATCTACGAGGATGATCTGAGGCATATGTAAGGCTGAACTCATCGAGCAGATACATCCCGAGGACAAGGACCAATATCTGAGCACGATTCGATCGCTGAGTCCTGAAAAGCCAAGTTACAAGGTGGTTTTTCGTTTGAAGGGTCGGGATCAGAGGATTATTTGGCTGGAGGAGTCCGGTCACGGATTCTTTGATTCGAATGGGAAATTACGCAAGATCGTCGGCATGACGTCTGACGTTACAGATGCACGTCAGTCTGAAAACCTGCTACGAGAGCTCAGCGGGCGACTGATATCGGCCCAGGAAGAGGAGCGGGGCCATCTCGCGCGTGAACTGCACGATCACATTGGCCAGCAACTAGCTATCCTCAGCGTCCGAGCGCAGATTCTTGAAACTGGCATTTCGGATCAAGTGCAGCATGCCGATATGCATGAGATCTACAGGGGAATTCAAGAGATCGCACTCGAGGTGAGCAAGCTTTCCCACCGGCTTCACTCATCCGAATTGACTTTCCTGGGGCTGATGGCTGCAGCGGAGCGCTTATGTCGCGATTTCGCGAGTCTGCACACCATCGACGTTGACTATCAAGTGAGGGACATTCCTGACCTGGACCCAGCGAAATCTCTTTGTTTCTACAGGATTCTTGAGGAATCGCTCCAGAACGTCGGAAAACACAGCCGAGCAACGAGCGTGACGATTGAGTTATTGAGTCGTAACAACGAGTTGATCTTGAAAATCGTCGATAACGGCATTGGATTCGATCCGGAAAAAGCGCGCTTCAAGTCGGGTCTCGGCCTGGTCAGCATTCGCGAAAGATTGCGGTTGATCGACGGGAAGCTGGAGATTATTTCCGGGGAAGGTCGTGGCACGTGCCTGATTGCAACGGTCGCAATCTGACCGCTCGGCTTCGAATTCTAGAGCCTGAGGCACTGAATGAGGGTAAGATTGTCTGACTTAACGTCTTTCTGTTTGTGATCGGACATCACTTTCGATGTCAGAAATGAAGAATACGCTTTTCGCACCCCGAAGTACGAGGACTCAGAACTTCCCTATTTCTCGAGCAGGAGTCATAAAGATGGAAAAAACACATCGCGCCCGGATTGTAATTGCAGACGATCACATATTGTTTGCCGAGGCCTGCAAAAGACTTTTGGAGCCGGAGTTCCAGGTCGTTGGCATTTTTCCCGATGGACGGTCATTGGTGCAGTCGGTATTGGAACTGCGACCGGATGTGGTGCTGCTGGACATCTCCATGCCGGAACTGAATGGGCTCGATGCCGGCGAGCAGATCAAACAGAAAAAGAGTGCGATCAAGCTGATTTATATGACCCAGGCAATAGGGCCCGATATAGCCGCGGAAGCTTTCAGGCGAGGAGCATCCGGCTACCTCGTAAAACATTGCACTGCCGAAGAACTCGGAATTGCTGTGCGTCGAGTGCTGCGCGGGGAGTCTTACCTGTCTCCACTCATCACCAAAGATACGGTTCAGTATCTTCTCCGGTCGAAGGCTGCCTTCGAGGAAGAAAAGCATATATCAGGACGTCAGAGCGAAGTACTCCAGTTATTTGCGGAAGGCAAGTCGATGAAGGAAATCGCCTTTATCCTCGGGCTCAAACCAGGTACGGTCGCATTTCATAAGTACAAGATGATGGACTCCCTCGGCATCACGACCAACGCCGCGCTCATCGAGTACGCGATTAAGCATCATCTGGTGTCGCAATAGCGAGACTGGCGTTTTGACAAGGGTTTACCACTAATTTAGCTAGTATCCTCTTCCACCTTCGTCTCCGAGAATGACTCATGAACCGTGGTTCCATGAACCGCGGTTCGCTGGAGTCTACCGTGGACGAACGGCCTCGAGTAGTTTTGGCAGATGACAATCCGGCGATTCTGGATATTGCAACGAGACTGCTCCAAAAAGACTTCCGGATCGTGGGTCTTCTGGAACAGGCAAGTGCAGTAATGAGTGAAGTTTCCAGAGTCAATCCGGATGTGCTGATTCTCGACATTTCCATGCCAGAACTGAACGGATTTGAAGTCACGCGCCAGTTGAGAAAGGCGAAGTGCCTGTCAAAGATCATCTTCCTAACGGTTCACGAGGAACTGCAGTTTATTCGGGCCGCTTTTGATGCAGGTGCCTCCGGCTACGTGTTCAAATCTCGCATGAATACCGATCTCTGCGCCGCGATAAATGCGGTGTATGCTGGGCGGGTTTTCATCCCGACAGCGCCCATTCCTCAGTAAGTTCAGCTTGGGTAGAGCCACGATTGTCCTTGCTCACTGTCAAATCTGACGGTTCCATCGAAGGGAATGTAGCGGTAAGTTAGTTTTGAGGCGCGGTATATGTATCTCGCAGTGTCACAGGAAGTATTGATACGGGTAGTATCCAAAACGTTGATCGCGTTTGCAGTCGGAATCGCGTTGTGGCTGTAAAGGGTCAGAAATCTGGCATTGGGCAGGGTGTTTGAAGCCAGCCAACGAGGATGACCGGGTGCGCACGGATGCGGGGGCGCCGGGACTGATGCGTTCATGCAACTCAAGCCGCATCGACAATGAATGACTTTCTCCAATTCGTTTTCAAAGTCTCACTAATTATCTTCATGGTAGGGAACTTGTTGGCGATGGGGCTGCAACTCCGTGTTTCGGATGCGGTCGCACCCCTCAAGAATGCCCGATTTGTCCTTGCAACCCTGTTCGCGAGTTTCATCTTCAGTCCTGCGCTAGCGTTCGTGGTGACCCTGGTTGTACCGATGGAGCGCCCGTATGCTATCGGGATTCTGCTCCTCGGTTTGGCACCTGCGGCTCCATTCTTGCCGTTGGTGGTGAAGAACGCAAAGGGAGACCTTGCGGCCGCCGCTGGTCTGATGCTACTGGCATCGCTGGGAACCATCCTTGTGATGCCGTGGGGTGTTCCGATCATCGCTCCGGGCATGTCGGCAAGTGCATGGAGTATCGGCAGGCCTCTTCTGTTTTTGATTCTCTTTCCCTTAGCAGTTGGACTGGGCGTCAAATATCGATTTCCAAACGCGGCAGATTGGCTCTACCGGTACGTGAAAGCCATCACCGGAGTTGGGACCATTGTGTTCCTCGGGGTTGTCATAGTCCTGAACTTCCATGGCTTTGTTGGGGCAATTGGCAGCCGCGCGTTTCTTGCTCAACTCTTGTTTGTGCCTGGTCTGACCGTGGGGGGATATCTGATTGCGGCTGGAATGCCCCGGGAGCAGAAGTCCGTAATGAGCCTGGGAATGTGTACGAGAAATATCGGAGCGGCGGCTGCCATCGTGGGAACAAATGGCGATCAGAAAATCATGGTCATGCTGGTGATTGCAACCATTGCCACGGTTGCTGTCTCTTTTGGCGCAGCGGCCTGGTTCGCCCGGTCGGCCAGGCAAAGGCAGCATCGGGAGGCATCCGAGAAGGCGGTTGTGGCTAAAGCGTAAGCTCGGACTACAGCACAAACAGAGATGCCATCCGTTGAGGAATCAGGCATCGCAGAACCATCATTTGGCGGGGGGAGGAAACTTCTTAAACATTTTGTCCAGAATCTTGTCGATCGACTTCTCGGTCAAAGTTTGTTTGTTGCTGCGCGTGTCGACCCCTGACCCCAGCCAGAGCAATTTTTTCGTCCTGGCTTCGCCGATGTCTACCGTTAGCTCTACCGCGGGATACGTGCCTGCTCCGGTCGTTGGAGTGTCCGCGCCGCCATTCCATTTGCGGCCCCAGTTGTATCCATCCGAATTGGTCGTGTTGATTTGTGTATCGGCGCCGGCGGCGGCGTGGTAGAGAACAATGAGGTCCGGATTAGAACCGGGTTCTACTTTCCTCAATCCTTTGGCCGCTAGCTTGCTATCGACTCCCTCAGTGATTCGCTGAGCCAGAACCGGGTTTTTGGCAGGTGTTCCCGTCGTCCAGGCGTAAGTCTTGTACGCGGTGAAGTCACATTGTTTATCGAAGTCGACACTCACGTACTGCGCCCTGGCGTTGATAGCACCAGTGATCAGCAAAAACAGAACAAATCGAATATGCAAGATGCGCTTCATCCAATTCTCACTTTCAATTACGTGCCCAAATTCGAAAGTGCATAAGGCGCCAGGCGGGTGGCCGAGTTTTACCGGTCGAATATCCCGACTCTCAGCGGCCCATCCACCGCACGGCATTTATGATCTCCTCTATCCCGTTTTTCCGAAACTGTTGAAACTACCAGCGCGCGGGCACACGCAACTGTGTGTAAATTGGCTTGATGCCCTTGTAGACGCAAAGGGCGCCAGTGTAGGGCGGAGCCGGCCAAGGGGTGGTCTTCTTGTGCTCTTGAGAATCACTGGTTTTCGGCGACATCTAATTGATGACCGGCGTTGAATCAACGCCCGCCGGCGATCAGAACAACCGTTGAACGTGGTCCAGCAAAGTAGGAGCTAGTAGAAACCGGTACTGCATCTTGCCATTCAACGATGTCCTGAGGCGTATCGAGACTCGTATCGATCCAGCGACGCCAAGGTCCTCGTGAGGCGTCCTCGATGGCTGGAAGTTCGAAATCGAGCGACTCCCAATAGGCATTGAGAATGAGGTAAAAGAGCAGATTTTCCTTCTCGACCTCGACCTTGAACGCCAGACTGTGGGAGCAAGGGCTCCAGTCGGGTTGGTTGAGTTTCGTCCCATGCCACGACTTGATGGCTTCGTGGACCAGTTGGTTCAGGGTCTTCCGTTCGCGCTCGTGGTCCAGATCCCTCAGGAGTCTTCGCCGGATGAGCAGCTTTACGAACCGGCGGACATCGGCGTGTTTGTCGACGAGCGTCCAGTCAAACCAGCTGATCTCGTTATCCTGGCAGTAGGCATTATTGTTGCCGCGCTGGGTTCGCCGGACTTCATCGCCCATGAGGATCATCGGCACGCCTAGCGCAAGCACGGTCTGAGTCAAGAGGTTTTTGACTTGCCGATTTCGTAAGCTTCTCAATCGCCGGGTTATCCGTCGGGCCCTCAAGGCCACAGTTCCAGCTATGGTTATCATTGCAACCGTCGCGGTTACCTTCGCTCATTTTCCCAGTTATGTTTCTGGTCGTATGACACCAGGTCGTTGAGCGTGAAGCCATCATGGCAGGTTACGAAATTTACGCTTTGTTCTGCTTCGCGTTCTTCGTGCCCGTAGATCTCAGGGCTTCCGACAATCCGATCAGCTATCCGCCGCACTGAGCCGTCTTCGCCTCGGAAGAAGTCGCGCATGTCATCCCGAAATCTACCGTTCCATTCCTTCCAACTGTCGCCGATAAAGCTGCCCACCTGATACAGTCCTGCCGCATCCCAGGCTTCCGCAATCAGTTTGGTTCCGGCGAGCGTCGGGTCAGATTCGATATCCCAGAGGATTGGGGGATCGGCCAACGGGTGGCCGGAGGAATCGCGCGCGAGGATCGACGCCAGATCGAATCGAAAGCCGTCAACGTGCATATCGTCGACCCAATATCGGAGGCTATCTAGAATCATTCGCCTGACCACGCGATGATTCCCGTTCAGCGTGTTCCCTGTCCCCGTAAAGTTCGAATAACTCGACTTGTCTTTTTCAAGGATGTAGTAAGTCAGGTTGTCGATGCCCTTGAAGCTTAAGTGGGACCCGAAGCGTCGCCTTCTGCCGTGTGGTTATAGACCACGTCAAGAATGACTTCGATTCCGGCCCGATGCAGCGCCTTGACCATATCGCGAAATTCATCCAACGGGCCTGATCCGGTTCGCTTAGAGCTGTATGCCTGGTGTGGAGAAAAGAAGGAAATCGGCGCATATCCCCAGTAGTTCACCAGGCCTTTGGGGCAGTCCTGTTCATCGAATTGAAATACCGGGAGAAGTTCCACTGCGGTAATTCCCAACTCCTGCAGGTAGGGAATCTTTTCGATGAGTCCCGCATAAGTGCCGCGCTTCTCCTCTGAAACTCCGGAACTCGGATGTCGGGTGAAACCTCTAACATGCATCTCATAGATGATGGTCCTGGACGACGGTGTTCGCAGGGGCCGATCATTCTCCCAGTTGAAGGCATGGAGATCGACAACCTTGTTCTTCATGGCAGCTGCAGAGTTTTCCCCAGCGTGACTTGCCGCTTCACGATCGTAGTTTTTAGGAACGACTACGCTTCGGCCGTACGGATCGAGGAGAAGCTTCGATGCATCGAAACGAAGGCCCCTGGCTGGATCGAAGAGGCCCTCGACACGGTATGCATAGACCTGACCGGGCTGAACGTTCGGGAGAAAGCCATGCCAATAGTGGTAAGTGTGGTTGACGTACGGATCGAGACGGATTATCCGGGACGGCTTGCAGCTGTCTTCATGATCGAATAGCAATAACTCCACACCCTTAGCATCGCGCGAGTAGATGCTGAAGTTAGTGCCGCCATGCGTTGGCGTGGCTCCGAGTGGTGAACTATGGCCGATCGTTTTTGTCTGACTCATCGCTTACTTGCAAAGGGCGCTAGGGCACGGGACACGGTTTTACATTCCAGATATCGGCCGCGTACTCGGCGATGGTCCGGTCAGATGAGAACTTGCCCGAACCCGCGACATTCAGGATGGCCATGCGCGTCCAGGCGTCAGGGGTGTCATATAGCTCGAGCAAGCGCTTATCAGCATCCAGATAGGATCTGAGATCCGCCAGGTGCATGTAGTGATCGCCGTTTCTCAAGAGTGTGTCGCAGAGTTGAGTGAAGATGCCGGGTTCGCTACGGCTAAAGTAATCGGAGGCGATCAGATCGATTGCCGCGCGCGTTTCTGCTTCGTTGTCATAGTGCCACTGGGGGTTGTACCACGCGCGACTGTCAGCCACTTGCTCCGCCGAAAGGCCGAAGAGGAAGAAGTTCTCCTCGCCCGCTTCTTCTGCCATCTCGATGGTGGCTCCATCACGGGTGCCGATCGTCAGTGCACCATTCATCATGAATTTCATGTTGCTTGTCCCGCTCGCTTCGTAACCAGCCGTGGATATCTGGTTCGATACGTCGGTGGCGGGAATAAGGTGCTCGGCAAGAGAAACGTTGTAATCGGGCAGAAACACAACTTTCAGGCGGCCACGCACAATGGGATCGTTATCGATCACCTCGGCCAGATTATTGATGAACTTTACGATCAACTTGGCCAGCACATACGCCGGCGCCGCTTTGCCGGCAAAGAAGAACGTCCGCGGCGCCATCTCGAGGTTAGGATTCTCGCGAAGCCGGTTATAAAGAGCCACAATCCGCAGCGCATTGAGCAACTGCCGCTTGTATTCATGGATCCGTTTGACCTGGCTGTCAAAGATGGTGTCTGGATCGACGACAAGGCCGGTTGTGGACCTCAGCCAGTTCGCAAAGCTCGCCTTTGCCTGATGTTTAGCGCTGCGGAAGCTCTTCTGGACGCTCTTGTCGTCTGCAAGGGACTTAAGTTTGCTTAGCTCGCTTAGATCACTGATCCAGCGGTCGCCAATGGCGCCGGTAATTACCTGGGCAAGAGGCGGATTCGCCAAAAGCAGCCAGCGCCGCGGGGTCACACCGTTCGTCTTGTTGTTGAAACGCTCCGGGAACATCTCAGAGAAGTCTTTGACCGTCATGGTGCGCAACAGCCTTGAGTGAATCGCGGCCACGCCGTTGGTGCTATGCGATCCCACGATTGCCAGGTTAGCCATACGAATCTTCTGCGGCGCACCTTCCTCGACAAGGCTCATTCGCACAAGGCGGCCGTCGTCGCCCGGAAAGCGCTCGCGAACGGAATCAAGCGTCCTGTGGTTGATTTCGTAGATGATTTCCAAATGACGTGGCAGCATCATCTCAAACCATGGCAGGGGCCATTTTTCCAGCGCTTCAGGAAGCAGTGTGTGGTTCGTGTATGCCAGCGTACGTTGGGTTATATCCCAGGCCTGATCCCATCCAAGATGGGCCTCGTCGAGCAGGATGCGCATTAACTCAGGAACAGCAAGCGAGGGATGCGTGTCATTAAGCTGAACCGCGACTTTTTCAGGGAACAAGCTCCAGTCGTCGTTGCTGCGCCGGAAACGTCGAACTAGATCCGCAAGCGATGCCGCGACGAGGAAGTACTCCTGTAAGAAACGCAATGCCTGTCCCATACTGGTTGAATCGTCGGGGTAGAGGACCCGGGTAATGGATTCGGCGGTGAGACTTTCAGCCAGTGCCGCAACAAAATCGCCGGTGCTGAATTTCTGGAAGTCGAAATAATCGGGGGCCGCTGCCGCCCATAAGCGCAGAGTATTGATGGTCTTGCCGCCATACCCGACGGTTGGGCGATCATATGGGATGCCGATCAGACTGGATGGCTGACCCGGCAGCGCACGCAACCTCCCGGCGTGCAATTCGAATGAGCAGTTAAGCTTGATTTCAACGGTCTCGTGCGGACGGACTATTTCCCACGGATCTGCGCGACGCAGCCAATTGTCCGGTTGTTCCAGTTGGAATCCATTTTGAATCGTTTGTTTGAAGATGCCGTATTCATAACGCAAGCCATAACCCATCGCCGGCAACTGCAAAGTTGCCATGGAATCGAGGAAGCAAGCGGCCAGGCGGCCGAGTCCTCCGTTGCCTAGTCCGGCATCCGGTTCCTGTTCCAAAAGTTGCAGGAAGTCGATCCCTTTTTGCCGCACGGCTTGCTGTGCGATGTTCTCGAGCAGCAAGTTGGTCACATTATTAGCGAGCGAGCGGCCGATCAGGAACTCCATCGATAGGTAGTAAATGCGTTTCGGATCCTGGTGTTTGTATGTCTCTTCGGTTTTCACCCAACGTTGGGACAGGATGTCGCGGATCGAGCGCGCGAATGCTTCAAATCGCGCACGCGCGTCCGTATCGGCTGGAGCGAGGACGTTATCGAAGATGAGGTGACGTTCGTAGAGAGCGCCCTCTCCACCAGAGAATTGAACCGGCCCGCAACCATACCGGGTTCTAATGGCTTCAAGAGCCTGCGGCGTTACAGGAGCTGCGGCTGTATTTTTTGGGATATCCAGTCGCTCTTTCTCTTCGACCGTGTGCCTGCTCATCGGACTTTTCCTTTCTTGCCCTGTTCCGTTCGGCTTTTAAGCGAGAATCAGTTTCCTCGAACATCCTCGCGCGGCTCAATCCACGCTAGGTCCATTGATCAATATCTGGCTCGTCGATGCCGTGCTCGTAAACGTAATCAATGCATTCGATCTGGATAGTTACGAAACATCTCGGGCCAATTCTTCACGCGACTTGGTGCATGTCTTGCTCACGACGGCAAGTTCTCGCGGATCGCCCGCAGACTCAGTCCGGCGGCACTTATGGTTCGATTTGTTTGCACTTACGTAGCTCACCCTGCTTACCGAATGGCAAGAAGTGAGATATACCAAACGAATCGTAGACGACCGACCTGTCCGTGGAAACTAGGAAAAATGCTAGTTCTGCCCGACTGAAAGCATCGACCTGAAGTCGGGCTCTGAAGCCAATAAGGAGCTAGACGACTCCTGTGGAGTTGCTACCTGGCTACGGCCGATCCACTTTTCGACAAATCTTTAACGGAGTTGTTCAACGCACACTGTTGGTTTTGACAGTGTGGCTCTGGCCCGAAAGCTGCTATTAGTGCTGCAAGGGCTAAACATTTGACCACATTCGATATCGTTCTTATCGTCACGATCCTGTTTGCCGGGATGCTCGCGTGTCTGGAGATTGGCCTCCAGCTCGGGAAGCGCGCAGGCGGCGCGAGCAAGGCATTTACGCCACTATCCGGCGCCGTCTTCGCTCTGATGGGCCTGTTGATTGCGTTCTCATTTGCGGGTGCTGCCACGCGGTTCGAGGCAAAGCGGCAGCTGATTATCTCCGAGACAAACTCCATCGAAACAGCCTATTTGCGAATCGATCTGTTGCCCGAAGCCAGACAAGGGAAGATGCGCGACAGCTTTCGCCAGTATTTGGACTCGAGGCTCGCCTTTTACAAGACGATCGGAGATCGCAAAGCTGCTGCTGCCGAGATGGCCCGAACCGAGGCTTTGCAGCGCGACATTTGGTCGCAGGCCATTGTTGGGTGCAAAGAGGTTGGTGTGAATCCCACGAACACCCTGGTTCTGTCGTCGCTCAACTCAATGATCGACATCACGACCAATCGGATGGCAGCGCTGCAGATGCACCCGCCGGGAGCTGTTCTCATCCTGCTCGGCATTCTCCCCTTGATCTGCTCATTGCTGGCCGGGTACGACGCCGGAGAAAAGGGCCGCAGTCTTTTGCACGAACTGGGCTTTGCGGTTATTCTGACCATCGCAATTTTCATAGTTCTTGACTATGAATACCCACGGGCGGGCTTGTTCATCCACCTGGATGCAACTGACCAGCTTCTGGTGGACCTTCAGCAGGACATGAACCACCACTAGATCGGGCGAGCATGATAACCCGCTTCGGCAGACGGCAGAGCAACTGCGTTTAGTCGCGAGATGAGGTGAATCGCCGAAGGCGACGGTTGCGGAACCATTTGGCAATGCCGAGCGTCAGCAGCAAGCCGCCAAACGGAAGGCACATGAGCGCGATGATCAGGGCGAACCATCCGGTGTTGGTGCTGGCGCCAGTGGGTCCGAATCCACCGAGGAGCGTCTGCAGCAGAATCGCGGCCAGCACTCCCGCACCCACCATGGATGAACCCCATTGCAAAAGCTGACGCGTGCCGTCGTTGGGTGAGGCGATGCGTTTTGCCGATTCGGAGATCCGTTCGCTCACAGGCATGCTGCTCACGATCCCTGCGCGAGGCGCAGCATCACGTAGGTGATCACGCCGGTGACGGACACGTAGAGCCAGAGCGGAAATGTCCAGCGCGCAACTTTTCGGTGTTGTGGAAACCGGCCTGTTAGCGAAAAGAAGAACGTCACCAGTACGAGCGGCAACGCAATCACAGCGAGGATGATGTGGCTTGCCAGTAAAGGCAAGTACACCGAGCGGAGAGCCGCATCATGGGGAAAACGCACATCGCCGTGCAGGTAGTGATGCAGGATATAGCTGACCAGGAAGAGCGTCGAGAAGATGAATGCGGTGATCATGGACGCCCGGTGAGCGGCAATTTTTCGTGCACGGATGAAGGTGTAGCCGATCAGGATGGCTGTTGCGCTGAGGCCATTGAGGACTGCATTGAGCGCGGGAAGAAACGGCAATTGTGTGCTGGAGACGTCAGCGGCCGGGTGTTTGTAGATGAGCCAGAACAAAAACAAAGATGCGGCTGCGCTGATGGCCAGAATGATGAGGATGGCCGGACGCGTGTTGTTGCGGGATTGCGATGTTGTTGCCGTGGCGACCATTCGTTCCTCAGTGCCTGGCGATGGCGCAAACCATCAGGGTGGTCAGCAGCAGGGGGAGATAAATCACGCTCACTTTGAGCAGATCGCGAGCTACCATGCGGCTTTCAGTCTCGCTGGTGGCGCGCAGGATGCGACTGAAGCGAATGGTATAGGCGAGATAAAAAAGACCGAGCGCCGTCGCGGGAAAGGCATAAACCGTGCCTGCCATGCCGAGTCGCCAAGGAAGAAGGCTGACCGGAATCATGACGATGGCGTAGAACAATGCCTCGACAAAGGTGGACCATCCATCGGGCTGTACGACCGGAAGCATGCGGATGCCTGCGCGCGCGTAGTCATCACGGTAGAGCCAGGCGATGGCCATGAAATGCGGAAACTGCCAGACGAAGAGGATGGCGAAGAGAGCGACGGCGGGCCACTCGATGCGGCCGCGGGCAGCGGTCCAACCGAGCAGCGGGCCCATGGCTCCGGGAAATGCGCCAATGAATGTGGCAAGAGAAGTGACGCGCTTGAGCGGCGTGTAGATTGCGACGTACGAAAATGCAGTCAGGAGCGCCAGGGATACGGTGAGCAGATTGGTATGGAGAAGCAGCCACCATCCGCCGAGTGCGAGAGCGCCAATGCCGGCCATGATGCCTTGGAAAAGCGAGATGCGTCCGGCTGCGATGGGACGGTCGGCGGTGCGCTTCATCTTGGCGTCGCTGCTGCGTTCCAGAGCTTGATTGAGCGCGCTGGCTCCGGCGGAGACGAGGCCGATGCCGATGAGGGTGTCGAGTAGACCGCGCTGAACGCTGGAAATCCCCGACTGCATCGATCCCAGGTAGAAGCCGGCCCAGCCGGTGATGACAACCATTCCCGTGACGCGCACTTTGAACAAGCTCGCGCAGATCGTTGATCAGCGTGGCCGTGGTGCCCGGACTCGGAGCATGAATTTGGTGCGTTGGATGGGCAGGAACCGGCTCAGTAGAAAGACGTGCGTCTTGCGCAGCGAAATCCGGGGAGGCGGCAGCCTGGGAGACGGGAGTCATAGGGTTGGAAGTGACCTCGGTGGAGGCGCGGAAGCGCGCAGGCACCTGTCCTGATGATATCAAGCGGAATGGGGTTACTGGTTATCCCGAGGCAAATCAATGCGCTACAAAAATCCGTCGAATCAATGATCAGGGACACCGGCGGCAAGTAGCTGCCATCAGTCGATGCCGCGGTGAAGTCCGCCTGCTTGCAGGACTGCATCCGCAACCTCATCGGGGGTCAGAGTGTCGGCATTGATGGAAACATGTGCCATGCGATAGAGCGGCAGGCGGCGCTGATAACGTGCGGCGAGATTTGCGCTGATCGGCAAGAACGGGACGCGTGTTCTCCGTACCGCGGCAGCGGTCGAGGGTTGTGTTGAGCTCCACTTCAAGGTGCACAAGCAGAGTGTTCGGAGAATTCAGCAGGAGGTTGCGCGTGTCTTCGCGCTCAATGGCGCCGCCGCCCAGGGCGAGAACCAGCCCTTCTCCGGTCGCAAGGCGGGCAATCGTCGCGTGCTCGCGATCGCGAAAAGCGCTTTCACCGTGGCGCGCAAAGATGTTAACTATGGTGGCGCCGGCCTCGGCCTCGATCACATTATCGACGTCGACGAATTGCCAGCCAAGGCGCGCGGCAATGAGAGGGCCAACGGTGGACTTGCCCGAGCCCATGAAGCCGGTGAGGACGATGCGACTCGGCGTCGTGGCAGCCACGTTCTGGTTTTCTGAAGCCAAGTGGATTCTTCCGGCCTTCTGCAATGAAGTTCTATCCCCAGTATATGAAGACGCCCGTCAGCCCTTGTTATCCGAGCACCATGACGACTGCGCCCGCCGTGATAAGCAAACCGCCGGCGACTGTGGGTGCCGTCAGCTTTTCACCGAGCAGCAGCCATGCGAACACCATCACCAGCGGCACACTGAGCTTGTCGAGCGGAGCTACACGCGAGGCTGGACCAAGCTGCAAGGCGCGGAAATAGCACAGCCACGAGAGGCCGGTGGCTATTCCCGACAGAACCAGAAACAGCAGCGTCCGCCGATCGAGCATACGAATCTCACCATGTTTGCCGAGGGCGAGCGCAATGGCCCATGCAAACACCAGGACGACGGTGGTGCGTATGGCTGTAGCGAGGTTTGAGTCCACATGAGCGACGCCCACCTTGGCCAGCAGGGCTGTAGCGGCGGCGAACAAGGCTGAAAGAAGCGCCCATCCAATCCAGGTCATAGCAATCATGGTATGCGGGATTAGTCGGTTGTCGGTCATCTAGACTGAATCTCATGGAGACTGGCCGGGCCAGCAAGACCGCTTTGGGTGTGGCGATTCGACGCGCTGCGCACCAGTTGGCCGACAAACCTCCGGTATTGGACGATCCCATTGCGCTCCGCCTGGTTGGCGAGGGATATCCGCGGCTTATGGAGCGCGCGATGCACCCGGTGGGTAGGGACTTTCGCGGGTTCATGGCTGCGCGGAGCCGCTATGCCGAGGACCAGCTTGCGAATGCGGTTGCCAACGGCGTCAGACAGTACGTGATCCTCGGCGCGGGGCTGGATACTTTCGCCTACCGCAATCCCTTTCCCGCACTGCGAGTATTTGAAGTGGACTTTCCGGCCACACAGGTATGGAAACGCTCGATGCTTCAGGATGCTGCGATCGCCTTGCCGTCGAGTCTTGTGTTTGTTGCGCTGGACTTTGAGCACCAGACGCTGGCGGAAGGGTTGGCAAAGGGCAGTTTGGAAATCGATAAGCCTGCGTTTTTTAGTTGGCTGGGCGTGGTGCCTTATCTGACGCTCGACGCTTTTCGCGCAACTCTGAGGGTCGTAGCGCAGATGCCTGCGGGAAGTGCGATGAGCTTCGATTATGCGGTGGCGCCGGAGACGCTGAGCCCGATCGGCCGCATCGCGTTCGACAGGCTGTCTGAACGTGTCGCAGCCGCCGGGGAGCCATTCCGGCTCTTCTTCACGCCGGAAGATCTGGAGGCGGAGGTTCGACGGGCCGGATTCAAACGCATCGAGCAGGTTGATTCTGCCCGACTCAACGAACTCTACTTCAGCAATCGCGAAGATGGGCTAAAGCTATCGCCTCTTGGACTGGGCATGCTGGTGACGGCATGGGTGTGAGTCGCAGATGATTCGCGACGATACAATGGGGCAAGCATGATTCGCAGGCTAATGGGGATGGCGGTCGCCGTGGCGCTTGGTGCGGCCTCGGGCTGCGGGTACCACACGGTTGGCGCGGCGACGCACCTGCCGCCGGACGCGCGTACTCTTTCCGTGCCCATGTTCTTGACGCGTACGGAGACGTACCACACCGAAACGGCCCTGACCGACGCCGTGATCCGCGAGTTTGCTGCGCGTTCCCGGCTGCGCGTGACGCCCGCGGGTGGCGGCGATCCAGACGTGGTTCTGCATGGAACCGTTCTGACTGAAACGGTAGTGCCGCTGACCTACAACACCACGACGCAGCAGTCGTCGAGCTACCTGATAACCCTGGTGGTTTCCGTTACACTGACAGACCGCGACGGCAAAGTTCTTTACGAGAACAAGAATTACGTCTTCCGCAATCAATACCAGGCGACTTCCGATTTGCATACATTTCTGGATGAGAGCCCTGCGGCGGTTTACCGCATGTCGCGCGACTTTGCTCGATCCCTGGTGGCGGATGTGCTCGAAGGAATGTAAAAACAGGGAACAGGCACTGGGGATTAGGGACTGGGGTTGCGGTTGAGGTTTCCGCCCTCTTAATCCTCAGTCTCATGTTCACGTTGCGCTGGTAGTCTGTATAGGCATGCTCGCTGTGCGGCCAACCTGGAGCTTTGTGCGATGACCGGTTCTCGCTGGGGTGCAGGTTTCAGCGCCGTGGGGCGATTTGTTGCAGAGGTTGAGGCGGCGGCAGCCGGCAAAGGGGCGCTAAGACCTGGCTATGTGTTCGCCGGCGACGAGATTTTTCTCAACGATCGATGCCGCGAGGCCGTGCTCAAGGGCTTTGTGCCTCCTGACCTGAAGGATTTCTGCCTTTCTGATCTCGACCTGAGCTCGACTCCGATATTCGATGTTCTCGATCGCGCGCAGACGCCATCGCTGATGTCGCCGTTTCAGGTGATTTTCGTGCGCAATGTCCGGCAGCTTTATACGCGGGGAGCGAAGAAGGACGAATTTGCCGCGCTGGATCGGTATTTCAAATCGCCGAATCCGCAGGCGCTGCTTATATTTGTCGCTGACTTTTTGCGCATCCCGACGGACACGCGGCGGATGGAGCTTGACGACAAGAACCGCTTCGAGCGGTTGACTGAAACGCTGGGCGAACACTGCGGCATGGTTGAGCTGGCGCGCGTGGGCGAAGAAGACGCGATGCGCTGGGCCGTGGCAACAGCTCAAGCCGCAGATACAAAGCTTGAGCCAGACGCGGCGCGCGAACTTGTGGATGCGCTGGGCGCGGATATGATGCTGATCGCGTCGGAACTCGAGAAACTGCTGCTGTACACATTTGGCCGTGGACGTATAACGCTGGGCGATGTGGAGACGATGGTGCTGGCTGCCAAGCAGCGGTCGCTTTATGAATTGACCGACGCTATCAGTTCCCGCAATACGCGCGCGTGCGCTGGCATTGCTGCACGGGTTGCTGAATAGTTCGGATGCGGGCGAAGATGCGGCGATTGGCCATCTATATATGCTGGCGCGCACGTTCCGGCAGATGCTGGTGATTGTCGAGAAGAACGTGCGGGATTCTCGCGCGATCTGGCAGGCATTGTGGCAGGGCTTTCGCATGCCGCCTTTTGCGGCAGACGATCTGATTCGGCAGGCCCGGCGGTACAAGAGCCGGCGTGAATTGACGCGTGCGCTGCGGCTGATTGCGCGCGCCGATCTGGAACTGCGTTCTTCGCCGCCTGATAAGCGGTTGGTGCTGGAACGGCTGGTGTACGACCTGGCCGCGGAGCCGAAAGCGATGCTTTCGCCGTGGGCTACGGCGCAGTTGTCGCTCGAAGTCTAGCCGAGATCGGCGACTTGCGGCGCGGACTCGCGTTTGACAGAAGAGGGAAACTCGCTATCAGTAGACGCCGCGCTCGTTCAGCCATTGGCCATAAGGCCGATCGAGTTGCTCCACGTGCTCGAGATACCACGCGGGCAAGAACTCGAGCAGCGAGCTGAAGTGAGCGAACTCATCGCGGTTGAGATGTTCCAGGGACGCATAGAGTTTTGACAGCAGATGGTTGTGCGCAGTCTGGTGTTCGTTGACCTCGGGAAAGAACTGCTGTTGCAGGAGCTGTTCTTCACACTGAAAGTGCATCCGGGTGAACTCGATGAGGCGTTCGAGTTGAAGGCAGAGATCGCGGCGATTGGCCCCGCGTACGAGCATGATGCGCAATTCGTTCAGCGTGTCCATCAGGATCCCGTGCTGATCGTCCATGGCTTCGACGCCGACGATGCACTCGTGACTCCATGTCAACGGGCTCACAACCACCTCCATACCAAGTGCGAGTCTGAGCCTCGCGGAAGAAACTCTCAATGGCGCTATGGGGGTGCTGGCATGAGACTTTGGGTTGACCTGGATGTGACTTCAGACGTATTACCCCGGTGCTTTTTACTCCAGGATCACGTCGGGCTGGGGTTCGTGGCTACGGCTGGTCAAAACGATGGCCGCGCAGAGAATGAGCGCCCCGCCGAACCAGGCGTACGGGCCGAGGTGTTCGCCGAGCAACTTGACGCCAAGGTAGGAACCAAGGGCGGGTTCTATGTTGAGGAAAACGCCGGCGCGCGAGGCCGGAACGTGATGGATGCCCCAGTTCCAAAGGAAGGTTGTGGTGGCGGTGCAGGCAAGGCCGCTAATGGCTAGGGCTACCCAGGCGGTAGTGCTGACGTGGGCAACGGGCGGAGGCGCAACTTTATCGGCACGCCAGGGATTGAAGAGCATGGGGCCGAGAACCCAAACAACCAACATGATGGTTCCCACGACGATGCTGTAGGCCGTGACCACGACCGGACTATGGGTCTGCATGAGCTTTTTGCTGAGGAGAATCCAGCTGAGCGCGGTGCAGAGGGACAAGACCACCAGCAGGTCTCCATATAAGGTCGGTTCGCCCTGCGCTGCCGGCCCGCGATGCCCACCGAGCACGATCAAGGCTGCGCCAATGGTGGATGCCACCAGCGCCGCCCAGCCGATGTAATCGAGTCGTTCTCCGGCGAACATGGCAGCGGCAACGCCCAGGAGGACGGGCATCGAGCCGACCATCAGGGATGCGTGGCTGACCGTGGTGTGTGCAAGGCCGTGGAACTGGATGAGGAACTGGATGGGGATACCAAACGCGGAAGAGACAAGAATGATGCGAATCTCGCTCCATGTGAAGCGAACCCGGTTCAGGAGGGCTACCGGCAGCAGGCCAACACAGGCAAAAAGGAAGCGGTAGAGCACCATGTGCTCCACGCTCATCTCGTTCAGAGCGAGGCGGCCGAAATAGAAGCCAGTCCCCCAGAGGGATCCGGCAACCGCGCATGCGCCATAGCCAAGGAATTTGGTGCGCGGGCTCAATATTGTGGGTTCGGTCATGCCAGCTTTTACTGTCGCATAAGAGGCGGCAAGCCAGTCTCACGCCACCGTTTGGAGGCATATTTGCAATGCCCGCTCCGAGATGGAGGCTTTGATTATGAACCGGCAAATGTCATTGCATTGTCAGGGGAACTTTGAGTCTCGTCAGACCGTCCGAGTTCGTGCTAGCATCATTGCCACGGTGCGCCTTGGGCGATCCCCTCATCCAGGGCGTCTTTGGACGTTCGCTAAGGAAAAAGAGGATGCGAACATGAGATCTACTCTCCTTTTCAAGGCCATCACTCTCTCTTCGCTTTCGCTGCTGGCATCATCTGCGGTGCTCGCACAGGCGAATGACGCAACGACTTCAAATCCCGGCGGCTCCAAGGTACGTATTGTCCGCCTAAGCCAGGTAAAAGGCGCGGTCGACATTGACCGAAGCATCGGACGGGGTTTTGAACCGGCCATTGCCAATTTGCCGGTCGTTGAGAAAAACCAGCTCCGCACCGGTGAGGGTATCGCCGAGATTGAATTTGAAGACAACAGTTCGCTGCGACTGACGCCTGATTCAAGCGTGGAGTTTCCGAGCCTTGAGCGCGCAGCAACGGGCGCAACCATTTCCTCTGTGCACGTCATACGAGGCACAGCGTATATCAGCTTGTTGAAACCGCAGAACGGCAAGGCGACTCCGAATCAGTTTGAACTGATATTTGGTACGCACAAGCTGGCTCTCGATCCGGCAACGCACGTGAGGCTGGAACTCCTGGGCACCAAGGCAAAACTGGCGGTACTGGATGGCTCTGTTCGTGTAACCGATGCGAACGGAGAGACCATTATTTCCAAAAAGAAGACAGCAACCTTTGAAGTGTTCGATCAGGGTGGGCCGGTCGTCGCGAAGGATGTCGAGCAGACCCCGTTCGATCAATGGGATCATACTGCCGCTTCCTATCACTCCAATGTGGGGGCGATGAGTGCGTTCAATTCTCCGTATGCGTATGGCACCAGCGACATGTCGTACTACGGGAGTTTCATGAATGCGGGAGGATGCGGATCGATGTGGCGGCCGTACTTTGCCAGCGCTGCATGGAGTCCCTATTCGAATGGTTCGTGGGCGTGGTATCCGGGTGCCGGCTACTCATGGGTGTCTCCGTATCCGTGGGCGTGGACTGCGTATCATTCCGGTTCGTGGACGTACTGCGATAACGTCGGCTGGGGATGGATGCCCGGAGGCGGATGGAATGGCCTCAATAACGTAGCCGGACTCCCGCCGATTGAAGGCGCAATAAATGGCGATCCAGTCATGAGAAGTCCGGGAAGGATCCCGCACGTGCCAGCTCAGCCGCCGCTTCCGCACGGAGCATCGGTGATTGCGGTTAACAACAAGCCACTTGCGACATCGGAGATTGCATCGCCCACTTCCTTCGTTTTCCGAAAAGATTCGGCGGGAATGGGCGTGCCGCGAGAGACGCTCGGGCATCTGGGCAAGTTCTCGAACCAGGCGATCAGCCACGGCATTGCGACGACTCCGGTTTACACGCATGTTCCACAGACTGGAAGGGCGGACGGCCGAATGTCGGGGTCGGACTCAATGGCGACTTCCGTTCATCGGGGTTCTGCGCCGCCGCCAGGTTCAATGCCATCCGCTCGGGATGGTTACAGCCCCTCGCCAGGTATGGGACGCAGCGGCGGAGGGCCAGCAGCAGGGGGGATGGCTCCGGTCAACAGCCACGTGGGTATGAGTCCGGGGGCAGGGGCTCCATCGGCACCCGCAGCACCTGCAGCCCCAGGTGGTGTCAGGAGATCGCAGTAGGGTCTGCACTTAAAGAGCGCCCGTTGTGTGCATTCGGCATGGCAGATTGCACACAACGGGCGTTCGTGTTTGCGGATCCATCATTCGGTCAGGCTGCAGGGGTACGGCACCAGGAATTGGGATTATCTATCGCGTGCAAGAATTGACGTTCTCACGCCGTCAAACCGGTGGGAATCGGCGAGAATAAGTAAAGCAATGGTGAGGCAATTTTGTGCGTTTGATCGGTGCGCGGCTTTTGCGCACTTGGGTAGGGTTCTGGCAATCGCTGGAGTGTTATCAACTTCGGCAGCGCACGGTCAGCTTTTCGGGCACCATCCCAAGAATGCAAAGGACGCGTCTTCGACCGAACCCGCCAAACCCCAACATCCAGCATCGCAGCCGGCCGCATTCACCATTCCTGTCGAGCCGTTGGGATTCTTTGCCCCGGGCGCGATTTACCAAGGCCAGCGCGATAGTCTCGTTTCGCTGGATTTTCTAGACGAAGACCATCTCCTATTTACATTTCATGCACCGGGTCTAATTCGCCGTCAAGGCAATCCAGCCGCCAACAATGAACGCCAGATTCGCGCAATTGTGCTTGACCTTCCCACCGGTACCGTCAATGCCGAGGCTCTCTGGACCGTCCACGACAGGGGCCGCTACCTGTGGATGCTGAAAGACAGTCATTTTCTTCTGCGCGACCAGCAGGAGTTGCAGCTTGGCGATGCGTCGCTGGAGTTAAAGCCTTCGTTGCGGTTCCCGGGGCCGCTGTTGTGGATGGAGATGGATCCTGCTCAGGATCTGATCGCGACCGATTCGCGCGAGCCTGTGGGGTCGAAGCCGCAGACGGGCGCGGCACCGAATCCGGCGACAACGTCAGCCTGGGTCACTACGGATGAAGTGAAATCGTATGCTCAGCCTGACATCGTCCTTCGCATCGTGCGACGTTCCACTGGCCGTGTAATGCTCTCGAGCCGCACCCGGACTACTGTGCATCTGCCGATCAACTCCGAGGGGCTGGTCGAGACCCTGCGCGGCAAGGGACATGAGTGGGTGCTGAACCTGAACTACTTCAAGGGCGGCAATCGCATCATTGGAAACCTCGACTCGATGTGCGCTCCGTCCGTTGAGTTCATCTCGGATCCGGAAATTCTGGTCACCACGTGCAATCCCGACAACAGTCGCTGGATGGTGGCCATGTCGACCGATGGCAAGCGTCTGTGGAATGCGGCGAAGCCGCCGACGCAGATCTGGCCGCGTCTGATCATGGCGCCTAACGGGCTGCGCGTTGCCCGGGAGACACTTCTCGCAACGCACGAAATAAACTCCTTCGCACCGCTCAGCTTTGACGATGTGAAAGGACAGCTTGTGGAAGTCTACGATGCCATAACCGGGAAGGTGGATTTGACTGCGCCTGCCAGTCCGATACTCGACGGCGGCGGAAACGTAGCTATTTCTCCGTCGGCTCAGCGAGTAGCCGTTCTTGATTCTGGCGCCATCCAAGTATATGAACTGCCCGCACCAGCGGCTGGTTTGGTGCCCGCCCACTGAGTGGTGCGGGGTATTCAGGGTTTACTGCTGACGTGTAAACTTGCCTGCGGAGGTTTTTCTTGGCCACGGCTGTTGTCCGGTATACGGCTGCGGCGGTTTCCGACCGCGGGCGCAAGCGCCCCTCAAACGAGGATGCCTACGGCTTCTCCGTCGAGGCAGGTGTTTACGTTGTATGCGACGGCATGGGCGGAGCGGCTGCGGGTGAAATTGCCAGCACGATCGCAGTGGACGAGATCCTTCGCCTGCTGACTCACCGCAGTCCCGAAAGCGACGCGCCGCTGCCTGATGCGGCTCAGAATGCGATCTGCGCTGCGAACGAAGCCATTTTTTCGCGCGCGCAACGTAATCACCGCCTGAATGGCATGGGCACAACCCTCGTGGCTTTGGCGACGCTGGAACATCATGTATGGGTGCTGAATGTCGGGGATAGCCGCTGCTACCGCTGGCGGCATGGCCGACTTGAGCAACTAACCCGCGACCATTCACTGGTGGAAGAGCAGGTGCGCCTTGGCCGGATGACACCGCGTGAAGCCTTGCATTCCCCGTTGAAGAACGTGATTACCCGCGCCCTCGGAACACAATCCCACGTGACGCCGGATGTCTTTGAACTCGAAGCGGAGCCCGGCGACCTGTTTCTGCTTTGCTCCGATGGCCTCACGCGCGAGCTGGCCGACTCCACCATTCAGACGTTGCTTGCCGGCGATCTGACCCTTGAGGCGCTTTCAGCGCGGCTTGTGGAAGCGGCGAAGAAGGCAGGCGGTCACGATAACATCACCTGCCTCCTGGTGCGTGCGCAGTCGTAGCATCGGTTCCCGCAGCGAAACTACACCACTCTGATCGGCACAGCAATCGTCGTCCTGCAGACCTAGTGGCATCGTTGCGGGTTGTTTTGACAAAGTCGGCTTGAGATTGCATCAAGCATCACCGTCGGATGGACTGGCTTCGCCATGATCTCAAAGCTATGACCTTCGCTTCTGGCTTTCTGCATGAGCCCTTCAGCTGAAGGCTGCCCCGAAAACAGCAAGACGTGGCATTCGGCGAAACGGTTTTTAAGCCCAACGGCAAATTCTACTCCGTTCATTTTCGGAAGCATCACATCGAGGATGGCAAGATCCGGCGTCCATTCCGAGATGGTCGTCATTGCGGCTTCTGCCGAATAGTCGACGCGAATGTCGTAGCCGTTCGAGGACAAGATTTTCCCAAGCGTATCCGCGACCACTTTTTCGTCTTCAACGATGAGAATTCTTCCTTCTCCCACGTTTTCAGGCATAGCTGGCCTCTCTCGTGGGGAGACGCTTACCCGCCCACTGCTTCTGACAAGGGATGCCGCCTTGCAGAGGCTTGGTTGGCTGTACGAGGCACTGCGAAATGCAGGCGTACCAATTCGACAGGTGAAATCAACGGAACTAGGTTGCGCGAAGTGATCTGGTCCGTGACCCAATTCATACAGTCATTGCGAGCCGCTTCGGTACTTACTTTTTGCTTGCCGGTAATGGAAGCGAATTACTGTTTCGCTGAATTGCCTATCTCGAAGGTGTGAGTATAACTTATTCATTCTGCACAATTTGCGGTATTGCTGGGCTATAGTGAAAAACATTAAGTTCATGCATGAATAGCGGTGATGCAGAGTACTAAACCCTAGCCGCTTTTGTGAGGAACTATGCAGACTCGAGAAAAACAAAGCCGCATTGAAACTGGGAAAACAGGTTGGATCTCAATCAAGATCAATGATTGTCAAACTCCGATCAAACGCGCGTCGAATTGCAACGAAAATCCGCAATTGGAGACGCCAGTGCTCGCGCCGCCAATGATGATTCGCCTCTTCGAGCATGCCCAGAAGGCGCACACACCTTTTCCGGAGCGCTTTCCGCGACTGACTTTTTTGGCGACTGCCATTATTTTGCTTGTTTCTGCCCTCGCAGTAGAGCTCGATTATTTGCATGGTGCCGGTTATTACTGGCCATGAAATGAGGATTCTCTTTGGTCGCAGATAGTGCAGGCAATGCGCAGCCCGATATCAGTAGACGCTCTTCCTCCGCGTTGAGTTCGATTGAAGCCGACACGGGTACGGAACATATCTCGAAAAGTAGTGAGGCAAGCTTTCTGCTGGATTGGCTCGCTGGCGGGGAGGCGTGCCGAAGAAATATTGAGGGATTCTCCTTCAAACTCGACGCCCTGAACGTTGTCATCGCGCATTGAGCGAATAACGCAGTCAGGCGGAAAGAGCGTCCGGTGGGACTTAGAAGTGAAGCCCCTTCAGCAACTTCTGGTCGGGGCGGAGGGATTCGAACCCCCGACCCTCTGCTCCCAAAGCAGATGCGCTACCAGACTGCGCTACGCCCCGACGTGATTCTCTGATTGTATCGCGGAACGGCTTGAGCCTCCCACTCCGAAGACTCTGGCATCAAGGATGCACGGCCCGTTCGAACAGCCAGATTAGAAGCACGATGGGAATGGCAAAAACGAGCCCGATCAGGAAGGCCAGCACGAGAAGAAATACCCAATCCTTCCATGTGTGCCGCCGTGGCTCGCCGAGATGGCGTTGCAGCAGGTTGTAGTTGCGGGCATTCGTTTTCCACGCGATGTCGAAAGCGTCTCCCACAATCGGAATTGTGCCGACGAGAACGCTGATGCAGATGTTTGCGGTCATGCGAGCGAGTGTGACATAGGGAACGCCGCGCACCCAGGCGGCGACGGGAATGATCAACGAGAGCAGGCCTGCGGCGACATCTCCCAGACCCGGAAAAAGGCCGACGATACCGTCAACGCCAAATCGTATCCGCGTGAAGGGGACGCGGAACGCTTCATCAAGCAGGAATTTCAGCCTGCGCAATGTCTCATCGCTGAAGATGCCTGTGCCGCGGCCCCAGCGGCCAGATGGAACAACAACCCCTCGAATCTCGGGAGAATCCGGGCGGGTGAACTGTGGCGTATTTGCTTTAGAATCGGGCATCGACGGCTTCGCGCGGCCCGCTTCGGGCCAATTGGTTCGATGCTACAATCGTATAGGTATATGGCGGCTATAGTTCAGCGGCAGAACGCCTGACTGTGGCTCAGGATGTCGTGGGTTCGATCCCCACTAGCCGCCCCAATCCCAAAAAATAATGAAGCTGGTCCAGCGTGCAAACGCTACCTGGGCGTTGTTAGAAGGCACACGACTTTAGTCAAAGACGGGGTTGCCGGGCAATCTGCTTGCCGACAGCAACCCCGAGGTTCTTCTTCCAATGTTCCCGTGAGTCAATGCGAATCGCTGGCCGAGGCACGCAGCTAGAGATCGCCTCCGAAGACATTCTCAATCGCCGCGATCGAGCCGATGAGACCATCCTGCTCATCATTCAGTCCAGCCGCGAAATAGAGGGTTGTCGCTGAGCCGGAATTTCCACCGCTGCCGAACGAGATTCCCCAAAGGCCATCGATGGTGATCGGCGCATTATTTGCGTCGAGCAGATTTCCCTTGAAGTCTCCGGTCACTGGATCGAAAACGAGAATTTGGCCGCTACCGAACTGCCCTACGAGAATGTCGTGGCTGTAGATGCCAAAATCGCTCGGCGCCTGGGCCATTCCCCAGGGAGCGTTAAACCATTTGCCCCACTGAAGTCGATGCAGCAAACGGCCCGTAGGCGAGAAAACGTCAACCCAGCCGAGACCCGCTCCGGCTACTTCATCCTTTTTTTCGCTGTCTTGCTTTGCGAAGGCGACGTATAGGTTGCCGCCGATGTTTTGGATATTGAAGGGTGCGAATCCCCTTGGAACGCGCTCATCTCGGAAGGCATCTCCATGCATGGAGACCCGATTGAAGTTCGTGTCGTAGACGTTGATGCGCCCCTTTTTAAAATCCGCCGCGTAGAGATAATTTGCTGAACCCACATGTCGATCATCGACGGTTGCCACAGCCATACCTTTGAAGACCGATGCGCCGTGAGTGTTGACCTTTATGACAGCCGAAGTGGCCTGAACCCCAGGATTCCAGCCAGAGAGGGTGCCATCTTCGGTGACAAAAGAAACACGGCCGGCTTGCCTGGTGCAATCTGAAAATCTTGGCTGCCGTTGAAGATTGTTCCAGTTGGTGTGCCGGAGCCGTTGTCGGCGGCGGGAATCGTGACCACCAGCGGATTGATCGCGCCAGCTCCCGTGTAGAGGGTAGCAACGCCGGTTCCATTGTCAGAAACCCACCACGGTGAGCCGGAACTGCGGGAGATACCCCAGCCATTGACCAGGTTCGGATCTGTTGCCGCTGCCATCCCGGGGATGTTCGAGATGAGGTTTGTCTGCTTGTAATGTTGAGCCTGTTGCGCCGGCAGCATCGAGCAAATTGCGAGAAGACCGACGGATGCGAAGCGCGAGAGCTGAGGGAAGGATTGAACTCGAATTGTGTTCATGGGGACTCCTTTAGATGCGGACCGATGTGACACTCGAGTGGGCTGGGGGAGGGATCGAGCGCTCCATCACCTTAGAGCGTGCGCTTAAGAAAACTTGTCACTCAATTGTCACCGGGTAGTCATTGCATTGCTGGCAGAGAAACTGCTGTTGGGACACAATTGACCGGCGATTCATTGTTCGCGCCCTACTCCATCCGCCGGATGTTCTCTTTCATGCATGGAGTTGATCTAGTGAGGAAGCAAACGTCATGCATCAGCACATCTCTATGTACCCAAAGCAAGCCTTCAGCGAGGCTGACAATCAAATGACAATCGCCTGACCGAGATCTGACACTTGTCATCTCCCGCCCGCTTAGCGTCGAAGCATGTCGGATGACGCAGGAGCCAGATGAGGCGGCAGATCTCCAACTTCGTTTACGGTCTGCTGGATTATGCGGCTTACCCGTTCGGTATGCTCGCTTTGGCGCCGATCGTGTTGCGCCACCTGGGCGCTGCGCAATATGGCGTCTGGGCGGTTGCAACTGCGACTGTGAGTTTTGGCTCAATCGTGGCTTCGGGATTCGGAGATGCCAACATCCAGCAGGTTGCAACTCGAAGAGGTACCGGCAGTCAAGATTTATTACTTCGCGCGGTACGGGCCTCGTTCGGAATCCATCTCATTCTCGGAACCGGGATGGCACTCCTGCTATGGATATTCGCGCCGATTCTGGCAAATCGGCTCTCAATCTCTGATGCTGCGCTGAATCAGGCTTGCCTGTCCTGCATTCGCATCGCAGCGCTGCTTACCGTAATTCGCGCTGTTGAAACCGTATGCATCAGCACCCAAAGAGCCTTTGAGCGGTATGGCGCCGCGGTAAGAATCAGCGTCGCAGGACGATGCTGAGTCTCGCCGCTGCGGCTGTGCTTGCCGCGTTCACGCGGGACGTCGTCTACATCATGCTGGCAACGACGGCCTTTGCGGCGATGGCTTTGATGGCGCAGTTCATCAGGCTACGACAGTTGCTGGATTATCAGAATCTGACACCGTCGTTTGATCCTGCCTCTACCAGGGAACTGCTTCGATTCGGCATCTTCACGTGGTTGCTTTCGGCTACGGGAGTGATGTTCAGCCAGGCTGACAGGCTGATAGCCGGAGCCTCGATGGGCGCGACCGCCGTTGTCTCCTATGCACTCTGCGCGCAGATGTCGCAGCCGGTTTACGGCATAACCGCTGCGGGGTTGCATTTTCTGTTTCCGCATCTTGCCAGCCAGCGCGCCAACGCCGCTCCCGCAGCGTTGCGGAAGACTCTATTGGTTGCCTTCCTCATAAACGCTCTCATCGTGTTTGCCGGGGCAGGACTTCTGCTTGTCTTCTCAGACAGGCTGCTGCGCCTTCTGGCTACCGAGGCCATTGCTCGTACTTGTGCTCCTCTTTTGCCTTCTGTGCTTCTCGGCTCCGCACTTCTGGCACTTAGCGTCTCCGGCTCCTATGCAATGCTCGCGCTCGGTCGCGTGCGCCCAGTGACCTTGATCAATTTGGCCGGGACAGTGGCCTTGATCTTCGTTCTCGCTTTCTTTCTGCGCAGTTTCGGTGTGACGGCAATTATCTGGGCTCGCGTTTCCTTTGCGCTCATTTCCTTGCTCGTCTATGTTCCTCTGCTTCGCGAATTGCGCACAGGTGCATTCAGGCTTGAAGGTCTGGCTCCTCAGGAACCAGCCGTGGAGGAAGCATGACTGCACGAACCAAATACCTGGAGCCGAATACTTCGGAGGAGGTAATCGATCTGATTCAAACCGCTGATTCGTTTCAGGCAAGAAATCTCGCAATCGCAAATGTTGCGCCGGCGCAGAGATTGCACGCCAATGTGCTCGGGGTGCAGGTCGAAGCACTCGACATGGCAGCGGCGCTCAGCCGAATTGAAATCGCGTTGATCACACGCCAGAAGGGCTATATCTGCATGGCCGGCGTGCACGGCATCATGGAGGCTCAGCGCAATCCAGCGGTTAAGGATGCATTCGCCGATGCCTATTTGACGCTCCCCGATGGAACTCCGACTGCATGGGTTGGACGGATGCAAGGGTTGCGATGGATGAACCGATTGACGGGGCCTGACCTGATGCTCGAAGTGTTCAGCCGGAAGCAATTCGCGCAGTATAGTCATTTTCTTTATGGCGGCAAGCCCGGCGTCGCACAGGAGCTTTCAGCCAGCCTTTCGCGGCGGTTCCCGTGGGTTCAGATTGCAGGCACATACACCCCGCCGTTTCACGACCTGACCGCTGCGCAAGAGAGGGAATTGGCGCTGATGATCAGTAGGGCGAAGCCCGATATCATCTGGGTCGGCATCAGTACTCCTCGCCAGGAGATGTTCATGCGGAGATATCTTCCTGATCTGGATACGTCCCTGATGTTCGGCGTCGGTGCGGCATTCGATTTTCATACGGGGCGCATCAGGGATTGCGCCGAATGGATCAAGCGAGCTGGCCTCCAGTGGCTTCATCGACTGGTACAGGATCCGCACCACCTTTTATGGCGCTATGCGCGCAATAACCCGGCATTCATCTTGCACATTGCTTTGCAACTGACGGGCCTTAGAACCTATGAAACTTCGGGTCAATCAGATTCATTCCGGAAGGATTTCCAATGCCTCAGAGAGCCGAATCCGGATTTGTGTACCGGAGATTATGACGGTTAACGGAAGCTCGCTTAGTAGGTAGGTTTCACATCTCGATCGTAGGGCTGTCCGTACATGTTGGTGTGAGTCGTCGAATTCAAAAGGTCAGCAGGAACCTGAATCGCGCCCAAGTCGCCGGAACCCGATGTGAGATGGACACGGCGAACCATACGATTCAAATCAGGCTGAGTCACTCCTTCAATCCAGACATGCATCTCGTAATCGCCCGCGGAGACATTCGCGATGTGAAATGTCCCGGTCGCATCGGCCTTGGAATAAAGAGCGGTCGAAAGCGTCAGGATGACTCCGCTCATTTCCGGATGGATGTTGCAAAAAATGTAAGAGACGCCCTCGCGAGAAAAGGTTACTGATTTTGTCGAACCTGCTTCGTACAGGCCCAGGTCAAATCGCTTTCCATCGAACAGCGAAAACACGTTGTGAAAGAAAGGGTCGGCGTTCGGAAACTGAACGACGCTGCCAACCGGAATAATCAGCACATGCGGTTTGAACATGCGGTTCTTCTGCAGGAGCGTGTAATGATGTTCAGGCAGAAATGGGGCCGGCGGTGTGCCTCAATGGCTTCAGCCAGAAGACAGCAGATGGCGCAGCGTGCTTCGCGGTGGTTTTGGGGAACGCAAGCCGCGTGCTCACGTCGACCGTCGACAGGGTCTGCGAACGGCTAATTGTCGCCGCCAACAAGAGCAACAAAAATAACCGCGGCATGTGTCGTCCTCTTTCCATCAGAACCGGTACCCCGTCGCGATTCCAATGATGTCCCCTGTTGCGGTGTAGTCGTTCACGGGAGAACTTTGAAGATGCCGATACTCCAGCGAAAACATCAGGTAGGCACTGGGCTTATAGATCACATTGCCTGTGTAGGTTCGATTGCGCGCGAGGTTCAGGTAGTAGGCGCCCGGAGGGCCGGCGTACGGTCTTAGCTGAGCGGCGGGAACCTGGTCTGTTCCGAAGGCAACATTGAATTCAAGATGTTCGCTTGCTTGCTCCTTCCACTGAACCCATCCGCCAAGATCATCGAGAGTCCGGAAGGAATAGCTGGGGCTTAGGCGAAACACATAGTCCTTGTAACCGCCTCCACCAAGTCCGCCCAAAGCCTGTCCCCAGTATCCGCTGCCGCTGAGTTCAGCGCGCCCTGGAAGCGGAATGAGGAAGTCGTATGTGGCAGCCCATGAATTAAAGCGGGTCCCTCCCGATGTCCGGTGAGGAGCATACAGCCCTCCAAAACCGATCGGAACCCCGATTGTCTTTACTTCCAAGAAGGGCGATTCTGCCCTCTGCTCCGGGCCAGCGACTCATCTCGGCTGTCGTGGGGACCGCGATTGTCGGGGATATCGCGACCGCACCGTTGTAAATCTGCGGCGGGTTCATGACGTCAATGAGTGCACCCTGAATCCTGAAGCGTTGAGAAGATGCGAAAGGTATATCCTGCGTCAGCCCGACCTGGGGATTCCATGTCCACAAATTGCCCGACCATGCCAGCGCTGACACGGCAACCGCGGTAAGCGAACTGGGAGAATTGGGCGCAACGATGGCCTGGTCGAGGGAAAAGAATGCCTCAAGTGCTCCCAGTTAGAGAGGCATGGGCCGTTCGCAGCCGAAGCAGTCCTCCCGTATAAGAAGAGGCTGTGCTGTTGGAGAGTGATGCACCATCAAAGTCTATCCGGAGGTCGGCATGCGATCGAGCGTTGAATACATGCGGTCCGCGAGCGTTGATACCCAGCACGGTCTGCTGCAGCGATGCGCCTGTGGAGCCCGGACCTTCGAGGACAAATGTTGGGCCGAATCGTCTACCTGGGCTGTATTGACGAATCCCGTCACAATATCGGGCCGCTGAGTTCACGGGATACTTCGACTCGCTCTCAACCTTGGCCTGCTCGTGCGTTGCAATCTGGGCTTCTTCAAGAGCCTGCTGCTCGCGAATCTGCTCGACAGCGGCGGAAAGCTTAGCCGCTGAGGTTGATTCTGTCTCCGGAGTGTGGGCCTCTGCCATCTGTTGTTGCAGAGCCGCTAAATGGTCGCGCATCTGCTCCATTTCGTGTTGTGACTCATCGAGCCGTCTTTGAGTTTGGCTCATTGCCTCAGTCAGTTGCTGCACTTTCAACGCGAGCGATGTATCCGGATTCTGCTGGCCTATGGCCGCTGAACTTGTCACGCAAACCACGCCGAGCAAGCCGATGAATACGTGCGGCCGTAACGCGAAATTCTCTTGATTTGCCGATGCGCGCTGTTGGATCATCCCGCTGCCCACCTTTTTGATTGGCGCTCTCGGGCGCTGCATGCTGTACGATTCCCCTGGAGATGGTCATGCGAAAGATCGTCTTGCTGGGACTGGTAGCTACCAGGATGACCTCGCCCCCGTGTTCAGCAGCGATGCAATTCGCAAGCGTAAGACCGAGCCCTGATCCCTTCTGTTTTCCTTCGCTGACGAATGGCTGAAACATGCTGCTGCGTACGCTTTCAGCGACACCGGGCCTGTGTCTTCCACTTCGATGAAATCACGCTGTCTCGAATACTCAGTCGCGCCTCCACTCGCGCTTCGTCTGTGCCGGTCCGCGCAGATTGGCACGCATTTAGCAGGAGATTATAGATTGCCCTCTCGACTTGCTTGCCATCGACCAATGCTGCTGAGTCTGCGGGGTCGCCGGATTGAGCCGTCAGTACCACTCCTGCTGCGTCTGGGTGTGCGTGAAGCAAGGCCATTGCACGTTCCAGCAAGGTCGCGACCAATTCATGCGATCGGCGGATGGCCGCGCCAGTGCGGCTGAAGATCAGCATCGATTCAATCAGTTCAGTAGTGCCGTGAACCGCTATCCGGATGTCGCCTAGAATTTCGCTTCGCTCGTGCTCTGAGAGAGGCGATGATGCGAGGAACTCTGAATTCGCATAGACGCTGGCAAGATAATGCCGCAAGTCATGCGAGACAGAACTTGCCATTCTGCCGATAGTGGCAAGGCGCTCAGACTCTAGCAATGCCTGATTTGTGCGCATAATCTCATCGCGCATTCGGGCAAAGGCAAGGCTCAATTCCTGAACCTCGCGCGTGCCGTCGCTGGGTAGCAGGTGCGAACTGTCTCCCTCTCCAAAGGCGCGCACACCAGTCGCCAGGTCTTCAAGCGGCCGAGTCACGATCCTGGAAAGCCAGATCATCGACACAGTGCCGATGATCAAAGCGATGAAACCGGCGAAGAGAACGAGGTGGTCGATTTGCCGGATGGACTGCTCCGCCTGATCGAAAGACTTCGGTATAACAAGTTGAAGTGGAACCGGGGCACTTGCCGTGAGATCACGCGCTGCAGCAATATAGCGCTCGTTTCCAAGTTTCAACGTGATCGGTGTATTGAGATCGTGTCCATCCACGATCGAGGTACTCGTCATTTGTCGGACGGTCGATTCGTCAAGAGTACTGGCAAGAGAGCGACCCTGACTCAGGAACACTGCATCGACAGCAGTCACCTGGCTAATCTGTTTGAGAAGGTCGGGTCCGATTACGAATCCGCTGATCACGTAGCCGAGCAGTATGCTGTCTTTCTCCCCAAAATAGAGCGGATGCACCGAACACGCATAGAGGCGATTGGAACTGACCAGGTAACGCGGCGTCGGCGTTTTGAAAAGCTGAGTAAAGTCCGCAGCTAACCGCTCGGTTTCGCGCATGTCTTTTGCATAGGCTGCAACGACACGCCCCTGATTATCTGCCAAGCCAAAAAGATCGCTTTCGCTCACTTGCCAAAAGTGGACTCCAGCATCTTGGATGGTGGCCTTATCGCTGGTGGTCATTAACGCTAGGGTAGGCAAATCAGCGAGGACTGTATTCTCGCGCTCCAGCGCATTAAGGCGCTGCGTTTCCAGAGTCTGAAAGGTTGTAACTGAATGGGACAGATCGCTGGAAAAGTCGTTGGTGACCTGGCTCTGAAGCTGATGACGAACGATTAGCAGGCTGCCAAATGTGGCTCCCGCGATAATCAGCGCCATGGCGGCGACAAGCAGCACGCGAGTCCGATCCTTCTGTTCTCGCCCATGCACGCTACTCCCGCTTCGTTCGGAGTTCCATTCGATGCAGCTTAAGGGACAAACTTGTATCCAGCTCCATATATGGTGAGCAGGTGCGTCGGGTTCGCCGTGGCTCCAGTTTCTGCCTCAGTTTCAGAATCTGGTTATCGACTGTACGCGTGGTCGGATAAGAATTGTAACCCCACACCTCATTCAGAAGTAATTCGCGGCTCAGCACACGCTCTGGATTCTCTGTAAAGAATCGCAACAATTTGAACTCGTGTGAAGTCAGAGCGACTGCGACCGCCGCTCTCTTGCCGTCATCTTCTCAAAATCAATCTCGCACTCACCGAATCGGTACACCGCTGATTGTGTCGGACGTTTCCGATGACGAATGGCAGCCTGGACGCGGGCCATGAGTTCTCGAGGACTGAAGGGCTTAGTGACATAATCGTCGGCGCCGAGTTCCAGAAGCAGCACCTTGTCCACAACTTCAGTGATCGCACTTAGCACGATCACCGGGGTGTCCGGAGCAAGCGACTTCATCGTCTGGCACAGCTCTCGTCCGGAGATCTGCGGAAGGATCAAGTCGAGCACGACTGCGACCGGACGGCGAGAGCGGAAAGCTCCAGTCCAGTTTTGCCATCTTCCGCGACATCAATCGAATAGCTCTCTTCAGTGAAGATTCGCTTCAACACCTTTTGCATGCGCGGGTCGTCCTCGACCACGAGGATCGTTCCCAATTCAGGCTTCGTTGCCTGTATCTCTCCAACCTCGTCCAGAAGTAGCTCCTGACTGTTAACCATACGGTTCATTTTGCACTCCGATTTAAACGTAAACAAGTCCGAACGGAGAAATGACAATTG
>CAWALE010000029.1:0-110589 GCA_963782775.1 uncultured Acidobacteriaceae bacterium
GAAGGAACGACTGTGTTATGGCTCGGCTTCTCGCTCTCGCAATGAACGAGATCGTGAAAGAGAACAACTTCCATTACCGCGGGTTGAAGATCACAAAATGATCGGTGTAGCTGATGAAGACTCGTTTGAACAGAGCTGTGGGCAGCAATCCATCCTCTCCTGCCCCGATCACTCTGCGCCGGGTACTGTCCGGAACTAAGAACGAGACTTCGTGCAGCACGAGCGAGCCAATCCGGACTTCTTCTGATGGAAGGACCGTCAGGGCCATTTGAGATCCATTCCCCGCGACGTTGCCCGTACGTGTATGGTCTCTCAGGAGCCACGCTGGAGTTTTCAGATTGCTTGTATAGAGCAGCGGCACGTTGGACTCGGAGTCCAACATTAGAAGAACGTCTCTGGAGTCACCGCCAGCGAGATGGGCGGGAATCAAAAGTCGATGCGGAAAAGGCAGATTTTGCATGACCGTCCGATTGCTGAATAACAGCGACATGCTCTCCCTGCACGTCCTGCCGCATCTGCTTTGTTTCATCGAGACAAAGAAGCTTGTGGGCATAGTCGATGAGCACGTCGAAATGCCCGAGGAAGCTCCCACCCAGAAGCCCACGAATCTTTGGGTGAAGAGCCTGAATCTGTGCCAGGCTCTCGACAACAACCAAAGGCCTTCGGACGGCGAATGGGCGAGCTTCGATGAGATCCGGGATAACCAGCTCAGCTTTGGAGTGGTTGCCAACAGCGGAGACGTCGATGTCTCCCTGAGGCTTGAGTTCGAGTTCCGCCGCAAGAGAAGGCTCGACGATCGTAATCTGCGAGCCCGTGTCCACGAGGAATTCGTATGGCCCCGTTCCATTGATCGTCACGGAAACTTCTATTTGTGAGTGGTCGAGGGAGTGGTATCGTATGGTCTCAACATTCCCCGGGCACCGAGCTTCCCCGGAGACTACGGAAACGGTCAGTAACGTGAAACCGAAGGAGAGAAGCAGTAGACGCGTATTCATCGGAGGGCACCTCAGCCGCAATGGCTGGGTGAACTCTGGTGGCGGGTAACTGCATTGTCATGAAGCCGGGGGGAAGCTTTTCTGGATCGGGATGAAGCTTTTCGGAAGGCGGAGTGAAGGATCTATGACGGGCGATAAGTGCTCTGTTTTCAGATTCTCGGACGTGGAGGTTCATGAGCGGGAGCTTCAGCTGAAGCGCGCCGGAGAGACGCTGCCCGTGGAACCCAAGGCCTTTCGGGTGTTGGTAACTTGCTCCGCAATCCTGGACGCTTGATCCCCAAGGACGAATTGCTGAACGCGGGTTGGGGCAATACGGCAGTCACTGATAACTCCCTGACCCGAAATATCGCCTTGCTGAGACGGTTGCTCGACGACGACACCCACGCGCCGCGCTATATCGAGACGGTATCGACCGTGGGGTACCGATTCATCTGTCCGGTGGAAGCAATCGAGGATTCGACAGTCAAACCCGAGGAAGGCGTGGCGGCCGGGAATAACGGAGAGGGTTCGGTCATGACGGTAAGCCCGACCGTGGTGCCCGTCATTCCTGCGAAGAGCGAACCGAATTGGAGACGCTGGCTGTGGCCGGCCCTGGCTGCTTTAGGTGTGGCTGCACTAGCCGTCGTGGTACCTTCGCCGCCCGCTGCCGCCGCTGCGAGTCGCCGACGATATACCCAGATCACTCACGACGGCCGCCGCATAAGAATATTGCCGGAACGGACGGAAGCAGACTCTATTTCAATCAGGGATAACGGCCCGCAACCCACTGCTCAGGTTGCGATATCCGGGGGAGAGATCGCGCGAGTGCCAATGGCGTTGCCGCTTCCCTCGATCAAGGATGTTTCTCCGGACGGGTCCACTCTTCTCGTTGCCTCGTACGATGGAGGCCATGGGAGCCTATGGAACGTTGAGATGCCGGCAGGCTCGCTCCGTCGCCTGTTGACAGACGATTGGGTCAATTCCGCAGCCTGGTCTCCTGACGGGAAGTCCGTGGTCTACGGCCCGGGAAACGGAGACCTCAATGTCATCCGGAGCGATGGAACAGGAATTCGCAAACTCGCCGCTCTGGGCGGCCTACCAGACGCACTCAGTTGGTCGCCGGACGGCAGTAGGATTCGGTTTTCCAAGGATAATCGGCTTTGGGAGATGTCGTCGGACGGATCGGGACTGCACCCGTTGCTGCCGGGTTGGCGCCCCTCGTCAACGCAGTGCTGCGGACGTTGGACTCCCGATGGGAAATTCTTCGTATTCCTGTCACGAGGCGCTCTCTGACCGTTACGGCTATCCCCCGGAAGCCAGCTATGGGTTCTTGATGAGCGTCACGGACTATTCCGGCGGGCGCCCACCGAGCCGGTTCAATTGACTTCAGGCCCAATCCGCTGGAATACGCCCATTCCCAGCAAAGACGGGACGAAGATATTTGCCCATGGTGTCATCTTGCGAGGCGAACTGGTTCGCTATGACGCGCAGTCCCATCGGCTCCAACCCTGGCTCGGAGGCATTTCGGCCGAATTCGTCACTTTTTCCCCAGACGGTCAGTTCGTGGCGTACGTCACGTTCCCTGAAGGCATTCTGTGGCGGGCTAACCGGGATGGAAGCCACCCCGTACAACTGACCGATCCTCCTTGTATCCCTTGAACCCCCATTGGTCGCCTGACGGATCTCAGATACTGTTCTAACAACCATGATTTGAAGGGGCATTGAAAGCTTAGTCATTCCTCCCAGGGCGGTACTCCGCGGCCCATTCTCCCGGAAGACCGGAGGGACAGAGCGATCCGGATTGGTCTCCTGACGGACGCAAGATTGTCTTTTCCACGCTGGAAACAATTGGTAATTTCAACTCCGTCTTACGGGTTCTCGACCTTGACAGCCACCAGGTCACGACACTCCCCGGATCGGAAGGCATGTGGTCTCCTCGATGGTCACCCAATGGCCGCTTCATCGCCGGGGCTATATCACGGCCCGGGGAGGCGTGAAATCTTCGACTTTGAGACGCAGCGATGGTCGGTCGTGCAACAAAAGGGCGAGTGCAATTATCCCACGTGGTCGTCAGACAGCCAATTTATTTACTGCTTGCGCCTCCGCGGGGGATGATCCAGGCGTGTTTCGAGTCCGCGTGTCGGATGGCGTTGCGGAGCGCGTTGTCGATCTGAAGGGATTCCGTCACACAGGGGCGTTCACGCGTTGGATGGGCCTTGATCCGACAAGACACGCCAATGTTGCTTCGCGACGTGGGAACAGACGATATTTACGCCCTCACACTGGAAACGAAGTAACAGAGTCTTACGGCTGATCCACACTAAAACAGGAACCAAGCGCTCGCCGGCGCATTGCGCCCGGATTACCTCCCACCCGTCAGTTACCAGTTGAGTAACATAGCCTGTACCTTTGTCTCTGGGTTGAGTAATTGCGGTTCTAAACTTGATGCCGATGCCCACCAGTAGCTATGAGCAGAAGAGAATCGAATGGTGGTATCTCGCCGCTGCCCGAAATGTGGGCGTGCCATACCTTCCGGAGAACTCGCCTGCGAGGAACCTGATTTTAGATTTACCAACGAGCGGCGCATTGGGGATAGAGCTTACTGAGATATTGCGACCTGCGAGCAGCAACCACGGCATTTCTCCGGTTGAGGAGGAATCTTTTCACCGAGAAATCATCGAAGCAGCCCAAAGGGACTACTACACTACACCGAATGCCAATCCTGTTCATGTGAATGTGTACTTCACGAACGCAAGAGGCAAAAGGCAAAGCAAGCACGAACTGGCCCGCACACTGTCGAAATTCGTTCAAGCGAATGCCCATCGTGCAAATCCGGTTGCGCCTTTCGGGTACAAGGACACTCCGAATGGTTTCGATTGGGTCGTTATTGTGGCCCAGTCAAATCCCAGAGATTGGTGTAGCGGCGAAGTTGGCAGTGTTACGGTAGCAGATATTCGCAATCAAGTGGAAGCCCGAATAGCCGCAAAAAACAGTCTCGTTGATACTATTGTCGAAACTTGCCCGATGGTGCCGAACTGTGGCTCTTGCTTTACACAGGAGTGACAGTGGCGCGGAGCATGCCGATTCCGGACGACATAGAGGCTTGGCACGTCCCGTCTCAGTTCGATAGGGTGTTTTGGTTTACATCGCTAGAATGCCAGTTCGCCGAGATTCAGAAGAAGTGACAAGAAGAGTTTCTCTCCGTTAGATCAGCCCGCTCCGGCGCGTTCGTTGCGACAGAGGCTTCACCGGGAGTGACGACAGGCGGGAGCGGCAATAACATCCGCGAGCGCCGCTACGCAGACGTCACAGCTAACCAATCTTCGAAATACCCTGTGCCGAATGAGAAAAGGTTCGAGAATCCTGCGCTCTTGAATTCCGAAGCGATGCGTTCGCTATTGGTGCCGGAAACGACCTCGATCTTCGCGACCTTGGGCGGCGCATCGAATAACAGAGCTCGGGCGTGTGCATCTGCAGCAGGCAGGCTGTAACCGCAAAGGACGATCTTGCTGCAGCCTCCCAGAGCCTCTTGCGCCTGCGACCAAAGAAGCTCCCAGAAATCCGCTCGCTCAATGCCAAACGAAGTTTCAACGTTGAACTGTTTGTTCCTTCCGGGAAGAATTAGCCTACTCACCGCAGCACCGCCCTGAAAAACACCGGGGCCGGCGGGGTCATCGTATCCAAGGAAATTCAAGTCACGCGGGAGCATGGCAGGAACCATTCCCAACGAAGGCCCGCTCCACGAAAAGACGGAGCCACCCCTCGCACCGCCGAACGGGTTCCACACCCAATTCATGCTGCCGTGAAGTTTCAACAGCGGGACATCACATTTCTGCTCTCCGGTGCCGAAGGGAAAGCCGTACCCTTGAGAGAAAACATCCCACTTTCCCGTTCGCTTCAGTTCCCGGTCGAGCGCGTCGTCATAGTTGAATGTGATGATGACATCTCCCGCACGTACAATGCGGTCTGCGAAATCGGCATATAAAGGCGCGGCTGAGTTGTCGCGAATTCCTTGGAACCATTCATTGATCCCAGTTCTCAGCCAAGCTAAACGATTACCTAGTCGCTGGTATTCCTGCTTTCCTTCTGCTGTCGGGTCATTCCGCGCTTCGGCGTGGCGGGATTCGATCCGTGTGATCCAATCTTCAAAATCGAGTGGCTCGCCGAAGTGATCGCTCGATACTCCGCAGCGGCCACATGTAGACCGCTCGAAGATTGAAGCATTGAGTTCAACAGTGACTCGCCCATCGCTGAGGCGAGCGGATAACCAGCGTGGCACGACGCTCCGGCACCAAACACATAAACAGTGGACATGGATTCGCTTTTACCACACGGACGTTGATCGATGCAGCATTGTGCTGCAGCCCATTCCGAACCGATATTATTGAGGGTTGTTTAAAGAAGAGCGAGCGGAAAAGCGAGCAATGGGTAAAAGCAAATGGTGGGAAAAGTTAGATGAGGAACATAGGCTTCGCTCCTACAAGTGGGAATTTCTGCGGCGAAATCAAGAATACCAACGAGACTATGCAGCGTTCGCAAATCAATTTGGGGAATGGATGCCATTATTCGCCCGTTTTCCTCCGAGATTCGTGGAACAGGATAATCCAGAAGCCTGGTCGTTCTTTCACAAACACGTTGACCCGGCGGCATGGAAGATAACCGAAAAGTGGTATATTGCTGATCCAACTGACCCAGCTAGACCGTTCGACGAGGGGTCCGCCCAATCTTTTCTCGGAAGACGACCTTCGCGCACGAAGGGAAGGAGATCAGGGAGCGCTTGAGTCGCAAAAGTGGGACTACTTTTCTCGCGTTCTCGGAGACGTCCCGCTTACCCCGAAGGGACTGCGATTTATCCAGGCGCAGATCGATATATCGCAGCCGCAAGAGAAGATCTTTGCGGAACTTCAGGGCACAATCGAGCTTGCGCGAGCACGGTACAGGCATCACTTCGGCCCGATCGCAGATTTTCGGAACCGCTCGCGGACAAGGCTGGAAGAATACGACAGCTATTTGAAAGTGTGGGACCTAAGGCGGCAGGACCTTACGTTTGAACAAATCGCCTTCCGGCTGTTTCCGCGCGAGATGAACATCTTGAACAGTCGCAGTGCGATGACGAAGCGCGTACGCTCACACTTTCAAAGAGCGCAGAAGCTGATTGATGGCGAGTATAGACAAATAGAGAGTTGATCTCTATTTGTCGCTCCCAATCGCGATGGAAAGCCGCACAATCATTCTGTGAACAATTCCTTAGAACTCATGCACAATGCTCGTCCGATTCCTATTCGATTACGAGGACACGGGGGCCAGGTTAAGGAGTACGTCCTGATCGTCACGAAGCAGGGCGGCCTCGTGTTGAACAAGAAGGTTGATGGAACTTCGCAAAATTAATTGATCCAGTAGCCAGCTTGTGCCGCAATGGCACAGTCAGCAAAGCCAGCGAGAGATTTCTGAAAAGAGAGTCTCCGTATGCGCGTTGCTCATTCTCAATCATCAACACCCAAAGTCAAATTTGCAGGATGTGACGAATACCAGGGCGGGCGACGGTTCCTGGACAGCTCCGACCCGCGACTTATACGGCACGTCGCATCTTGCGAAACGGCAGGTGGGGGTATTAAACCCCTCCCTGCCGGTAAGGATCAAAAGCTGTCCCAGGAGTTTGAGGACAGAGTCCTCATCGGGTGCGCAGCGCGCGTGCTTCTTTACTTGACACATTAAAGAATAATCGACACAGAAACGGGGCCGGGGTTCCGGATTACTATCGTCGGCCTCAAGGACGTGGTAAATTCTGCGGGCGTTACAGTGTCAAAGGTTTGGACCCTAAAACGGGCCGTACCAACTTCAGAAGAATTAACTGCGGCTCCTGGTCGTGCTCCTATTGCGGGCCGCGCAAGGCGCGCACGGCTCGTGCTGCCATCCGTCGCAAGGCTGAGGCCTTGGACCTTAAGTATTTTCTGACGCTGACGCTAGACCCTAAAAAGCTTGAACATAAAAAATTCGCGGTGCCGTATCTGCGGCTCTGCTTCAACAAATTTCGGGAGTATCTGAAGCGCAAGTACGGCACAGTTCCGCCATACATTTGCGTTTTAGAGTTCACGCAGGCGGGAATACCGCATCTGCATATCCTTTTGGATCGCTATATCCCCCATGCGTGGATTTCGCAAACCTGGGCGGGTCTGGGCGGTGGTCGGATCGTTTATATCAAGCAGGTCACTATCGCGAACGTGTCGCGCTATCTGTCGAAGTACCTCACAAAGGAATTGATTTTATCTGCGCCAAAGGGGTCACGGCGCATCACGACGGCGCGGTCTATAAAGCTGTTTCCGAAGTTCGATTCGGGTATCTCGTGGGAGCTGTTGAAGTCAACAATTTGGTGGAATCTTCTCGAAAGCCAAATGAAAGATTTCGAGTTTCAGCGAAGCTTTTCCGATGGGTTTATCTCCCTCGCAATTTGACGAAGAAAAGTTTTTGAAGGCGTTTCAACTTCATCCCCCTGGCGGGGACAGCGGAAAGAGGGAAAAATGCGAAGCGTAACAAAGTTTGTGGCTCGGCAATGTTGCGGGCACCATTTTCGGCAAGTCTGTTTCGAGGGGCGTGCCCATGATTTTCAAGCGAGCGTGGGGGTGACGTACAGCGATTGCGCCCCAATTTCGAAGGAGCGCGAGATTTCGAGGGCGGACGTAGGATGCGTACGTCACTTTCGGCATGCTTTTTGAGGGGCGTGCCCATGATTTTCAAGTGAGCGTGGGGGATGACGTACAGCGATTGCGCCCCAATTTCGAAGGAGCGCGAAATTTCGGGGGCGGTCGCAGGATGCGTACGTCATTTTCGGCATGCTTTTTCGAGGGGCGTGCCCATGATTTTCAAGCGAGCGTGGGGGGTGACGTACAGCGATTGCGCCCCGATTTCGAAGGGGCGCGAAATTTCGAGGGCGGTCGGAGGATGCGTACGTCATTTTCGGCATGCTTTTTCGAGGGGCGTGCCCATGATTTTCAAGCGAGCGTGGGGGGTGACGTACAGCGATTGCGCCCCAATTTCGAAGGGGCGCGAAATTTCGGGGGCGGTCGCAGGATGCGTACGTCATTTTCGGCATGCTTTTTCGATGGGCGCGCCCATGATTTTCGAGCGTGGGGGGGGCGTGCAGTCACTGTGCCACGAAATTTGATGGGCGTGTTCAGGGTTTCAGGGTGGAAGCAAGTGGGGAGACGGCATGGCATCGAATGATTTGAATTACGAACTTGATGGACAATTTCGGAGATCGCGCAGGTATTGCATGTGCCGAACTCATGGGTATACGAGCGGACACGCAGACGCGGAAAAGAACGCATCCCGCACATCAAGCTGGGAAATATCTCCGCTTCGAACTGGCTATAGTGCGAACGTGGCTGGATGGCTTAAGGAGCTATTGATGGATCGGTCCGCAGGGAATACTCTTCCAGCAGACGCACCACCACCCAAGCGAGCAACATTCGGAGGACGAATGTCTCGTAGAAGGTGTCATCAAGAAGGCTCACTGTTCAAAAGAGGTACACGCAAGAAGGTGTGGGTCGCCCGTTGGTGGGAGGAAGCGATTGGCTCCGAAAACAAAATCGAGCGGATTCGGCGCTCGGAGGTTCTCGGGACCATTGCGGAGATTCCAACCAAACGTGAAGCGCAACAGTTGCTCGATGATCTGTTGCGCAGAACGAACAGCGGCGAACATCGGCCTCAAGCGATCTTGACGTTCAAGAGTTTCGTTGAGGATCGCTGGAAGCCGGATTTGTACCCCACATTGAAGTTCTCAAGCAGGAAGTTTTACGACAACATGGTCGACACTCATCTCATTCCGGTATTCGGTAATACGCAGCTTCGATTGATCACGAAGGATGCGGTACAGAGTTTCCTGAACGCGAAAGCCCAAAGTGGTTCTTCGTGGAAGACGGTCAAGCTCATCCGTACCGCATTCGGAGGGATCATTGAAGCTGCTGTCAGGGATGATCTGTTGACTTCGAACCCAGTCCGGAAGACACGTCTGCCGAGACAGCCCCCATTGAAGACGCGATTCAGATCTCACCTGAGTCCGTCCGACCCTGCTGGAAGCGCTTCCTGAACCCTCCCGTTCGATTGCGACACTGCTCGCGATGACCGGGCTACGGGTTGGGGAATTGCTCGCGCTACGCTGGCAGGACATCGACTTTGAGAAGGGGTTTTTCTCGGTACGTCAAACGGTCTATGAAGGTCATTTCGACGTTCCCAAGAGTAAGCGAAGCAAACGCACTCTTCCTTTAGGCTTCGGTGTGTGCAGGGATCTTCACGATCTCTGCGCAAACCTGAGGTGGATCCCTCCGCGCTGGTTTTTTCGGCGCGCAATGGCTCACCTCTTAGTCGGCGGAATCTGCTCAACCGGCAACTTCGTCCCACTGCGAAAGCACTGGGGATGCCGGAAGCCAATTGGCATTGGTTCAGGCACGCCCATGCCACGTTGCTCGATTCCGTTGGAGCTCCTTTAGGAACGGTGCAGGCTCTGTTGGGGCACGCTTCGCCAGAAGTGACGAGCGGGATTTACATCGGATCAGTTCCCGAGAACGCGCGCACGGCTGTCGAGAACGTCGGAAAGCTTATTGGACCCAAATGGACCCAAGTTCCGGTTTGGCCGGAAATGAGTAATTCGCTAATTAATTGATATTGCGGGATTTAATGGTCGGGGAGAGAGGATTTGAACCTCCGACCCCCTGGTCCCGAACCAGGTGCTCTACCAGGCTGAGCCACTCCCCGAACTTGGTTTGCGGATGCGTATCATCGGGCGCGGCCTGGTGCGTTTTCCCGCTTGATGCGCTTTGCTAAGTGTAGCAGAATCCTCAGGGCCTTGCCTTTGCTCGGCCGCTGATGGAGATCGAACGGGTTCGCACACATTTGCCCCCTCGGAGGCCTCGAGACCGCGACCGCGGAGTTGATTGCGCATGCAAAAAGCAAGCCCGCCGGAAACTTCGCCCGGCGGGCCTTTGTTCGAAAAAGTTGCTAAGTGAATCTACCGTTTCTCCGGAGCGGCCGGAGGAGCGGGAGGGATCGCCCCGGGGAAGATTCCTTCGAGCGGCGCACGGCGTTTCTCTTCACCCGCGGGATCGGGCAGAGGCTTGCGGGGAATCATCTGGTCGCGTTGAGCTGCGTTGTAGACAAAAATCGCCTCGACGGTCGCGATCTCTTTCAGGTCCGCCGGCTGCAACCGCTCCACCACATCTTGGTTGGAGTGATGCGTCCGGCTCTCGTAATCCAAATCATCCTGAATAAACTGGAAACCTGGAATTCCAACTGCGTCGAAACTCAGGTGATCGGTTCCACCCGTGTTTCGCATCGTGATTGTCGTGACGCCGAGGTCTTTGAGTGGCGCCATCCACTGCGCAAAAATCGGAGAGACCGCTGCGTTGCCCTGCAGGTAAATTCCGCGAATCTTGCCCGAGCCGTTGTCGACGTTGAAGTATGCTGAGACGAGTTTTTGTTCGGGCTTGACCTCAAGCGGACCTGTAGCGCGGCGCAGGAATTCAGGAAGTGCCATCTGATCGGGCGCCGTTGAAAGCGCTGCCGAGCCGAAGTGCTGCTTGCAGTATCCCTTTGATCCGAGAAGCCCCTGCTCTTCCCCCGTCCAGAGCGCGATACGGATTGTGCGCCGAGGCTTTACGCCGAGCGCCTTCAGGATACGAACGGCCTCCATCGCGACAATCGTTCCAGCGCCATTATCGGTTGCGCCCGTTCCTGCGATCCAGCTATCCAGGTGTCCGCCGACCATCACAACCTGATCCTTCAGCTTTGGATCGGTACCGGGAATTTCCGCAACCGTGTCGTATGCGTGTTCATGTTCGCCCGTGAATTTGGTATCGATGTTGATCTCGACGGTCACGGGCACGTGGGCCTGTGTGAGCCGATAGAGACGGCCATAGCTCTCAATCGTGGCAACAGCCACAGGTGTCTTGACGCGCTTCTCGGCCAGGTACGGCGTGCGGCCAAGCGTCGCTCCGTTGTCATCGAAAAGTGTGCCGCCACTGCCACCGCTGTCCTTGCCATCGCGGCTGGGTTCAATCACCGCAGCCACTTTCTCCTCAGCGAAGAACTGCGCAACCTTGTCGATCATGCGCATGCGCTCGGTAAATGTGCGGATGCGGGCCTGCAACTCCGGTGGAATGCCGCCCGCACTGCTCACAGGAAATGCCGCAATGTCTTCGAGCTCCTTTTCCGTGTAGCGCTCAAACAGAGCCTTATCGACAGGCGGGACGTCGCGCATTGCGCCGTACAAGACAATCTTCCCGGCCAGCTTTCCTTTGTATTGATCAAAGTCCTTGTCGCTTTGGATATTCACGAAGGTCACCTCGGCCGTGATCGGTCCGGGCGTTGCGGGAGACCACGGCGTCGACTGCAGGATCAGCACAGCAGTATCGGGTGTAACCATGCGCGCCCACGTATTGATTTGCTGCCAGCCGAGGCCGAACTCACCCCAGTCTTCGAGATGCGCATTTTCCAGACCGATCTTGGTCAGAGTGTCGGCCGTCCACTCGTTCGCCTTCTTCGCATTGGGAGACCCGGTCAACCGCGGGCCGATGCCATCCATCAGCGCTGAGCCAAACTCCATTACGTGCGAGTGGTTGAGCCCTTCGTCGCGAATCCGCTGATACATCGCGATATCGATGGATTCGGTGGCCGGTTGGACTTCAGTGTAAGGATCGACGGCTGCTGGTGGCGGGGTCGGTTTTGGTTTGTCGGCTGCATACAAAACGGTGGCAAAGGCCACCAGCGCCGCCGGGGAAAGGCGGACAAATGAAATGCGCATCTTGTCGGGCTCCGATGGGATGGGTTGTGATGCCTGTGCTGGAATTCTATGGCATCACCCACATCCATTGCCCGCAAATAATCTCGTCGCCGATTCGGCGCTTCAGCCGTCGCAGGCAGACTAGTCTGACTTGCGGCCATCCACGGCAGCAGGAAGGTCGAGCGCGATAAGAGCAAATCGAGTCTTGCCGTTCAAGGGATCTTCGAAGCCCAGAATATGCTGATGGCGCTTGGAGCCCGCCTTGAGCTGGAATCCTCCGTGGGCGCCAAAATCCTTCTCGTCGATCTTCACGTTGCCGTGGCCGCCGCTGTCTGAGCAGGTGAGGCCCTCTGATGTTGAGGTCGGTGTGCCGACGGGCGAATTCCCCTGGCATATGATGACGTCGCCATAGCGACCAAGCGCCTTCTTGTAGAAAGCCGTCACTTTGTCTTGAGAATCAACGGTGGAGTAATTTACAGCACGCACGCGCAAAGTCCACTCGCCGAAGCCCATGTTCACATCGGCGGACTTGTCATGCTCTTTATCCCTCACAATTTCAGCGCCCGGATACACAGGCAACCCCAGGTCAGCGGCTGAAATCTGGTCCGTATTGACGTGGACTCCGCCAAATGGTGTATCCACCTGGACATTCTTTTCCTTGCCATTCGCATCCTTATCTACGTGAACCCTGCATCCCGATATGCCAATAACCAAAGCTGTTCCAACCAAAACGCAGATTGCCTTCCGATTCATCGATTTACCCTCACAAGCCTTAATACGGTACCACGTGCCCGCTGGTTCAAAAGTGACCATGCCCCACTCTTTGTACTACTTTCTTGCGGGACCGGGGTTAGCATTCTCAATAGTTTGAACCTGGAAGACCGGTTCGTGGCCCGACCGAGGCTAAACCGGCGGTACGAAAAAAGAAAGGACATACTTATATGTTCGCTCTCAGCTCTTACAAAAAGTTCGCGATTATCGTCTTCTGCACGGCTGCCCTGGTCGTAACAGCTTCGGCGCTCGCCCAGGACGACGACCCTCCTGCTCGAAGCCGGCCGAATTTCCTATATCTCCGGCAATGTCTCAGTGCAGGCAGTCACCTCAGATGAATGGGGCCAGGCCTATCCCAACCTCCCCGTAGGTCCAGGAGACCGCATCTTTAGTGACTCCGACGGACGCGCTGAGATCCAGGTGGGCCAGACCTATATCCGCATCGGGCCCAACTCCGACGTTACGCTGGTCGACGATTCAACATTCAACATCCACGTCGGAATTGCCCAGGGATCAATCCGGTTGCATAGCTTCGGCCTGTGGCCCCGCCAGCTCCTCGACATCAGCACGCCGAACGGAAATGCCGAGTTCGCGAACTCCGGCGACCTGCGCGTCGATGTCCTGCCAAATGACGGTGCAACCGTATTCACCAATCTCGGGCAATTTGCCGACATCACAGCCGCGGGCGATTTCCGCCAGCAGCTCGACTACGGCCAGTCGCTCGAGCTTGCCGGTTCGAATCCGGTTTACCCTCAGTGGCTCCAGCCAGCCGGCCCCGATGCTCTCGATTCCTGGAGCCAGCAGCGCGATCAGCAACTGGCGCGGGCGGTTTCATACCAGTACGCCAGTCCCGAAATCCCAGGAGTGGCGGATCTAGACGCCCATGGCGATTGGCAACCGCAAACCGAGTATGGAGCGGTCTGGTTTCCGCGCGACGTCCCGGCAGATTGGCAGCCCTATCGCTATGGTCACTGGATCAATCGCCCGCCTTGGGGCTGGGTTTGGGTCGAGGATGAGTCGTGGGGCTACGCGCCATTCCACTATGGCCGCTGGGTCAACTACAACAGCCGGTGGGGCTGGGTGCCCGGGCCGGTAAATGTGCGTCCAGTCTGGTCGCCTGCTCTGGTGGTCTTCGCCGGCGGCGTCCACTTCGGCGGCGACGCCAATCTTTCCGTATGGTTCCCGCTGGGACCCGGAGAAGCTTACCGCCCTGGTACCGTTGCAGTCCGAGCTATATCGACCGGGTCAACATCACCAATATTCGCGAAGCTCCGCGCGTGCGTGTGCAGAGAAGTTACGTCAACATCGTCAACGTCACAAACGTTACCTACATCAACCGGGAGCATGGCGCCACGGGAATGCGGCATGATGACTTCGCTTCCGGTCGTTCCGGGCGCAATGTCGCCGTGCGCGTCGATCCGCGTGAGATGCAACAGGCTCGCGTCTTGCAGCAGCCGAACATCGCTCCTTCACCGCGATCGATTGTCACCCGCCCGGTGGCTCATCCGGTCCCGGTCTCGATTCAAAGGCCCCTTCTCATCAATCAGCAAGGCAGACAGATCACGGCCAAGCCGGGTGCTGTTCCGGTCGCTGCGCCAGTCAGGAATGAACCGCACGTGAGGCCGTTGCCCGGACGCACTGTTGTTGCGGCTCCCGCGCATGGGGTTCCGAATCGTGTCGGTGGAAATCAATTCCCCCCGACGCAAGGCAACCAGAACCAGCGGCCCGAGCGCAACCATCCGGCGGCGTACCGCGTGCGAATCCAGTCGCTCCGGTGCAGGGAGTTCAACGGCCACTCAATCCACAGCCCGGCAACCCGCAGGCGAACCCCAACCCGCCGGCAAATCCCAACCAACGCCAACAACCCAACGAACGCCAGCAACAGGTCCCGCAACCCGTGGCCCCCGGTGTGCAGCCGACCGGCAGGCCGATCCCCCCGCCGCAGAACATGCAGCAGGACCGGACAAATCCCCAGAATGCTCCTTACCCCGGCGGTGCCCCTCGCGCAAATCCAGTCGCTCCCGGGCAGGGAATGCAGCGGCCAGTGAATCCCCAGGCAAACCCGAACCCGCCGGCAAATCCCAACGAACGCCAGCAGGTTCCGCAACCCGTAGCCCCCGGCGTGCAGCCAACCGGCAGGCCGATTCCCGCGCCGCAGAATATGCAGCAGGATCGGCCGAATAATCAGCAACGGAATTACGAGCACCAACAGCAGCAAAACCAGCAACAGCCGCAAAACCAGCGGGAGCCCCAAAACCGGCCGCCGCAGCAAATCCCGCAGCCGCCGCAAAACCAGCCCGAGAGGCAGAACCACCAGGAATTCGGGCCTCCACAGCCGAACAGGCACAACGACGTCGCCCCGCCCCCCGCGAACAATCCGCCCCAGGAGCGGCAAGCTCCGCCACCTCAGCATCAGCGTGAAGTTATGCCGCCACAAAGACCAGTGCCGCAGCCTCAAGAGCGCCAGGCACCACCTCCGCAGCAGCAACAGCGCGAGGCTGTGCCTCCGCAGAGGCCGCAGCATCAGGAAAGGCCGGCTCCTCCCCGCCAAGCCACCAGGTTGCTCCACCGCCGCAGCAGAACAAGCCGCAGCCGAACAACCAGAAGCCGCCTAACAACAAGGATCAGAAGAAGGACGACAAGAAGCACGATAAGGCCGCACTAAGCAGCCTGCTCAACAAAAAAGGGCCGTTGCGCATCAATCGCAGCGGCCCTTTTTAATTGTCAGAATGATGTCTGGAACGATGCCCTGAAACTCGATGGCAGGACCGCAAGAACTGAAGGAACCTCGTAGAGACTGAACTACGAACGTCAGTGCGCGCCGTGCTCGGGGTGGTCTTCGGTCTTTCCATCGGCCGTGCCGCCGGTTGCCCAAAGGATGCACGCCAGGAAAACTACGGCAATAACGGGTACGACGAGACAAGGGGAAGTGATCATTCGTTAAGCTCCCTGGAAATTAGATTAACAAATCCGCCGGGTCCTCCGATAAACCGGCCGAGTTCCGCTCGAACCTGTTGCGTGTTCCGGCCGGTTCCATTTGATTGGCTCGAAAACCAGCCCACGGCTGGCGGGTTTATCATGGATTCGCCTATCTTGATCGATCCAGGAGCATCCCATGAGCGAAAAGAAATCCGTATCGCCCCGCAATCAGGGCCGCCGCGACTTTTTGAAGATCGGCGGCGCAGCCACCGCTGCACTGCTCACGCCTTCGGCATTTGCTGTCACGCCCAATACGACCCTGCCGGCCTGCCCTCGAATCCGAGGACGCCAACCGCGATGCCGACGCGCAACCTGGGCAGGACGGGATACAAGGTCGGCATCTTCTCGCTCGGAGGCCAGGCTGCGCTCGAGCACGCCAACAACTTCGACGCCGCCGTGCCCATCATCGAGCGTGCACTCGACCTCGGCGTCAACTACATCGACACGTCCTCCATCTACGGCGGCCCTGAGCGCTGGAGCGAGCAGTACGTCGGCAAGCGTGATGGCCCGACGCCGCAGCGAGGCGTTCCTCGCGACGAAGACCAAGGAGCGTGACCGCGACGGCTCGCTGCGGATGATCGAGAAGTCACTGAAGTTGCTGCAGACCGATCACGTCGATCTCTGGCAACTGCACGACATCGGCATCATGGCCAACGTGGATGCAGTCTTCGCCAAGGGCGGCGCCATGGAAGCGCTGCTCGAGATGCAGGAGCAGAAGGTGGTGCGCCACCTCGGCATCACCGGTCACTTCCGGCCCGAGCCGCTCATGGAGTGCATCCACCGCCATACCTTCGACGCGATCCTGATGGCGGTGAACGCCGCCGACCCGCATCACTTCAGCTTCGGCGAGGCGCTGCTGCCGCTGGCCGTCGAACGCCAGATGGGCATCATCGGCATGAAGATCCCCGGCCGCGGCCGGCTCCTCTCCACCTGGACGCCGCCCCCCATCGAGGCACAGAAGCACTCATGGGAGGGCATGTCCATCCAGACGACGTAGCCCGGCACGCTGACGATGCGCGAGGCGATGCACTACACGCTGTCGCAGCCCGGTCAGCACGGTGATCATCGGCTGCGACTACGATCGCGCAGCTCGAGGAGAACGTGCAGATCGCGCGCGATTTCACGCCGCTCAGCGGAGGCCAGGCCGCGGAACTGGTCGCCGGGCCGAGCCGTGCGCAAAGCCGGCGCTCTTCTTCCGCTTCTACGACCGGCCGTAAAAAGCTCCGAAACGGGTGGATGAACGAAGCCTCACCGGAAGGTGGGGCTTTGTCTTTTTGAAGGCCCCGTCACGGCGCGCCACTTCTGATTCTGCTAACATGCCGCGCATGAATAAGACAGCGCAGTCCTATGACTTTGCGGCAGAGCTTCTTGCGGGTAAGAAATTCTTCGAGCGCTCGACCATGGTTTTGGAAGAGGCCGACTCGGCGTTCTGTCCGTGCGAAGGGATGATGACGGTTGCGCAGCAGGTGGCACATACCGCACAGACGATTGACTGGTTCCTCGATGGGGTCTCACAGCCCGAAGGATTCGATCTGAATTTTGAAGAGCAGGGTAAGGTGCTCAGAAATGTGCATTCGTTGACCGAAGCACGAAGCAGGCTCGACGCAGCTTTCCAGCGCTATCGGCTTCGCACAAATGAGGACGCCGAAAGATCTCGAACGGCCCCTGCCGCCCGGACCCGTGATGGGAGGCAGCCCTGTCCGCGCCATATTCGGTGCCATCATTGAGCATACGGCGCACCATCGTGGAGCCTTGACGGTATACTCACGCCTGCTGGGCAAGGTTCCCGCGATGCCGTACGGTGGGTGATCCGCCGCTGAGAATCACACGTCGAAGTTCTTTGAATGCACCTTGTAAAGGTGCATTCAAACGGAGTGAAGCCCATGTCCTCTAAGGCTGTGGCGTGGTCTGTGCTGGCCGCCGTTGCGCTTGCGCTGATTTTTCTCCTCAACCATTGGGCGTCGTTTCAGCCGCTAAGCACGCTGGTATATTCGGGAATCGCGCTGGCTCTCTGTGGGCTGGCGAACCTGGCGCTCCCTTTCCGCTTTCTGGGGATCCGCAAACGATCCGTCGGAGCTTTTCTCCTTGCGGGTGGTGGTTGTCTAGCCATTGCTGCGCTGCTCTGGCCGGCCCCGATGATCCGCGTCGCGCAACATCGAACCGTTCTCGACGACATCATACCGGAGTATCAGTTCAGCGAGCGGCACTCGAAGCGTGTTCACGCAAACCCGGATCAGGCAATGCAGGCGATTCGCCAGGCCACGTGGGGCGACATGAAATCTTTGATCACGCTCCTGAGAATTCGCGGAGCGGTCATCCGCAAGCCCTATCATGACACCGGCGATTTTGCGCGGATAAGCGGATTCTCGATGCGTTTTCGGCGTCTGGTTATCTCTTTGGTGGCGGCGAGCATGAAGTCGCGATGTTCGGTGTTTGGAATGTAAAGCCGAATCGTCACCCCGACGTGCACAATCTGCAGCAACTTGCTGATTATCGGGAGCAGGGCATGGTCAAAACGGGTTACGACTTCATCGTGGAAGATGCAGGCGGCGGATGGTCCACCATCACCGCGGAAACACGTATGGCGGTGCCTGCAGACTTCACCCGCGGCCCGGCGATCTACTGGAGATTGATTGTGCCCGGAAGCGGACTGCTCCGTCTTCAGTGGCTCGACGGCATCAAGAAAAGAGCCGAGGGCCTACCCGCCTCGCAACTGTCGACCTTGGAGCCTCGCTAATCTTCTCAGGCTGCTCAACTAAGGTGGGCTCTTGCTTTGGGTGCCTGCCCGCGTACCTCATACATTCGGCTTTCAGCCTCTTCTCTTCCTGAGCACCCATGTCGTCATGCAGCGATAATCCTGCACGATCGTCGTCTTCAGCGGATCCACGAGCATGGCATTCATCTCTTCGACCAGATCCATGAGCATCTCTTCATCCACCAGGTACCACTTTGAACCGTCGCCAACGATGAATCGATTCCCGCCGACTCTTTCGAAGTCCATCCCGATCCTCGATCCCAGCCGGCAAAACAGCATCCCGCCCGGCCTGAGTACTCGCCAAAGTTCTGCCAGCATGCTTTGAAAGTGCTCGTCATCCCGCGCAAAGTGGAGCACGGAAGAGCAGATCACTACGTCGGCGAATCCATCGGGGAATGGCATCTGTTCGATGGCGCCAACCTGAAAGTTCTCAGGCGGCAATCCTGTCGCCAGCGATGCAGACAACTTCCGCACGTGATCGACACCTTCGGCATCCTGATCCAGTGCAAAGACCTCGCATCCTTCGCGCAGCAAGTAGACCAGGTTCCTCCCGTAACCGCATCCGGCGTCGAGCACGCGCATGCCGGCCGCGATGTTTCCGCGCAGAATCTGGTCGAAGACATAAATATCGATCTGCCCGAACTGCTCTTGTACGCTCAAGGCCACAACGACACCTTTTCTATTCATCGAGATCGGGAATTGCTCCCGGTGTGAACGGCCTCGTCGATCTGCACATTCTCGGCCGCGAATCCCGCGAGTGAACGAACCAGCGCCGCCGCAGTGATGGCAGCGCTGGTTTTGAGAAAACTGCGGCGGGATTGTGTCCGGGGCATCGACATCAGCTCCCGGAAGGATTTTACCGCGCGCCGCTGCTTAAACTATTTCGCTGCCTTCGCTCCCTTTTCAGATCGACGGAGCATCGCTTGCGCCTCCGCGGCGTAAGGACCGCTGGGTGCCAGGCTCAAATACTTCTGATAGGCCTCAGCGCAGCCTGCGGCAGATCATAGTGCTTAGCCGCCAGATCGACTCCCGATTTCTTGAGAAGACCGTTCGCCTTGATGTAATAGGCGAGCGCGTCCCTGGGATCGGCTTTGATGGCCTTGTCCGCGGCCGCGACCTGCGCTTCCGCATCGCCGGTCTGCAGGAATGCCAGGGCCTCGTTTTTCAGAAACAATGCAGCGTGGGATGGATCAAGCTGAACGGCCAGATCAAAGGCCTTGGCCGCTTCTGATGCCTTGCCGGTGCGCGCGTAGACCTCGCCCAATCCCGCGTTCGCAAATGCCTGCGCGGCCGCATTGGGTTTTCCGCTGGCAGTCTGAATTTCGAGAATCCGCTTGTACGATTTCTCAGCCTCGTCATACTTCTTCAATCCAACCTGCGCGCGGCCAAGATTCTCCCACAATGTCGACTCATCTGCGCTCAATCCAGATTCCTTGATCGACTGCAGGTCCTTGAGCATCAGGGATTCGACGGCGGCGCACTTGGCGCTCTTCATTGCCGCGGCCTTGGCATCGATTTCAGCGGGATCGGCAGCCTTGCCCAATTCCTTGATTGCCACGGTCCGGGCAGCGTCAGATTCCTTCAGATCCTGCGATGCAACCGTCAGATCCGCGTTGATTGTCTTCACGAGCGCTTCCTGACCCTGCGCCGCGGCGTTCTGTTTCTTCAGGTCTTCAAGTTCCTTCTTCTGCTCATCGGGCAATTCGTCGATAAACGCCTGCCTGCTCATGTCGTCGTCCTGCCGCAAATCCTTTCCTGCGTCGATGACAACATTGCTGATGGAATCGATAAACAAGCTGGGAGGCGTATCCGGCATGCGATAGATCAGCAGATATCTTCCGGCAGCCGCTTCGCCCGCGTAATCGCCCTTGGAGTCCACGGGAAACGTGTACGCAGAGTCACACCCGCGTCAGTCGAAAGGCCGATCATGCCGATGGTTTGCGGTTGGCCAGTGTAAATGGTTACATGTCCATGAATCTTGCCCGTCTGCGCGACGGCTGATGGGCGAGAACCGGCAGCAGGGATACAGCAAGTAATCCGACTAAGGCCGAACTGAATATCTTCATAATTTCCTTCTTCCTCGTTGCGAGTGCGCGGTTCGCCGCGAGCGCTCAGCAGTTGATCTAACTCAGCTGACTTGTCTTGATGGCCAGCTTTTCAAACTCCACAGTGCCCAGTCCCCGATTCGCAGCCATCTGCAGATACGGCAAGTGCTCGGCATCGAGATTCCAGTAAGCCTTCGCAACATAAGCATCGAGCGCCACGGGATCGGTGCCCGCAACCACGGTCTTTTTCATTGCGACGTCTTCGAGGTTGCCGCCTGTGGCCCGTTGCGCAGCAGGACGCGATAGCAGTCCATGATGGTGAGCGTCGGCAGCATGAAGCGGCAAGGTCGGCAAGGCTCTGATGAATCTGCTGGTGCAGCGATTGCGCTGCCCGCCCAGAATCCCGTACCAGTTCTTCATGCCCAGCGTCGCGCCGGTCAATTCGTGGTGCTTTGCGATCGGCAGATTGATAATCTTGTCTGCCTCCAGAAACGGCATAAACACCGGCCAGCTCTTCAGAACCACCCCGCCCATATCCACTTCGTTAAATTGCTCCGGATCGGGCAGAATCACTTCTGCACCCTCGGCTCGCGCGGCAGCCTCAATTCCCGATCGATGAAACAGCGCTGCGCCTCGTTGCAGCTCACATCGGTGACGATGACGCGCTTAGCACCCGCCTGCCAGCATGCCTCACCACTTCGGCCACGAATTCAGGATTGGTATTGGCGGCTTGCTCGGGGGTACGATCCCAGGCAATATTGGGCTTGATAACCACAACATCCTGTCGGCGCATAAAACGGCCAATGCCGCCAAGATTTTCGAGAGCATGCTGAACAAGCGCCCGCGCCTCTCCGGCTGTGGCCGCGTCCGTCCGTCGCATACTGCGTCACAGTGAGGTGCGGCCATTGCTGATCTGACGTGATGCGATGGTCCTACGCGCCTGCTCGGCCTGTAGCGGCACTGGTCGCGAACTTCGCTCACTCAGCCAGACGCCGACGCCCGCCGTACCGGCCGCCATGCCGCCAACGCGCAGCAGTTGCAGCATGGCCTCGCGTCGGGTGAGTCACATGCCTCCAGTTGCAGAAGCGGAACCTGGAGATATGTGTTGCCGCAGCTGTTCGTCTTCGCCGGCCATGACTTCCTCCTGCTCAAACCTCAGAGCTTGATGCGCTGCGGATCGTTGATGCCCAGCCCATGTGTCGCATCGGCAGCCGTGGCGATATAGCGCGGCGGCCGTCCCGCAGCCTCCAGCGTCTTCAAGCCCGCTTCGGCGCGTTTCTTTTCGAGCATTCCCCATGCCATTTGGTCGATCGCGACGCGATCCTCACCCACGATCAGTGCATCCGGATCGCCACAGATGCTCTGGCCGAACCCCGGGCCCTCCTTCGTACACGGAAGTCATGGCATCGCCGATGGTCAGCGTGATTTCTGGCGAATCACCGGAAATGCAGTTCAGATCGGCGACTCCCGGGATTGCAGCCGTCGCCGTGCAGATCCTGCGGACGCTCCACCACGCCGTACATATTCTTCATCGCGAAGGTGACGCCCGACATGCTGTGATCCTTCAGAATCGGCACGTTGATGACCATCGCGCATTCGCGGGTCAGAATCTTCGACAACCGCGCGTGCGACGATCCCCACGATTCCATGCTGTCTTCAAATCCGGAAACATCGGTGCCGTAAGCAGCGAACCTGATTCGGATCCGTATTGATGGTCAGTCCGCACGCCTTCAGATCGCGCGCATTGCGATCCCAGACCAGAATGTTTCCCGGCTTTACGCCGGCGCCCTGCAAACGCTCTGCGATGGCATAGACCAGCACCGCGTGCGTTGAAATGCCTTTACCACCAAGCCCATTAGTCTTGAGCCCAATCACTTTGTCCTTGCCCACCGTCCTCTGCGACAATGTGCTTCCACGCATCCATCGGCTTTCGCGACCCGTGTAAGCGGCAATCGCCGGTCCAGCAATTCCCCCACATGCTTCTCATCCGGCTTGCCGTCGGCTCCGTGCAGTGCCGGATCGCGCGCAATGACCACCCTCGACTTTGCTCTTCGTCGGTCTGAGTGCCAGCGCCCGAGTCAAGCCCAGCTTGCTCTCTGCACCCAGAATCACTGCTCCCGTTGCTGCGCCTTTGAGAAATTCCCGGCGGCTCTTCATTGTCTTCCTTCCGTGTCGTGCTGCGGAGTTTTCCTTCACCGCACTGGTTCACAGGTTTGCCTCAACACCGTGCGCCAGCGCCATCAGCGCCTGCGGAGTCGGATGCAGAAGATTGATATGCAACGATGCGCACCAGATAAGGCCCCTTACGAAAACTCACACTCTGCGCATATTCCACGCCCTGCGTCGCCAAGCTGAAACGCTCTTTGCGTCCTTGGTCTGTCCGCTGCTCGAGAATGGTTTGCGCGCCGTCAGGTCCGCCCATGGTGTACACATCGACAACGGCCTCCAGTTGCCCTTGGAACTTGTAGTCGGAAGTAGCGGTTGAAACCACGCCGGCCTGAATGTACTGTTCGGAATCTCCATCGATGTACTGCCACAGATCCTTGGGTTCAAAGGTCCGCGTTTCGCTGGATTTTTCCCATCCCGCAACCGCTCCCGATGCTGGGAACGGATCGACGTTCTTCTTCTTGCATCCGGAGACGCCGGCAACGGCCAGCAACAGCAACGACCAGGGTGCCAACATAAAACAGATTCAAGCGCTTCATTTCCATTCAGTCCCTTCTAACTTCTGTTCAGCAGAATCTGGCTGCTGGGCGAACGGCTTTCACCGATGCTGGTGACATAAACCGCCGGCCGCTCCTGCAGCGGGCATGCATACTCACATGCGCCGCAACCCACGCATCGGCTCGGATCGACACGCGGCTGCTTCAGCGTTTTCATTTTCCCGGCCGAGTCGATTACCTGCGCTTCTTCGACATAGATCGCTTTCGGCGAAACCGGGCACCACTCCTCGCAGACGATGCAGTCCGTGGCCATGCCCACGGCAGGCAGCGACCGCGATCATAAAACGCAGTGCCGAGACGGACAGGCTGCTTCTGCCTTCGCCCACGCCTACAACCCAGCCCTTTTCTTTCGGAGTGATCTGCCAGATTGCGCCCGTCGGGCAAACTTCCGAGCACAGCACGCAACTTGGTTCGCAGTAGCCGATGCGCGGCACCAGCATCGGCGTCCACAAGTCCTTCGAGGCCGGCCTCAGTCAACGTTGGATGAAGCGAGTTGTTCGGGCAGACCTTCATGCACTCGCCGCAGCGAATGCAGCGCGAAAGAAAATCGGTTTCGTCCAACGAGCCCGGTGGCCGCAGCAGCTTGCTCGTGCCGGCTTTTGCCGCAGGCCCGTGTTGGCGCGCATCAGCGGAACGACTGCCGCTCCGGCAGCCAGGCCCGTCAGCGTGCGACGGCGGCCGAGGTCGGGCGACGCAACTTCTCGCTCTTTGCGGAAAGAAGCTGAAACTGCAGGCTCCCATGCGGGCAACTGCCCACGCAGTTCATGCACATCAGGCACTCGGACTTTCGCCATGGCACACCGCCGATGGGATCGTCGCCGCCCTGGCAGTGCAGCAGGCAGCGATTGCAGCTGTCGCAAGCTCGACGCGTCCTTGTGCAGACCCAGAATCGACCAGCGCGAAACCGCACCCAGCAGCGCGCCCAACGGGCAAATCGCCCGGCACCAGAAGCGCGTGACGCGCAGGCTGGCCCAAGGATGACGAGGAACAACAAGCCCAGCACCAGGCTCTGCGCGAAGTGCGCCTGTCGAAAATCGAGGACTGTGGCCTGCAGGATCGAGTGCAGCCATTCGCCGCTGGTTTTGATCGCGGCTACGTGGCTGTGCTCCATGCGGTACAAGCACCGCGCGCACAGCAAAGTTGAATGCCGGCAACAACGCCAGTCCGATCGAACGAACCAGCAAGCTGAATGGATCGAGCGTGCCGATCACCATCGATCCGAAGAACGCAGCCACCAGTCCCGCAATCAAAACGACATACTTGATGGTCTGCCAGCGCTTGTAGCGGTTCGATTCGATGCGTTGCTTACCTCGCTTGGCTTCAGAATGCGAGTTGCCGACGAAGTGTTGCAGCGTTCCCATCGGGCAAATCCAGCCGCAGAAGAATCGCCCGAGAAAAAGCGTCGGCAGCAGAATCACCAGGCTCCAAAGGAGACCGCGATACAAAGCATGCGTGGCAATCGCATTCGTGATCGCGACCAGCGGATCGAGCACGAAGAACATGCGCACCGGCGCGCGCATATGGATGTCGCCCGAATGTCGCCGAAGCGGGCCGCATCGACGTGAAGACCAGGAGCGCAAGGAACACCAGCAGAAAGAAAATCTGCGAGATCCTGCGCAACAGCGGCAATCTGGAGCCAGCCAAGAACTTCCCCTATACGCCTGCAAGCGACTGCGCCAACAGGCATATGCGCCAGTTGGCGTCTGCGCCGGCAAGCGTTCAGGGTTGCTGGTGAACACGCCGGGCAGGCAAACGAGACTACATATGAATCATTCGCTTGCAGGGATGCGGAGGACAGTGACCCTCATCACTTTGAGCGGATTCTAGCGCTCAATTCGCGCACTAATCCATGTGATTGATAAGGGAAGCGATGCAGGCGGCGCCAAATCCATTGTCGATGTTGACCACCGACACATTCGGCGAGCAAGTGTTCAGCATCCCCAGCAGCGCCGCAACTCCGCCAAACGAAGCGCCATAGCCCACGCTCGTCGGCACGGCCAGCACCGGCGCATTCACCAGTCCCGCGACCACGGTCGGCAACGCGCCTTCCATGCCGGCACAGACAATAAGCACGCGCGCGGTTTGAAGCGATTGCTTCTGCGCCAGCAGACGGTGGATTCCGGCGACGCCCACGTCCGCAATCAGCTCAGTGGTGTTTCCCATGAGCCGCGTCGTCACGGCAGCCTCTTCGGCAACCGGCAAATCGCTGGTGCCGGCACAGACCACGCAGATGGTTCCGCGCCCGGCGGGAGGCTTGGCCTGTTCGAGGGTGATGGCACGAGCCGTTTCATGATAGGCCGCGCCCGGCTGTGATTTGCTGACCGCCTCGAAGCACTCCCGCGAAGCGCGCGTGGCCAGCACGTTGCCGCCGGCCTTGGCCATATGCATGAAAATCCGCGCAACCTGGTCGGAAGTCTTTCCGGCGGCAAAGATCACCTCAGGCATCCCGGTGCGAAGCGCGCGATGATGATCGAGCTTGGCGAAGCCGAGGTCTTCAAACGGCATATCCTTCAGCCGCTCCAGCGCATCGGGAACGGAAGTGTGTTTCGCCTGCACCTCGTTGAGCAGCGCTTCAATTTGCGAGCGATCCATCAGCGCTCCTCCTCGATATGGGCAGCGAACATCCGCTTTGCCTGTTCTGTCACCTGTTTCAGTGGAACAGAATGTGCAGCGGCGAGTCGCCGGCAGTCTTCGTATTCCGGTGCGGCATTTGCGATCTCGCCCGAAGGCCAGCGTGCGATCTTGATGCGTACCGGACCCCACTCCGTTTGCACTTCTTTGAATTCTCGGGCAAGGGAGATCTTGTTTTCGATGCGCCAGTGCAGGCCGATGGTTGTTGTCTCGCGAAACAGCAGATCGCGCAAGTTGGTCACGCGTTCCGGGTGGCACAGCACCGTGAGTTGAATACCGGTGCGGCCCTTTTTCATCTGCACGGGAACGCGGTAGACATCCCACGCGCCCGCTTCCAACAGAAGCTCGCTGACATAAGCGATCAACTGCGGGCTGGAGTCGTCGATGACGGTCTCCATGATTGCGATTGGCTCGGCTGCGGAGTGCTGGTCAGCTTCTTCGCCTACAAGCAGCCGCACCAGATTCGGCTGACCCGGTGTATCGCGACCACCTGCGCCGTATCCCGATGCTGAAACTCGCATGGCCGGCAGCGGCGCATATTGCACATCAAGCATGCGCAGAATCGCTGCGCCAGTAGGCGTGACGCGCTCCATTGGCGGACCGGCAGCATACACCGGCGCATCGGCTAGAAGCGCCAAGGTTGCAGGTGCAGGCACCGGCAAGGTTCCGTGTGCGCAATCAACCGTGCCGCTGCCTACATTGAGCGGAGAGGCCAGCCACCGATCGACCCCGAGATGCGCACAGCCCACGGCAGAGCAGACGATATCGACTATCGTGTCGACGGCACCCACTTCGTGAAAGTGGACTTTCTCGACGGGCATGGAGTGAATGCGCGCCTCTGCTTCACCGAGCAGTTGAAACGCACGCGCTTGCCTGCGCCTTTACTGAATCGGCAATCGGCGCGTGATCAATGATCTCGAGAATCGTGGATAGAGATCGATGCGGCTGATGCGTGTGTTCATGACCATGTTCGTGCTGGTGATCGTGCGCGTGAACCGTGCCATCCGCATGCCGGTGCTCATGCGAGTGCGTTGAGCCATGTTCATGCGCATGCGCCGTTTCATGATGGCTATGGCTATGCGCGTGCTCTGTTTCGCCGTGAGCATGATCAACCGCAGCATCATCATTCTCGATGACAACATCGATCTTGGTTCCAGCAAGCCCGCCGCGGCTTGCCTTCCGCATCTCCAGACGGGCGCCGATGTTCAGCGCCGCTGTTGTCTCTTCAAGCAGGGCAAACGGTACGCCCGCATCCACAAGCGCGCCAAGCAGCATGTCGCCGCTGATGCCGGAGAAGCACTCCAAATATCCGATTCGCATGGAAATGAAATTGTACCTATGCGCCGCGCCGCATCAGCACTTCTGCCGGCAGCACCGCATTCAAGGATCCAGAACGAAAACCCGTGCAATCGAGCGTCACGTACTGGAAGCCTGCCTTTCGCAACTCCGCGGAAATCTTGTCCATCATCTCGAGAGTGAGCGCCCGGGCCATCTCCGCTCGCGAAATCTCAACGCGGGCCAGTTCTCCGTGATGGCGGACGCGAAACTCGCGGAACCCCAGTTGGCGCAGGCTCTCTTCGCCGCGCTCCACCTGCTCCAGCACTTCGCGCGTGACCGTGCGGCCATATTCCACGCGGGACGAAAGGCATGGCGCAGCGGGGCGATCCCACAGCGTGTAGCCGGCATCTTTGGCCAGCGTTCGAATCTCCAGTTTCGTAAGCCCAACTTCGGCAAGCGGCGCCAGCACTTCGTGCTCTTCGGCGGCACGCTGGCCGGGGCGATAGTCGCGGCGGTCGTCAGCGTTCATGCCGTAGGCAATCTGCGCGAATCCCAGCTCTGCGCCCAGCTTCTTCATTCCTTCAAACAGTTCGGTCTTGCAGTGGAAGCAGCGATTTGCGTCGTTGCGCTGGTACTCGGGCTTTTCCAGTTCTTCGGTCTGAATCACGCGAAGGGGAATGCCCTGAGCATCGGCAAATGCCCTGGCCTGCTCCATATCCCGGCGGGCAAGGCTGGGCGAGTCGGCCAGCACCGCCAGCATCCGGTTGCCTAAAACACGATGTGCCGTTGCCGCCAAAAAGGCCGAGTCAACCCCGCCGGAATAGGCGACCATTACGCTGCCGAGAGCACGCAGTCGATCTTCGAGAGCGCGCAGCCTGGCCGCTGTTTGCGCTTGATCGAGCGTGATGTCGGACGTCGTCGACACAGTGCGATTATACCTTTGACGTTGGATGCCGTGATTGCCGGGGCGCGTCGGTTCCCACATCTATCAGCTCTCTGACCACCTGATTCAACCCGGGGGTTGATGGCCGACCGAGTGGCCATGCTGTATACTCCGGGACGATTCCACTTTCAGGGAGGCTCCACCATGCGTTTTCAAACAATCATGAGTTTCGCGGGCAGTTCGGTATTGGCTTTGGCCGTGATGGCCTCGCCCGTGCGGTCACTGGCCCAGGGCGGCGACACGGTTTTGAAGCCTGCCGACACCCAGAAACTACTGCCCGCCAGCGTGTATTACAAAGCCCAGTCCGCGCCTACGCAATTGCGGAACTCGGCCGGCATCAAGTTTGCCGACGGCTACTACCTGCTTACGACGATGGTGGACACCAGCGGCTACTCGAGCGACGTGGCGGCAAAGTACCAGGCGTACTTCATTACCGAGGTTCCCCTCAAGTTTGGCAGCGATAACCTGCCCGCCGGGGTTTATGGCGTGGGCTTTGTCGCCGACAAGTTCGTGATTACCGACGTGGGCGCGCACGACGTCTTTTCAGCAGCAACCTCGTCGGATGATGCTCTGAAGCGGCCGATGCCCCTGCAGATCATGGCCGACCCCTCCGGCGGTTTCCGGCTGTATGCGGGGCGGAAATATGTGAAGTTCGCCCGGTAGCCGTGTCACCCCTCCGACAATCCCAACGCGGACCTCACGGTCCGCGTTTTCGTTTTAGATGAGCGATCCGCATACCGAAAGCCCTTCCCCGACCATCGGCGGCTGTATCGCAGGGGGATAATCGGGTCAACGGTCAAGCCCCCTCCTGCCTTCTTTTGGTTGCATAATTGCCCCGGCGCACCGCCCGGCCACGCCGTAAAGCGGAGGTGAGGGCCACCCGGAGGCAAACCCGCGAAAGTCGCATCACCTGCCGATACTCACGTAATCGTTCGCCGCAGATGTTCGATGGGTACAATCGTGGAACTCTTAAGACTTGCCTGACTCCAGGTTGCCGTCCGCTGCCAGCAAGACGAAATTGCGCATGATCCGGCCTCGGTTCATCCAGGCCCAGGGGTTCCAGACGAGAGACGAAAGGACAATATTTATATGGGGACATTCACGCAGCCAGCCGACGCCAAATCTGTTCAGCATCCCACTTCATCTCTCGCCGAGATGCCAACGCCCGGACCAGTAAACTCCTCCGGGACGAATCAGTACTCCATGATCGGGAAGTCGATCAGGATCAAGGGCGAAATTGTCGCTTCCGATCCGGTTTATGTGTATGGGAGCGTGGAAGGCTCGATCACCGCGCCGGCCCACCGGGTGACCATTGGGAAAGAGGGTAAAGTGAAGGCCGACATCTCGGCGCGCGAAGTCGTGATCATGGGCGACGTGGTCGGCAACCTCGAGGGCGGTGAGCGCGTTGAGATTCGCAGCGACGGCTCCCTTATCGGAAATATGTCAACGCGCCGCATCTTCATCGAAGAAGGAGCGGTCTTGAGCGGTGTCGTTGATGTTCGCAAGCCGAGCAAGAAAGAGAAGGCGGAAGCACAAGCGGAGCCGGAAGATTCGGAAGGCGAGCGGGGGAGCGTGGTGAGTTTCCCGGTGACGGAGTTGGTTGAGGAGATCGCGTCGTAGGGGCACAAACTCACTTGGATCCGGGTCTCAGGATCGAGACTAGGGAAACCCGCGTCGAGCAGGCCAGGACTCCGCAGTGCCCAAGGCCTCAGAAGCGAGAGCTGTGGCGCCGGAGCAGAATAGCACTCGTGATCGAATCGAGAATGAGTATCTATTCTTTGTTGGCACTCAGGACGGCGTCAGCCCACTTTTCCGCGTTCGTCGACACCCATTTCACCGAATCTTCACCGGTATACGGAGTGAAGGTATAGAGAAACAGAACGTGCTCGTGGACGCGAACAAGGTGCAGGCGGCTGAAGCCTTTCTGCATCTCGTCGTTTACCTTCAACTGCAAAATCATTCCGAATCCTATGGCATCGGTCTTCGAAAAGAGTGCTTCCGAGTACGAGCGGCTTGATCGAATAGTAACGGTTGTTGAGCTATCGCCAAGAGCCTTGAGCTTGCGGCTGATGTCATGCACTTACTGGTCTCTCGACAGGCATTGGTGACAACGATTCCAAATTGCTGCGCTGTTGTGTCGCCGAACTGCTTGAACCGCTGAGGAGATGACGTCGGAGAACTCAATTCTGCGGGAAACTTCTACCAAGCTCGTAACGCGGTGAGCGTGGTCTTGCTGGTACGGAGGGCGTTGAAATTCATCAGGAAGCACAAATGCGGCAGCACCAAGCGATTGGACGAGGTGGTGAGGGAATCGAGCAGTACTCGATAGTCGGAGCCGGTCTCGACGAAGTTGTCTCCGGGCGGCACGGGAATGGTGAAGGACTTGAGACCGGCCCTGTAGGTAGGTGTGTCCTGTGCCGCGGAGAAAGAGCAGGGCAGAATGAGCGCCGCGATGAGAAAACCAGAGAGCGGGTCTTGGCATGTGTCCTCAAAAGTGCGTTGATTGCACTGGAATGATAACCGGGCTGTGCGGATATTCGCGAGTTACGAGAGACACGGATAGAGAGTTTAGATTCTTGGCTAACCCCGTATGGGACGGCCGAGGCCATGCCTTTTCAAGGCGCGTTGAGGAAGACCACTCAGGGATTGGACGGCGAAAGATCTATGTAACCTTGTCGCCGCGATTCGCCTCATATTGTTGGCCGAGGAGAGCGCCTGAAGGGACGACTCTTCGCAGGACAACATGGATATCGATTTGATCAGCTTTTCTGTACTGACCAATCTTGAGGAGCTGGAGAAAGTTGCAGCCATGATGCGGCAACTTCACGAAGAGGACTGGTCTGCGTTCAATTTGGACTTCTCCCGGTTTGCCTCGAGCATCGAGTACATCGTTTCAAATCCATCGGCAGGCCAAATTGTTCTCTTTCGCGAAGACGGCGAAGTGAAGGGCTACGCCTTGCTGGTTCCATTCTGGAGCAATGAGTTTGGCGGGACCATTCTCTTTGTCGATGAGTTATTTGTCGAACCGGGCTCTCGCAATCGGGGAATAGGCCGAAGTTTCTTTCGCTATCTTGAGCAGGAACAACCGTTCCGGCCGGTCGCGTTTGGACTGGGAGTGAGCCCGAAAAACAGCCGCGCCCGGCGACTCTATGAATCGGTCGGATTTGTAGAGCTCAGTTATACGACCCTGACCCGGCCCGCGTTCAGCAGCGTGGAGTAGCGCCACGTCAGGGAGAAACGACGATGTTCACTTGCGAACACTCGATTCAGTGAACCGGACACATCTGTGCTCGGAACTCCCGGGAATGTGATTGGCATCACTCAAAAACATGCTATACAGCAGGTGGTCTGGCAGAAGTCGTGCTAGAACACCTGTGAACGATATCGCCTCTGTTCGGGATTGAGGAAGGCCGATGAATCAACTGCTTTCAGACTTCCGATATGCATTGCGGCAATTGCGCCACTCACCAGGATTTGCGCTTACGGCAGTGCTAACGCTGGCGCTGGGGATCGGCGCAAACAGCACCATCCTGAGCTGGATCAGCGCCACACTCTTCAATCCCATTCCAGATGCGAAGAACATCGACAGGATGCTCACTATCCAGCGTGGCGAACGCAGCGAGCATCCCAGTCCGCCGTTCTCCTATCCGGATTTCGTGGATATACGAGAGAACAACAAGAGCTTCTCGGGGATGTTGGGTTATCACGATGACTATATTTCCATCACCGGATCGGCCAAGCCTGAGCGCGTCTACGGGGCGCTGACGAGCGCAGACTTTTTCGAAGTGCTGGGCGTTCAGCCGTATCTCGGCCGGACTCTCATTTCCACGAAAGCCAACGAGCGGGCGGGCGCGGCGATCGTGGTTCTGAGCTACAACTTGTGGCAAAACCAGTTTGCCGGCGATCCCGGCATCATCGGAAAAACCATCCAGCTCAATCTTCATCCCTACACGATCGTGGGCGTAGCGCCCAAGAATTTTCGCGGCTGCAAAAGCGGACTGCGCACAGATATTTTTCTTCCCCTGGCTGCAGATGATCCGATATGGGGCAGCAACCGGATCGGCAATCGTGGCGTTGCCTGGATAAACGTCCTGGGTGTGCTTCGCCCAGGGGTTGATCCGCATCAGGCCGATAACGAATTGAACCTCCTGATGGAGCGCATCTCTTCGCAGTATCCGGCGGAACACCGTGGAGCGAATCAGATATCCACCGATCCGCTCTGGCGCTCGCCATTCGGCGCCAATGTTTACATGGCCGGTACGCTCCCGATTCTGCTGGCGTTGGCCGCGGTACTGCTGCTTCTTGCCTGCGCCAATGTCGCCAACTTGCTGCTGGTGCGATCGGTGGCGCGGCGGCGCGAATTTGCGATCCGCCTTTCGATGGGTGCCAGGCGCTGGACGCTGGTGCGCCAGCTCATGGCAGAGAACCTTCTCATCGCGGCGGCTGGGGGAACAATCGCCCTCTGCTGCACGGCGTGGACGGCGAAGACTCTGGGTACGTTTTTGTCTGCCGCTTCGCTTCCATTGGCTATCGACGGGCAATTGGATCAACGAGTGATGACGGCCACCATGCTGGTTGCGGTGCTGACGGCGCTGATCTCCGGGGCCCTGCCTGCATTGCGCGCATCCAGTCTCTCACCCAGCGCTGTCCTCAAAGACGAGGCGCTGAATACGTCGGGCGGGCTCCACAAATCACGATTGACCTCGGGACTGGTGATCGCGCAGATTGCGTTGTCTCTGCTGCTTCTGACTTGTGCAGGTTTGTTTGTACGAAGCCTGGAGAAGGCACAAAGGGCAGATCCCGGGTTCGATCCAAACCACATGCTTCTGGTCACGTTCGACTTGCGCCCGATGGGTTATAACGACGAGACGGGAAAGGAGTTTCAGCGCCAGGTGCTGCTTCGGGTGCGGCAATTGCCTGGAGTGCAATCGGCCACAATGGCGGACTTCGCGCCACTCACGTTCACCATCCATTCTGATGGCGCTTTCCCAGAAGGTTACGTGCCGCGCCTGCATGAGGATATGGACACGGATCGCGGAGACGTGGGCACGGACTATCTGGCAACCCTGCGCACGCCACTGTTGGCTGGGCGTGATTTCAACGACTCAGATACGGCAAACGGCGACAGGGTAGCGATCGTGAACCAGGCATTTGTCGACCGGTATTGGCCGGGGCAACAGGCAATCGGCAAAAAGGTCCAATTTTCCGGGCGACCAAGAAGGGTCGTGGGCGTGATCGCAAACGGGAAATATCGCCGTCTGATCTACGATCCCACTCCGCTGATTCTGACGCCTCTCACGCAGCGCTATCAGAGCGAAGTGACTCTGCAAGTGCGCACCAGCGGCGAACCGATTGCCATGGCGCCGGCGGTTGAGCAAACCATCCATAGCCTGAATGCTGATCTGCCGTTGTATGGCGTGACAACGCTGAAGGAGAAGATGCAGTTGGGAAGCGTATTCGAGCGCATCGCCGTCACCTTTGCGGGTTCGTTTGGACTCCTGGCGCTGCTGCTCGCGGCGGTGGGCATCTATGGCGTGGTCTCGTACACCACTCGCCAGAGGACACATGAGATCGGCATCCGCATCGCTCTCGGAGCAGGGAAAGGTGCGATCCTGCGCAACGTATTACGGCAGGGCCTGATTCTGACAGTTGCCGGTTTGGCGATCGGGTTGGCGGTATCGCTGATCGTTACGCGCTTCCTGCGTACGGTGCTGATCGGCGTGGCGGCCACCGATCTGCTTACGTATGCGACTGTGGCGACCGTGCTGTGCGCGGTAGCGATGCTTGCCTGTTATCTGCCGGCGCGACGTGCGGCGGCGGTGGATCCGGTGAAGGCGCTGCGAACCGAATAATCTTAGCCATGGAAAAGACGAAGGCGGACCGTCCGGTCCGCCTTCTCTGTTTGTTGAATGATGGTGGTGGTTAAGCCTTGGCGAGGGCCGGGGTTGCGGTGCCGAGTTTTTCGGCCAGCATTTCGTGGGCGTGGGCGAAGAACTCATCTTTCGCGATCTTGCCTGCGTCTACTTCTGCCAGCAGCGCCTTCTGGGCGATGTATTCCTTGTTGACGACGCCAGCTTTCGACTGCAGCATGCGCCATGACTTGCGGCGCTCTACGCAGAACATGACCAGTTGGCGGGAGAGGGCGCGGTACTCGATCTTTCCGTTCTCCTCGTACTTGATGTAGACGCCGAAGTCGGGAATGAAGGAGCGGTGCGCCGGGTCGAGGTAGCGGCGGTAGACCACATCCTGCTGCGTGATGCGCACCAGCATGTTGTCGAGGTAGAGCAGCTTCTCGGCCGCCTCGGGCTTGATCTTCTTGAGGTGGTTGCGGAAGCGCGCTTCGGTGGTGCACCAGTGAGCCACGGTGTAGCGCATGGTTTCGCCGGTGGACTTGAGCTTGGTCTCGTACCAGTCGAGTTCCTTGCTCGGGTTGCCGGTGACGTCGAGCGCTTCCTGGTAGGTTTCGCCGAGGCGCGGGTTGAAGACGAACTCCGGAACGCCGCGCGAGTCGCGTACGCGCTGCGCCTGGAAGAGCGCCATGTCGTCGGCCACGCCGTGCTCAGGCTGGCAGGTGGTGAAGCACTGCAGGAACATCGTTCCGCGATATTCGAGGCCATCGAGAATCGCGCGGTAGAGTTTCGGCGCGTTGGCCATGGAGACCTGCGCGACGAACGGCGATCCGTGTCCGGCGAGGAAGGTTTCAGCGACCGTCTTCTTCTCAGTGTTCTTGCCTTGCGTGGCCGAGCCGAAGACGTTCATGTCGTTGCCGCCAAGCATCGGGGTGGAGTCGGAGTTCTGACCGCCGGTGTTCGAATAGACCTGCGTGTCGAGCATGAGGGCCTTGATGTTGGGCCGGTTCTGCAGGATCACCTTGGACATGTTCTGGTAGCCGATGTCGCCCATGCCGCCGTCGCCGCCGACTACCCAGACCTTGGGCAGCTCGACGATTTCCTGGTCGGTCATCAGCGCGTCGGTGAAGTGGGTGAACTCGTAGAACTCGCGCGGCGTGATGCCCTTGCCTTCGCGGGTGAGGATGACGTCGGTCGAGGCGCTCGGGAATGACAGAGCGGCGTGCGTGGTCAACGATGAAGCTTTCGCCCATCAGCCAGCCGATGGTGATGCCGTCCTGGAACAGCGAGTTCATCCACGGATAGGGATGCGGGTTGTTCGGCGAGGTTGAGCCGTACACCGTGTTGCAACCGGTGTGCGCGGCCATCGCCATTACGCTCATGCCATTGGCCAGGCGTCCATCGACGGGCTGCAGGCTCTTGTGGTTGAACGCTTCAGTGAGCAGGACCGCTGCGAGGGCTTCAATCATCTGCGCGTCGGTGATGGGGCCGTTGGCTTCTTCGTGCGCGGCGATGCGGGACCTGGTGTCTTCAGTCTGTTCGCCGCCGAGGCCAAGGATAAGGTGCGAGATGGCGAGACGGAGGGTTGCGTACTCTTCTGGATTGCTTGCCTTGAGCGCTTCCAGGAGGGCAACACCGTTCTTTTCGAGGTCGCCGGCCTTGGCTACGAGGCGATCTGCCTTCGCGTGGAAGACGGGGCGCATGTAAGCCTCAGTGACGGCAGCGATGGAGCGGAGCACGCTCTTCTCGCCGCAGCCCGCGCAAGCGCCGTCGCCGGAGACCAGCGCGTCGTAGTTGCGGCGCACCATGAGCATGTTGCGCAGCGTTGCGGTCTTCGAGTCCGCTGGATTGGCTGCGTTGAACAGGCCGAGGTACTTCTGCGATGTGTCGGGCAGCAGGTTGAGGAAGGCGGTGCCGGTTTCGTGTTCGGCGTTGACTTCGGTGGTTTCCTGCACCATCTTGAGCGCCATGTGATCGCCGCAAGCGGTGACGCAGGCCGCGCAGCCTTTGCAGAGATCGCTGACGAAGATGGAGAAGATGCCGCCGGTGCCGGGGGCCTTGCGCTCGGGCGACGAGAAGATGGCGTTGACCTTCTGATAGGCCATCGGCACCTTGTCGATGATCGAGTAGAACTGCGTCTTTGCTTCGGCCGAGAAGCCATCGACCGACTCGGTGACTTCGCGAATGATCTTCGGCAGCGGCGTGCCGGTCTTCATTTCAGCGACCATGCGCTGGCGGGTCTGCTTCTCGATTTCAGGAAGCTTCGCCATCATCTTCGTGCGCTCGCCGGCGTCGCCCACGTAGCGGGATACGGCCATGGTGAGCACCGTGCCCAGATCCTGCGAGGTGTTGGGCAGCGCGGTGTCGGGGCAGACCGAGATGCACTCCATGCACTGGGTGCAGTTCTCAGGGATGTAGAGCGGGGTTTCGCGACGGGCTACATACTTTGAAGCCGTATCGCCTGTGGCCGCGGCGATAACGCCCATGGCTGCGAGAGGTGTTGCAGGCTGGTCGTAGCCGAAGCTGGCGCGGAATTCAGCGTCAAAGGCGTCGATGGTCGCGATCGGCGGACGGGCACCTTGTCCTGCGGGGGGCAGTGTGGAACGGCAGCCGCCGGTGGTGCAGTCGCCGCTCGCCGACTGTGGCCATTTCGAGGATCGGGAGCAGCGGCTGTCCGCGCAGAGAGGACTTGATCTGCGGCGGCCATTTCGCCAATTGCGATTTCCTTCACGCGCTCAAAGCCCTGCGTCATGACTTCCATGTTGGAGTTGACGACGGCTTCGCCGAGCTTGCCGAACTTCTTCACGTACTGCTTATACACGACGTCGCGGTACTGCTCCTGCGTGATGCCGAACTCCTGCAGCATAGGGCTGACGGCGAAGAATGCTCCGAGGAAGGCGTTGCCCTGCATGCGGAGTTGAAAGTCGGCGCGGTCGGTCGCCTTGCGGGCGATTTCAAAGCCCGGCAGCGTGAAGACGCGAATGTTCTTCTCGATGATCTGCTTGCGCGCCCAGAGGGGCAGGTTTTCCCACGCGCGCTCGCCTTCAGCGTCCGACTCCCAGATCAGGCGCCGCCGGGCTGGATGCCGTCGAGCGGATTGGTGTGGGTGAAAGCCTTCGGATCGCAGCAGAGCACGACGGTGACGTGCCGCAGATCGCAGTTGACGCGAATGCGGTCCTTGGCGGCGACCATGAAGTAGCTGGTGGGTGCGCCCTTCTTTTCCGAACCGTACTTGGGGTTGGCGCTGACGTGGATGACTTCTTTCGGATTGCCCTTGTCGTCGACAAGGCCATCGCGCTCGTAGAGCAGGTCGTTCAGGTCGCCGAGGATGGCGCCGAGGTTCTTGCCGGTGGTGATGGCGCCCCATCCGCCAATGGAGTGGAAGCGGACAGCGACTGCGCCTTCAGGCAGCAGGGAAGGCATTTCGTCGCCGACGACCGCGTAAGGATGATCGATGCCGAGGACGAAGAAGCTGACTCCATCGGCTGCGGTCTTGCCGTCTTTGCGGGCGCGGCCCGCGGTGGCGAATTCGTAGGCGCCGATGATGTGCTCGGGGCGGAAGTCGCGCGAGCCGAGGCCGTAGCTGCCGGAGTAGATGTGCGGCACTTCGTCCATCGTCATCGCGGGCAGGCCTTCGAGGCCGATGCCATCGGTTCTGGATCGCCTTGGAAAGCGCGGTCCGGATGTCGCGGCCGAGTGGGTTGTCGCCGCTCAGCGCTTCGTCTGTCCGCTCAAGGATGATGACGTTCTTCTTGCCCTTGAGCGCGGCGACGATGGCTGCCTCGGGGAAGGGGCGGATGACGTTGACGTGGATGGAACCGACTTTGACGCCGCGCGTCTGGCGCAGGTAATCGACCGCGGCTTCAATGTTCTCTGCCGCGGATCCGAGAGAGACAAAGACAGTGTCGGTGTCGTCGCACTTGTACTGCGAGATCAGGCCGTAGCGGCGGCCAGTGAGCTTGCCGAAGTCTTCATAGGCATCTTCAAGGAACTGCAGGATCGGCTCGGCGAAGTTGTTTCTGCGCGCGATAATGCCGTTCATGTAGTGTTCCTGGTTCTGCACGGGACCAAGGAGGACGGGGTTGGTGAGGTCCATCATCTTGGGAACGCGGCGGCGGGTGGGTCCAAAGAGGACGCGCTGCGCTTCCGTCGGGCAGTCAATGATGTCTTCCGGGGCGCCGAGGTATTCGCGGATCAGTTCCGACTCATGCTTGTAGAAGGTGCGCTCAAGGTGGCTGGTGAAAAAGCCATCCATGATGTTCATGCCGGGCGTGAGGACAGCTCGGTGACGCGGCGGAGAATCAGGGACTGATCGGCAGCCTGCTGCGCGTCCTTGCCGAACACCATGATCCAGCCGGTGTCGAGTGCGCCGTAGATATCGTCGTGTCCGCAGTGCACATTGAGTGCATGCTTGGTAAGCGCGCGGGCGCCCACTTCAAGCACCATGGTCGAGCCCTTGCCCGGAGCGTGATAGTACTGCTCAACGCCGTAGACAACACCCTGGCCGGAGGTGAAGTTGACCACGCGTTTGCCGCACACGGAGTGCGCGATGGCGCCGCCCTGGGCCGCGTGTTCGCCTTCAGTCTCAATGGCGATGGTGTTGTGGCCGAATACGTTCAGGTGGCCCTCAGCGTAGGCCTGCTGGAAGAGCTCACCGCCTTCGGTCGAAGGCGTAATCGGATAGAAAACGCCGGCATCGGCGATCCGGGTCTCCGTGTGGTACGAGACAAGCTGGTTTCCGTTTGCGGTAACTCGAATGCCGGGATAGCGTGCGGCTTCCGTCATGATGTCCCCTCCGTGCGTCCTGATCTTGCTTGTTGCTTCCGCTCGGTGAGGGGGCTGTCGCTCAATCGCCTTCGGGGTGAGACCGTCGAAAGGCCGCAACTGTCCCGCAACCTGCGGTTGATTCGTGCCAGGCTTGCGGGCTCTGCGCATCAGCGGCTGCAAGTGCCTGGTTTGATTGGTTCTGCTGACCGCGGTGAACTGCGGCTCCGATCCAATTTCCCTTGTTAAGTCTAATTGCCAGAACGGAATTGCGCGAGTAACCCAAGGGGGAGCTGCCCGTGAAATGGCCTATACATCAGTATGCACCCGCCATGCGAGACGGTGTATCAGCGTGTACCAATGCGTGGGATTGGGGTAGGAAGGATGGCTTCGAGCGCGGGACGGTTGGGGTCGTGCGGCGGCTCTATACTTGGACCGATTAAAAAAACTCAAAGAAGGATCGAATGGCTGAAACGAATCCGTCGTCGAGTCCGAAGTATGCGAGCTATCCGAGCCTTGCCGGGCGTGCGGTGCTGGTGACCGGCGGGGCCAGCGGGATTGGCGCATCGATCGTGGAGCATTTCGCGCGCCAAGGGGCGCGGGTTGCCTTTTTCGACATCGAGGATGAGGCCGCCGAGAAACTGATCGGGGTGCTGAAGGCTCAAGTCGATTCGGCGCCGATCTATTTTCGCTGCGACCTGACTGATATTGGTGCCCTTCAAGCGGCAGTCAAAGAGGCGGTGGCTGCGCTGGGCGGCGTCGATGTGCTGGTGAACAATGCGGCCAACGATCAGCGGCACCGGATCGAGGATGTGACGCAGGAGTACTTTGACGCTTCGATCGCAGTGAATCTGCGGCCGCAGTTCTTCATGATCCAGGCGGTGCTTCCGGCGATGAAGGCGGCGGGGCGCGGCAGCATCATCAATATGTCGTCGATTTCGTGGATGATTCCATCGACAGGCGTGCCGGTGTACATCGCGGCAAAGGCGGCGATCGTCGGACTGACCCGTACACTTGCGCACGAATGCGGCCCACAGGGCATTCGAGTGAATGCGGTGCTGCCGGGCGCGATCGCAACGGAGAAGCAGCGGCGGCTTGTATATACGCCGCAGTACAAGGCGGAGATCATGGCTGCGCAGGCGCTCAAGCGCGACATTCTGCCGGAGGACGTGGCGCGGCTGGTGCTCTTTCTGGCGGCGGACGATTCGAGCGCGATCACGAATCAGAGTTATGTAGTGGATGGCGGATGGGTATAAACAGAGTCGGCCATTACAGACCCGCCCAATCACCAGGAACTGTCATCCCGACCGAAGCGCAGCGGAGCGGAGAGGGATCTGCGGTTGCTTCTTCGATCTCGGCTTGAGGCGGTGTTTGCCGTCGAAAGAAAGGCACGTCATGAGAATCCGCACGATCACCATCGCCGCCGTTCTTATGTTCTGTATCGCGGTTTCGCATGGAACAGCCCAGGTCTCTTCGCACATCGCGCCCGATCGCACCCGGTCACCGCCTCGATCGGCGCAGTACGAACAGGTCCAGCAACGCCTCGCCCGCGGCTGGAATACGTGGGATGTGCATAGCGTAGCGACGCAGGTGTTATTGCCGGAGGGGTTGGCGATTCATGTCGGGATGAAGCACAACACCTCACTGAATGGGGATGCCTTTCTGGGGGATGCGCTGATCGGCCGGCTGGAGAAAGATGCGGAGGTGGTGACGCCGGGGCCGCACGCGTGGGATGGGTAGTTACACGAGAGCGGATTTCGAGTGGAAAGGGCACAAGTGGCGGGTCGAGAGCGCGCATGATCGGCGATGAGCTTGTGATGCTGGTTACGCCGCTCGAAGCTCGACGAGCGCGCTGCCACCGACGGTCGTGTTCAGTGTCGGGTCGATTATGGCGGCGTGGGGGCGTTTACGGGGATACGCGGATCTATCTGCGACGAACGGAAAGATGCCTGGGAGTTTGAGTTGCACATGCGAGCTGAAACCAACAGCCATTCGATGCTCCTTCAGCTCGTGCCAAATTTTGCTGTGGATCTTGAGGGCTGTGTAGAGTGTGAGCACGCGAGCAGTGGGCGGACCTATTGCCGCGGCGAGGAAACCGCGGCCGATTGAGGACGATTCAGAACCGCGATCGAGCGTCAACGAAAGGCCTATGACGAAGTCGATCAAAGCGGCTGCGGGAGCGACCGGCCCGATTCTGGACGCAATTGAAACCACGCTGGGCTGGGACACGATCTATGAACCGCGATAAGCGCGTGATCTCGCCAGTGAGCCGCGTTTGGTGTGTCAATTGGGGCGGCTACGTGCTGTTTGATTGGGACACGTTCTTCGCAGCCACGCTGGCCTCGATCGGCAATCAAGCGACCTGGCGTATGCCAATGCGATTGAAACTCTGCGCGAGGAGACACCGGCAGGGGTTCGTTCCCAATTATGCACGGCCCGGTAATGGAAGAGCTACGATCGCTCCGAGCCCCCGGTCGGTGCGATCACGGTGATCGGGCTTTACAGGAATTTCATGATCGATGGTTGATCGAAGACAGCTTTGCCCCGTTGCTAAGCTGGAATCGATGGTGGGCAGAGCATCGTGACATGCAGGGTTATCTTGCGTGGGGCAGCGACCCGTGAATCGAAGCCCGCAAATGCCAGACGACCGGTCGGGTGGAACACGGCAGGGTGCTATCTACGAGTCGGGACTCGACAACAGCCCCATGTATGACGGCGCCGTATACAACCCGCAAACACATCTGCTTGAAGTCGGCGACGTTGGCCTGATGAGCCTTTACATTGCCGACTGCGATGCACTCGCGAGATGGCGGACGTTCTGAATAAGACGGCCGAAGCCCGCGAATTGCGTGACCGCGCTGCACGCTATCGCGCAAAGCTGTCAACCCTGTGGGACGAAAAGGCAGGGATGTTCCTCAACCGGGATTTGCGCACCGGCATGGTCAGCACGCGGCTGTCGCCGACGAACTTCTATCCTTTGTTAGCAAGGCGCGGCAACGCCTGAACAGGCAAAGAGATGACGGGCAAACACCTGCACAATCCCAAGGAGTTCTGGGGGCAGTGGTCATTCTTCCATCGATTGCGATGGATGACGCGCATTCACAGACCAGAATTACTGGCGCGGCCGAATCTGGGGCCCGATGAATTACCTGGTTTATCTCGGACTCATGAAGTACGACGATGCGGAAACGCGGCGCGCGTTTGCACGGAAATCGTATGAGCTGTTTCTGAAAGAGTGGAAAGAGAATGGTCACGTGCACGAGAACTACAATGCGGTCCTTGGCACTGGTGACGACGTGAAGAATCAAGTGATCGCTTCTACCATTGGGGCGCGTTGCTCGGCTACGTCGAGTACCTCGAATCAGAACGTTCCAATCCGGAGCAAGCTCGGATACAAAATAGACCGCTGAATCCAAATGCAACTTGCATTGCTATGTCGTAAGTCACTTTTCTATGCGCGGCTCAAGGGCGTATGGCCTATGATGTTGCCGAGGGTTTTTATTCCATGAGAATTTTGCTCTGACGGCTTGTTCTTTCTGTTTTACGTTGCCTTCTGCATTGCTTGTTGGCATCCACGCGATCTGCCAGCGAAGAGGCGATATGCGCCAAGAGCCAGCAGCTCTTTGAAGCCTGACGCGCGGACAGTCATCACCCGGCTCACCGCTTCGCGAGCTGCCCAGGCGGCTCGTGGAAGATGCACGCGAGGAGACCTGGCGCATGGCGAGGACGTCAATCTCGATGAGACCGGCTGGCAAGCATGACGACACCGGGCAAAGCGACCAAACGACGCCGTCTGGTTCCGGCAGACCTACACCGTCCCCGAGACGCTCGGCGGATACGACCTGACCGGCGCACGCATCTGGTTTCAGTTTCACGCCACTGCCAACGGTCCCATGCCCGAGATTCTTTACTTCAATGGCCGGCGCGTCGCACTCGGCGACGACCTCGAGCCGGTTGTCCTCTTCGATAGCGCCAAGCCCGGTGAAAAGGTCACGGTTGCCGTCAAGCTCCTGCACACCGTGGACACCAAAACCATCAGGGCTGCCACACTGAAGATCGATTTCCCTGAGAGCCGTCCGAGCCCGGAAGATCTCCGCATCGAATTTCTTTCGGCCGCGGTGCTGGTTCCGACACTTGCGCCGAGGGACGCCTCGCAGATGGCGACGCTCAACGGCGCTATCACTGCCGTTGACTTGAAGGCCCTTGATTCGCATGATCAGGCGGCCTTCGACGCGAGCCTGAAAGCTGCGCACAGCAAGCTGGAAGCCCTGTTGCCGCTGATGCAGACGGCGACCTGGCATCTGACGGGCAACTCGCCACATCGATGCCGCGTGGCTCTGGCCGTGGACGGAGACCGTTGACGTCGTGAAGCGCACCTTCGGCACCGCTCTGCAACTGATGTACGAATATCCGCAGTACACCTATACGCAGTCGGCAGCGGCTTACAACGAATGGATCGCTGACAAGTATCCCGACATGAATGCCGAGATCGCGAAGCGCATCAAGGAAGGGCGCTGGGAGATCGTGGGCGGGATGTGGGTTGAGCCTGACCTGAATATGCCGGACGGCGAGTCGCTGGTACGGCAACTGCTGGTGGGCAAGCGCTGGTACAAGCAGGCTTATGGCGTCGATGTGCGCGATCGGCTGGAATCCGGATTCGTTCGGCTACACGTGGCAGCTTCCGCAAATCTACAAAAAGTCGGCATCGATTATTTCGTTACGCAGAAGATGACCTGGAACGACACGAATCAGTTTCCGTTCAAGCTCTTCTGGTGGGAGTCGCCGGATGGGTCGAAGGTGCTGTCCTACTTTCCGCACGACTATGCCAATGACAATCTGAACCCGACGCGGCTGGCCGCCGATACTGCGCAGGCACGGCAGCGGCCACCGGTATGACAGACGTCATGGACCTCTATGGCATTGGCGACCATGGCGGCGGACCGACACGGGCCGTTCTCGATCAGGGATTTCACTGGGCAACACCGAGCCAGCCACAGAAAGTGATGCCGAAGATGCAATTCGGCATTGCGCAGAGATACTTCACCGACGATTGAGAAGCAGATTGCGCCGGAAAGCCCGAGTGGAATTACCAGTCAATCGCCAAGGGCTATACCCCTCCGCCTGCAGTCGCAGGCAAAGTCAACATTCCGACGTGGAAGAGCGAAATGTATTTCGAATATCATCGCGGCGTGATGACCACGCAGGCCAACCACAAGCGCAATATGCGTCAGAGTGAAGTGCAGGTCTTGGATGCGGAGAAATGGTCTTCACTGGCCTGGCTCGATGGTAAGAAATATCCCGCGCATGAACTGACTGAAGACTGGAAGAAGGTTTTGTTTAACCAGTTCCACGATCTGGCAGCAGGCTCGGGCATCGGCATCATCTACAAGGAAGCGCAGAAGGATTATGACGTCGTTCGCTACTCGACCGATCAGATTAGTTCGCATGCGCTGCAGACGGTGGGCGAGAGGGTGAATACCGGCGGGAGCGGGAACGCCGGTTGTGGTCTTCAATCCGCTGGGATGGGAACGCTCCGGTGTAGTTGAAGTGCGGGTGCCGGGCGCGAAGACAGCGGGGAGCGCGTCGGGAGCGCAGGTGGCGGCCACGAAGCCAGACGAGAAGACAGACTTTGCCACCGTGACGCTGCACGTGATGCGAGTGCCGGCCATGGGCTACAAGGTGGTGTGGGTCGGAGGCAAAGGCGCAGCAGAGAAGGAAGAGAGCGGTGCGAACGCGAAGGAAACTGCTGGTTCGATCACGCTGGAGAATGCGATTCTTCGCGTGGTTGTCGACAAGCAGACTGGCTGTATCACCAGCCTGTTCGATAAGAAGTCGAATTTCGAAACGCTTGCATCCGGTGCGTGCGGCAATCAACTGCAATTCTTCAAAGACACGCCGAAGGACTACGACGCGTGGAATATCGATCCGGGAACGCTCGATGTGGCGCCGATGACCATTGAACATGCCGATTCGGTGGAGTTGGTGAAGTCTGCGGAGCCAACCATCCGCGTGACCAGCCACTTTCAGAATTCGAAGTTCGTGCAGATCTTCAGCCTGACTGCGGAAGGCGACGAGGTAAACGTCGAAAACCAGTTTGACTGGCACGAAGCGCACATTCTTCTCAAAGCTGCGTTTCCGCTGGCGGCGTCAGGACCGTTCGCCACGTACGAGATTCCCTATGGCACGATCGATCGGCCGACAACGCGCAACAACTCGTGGGAGAAGGCGCAGTTTGAAGTGCCGGCAATGCGGTGGGCCGATCTCGGAGATGGCAAGCACGGGCTCGCGGTCATCAACAACACGAAGTACGGCTACGATGCAGTCGGCAACTTGCTGCGGCTTACGCTGCTTCGCTCGGCCAAGTGGCCCGATCCCGATGCGGACATGGGACATCAGCACTTCCAGTACGCACTCTATCCACACGCGGGCAACTGGAAGGATGCGATGACCGTGCGGCATGGCTACGAATATAGCTACCCGCTGACAGCCGAGGCCACAACGGCGCATCCCGGAGCGCTGCCGGCAACGCACTCCTTTGCTTCAGTTGCGCCGGAGAACGTGGTGCTGACTGCGGTGAAGAAGGCCGAAGACGCAAAGGGATTGATCTTCCGCGTGTATGAGTGGGCAGGGAAGGAATCGACCGTTGAGTTCCATGTGCCGCCGGGTGCCACAGGCGCGACGGTGACGAACATGATGGAGACGCCGGAGGGTTCGCCGCTTACGGTCACAGGCGACGTGGTGAAGGCGCCGATTCATCCGTACGAGATTCTGACCGTGCGCGTGGATTATCCAAACGGTGGCACCAAGGAATAGATTTCTTAGACCGAAGGAGCAGCGGGCCTTCGGCCCCGACATTGAATCCAGAACGAGGCGGCTTCAGACCGTGACCGCGCCGTCATTCGTTTGCCGGCGATTTTGGTCAGGTCTGCATTCTGGTCGATCTGGCTCAGGCGGTACATCAGCAGCGCGTCGCGCTTGGTGTTGATGGGCTGCGTTGATAGATCGATCGTCTCGCCGGGAGCGTGCGCGCCTTCACCGGTCGCACCTATGCCGGCAAGGCCGGGAATGATGTCCGCGACGAAAGAGATGTCTCCGGCACCGCGCTTCATTGGGTCCAACTCCGGCATCGGTTTGAAGCCGAGGCTCGCATTCGCCTGGTTCAGAATGCCAAGCAGTGCGCGGCTCTGTGCGGTGGGCGCCATGGCTGGATAGCCTTCGCCAAACGTGATGGTTGCCCCGGTCCTGGGCAGATGTTGCGCGACGATGGCCTGCATCTTTTTCTCCACGCGCGCCGTCTGCTGGTTCGAGATGGTGCGGATGTCGCCGCTGGCGTATGCCATGGGAGCTACGACATTGTCCTTGCCCGTGGCGGTGCCGTTGTTGCCGGCTTCGTCGACATGGACACTGGTTCCACCGACAACCATGCCTACGTTGTACGTCAGATTCGCTTCGGGCAGCTGCACGCGAAAGGCATCCAGAATCCGCGTCAGCTCATAGATCGCGCCGAATCCCATGTGCGGTGAGAAGATGCCGGAGGAGTGGCCGGTTTCGCCGGTCGCATTGATGCGCCAGGTGATGCTGCTGCGGCGGCTGACACTGCCGTAGAAGACGCCTTCCATGCGCGGCGTTCCTTCAAATTCGAGCGCCAAATCGCTGTGTTTCGCGGCTTCAAACATGTCGCGGCGAGATGTGCTGGCGGGTTCGCCGTGCGCTTCTTCGTCGCCGCTGAGCACAATCGTGATTTCTGTCTGCTTGAGCACGCCGGCGGCCTGCATGGCCTTGAGCGCGAAGAGCATGTCGACGAGACCGCCCTTCATATCGTTGACGCCGGGGCCGGTGGCGATGTTTCCCTGCACACTGTATGTCTGAAACGGGCTGGTCTTTTCGAACACCGTGTCCATGTGGCCGATCAGCAGGATGCGCTTGCCGCACTTTCCCGGTTCGGGGCAGGGATGCTCGGCGACCAGTACGCCGGCCCGTTGCACCTGCTCCATCGGGATCCACTGCACCTTGAAGCCAAGCTCAGTGAGTTGAGCCTGCATGATCTCGGCAACGGCGCGGACGCCCTCAAGGTTATGCGTGCCGCTGTTGATGTTGACGAGTTTTTCGAGCATGCCATTGGAAGCCTGCTCGTTGGCGTCGATGTAGGCCACCATGGCTTTTTCTTCGGTCGAGAGCGGTGGTGTGTTTTGGGCGATGGAGGCGACGCTGGATGCAGCAGCCAGTAAGGGGAAGATAACCTGCCGGATTTTCATTCTCGCCGAGGATATCAGGGCAGACGCTTCCCGCACGACTGGCTAACCGTGGTGGTTTGCCTGCTTGTAACCCCGAGCGGACGATCACGCCCTTATTGCGTCGGCAGTCCTAACTCTTCTTTGCAGTTACAGCGGAGAAGCTTGAGACCAGCTGGCCGACGCGCTTGCTGCCGCAGTGGGGGCACTTGATCTCAGCCTTCTCGACGTCGGAAATGTGGAGGTGCTGGGTGAATTCCTTGTCGCAGTCCTGGCAATGGTAGACGTATTGAGACATACATCACCTCCGAGCCAACATCATAGCGCCGCAGTCTTGTGGACGGACGATGAAATCCTCATGCTGCGCGGCAATTGTCAGCAGTGTGAGGCTTCGAGCGCTTGGCGGTTCGCGGCATTCGTGCCGAACCGGCGAAAGAAATGCGTAGGAGTTTCGGCTAGCTCCGCGACAAGCGCGGAAGGTGACATTGAGATCACTCGTACTCGCGATTGGGAGCGATTCCGAGGGTGGCGATTTTTCCGTCCGGATCCAACCCGTAGACGATCAGGATGGCTTCGCTTCCTTTGCTGATCCGGAATGTCGAAACCGGTTGGCTTTTGGAACCTGCATCCCGTTTGACGAGAGTCATGGCGCCGCCCGGCCATAACGCGGCCAGTCTCTTTCGAACCGAAGCTGCCGCCTCGGGTGTGATAAGTGCTGCCAGTTGTGGAGTCGCCTGCGGCCGGATATCTTCGCCGGCGACGATCTGGTCAAGCAACTTTGCGACCTTTGAAGATATCGAGGGATCGTTGTCTGGGATTGCAGAGAGCTTTGCGGGCTGCAGCGGCGGGACGACCATGCCGGACACCACATGTGCGATGATTTCCGGATCCGCGTGGCCGGCATCGAGGTTGGTGAGCACAACGACGGTGAGGTTGTCGTCGGGATAACGCGAGATGACGCACGTGAAGCCTTGCCAGGCGCCCCCGTGTTCAATTCGCTTGTGATGATTCTGATCGCCGATGAACCACGCAAATCCATAACCCGCGGGATTGGGCTTTCCATCGTTAAGCGGATATACGGTCCAGATGCGGTCGAGGCTCGACTGCTTGAGAAGTTGCGTGGTGTAGAGCGCGGCATCCCACTTGGCCAGATCGAGCACGTTGAAGTAGAGAGCGCCATCGGCAGTGGAATCGAAGGTGGGCGACACCCAATCCTGATTCTTGAGCCGGCCATCGTGGATTTCGTAGCCGGAGGAGCGGTTGGGAATGATGTCGCTCTCGCTGATGAGACGCGTGGAGGTCATGCCGAGCGGCTTGAAGATACGCTCGCTGAGAAATTCGGCGTAAGGTTTGCCGGTGACTTTGTGAATGATGATGCCAAGCAAAACGTAGTTGGTATTGCGGTAGTCCCACTTGTCGCCGGGTGCCCATTCGATCGGGAGAGCTTCAATGTTGGTGACGAGTTCGTCCTCGGTGAAATCGAGGCGAAGATAGAAGGGGCCTTTGGGGCCGATGCGGTCGCCGGATTCGTATTCCGAGAGTCCAGAAGTGTGGGATAGCAGATTCTTGATAAGGATCGGCTTCCAGCTGGCTGGCGCGTCGGGGAAGTATTTGGTGATGCTGTCATCGAGCGAGATTTTGCCTTCTTCCACGAGCATCATGATGGCGGCGGAGACGAACTGTTTGCCGACCGAGCCGGATTGAAAAAGTGTCTCGGGCTTGACCGGTACGTTGAGTTCGACGCTGGCGAGTCCATAGCCCTTGGCGAGGAGGACTTTCCCGCGCGAGTAAATGCCGACTTCGATGCCGGGAATTTTCTGGCGAGCCATTTCGGAAGCGACGAAGGTGTCGATGGACTGGATGTGCTGTGCGTCGAGGGACGGAAGCGAAGATGGTGCTTGCGCGAAGAGAAGCGGCGCCGCGAAAGAGAAGATGGCTGCGAGGACGGCAGTGAGGGTGCGCATCATATCGACTCCGATAAAGGGAAGGGACGGAGGCGAGTATAGCATCGGCATCCGTCTCAATGAGAGTCGGATGAAGTGTGAGTTGGTGTGCTATTTGCCGAGCAGTCGGTCGACGGCGTCGCGCTGGTAGCGGGACATGCGGAGTTCTTCGCCGCTTTGCAGCACCACAATGTGACTGCCTTGAAACCACGGCTGGACTTCGCGGATGCGGCGCACGTTGACGATGGTGGATCGATGGATGCGGATGAATTCGCGGGGATCGAGCTTTTCCATTAGCGCCTGCAGAGTTTCGCGCACATCGTAGATTTTGCGTGAGACGTGCAGGCGGGCGTAGTTTCCTTCAGCCTGAATCCAGTCGATGTCGGCGACAGGGACAAAGAGGATGCGGCCGCCGTGAGCAACGGTAAGGCGCTGCGCGTAGTCGGACTGCAGGCGTGAATCGAGCAGGGCAAAGAGGCGCTGTGCAGACTCTTTATCCTGGCGGCCGAGGCAGCGCTCGCGGGCGCGGGCAAGAGCGCGGGCAAGACGGTCAGGAGCAAAAGGCTTCAGCAGATAGTCGACGGCGTTGGAGTCGAAGGCGCGAATGGCGTAGCGGTCGAAAGCGGTGACGAAGATGGTGACGGGCATGTGCTCGGTTCCGACGGCTTCGACCACCTGAAAACCATCCATCTCGGGCATCTGCACATCGAGAAAGACAAGGTCGGGCCGGGTCTGCCGGATGGTTTCGACGGCGGACCCGCCATCACCACACTGCCCGATGATGCTGATATCGCGTTCGCGTTTGAGCAGGCGCATCAGGGCGGTCCGCGCGAGCAATTCATCGTCAACAATGAGGGCGCGCAGCTTCATGGTGCGACCTTGGCGGTCGATTGCGCCGGGGTCGTGACAGCCACGCGCGCAGGAACGCAGATGAGGACGCCCGCGCCTCCGCGTGCCAGGGCGCGAAACAGCAACTGCCCGCGAGTGCCGTAGAGTTGCTCGAGCCGTGCGCGCGAGTTGCGCAGGCCCACACCGCGCAGGAAAAGCTGTTCCACGGGTCCTTCGACGACACTGTTCGAATTCCAAACTTCGATCTGAAGGTCATCATTCTGCTTGTGCGCGAAGATCTCCACGCAGTCGATTCCCTTCCGTTTCTGAATGCCGTGGCGGATGGCGTTTTCGACGAGCGGCTGAAGGATGAGAGGAGGCACAAGCAGATTGAGCGTTTCTGGGTCGGCGTGTATTTCGAAGGAGAGGCGATCGCCGAAGCGGCAGCGCTGGATGCCGGTGTAGAGATCAAGGAATTCCAGTTCACGCGCGAGCGGGATTTCGTTTGACTCGATCTGATCGAGCGAGATGCGAAGTAGTTCGCTGAGCCGCAGAAGAACGTCCTCAGCGGCGCGCGCATCCTCCTGCACAAGAGTGATGGCGGCTTGCAGTGTGTTGAAGAGGAAGTGCGGATGAATCTGCATGCGCAGCTTTTCGAGTTCAGCGGAGGCAAGGCGAGACTCGAGTTGTGCCTCACGCAGCTCTCGTTTACGCTCCCGCTCGCGCAGGTGGGCAAAGCCGGCGATGATCACGATGATCCAGTAGGAGACGGCTCCGACCAGGCCGCGCCGGTCGAACCACTCTCCGGTCAGAGCGAAGGGTAAGCCTCGCAATTCGAAGTTGTTCTCATAGTGGATTGAGTAGATCGATCCGGCAAAGCCGCGGCCGATGGCCTGGACCGCAAGGCAGGCGACACAGACGAGAGCGTGAGGCAGAAAGACCCGCCGGATCCAATTCTGACCGACGATGGGATAACGAAGGCCGAGTTCGTAAATGACCGGCGAGATCAGCGCAAAGATGTACCAGTTGAAGATGGCCCATGCGAGATAGTGCACGGTGGAGAGAGTGTAGCCTCGCGCTGCGTCGGAAACGAAGACCTGGCTGCTCTCCAGAAGGATGATACCCGTCCAGCAGAGCAGGGAAAGCGGCAGGTGCAATAAATACAGGTGCAGCGGGCCGCGGTTACCGGCTTCAGCGCGAAACGCATTCCGCAGCGAGAAAGTCATCGAATCTCCCTTTGTTGGTTATAGAGCCTCTGTGCCGGGTTGGAAACAGAGGTCCTCAAAAGGGTGAGGGGAGATTACGATTCGCCCCTCGTGCCGGACGATTCACCCCGGCAAATATCGATTGAGCCCCTCCGCATAGGAGTGAGAGGCTTGTTCGCCCTACTCTCAGCGGAGAAGGGAGATCAACGAGATGCGCGCTGAGATGAAGATGTTGGCGTTGATGCTGATAAGCATCGCTGTGGCGAGTACCGTCGGATTGGCACAACAGAATGAAGCCAATCCATTCGCAAGCCAGATTCGCGAGCAGGAGATTGCTGTTGCAACGGCGGCGCACACGGAGGATGGAACCGCCTGGCTGAAGCTCGCCATTCTCTACCAGGACGCGGCGCGGTACGACGATGCAGAACGTTCATTTGAACGCGCGATTCGGCTGCTGAAGACGAAGGACCGCGCTCTTTACGCGGATGCGCTGGACCACATGGGCACGATGTATGTGGAGCAAGGAAAGTTTGGCAAAGCCGAACCGCTGGAGAAGAAAGCGCTCGCGATTCGCGAGGACATCAACGATACTGCGGCGATCGGAACGAGCTACATGCACCTCGCCCTGCTCGCTTACGGTCAACACGATTTGACGGCGGCGGACGCGAACGCCGGGATGGCCGTGAGCCTGCTGGTTCCGCAAGCCATGAATCGCGAAGGAAGGGAAGCGACTCCGGAACAGAAGATGTCGGCGCTGGTCGATTTGTCCTTGATCAAGTGCGCGCGCGGCGATTCTGGCGGCGCGGTCCCGGAACTGAATCGAGCGCTGAGCATAGCGCATGCAAACTATGAGTCGAACAGCGTGCCGGTGGGGTTTCTGGATTTTCTGCTGGGCAACACGTACTGGAAGAATGGAGACTCGAAGCAGGCTCCTGCACTGATGAAGCGCGGCATTGACGAAATGCAGCACGCACTCGGATGGGGACATCCGACATATGTTGCCGCGCTGAAGCAGTATCGGGCCGTGCTGGTGACGGCGGGTCGCAGCGACGAAGCGGAAGAGATTGAAAACAGCATTGCCAAGCTGGAAAGTTCTTCAAAGCGCACGAGATGACGGCAGCACGCTCAGCGTGTTGGGAGTGAACGCTCTGCGGTAGAGAGAGGTTCCTCACATCTCACCGAAGCCGGGTGCCCCAGGTCCGTGTTTTCGGACCTGGGATAGCACAGACCCAAGTGGCGGGAGTTCTGCAGCGCAAGTATTGTGCAACTGGCCCGCTCGTCGTGATGCTGTCCATTGGGGATATAGGTCTCTTAAGACCAGGGCAACCGCCAGACGCAACAAGGCCGTCCTAAGTGGGACGGCCTTGTTGGTGAGAGAACCAAGTGTAGTTGCTTTTGCGCGAAGCGCGGTCGCCTGGACGGCTAGTCCCCGGCGACTGGCTCGGTTTCCTTGTGCCGGTTAACGGGTGAGGCGGCGTTGTTTGATGCGGGCCGGATGGAGTCGAGGCTTACGAGGCCTTCGACCGGCTTTTCGCCGAGCACGTGTTCGCGATAGAGCTTGGCCATCTTGGCGTTCTCCGCGTCGGACTTGATCTTGGTATCGCGGGCGCGAATGCTTTTCTTCGCGGGCGTTCTTGGCGATGCCGAGATTGTCGAGCGTGTGGTTGGCTTCAGAGTTCACGTGCTCCATGTTGAGCTTGAGCTCGTGGCCTACGTAGCCCATGCCGACCTTTTTGCCACCGGCGAAGATTTCGTGACGGCCGTGCTCTTCATACCACTTGGTCAGGGTCGCGGTCATGTGCATCTTCTCGATGATGTTGCGCCAGCCCACGCCGGTGTTGTACGCGCAGAAGCTGATTTCGCCTTCCTGCGTGGCGTAGGGAATGATGCACTGCTCGGTGCGGCGGAAGTCGTAGTTGAACAGATCCTGGAACCACATGCCGGCGATGAAGAGGAAGTTCCAGCGATCGGAACGGCGCTTCTGGATGTCTTCCATGGTGCGGTCGCCCTTGACGCTGCCGTAGTTCTTGCCGGTGGCGTTGAAGGTCTTGTCCATCTTCTTCAGCATGTCGGTGATCTTGAAGTGGGTGGGCGACTGGAACGGATCGTAGTTGCGCATAAGCGCGAGACCGAATCCGATGACCGAGAGCCACTTGCCGCGGGCGGCATCGTTGACCTTGGCGAGATCCTTGGCAACCTTGTCCATGTTGAGGAAGGCGGTGACGGGCGCCGCTTCCTTGGTTTCCTTGTCGATCATCAGCGCCATGCCGATGCCGCAGTTGGGGTGGCATCCGCAGGAGAGCTGGCCCCACTCGGCCGAGGGTCCGTGCACAAGATCGGCCCAGTCAGAGAAGGTGGACATGAAGGAGATCGGGAACCAGTCGCGCTCGGGAACGCCGAGGCCAACCTGGTTCTTGACGTCGTGCGCCATGTGCGAGAGCGTGTAGCGCTGTGCAACGCGGCGCTCTTCGCTGATGTCTTCGTCGCGGCCGGTAAAGCTGACCGGCTGGAACAGAGGAAGCTGATCTTCTTGGGGTTGTCGAGGGCGAACTCGATGATGCGGCCAACCTGCTCGTTGTTGATGCCGTTGATGATGGTCGTCACGGGAACGATCTCAACGCCGGCTTCGTGCAGATTGTTGATGGCCTGCAGCTTTACGTCGAAGAGGTTGCCGACCTTGCGGTGCGAGTTGGCAGCGTTGCCGATGCCGTCGAACTGGAGGTAGACATAGCGGAGACCGGCTTCGGCAGCGGCGCGGCAGAGCTCTTTGCTCTTCGCGAATTCAATGCCGTTGGAGGCAGCCTGCACGGAGTTGTAACCGACCTTGCGCGAGTAGGCGACTGCATCAAGGAAGTAGGGCGACAGCGTGGGCTCGCCGCCGGAGAACTGAACGCTCATCTGCCGCCTCGGCTTCATGGTGACGGCGTTGTCGAGCATGGTCTTGATCTCGTCCCACGTAAGCTCGTGGACAAAGCCGACCTGGTTGGCGTCCATGAAGCAGGGATCGCACATCATGTTGCAGCGGTTGGTGAGATCGATGGTGAGCACCGAGCCGCGGCCATGGGTAACGGTCGAGGTGCCGTGGTTGTGCAGTTTCTTGTCGCCATCGCCGTGGGCGCGGATGTCGCGGCCGGGGAAGCTCTCTTCAAGGTGCTTGAAGAAGGCCGGGTCGATGGACATGACGTCTTCAAAGTGGCCGTGCTTGGGGCAGTCCTTCACCATCAGGATCTTGCCGTCACGCTCGATGATCTGGGCCTTGATTTCGCCGACCTTCTCATTGAGCAGGACTTCATGGGGCAGCTTGCCGTCCAGAATCTGCTTGCGGATCTCCGGGACGCACTTGGGACAGAGCGAGTCAGTGGTGCGCGGCCAGCCAAGAGGCGGCTTCTCCTTCTGATAGCTCTTCAGGAGTGGTTTATCGCTCCATTTGGGGGTAAACGACGGGTTGGGGCTGATGCGGTTCAACCGCTCAAAAACCACCCACGCGCCCTTGGCCGCGTATACGGCGGCTTTCTCGGCGTACTTCATCGCTTTAGACATATTGGTGCGATCTCCTTAAGAAAGAATGCGCTGGCTCTCGGTGAGGTCCGGCAAGGTAACCGCCGGAACCTGAAAACTCAGTACAAGAGTAACGAGGGGAGCCGGTCAATCCAACCGGGGTGCAGCGAACGGGGATATTGGGGGGTGAATGGCGATTGAGGAGGGCCGAATGGCAGGCCTGAATCCAACCGCTCAGGTTCAGCTAAGCTCTTTCGTCTCCAACAGTTTACCTACTTGGTTCCCTTTAAGGAACACCCATGGGCCCGGTGTTGGCGATCTGGCTGATGATCTGCTGAACCAGCACGATGCGCACGTTGATATGCCGGGCGAGGTCAGGCAGAAATTCGGTAATAAGGTTGTCCGTCGGCGCCAGGGCCCAACCGGAGCCAACCCGGGCCGCAGTTGATCGAAGATCGGTCTCCAGGCCCGGCACGTAGAGATTCGCGATCTCCGCATCGATGGGAAAGCCGAAGACGTTGGAGTAATTTGGCATGCCCTTCCCGTTGTCTCCCTGCGTCCATCCAACCTGAATGATGGCATTCAGGATGCGGCGTTTGAGCGTGGCGCGAGGCATGCGATGGTAGTGCGGATCCTGATGGACAATCGAGCAGATAAGAAACGTGCCGACAAATTCGCTCGTCATGTATTCGCTGTAGCTGACGCCGACCAACTTGCCGAATCCGCGCATGCCCGGCCCATAGGGCGAATGCGAGTCTGACCCGATCGTGACTGCGGCGTTTCCGAGAATGGTGACGGCGTTGAACGGGTCGAGAACATTCCGGATTGCAAGTAGGCCTTTCTCCTTCGGTGTTAACGGCTTGACCTCCGGGCCGTTCATGAATCGCATATAGAAATTGACGAAAGGCTGCGGAAGGCAGGGCGGCATCTCCTCAGGCGCGGTCGCTTCATCCGGCTTCGCTGGCTGCGCCGGCACTTCTGCTGGCGGAAAATCAGCAAGTCTGGCGACAAAGGCCGACCCGGTTTCAGTGATTGCAATTCCTGCCAACTCGCTTTTGGGAATGACGCGGCATGGTCCGCTCTTCGAATTCTGATGTTTGATGATGGGGAGCGGCGCATCGGGCAGGGGAGAGGCAGTGCTTACCGGATGCGCCTGGCCATAGGTGATCGTGGTCGCAGAGAGGAGAAGCGTTGATAGTGCGAGGGCGCGCGAATGGAGGGTTCGTGAATACAAGAGCCAGCGACAGAACCTGTCATTCGGGCCGTCGTTTCGGCGTTCCCCATCAAACCGCGACGAGTTGACTCCCGCAGGATGGAACTTTTCCCGTGCTGATTCGTAAACCACTGGGACCTGATCGCTTAATCCGCCGGGCGATGTCAACGATCGCTGTCGCCCTACTATCTCGGACGCAAGATTTTCAGAAAAAGTGACTTGGGAGACTGGAAAGAGTTGCTGTTTGGAGTTTGACTGCCCTCGCGGGTGTGTTGTTCTGGCAGGCACAGCTTGTGTTGGCAGAAGCGTTCATGGCATTGACGCGGAGAATCGCGCCATCGAGACTAGAAAGCGAGGTTTTGTGAAATGAGCTCTTATCCTCCTCCTCCGCCTCCGGGCCCGGGCGGCGTAGGACATCGCATCGAAGAAGCCATGGAACTGATTGAAATGGAACTTCGCCACGCGATTGCCTACGTGAACGACGCTGTCATTCCGCAGGTGCGCTCCGAATCGATTGTGGCTATGCGCAAGATGTCGGATACGCTGCGCAATCTCGCCGATCGCATGGACAAATCGCAGCAACAAGGCCCGCAGGGCTGATGGACGATTTACATCGCGCGTCTGCGCGTCGTTCAGCATGCCTGGCAGCACTGTTGATTGCCGGCGGCGGGATAGCTGCCTGCGGGCACAAGAAGCAACCGCCTCCGCCTCCAGTTGCCACGGCTCCGCCGGTATATACACCGCCACGGTCTACGACTCCTGCGCCGACGCGACCGAGCACGGGCGGGATTCCGGTCACACCTGTTCCCGAAGGTGGAGTGAGCGCCGAGGACAAGGAATTCATCCTCAGCCATCGTCCCATCTACAGCGAAGAAGGTTCGGCTACCTGGTACACCGCTCCCTACAAGGGACGAAAGTCCGCCAACGGGCAAGTGTTCAGCGATGACAATTTGACGGCCGCGCATCGGACTTTGCCGATGGGATCGCTGATCGTGGTCACAAATCTCAGAACCCGCCAGGCCTCGTCGATGCGCATCAGCGACCGTGGGCCGTTTGTTCCGAACAAAATCATCGACCTGACCATTGCATCGGCAAAGTCGATCGGCATCTATCGTTCAGGCACAGACCGTGTCCGCGTCGACGTCTACCAGACACCCAAGCCGATGCAAGTGGGAGGACGGTGGTGCGTGCAGATCGGGCCATTTCTCAGCGAGAACAAGGCGATCAAGTTCAAAGCCAAACTGCTGGACGATTATGCGGGTTCGAAGGTGATCGAGTTTGCGGGAGAGCGAAGCTACTGGGTGCGCATCCGTCCACAAGGCGACAACCGCGAGCAGGCCGAGGACATGGCGCGCAGGCTGCGGCCAGATGAGGGCGTGGCATACCTGACGAGATTGGATTAGCGCCGCAAATTTCCCGGGACTTTGCCCGACCTTTCGGTCGCATGAATTGGTTTTGCGGTTACGAGGGTGGGCGGCGGAGGAAGATGCGCATCAGGGTCCCTCCGATGAGAAGGCTGATTCCTGTACCAATGACAGTCCAGGCCAGATAGCGTGGATCGATAGGAACGCCGGACACTGGCTGTGGCCCGAAGACGCGCAGAAAAATGCCGATCAAGAGGGCGAGTGCGCCACTGACCTGCGCCTTGGCTCCGAATGGTGGGCGGCGGCGAGACATTGCTTTGAGGTTTCCAGAAAGAAGTATGGCATGACACCCCTCTCAATCACGATTGAGCTCACGAATGTAATTGCGACGGCGGGGTTCGTGGGAATATCGTGAGTTCCACAGTCTCGCCTGGAGGGCGTTATGGCAGTCGGAGTCCCTGTAATGCAAATGGCGCGAGTTCGCCAGAACTACCTCGCAAACCTGGTGGCGGCGATTGCCTGTTTTCTCCTCGAGGCCGGATGGTATTCGGCATTTATGAACACCTGGCTCAGCGGAATCGGCCGCACGCGCGAATGGCTTTTGAGCAGCGGCATGAATCCAGCCATCCAGTACGCGACGGCGCTGGCGATGGCCGCGGTGATGGCCACGGCGATCTCCTGCGTGATTCAGTTGACTGGCAAGCAGACAGCGCTGCGCGGCATCAAGGTTGGCGCTCTGCTGTGGGCTGGATTCGAGCTGACGACCTGGTCGACCGAGTACATCTTTGAGGTGCGGCCCATCAGCCTGTTCCTCGTCAACGCCGGCTACTGGTTCTTCGGCATGACGCTGATGGGCGCGATTGTCGGTGCGTGGAAGAAGAAGGCGTGAGAACAAGCAGCTATTCAGTTCGTAGCTCCTGGCTTCAAAACGGAAGCTCAAGCAGATTCTTCGCTGCAGCTCAGATTGGCATATTCATGACTGTGCACTGATAGCTCACTAATCTGGCGGTGGGTAGTAGGGCAGCTTGTCGTTGGTTTCGTTCGCGCGCTTTACGGTGACGTCGCTGAACAGCAGCGCAGGCGCGAGCACGGTCTCAGGGATCTCGGTAGCGTAGTTGGCTACCCAGAGATTCTTACCGGCAGCTTCGACGCCTGAGCGAAGAGCGCGGTGATCCAGGTCGTCGAGCACGGCTCCGCGAACCAGGGTGCGCTTGCCATCCAGATCGATCCTGTAAAGCAGCCGAGGCGTGGCCTGGGCACCTAGCGTTTCAACGTAATACGCGCTCTTCAGACTGCGATCTTTCGCGATCCCCAACAACTTTTGCTCCAGCTCTTCCTCTGTAAGGCCCTGCTGGGCCGTGACCTTGAGGACGCCGATGACCGGGCGCGGCGGCCCGGTAACGCCTGCGCGGGCGTGGCCGTTGGACTCAGGGAAATCGCGCACGGGGGTGCGACCAATGAGGTAGTTCTCAAGGTGGCCGTCAGAAACCAGCTTTACCGTTTGCGCCGGAACAGCCTCGTCGTCTACAGAGTAGGAGCCGACGAGATACTTACCCTCCCACATCTTCAATGCCGGGTCATCGATGACGGTGAGGAACTCCGGCAGGATGCGCGCGTGGTAGCTGGAGGCAAACGGTCCGTTGGTGCGCGCCTCGGTCCCCAGTTTTGGCCGCGTGGCCGTCACTCCCGCTGCAAGCAGTAAGTGCAACGTGTCGGCGCTGGCATCCGCGCTGAACAGCACCGGCCCGTGATACTCCTCTTCAACCACCGGAGCATTGCGGAGATCATTGAGCGAGGAGATCAGCGCAAGGGCGTGCTTGTTGAACTCCTCGGCACTATTGAGATCGCTCGCGGCCACGCCGCTTGTACCGTAAGAGCGATCAAGGTGCATGCCGTCAGCAGCCTGCGTGCCTACGCCAAAGGACTCGGAGTAACTGCTCGCCGATTTGCGGACGATCGCGCCTTCACTGGAAACGATCCATGTGGTCGTGACGCGCCCGTGAAACGCTGCGGTTGAGTATTGAATCGCGTGCTGCGATGCGCTGACGGCCGGATCCGTGCGATAGATGCCGCTGTCGTGTGCGACGCGAGTTTCCCAGGCCTTCTCGTCGACTGAAAGCTTCAAAGGCTCGGCCAGCGAGATGATTGGCTTCTGTTTGCTGAAGTCGTCGGCCTGCGGCGGCGTTTGCACCTGCTTGAGTTCAGCCTGTTTTTGCGCGTATGCGGCAAGCGCGGCCTTATAGGCCTGGTCGGTGCCACTCCATAAAGAGGAGCGCATTGCAATCGGATCGTCATCAATCGTGGTCAACTGCAGAGCGCCATCGCTCCGCGGGCCGGAGTTGTCGGTCTTGTAGTCGCCGACGCGGACACTGATGCGTGCGATGCGCGCGTGGCTGTGTTGCGAACCATGGCTGGCGCCGTAGCTGGCGCGCGTTTCGAAATCCTGTACATCTTCAATGCGGTACTCAATGAAATAGGGCTTCTCAAATCCGGGCAGTTGCAGGTGGGCCATGCTGCGATCGAGCTCGTCGAGCATGGCCTTCAGTACAGGATCTTTTTCGGCATCCGCACGCGTGGTTTGTGCAGTTGCGCTGTGTGGCACGAGGATGGCGGCAGAGAGAAGTGCCGCTGCAACAAGATTTGCGATTGTGGGAGGACGCTTCATTGTGCCTCCTTTGTCGATGGAGCTGCCGGGGCGCCGGGAATCGGCAGAATCGGCGGGCGCTGGGTGCCTTGTTGCTGGCGCTGGGTTTCAATCTCGCTCACCAGCATTGCCGGAGCTACTGCGCTCACCGGCACTGTGCCTGATTCCGCGCCGCATTCGCCGTTGAAGACTTCCGGCTTGTCGCTTGTGGAGACGATGCGCTTCATCGCCGCCAGTGGCGTTCCCACGATACTGACACCGCGAACAAGTTCATCCGGCCGCCCGTCGACATAAACGCGATACACGACCAGCGGGATGACTTGAAAGGCCTGCGGCGCGCTGCGTGTCGTTACGGCGAATCCTGAGGAGATGTCTTCGAAGTAGAGTCCGTAGGGTTTGCCCTGCTTTTTCGCCTCCTCAATCAGCTCCTTCCGGAGTTCCACCTCTTGGACTGACTTTGTTGATGTCACAATGAGGTTGCCCTGTCGGCCGGTCGGCATGCGTCCGGTCTGGCCGCGGCCGTGCCCGTTTGAGGCGGCGAAACTCGCGATCGGCAAACGGGACATCAGAAATGTTTTCAAGACGCCGTTCTGAATCAGTTCCACGCGTTGCGCTTTTTCGCCTTCATCGTCGAAAGCGTAGGTACCGCTCAGCCAGTTGCCGCCGTAGGTCCTCATCGTGGGGTCGTCGGCGACGGAGAGAAACGGAGGGAGGACTTCCTTGTTCAGTTCCCTGGTAAAAGTCTGGCCCTCTTCGTCGCCGCGCTGGCGCTGGCCTTCGAGGCGATGGCCCAGCACCTCATGAAAGAAGACGGCAGATGCGCGGCCCGAGAGAATTGCCGGGCCGTTAAATGGCTCGGTCACAGGAGCCTTGCGCAACGCTTCGAGGCTCTTGCCGAGTTCGCGGACCGCAGCTTCCATGCTCGCCTGTGAGGGCATTCCGTCGATGGTTTCAGCTTCAAAGGTCTGTGCGCGGAACAGATCCATTCCGTCCTCGGCACGCGTCATCGCAAACACCACCACGCGGGCCTGCATGTGAGGCGCGACAATGCGCGCTCCTTCAGAGGATGCGTAGTAGTCAGTCTCGTTCTGCACGGTGAGTATTGCCAGGTTCTGGTAGACGTCGGGATAGTCGCGGAAGATCGCACTCAAGGCTTTCACGCGTTGTTCCCACGCTGCTCGATCGACAACCACTGGAGGTGCGGGTTTGGAGATGGAAACCTGCGGCGACTCTTTGCTGAAATCGGGTGAAGTGTCTTCTTCTTTGGCACGTACCTGCGCTTCCGTTTTGACGCGAAGATAGTTTTCAAGCGCATTGCCGTAGCCAGCATTGGTGGCGAGCCAAAGTGTGCGCGCCAGGGCTGCGCGGTCGTCGCCAAGCGGCATCTGCAAGCTGTTGACGGCAGAGCCGCGGTGCCCGCCGTGGGTGTTGTCGAGCTTGGGATCGCCAATGCGCACCTGCACGTCTGCTACGCGCATCTGGTTGCTCGTGCTGTCTGCCAGTGCACCGTATTGAGCACGAATGGAAACCGACGTCGCGTCCGCCACGGAGTAGCTGAGGAAGTACGGCGGCAACTGTTTGTCGCCGTCTTTCTGATTCGGACCTGGTTTGCCCAGCGAATTGAAGGCGCGTTGCAACTCGCCGGTCATTGCGTCGAGCAGGACAGGGGACGATGGGGCGGCACTGGTGGCGGCGGTTTTCACGGAACCCTGGATTGCTGGTGCTTTTCTTTGCGCAGACGCGTTGAGGCCGGCAAGCGTGAAGCTCAGCAGGGTGGCGACCCGCAAACAGGTTTTGGCCGAACTTGCCATTTGTGGCCCCTTGAGAAGTGGGACTTCGGGTGTTGTTTGTAACGTGCCGGCAAAAAACATCGGTAAACTTGATTGTCTCAAACTCATGCGTGTTCGAAGGGAAATCTCATGGCAATCCTCTTCCGCGTGGTTCGTGCCAGTGCAATCGTGGTTCTGCTTCTGGTCACGTTTGGTGCAGCCGCCGGCCAGCCGAGCCCATCTCCGCAGGATTCCCATGGCCCTGTAGCCAACAAAACTCAGCCTCACTCCGAACAGGCTTACTCCCTGCCGCCGGATAAGCTTGCCCAGGCCATCGCGCTCAACAAGATTCGCGTTTCGCTGGATATCGCCGGGTCGCTCTGGGGTCTGATCCTAATTTGGTGGGTGCTTCGTTCCGGTACGGCTGTGCGGTTAGACGCGTGGACGCGGGGAACGATAAAGCCGCGCTGGCTGCAGGGGTTGGCATTCTTTGGCGTACTTCTGGTCATTCTTGGGATTGCCAATCTGCCGCTCTACGTTATTGGGCATGCGGCAAGCCTGCGTTACGGCATCAGCGTGCAGGGCTGGCCCAGCTGGTTCGGAGACCAGGGCAAAGGCCTCGCCGTATCGCTCGTGGTCGGCGTGCCGGTTGCGCTGCTGTTCAACTGGGTCGTTCGCGTGTCGCCGCGACGGTATTGGATATGGCTCTGGCTGATCTCGTTGCCCTTGATTTTGATCTCGGTATTTATCACGCCGCTGGTTATCGACCCGCTGTTTAACAAGTTCGAACCGCTTGAGAGGACCCACGCGGGCTGGTCGGCAAACTTGAGCAGATCGTCGCGCGCACCGGAACCGAAGTTCCGCGTGAACGGATGTTCCTCATGAAGGCCAGCGAGAAGAGCAATGGCATCAATGCGTATGTGACGGGAATCGGCTCAAGCAAGCGCTTTGTCATGTGGGATACGACAACCGACCGCATGCCCGATGACGAAATCATGTTCATCTTCGGCCACGAAAGCGGCCACTACGTGCTTAACCACATCCCCAAGATGCTGGCCGCCATGATGATTGGGTTGTTCTTTGTCTTTTGGGCCTGCGCAAACCTGGCCGAGGGGATGGTGCGCCGTTTCGGCGAGCGCTGGGGTGCCCAAACGGTGGCCAGCCGGGCTGGGTTCCTGACGCTGTTCTTTGCGTTTTCAATTGCGGGGTTTGTGCTTACACCGGTCGGCAATACCGTAAGCCGGCACTTTGAGCATGAGGCCGACGTGTATGGACAGGAAGCTGTTCACGGACTGGTGACCGATCCGCAAAAGACCGCTGTGTCGTCTTTCAACCACCTTGGCGAGGCCTGGCTCGACGATCCCAATCCGAACGCATTCGTGGAATTCTGGTCCTACAGCCACCCCTCCGTCCAGCGCCGGGCCGAATTTGCCCGCCACTACGATCCGTGGGCGAACGGCGGGCATGGGGAGTTCTTCGAGAAGTGACGAGAATGCAAAACAAACTCAGACGATCTAGGACTCTTGTGCGCGGAATTCGGGAATCCAATAAAATAGCTTCATGGTGGCGCTTCCCCCTATCCCCCCATTCTTTGCGAGAGTAGCCGGCTCGTTTCTTGCCGCGGGCGCGGGGGCGATTGTGGTCATCATGTGGCGCTTGCGCGAGGCGCGGAGCGCAGTCTCCTTAAGGAAGATCATCATTCCTCCGCTGGGCATGGCGACCGGATTCTCAATGTTTGTGGATTCGGCTTTTCGCGTACCGTGGTCATGGGCCGGGATCGCTTTCCTGACCGGTGCGATGGTACTGGCGTGGCCTTTGTTGCTGACCACGCGGCTTGAACTGCAGGGCGAGACGGTCAGAATGAGGCGGTCCAGCGCTTTTCTTGTGGTGATTCTGGTGCTTGCGGCCATTCGCATCTTTGCCCGCGGCTACTTCGATACGATTCTTACCCCGCAACAGACCGCCGGCGTCTTCTTCATCCTGGCCTTTGGCATGATCGTGATCTGGCGGGCAAAGATGCTGGTGGACTTCCGCCGGCTTACGGCCGGTCTTGAGACCAGCCCCGCCTGACGGGCATACGAGCCGAAGAGGCTTGCCACTTTTCGTACAATTTAACTATGCAATTTCTAACCGTTTCGCGGCGCCGCACCGATGCGTTTCCACCGGAAGCTTTCACACCAGACCTGATTGCCCAGGAGGCACAGCGTATCAAGGAACTTTACATGTCCGGCATCCTGCGGCAGGTCTGGCGTCGGGGCGATACGCCGGGCGCCGCTATTGTGTGGGAGGCAGCAGGCGAGGCCGAGGTGCGGCAAGCCTGCGAAAGCCTGCCCATCTTCAAAGCCGGAATGCTGGAGATTGTTGCCTTTGTTCCGCTCGAACCCTACGCCGGTTTCGCGCCGGCGAAATAGCCTGCAACCAAGTTTGGCCGCCGATTTCGACGGCGGAACTGCCTGCTTTTCCTCACAACCCGTGCGCCGTTCCGAGGTCGTACACTGTAGCTTCATTTGCTTTCCGAAAGGAGCATGTTCTTCTATGGCTTATCCCACAAACTACCGCTATACCCGCGAGCACGAATGGATCTCGCTCGACGGCAAAATCGGGACTGTCGGTATCACGGACTACGCGCAGAACTCTCTGGGCGACATCGTCTATGTTGACGTGCCCAAGGTTGGCGACTCGATCACGGCGAACGCATCGTTCGGGTCAGTCGAAAGTGTCAAGGCAGTCAGCGACTTGTACTCGCCTGTCACCGGCACTGTGACTTCAGTGAACGAGGAGCTAAAGACCAGCCCCGACAAGATCAACGAGGCGCCGCACGAAGCATGGATCATAAAGGTAGAGCTGGCCGATCCGTCGCAGTTTGAAAAGCTGCTCGACGCCGCATCCTATGAGAAGTTCGTTTCAGAAGAAACGGGAAGCTAAAGACAATGGACTCGGGACCAGGGAAGTAGGGACCAGGGACGTGGGGACTCGCGAGGTGAGTGATGGGCCAATCGTTCAGACAACTGGCTGTTTGGCAGCGAAGTATTGAACTCACGGTAGCGGTTTACAAATTGACTTCTGTCTTTCCGGACACTGAGAAATTCGGACTGACAAACCAGATGCGCAGAGCGGCCGTTTCAGTGGCTAGCAATATCGCTGAAGGATATGGCCGTTCAACCAAAGGCGAATATATTCTCTTCCTCGGTCATGCGCGAGGCTCGAATTCCGAGCTTGAAACCCAGATTGTGATCGCGAAGGAACTAGGTTTTGGTTCCACGGACCAGCTCCGTAATGCCGAAGATCTATGCAATGAAGTCGGGAAAATGCTAGGTGCTGTAATCAAGTCGTTGCGCTCAAAGTCCCTAGTCCCTAGTCCTTAGTCCCAGAAAAGGAACGCAGTGCATGCGCTATCTACCGAAATCTCCAGCCGAACGCGAGCAGATGCTCAAGGCAATCGGCGCCAAGGCTATAGACGATCTTTTCGCCATCATTCCGGCCGAGTACCGGCTCACGCGCGACCTCGATGTGCCGCGCCAGCAAGCCGAGAGCGAAATCATCGACTACTTCAAGTCCGCAGCGCAGAAGAACGCAACCGATTACGCGAGCTTTCTGGGAGCGGGATGTTATCGCCACTACCGCCCCGTGATCATTGATTCGCTCGTGCAGCGCGGTGAATTTCTGACGAGCTATACGCCCTATCAGCCCGAAATCACCCAGGGAACGCTGCAGGCCATCTTCGAATTCCAGACCATGATCGCCGAGCTCACCGGCATGGATGTGGCCAACGCCAGCATGTACGACGGGTCCACAGGAGCGGCGGAAGCCGTACTGATGGCGATGCGCGTCACGGGGCGGCAGAAGGCAGTTGTCGCGACCACGGTGCATCCCGAATATCGCGAAGTTCTGCATACCTACCTGCAATTCCGCAGGTCTGCCGACAACGGCAGGTGGCATACGTGGCTGAGAACGGGCCGCGTCGATCTCGAGGCGCTTGATGCGGCTGTCACGGAAGAAACAGCAGCCGTGCTCGTCCAGAGCCCGAACTTCTTCGGCGTGATTGAAGACATTCCAGCCATCGCCGAAATCGCGCATAAGAAAGGCGCGCTGCTGATCGTCTCGATCGCCGAGGCGGTTTCGCTTGGCGTTGTTCGGCCGCCGGTCGAAGCCGATATCGTAAGCATGGAAGCGCAGTCGTTCGGCGTAGCGCTCAGCTATGGCGGCCCGTTCTGCGGAGTCATCGCAGCGAAAGAACAGTACCTGCGTCAGATGCCCGGACGCCTGGCTGGCCAGACAGTCGACGGCAACGGAAATCGCGGCTTTGTGCTGACGCTGTCGACGCGCGAGCAACACATCCGCCGCGAAAAGGCGACATCGAATATCTGCACCAACCAGGCGCTGGTCGCACTGATGGCAACGATCTTCCTGACCGTCTATGGCAAAGAAGGAATTCGCGAACTGGCCGAGCACAATCTCGCCAAGGCCGCCTATGCCGCGAAGACATTGAGCGCGCAGCCCGGTGCGAAACTGCTGTTCAAAGGCGCTCCGCGCTTCCACGAGTTTGTATTGCAGACGCAGGAATCTCCCGCGCCAATGGAGCAGCGCCTCCTCGACGAAAAGATCGTCGGCGGCATCGATTTGAGCCGCTGGTATCCGGAACTGAAGAACGCAACGCTATGGTGCGCGACCGAAGTGATGACGCGCGAAACCATCGACCACGCGGCAAAAGTGCTGGCCGCCGCGCCGGTGGAGGCATAGGAAATGAGCGAACAACTGAACGGTGCAGATGAAGCAAGGATCGGCAAGGTTCGTCCCCACCAGACGCAAAACGAAGGCCTGGTCTTCGAGAAATCCTCGCCCGGCAAGAAGGCTTACAAGCTTCCGCCGCTCGATGTGCCGGAAGTCGATCCCGCAGAACTGCTCGGCGATGCGCGCCGCAAGGTGCCTGCGGAACTGCCCGAGCTCAGCGAGATCGAAATCATTCGCCACTTCACGCGGCTCTCCACGTGGAACTACGCCATCGATCTCGGCATGTATCCGCTGGGCTCTTGCACCATGAAGTACAACCCGCGCGTCAACGAGTTCGTTTCGCGGATCGAAGGGCTGGCCGAAGCGCATCCCTACCGGCCCGAGTCGCTCGCGCAGGGCGTGCTTGAGATCATCGATCTGCTGCAGCGCTGCCTGATCGAAATCACCGGCATGGACACCATCACGCTGCAGCCCGCGGCTGGCGCGCATGGCGAGTTCACCGGCATCCTGCTGGTTCGCGCGTGGCACGAGTCACATGGCAACGCTCGCCGCAAGATCATCATTCCTGACTCCGCTCACGGCACCAATCCTGCAACCGCGGCCATCTGCGGGTACCAGGTCGAGAATCTGAAGTCCAATGCCGACGGCGGCATCGATCTGGAAGCGCTCGAGCGCCAGGTCGATGAAGACACTGCCGCGCTGATGCTCACCAATCCCATCCACCCTCGGCGTCTTCGAAAATGAGATCCACAAGATCGCCGACATCCTCCATGCCAAGGGCGCGCTGCTCTACATGGATGGCGCCAACATGAACGCGCTGGTCGGCAAGGTGCGTCCGGGCGACTTCGGCGTCGACGTGATGCACCTGAACCTGCACAAGACTTTCTCGACACCCCACGGCGGCGGCGGTCCCGGATCTGGCCCGGTTGCGTGCAAGAAATTCCTTGAGCCGTTTCTGCCCACAGCCGCGTAGTCTCGCGTCAATCTGAGACGCAGGATGGAACACGCTTTCGCGCTCGGAACTATCGGACCGGCCGTCACGTCTGTTACGGCCGTGTTCGCGCGGCGTTCTATGGAAACACCGGCATGTTCATCCGTGCGCTGGCATACATTCTGGCGAATGGCCCCGACGGTTTGCGCCAGACCACTGAAGACGCAGTGCTCAACGCGAACTACATCCGCAAGAACCTCGAAGATCTCTACGACCTGCCATACAAGACTCCGTCGATGCACGAGGTAGTTTTCAGCGACAAGCGGCAGGCCGCGCAAGGGAGTGAAAACCGGCGACATCGCCAAGCGCCTCATCGACTACGGCTTCCATCCCTACACGGTCAGCTTTCCGCTCATCGTGCACGGTGCGCTGATGATCGAGCCAACCGAGAGCGAGTCACTGGAGGAACTGGATATGTTCATCGATGCCATGCGCTCCATCGCGAAAGAAGTGGAAGAGAGCCCCGAAGTCGTCAAATCCGCGCCGCACTCGACGCGCGTTTCCCGGCTCGACGAGGTGCAAGCTGCGCGGAAGCCCATCCTGCGGTGGCGTCCGGCGACCGGCTAGCGGAATCGCAGAAGACGAGCTAAGTCGATATATCCCGCGCGAATAGCGGGAATTGTTGCGGTCTGGGTCACCTGTAAGTAACTTTCGGGCAGGTGACTCACCGGTCTCCGCCGGTTACTGCAAGATATTGATAACAGTCCCTTATTCAGCATATTCCGATTGCTTTTCGAATCGCGAAAATCAGATAATCGATTCTCCCAGGGGTGTTGTATTCAGAGCCGGGCGCAGGTGTCCGGTAGGCGGAGAAATCGCAGTCTCGCGGCGCCAACACTGCTTTTGCATTTCAGGCGTGTATTCCGGAACCGTTGAGCCGGCGAACTCTTCGCAATTGAAAATCGTGTGCGCAAGTTCCGCGAACAGCTTGGTCAAGCCTCGGAACGTTGCCAGGAGGTCTCGATGAAGTTATTCCGTGATGAAGAAGGCCAGACGCTGGTATTGACCGCATTCCTGGCATGTTGCCTGATGGGTTTCATGGCCCTTGCGATTGATGTGGGGGTAGCTTTTCGTACACAGCGCAGGGTGCAGGTGCAGGCCGATTCCGCAGCTGTCGCTGCAGCGCTCTGCGGGTCATATGGAGGGCAATTCTGCACTCGCTTTGGTGGGACAGACGTGAACACTGTGGCTTCGGGTGCCGCAACCGCAAACGGTATGCCAAGCGGTGCCTCGTTCGCGCTGAACAAACCTGCGACACTTGGCCAGCATACGAACAGTGGCTATTACGAGGCGATCATTCAGCAGCCGAGCGCAGCCATATTCATGGGCGCGTTCACCGGACTATTTTCCGGCGGAGCAATAGGAGTTTCAACGTGGGTGCTCGCGCTGTAGCTGGAATGGTTCCGGGACAGAGTTGCCTCTACCTGTTGAATCAAACTGCAGACAAGGCGCTTTACATGAAGGGCAACTCGAGTCTAAGCGCCCCGAATTGCTCTATTCAAGTCAACTCCAATGCCAACGATGCGCTTTGTACGACCGGCGGTTCGGGAGTCATCACCTCCCAGCAAATCCTCGTGGTGGGTCAGCAAGGCGGGAGTGGAAACTGCAACAGTACGCAGAGCAATGTGCAGACGGGCGGGGGAACGGGAAACGATCCGCTAGCGGGTATGATTGATCCCGGCAAAAGCACCACCGGCTGTAGCTCGACATATGGCTGGGGAGGCAACCAGACCGACACGCTTGCAGTAAACGGGAGCGGCCAACTTACACTTCACCAACCCCAACACCGGTTTAACTCAGGCAATTACGGGAAACCTCTTCACACCGGTAACCGGAGGCGGGAGTACGACCGTCGCCTGCTTCCGGGATAAAGTACTCGGCCAGCGGCACAATCGGAAGCACTACCAACGAAGTGTTCGTGTTCCAGAATGGGCTCACCATCGCTGGCAGCGGCCTGGTCACGTTCAATGGGACGGTGGAGATCACCGGGGGCGATTTCCAGGAGCAGAATACCAACCTCTTCATCAACGGACCGACAGGGGATGCATCGTCTCAGCCCTACACGAGTATGGCGCTGTGGGTGCCTTCAACCGCGGTAACGTGTTCCAGTTCCGCTAACTCCATGGGGCAACCTCCGGCTGGAGATGGCTGCCTTCAAGTTCAATTTGGTAGCGGGGGCAGTAATCCTTGTGCCGGCAACCCCAGTTCATGCAGTCAGTGCACGACCGCGACCGGTCTCCCTGGCATCGTCGGCACGATCTACGCCCCGCACGATGTTTTGTACTTGCAGGACAATGGCGGATGTGTTTCGGCAACAAATATCATCGCGGACGTTCTCTGGAACAAGGCAAGTGACTTAACCATTACCAACTACAATCTCGTGTACACCACGTCGCCCCTTGATGTCGTGCGACTCGTCGAGTAGGAGGAGATGAACAGCATGCGTGGAGCGCTCAAAGTGATGCGGTGGTTACGGCAGATCCGGTGTTCGGAGTCAGGTTCGGCCATGGTTGAGACGGCGCTGACATTTCCGATCTTCATTGCGATGCTCCTTGGAGCAGTCGAACTGGGTGACCTGGCATATAAAGCGAACGAGGTCACGAATTCGGCGAGAGCAGCGGCCCAGTACGCCGCTGCTGTTGGTGGCGGTTACACAGATTGCGACGGAACAGTTCCGAACGTCTCTTCGCCGACCTATGCCACGGCGAAGCTATGTTCAACGACGCGGGGGATGTACAAAGTAGCGCAAAGCGATGCGCCCCGGGTCAAAAAGAGCTGCACTTCATTGACCCTGAAAGCTGCCACATCGTGCGTATGCTCTGACAACACTGCATGCAGCTCCTCTTCAACCGCGGGCTACGCTTGCACTTCTGGAAGGCCAGTAATCATGGTTTCGGCGTATACGTCGGCGCAGTGTTCTCCGGCAGCATCCGTGCCCAACTTATTTCCCGTTGGGGGCAGCTTTACAATTACCGGGTTCTCCCAGCAGGAGGTCACGCAATGACGACGACTCTGCCAGAAAGTCCAAGCTTGCTCGAATCTTGCATGACCTCGCTTCTGAAGCGGACGAGTTGCCGGGAAGATGGTAATTCTATGGTGGAGATGGCACTGGTCTCTGCATTCATCTATCTCCCGATGTTGTTTGGCATCTTTCAGGTCTCCTACGGGCTCTATGTCTACAACTACGTCTGCAATGTTGCTCACCAGGCCACGCGCTACGCAGCCGTACGCGGCGTCAATTCATGCGTGATTCAGAGCGACTTCGTTGACTGCAACATGAGTCCGGGCGGATCTACAAATCCTTCGCCCGGTGCTGGAACCCCTCTACAGAGATATGTCCAGAGCTACGGCTATGCGGGTATTAACCCCGCAAACCTCACAGTTACTGCAACGTGGTATTCGAGAACGAATGACAACTCCAGCGGTTTTTCGGTCGCGCAATGGGATACTGCATGCACCGCCAGTACGGGTTGCAATGCCATCGGAAACGCGGTTCAAGTCGCGGTCGTGTACCAGTTCCCGCTGAACATTCCGTTTTGGAAGAAGCAATCGCTTCCGATCACTGGCGTTTCGATGCAAATGATCACCGAATGAACCTGGGCGTTCAGATGCTCCGACTGGCGTTCGACATCGAACGATGACAATCGGTCCGCAGAAACAATCCTCGTCCTTCAATTTTTCGACGCTGATGTCGTATCAAATCCCGTCGTGCGTCGGCTTCAGTGTGCCCGGTAACGTGTCCCAGGTAATTCGACGCGTATTGACCCCGGTTACGAGGGGTCATCACTCGCAACGCGTTCAGTAATTAACCTATAAGTGTCATTGTCCTCTCGCGAAAATGGGCTGAAAGTGTCTCTATCAGGTGTTTGGGCAGGGAACAGGTCCAATGTCCCGGTAATGCATTCAAGCTTTCCTCTACCCAAAGAACACTGATTTGTTGCGGAATTTAGTGGCACCCTCTGGCCGCCAAATCCCAATGCGCGATTGCATCCGTTCGAACGAATGCGCGCTAAGGAGGTTGTGCCGGTGAGAGTTCTCCGCGAAGTCGATCGTCCAATTTTTTCATTTGAAAAGCGCAAAGTGGAATCTCAGCGAAAGTCTCATGGCTTTGGAAAGCGCATGGGGTTCGTCGATGAAATGGCTCCGTGACGAATCGGGCCAGGTCCTGGTGATGACGTTTTTCAGCATGGCGCTGTTGCTTGGCTTTCTCGGTCTTGCAATTGATGTCGGCGTGTTGTTTCACGCCAGGCGTCATATGCAGGCGGTCGCAGACGCCGCAGCAATGGCGGGCGCTACGGAGATGTTTTACAACGGGTCAACAAACGTAGTGGCAAAGGCGAATGCTGCTGCAAAGGCAATGGGCGTAGATCCGGCCAAGTCCGGCAACACGGTAAATGTGAACGGTTGCGGCGACTCTTACCGGGGGCGTGGCATGTCCATCCTGCGTTGGGGTTCAGGTGGCGACGCCGAATCCGACGATATTCATAGCCACGATGAGCCAATGGATGTCTGGAAACAGCAGCTTCAATTCAGTTACCGTGTCGGCCAAAGCTGTTGCGGGTTCCCCCGGAGTCTCGCAGACCTGCATGTATGTCATGGATCCCGATGCCGCAAGTGCGCTCTGGATCCATGGCGCCGGCGCTATCAATGCGCCCGACTGTGGCGTTTATGTAAACTCCGACGATCCTGGCGCATTTTGTGTTACGGGAAACGCGGGAAAGTCCGACTTTGCCCAGGTGTCCGTGCACGGAGGTCAGGACGGCAAAGGCAATTGCAAAGGCGACCCGGGTCCGCCCGTTTATACCGACACCGGGGTTCAGGGCCTTCCGCTCGCGTGGCAGGGCGTACCTTCCGATCCACGAACCAACTGCCCCAGCGTCACTAACGTTGCCACTCTAAGCGGAGATCAAACTTCAAAAGCTCCCGGTTATGGCAACTACCAGTGCTACGCCAATGGCACCTGTACAACGAAAACCCAGAAGGGCGTGACTACAACTACGTGCACTCCGGTGACGTTAAACAGCGCAACGCTCGGCGCTGGGATATATGTTTTCGAAACCGGTGTGACGATCAAGGGTGCTACGACGATCGGTTCGAATACCCCCACCGGCGGAGCGACCGTCATCGTTACCGGTAACACTGCCAGCGGCGACGGCGGCGTCTATGACACCGGCACTGCGACAACTTTTTATGACTACGCACCGCAGAGCGGCGTCTATCACGGAATCGCAATCTACCAGCCCGAATTCGATACTCAGCAGATGGAACTGCAGTTCGGCAGCGGCAGTTCGATCTTTGACGGAGCCGTTCTTGCTCCGAGGGCTGCTGTGAATCTGCATGATCAGGGCGGCGCAGTCAACGCCACGGTTCTGGTCGTGGGCCAGGCCTACATCAATGGCAAAGTCAACCTCACAAACTACAGCACATACAACCCCACCACCACGCCATTCAAACACATCACTCTGGTGGAGTAGGAGGAGACCGAAATGATCATAAGAATGTTCAGACGCAGGCATCTATCAAACTCGGTTCCCCCCGGCGAAGAGGGTTCGGCGCTGGTGGAACTCGCAGTATCATTGCCGTTGCTCTCTCTTATGCTGCTGGGCGCCGCCGAATTTGCCCGGCTCGCTTACGCATCCATCGAGGTGGTAAACGGCGCTCACGCCGCAGCCGTTTATGCTTCCACGAGCCAGTCGGCATCATCTGATTCAGGCGGAATCACCAATGCGGCAAACTCGGATGCGGGCAATCTCGCAGGAGCAAACGCAATCTCGGTCACATCCTTAACTAGCAGCTTGCACGTGCGCCGACAGTACCTATTCCCCTTCGAGTTGTTCTGACAATTCCACCTGCATCAATCACAACAGTTCGATGATCACGGCTGTAACCGTTCAAACTCAGTCTACGTTTTCGCCGCTCATCCACATACGCGGCGGAGCGCTCAGTTTCACCCTGAAGGGACAATCGACCCAGGTGGTGTCAAACCAATGAATATGACACACCTGGCAAAGAAACTCAGAGTCGCTGCTGTTCTCAATGAACAGGGCGGGTCGCTCGTGGAGATGGCGATCTCATGTTTCATCCTGATTCCCGTCTTGTTCGGGATCATTCAGTTGTCCATCGGACTTTACTGCTATCACTATGCTGCGGATGCAGCCAGGGAAGCGACTCGGTGGGCAATTGTCCGGGGTTCTACCTGCAATGGCCTGTTCGGCTCAGGGTACTGCTCCCCGACAAGCGCCAAAGGAACCGGCGCCGACCGCGCCGATATCGCCCAGTATGTGAGGACATTGGGCTATCCGTATTCCTCCAAGGTAACAACGACAACAAAGTGGTGCACCAAGAGCGCATCGAACCCTGCGACCTGGACGTCGTGCTCGACCACACCGGACAGAACTCCCGGAAACCAGGTCCAGGTGACCGTCTCGTACGCGTATCCCCTGATCATTCCATTTGTCAAAAGCAACACGATCAACCTGAGCAGCGTATCGAGCATGACGATCGTGCAGTAGTTGCAATGGTGTTGAGCGGATTGGAAAGCGGTCGAGCCCATGGTTCTGCAAGGCCACGGGCAAGAGCCCCCGCGTACTCGCTTGATCCGGCAGAGTTCTACACCTTAGAAGGGATTACCTACTGTTACGATGGAGCAATAAATTGCAATCCACTCAGATACTTAAGTAATCATAAAGTACCCATTACTGCTTGATGGCAGGCAGCACCCTTCATAGAATCGACACCAGTTCCCACGCGGGCCCTTCCAATAGAGCGTTTCGCTCAAATGCCTTGTTGTCTCCCGGAAGGCAGCGCATGGGAAAAGCTGTTCGACTTCACATCAGCTCAGGGCTGAGAGAAGGAAGCTATGAAGATACTGCGCCAAGAAGAAGGTCAAGCCCTTGTTTTAACCGCGCTTTGTATGACCGCAATGCTGGGCTTTCTGGCCCTGGCCATCGATGTCGGCGTTTTATTCCACTCGAAGCGGAGCATGCAAACTGCAGCCGATGCGGCTGCCGTCTCCGCGGCGCAGGACTATATGTGGAACCTGTCGACGACGACGGCGCAGACCGCGGGCAAGGGCGCTTCTTCAGCCAACGGCTATACCGATGCTACGAGCGGTGTCACGGTCACAATCAATCTTCCTCCCTCCAGTGGTCCGAATGCGGGCCTCTCAGGATATGCGGAAGCAATCGTCACTCAGCCCGTCGGAACCGCCTTCATGAGAATGTTTGGTCGGAATTCAATCTCAGTGTCGGCCCGTGCTGTTGCCGGTACACCGACGAACGGGTCTGCCTGTATCTGGCTGATGGCTCCCTCGGGAAACGGCCTCAGCGTAAAGGGAAATTACGATATCGAGGCGCCTGGTTGTGGTATCTATGTCAACTCGCCTGACAGCAATGCACTTAAGGTCACCGGCAACGGCGGCACGGTGAATGCAGCCTTTCTTGACGTTGTGGGCAACAACAGCGGCAACCACGTTACACAGCCGACTCAGGAAACGCTCAATGCGGGCGTCAGATCGACTCCATGGGGAGATCTTTCCGGGCCTTCGTATCCGAGTGGCTGCAAGATCACAAGCGCGCTGACCTCGATCACCACTGCCAACATGGCAACCGTCCAAGGCTCGGCAAGCAACAATGTGGTTTGCTTTACAAGCGCTGTGACTCTCGGCAACGGCGTGGTCTTGCCTGGTGCGGGCGACGGCGTGGTTTATCTCTTCGAGAAAGACGTCACCATCGCGACCGGCGCCACCGTATCGTTGGGCTCAGGTACAGTAAGTCCTTCCACCGGGTGCACAACCAATTGCACCTTCAGCAACGAGCCTGGCGCAACCATGGAACTGGCAGGCTCGGCCACCCTGAACCAGAACTCCAATTCGATTTTGAATATCTATGCCCCAGCAAGTCTGAACTCTCCGTACGACGGAATTGCGATTCTGCAGCCATCCACCAACAATACGGAACTGCAGATCCAATTCGGCAGCAACAATGAGGTGCTGGACGGATACATCTACGCCCCCGGCGCGATCGTGTTCATGCAGGATCATGGCGGCGGTGTGACGGCTTCAGGGATTGTCGCGGGGACCCTTTACGAAGATCAGTCGACGCTCGACATCTACACAAACTATGACAAGGCGCATCCAAATTCGACCAAGAACCGGCAACTCGTGCTGGTTGAGTAAGAGGGACTTGAAATGAGAATGACACTTCGGAAATTTATCAGGGCCTTGGGGATCCGCGAAGAAGGCGGAGCCATCGCAGAGACGGCAATGACGGCGCCGCTTCTTGTAGTGCTGGTCGTCGGTTCGGTGGAGTTTGCCCGCGTGGCTTACGCCTCCATTGAGGTGGTCAATGCCGCTCGGGCAGGGGTCTCCTACGGCGCGCAGAGCGGTTTGACCGCTTCAGACTCCGCAGGCATAACGTGGGCGGCGACTCATGACGGGGTCAACATTCCCGGAATGACCGTGACCAATGTCTGGCTTGGATACACCTGCTCCGATGGAACGGCCCCGACAGGTACCCCTCCAGCCTGCTCTGGGACCGCACACTTGGTAGAGACGGTTTCAGTCCAAACCCAGGTGAAGATGAATCCACTTATTCATGTTCCGGGGCTTCCCGCAACCTACACGCTCAATGGCTCGGCAATTCAAAATTGCTACCAATGAGCTGCACAGGGTTTGAGAAAAGGCAGAAAGGCAACAGTATGCGCGAATGGAAAGAAAATTTCGCGGCTGCGATGGTGAAACTTCGGCGGCTTGCGGTGAACGATGCGGGAGCGAACGTCCTTGAGATGGCGCTCTCTTCGGCAATCCTTTTCTCGTTGTTCTTTGGCGTTTTTGAGGTTGCCCTGGGTTCTTACACTTCGCATTACGTGGCCGATGCAGCCCGTGAAGGAGCCCGGTATGCCATCGTTCGCGGGTCGAAGTCCTGCATTAACACACCGAACCTCTCCAACTGCAACGCGAGCCCAACAACCATTGCAACCTACGTCAAGGGCTTACGTTACCCGGCAATCGTTCCCGCCAATATGACCGTCACCGTCAGCTACATGACGGGCACCACGGATACCTCGACCGGCCAAACGCTTACCACCTGGGCCGCGTGCAGTACGGGAACCTGCAACGTTCCCAACAATATGGTCAACATTGCGGTGACGTACGCATTCCCACTGACCATTCCATTCGTCCCCAAGAAGACCATCAACGTCTCCAGCACCTCGCAGATGGTGGTTCAGCAGTAGTTCGGGGAGATTCATTTTATGGGAGTGGCCCGCGCAGCGATCCTGGCGCGGGCTTTTCCTTGTGGGCTTGATTCTCCACATTCCGGCTCGGCAATTCACATGCCTTGACCGCCGCCGGTTCGCCCTACACTCAAGGTATGGCCACCCTGCCTGACATCAGCTCCTTGACGCCGGATTGCCTGCTAATATTGATGCCGAAAAGACCATCCTCGGCGCCATTCTGCTGGACAACGCCGCCCATTCCGAGGCCGCCGAGAGGATCGAGCCCGACGATTTCTCGCTCGACTCGCACCGACGTATCTACTTGCGCATGTCCGAGCTGATGAACTAGCAGCGGGCCGTCGATATCGTCACGCTGGCAAACGAACTGGCCCGGTACAAGGAGGTCGAGGCCGTCGGCGGGGTGGCCTACCTGGCATCGCTTGACCGAGGGTTTGCCGCGCCGGCCAGTCATTGAAGAGTACATCCGCATCGTCAAGGACAAGAGCCTGCTGCGCAGGCTGATGATGATCTGCTCGTCTGCCATTGCCCGCGCCGCCGACCAGAGCGAAGACGCCCTAGAGGTCATCGACGCGGCTGAAACGGCTTTGCTCGAAGTCAGCGAGAAGGGCGTTTCCAAGGGCCTCGATAGCGCTCGACACGATCGTCGCCAACTCATTCGGCACCATCGACAACCTGTTCAAACAAGCCGCGAAGTTACCGGCTTGGCACCGACTATACGGAACTGGACAGAATGACAAGCGGGCTGCAGAAGGGCGAACTCATCATCGTCGCCGCGCGGCCCTCGATGGGGAAAACGGCGCTGGCCATCAACATTGCACAGAATGCCGCTATCAATCACGGCGCCACCGTGGCCGTCTTCAGCCTTGAAATGAGCAAGGAATCTCTGCTGCGCCGCATGCTTGCTTCGCACGCATGGGTCGATCAGCAGAACCTGCAGACAGGCTTCTTCGCCGCGCAGGAGCAGGACAAGCTGCAAAAGGCGACTCAGCGAGCTTGTTGAGTCGCGCTTCTTCATCGACGATACCGCTGGGATTTCACTGGCTGAAATGCGGGCTAAGGCGCGACGGCTGAAGCAGAACGCCGGCGGGCTCGACCTCGTCGTGGTGGACTACCTGCAACTGATGTAGGCCACACTCCCTCGGCAGGTGGCAAGGCGCCTACGAGAACCGCACGCAGGAAGTCTCGGCCATCTCGCGCGGCCTGAAGGCGCTGGCAAAGGAACTGCAGGTGCCGGTAATGGCGCTCTCGCAGCTCTCGCGTGCGAGCGAGCGCCGCGGCGACGACAAGCGCCCGATGCTGAGCGATCTTCGAGAGTCAGGCTCCATCGAGCAGGACGCTGACGTGGTGGCCTTCATCCATCGCGAGTCCTATTACAGCCGCGACGAAGAAATGTCCGAGTCCGATCGAAGCGAAATCGCGAAATCATCATCGCCAAGCAGCGTAACGGCCCCACAGGCACAGTCCATCTCAACTTCATTTCGCGGTTCACGCGCTTTGAGAACCCCGACGTTACGCACGACGACGTTTGATCCCCCAGAGATCGGCAATTCGTCTTTCCAGTTGCAGGTATTTCCGGAATGGCGGTAATACTTCCTGAACCTCCTATTCAAGGTACCGAGTCTTAGTCTTTCGTCCGCCTCAACTGTAAGAACTGTCAGGTGTGGATCCCCCAAACCTTTCAACGTATCTAGGTGCATTGCGGAAATGCGCCAACCAATCACCATCGACTTCGCCTCCCACTGTGCGATCCGATCGGTGATTGTTCCTTGCAAGACAAATTTCAAAAATAAGTAGTGCGAATGGCTCAACTGCCACATCGCGACTTACTGAACCGTCAAGGTGCAAAGCACAGCGAAAGCGCTGGGTCGACCAGAATATGACCTCGAAATACCTTTCTCGGTGAGATGTTGCCCCTTCTGTCTACGACCATGCTTCCAAAAGCGGTTGGGCCGGCCGGTTACAGGCCGAACTTAAAGCCCATCAGAATTCAGGTTCAGTGCAACCTCTTGTCTCTGTACATCCAGGACCGTTGAATCCGCAACCAAGCAGCCCAGGAGGAGTTTTATGCGTTCCCGTATTCCGGTCGTTCTCTGCGTTCTTTGTGTGTCCGCCTTCCTAATCGCAACAGTTCAGGCGCAACAAGATCCTCCCGACGCGCCTTCGGCAAAATCGGCCCAATCGCAAGGAAACGGCCATGTCGTCGAAGGAACTGTGATTTCCGCGAGTCAGCATACTCTGGTGGTTCGGACGGACGACGACCAGTATCATCTGTTCACCTATGCGGCCGGTACCGTCCACAAAGGAACCGTGAACCCCGGCGCCCGCGTTCGGGTTAACGGTAGTGCGCCGGACGAGGGCGGTGCGCGAGTGGCAGACAGCATCGTCGTGATCCAACCCAGCAGCGGCGCCGTTCAAAGCGGAACAGGAGCTCAGGCAGCCAGCCCCCTCCCCAGGTGAGTAAGGTTACAAAGGAGATTGAGAGCGAAGCGCGCCGTTGGCACGTTGGCGGAAAAATTGGAAGTGGCCTCAGCCCCGAGCTGTTTATGTTTGGCGCCCAGGCGCAGTTCGGTCCCATTTTTAGTCAGCACCTGTTATTCCGGCCGAACATCGAATTTGGCTTCGGAGAGTTGACCGACATGTATGCTGTGAACCTGGAAGCGGCCTACCGCTTCAGCTCGACGTTTCACGGTAAATGGACTCCGTACTTCGGCATGGGTCCATCGTTGAACTTCATCAATCAGAGCGCCAGCAGCGGTGATGTCAGTTTCAGCGATTTCAACTACAAGACCGGCTTTAACATTTTTGTGGGCGGACAAAAAAACAAAACATTCGTCGAGATGAAGACAAGCCTGTGGTCCGCGCAAGCTCCAGTCTTTCGGGTGTTCATCGGCTACAACTTCTAATACTCCGCGAGCGTTTGAGATTCACAGCTCATTGATGATCAACACAACACGTCCCGCGATGTGCTCGCCCAGCGAATCGTCGGGCCCGATCTCGATCAGATCAACTGGGAAGCCCATATTCAACGGCCGCAACATCAGCCGCGCTGACGCATAGTCGGCATAGCACAGCTTCAAGTGCGCGCCATTGCGAATGGCATAGAGATTGGGCCGGCCCGCACGGTAGGCAGCCAGCGAGTTGTAGTGCCGGTCAATCACCGCGAGAGCATCGGGAAACAGCAGGGGGTCCATCGGCAATGCATCGGCATGCGCGATGCGGATTGCCACAAAGCGCTGCCATGAGCGGCGCGTTGCTACAGGGCGCGCCTTAAGCAGATGCAGAGCCCCAGGCGGTAGCTGCAGCATCATTTGCACCGCGCTTGGCCGGATGTACGGCTCGAACAGCGCAGTGCCATGCGAGACGACCGGAACGATCGTGGGTTCTTCAGGCGGTTCACCTGGTTCAGCGCGCGCGCCGAGGTGCAGCAGATCCTCAGCCGTCATGTGCTGAGCGGCCAGCATGCGGTCGATACCTTCAAGCGAGAGCTGCCTTCGCGCGTGAAGAAAATTGGACAGGTGGGACTTGCCGAACCCGGTTTGCCGCGCCAGGAGTGAGACGGTGAGAGTTCCGCGCTGTATTCTGCGCAGCAACTCCACACGAAGCCGTTCTTGCATCTGGGTAAAATTCATCAGTGGAAAGTCCGCCAGCAGCCACGTAGACGGTCGGTCGCAGTTTTCTTTCAGCAAACCGATTTGCGCCTTTTGGGCCTCATTCTCCCGGTTCTTGTGCACATCCAACAGAACGAATGAAGAATTATGCCTGGCAGCGTTGACGCAGAAGATACAGCTCTCTACATTGGGTTTACTCCAGCTCGCACAGGTTGTTGGAAATTCTCGAGGATGCGGTTCATTCGCGCAATCGAACGAGGGTTGTAGCTAGCTCGTTCGCTCACGGTTTGAGCCCATTGGCCGACAGGGAGAGGCCTGTTCTCGCGAATCTCTTGCCTTGAGGCAACCGGTCGAGCCATTCCAGATTCTGCGCGTTCAACAAGATGACAATCACAGCTCGAGCACAGACGGCAAGCGCACATCGGGGCACTAGAACCCTGAGTGCAGCTGCCTGGCTCCTTTCACCTCGCCTCACAGAAACTAGAAAACTGAACGAGCGGGAGAAAGCGATTATTTGGGGAATCGGTCATGGAATTGTGCGTGCAATTAAAGATTTGCGAGGGCTGCGGGTGCCTTTGGTACCGTAGCCACCCTCAGAGGACCGTATATTGCAGTCGATGTGAAACAGAATTAGAGAAATTTCCAAGTCCCGCGACACGAAAGCGCCCGGGGCGTCCAGTCACCACACGATTCTTGAATATCTGGGCAGTCGCAACGGAAGCCGGAGGTGCCGAGTGAGCGCAGCCCTCCAGCTACCGTCGATTTTGGCCACGGGAACCTTCATTCAACAATGGCGACACGTCCGGGGAGTGGCGCCCCTCGCGCACTACGAAGCGGAATTGCAGCCGGCAAACGAGGCTTCCAACTCGATCGCCGGCGTCAGTCTGGCCTTCTATCGCAAACACACAGAGAAGATGCTGCGGCGCTATCTATACGCGTCAATGCTGGTCGGTCGAGCGCCGGCCATTCTCGGCGAGCCGATCGGACGTGGGTGGGTTTCGAGCCGCAAGGTGAAGACGTTTGAAGACGCCGTTATCTTCGTACTCGATGTCGAGCGTTGCATCAAGAAACTGACGTCCGTCCATCAAGCAATTCTCAGCCGCATCACCCTGCAGGAGTACACCTATGCAGAAACGGCGAAAATCCTGGGGGTGAGTGAGCGCGCCATATCCTACAAATATAGACAGGCGCTCGACAGCCTCACCGAGTTGCTTCTGCAATCGGACCTGTTGATCCTTCCGCCTTCATAATTGCCGGGCCCGCAATAACGGAAAGGGGAGCGCAGGTTGCGTTCCCCTTTTTGTTGATTGTGTCGCAACCGCGTTTAAAATTTTCGCGACCATTCTTTCGGCCAGCGCTCCACAATCACTTTCTTGTCAGTGAAGAACTCAATTGCATCGCGCCCCTGCGCGTGCATCACGCCGAAGAAGCTGCCCTTCCATCCCGAGAACGGGAAGTACGCCATCGGAGCGGGCACGCCAATGTTGATGCCTACATTGCCCGTCGAAACTGAGGTGCGGAACTTGCGTGCGGCAGCGCCAGACGATGTGAAGATTGAACTGGCATTCCCGTAGGCAGAGCGTTCGATCATCGCGACAGCTTCGTCTACCGTCTCTGCATGGACAACCGAAAGCACCGGCCCGAAGATCTCCGTCTCCATCAGCGGGCTCATCGCGGGCAATCCGTCCAACACCGTTGGCCCGACGAACGAGCCTGCACCGTTGCCGTTGGTGCGTCTTCCATCAACAATGGTCTTTGCGCCCTGCTCTGCTCCCTGCGCGATGAGCCCCACGACGCGCTCGCGGCTGGCCTGCGTAATCACCGGCCCCATCTGTGTCACCGGATCAAGTCCATCGCCCACCTTCAGCGAACCAGCTGCCGCCGCAATCGAATCGCGAAACCAGTTTTTCGCTTCGCCCACTGTCACCGTGACGCTCACAGCCAGGCAGCGCTGCCCCGCGCAGCCAAACGCCGAGTCGGCAATGATTTTTGTCGTGGTCTCCTGATCGGCATCGGGCAGCACCACTACGTGATTTTTTGCGCCGCCCTGGCATTGCACGCGCTTGCCGCTTGCCGAGCCGCGCGCGTACACATGCTTCGCCACCGGCGTTGAGCCGACAAAGCTTACAGCGCGCACCAGCGGATGATCGAGCAGCGCATCCACCGCGGCCTTGCCTCCATTTACCAGGTTCACCACTCCGTCGGGCAGTCCCGTCTCCTGGATCAGTTCGAGAAGGCGTGCCGCAGAGAAGGGAACCCGGTCGCTTGGTTTCAGCACCACTGTGTTGCCCGTGGCAATCGCATAGGGCAAGAACCATAGCGGAATCATCAACGGAAAATTGAACGGCGTTATCACGGCGCAAACGCCCAGCGGCTGACGCACCATGATCTCGTCAATGCCCGGCGCGACGTCTTCGAGCGAGTAGCCCTGCATCAGCACGGGGATGCCGCATGCAACTTCGACGTTTTCAATTCCGCGCCGAAGTTCGGCTTTTGATTCAGCCAGAGTTTTGCCGTTCTCGATCGTGATGAGGCTCGCAAGCTCGTCGAGATGCTCCTCGAGCAGAGCCTTCAACTTGAACAGGTATTGCACGCGATCCACTGCGGGTACGCTGCGCCACGAAGCGAACGCGGAATGCGCGGCTTGAACAGCGGCGTCGACCTCTGCAGCCGAACCGACCGGTGAATTTCCCAGAGGCTCGCCAGTTGCAGGATTCAGAAGTTCAATTCCGGCCGGGCTCGCACAGGTAACCCACTTACCGCCGATGAGATTGTGAATGGAGGAGGAAGCGATAGCCGTCATGGAAACTGAATGTAACCCACTGGGCATAAAGACGGCAGCAGGATTTTTGTCGAATCAAAAACATGGTCATGACACCGAAACACGCTGAACCGAATTCGCCGAGCACTGAGAAGCTCAGGGTTGTCCGGGATTCATCTGAGCGTGCGCGTAAGCTTTGCAGATCGCGGCGGCAATTCTGTTCATTCCCGGCGCGAGACCGGGCCCGAATGCCTGTTGCACGTCTTCCGTGTATGACGGGGCGCTTTCGCCCTCCAGGGTAATGTGCTGCGCCAATTGAGTCTGGTTACCGGGGAGCTTGTTGAACATCCACTTGCATGAAATCACTGCTCCCGGCAACGCGATCTCAATCGTGTATGACTCACGTGGGTTGACATCGATCAGCCGCCACAGCCGCGGTGGTTGCCCGGGAATTTCCGTCGTGCCGGTTGATCCACTCGCGAACGGCCCATGCAATTTGAACTCCGCTGGAGGATCATCCCAGTTCTTCATGTTTGTCATATACATCCATGCGAACTCGGGAGTAGCCGTTGTCGAGACAGAATGCTCGGTCGCCCATGCGATATCGCTCATGTTCTTCTCCCAAACTTCGATCAAACTCGAAAGGGCGCCGAGACGATCGTAACCAATCATTACCCGTTCTCCGCTGCAGACTCACGGCCATTTCACCAGGCGTTTTCCCGGAGTGGGTTCTCGATCCGAATTCATCCCGTCAATCCGGCCAGTCCCTGTATCGATTGAATCTCGTAATGCGCAGATTCCTTGTCGTAGCGGGAAAGGTATTTCAGACGGTCTTCGGGAATAATGGCTACCGCGTAATTCGGACCAGCGACAGCCTGCAGCTTCTCAATCGATTCCCACACCATGATGGTGATGAACTCGATTTCATCGCCCAGGACTCTCCGCAGAACAATGCCGCCTTTGTATCCGGGAATTTTGCTCATTCCCGGAAGCAGCTCCGGCTTGAGCTTCGCCTCGTAGCTGTCGGCTTGTTCAGGCTTCGTATATCCATGCCAGATTCGTGCAATCATGTGCGCTCCTTCCCTGGCTGCACCACTGCGTAGGTGTTGTAACACGCCGCCAAGAAAGCCGGAAGTATTGTGTGACCAAGCCCTCGACGGATCCGTCAACAAAATTGTCTACGCCATCCAGTTGCTTGCGCTATCCGGAACTCACAACGCGGCAATCTGCCGAAGGCCGGCAACCGTCGCAAATGGCTTTCCTGGTTTCAGGCTGGCAAGGTTACCCAGCACGCCCATCCGTTCTGCAGGCAAGTAAGGACCGACGCTGATCTGGTTGGCGATGGAGATATCGCCCACGGCAGCCGAAATCCCGGGACGCAGTTCACCAAAGTTCGTCGCGAGCTTGTCCCGGTCGAGGGCAATGGCTCCGATCTTTTCAATCCCCATCCGCTTCAAATGGGGCGCGGTACATGTGCCGGGCCGGGCCAGCCTCCAGATCAGATCTCCCTGAAGTGCTGCAAGGCTTGGCTTCTCGGCTATCGCCCGCCCCAATGTGAGCGGCCGATACCATGCCAGAAAATCAAATGCACGCCCGCAATCGATGATGACCATTGCCGACCAGCTATCGATCTGCCACGGCAGAGATGCCGTGCCCATCCGGTCCTTATCTTGATCCACAAAGTACGGATTACGGCATCTGCCGCCAAATGTTGGATAGACGAGAACATCTCCGGATTGCATCAGTAATGGCTGAGGTTCTCTCATCACTTCGCGCGGTTTCGATCTCGCCGCCGGGGCTATGATGCGCTGCCGCACTTCCTCGAGGACCTTTTTCCGCTTGCGGAGATCCGATGCCCGCATCCCGAGTTTCTCCATGTTGGTGAGGTCTTTATTCGAGTCGATGATCTCAAGCGCCATCTCTCTAGCGCGTCTGCTTTCGATGCCTCGTCTGGCAAACTGGTCTGCTACGACCAGCCAAAATGTTGTATGGTCCGGGTCGTCGGCCTGGTCGGCAGCCGATCGTTCGCTCTCGCGCAGAATGTCCAGCAACTGCTCGCTATCAAATGGCAGCTTTGCGACCGCGCCAATCGTGCTTCGCAAGTCGAGCGCAAAATCCCCGGCGTATAACCCGGTTGCCCACACGCCCATGCTGTCTCCCAGGTCCGACTCTCAGATTGTATCCAGCCCATCCGAACGCTCGAGCCCCGTCCGTCTGGTATCGTGGACGGTTCGGCCGCAGTGACGCGGCCGCTCCACTCAAGCCTTCGGAGGCAATTCCGCTATGCTGCCCATCGTGCGCGCTTTCGCTTATGCATCTCTGCTCTTTTCGGCGCTGATTCTCGCCCAACAGCCATCTCCAAAGCCCACCACCGCTGCGGAGGCCCCAAGCGCGACACGAGCTACATCGACGCCAACGGCACAGCTCACGTAACGCGCGTGGTGCCTGTGCCGCAAACCGTCAGTCCCGAAGCCCAGAAATCCATCAGCCGCGCCGAACCCGACCAGGGCCCACCGCAGCCTCTCGAAGAGCGCCGCAAGGGAACCGACGCCTACACCGCCCGCGCACGCGTTGAGTGGACGAAGCTCTGCCCCAATACCATCGTCGAAGAGAAGATTGCCGGCGTGCCGGTGCATATCATCACGCCCGAGGGCATGTCCGACAAGAACAAGGACAAGGTGCTGCTGAATCTGCACGGCGGAGGCTTCAACTCCGACTCCGGCTCGTACACCGAATCAATTCCCATCGCCAGCTACACAGGCATCAAGGTGGTTGCGGTTCTTTACCGACTGTCGCCGGAAGTCAAATTTCCCGCCGCCGTCGACGATTCGATCGCCGTCTACAAGGAACTGCTGAAGACCTACAAGCCCCAGCACATCGTGATCTACGGAACTTCAGCCGGAGCAATCCTCACGGCCGAGGTTGCCGCGAAGATCAAACAACTCGGCCTGCCCATGCCCGCCGCACTCGGCATCTTCAGCGGCATGGGCGACTTCGCCCGCGCCGGTGATTCAATGGCCATGTACGCGCTGCGTGGCCTGGCAGGGCATCTCGATCCGCCTGAGCCCGGCCCACACGATCCGTATTATGTCGCCGCCACGGATCCCAGGGATCCCATCCTCTCGCCGATCTACAGCGACCTGCATGGCCTGCCGCCGACGCTCTTCGTCTCCAGCGGCCGCGACCTGCTGCTGAGCGGCACCGTCAATCTCCATCGCGCCTATCTGCGTGCAGGCGTTGATGCGCGCCTGGTCGTCTACGACGCCCTGCCGCACGCCTTCTGGTACAACCCGCAACTGCCCGAAGCCATTGAAGCCAACCACATCATGGCGGACTTTTTCGTGAAGCAGCTTGATAAGTAACTGAAAAATACAGGATCTTCCAAAAGCGAGATCCGTCCGCATTGATTCTCTTGACATAGAGTACTCTATGATATAGAGTAAATTCCATCAGGTTGACTTGCCCCTCAGAACGGCGAGCCGACACGAGATGGAAGGGGAATCGCAATGCAGGATCAAATGCATACGCAGGATCTGAATGAACGATTGAGCTTGATTGAAAGCATGATCGCCGAAGGGCGCCGTTCTACTGAAAGCTGGGGCTGGGTCTTTCTACTCTGGGGTGTGGCTTATTACGTGGCTATCGGGTGGGGCTCCTGGGGGCAAGGCCTGTCGGTCTGGGGCGATCGATACGCCGAAATCGGGAGCGTCCGCATCGGATTGGCGTGGCCCGTCACGATGATTCTCGCTGTGATCGCAACCCTGGCGATCGGCTTGCGCAAGGGAAGAGTCAGCCCTGCAACCACTCTCGTACGCTCTGTCGTCTCCGTTTGGATCGCTGCGGGAATCACCATGCTTGTTCTGTTTCCGGCCTTTGGAGCCGGAGGAAGACTTGATCAACACAGCTTCGTCGCCATTGTCGCGGCCATGCTGGGTGTGGCGAATTGGTCTTCGGGCATGATCCTGCGATGGAAAGCACAGCTCGCATGCGGGATTGTCTGGTGGGTGACGTCAGTGGCCGCATGCTTCGGCTCTGTCGCGCAGCTCACGGTGGTTTTTCTTTCCGCTATCTTTCTTTGCCAGATTGTTTTCGGCATCTACGCAATGGTTTTGGAGTCGCGCCGCAACCGCCGCGAAATCGTCCATGCCTGAGCTGCCTGAACTCAATCCCGTAATTCACGGCAAGTTGCGGCTCGCGCTGCTTTCACTGCTGGCCGGCGTGGAAGAGGCGGAGTTCACGTGGCTGCGCGCGAAGACTGGCTCGACCGATGGAAACCTCGGCGCACAGTTGCTCAAACTGGAAGAGGCCACCTACATTGCTGCCGAAAAGAAGTTTGTGCAGCGCAAACCGCAGACCATTTACCGCATAACCGACAGCGGCCGTCAGGCGCTAACCGAATATGTGCAAGCCCTGAAACAACTGCTCGGTTCGGCAATTACGGCTTAGCCGGTTCCGGCACGTTCGCGCTTGCAGCAAGGTCCGCGCGCACTCGCTGCATGATGCCGAGATAGTACGCGAGATTGTGGATCGTGTTCAGCGTGCCGGCCAGCGGCTCACCACATTGCATCAAGTGACGCAGGTACGCGCGCGAGTAGCGGCGGCACACCATGCATTCGCACGCCGGATCCGCAGGGCCCTCGTCTTCTGCGTATTGCTTGTTCTTGATGTTTACGCGTCCCTGGCTGGTGAAGAGCAGCCCATGTCGTGCAGCGCGTGTGGGCAGCACGCAGTCCATCATGTCCACGCCCATGCGCGCGTACATCTCAATCTCGTCGGGATATCCGACACCCATGACGTAGCGCGGCTTGTCTTTCGGTAGCAGCGGCAGCACTTCGCGGATGACTTCAAGCGTGAGTTCGCGTGGCTCGCCTACGCTCAATCCGCCAATTGCGTAGCCATCGAAGTTCATTTCTACCAGCCGCTCTGCGCTCTCGCGGCGAAGATCGTGATACATGCCGCCCTGCACAATGCCGAACAAGCTCTGTGTTTGCCCGCCGAACTCCTCGCGCCATACCACTTCATCGCGATGCGCATGAAAATGATCGAGCGAGCGTTGCGCCCAGGCCATCGTGAGCCGCAAGCTCTCTTCAGCGCGCAACCTATCAGCGGGATATTCCGTGCACTCATCGAAGGCCATGCAGATATCCGCGCCCAGCGCGATCTGCACATCCATTGAGTGCTCCGGCGTAAAGAAGTGGCTGCTGCCATCCAGGTGCGATCGAAAGCGCACGCCCTCGTCTGTCACTTTGCGTAACTGCGTGAGGCTGTAGACCTGAAAGCCACCGGAGTCGGTGAGCATCGCGCGAGGCCAACTGATGAAGCGATGCAACCCGCCCATCCGGCGAATGGCTTCATGCCCGGGTCTGAGGTAGAGATGGTAGGTGTTGCCAAGGATGATCTGCGCACCGAGAGATTCAACGATGTCCTGAGGTACGGCCTTCACGCTGCCTGCCGTTCCCACCGGCATGAACACCGGCGTTTCGACAGTCTGATGCGGCAGGTGCATCTGCGCACGTCGTCCACCGTCCTCCGTGGTATTGATCAGGTTGAATCCGAGGCTCACTTCGTCATTCTATCTGGTGATGTTGAGCAGAAATGCTGCAGGGAGTCCACTGAGGACTCCCTTGCGCGGTTGTGCGCATTACCCAATGCGCCGATAGTGATGTTTCGCGCGGTACATCCTGCGCGATGCCTCGAACTGCCGGCGCTGGAACATGCGGCGCTCTCTCATCGTCAGGCGCCCGTCGTGGCGCGCACGCATCGCCCGGAACTGGCGATGAATCCGCATCTGCTGGCGCTCAAGGCGTGCACCTTGGCGCGGTGTGAGACGGTCGTTCCTGATTCCGCTTCCGATGCGTCGCTGCTGCTGGTTGAACTCGCGCTTGAATTCGCGCTTCACAATCGGATTTTTCGGCTGTTCCGGCGCGGTGATTTGTGCAAATGTCATGGCGGGCGCTGCAGTGAGTGCCGCCACAAGTACGAGCTTGATGAATCTCATGGTGTTTCTCCTTCTGTGACGGCTGTGGCTGATATCGCTACTGGCCACTCACACTTTCAGAAACACCGCGCCGGCAAATTCGTTGTGTAAAGATTTGTTGAGAAGTGTTTGATTCCTTAAGAATTGCTGAATGGGGAAGGATGGGCTACTTCGCTTTCGCAAACTGCAATTGAAGTCCCGCACGCGCCACTCGCGGAGTTGCGAGGGTAGTGGTCGGCGTCTTGGAAACTTCAATGCTGCGGTCGAAAAGATTTTCGCCGGCGGCGAAAACCTCAAGATGCGAGCCGAATTGATGCGACGCGTACGCATCGAGCCTAAAAAAGCTATGCAGCAAAAACTGGTTCGCATCGTCGTCGTACTGGATGCCACTCATGCGGCCCTGTAATGTGAGTGTGCCGAGCCGCGCAAGATACCCCCGCACATTCAGAGTCCCCATATTGCGCGCCACTTCAGGAATCCAGTTACCCAGATCCTGCGTTCCGCGCGACACAACTGCGTGCGCATACTGGTATCCGCCGTCTATTGCAAGCCAGCGCCGCGGCGCCAATTCGAAAATCGAGCCCGACTCCACGGCTTTCAATCTGTCCAAGGTTCTGGCGCTTCAACAGAATTGGCGAGGAGTTTGGATTTGTCGTAACCGCCACGATCGGCCGGTTGACCTGCGTATCGAAGTAGCTGGTGCGGATCGTTCCCCAGCGCCATTCGCTTGCCACGCCGATCTCCCATCCTGTTGCACGCTCGCTCAAGAGAGAGGAATTCGCCAGCGTAAGTTTATTGCCCACCTGTGTCGAACGGTAAAGCTCGCTTGGTGTCGGCGAACGGAATGCACGGAATCCTGATGCGGACAACGCCCAGTGACTTCCCAGCTTTCGCGATACACCCATGCGGGGATCGAAGAGCGTTTCGTAGCTCGAGGGAGGCTGGACTGGGCTTGGCACCCATGTGGATCCGTTCCAGACAACCAGGTTGGCGTCATAGTTCTGAAACCAGTCCAGGCGGCTCGATGCGGTTGCGGTCCACGCATGGTGAGTCCACATAACTTCCGCGAATATCGCGGGGTCGCGCTGGTGGACGCTCAAGTTCGTTAGCGTCGCCGCCGGGCCATAACTCTGCTCGCGATCCCATACGCGCACGTCATGTACATTGGCGCCGCCCATCAGCAGGAACTCCGCGCCAATCGGCTGGCTCCACAGCGCGACCGCACCAAGCTCATTGTTGGGCGCCTGCGTGAATTTGGTCGGCGTTTCTCCGCAGCGGTACGAGCAGGCTGGATCGGCGGGTGTCGGCGCATTGGAGATGCTGGAAAATGTTTGACGATAGTGCTCCGTCGATCCATACAGGCGCAGCGTTGCCGATGCGCCGCGCGGCGCCTGCCAGTCCGCGCCGGTCGCATAGCGCCAGAGCCGTGTTCCATTCTGTTGGATCGGCGTGCCATTCGCGCGCGCTTCGTTGAATACGTTGCCACGCACGAACAAGCGCAACGGCCCGCGATCGTGCTCCACGTCGACTAATCCATTCTGCCCGTGCATATTTGAAGCCGTATCGACGGGCCCGCGCTGGTACGGAGCCTCCTGGATGAAGCCGTCGGTGCCGATTGCGCCGCCGGAAGCAAGCAGTCCCCATGCGCCGAGCGTGGTCTCGAGAAGAGCGCTCGCGTCATAGGTGCCTAGGCCACCGTAGCTCGAGCGAACAACGCCCTGCGTAGTGGTGGGGCGCACGGCCTGCACATTCATCACGCCGCCGATGGCGCTCGAACCGTAGAGATCACTGGCGCCGCCGCGCATTACTTCGATGCGATCAATCGTCAGTTCCGGCTGCTCCTCCCAGTGGATCCAGCCGCCCAGCGCGTCATTCAGCGGAACATCGTCTTTGATCACCAGCGTGCGGCTGGCCGCTGTCGAACCCAATCCACGCATGCTGATGCCCTGCGACGTTGGATTGGCGACAAGCGAACTCGATCGTCGGAACAATTCCACGCCCGGCAACTGTCGTACCTGCCCATCCAGGCTTATCGAGGCCGTCGTGCTCAATGCGAATGCTGACAGACTCCGCGTTGTCGCTGGACTCTCCAGAGATCCGAGCGGTGTGCGATAAGCCGTCACCATTACCTGCTGGTTGACGCTGGCCGGGTCGAGTTGAACGGTGATGTCCGCGCTGGCTTCGACAAACTTTCCTGCGAATCCCTGCGCCTCGACACGGAGATTGCAGGGGATATTACAGCGGACCGTGACCTGCCCGTTGGTATCGGTGCGGCCCAGCAAGGGGCCATTGGCTTCTTGAACGCTCGCACCGGCTATGGCGGCGTTCGACCGGTCGACGACAGTCAATGTGATGGGCACGGGTTTCTGCGCGCAAAGAACCGTAGCCGCAAGCAGCCCAACGACTGCCGGAGCAGGCCTAGGAATGTGCCGGAGCACGCCAACGATCGCTTTCAATTCGCACCACGGCATCAGTTTCACCTTTATGGCTTAGATGCAGGGACTGAAGCAACTCTTCAACGGTTCTTCCACTATCAGTAATTTGCAGCTTCGGGGCGATCTCATGGAGGGGAACCAGTACAAATGCACGCTCAGCGAGTCTTGGATGGGGAAGCACCAGCCCAGGCTCATTGATCTGAAGATGGCCTACAAGCAGAATATCCAAATCGAGCGTCCGTGGGCCATTAAGAATCGACGCCGAACGGTCGCGACCGAACTCCTTTTCGATCGCCAGCAGTTGATTGAGCAGTTCGCGCGGTCCCAAGCTCCGTTTCCAGCGCCGCAACTGCATTCACAAACCGAGGCTGTTCCGCGAACCCAACCGGCTCAGTGCTGTAAAGCGACGAGCGGGCCGTTACGCGCCCCAGACCGCCGAGGCGTTCAACGGCGGCCGCCAGCGTAACCTCCGGCGGGCCTGCCCAACTGGCCAGGTTCGCACCAAGCGCGATATACGCGGTCAGCATCCGTTTAGACTAACCCGACCTGCCTGCCTCGGCCTGTCGGCTTGCAGACTAAGGCACTTGTAATTGCCTTGCAACATGGCGCAGCCGCAACAGAGTGGCCGCCAATGCCGCCAGAGCAGTGAACCATACCGCGAAGGCGATCCTGACCGCCCACGCGGGCGCCTCGCCAACGCGGCGCAGGAGAAAAGGCAGAAAATTCCAGCATGTGATGTGCACGTAGTCCCACGGGTCCTGGGTCATCGGAACATTGTTCAACCCCCAGGCGTCCATCTTGCCAAACGCGAAGGCGACAATGTTTTTGGCACGCAACGCGATAACGAAAGTCGGATGGCCTAGTGTCTCTTCCTGGTAGATCTCGAGCGGCAGCCAGAACATCAGCGATTCAATTTGGATGAGGAGGCTCGCCACCAGCAGCACCAAGCCCATGACCCAGACTGCCCGGCCAGCCTCGCGCCGGTATTTCAGCAGCAGAGGAATCGCCATCAGCGCCACCAACTCAACTGCCGTCGACACGTAGCGATCGCCCCAGGCGAAGTCGCCGGCCCACGCGAAGTATCGTGCATAAAAGCTGAGATACGCCAGCAGCATCAGGCAGGTCGCAATCGCGTAGGCGCGCATCGGCGGCGCAAGCCTCCGCCAATGAAGCGTCAGAAGAACCAAGGCCAGAATGATCAGAGGATCGAAAAGAAAGATAGACTTCTCCGGCGCAAACAGCGCTCCCAGAAGCCCCTTATGAAAGGGCGTCGTCCACGGATAGTTTGCTGGCAAGCTCGGGTCTCGTGCGATCGTTTCTTTCGCTACCAGGCTGACGTACGTGTTCGTAAAAGATCCGAATCGATAGAACTGATACAGCCGGTCAAGGAACCCAAAGAAGCAGAACACCGGTATCGCAATCACGGCGTACTGGCGACACCGACTCCACAAAGCGCGCCCTCGCACGCCTTCGAACCAGAGAACGAGCAGGACGAAGAACGCGCCGGCCAGCAGGTCCAATCCCGTTGTCAACCGCGTCAGCAGATTCAGCCCCAACGCTCCAGTGCCGATCACCAGCGCCCATCGGCTACCGGTCTTCAGCCATTCATACTCAAATGCAAAACCGGCCAGCGTGAGCAGGCAAATGTAGTTGTTCTCCATCATGTTCTGCGTGTAGTGCAGATGCGTCGTTGCCAGCAGAAACGCGAGCACTCCTGCGATGGATTGATTTGTGCTGAATGAAAACTGGCGCAAAAGCTTGAAGCAGACCAGCGCCGTCAATACCGTAATAAAAATCTGCGTCAAGTAGGTGACGACAATATCGCGCACGGTGGGATCGGTATCGCCGTAGCGGTCAAAGACGCTGCAGCCCTGCGATGTAGGTGCCGAGAATATCCTGCGGAAGCATCAGCAGCGATTGCCCGATGCCATACCAGCTTTGCAGCGAGCCGTTTCTGCCGTGCACACCGAACTCCGGGTACTCGCTGGGAAACACCGGCGGCTCTGAAGTCCAGAACGCGTGCGTCGACTGCAGCCGATGCATCGTGTCCGCGCTGCCAACCTCGCCCGACTGCACTGCGAACGCAGTAAGCCCCGCAACTAAACACAAAAGAAAAATCGGATTGCGAAACCAGAGGCGAACTCGATGATTCATGCGATCAGAATGCTCATGTTTGACCGGCGCGGCACCTCTCTAGGTTATAGTGCTGATTGCGAGCGGCCCAACGCGGGAGTTTCTGCGCCGCATCTGGTAGCATCTGTCTTCGGAGACTTATCAGCATGGAAGCACTCAACAACGCGGGTCTCGGCGCCCGACGCAATGAAGATATCGCTCTTGATCTGCTCAAATTTGTCGCTGGAACCGCAGGCGTGGGCCGTCCCGCCACGGGTGCCACCGGCTTCAGTGGCGCCTCGGCCCTCAAGCCGGAGGAGCATGTGGCCCAGCTTCTGCAGCTCTACACCCGCTGCCTGAAGGCTGTGGAAGGCAAAGGGGCGTAGCAAAATCGCAAGCGAAGGCAATGTTCGGGTTGCCGTCGTCGGCGCCGGCGCATTCGGCCGCAATCATCTTCGCGTTTACCGCGAACTTGAGACCGCTGGCCAGGGCGTCGCCCTGGTTGCAGCAGTGGAACCAGACGATGCACGCGCTGCCGAAGCGAAATCTACCTTCGCTATCCCCGTATTCTCCTCGATTGACGAGCTGCTCGCGGCGGATCTCCACCTCGACGCGGCGACGGTTGCAGTTCCCACCGTACATCACCATGCTGTGGCGTCGGTGCTGCTAGGTGCCGGTCTCGATCTGCTTGTCGAGAAACCCCTCGCCGCCACTATCGAGCAAGCTGACGAACTGCTTGACCTGGCCGCAAAGAACAAACGCATCCTGCAACCGGGGCATCTCGAGCGCTTCAACCCGGCCGTGCTCGCCGTGCAGTCTCAATTGCGGCGGCCCATGTTTTTTGAGGCGCATCGGCTCTCGGTGTTTACGCCGCGCGCGCTTGATGTCGATGTCGTGCTCGACCTGATGATTCACGACCTCGACATTGTGTTGACGATGGCGAATTCGCCAGTCCGCGAAGTGCGAGCGGTCGGGCTTGCCCATCCTCTCGCCCAAGGTCGACATCGCCAATGTCCGCGTCGAATTCGAATCGGGCTGCGTGGCCAACTTCACCGCGTCGCGCGTTTCCACGGAGCGCGTGCGCAAGCTTCGCTTCTTCCAGCCGCGCAGCTATGTTTCGATCGATTACGCCCGTCAGGACCTCCTCGTCATTCGACTCGACGCCAGCATCACACCCGAGATCGCAGCAGCAATTGCCGGAGGCCGCGTTGATCCGGCCCTAATGGCGCAACTCGCCGCGGCCAACCCAGCCCTCGTTGCCGGCCTCGCAACCAGCCCCAATCCCGGCTTGTCGTTTCTCAAGCCGCCGGTCACGCCGGGCGAGCCGCTCCGCCTTGAGATTCAGTCGTTCCTCGAATCGGTTCGCACGCGTCGAGAACCGCTGGTCACTGCACGCCAGGGTCGCGATGCGCTTGCACTCGCGCTGGAAATTCAGTCCACCATGGTCGCCCACGCCCACCGCGCGGGTCTGCAAGACTTCTTCGCGTCGACGACGTAGCCTGCTTCTTTGATTTCGCGGTCCAGTTGAAGAAATGCGTCTGGCACGCACCAGCTAAAAGCTAAGAGCTAGCAGCCGCTCTCAAGCAATCCCCAGCACCCGGTTCACAAACCCCACAATGTACTTCCATGCAAGGTAATACGCTGCGATCGCGACGGCGAGGAAACAGGCAATCAGCGCATACGGGATTGAGATCGAGTTGAACCATGTCACGGACGATGCTCCCAGATGCAGCACTCCAACGTGGGTGGCGATAAATGCACCAACCGGCACCATCAGCAACGGCAGGACTGCTCCGTGCGCGCCCAACGGCAGGTGAGTGCTCTCTCGTGACGCCTGCCACAGCATGCTCCAAACACCCCACAGGGCCGGCACCAGCGCCATGGGAAACACCAGCCCGCGCTCGATCGGGAATGAAATCTGCATACCCAGCCTGAGCACGATAAAAGCGAGCAGCAGTAGCGGGAGCACCAGCGTGGGCACCAGGATGCCCGCTAGAAATGCCCTCAGATAAGGATGCGTGTTCATCGGAAACCTCACTTTCCGCGGGCCAGCCCCGCGCGTTTCACAGGTAATAGAGGATCACCGGAATGGTGCCTGGAGCGATCACCGCAAACGCCACCAGTCCGCCGGCAAGCGCCCAGTCAAACCATGGAATCGAACTTGCGCCGTGCGCGCTCTGCTCATCCATCCGCCGCAGCATTGCAGGCCACAAATCGCGCGTCCGGTTCTGCATCCTCTCCAACGCGGCGGCAATGCGCTTCCCGCAGCATCTGCTTTATCCGATTGCTTCCTGATCCCTGATCCCTGATCCCTGATCCCTGTCCTTCGTCATGGTGTGATCCCCTGTTCCTGCAAATCTTTTCTCAACAAACGCAGAGCGCGAAACACTCTCAACTTCACCGCCGCGACCGTGATTCCCAAGGCTTCGGCAACTTCCTTGTGAGGTCTTTCTTCCACGACTGCCAACACCGCGGCCAGCCGCAGTTTTGCGGGCAGCCTCGCGAAGGCCAGTTCCGTCTTTCGTCGGATATCCGCGGCCACTGCGGCATCTCCAGTCGAAGGCGCCGCCACGTTCACCCACATCTCCGGCGCCACGCTGCTCTCCGGCTTCTGCCTGCGCAGCCAGTCGAGCGCGGCATGCGTTGCTACCCGCCGCGCCCATGGTTCAAATCCGCGCGCGGAATCAAAGCGCGCATGAGCCCGATGCATCCGCCAGAATGCCTCTACCGTGACGTCTTCCGCCGCGCCTCGATCACGGACAATACGCAGCACCCAGCCAAAGACAGACCGCTGATGCATGTGAAAAAGCGTCTCGAAGGCGTCAACGTCGCCTTGCCGAAACCTGTCGAGGACGCTGCTTCCCTCGTCCTGCATCTGCGTTTTCCCTTCTGCCCTTATTACGCAGGGCGTCGCTGGAAGGTTACACCCAGGGAGTTCGCTCTAAGAAAACCGATTTTCTTGGCACGATTTCCGCATTATTGCGGCTTGACCAGACCCCGCCCGGAGCATTACCGTTGGCTCCCGGTGGGAGGATAACGCTTTCTTTGTCGCCAAATTGCTTCCAGCGATCCTTTCCTGCCGTGAGGAACTCCATGAACAAACTTCGAATTCGATCGCTCGCTGCAATTTTCGCTCTGTGCACTTCCATCGTCGCCGTCCGCGCGCAGGAAGCTCAAAAGCCCGCTTATCTCAATCCCAGCCTTCCGCCCGAGCAGCGCGCTACCGATATCGTTCATCGCATGACGTTGGACGAGAAGGTCAGTCAACTCGTAAATCAATCTCGCGCGATTCCGCGGCTCGACATTCCCGCCTACGACTGGTGGAGCGAGTCACTGCACGGCGTCATCAACAACGGCACCACGGAGTTCCCAGAACCCGTCGGGCTGGCCGCCACCTTCGATCCGACCGCCATCCACAAGATGGCTGAAGTCATCAGCACCGAGGGGCGCATCAAGTACATGCAGGCCGTCCGCGAACACCGCGCCAACATGTTCTTTCAGGGTCTCGACTTCTGGGCTCCCAACATCAATATCTTCCGCGATCCCCGCTGGGGCCGCGGACAGGAAACCTACGGTGAAGATCCGTTCCTGACCGCTCGCATGGGTGTTGCCTTTGTGACCGGCATGCAGGGCGATGATCCCAAGTACTACAAGACGATTGCTACGCCCAAGCACTACGCCGTCCACAGCGGACCCGAGTACACGCGCCACACTGCCGACGTTACGGTCACCAAGCATGATCAACTCGACACGTATCTGCCCGCTTTCCGCGCCACGGTTACTGAAGCCAAGGCCGGCTCCGTCATGTGCGCTTACAACAGCATCAATGGCGAGCCAGGTTGCGCAAATCAATTTTTGCTTCAGGATCAGCTTCGCGGTAAATGGAATTTCCAGGGATACGTGGTATCCGATTGCGGCGCCGTCGTCGACATCTACCGCAATCATCACTACAAGCCTACGCAGCCTGAGGCCTCAGCCATCAGTCTTCAGCGCGGCATGGACAACGAGTGTGTCGATGGAGGATTCCTCGTCAAGGACGACAGTGATTACAAGGCGTATCGCGAAGCCGTCCAGAAGGGCTTTCTCAAGGAAAGCGAAATCGACACCACCCTGGTGCGTCTCTACACCGCGCGCATGCGCCTCGGCATGTTCGATCCGCCGGAGATGGTTCCGTACTCAAAAATCGATGAGAACCAGTTGAGCAGTCAGGAGAATCGCCAGCTTGCCCACGAGATCGCAAACAAGTCGATGGTGCTGCTGAAGAACGACGGCATCCTGCCCCTGAAAACAAGCGGCATGAAGATCGCCGTCGTCGGTCCGCTCGCGAATCAGACGAAAGTCCTTCTCGGCAACTACAACGGTTCACCCACGTACACCGTCTCCATTCTCGATGGGCTGCTCAAGGAGTTCTCGGGCAATACGATCACATACGCCGCTGGATCGCAGTTCCTCGGCCACGATGCGGCACCGGTACCCGCCTCTGCTCTGACGGTGGATGGCAAACCTGGAATCAGGGCCAGTTTTGCCAAGCTCGACATGAGCAACATCAACAATCCCGAAGCCACGAAGCCGGTGGCGACGCGCATTGAACCCACTCTTAACGCTGGGGCACAGGCAATGCCGCCGGAGGCTGCCAGCGTGCACCCCTTGGTGATTCGATATGAGGGCACCATCACGGCGCCCGAGACAGGCGACTACAACCTTGGGTTGAAGGCCAGTGGTTTCTTCCGCGTGCAGGTTGACGGTAAAAACGTGACCTCTTCCTATGGCGGCGATCCCTATGACCCCAGACTTGGCACCGTTCATTTCGAGGCAGGCAAGCCCGCCGTGCTCAAGGTCGACTACTCGCCCAATGAAAACGGCAAGCCAATTGCGGAGCTCGTCTGGTCCAAGAACGATTTCAGTCCGAAGCCCGAGGCCGTTGAAGCAGCCAAAAATGCTGATGTCGTCATCGCCGTTCTTGGTATCACAAGCGAACTCGAAGGCGAAGAGATGCAGGTAAGCATCCCCGGCTTCAAAGGCGGCGACCGCACCAGCATCGATCTTCCAAAACCCGAAGAGGACCTGCTTGAAGCAGTGGCAGCGACGGGCAAACCTGTCATCCTTGTCCTCACCAACGGGAGCGCACTTGCTGTGAACTGGGCAAACGAACACGCCAATGCAATTCTCGATGCGTGGTATCCGGGCGAAGAAGGTGGCACGGCAGTAGCCGAAACGCTTTCAGGGAAAAACAATCCAGCCGGCCGGCTGCCCGTCACGTTCTACAAGAGTGCCGATCAGCTTCCTCCCTTCGAAGACTACGCAATGAAGGGACGCACCTATCGGTACTTCACCGGCACTCCGCTCTATCCTTTCGGCTACGGCATCAGCTACACAAAGTTCGCATACAGCGATCTCAATGTACCAACGCAGACTGTCGCTGCAGGCGATCCGGTGTCAGCCGATGTCACTGTCACCAACAGCGGCAGCCGCGACGGCGACGAAGTTGTCCAGCTCTATCTGAAATTCCCGAACACGCCCGGCGCACCCATGCGTGCCCTGCGCGGATTCCAGCGTATACACCTCGCTGCAGGCGCGTCGCAAAAGGTCCACTTCGACCTGAAGGACCGCGACCTGAGCATGGTTACAGAAGCGGGAGATCCGGTGATAGCGGAGGGCGATTACGCCATCTCAGTCGGTGGCGGACAGCCCGACACGTCGGCGCAAACGTTGACAAAGAACTTCCATGTCAACGGAACGAAGAAGCTGCCGGAATAACTTCAACGCAGCTCAAAACAAGCGAGGCGCTTCCATTGCGGAAGCGCCTCGCTGCTTTTTAGCTTGAATCAATCTGCGGCAACCTTGCTCTCTATTCCAGCGGCCATGATTTCCTTCATCTTCAGATAAACAGCATTAGTCCATCCGAATCCGATCACGTTGGTCTTGTAGCCCGCGCTTACCTGCACGTCCGCATTACCCGACACCACGTTGTACTTCTCGCGGATCGTTCCGTCATGCGCAAATCCCTGGTCCACTGTTGCGTCCCACTTCGCCGCCAGCCGCTTCGCATCGTCGCGAAATCCGGCCGTCTGCAGTCCCGACACGCCAACCCAGTTTGTCGGAGCCCATCCAAATGGCTCGTCCCACTGCATACCGGTATCCGTGTTGCTCATCGACAATCCGCCCGCGCGCTCGAACAGGTTCAGCTTTGCGACCACCTTCTTTGCCTCTTCGCGTGACGCAACGCCCGCCCACAGCGGATACAGCGACGAGATATACGCATAATCAGACGACTTGTGTTTCACGAAGTCGTAGTCTGCAAACACTCCCTGCTGCGGCTTCCATAGATAACGATGAATCGCTGCGTTCCGAGCCTGCGCTTTCTTCCCCCAGCGCGCCGCTTCTGTACCTTTGCCCAGCAGCAGCGCAATATGCTGCAGATCGCGCTCGTACCGATACAAAAGGCTGTTCAGGCACACCGGAGCATAGTGATGCGTCGAGCCGTCAAATGGCCCGAAGCGAAAGCTCGGATCGAATCCGGACTCGCGCATCGCGCGATCGCCGATATAGAACTCCCTGCTCAACCGGTACCCATCGGCATACGCGTGCATGCAAACCACGCTGACGCTAACGTCACAACTCGTCTGCTTCAGCCGCGCTGCCTCTGCATCGCTCGGATGCTCCGCTCCTTTCACCAGGTATGGCGCACCGGCTTCTTCGGCGCTCACCGCATGAGGATGCGCCTCAAGCCAGCGAATCACATCGGAGTAGTAGGTGCTGTCGTCCGCCATCTCCGGCACCGGCCCCGTGCCATAGTCGAAGTAACGCGCGAGGCCCGTCGTCCCTGCCTTGTGTTCCGGTCGCGTCCACGTTGAGTAGTCCTTCTCTGCCAGGGCATACGCATGTGCAAGCCACGCACGCGCTTCGCTGCGTCCAGCCGAAGTTGCGGCGAAGCTTGCAGGATTCTCATAGACAGCGCGAATCATTGCCGTCAAAAACGGCGGCTGCGATCGCGTCAGATAGTAAGTGCGATTCGCGTTCAGCACCGCGCCGTAGTGCTCGATCTCGAAGAGAAAGTTGTCCACCATTCCTTTCGCAAGCGTCTCGTGATGATCGGCCTCGAGTCCCAGCAGGATGAAGTAGCTATCCCACCCATACATTTCGTTGAAACGCCCGCCCGGCACCACATATGGATTCGGCAGATAGAGCAACCCCGCCGCCGGCAACTCCTCTGGCCGCACATCGCCAAGCTTCTCGATCCGCCGCGGCAACGTTGCTATCTTCACATTGCACTTCTCGCTGAGCGCGGAGACGTCAGCAGGCGCCGGCACTTCAGCAGGCATGTAGAGAATCGGATTCGCTGTCACTTTGATGTCGACCAGCGAATGACAATCCGTCATCGATCGCGTCAGCGTCGTCCATGCATCGTGAATGTAGGCCAGCGTTGCAGCCGAATCCGGTGTCTTTCCGGATGGTGCCGCACCCGCGGGCTGCGGCGTTTCCTGCGCTCCTGCGATTGAAATCCAGACTGCGGCGAACACAAGCAACAACAAGCGATGCAGTTTCATTCGAGCTCCGATTCTTTTCAGCGACGAATGCTATGGAGTTTAGCGCATCACCACAATGCCCGAGTAGAGATAAACCGCGCACCGTGAGCTTTGTGATTCCTTTTGCAGGTAAGGAACATTCTTCAGACTCGCGGTGTCTACATCAGCACAGTGGTTCCGATGGGGATGAACGGTGGGCCTTGAACACCGCACGCCGCGCCAATCAGCGCGATCGAGCGGCTGAGGCCGCTTGCGCTCAAAGGCTCTCCGCCTCCCACCGGCGCGGCTGATCTCATCTTGGGAGGCACGCCATGTTTGAAGACTCCACTTTTGAATCGACAGGCAGAATCAAAACTCGCAGCCGCCGCTGGATGCTCGCCGCTCTCGGACTCAACGGCTCTATTCTCGTCGCGCTAATTCTCGTTCCCCTCATTTACCCTGCCGCATTGCCGAGCCACTTCATTCCTGCGCTCCTCGTCGTGCCAGCCGCGCCGCGCCCTGACCCGCCGCAGCCTGCACGCGTCCGTGCCGCTGCGCCCCACGACTACTCCGAAATGATGGGACGCCAATTGATCGCGCCGACGATAATTCCGATCGGTATTAAGAAGCCCGACAGCCCCGAACCTGCTTTTGCCTCCAATCTTGCTGCAGATCTGGGTCCCAGCATTCCCGGGGGCGACGGCAGCCCCTTCGCAAATGGTCGAAGCCTTCCCATCGTCCGTCCCCCTGCGCCGTCCAGCGTGCGGTTGCCTTCAAAATTTGTCGAAGGCTTTCTGATTTACAAGAGCATCCCGCAATATCCGGCCATCGCCAAGTCAGCGGGTCAACAGGGCACCGTAGTCTTACAGGCCACGATCTCGAAGTCCGGCACCATCGAAAACCTTCAAGCCATCAGTGGTCCGCCGATGCTGCAGCAGGCAGCGATTGATGCCGTCAAGACTTGGCGTTATCGGCCATATCTGCTGAACGAGCAGCCAGTCGAAGTCGAAACCACGGTGAACGTGATCTTCAAACTCGAGCGATGAAGCAACTCACTTGCTCGAATCTTGTGGTTTCGCTCAGGCGCATCCAACCAGATGCGCCTGTTGTTTTTCATCCACTTCAAGTGGCGCTGTTGCGGGTCCATCGGCGAGAATCGCTGGTGCCATGAGAAACGTCTCCCGCCGTGATTTTCTGATGTCCGCCTCCGCTGCCACCCTCGCCGCTGTCGCAACCAAAAGCTTCGCCGCGTCCGGCAGCCAGCGCGTCTTCGTTGCCTCCGGTACACCCGAGGGCATCCACTCCTTCGATTGGGATTCCGCGAAAGGCGAACTCACCAGTGTCGGCGTTGCAGCGGAAATATCGACGGTAGACTGGCTCTGCTTCTCGCCCGATCGCAGATATCTCTTTGCCGCATGCGAGGTGGACAGCTTCAACGGCAAACCAACCGGCGAGGTCGCCAGCTTTCGCATTGACGATGGCAAGCTCCAGCGAATTTCCGGGCAGAACTCCGCCAGCAAAGGCACATGCCACTGCGCCATCGATCGCACGGGCCGCGTTCTTCTTTCAGCCGACTACGGCGGTGGCAGCGCAGCCAGCTTCAAAGTCACCGACGGCAGACTCAGCCCGCTCGTGTGGAGCGAGCACTACACCGTCCACGGTCCCAACCCCGATCGCCAGGAGGCAGCGCACGCGCACTTCGCATCCTTCTCGCCCAACAATCGTTTCGCCTACATCAATGATCTCGGCGGCGACTTGATCCACATCTATACCTTCGACTCGAAGACCGCAGTCCTCAAAAACGCAGGAGCCTACAAGGCCGCGCCCGGCGCAGGTCCGCGCACGCTGCATTTCCATCCCAACGGCTCAACGGCATATTGCATGAACGAGCTGAACTCCACCGTCGACATTTTGAAGTGGAACAAGGGCGATGGAAGCCTGACCTTTGTGAGCCGCGTCGAACTTCTTCCCGCAAACGCAGGTTCCGGAAACACCGGATGCGACACCGTCATCTCCAAAGATGGCCGCAACGTCTATTTCACCAACCGAGGCAATGATTTCATCTTCAGCTTTGCGGCAGACCCCAAGACCGGCGCGCTTACGCCGATCGAGAGGACCAGTTCCGGCGGAAAAACCCCGCGCAACTTTACCCTCGATCCCACCGAGCGCTGGATGCTGGTCGCCGATCAGAACTCCAACAATCTCGCCGTTTTCTCGCGCGACACATCCAACGGAAAACTCGCCAGCGAAGGCAAGACGGTCGCGTGCCCCACGCCGATGTGCATCGTGTTTGTTGGTATTTGGGGGCCACCGATAGATATCAAGGCCGTCCCAGCCTAAAGCAAAAGGATGATGCCCGGTGCCCCATGTCTCGCTTCTGTGACATGGGATGAATTCTCTGGGACCGCTCTCATCGTCGGCCCGGACTCACTCCTTCACCCATTGAATGTGTCGTGTCATCCTGAGCGCAGCAAGCTTGGGGCCCCGCGGACATTAGTCCGTGGGGTAAGCTGCGCGAAGGATCTGCTTTTGTTTTCCGATAATTTGCGTTAGAGAAACGACTCGAGCGAGTCGTCGAAACTACGCGCCCATCAGCGCCGGACGTCGCATCGCCGCGACCGTGAGCGATTCATCTTCTGCCTCCGCCGCAGCAGCCGGAACGTGCGCCATCTCCCACGCCGAGCGATCCTTCATCAGCTTTGACACGAGTGCTGTGTGCATCGCATGTCCCGCGCGTTCGGCTACAACCAGTCCTTCAATCCGCCGCCCAGCCAATGCCAGGTCGCCGATCAGGTCAAGCACCTTGTGCCGCACATATTCGTCGCTGAAGCGCAGTGGCCCGTTCTCCGGACCCTTCGGCCCCAAAACGATCGCATTCTCTGGACTGGCTCCGCGAATCAAACCCATGTCGCGTAGCTTCGTCTCATCAGCTTTATAGCCAAATGTCCGGGCAGGTGCGATGAACGTGCCGTATGTCTCTGCGGCCAGGTCGATGCTTGTCTCCTGCTGCCCGATGGGAGAAGGAAAGTCGATCCGATACTGGATGCGATATCCGGTCCCGGGATACAGGCCGATGAACTTGTCGCCATCGCGTACTTCAAGAGGTTGCAGTACTTTGATGCACTCGCGTTTTCTGCGCTGGGTCTTGATGCCGGCGTCGCGAAACGCTTCGACATAAGGCAGCGCGCTTCCGTCCAGAATCGGCAACTCCAGATTGTCGAGTTCCACGATCACGTTGTCCACGCCCATGCCGATCAGCGCGCTCAGCAGGTGCTCGGTGGTCGAAATCAAAACGCCCTGTCGCATCAGGCTCGTCGCGTAGCTCACCTTCGCTACGTTTCGTCCCGTCGCGGGAATTTCAAAATTGTCGAGGTCCGTGCGTCGAAAGACGATGCCGGAACCGGCCGGCGCTGGCAGCAACCGCATCGTCACAGGGGCGCCCGAGTGCAGTCCAACACCTGTGAACTCGAGGGGCGCCGCAATGGTCTGTTCCAGATGTGCAATCTGTGCCAAGCAGAAAACTCCAAAGCAATCAAACGTTCAACGTTCAGGGGGCGTAACCACAAGATTAGACGCCAAATATGAAAAGCGCAGTGTGGTAATTCAGCCACACTACGCGCAAAATTCCTGAGACGAAAAGGTGGGAAAGTAAGAACTCTTGCGAAATCAGCCTGATAGATCAGCAACCCGATGGTAACGGGTCCGTCATCAAATGCATGCTCCGGTTCCTCCGGAGTCAACCTCAGGAGGCCATTTGCTTTCGATTTTCGCCTGGGTTTCGCTATCGATAGCCTTCCCGGGCGCCGGTAATGGAATGCTGGCCGAAAAGAGGCGAGTGTCGGGTCCACTCGGGTCCACTTCACCGGATGTCAATACCCGTCCTCCGCACAATCAGCATCATCCCGCTCATTGCATTGCGAATATATTTCGGTACCACTTTGCAGGCTATTTCTCAGGATTTCCTATACTTGTCTCAGAGCGAAAAACGGCATCATCAACGCGGCAGCGTTGGGTGAACATTCGCTCCAACGTTCCACCTTAAGACTCAACACATCACATTGTGGACCCTATGCCCCAGAAACGGAGCAGATAGCCCGAAAAGTCTCTCAAGTCCTTATTTATGACGACTTTAGATCTTAAGTCGTTTAGGTTCAATAGTTTGCGGGACCCCCTCCGAAAGCTAACCCCCTTGGAATGACGAACTTGACCTTAAAAGCGATATTTCTTTAGCATCCCCGAGCGGGTGCGTCCCGTCGATTACACCGATTCCATCGCCGCCAGCACCGCGTCGGCAAACTGCGTCGTGCCGCACGTGCCGCCAACATCGCGGGTCAGGCATTTGCGCCCGGCGTAGACAGATTCAAGCGCCTTCTGCACCTTGTTCGCGGCCGCTTCCTCGTTCAGGTGGTGCAGCATCAGCACTGCCGACTGCAGCAAAGCCGTCGGATTCGCCAGGTCCTTGCCGGCAATGTCGGGCGCTGATCCGTGTACGGCTTCGAAGATGGCGCACTCATGCCCAAGGTTCGCACCGGGTACAAGGCCAAGGCCGCCGACAAACGCGGCGCAGAGATCGCTGACGATGTCGCCGTATAGATTCTCGAGCAGCAGCGTGTCGTACTGGTAGGGATTCATCACCAGTTGCATGCAGGTGTTGTCGATGATGTGCTCGCCATAAAAGATCTCAGGAAACCCCTCGGACACCTTGCGCGCACAGCGCAGAAACAGCCCATCCGACAGCTTCATGATGTTGGCTTTGTGAATGGAGTGGATCTTCTTGCGACCGTGCTTGCGCGCGTATTCAAAGGCAAATTTCGCGATGCGCGTCGAGCCTTTCTCGGTGATCACCTTGATGCTTTCCACCACGCCGGGAACCACTTCGTGCTCCAGGCCTACGTACTCGCCCTCGGTGTTTTCGCGCACGATGATCAGGTCCACGCCCGGCCATTTCGACTCAAGCCCGGGCAGATTCTTGATCGGCCGGAAATTCGCAAACAAGTCAAATTGCTTGCGAAGCGTGACGTTGATGCTCTTGAACCCGCCGCCAATCGGCGTAGTCACCGGCCCCTTCAGGGCCACCTTGTTGCGCGCGATGGAGTCGCTGAGGTCTGCGGGAATGTATTCGCCGAAAATCTCGAATGCTTCGGCTCCGGCGGCAAACCGCTCCCACTCCCACTTCACGCCGGTTGCTTCAAGAATGCGGACAACAGCCTGCGTAACTTCGGCCCAATGCCGTCGCCGGGAATGAGCGTGACTTTGTGCGTCTTCGATTCAGGCATAGAAAGCTGCTAGCTACTAGCTCCTGGCTTCTAGCTTATCTTGGGGCGGTGCGGAGGTGATCCGGCGCCATCGATTTTGCTCTGCCAGGAGTTATATCGGCAAACAATGTTGCGTCGGTAAGAGCGTTAATCCAGCGGCCATCGACCGGGAAATCCTCAAGCACAGGCAGAAACCTTCAGTCAGAGGCCGAAAACGGCCGGGGGGGACGTGTCTATCTTTCATGAAGACCAGTCTGGACGAACGAGTATATAGTGAGTATCTGCTGGCAGCATGTTCAAACAGCCGTGAATGCCGCGTTATCCGGTGTCTCTTCTTCCCCAATCTTGGAATCATCCGTGCACCCTTCTGGCGCCAATCCGGCATGGTTGCTGGCGAACGACGCGCCAAGCGAGAGCGAACGGCGAGTCCGGCTCATGCTCGATTCCGCCGCAGAAGCCATCTGTGCGTGCGATTCCAGCGGTACATGCCTTTTCGCGAATTGCTCGGCGGCCCGCATCCTTGGGTACGGCGATCCTACGGAATTGCTGGGAAAGAATCTTCATTCGCTGGAACATCATACCCGCCAAGATGGCACGCCCTATCCCATCGAAGAGTGCCCCATCTATTTAGGGTTCCAGAATGGGGAGAGCGTGCATCGCGATGATGAGGTGTACTGGCGAAAGGACGGCACGAGCTTCCCCGTGGAGTATTGGTCGCACCCCGTCGTCGAAGAGGGGCGAACCATCGGAGCAGTGATCACCTTCATCGACATCAGCGAGCGCAAGCAGACCGAAGAGGCTCTGCGCAGAACTGAAGAACAGAACCGGAGCCTGCTTCAGATCAACAATGCGATTATCACGAACCTGACCCAGGAAGCATTGTTGCGTTCGATTTCCGGGGTATTGCGGCGGTTCATCGGCTTCGATCGATGCGCCATCACGCTTTATCAGCCGGAGAGAGACACGTTCCGCTTTCTGGCCGTCGAGGGTGAGTTGCACTCGGACTTCTTTCAGCCGGGTATTGAGTACCTCCGCAGCGAAACCAGCATTGGCTGGGTTTACGACCACCAGCAGTCTCGGGTGTGCGGCAACCTCGATGAGTCGGCCCAGTTTGAGAACGAGCGCCGTCTGGCAAGAGAAGGCGTTCGTTCCATATGCGCGCTGCCGATGGTCCTCCAGGGCAAATGCGTCGGTACGCTCAGTTTCGTAAGCCGGGAAAGTGACCGGTACTCTGAGCAAGAGGCCTTGTTCCTGCAGGAAGTCGCGAACCAGGTGGTGCTGGCAATTCGAAACATGCAATCCTACGACGAGATCGCGGGCCTCAAAGCCAGGCTGGAAAAGGAAAACGTCTATCTCCGCGAGGAATTGCGAGCCGAGCATAACTTCGAGGAGATCGTGGGAAACAGCCCGACCTTGCTGAAGGTGCTTCGCGACGTGGAGCGTGTGGCTCCCACCGATTCGACCGTACTCATCTTTGGGGAAACGGGGACGGGAAAGGAACTGGTGGCGCGCGCGATTCACAGCCGCAGCACGCGCAGCAGCCGCGCCCTGGTAAACGTGAACTGCAGCGCCATTTCAGCGGGACTGGTGGAGAGCGAGCTGTTCGGCCATGTGAAGGGGGCGTTTACCGGCGCGCTCGATCGTCGCATCGGCCGCTTCGAACTTGCAAACGGTGGCACCATCTTTCTTGACGAGATCGGGGAGCTGAATCTGGAGACACAAGTCAAGCTCCTCCGCGTTTTGCAGGAACGTGAATTTGAGCCGGTGGGCAGCAGCCGCACGTTAAGCGTCGATGTGCGGGTGATTGCCGCGACCAATCGCAATCTTCGCGAAGCGGTCGAGGCTGGCCGGTTCCGGGCGGACCTCTTCTACCGGTTGAATGTCTTCCCCATTGAAATTCCCCCCTTGCGGGAGCGCCGATCGGATATACCCAAGCTTGTGGCCTTCAGCCTCTCCCGTTTATCGAAGCGGCTGGGGAAAAAGGTCGAAGGCGTCTCACGGGAATCGATGGACCATCTTCTGAACTACCCGTGGCCGGGCAACATCCGGGAGCTTCAGAACGTGATCGAACGTGCGGTCATTGTCTCCGCAGAACCGATCCTGCGCCTTGACCGGGACCTGATAGCCGTCACGGGTCCGAAAACCGAGGAGAACCACGGGGTGCCGTCTCCCGAAACTGAAGTCATTGCGCCTGCAACCGCTGCGGCACTTGGGACCCTGAACGAGGTGGAGCGAGACCATATTCTCGCGGCCCTTCTCAAGACCGGGGGGAAAATCGAGGGTGCGAACGGGGCGGCGAAGATACTCGACATCCATCCCAACACCCTCCGCCACCGAATAAAGAAACTCGGCGTCCAGACCACTTTCCCCCGCCCGTCGTAGTTGCCCTTTTATCGCGCTCCCTGCGCCCACCAGATGTGGGAGTTCTCGGTGCGGCCCACCGCAAACGATGGGGAGTTACGGTATTCGCGCCCCGAGTGTTTACGCATTGGAAACAATCTCCCTAAGGAGCTCAGAACTTGCGGATTGGCGGCATTTGGAAGCCACAAACGCCCGGCGTGAGTTGCCAGGCCCCCTCTGTTTACGACTTCGACTTATGTTTGGCACACCGATTGCATTACATGGGGTCAGGAGCAGCCGAGTCGAATGTTACGGATCACGGTGATGGAGTCATCTGCGAATTCCGTCATGCTTCGGGTGGAAGGACGGATCGCTGGCCCCTGGGTGGAGGAACTCCGCGCAACATGCAATGCGCACACCGGCCGCGACCCAGGTCAGCTACACCTGGAGCTTGAGGACGTTTCTTTTGTTGATGCCGAGGGAATTGCATGCCTCAGAGAATTGCGAGACCAGGGTGTTGGGCTTAACAAGGTATCTCCATTTCTAAGGGAGCTGTTTCAGGAGTGATTCCGCCGGACGGATCCTCGCGCAAACGGCAAGGTACGAGCCGTGGCAGAACCGGGGAAGGTGGGCGCCTTCGATCGATTCCGGCGTTTACACAGGAAGAGGTCTTCGATGTTGGAGCAAGCAGAAGTGAGCGAGCGCTTATCAACGTCCGGTTATCCCCCTTGCCGGGAGTGGACTCCGCCTGCGAGCAAGCCGCAGCCCTCGCTCAGTGCAAACCTGGCCCAGATGTCTCATGACCTTCGGATTCCCCTGGCTGCAATTCTCGCCAATGCGGAGTTCCTGGCCATGTCGAACTTGCAGGAGGGCGAACGAGACGAGTTATATGAAGAGATTCGATTCTCCATCGCGCGGATGAACGAACTTGTCTCCGAGATGTTGGAATGCTCCAAGGGGGGCGAACCCTTTTCTTCGGCGACTGGAAATATCGTAGACACCGTCGCGCGCGTCGTGAGGATGATTGGCGTACAACCGGCATTCCGGCGCATTGCCCTCACTCATCGCCACGAAGGATCGGCGATTGGCTGGTTCAACTCGCAGCTTCTTGAACGAGGGATATCGAACATCGTCCTGAATGCCTGCGAGGCGGTTTCTCCAGAATCGGGCCAGGTGACGATTACCACACTGGGAGGAACATCCTGCTTGCGAATTGAGGTATGGGATAACGGCCCGGGGATTCCCGCGGAGATACAGCACTCCGTATTCCAGCCGTTCTTCACCTACGGCAAATCCGAGGGCACGGGGCTAGGACTTGCCATTGCCAAGAGGATCGTTGAAGACCACGGTGGCGAGCTTTTCCTTGACGCTGGAGAGAAGACTGGGACCTCGTTCAAGATCTCAATTCCATTCGCCATTCCCGTGGGAGTGATCGGGTAGCGAGCATGATGCTCTCATGCATTAGTCGCCGCGTAGGATAATTCGACGAAACCATTCTTGTAGGCGACCACTTTTTTCAAGTCCCACCTTGTTTCCTTCAGGGAAGTATCGAATAGTCGTACTCCATCGCCTAACAGGACGGGGGCAATGACCAACTTGATTTCATCCACCAGCTCGAGCGAGAGAAAACGCTGGCATAACATCGCTCCACCCACCAGCCAGATGTTTCGAAATCGCGGAGCAAGTTTTGCATTAACCAGCGTTTTGAGATCGCCGGAATAAAACTCGACGCTCTCCTTCGCCGATGGCCAAGCCCTGCTCGTCACCACTACCGTCGGAGTATCTCCATACGGCCAGCCCAGTTCGAGCGCATGTTCGTAGGTGCGTGAGCCGAGCACGTAGCAATCTATGGTTTTAACGAAAGCCGCAGCCTCTTCTTCCGAAATGGAAACCCCGGGTTCGTAGACCCTCCCGTTGTCTTCTAGCCATGAGACGCTGTTGTCCTTCCTTGCGATGAAGCCATCAAGGCTTGAAACGAGGTGCAAGGTTATCTTCGATGCGTTTGCATTCCCTTCGCTCGACATAACGCAACTCCGGCAGCTGCAGGCAATTGTGATTCACCTAGCTGAGGCTGGAAACTGGCGGCTGTATTTCTACTTCTTCCCCTTGCCCGTCCGATGGCTCTCCAGCAGGTCTTCAAGTTCCTCTTTGAACTCGCGCACGTCCTTGAAGTCGCGATACACAGAAGCGAACCGGATATACGCGACCGTGTCGAGGCCCTTGAGGTGCTGCATGATCAACTCGCCGATCTCGCTGGTCGTGCGCTCGCGCTCCGGCGCATCCATCAGATAGCTCTCCGTCGCGTCGACCACTTTTTCGAGTTGTGTGGAGGAGACCGGCCGTTTCTCGCACGCGCGCAATAGCCCGCTCAGAATCTTCTGCCGATCAAACCGCTCGCGGCGACCGTCTTTCTTCACGACCATGTAGGGGATCTCGTCGATGCGCTCGTAGGTGGT